>CAVVTM010000021.1:0-274039 GCA_963751175.1 uncultured Actinomycetes bacterium | reverse complement strand
CCCTCCCCTCACCAGCTCGCCTTGGTCACGCCGGGGATCTCGCCGGCGTGCACCATCACCCGCAGGCAGATCCGGCAGAGCCCGAACTTGCGCAGGACCGCCCGCGGGCGGCCACAGCGTCGGCACCGGGTGTAGGCCCGGACCTTGAACTTGGGCGTGCGCTGCTGCTTCTCGATCAGTGCCTTCTTCGCCATGGTGCTATGCGGTCTCCTGCCTGAACGGGAACCCGAACGCGACGAGGAAGGCACGGCCCTCGTCGTCGGTGCGGGCGGTGGTGCAGATTGTGATGTCCATGCCCCGGGTCGTGTCGACCTTGTCGTAGTCGATCTCGGGGAAGATCAGCTGCTCGGTCACGCCGAACGTGTAGTTGCCGTGCCCGTCGAACGACGAGGCGGGCATGCCCCGGAAGTCGCGGATACGCGGGATGGCCAGCGAGATCAGCCGGTCGAGGAACTCCCACGTCCGATCGCCCCGCAGCGTGACCTTGGCCCCGATCGGCATGCCCTCGCGCAGCTTGAAGCCGGCGATGGACTTGCGGGCCTTCGTCACCACCGGCTTCTGGCCGCGTGATGACCTCGAGGTCGCGCACGCCCCATCCAGCAGCGACCGTGCTGGGTGGCCTTGCCCACGCCCATGTTCACCACGATCTTGACCAGGCGCGGCACCTCGCATGACGTTGGAGAGGCCCAGGCTGTCCTTGAGCCGGGCCCGAGGACCTCGTCGTAGCGGGTCTTGCAGCCGCGGACGGACGGAGGTGGCGGTGGCGGTGGCCCTCACAGCTCCGCCTCGCACTTGCCGGCAGATCCGCACCTTGTGGTCGGCCTCGTCCATCTCATGCCGATGCGCGTGGGCCGGTCGCAGCTCTTGCACACGATGGCCACGGTGGAGACGTGCAGGGGCATGTCCGTCGATGATCCCGCCCTGCATGGTCTGCCCGCTGGAGGGCGCTTGCTGTGGACGCTGGGGCTTCTTGGCCCCGTCGACGATCACCCTGCCCTTCTCCGGGTGCGACCGTACCACCGCACCCTCCTTGCCGCGGTGCTTGCCCTCAGGACCTGGACCTTGTCGTCCTTCTGGATTCCGCCATCACAGCACCTCCGGCGCGAGCGAGACGATGCTCATGAACTTCTTCTCGCGCAGCTCGCGCGCCACCGGCCCGAAGATGCGGGTCCCACGGGGCTTCTTCTGCTCGTTGATGATCACGACGGCGTTGTCGTCGAAGCGGATGTAGCTGCCGTCGGGCCGGCGGCGCTCCTTGGCGGTGCGGACGACGACGGCCCTCGACGACCTCGCCCTTCTTCACCGCGCGCCGCCCGGGATGGCGTCTTTGACCGTGGCCACGAACACGTCGCCGATCCCGGCGTAGCGCCGGCGCGACCCGCCGAGCACCTTGATGCACAGGACCTCACGCGCGCCCGAGTTGTCGGCCACCTTGAGGCGGGACTCCTGCTGGATCATCGGGCACGCTCCAGGACCTCGGTGACCCGCCAGCGCTTGAGCTTGGAGGTCGGGCGCGTCTCCATGACGCGGACGCGGTCGCCGACCTTGGCCTCGAAGGTGTCGTGGGCGTAAAGGCGCTTGGTGCGCTCCACCATCTTGCCGTAGCGGGCGTGGCGGACCGGCTCGCTCACGGCGACGACGACCGTGGCCTGCATCTTGTCGGAGACGACCATGCCCTCGCGCACCTTGCGCCGGCCGCGTTCCTCGGCCGCCTGCTGCTCCGCCATCACGCGTCCTCTCCGTCGTCACCGGCGTCGTCGGTGTCGGTGTCGGCCTCGGCCGCGCCGGCGGACTCCGCCAGGGCCTCGTCCTCGGTCTCGAACTCCTCGCCGGCCTCGCCCTTGCTGGGCTTGCGGGCCCGGCGCTTGGGCTCGGCCGCCGGCTCGTCGCGCACCCCGGGGCGCGCCCGGTCGTGGGCTCGCGGCCCTCGGCCAGGGCGATCTCGCGCGGTCGCGCAGGATCGTCATGACCCGGGCCACGTCGCGCCTGACCTGGCCCACGCGCGCCGCGTTGTCCAGCTGGCCGGTGGCCAGCTGGAAGCGCAGGTTGAGCAGCTCCTTGCGGTACTCGCCCAGGCGGTCCTCGAGCTCGACGTCGTCGAGCTCTCGCAGCTCGGCAGCGGACGGCATGTCAGACCTCCACCTCGGGCGCGCCGTGGGTCCCGGGACGGACCACGAACCGGGCCTTGAACGGGAGCTTCTGGATCGCCCGCTCCATGGCGGCACGGGCCAGGTCCTTGTCCACGCCGGCCAGCTCGAACAGCATCCGGCCGGGGCGCACGACGGCGACCCAGTGCTCTGGGTTGCCCTTGCCCGAGCCCATACGGGTCTCGGCCGGCTTCTGGGTCACGGGCTTGTCCGGGAAGACGCGGATCCAGACCTTCCCACCACGCTTGACGTGGCGGGTCATGGCGATTCGGGCGGCCTCGATCTGGCGCGCCGTGAGCCACCCGGGCTCGAGCGCCTGGATGCCGAAGTCGCCGAAGTTGACGGTCGTCCCGCCCTTGGCGGCACCGTTGAGCCGGCCCCGCTGCTGCTTGCGGTGCTTGACCTTGCGCGGCATCAGCATGGTCAGTCGGTCTCCTTGCGGAAGTGCGGCGTCTCGTGGTGCGCCTGGCTGGTACGGCGCTCGATCTCCTCCTCCTCGGCCAGCAGGCGCTCGAGGTCGTCGACCTCGCCCGCGGCCGGGGCGGTGCCGGGCAGGGGTGCCACGGCCACCTCCTCGCCCTCCGTCTCCGCACCCTCGGCACCCTCCACACCCGGCGCGGTGGCCGGTGCCGCCTCGGCCTCCGGGCTGCCGGGCTCGCCCTGCTCGGCGCGCCGTTCGGACAATTCGGTGCGAATGCGCCCTAATCACTTTCGCCGGCTCCTCGGCCTCGGCGTCGCTGTGGTGCTCGCTGCTCCACTGTCCGTCACGACCGCGAACGCGGTTGCGGGAACCCACCCCGCCGAGAACGCAGCAGTGGTCTCGGACTGGAACGCGACCGCGGTGACCACGCTGTCCGGCGACACGAGCAAGGTGCCCCAGGAATGGCCCCTCTACCTGGCGTTCATGCACGCCGCTATCTATGACGCGGTGGTCGGCGTGGAGGGCGGCTACCAGCCCTATCTCTTCGATGACCGCGCCCATGCTGGCACGTCGGCCACCGCAGCGGCAGCGGCCGCCGCCCATAAGGTCCTTGAGACCTATTCGCCGTACGCGCAGTCCGCACTGGATGCGGCCTTGGCCACGTCGCTCGCTGGGATCCCGGACGGGACGGCCAAGGCCAACGGCGTGGCCTTCGGTGAACGGATGGCCCAGAAACTGATCGATCTGCGCGCCAACGACGGCCGTAACGCTCCCGTATTCTTCACCAAGCCGCCGGCGCCGGGCGTGTGGCGGCCGACACCGCCGGCGTTCGCGCCCATGGCCGTGCCATGGCTCGGCGGAGTGACGCCGCTGCTCGTGCGCAGCGCGACGCAGTTCGCCCCCCCGCCACCGCCCGCCCTGACGTCCCGGCGCTACACCCGTGACTTCGCCGAAGTGAAGGCAGTGGGCTCAGCCACCTCAACGGTGCGGACGGCAGATCAGACCGCCACCGCGTTGTTCTTCTCCGGCAACGCCGTCGTGCAGTTCAACGCCGCACTGCGTGACCAGGCCGCCAGCCGCGGACTCGACATCGTGCAGGCTGCCCGGATGTTCGCCGCAGTCGATATGACCGTCAGCGATGCGCTCATCACCGCGTGGCGGGCCAAGCTGTTCTACGGCATCTGGCGGCCGAGCACGGCCATCCAGTTGGCCGATACCGACGGCAACCCGGCGACAACCGCGGATCCCACCTGGACACCATTGCTTGTCAATCCGCCCTATCCGGACTACGTGAGCGGCTACAACTCTTACACCGCGTCCTTGACACGCGCGCTGGAGAAACTGTTCGGCCGCGGGCACCTGGATCTCACCCTGACATCAACAGCGGTACCAGGTGTCACCCGCCACTACAACAGCGGACAGGCTCTGCGCGCAGACGTAGTGAACGCACGAGTGTGGCTGGGTATCCATTTCCGCTTCGCCGATGTCGCCGCCCGCAACCTCGGGGTAAACCTCGCGGACTGGACTCTCCGGCACTACTTCCAGCCGGTCAAGCACCACGGCTGAAGGAGCGACCTTGGATAACTTCCGGTGGTCAGAATGACTGAGAAGCCAAATTCGGCCTTGCCATCAGGCCACCATAGGCTCACCGCGCCGGCACCACTGCCCACATTCACCCTCTGGTGACCCCCACCCGGCGCCCTGACCTTGCCGGTGACAGGCCCCAGCGACGCGGAGTTAGTGCATCCCACTTCAGAAGGCTGGCAAGAGACGGCGTCCGCGGTGACGGCGTCACCGCGGCTGAGCTTGTACGGTGCAGCTAGCGATCGCAGGTCCGGGGAGGCCGGGGTGGCACAAGAGATAACCGTCGCGCTCGAGGACGACCTTAATGGAGGCCCGGCCGATGAGACAGTGCGATTCGGGCTCGGAAGCACCGAGTACGAGATCGACCTGACCACGAAGAACGCCACGGCGCTCCGCAACCAGCTCGCGCCGTTTATACGCCACGCGCGCAGGGCGGCCCGGCGACAGTCCCACCGGTCCGGGCGGACCTCATCAAGCCGTGAGCGCAGCACAGACATCCGGGCCTGGGCGAAAGAGGCGGGCATCACGGTCAGCGACCGCGGGCGCATCCCGGTGAGCGTCGTTGAGCAGTACGAAGCCGCCGCCAAAGGATCCTGACCCAGCTGGTCCACAGCGGTCCAAAGCCGCGGCCAGAGGCCTCCAGCCCTGACGCCATCAGCACCACGCGTCGCTCTTCCCGCTACCGCCCGTTGATGAAAAGCCGCATGCGGATCTGCCGATGTGAGTACGTGCTCTAAAGGCCGCCAGGAGAGTCAACAGGCAGGTGGGCATGATTGCTCATTATTGTGGTTACGGGCGAGGTTGGCTCTGGTACGTAACAGGGGAGGCAAAGGCCAGTTTCTGGCATAAACCGGTTGCCGGTGATCATCGCACCCTCGACCCAGAGATGCTTGCGGCGGTTCGGCTGGCGTTATGCTTTCCGTAGAAGGCCGCTGGAATCACAATGCCATCGCACTCTGTCAATGTCGCGAAACGTCATTTTGATATACGGCGGGTCGTTATCAGGAGAAAACAAACTCTCTCGCAGACCGTAGTCGGCAATGTTATGCGGAGCAACAACCCCCATGATAACTTCCTCCAGCGGATTTCCTGTAGGCGTTTTGCACGCGCTCAAGAGCTCGACGAATACAGGAGAGTCGCTGGCGTTGTTAATGTAGGCATAGTACTGCCTCGGATTAGAATCGGGCCTGCCGGTACGTTTCCATTCAGCCCATACGGCCACGCGCCGGGCGTGTTGATTAACACGCAGATTTCTTTCGTTCCATATCAGGTAGAGAGATATGCCAAGGGCACCTACGGTTCCCACCGCCGCGAACCAGCCTGGCGCATCACCCCAAGCAATCATTGTGCCCGCCATATCTAATCGGTTACCTTGTCCAGAGCAGGCTGAAGCGGGCTTGGTCGAGTGAACCAATGCCGTCTTGAACCTCCTTACATACGATGACCGCGCCTCGGCGGAGAAGCAAGACCGCGATCCTGGGAACCCCACATCCTGACTGACTGATTCTTGTCCGTCAGATGGTGGATGCTCCAGTGTGAGCAACATCCGCTCTTGCCGCGAAGTCGTCGAGTTGAGTACAGGTAGGGCAGCTGGTCTTAGCTTGAGATTTAACCCTTCTTCCCGCCGCCAGCCTTCTTGGGCGTGTCTGTTTTGCGAAGTTCGGATCCGAGGCGGTGACGCGGGGCTGGGGTGTTCTTGCCTCCTGGCGGGCGTCCGGGGCCGGGGTGGGTGGTTTTCGGCAGATGGGCCGGGGTGCCCAGCCGGTCACGCACGTGACGAAATGATCGCCGGACCCGGTAGGGCGTCAAGGGCCGTCCCGGGCGGGGTCGTCGTTCCCAGGGGCGGCGCAGGTCGGCTGCCAGGCCGCGGGCGAGGCGGAGCTGGACGTAGGCGGCGATCAGCAGCCAGGTCCAGCGCACCGCCTGCCCGGGGTGGCGGACCCGCGCCGCGGTCCACCCCAGCTGCGACTTCATCAGTTTGAAGGTGTGTTCCATGTCGAAGCGGCGCAGGTAGGCGCGCCAGCACACGTCCAGGTCAGGTGCGTGCGGGCCGGAATGCCACAGCCACATCGTGCGGTGCGGGCTGCGGCCGTCCGGCAGCCGCTCGACCCGGACTTCGATGATGGTGCCCTCGATGACCGGGAGCCTGGTGAACAGCTCCGCTTCCAGCCGGGCGAAGTAGCCCGTCCGCTGGACTTTCTGGTGCATGCCGTGCCAGGCGCGGACCTCCACGCGCCCGTAACGGCTGGTGTCAGGCACGATCAGCAGCTGATTAGCAGGACGCAGATCCGCGCCGGCGGCAAGCTCGAAGCGCTGACCGTGCACCCCATTGCGGCCGGGACCGGGCCTGCGGGGGCCAGGCCGCCCGTCGTAAAAGACCCGGTCGCCGGCGATGCGCACCAGCAGCTGGACCTCCAGGCCGTCCAGCGCGTGCGTGAGCGCAGCGGCAGCGTAGCCCTGGTCCAGGATGAACAGCGGGGCGGGCCGCCCGGCAGGTTCCTGCTGTCTGCTCAGCCGGCCTGCCAGGTCACGGATCTGGCCTGCGGTCGCGGTCACCGGGCAGGTTCCCTCCGGCAGGCGCCGGGCGTCGACCGGCATGGTCCACGACGAGGTACCCCACTCCAGCCCCATCACCCACTGGAACTGCCAGCCCGGCACGACCTTGCGGTCACCGTCGCAGCGGCAGGGCGCATAGTGCAGGCCCCGGTCGGGTGAGCACTCGGCGTTTGGCCGTGGGTAAGTCGTCGCGTCGATCCCGAACATCAGCGGAACATCGGCCGGAAGCTGGCCGGCGAGCAGGTCACGCAGCCGGTCCTCATCGACCGCGCCATCGGCTAACGCGTCATAGAGCGCACCATGCCCACGGCGGAACACCGGTGCCAGCGACAGCTGCGCCAGCGAAGTGACCGGGCCATCGGTGCAGATCGCCGCGTCGGCCAGCTCGAACAACGCATCCGCGCGGGCATCCAGGCAGTCATAGAACCCATCACGAAACCTGGACAATCCAGACAGTGCCTCGACGGCGGCGCGTTCGTGCAGCACACTCATATCTCTACGGCCTTTGTGTCAGGGCCGCGATGCTGGATGGCTCCGTCCTTCATGACGAAGACAGCGTTCTCTAGCAGGCATATGTCCTGCAGCGGGTTGCCGTTCACGGCGATGATGTCGGCGAGGTATCCGGACACGATACGGCCGACCCTGTCGTCCCAGCGGATCAGTTCGGCTGCATGGATGGTGGCAGACTGGATCGCGCCGAGCGGGCTTTGGCCGCAGCGGACTTGGTAGGCGAACTGGCGGGCGTTGAGGCCGTGCGGGTAGATGCCGCTGTCGGTACCGAATGCGATGCGCACGCCGGCTGTCAGGCACTTGGTGAATCCTTCTCGCTGCGCGAGGGTGGTCTGGTCGTTCTTGGCGAGCACGTCGGCACGCCAGCCCTGTTTGCGGCCGGTCTCCGCGATGTAGTCACCGTTGTAGACATCGGCGACCAGGAACGTCCCGGCAGTGGCCATCATCTGGATGGATTCATCGTCCATGAGCGAGCCGTGCTCGATGGAGCGCACGCCGCCGCGGACGGCGCGCTTGATGCCCTCCGCGCCGTGCGCGTGAGCGGCGACGTCCGCGCCGGAAAGTGACGCTTCCTCGACGGCGGCCTGAATCTGCTCCTCGGTGAGCTCGGGGGCGCCGGGCACGCCTCCCGGTGCCATGACAGCGCCGGTAGCGATCAGTTTCACGAAGTCCGCACCGCTGTGCAGCACCCGGCGTACTGCCCGGCGTATGTCATCGACTGAGTCGGCCACCCCAACCCGGAACTCATACGGCACGACCGCATCGACGTCGGGGGCCAGGCCGGTAATGTCACCTCCTCCGCCGGAACTGGTCACGTACGCTCCCGCGACCCGCATGCGGGGGCCAGCCACCCAGCCTTCGTCGATTGCGTCGCGCAACGCGACATCGACGAAGGCGCGGAACGTGCCCGCATCACGCACCGTGGTGAAGCCAGCCAGCAGGGTGTCCCGCGCATTGCGCGCACCCGACAGCGCCTCCTGGGCACCGGTCCGCGCCAGCAGTTCTGCGTACCCGTGGCCACTGTCAGGCTCGCCGACCAGGTGAGTGTGACAGTCGATCATGCCGGGCAGCACCGTCTGGCCCGGCAGGTCCACGAAGACGGGACCTTCGGCCGGCGCATCGCCAGCGGCGACAACACCGGCGATGCGGTGGCCATCGATGACGACAGCGCGGTCGGCCAGCAGGTCCCCAGTCACCACATCGAGCAGCAGGTGCGGACGGATTATCGTGCGCATGGAAATGGTCATCCTGCAACGATAGAAAGAGCGCCGGATGACAGGATGGATCCGGCACCTGGGCCGGATGCCTGGTGGCTGGTTGCCGTGCGTCCGCCTGGTCAGGTAAGGGAGCGGTCGGTGAACGGCATGGTGCTGGTCCGCGCACCCAGCAGCAGGCTGGCCGAGGGCATCGTCACTCACATCAGGCGGACCCCGGTGGATGTAGCCCTGGCCCGGGTCCAGCATGCGGCGTACGCCGATGCGCTGGCGGCCTGTGGCTGGATGATCGCGCAGGTGCCGGCCGCTGAGGACTGCCCGGACTCGGTCTTCATCGAAGATGCGGTGGTGGTCTGCGAGGACCTGGCGGTGCTGGCCCGCCCGGGCGCGCCGGCCCGCCGGGCCGAGGTTGCCAGCGTCGCCGGGATTGTCCGGTCGCTGGGCCTGCGCACCGCGTGGATCCAAGAGCCAGGGACTCTCGACGGCGGGGATGTGCTGCAGGCCGGCCACACCGTGTACGCAGGGCGCGGAGGGCGGACCAACGGAGCGGGCATCCGCCAGCTGCGCGCACTTCTGGCGCCGCTGGGCCGCACCGTGATCGCCGTCCCGCTGAGCAACGTGCTGCACCTCAAGTCCGCGGTGACAGCGCTGCCCGACGGCACCTTCCTGCTGCTACCGCAGCTGGTGCCAGCCGGGCTGTTCCCGGCGGTCCGCCCGGTGGAGGAAGAAAGTGGCTGCCATGTCGTCCCGCTGGGCGCCGACCGGGTGCTGATCGCTGCGTCCGCTCCCCGCACCGCTGAGCTCCTGGACGACATGGGCTTCACCCCGGTCGTTGTGGACATCAGCGAGTTCGAGAAACTCGAAGGCTGCGTCACCTGCCTGAGCGTGCTGCTGCCCGAACAGTAACACCGGCCCTGGTGGTCAGCAGGCCAGGCTTTCTCAACGCTGGACCCCCCGGCGGCTCGAACCCAGGGAGCGCCCGACATTGCCAAATAGAGGGCGTTGCGGGCACGCATGCTTATGCGTTGATTGGAATGCTCACTCGCAAGCTTGAAAGCAGACCGGAGAGCGCGATGATCGGCAACTCAGTCCCGTCATTCGTATCCAGGGCACGCCGAACGCCGAATATTCGCGCCCTGTAGGTATGTTAGCCATCGGCGCGTCGGCACCCATATCACCCCGATTCTGGTTCACGGCCCGCCATGGATCGATTCCAATTCGAGTCGGCGACACCACACCTGGCCGTGGCTCTTCGGTGCCGCCGCGTCGCGATTGGTAACAGTTGCAGCGAGGAGGACCCGCAGGGCGGCCCTCCTCGCTCTAACCGGGATTGCCGAGTCCCTCTGGCGGGCTTCTATCGCTGGCTAAGGCCCGCGTGCAGTCAGGCACTGGGTTGGGGTTAGAGGAGCACGAACGGGTCGCTTTGGATGATCGAGACGATCTGGGCTCGCTTACTGGCCAGTGAAGCCAGGTACTGCATGGTGTGGTCGGCGAGGGGGCTGCTCTGGCCGCCGCCGGGGACGGGGGCTGGGAAGGTCTGGGTGCACTCGTGGTCGGGGCCGGTGCCGGCGGTCGGGGCGGGAGGCAGCGCCTCGATGAGTGCCGACTCCGCATGGGACAGGCTGGTGGGGGAACGCTGGCCGCCCGCCCCGGCCAGCGCGCAGGGTGGGCACGTCCGGGCCCCCGCGGTGTTCTTGTTCGTCGCTCGCGGGATCGGCTGTTGCTGGGTCAAAACCAAAACCTTGTCCTTTCAGGCAACGTAAACTATGATTCGCGTGAGTCGCACCGTCGGTGGGGAGTCGAATTACCGTTGAGTCACGGCTGGCGGCTCAGGTGACTCAAGGCGATCCTGACCAGCGAGTTTGCGGCCGTTGGCGTCCAGATTGCCACAAGTTGCCAGGGGTATATTCGGCGCACAGCATATGCGACTGGTAAGGCAGCTTCGCTAAGGCTTATCGCGCTGGCCAATGTTTTCGCAAGGATACTAAAGATGTAAGCGATTCGGCTCACTATCACACTCAGGGGGCGATGGCATGAGTGCTGTCAGGCGTGATGTGGCCAGTATAGTGATCACCGCCGTGGTTGCTGGGAGCGTGCTGTCGGCGACAGCCGCACAGGCGTCCACGACTTACGTTGTGGATAATACGTCGGCGTCGTGTTCGGATACCGGTCCTGGCAGTGCAGCACAGCCATTCTGCACCATAGGGGCGGCGGCGAAGAAGGCGCAGGCGGGGGATACGGCACTTGTCAACGCGGGGACGTACACTGGGTCATCGGTCAACCCCGCAAATTCAGGGGTGGCCGGCAGTCCGATCACGTTCACGGCCAACGCTGGCGTGACGATCAGTGGCGGGACTAGGGCCTTCGCCATCTCCAGTCGTAACTATATCGTGGTCAACGGTTTCACCGTCAGGGGCACGTCGTCGTATGGAATTTCCGTGTCCGGTGGAAGCAATATTGTCATCTCTCATAACACCGTTTCCTTCGCGGGCCAGCCGGTTTCCGACTCTACCGCAGCAGGAATCTATCTAAGCGGCCTAGCGGGCGGAACTGTTTCGGGCAATGTGTCGCACGATAACTCGGCCCATGGGATCTACCTGACCGGGACAACCACCGGGGTAACAGTCCAGGGCAACACTTCATACCACAACGCCTACCAGTATCAGCGGAACGCTAATGGCATCAATGACATCGCTCCGGGCAACTCCATCATCGGGAACGTTACCTACGGTAACGAAGACTCGGGGATCAACATCTACCCCGGGGCAAACAATACGCTCGTGGCCGACAATGTGACTTATGATAACGGGGACCACGGTATCGATGACTATAATGTCACAGGCGGCCGGATCATTGGGAACACCGTTTTCTACAATTGCGCGGACGGCATCAATGTTGAGGGTACGAGCGGGAACTACGACATTGAGAACAACGTCTCCGTAGATAACGCGACCGGGGCGATAGTCAACCCAACCCCGATCAGCCCGCCAGGCGCGTACACAAATAAGTGCAACCGGCGGGTCGGAAACATTGGCGTGTATGATTCCGCGCCGGCGACCACGAGTGCCAATTACAACCTTGTGTGGCAAGACGGGCCCGGGGCCGAGTATGTGTGGGCGGGAACCGTGTACAGCACCCAGGCCGCGCTGCATGCGGCAACTGGGCAGGAGGCGAAGGGAATCTTCGCCAGTCCCAAGTTCGTAAACGCCGCTGCGTGGAACCTGCAGCTCACCAAGGGTTCCCCAGCGATAGACTCGGCGAATTCCGGCGCTACCGGAGAGCAGACGACGGACATTCTGGGCAAGGCACGCGTAGACGACCCGGCCACGCCCAACACTGGAGCGGGGCCGCGGCGCTATGACGACC
This sequence comes from uncultured Actinomycetes bacterium, assembly GCA_963751175.1. Lineage (GTDB taxonomy): Bacteria > Actinomycetota > Actinomycetes > Streptosporangiales > Streptosporangiaceae > RYN-230. Next base: position 262,241 of record CAVVTM010000021.1, on the reverse strand, counting down.
GGGGTGCGTACGAGTTCCAGCCCTGACCGGCGGTTATCACCGGGCCGAATGCCTGGCCGACGGTGAGCCCAGCCAGTGGCACTGCGCCGCTGGCGGGTAACCGCTCACACGTCGGCCGCGGCCCTCGAGCGAGCAATTTGCTGGGGGTATCGGCTGGTTGCCACCAGATGCGGACGCGCACGACGATGACTGCCATGGCAATGGTGTACCGCCGCCCGGTGGGCGTTATGCGGCAGAGCGTCAAGCCACAGCTGGCCAGCTGGGATCGAGCAGGGCATCCCAGCCAGGTGAAGCTGGCCCGCTTCCTGGCGCACGTGGACGCCATAGCCGGGCCGGTGCTGGCGGCTGTGAGCGGCCGGGTTGCTGCCGAGCTAATTGTCGGGTTCAGCGAGGGCGTCTCACTGATTGATGGCGGCCATGACCTGGACAACTACCTGCTCCCGGTCGCTCAGCGGCTAGGCCCGGAGCGGGTGGCAGCCATCTTCGGCCGCAAGATCCACGGGCCGTCGTCACTGGCGGTGGGACCCGCCCAGCCGGACACGGCCGAGGCCACCCCGCAGTTCTCGACCCGGATGGCTGGGTCCTGTGAGCGCAAGGAGTGGAAACAAAAGCTCCACGATCGGCTTGCGGTGCAGGCGGCCACCATCGATCCGGGCCCGGTCGGGCTGAAAATCGCGCTGACGACCGGGCCGGGCCGCAACTGGGCCAGCCTGTGGAAGCCGCTCATCGATGCCTTCGGCCCCGTGCTAGGCGAAGACCCCACCCGGCCGTTCCACCCGCACGATGACCGCATCGTCAGCCTCAGCCTGCATCACACCATCGACACGGGCATCGCCCACGACGTGATCATCGACGCCTGGTGGACCGGCCTGTAGCTAACCCGGCCACCCAGGGCTCCGGCAAAGTCGTTTAGCAGTTCATGATCGTTCGTAGTGGCCGTTCTGGCCGGCGGGCGTGGTGGCGGAGGGCGGCGGCGATGCTGGCGTGGCCGGCCAGCCGCAGGATGGTGAGGGCGAGGTTCCGCAAACTGGCCATGACGCGGGGCCCGCTGGCGGTGCGGACCTGGGAGCGGTCTTCGTCGTAGTCCATGTCGCGGACCTTCTCCAGGGGCGGAGCCCGGCTAGCTGAGCTTGATCTCCGCGTTTCCGCAGGTCAGCAGCTGGTGGTGATGAAGTTACCGGATGCAACAGGTGTGGTGCAACGACCATGCGGCGTGTTGTGTCAGCGTGTTGCCACGGCCTGGTTGAGCCGGGTCATCAGCTCGCGGTTGGCGGCGCGGGCGGCGGCGAGTTCGTCGTCGCGGTCTTCGAGTTGCAGCCGCAGGTCGGCGGCTTGCTGCTTATAGTGGGTGATTTTCTGGTTGAGCGCGTCGATGTCGGCGGGGGCACCGAGACCGGATTCTCGCCACGTCTGCTGGCCGAGCTCATCGGACAGCCGTTGTTCGAGCTGGCGGATGCGGACGGCGAGGCGGATGGCGCGTTCGTGGGCGGCAAGCAGGTCGGCCTGCAGTGATGCCCGGCTCACGGCGGGTCCTGCGGTGCCGCCGGCGGGGGGCGGGGCTGCTTCGGCAGCGTGGATTTTCTCGAGCAGGTCGCGGTGCCGGTAGAGGAAGGTGCGGTCGACGCCGGCGGCACGGGCGATGCCGGAGGCGCTGATCTCGGTCCCGCTGGCGGCCGCGCGGTCGAGGGCGGTCAGCACGCGCTGCCGGCGCCGGGCGGAGTCGGCCTGGCGGCCTTTGCGCATCGTCTCGGTGCGCGCGCCGGTGCCGGTGCCTGCTGCTGGCTTGCGGCTGGTCATGAGGCCTGGCCTTTCGCTTGTTCGGGGAGGGCCTGGGCGGCGGGGCGCAGGCGGGGGATGCCGATGCTGACCGCGCGGTGCTTGCGGACGACGGCGACGGCCTCGTCGATGCGGGCCCGGTCAGCCGGGGTGAGGCCGGCGATGTCGCCTTTGATGCGGCTGATGAGCTGCCGGATGACGGTGATCTCCTGGTCGGCGGGGGCTGCCTGGTCGCGTGCCCAGGCGTCGATGCCGGTGACGGCGGCGAGCCGTTCGCGGGCGCGGAGCAGGTCGTCGAGGTAGGCGGTCAGGTCGGGGAGGTAGGACACGTCGGTGCGGAAGTGGTCGCAGCCGGCGCAGCGGAACCGGACCGGGCAGTTGTTCCCGCCGGCGGCGACGTTGGACGGCTCGGTGCAGGTGCCGTAGGGGACGGCGACGGAGCCGACCGCGTAGCGGGTGTGCTCGTCGTCCAGCAGCGCGCGGGCGTCACGCCAGATCCGGTTGCCGTGCCGGTCGAACTGCATGGCCGTGACCTTGTCGACGGCGCCGCGGCGGCGGTCCTCGCCGACCCGGTAATAGCCGCGGGTGACGTTGAGGTTGCGATGGTCGAGCAATTCGGCCAGCACGTCGATGGGGACGCCCGCGTCAGCGTGCCTTTGGGCGTAGGTGTGCCGGTAGGAGTACGGGACAGCGCGGTCCTTGTCGAATTCGCCGCCGCCCTCTAGCAGCAGCGGCGGGAGCGAGGTGAGCCAGTCGCGGTGCGCCGTGGACAGGGCCGAGACGGTCAGCGGGCGGCGCCCGTCCCGGTTGGCCCAGCCGGTGGGCAGCAGCTTCAGCTCGCTGGCCGGGGTATCGGGGAACCGGTCGCGGACGCGCTGCTGCTGGGCGCGGATCAGCTGCGCGGTGGCGGCGGGGATGGGCAGCCGCCGGCCGAGCCGGTGGGCCTTGTGGTTGTCGTAGACGAGGACGGGCGCACCGCCGGGGTCGCTGGCCAGGCAGTCCAGCGGCAGTGAGACGACATCGTCGGGGCGGCGGCCGGTGTCGATGAGGATCTCGATCGCGGTGCGGATGTGAGGTGAGGCGATGCTGTCGAGCTGGCTGCAAATCTGCCGCAAGATCTCCGGCGGCAGGTCCCGGCCGGGTTCGCCGTGCTCAGGTTCGTCAGGCATGTCGTCGCGGTGCAGGGCGAACTGGTCGCTGAGCCCGGCGGCCGGGCCGCCGTTCCTGGTCGCGCCGAGCTGCCGTGCGGTGGTCAGCAGCCTGCGGACCTCGCGGCAGCCCAGCACCCGGGTCAGCTCGCTGATCTCCCCGGCGGCATGCAGGTAGCCGAGGCGGTTGAGGAACACCTCGATGTCCTGGCGTCCCAGCGTGGCCGGGTCATCTCCGTGATCGGCCCGCTGCCGCAGGCTGGCTGACAGCAGGGCCAGGCTCGCGAGGTAGTGGCGGGTCTTGTCCCCGCCGCTGCGCCCGCGGCGGCGGGGCAGGTCGGCCAGCGCCCAGATCCTGGCGGTCTCGCGCAGCCACGGCTGGGTGATCGCGGTGAACGACAGGTTGCCGCGGTGCCCGAACAGCGACATGTCCCAGATATCCTTGGCGATCTCGGTGCCCGGATCGGAGATACCGCGGCGGGCGTGCGTGACCAGCGTGTGCACGACGCTGGCGTAGCCCTGGCCGCGGGCGGCCGGGATGTCAAGTTCCGCCAGGGACCGGACCTGCTGGGTGCGCGCGTCATTAGCGACTGGCCGCAGGATCGTGCAATAGGTCCTGACGCCTTGCCGGGTGCGCTGCTGCAGCCCGAACAGCATCTCGACGGCGACTGCCGGGGCCAGCCCGGCAAGGCTGACCTGCCCGGCGCGCGGGACCGGCGGCTCGGTCACCCGCCAGGCCGCTTCGTCAGGGTGCTGGCCAGCGCGGCGCAAGACACGCAGCCGCTGCAGGTGCGCGTCGCAGTAGACGGCATCGTGTCCGGGGACCTGCCGAGGGCACGACGCCACCGGGCAGGTGCCATGCGAGGGCAGCGCGATGACGTCAGGCCGGGCGGTGAAGTCAGCGATACTGACGCCGAGACGTTCTCGCTGGCCCAGATGCTCAGGGCACAGCGGCTGACCAGACGTCACCCACGGGCGCGGGCAGCCGGAAACCCGGCATGTCCCATCCCCGGTGCCGAGCCAGCGCTTGCCTTGCGGCGGCGGGAGCAGCGCGATGTCCTCCAGGCCCAGCCCGGCTGCGGCAAGCCTGCGCTGGCAGTCCAGGCACACGCGCGTCGCTGCGGCGCAGGTGGTCTGGCAGCCCGGGGCGCGGCAGAATGTCCGGCCCAGCAGCGGGTGCTCCGCCGGCAACGTCAGAACCCAGGCCACGGCATCCCAGCCGGCCTCGGCCAGGAACGCCGCATCGATCCGGCTGGCCAGCGCAGCTGACCGCCCGTCCAGCAGCACCTGGCCCGCGAACAGGCCTCCGTCGGCGAGCAGTTCTCTCGGTCGCGGAGCCGGGACCGCGTGGATCCGCGCCGCCGCGGTCATGCCTTCGCCCCCGCCAGGTCACGCGGGCTGGGCACCGCATCGACGGCGGCCCTCAGCCGCGCCAGGTCCGGGTGAGCGTAGACCTGCGTCGAAGAGATGCTGGCATGACCGAGCAGATCCTGTGCCTCGTCCAGGGTCCCGCCCGCGTCCAGCACGTTAGAGGCAAACGCGTGCCTCAGCTGATGCGGGCGGGGCGGCGGATCGATGCCCGCCCGCCGGGCCGCGGCACCGACCAGGTCGTTGACCGCGTCCAGCCGCATCGGCGCGCCGACAGTGCCGCGGAACAAGTTCACGAACACGAAGTCCCCAGATGCCGCTGCCGGGACGGCCATCCGCTCGAACTCGTAGGTGTCGAACGCCTGCACCGTCAGGAAATCCAGCGGCACGGCCCGCTGACGGCGGGACTTGGCGATCGCCCCGTTCGGGTTGCCTTCCCGCCGCACCACATGCAGGTGCGGGCGGACGATCCCGCACCCCAGCTGCCGGGAATCAGCCAGCAGGTGAACATCGCTGCGGCGCAGCCCGAGCACCTCGCCGCGGCGCAGCCCGGCCCGGACCATCAGCAGCACGATCAGCCTGTCACGCGCCGAACCGCACGCCCCGAGCACGGCGACCACATCGCCGTCACCCGCCCGGTCCACTCTCGTCTGCGGTTCGTGCAGCCGGTGCCGGGCGCGCATCCGCCAGCCCGTCCCGCCGTCCTCCCCGCGGGCCGCCGCCGGAAGGTCCCGGTCATCGGCGACCTCATACAGAACCTGGACCAGGTGCCCGCCAGCCGTGCCCTCCGCGACCGCGTGCACGATCATGCCGCGGACCGCGGCCAGCACCGCGTTGATCCGCCGCGCCGAGCGCACCGCCGGCGTTCCCGGCCCGGCCAGCACCGCCGCGCCGGCCGGAGCATCCGCACCCGACACCACCCGGCCCGCGTGCGCCAGCCAGGTCATAAACAGGCCGAGCTGCCCGGCACCCGCCTCCCAGTCGCGGCCCGACCGGGCGCACCAGCGCAGGAACAGCGCGATGCCCCCCGCGTACGCCTTCGTCGTCGATTCCGCGCCGTCCCGGCCGAACCGCACCTGCCGCAAGAACGAATCCGCGACCGGCGCGACAGCCAGATCCTCATCCAGCACCGTCCAGTACCGCACCCCGGACGGCAGCCTCACCATGAATGCTCGCACCTTGTGATCCCCCGATCTCGTGCTTCTCGTGTGAACATCTACCAGCCACGAGCACCACACCCAGGGAGATCAGCAGCTAAACGACACCCGTGTCACGTCGGCGCAACAGGATGCAACGGCCAGGCTCGTCCCTGGAGAACGGACCCAGTGCAGGCGGTCCTCGATCCTCCAGTGGCCGCGGATGATGGCCGCCAGTTCGGCCGGGCTGGCCTGGACAGCGCTCAGCGAGGTGACCGCGTAGACGGTCTCGCGGGACCATTTCTTCTTCCCGCTGAGCCGGCGGCGGCGCACGATCTGGATGGCCTGGGCGGCGTGCGGGAACGCCAGCCCGGCGGCCACCGCGGTGACCTTCATGACACGGCGCTCGTCACGGCCGTGGCCTCGCTCGCGGGTGTCACGAGCGACTGGGACCTGCCGCCAGGGCAGGGCGGCGAGCTGGGCGAACAGGCCAGGCTGGTTGCGCTTGACGGTGAGCAGGAAACGCGCGCCGCGCCCGGCCAGGTAGGTGGCGTGGCCACGCTGGGCGTGCATCGCATCGGCCGTGATGACCGCGCCGGTGATGTCGATGCGGTCCAGCAGGAGAGGGAACATCGGGATTTCGTCTGTCTTCGCGCCGACCTCCACCTGGCCCAGGACGGCACCATGAGCATGATCGAGGGCAGCCAGCAGGTGATCGCCGGGGTCCGCGCCGCTGGCTGAGCCGCGTAAGGTCTTGCCGTCCACCGCGATGACCCGCCGCCCGCCCGGCCCCGGCATCGTGGCCTGCTGCGCCCAGGCGCCGGCCAGGTCATCGAAGGCACCGGCGTCGAGGCGCTGCAAGGTCCGCCGGAACGTCGACTCCGAGGGCACTGCGCCCCTGACTCCCAGCACGTGGAGGGTCTGCTCATCCGCATCCGCGGCCCATTCCGCGATCGCGGTAAATGACCGCGCCCCGGCCACGACCGCGCACAACGCCAGGCCCAAGATCCCTGCCAGCCGGTGGCGCACACCCCGGCGATGCCGCGGATCAGCCACCTGGGCCAGCACCCCCAGTAACCCGGGCTGCTCTCCGCTGGCGTCGGCGGCCAGCTGAACCAGGTGGCCGAGAGCAGGGTCAATCAGTGATGATGGCGGCGCGGGCATGGCCCCTCGAGAGCGATCTGGCTGGCGTGAGAACCGCCATGATCACCCCAAGGGCCGTGCCCGCACTCTTACCCGCCCATCACCGGCGTGTCGCCAGCTACCAGGCCATCACCAAACGACTTTGCCGACCCCCTGGCATGGTGGCGATGATGTCCCGGTCGGGTTCCCAGGGGCGCGGCCACTGGCAGATCGAAGACCGCCTGCACTCGGTCCGCGACATGGACTACGACCCAGGTCCGCACCGCCAGCGGCCCCCGCGTCATGGCCGCCTTGCGGAACCCTCGACGCAGCCGCGGTCGGCCCCGCTGCTCGACGGCAAGCCACAGAAACGGCATCGCCCCGAAGTAGCCGCCGGCGGCCTCCTCGATCTGCGCCTCCTGCTCCGCCAGTCCCGGTCTGGGCCCGTGGCGGTCGAGCCAGGAAATCAAGCAACTCGCGGGGCCGGTTCCCGCGCTGGATGATGGCGGGGCCCAGGCACGAGACGACCACGCTGAACGACACGCAAGGCAATCACTCGAGTCGCGGAATGTGAACCAGATGCAGTGGCCGCGCGCGAGTAACCGTCTACCAGCCTCCGCCTCCCGGGATTCCGCCAGCTTCGAGCCGAACAAGTCCCTCTACCCCGATGACAGGGCTGTCCGTTTCACTATCGTGCATGTTATGCCTGTGATCTTCCTTGTCATTTCGGGCACCCTTGACGGGTTGTCGTCTGTGACGATGGGGGTCCTTGCTGTGTGTGCCGCTGATCTGTGCGTGGTCCGTTCGCGGGATCGTTCCGGTGGGCTGGTTGTCCGGGTCGGGGTGCCGCTGGCGGATGTGTATCTGGAGTTCCTGGGTGGGCGGTGCCGGCCGAATACAGTGCTGGCGGCGGCGTATGACCTGAAGGTGTTCTTCACCGTGGTCGCCAGGCCACCGGATCAGGTCCGGCCCGCCGATGTGCTGGCGTTCATCACTGCTCAGCGCACACGCCGTGCTGGCGAGCACGGCGTGCTGCAGCCGGTGGACCCAGGACACGAGCCTGCCGGGGTGTCGGGCGCGACGGTGCGCCGGCGGCTGTCGATCGTGTCGGGTTTCTTCGCGTTTCTGCAGGCCCGCGGTGACGTGGAAGCCAATCCGGTGCCGCGGGGACTGCCGACTCGCCGGGAGCGGTCCCGTCCGCGGCAGGGCGTCCCGCTGGTGCGTGCCACCCGGAAGCTGCCGCGGATCTTGTCCCCGGCGGAGGTCGATGCGCTGACCGCGGCGCTGCGCACGCACCGGGACCGGGCCATGGTCGCGGCGATGGTCTTGGGCGGGCTGCGGCGCTGCGAGGTCCTGGGCCTGCGCCTGGAAGACCTCCGGGCCGCTGAGCGGCGGGTGTTCATCGCTGAGGGTAAGGGCGGCCGGCAGCGGCTGGTCCCGGTCTCGGGCCGGTTTTTCACCGCGGTGGCCGCCTACCTGGACGCCGAACGGCCGGCGGGTGCCCGGACCGACCGGGCCTTCCTGGTGTTGAAGGGACCGCGTCGCGGGCAGCCGCTGCCGGCCAAGGGAACCGACGAGGTCCTGACGGCCGCGCGGCGCCGGGCCGGGCTGGAGCACGCGACCTGCCACGAACTACGGCACACCTGCCTGACCCGGCTGCGCGAAGCGGGGATGGCGCTGGAAGCGGTGCAGGCCCAGGCCGGACACGCCTCGATCGAGTCAACCCGGATCTACCTGCACCTGGCCGATGACTGGCTCGCGTCCCAGTACCGCAAGGCCGCCGAGGTGATCGACGCGCAGGTCTTCGCCGGCCAGGCCGCCGGGCCCGGGAGCTGGCAGTGAGCGGGCCGCGCCAGCGGGGCGCCAACGGGATGGGCGCGCTGCCGGCCTGGGCCGAGCTCGAGCCCGCCATCCCACGGGTCGCGGCCACCATGCGCCGCTACCTGACCCAGATCGGCTGCGTGCTGCGGCCGGGCAGCGTCGGCGGCGCCGACATCGCGCTGCGGTCTTTCGCCGCTTTCCTGGCCGAGACCGCACCCGGGGTAACCAGCACCGTGCAGGTCACCCGCCGGCACATCGAGGACTACAAGCCCTGGCTCGCGCGCCGCCCCGGCCAGAACAAGCCCCGGCTGACCACCGCGACCATCGCCCACCGCCTCGGCACCCTGCGGATGTTCTTCGTCCGCCTCGACGAATGGGCCTGGGACGAAGCCCCGCCCCGGGTGCCGATGTTCCCCGGCGACCTGCCCCGCCAAGACCACCCGCTGCCCAAGGCCCTCGACGACGCCGCAGCCGCGAAACTCCTGCGCGCCGCCCAGAACGACAAGCGCCTGCTCGTGCGCGTCACCGTCGAGATGCTGCTGCGCACCGGCCTGCGGGTCAGCGAATACACCTCCCTGCGCGCCGACGCGGTCGTGCACATCGGCGCCGGCCCGTGGCTGCACGTCCCGGTCGGCAAGCTCCGCGAGGACCGCTACCTTCCCCTGCACCCGCACCTGGTCGCCCTCATCGACGACTACCGCGCCCGTCACGTCGCAGCCGGCAATCCCCTGCTGCTGCCCCGGGAGAACGGCAGACCGGCTGACCGGCACGCCGTCACCCGCTACATCAACAAGGCAGGAGCCGCCGCCGGGCTGCCTCACATCCACCCGCACCAGCTCAGGCATACTCTGGCCACCCAGGCGATCAACCGCGGCATGAGCCTGGAAGCGATCGCCGCGATGCTCGGCCACCGCAGCCTCGACATGACCCTGCGCTACGCCAAGATCGCCAACCGCACCGTCGCTGATGAATACTTCGCCGTCACCGACAAGGTTGACGCCCTCTACGGCCAGGCCCCGGTGCTGCCCGCCGACGCGATCGGCCCGAAAATGGCCCGGCTGCGCCGCGAGCACCACCGCCTCCTCGGCAACGGCTACTGCACCCGGCCCGCCGAGCTGGACTGCGCCTTCGAGTCGATCTGCGAAACCTGCACCTTCTTCCAGACCAGCATCGAGTTCCGTCCCGTCCTCCAGGCCCAGCACGACGACGCCGCCACCAAGCACCAAAACCACCGCGGGCAGCTGTTCGCCTCGCTGCTCGCCCGAGTCGCCCAGGACGCATCATGAACCGCCCGGCCCTGCACCTCACCCACCCCAGCCAGCTGCCCGCGCCCGCCACCGGCGAGGACAGCCTCCAGATCCTCAGCGAAGCGATCGACACCCTCGCCCGACTGCGCACGGCCTACTGGCTCGGCGACTCCGCCGTCCGGCTGCACGCCCTGGCCAGCCTCATCGCCCAGGCCGAACAGCTCCTGCCACAGGCCGTCCACGATGCCCGTGACCAGGAACTCACCTGGACCCAGATCGGCGAACTCCTCGGCACCACCGCCGCCACAGCCGCACGCCGCTACCGGAACAAGCCATGATCAACTTGACAAGGATCACCGGCATAATGCCGATGAGCGCAAGTCCGGACGTGCATACCTCCGCACCGAGCGCCACGATCATGCGTGCTCACCAGCGCGCTGGAGGTGTTCTGATAGCCAGGCATGCACCTCGGGTACGCGATTCTGCAGCAGGGTTAGGTGCCCGTCGTCGTCAAGCAGCCGCGCCTCGACGCCGGGAATGTGCGCGGCCAGCCATTCGCCGTGGCCGAGCGGTACGAACATGTCCTGCCTGCCATGCAGCAGCAGGACCGGGACAGCGATGTCGGACAGGTCGAATCCCCACGGTCTGACCAGGCAGTTGTCGTCCCACCATCCCTGGCTGCCGGGCGCCAGCCCGTCCTGCATGGAGTACACCAGGTACTCGGCCAGCTCGCCGCGCAGGACCGCCGCATCTGTCGGCGTGAGCAGCGATTCAATCCCCCTAGCCACATCCTCTGCCGACGTGGCCAGCATCTCCTCTCGATCCTTGTCCGTCTTTGCCCTGGCCGCTGCCTCGTCGGTGAGGACCAGGCGGGTGTCATCCACGTTGTCCTGGCCCATGCCAGCGAAATAGTCAAGGCCGTCAGCGCCGTATCGGGCCGGCGAGGCGAGCGCGGCGGTGGCAGTCACCAGATCCGGGAGCAGGGCAGCGCACGCGAGCACGTGCGGGCCGCCGCCTGAGATACCCCACGTTGCCAGCCGATCGATGCCGAGCTCAGCGCAGATGATGCGGACATCGGCGGCGCAGTCGGCGACGGTGCGTCCTGGCTGGGGCGAGGACCCTCCGTAGCCTGGCCTGTCGTAGCTGATCAGCCGCAACCCGCGCGAGGCGGCATCCCGCACGTTTGGGCCGTAAAGGTGCCTGGAGTTCGGCGTGCCCCCATGGACCAGCACCGGCTGGCCAGCGGGATCACCGCAATCTTCGACAGCCAGCGTCCGGCCGTCCGGGGTGCGAACTGTGTGCTGCACGTCGCCTCCTTTGCACTTCGCGAGGTCTGTGCCCCAGCATCCTGTACGAGAGCACGCCTGCACAGGACCTGGCCCGTCTCATGGCGTTCACGAGCTGATTAGTTGCTGCCTGTGCGAGGAGTCACCACAGCACCACAGTGTGCGGTATGACGCCTTGCTTCGCCTGCCGGGCGCGGGGAGTTGGGGTAGCGATCATGACGACTAGTACCCACGGCGACGGGAACGTCCGGCCGCCGCGGCAATGATCAGCAAGATGATGCCCACCACGATGGCGACGTATCCACGGATGTGATGGTGACCCCGCCCGTGGGAGGCGGAGCCGGGAAAGAACGAGGGCAGTGAGTGGATGGGCTCGACCAGGTAGATGATGCCCACGACCACCGCCAGGATGCCGAGGACGACTAGCACCACCATGACCAACCGCGACATCTCGGACCTCCTTCTGGGGGCAGCAAAATGCTAAGCCGCCGCTGGCACAGGTGGGGTAATGATCAATAAAACCTTGGGGTCATTCTGGCGTGCTCATCAGAGGGCCGCCAGCATGGGCACCCGCCAGTGGTGCTGTCGTCGTCATGGTTCCTCCACAGACGCCACATCTGTCCGCCCGGTCATCCAGGTGCTCCGCTGGCTGACATTGCCCAGAGGGAGATGAGCCAGCCGCTGCTCGTGCTCTGGCGGGGTCCGGGGGTGCGCTCGCAGAGCATTGCCTCGTCAGCGTTGAGCGCGATGTGAAACACCGGTGAAGCCCCGCCGCGGCTGCGGGCTCACGATAAATAGGCCAGCGGGGTCGTGGGCCGCCTCGTCGGGAACCTCGCTGACCGGCGGGACTGCCCGGTTCAGCGCGAACTCGCCGCGACGCAACTGAGTGCTAGCTGGCCCGTGTGTATCAGAGCGAACACGAACTCCTCCTCAAGAGGTGTAAAGGACCTACTGTCGTGGGAGGAGCCAGCGATGAGTCAGCCCGAGGAGAAGGTGCGTCGTCTCGAAGCTGCTATCGGAGCAGAAGCGCTCAATGAGCTTCACCGGAAGATCGAAACCGAAGTCGCGCGGGCCGCACCAGGGCTGACCCTGGCGTCAGCCTGGATTGACCACTATCTGCTGATCGATTTTGGCTTCACGGCGGGCGCGCCCTACGAAGCGAACAGTGTCCAGTTCTACAGCGCTTCCAGCTTCCTCTGCTACAAACTCACCGACAATACATCGATCCTTACGCTCGCGCCGATATTGGCTTGCGAGTACGTGCACGTCACGTGGGACACTGCCACCGAAGAGTCGGTGCACATCTACGGCCTTCAGCCGAAGCCTTGATCGGGGCTGACGATATCGCCTCATCGTCAACACGTGGTGGCATACCCGGCAGCACACCGTGACAAGTGGCGTGGCAGCCACGTGAGGCAATCCGAAACGGGCCGAACCGCATAACGGCCACAGAAGGTGCGGCCCAGGGAGCACATCACCGTCGCCGTGCCTGGCCGCGGCATAACCCCATCCCCAGACATCCGACATGCGGACACGTATTCTCTTGCCGACCGTGAAGCCGCAGAGGGATCAGGTTGTCTCCGATCTGGGGCAAGCGAGTATCTGGCGTCTCTTCGGCCGCCGCCCGCAGGTTGCGCGGCTTTGTACCATTCGTGGTGTGCACGACCCGGCGCGGTGCCTGCCATGACATGGTTCCTTCTCATCCTCTTCGCTGTGGTGCTGCTGGTCATCCTCGTGCCCCTCTCCGGCTCGGCATCGCAGCGCTGGGCACCCCGGGCGACCGCGCCGCGGCCGACGAGACCTTGCGGTGCGCGGCCGGATTTCTCGGCGGGCGGTTCCGGGACCGGCGCGAATACCCGTGGTACCGGCGCCCGGCCCAATACGGGGCCGTCGAGGGCGACCTGGGCGATCTGGGGTATGAAGTGAATATCATGCCGTGGAACGCCGAAGACGCCGGCGGCAGCGCCATGCTGCGGATCCGGTCACGGGCGGGCGGCAGGGTCGCGGGTGACAGACCCGAACTGGTGATCTTCACCCCGGAACAGGTATGGCACTGGCCGGATCTGGCCGATCCCGCCGCGCTGGCCGCCTACGTCCGCCAGGCCATCGCCACCGTGGACTCCGGTCAGATGCCGCCAGATGCCTCGTAAGGCAGCCAGATCCGCCTCCAGCCCAAACCACGCCACATCTGCTTTGGCGCTGGCGGTGTGGTCTATGGCCAGCAGATCCTCATAGTCCCGGTAGTGCCGGCGGCGCGCCGATCGCCGTGTGGCCGGACCGGCGGCTAGCTGGCCGGCGTGATGCCGGCCATCGCTGGCCGGGCGCATCCAGGTCGGGATGATCTCACCCTGGCCAGCCGGGGCGCTCGCGGGACAGGCAGGCACGCTGGCCAGGCGACGGTGATCTTCAGTAGGTCAGCCACATCGCCGAGCAGGCCTTACATCAGATTGGCAGAGAGGGCATCGCTGCGGTTGACGGCCGCTGACGATCGCACCACGCTTATGACGACAGTCACCTCAAAGGAGCGGTCGCATGATCCTGATCAACATCACGATGCCGATCCGGCCCAACAAGATGGACGAGTGGCTGGCACTGGCCGATTCCTACGCCAAGGACGTCAACTCCGAGGACGGCTGCCTGTTCTTCCAGTTCGCCCGAAGCCTTGCCGATGAGCACGAGTTCATCTGCATCGAGGGCTTCAAAGATGCTGAGGCGGGCGCCGCCCACGTCAAGCAGCCATACGTGAAGGCGTTCTTCGACACCGCGCCCGACTTGGTGTCCGCGCAGCCGCAGATCATCTATATCGACACGCCGCATGACGGCTTCGGTCCGATGGGCGAGATCCAGCCCCGCTGACCGGCCGCTTCGGGCTCCGCCACGCGCGCCTGCGGTCGGCCGAGGCGGGTGCGCGGCGGCGGGGCATCGATCGCCGACTCGTCTCGCCGCGGTGATCGGTGCCGCCGCACTCGCCACGGCAGGCGTGCTGCTGGTCGTCCTCAGTCACGATCAGGCGTCAGCACTCAGGCGACCAGCACGGAACGGATGGCGCGGGCAATGAACCCAGCTCGGAATGTGCTGGCCGGGAGGGCCAGGATCACCGGCCAGGGCAGGCTCCGGATCGAGAGCACCGCTACGGAGACGCCCAGCATGCACCGACCGCGGGCCCGATGGCCAGCAGTTGCCGTGCGATGCGGCGGGAAGGGCTGGACCGGGTGAAGGCGGCCGCGACTATTTCGGGCTCGCCGAACTCGGCCACCCGCTGCGCGGGCCGCGGCGTCTGGACTCAGACCCTGGCCGAGGTAGCTGCGGTAAGTGTCGTCCAGCCCATCGGCGAGCTCCTCGGCGATCCGTCCGGGCAATCGCGCTGAGATAGCAGCCTGGTACTCCTGGATCAGGGCGGGCCCGGGCACAACCGGCCCTCCAGCGCGGCGGTGATCGTGTCGGCGAAGTCCCGCCAGTCCGCGCGCCTGCCCGCCAGGGCATGCCCCCCGACATCGGTCACCTGGCAGACCCGTCGCCGACGGCCGCCGACAACGGACCACGATCCGCTGGTCAGCCCTGCGGCCGCCAGCCGGTGCAGCGCCGGGTAGATGGTCCCGGTGGGCAGGTCCGGCCGGCCGCCTGCCGTTTCCCGCAGTGACCCCATCACGGCGTAGCCGCGCCGCGGGCCCGGCTCAGGCACCGCCAGCAGCAGCACGTCCAGGTGGTGCTTCAGTTCCCCTGCCCGCATACGTAGTCACGCTACTTTAGCCTTCCCGGCAGGCAATCGACGGGCTAGGCTCGCAATAGGTAGTAACGCTACTTATAGCCAGGCAAGGCCGGGAGGAGGGGACGTGCTTGCAGCCAGCCACATCCTGGGTACCGAGGTCGGCTCGACCCGCGCCGGTGTTCCTGGCCTTCCTGGCCATCCATGTCACGGCGGGCCTCACCGCCGTGATCACCGGCGCGGTGGCCGCACTGGCACGCAAAGGCAGCCGCCGGCATGTCCGCGCAGGCAGGTCCTTCTACCAGGCAATCACCGTGCTGTTCGCTACCGCCGTTGCCCTGGCCGCGATGCACTGGCGGCAGGACTACCACCTGGTCCTTATCGGCGCCGTGGCATACGGCGCGGCCACGACCGGCTATCTGCACCGGCGCCGCCACCGGGCAGGGGACACAGGCCACATCGCCGGGATGGGTATCGGCTACATCGCCATGCTCACCGCCTTCTACGTCGATAACGGGCCGCACCTGCCGCTGTGGGACCGCCTTCCGCCCCTGGCCTTCTGGCTGCTTCCCTCACTGCTCGGGGCGCCGGTGCTCGCCCGCGCCATGCTGCGCGCCCGCCGCACGAGCCGACGATCGGATGGCGCGACCGGCCAGGTGCGTCCCGCCAGGGTCAGTGACTTGCTGGAGGATGGATGCGGGTGGCGTCGGCGGGTGATCGAGGCGTTAGAAGGAACGGTGGAGTGCCCGGGCTGTTCGCGGATGGCGGCGCAGAGCCGGCACCAGCGGCCCTCGGGCACGCGGCAGCGTCACGCGGATAGCAGAGATCAAAGACTGCGATCACACGCGCGGGCGCAGGCAGCGATCCGGAACAGGCACGGAATTGATGAGACCGATCTGTCCAGGGGCCAGGTCAGGGTCCGTTCCGCTGGGGGACAAGACAGTTACCATCGACTTGTGATACTAGACCTAGGCAGGCGGGCCTCTCCAGTCGCGGAGTGATGCCCGAGGTTGCCTGATGCCTGTGCGCCCGGGAACAGCCCGCGGTGAGACGCAGGTCGTGGTGTCTGCTGCCTGTTGCGATAACTGCGCGGCTGTCCCGCCTGTGAGCCGCGATGCGCGGTGGCGGCGGGCGGCCCGTCATGCGCGCTGGCTGGCCTGGGCGTCTCTGGCCTGGATGACGGCCGAGGGTGCTATCGGCCTGGTCGCTGGTTTGGCCTCAGGTTCTATTGCGCTGGTGGCGTGGGCGCTGGGCAGTGCGATCGAGGCGCTGGCCAGCGTGATCGTGATCTGGCGGTTCACCGGGCCCCGGACTCTGTCGGAGACTGCCGAACGGCGAGCGCAAAAGGCCGTGGCAGTCAGTTTCTGGATCCTGGCCCGTACATCGTCGTGGAAGCCGTCCGGGACCTGTCCGGCCACCATGCGGCCAGCGCGTCAGCTCTCGGGATCGTTCTTACCGCGTCGAGCGTGGTCATCATGCCGGTGCTCGGGATAGTCAAGCGCCGTCTGGGTGAGCGCCTGGATTCTGGCGCTACGGCCGGTGAAGGCACCCAGAACCTGATGTGCGCCGCTCAGGCCGCTGCCGTGCTGATCGGCCTGGTCGTCGTCGCCGCATGGCCGCCACGAAGCCGAAGGACCGGCCCAGCGCCAGGAGCGAGATGATTGCGGTGGCCAGGCGCGCGCTGCAGGCCGAAGCCAGTGCACAGACCTGACCGGCGTTGCGGGCTGCCGCCTCTTACCTTCACGGGCCCGGCCACGAGCGGGTTCATCATGCACTGGAGGACAGGGTCAACGCCGTCCGGCGGGTGCCTGCGTAGTCGCGGACCAGTTGGACGAGGTCGCGGCCGAGAGCGGGACAATCGTGCGTCGAGGAAGACGGCCGTGCGCTTAACCCAGCCTGCGCGCCGTGTGCGTCGAGGTCGCGCCGCCTCACATTTCAGGGGGCTGCGTTGTCGTACTACCGAGACCAGCACACCGTCCAGCGAGCAGGAAACTCACCGGCGCCCTGCGCCCCGCCACACCAACGACCAGCCCAGGAGGCACCATGACTACCCCGATTGCGGCAGCATCGTTCGCCGACCCGGCGCCCGCGGAGCGCCTGGAGCGGGCGGCCGCTGCGCTCACCGCACACGGTTTCGCCGCCGAAATCCTCGACGACGCCGCCGCCGCGCGGACCCGCATCAAAGACCTGATCCCCGAGGGCGCCAGCGTGTTCACCGGGGCCAGTGAGACCCTCCGCCTGTCCGGCATCGAGGCGGACATCAACACCAGCGGGCGCTACCAGGCCGTCAGGCCACGTGTCCTGGCCATGGACCGCGCCACCCAAGGGGACGAGATCCGGCGGCTGCTCGCCAGCCCCGGCATCGCCATGGGCAGCGTCGCCGCGGTCACCGAAACCGGCTCCCTCGTGATCGCCTCGGCCAGCGGAAGCCAGCTACCCGGCTACGCCGGCGGGGCCGCCCGCGCGATCTGGATCGTCGGGGCGCAGAAGGTGGTACCCGACCTCAGCACCGCGCTGCGCCGCGTCGAAGACCACGCCCTCCCGCTGGAAAACGCCCGCGCCCAGGTGGCCTACGGGCAGCCCAGCGCCATCAACCGCCTTCTGGTCCTCAACGCAGAACCCTACCCCGGGCGCGGCACCGTTCTCCTGCTCCGCGAAGCCATCGGATTCTGAAACCACCAGGAGTAATCATGCCCCGCATCTCGGGTCCACAGCAGCCTTCTGCGAACGCCGTTGAGATACCGTGCGAGTTCAGCACCGCCTTGAACGGCCTGGCCTGATATGGCGTACAAACGATCAGCTGGGCACCACCGCCACGCAGGGCAAGAGGATTCTGTCCTATTTGCTACGAAATGGCCGGTAGCCCTTTGCACTTTGTGTGGCGTGAGTGGAGTACCGGAGTCTCCGGTCGATGAGCCTCAGGATCATGACCACAACTCGAACGGTTCATCGATTTCCTCGCCGTCGAGGAAGGCGCCGAGCAGCGCGGGCAGCCGGCCGGGATAGAAGCGCTCGCTGCTGCTGAGGACCTCCGGTGCTGGCCACCAGCGGAAGTCGAAGTAGTCCTCCTTCTCGTAGTCCAGGCGCTGCGACTCGTCGATGTCCGTCCCAGGCACGGACAGGCGCACCGTCACGATCACCTCGTCTTGCAGATGCCGTGCCTGTCGGTGCCGGAACGACGCCCGCCGTCTCCATGCCGGCGGTCCGACCTGGGAGGGCTCGGCAACGATCCCGGTCTCCTCGCGAAGTTCCCTGATTGCGGCGTCGAGGTAGGTCTCTCCCGGATCTATGCCGCCGCCGGGCAGTTCCCACCACGTCCCGAGATCGGGGTGGTCGGTGTCGTGGGTGCGGAAGAGCAGCAGCCTGCCCTCAGCGTCGAGCACCGACCAGCCGCACCGCGCTGCGTTCGATGACCGGCAGGTCGTCCGGCAACGGCACTGAGCGGCCGCCTTCCGCGTCCATGATCAGGCCACCGCGGCGGCGGCTGCTTCCGCCGACTGCCGATCTTCGGTTCGTTCGGCGAGTTTGGGGTTCGCGGTGCGCAGATGCACCCAGTGCTCGCACGGGTAGTCGTAGCCCGCGAGCAGCTGGTCAAGGTCGCCGGTGATCTTCGCGACCGCCTTCGGGAACTTCGCCCGGCAGGCAGCTTCAAACGCCTTCACCGCGGCAACGGCGCGCTGCTTGTCCTCGGCGCCCCGGAACCCCAGTGCCCCGTCGCCGGCCGCCAGCACCGGGGCGCCTGAACGGTCGCCAGGGACTACGGTGAGCATCGGGCTGTACCTTCCCGGCCGGCGCGCCAACGCCGGTCATTGCCTGAGAATCTCTACTCGGTCACCGGGAAGATACACCCCTCCTCGTTTCGGCATCGCGGTCCGTGTGCTCGCTGTGGTGGTCGTGGCTCAGCAGGATGGTGTCGATCGCCGATGGGTGTGACCTGGATGCCGGTCATGCGCCGTCGGCGAGCGTGGGGACCGGACCCTTGGCATGGCTCAGCGCCCAGTCGAGCGCGTCGTCCGCGATCGCCTCCCATCCCCGTTGGGCGGGGACTGCACACGCGGCGCTGGTCTTCCACGGCGGCGAGTGCCTGGGCTGGTGCCAGTTCGGCACGCCTGGGGAACTGCCGCGGATCAAGAGCCGCGCCGCTTATGAGAAAGGCCAGGCGGCCCCGCCGGACTGGCGGATCGGCTGCTGTTACGTCGGCAAGGGATACCGGCGTCAGGGCGTGGCTGCTGCCGCGCTCGCCGGCGCGCTGGACCTGATCGCCGCCCTCGGCGGGGGAACCGTGGAGGGATATCCCGAGAGCGCCGGCGCGGTGCCTGCCGGGTTCTTGTACAACGGGGCGGTGTCGACGTACGAGAAGCTGGGGTTCACCCGGAACCGGAAGATCGGCAAGCATCGCTGGGTCGTGACCAGATTCGTCGAGCCCGGGCCGGCGTAGAACCCGCATCATCGGCGCGCCGGTCGGCGTGGTCACGAAGGCCCCGCCGACCCGGTGCTTCGCCCGTGCCAACCACCTCAGAGAGGAACCCCGGAGCGTGCGCTCAGGGTGCTGGGCACTCAGCGGCCAGGCGGCGGCCACCCTGGGAGCCGCGGATTACCGCGGGCTGCCGCTGCGTGCCGAACGCCCGCCACCGGCTGGTCAGCCGGACCACCGCGCCGCCGTGCGGGTGCACGGTAAGCCGGGCGGTCAGCCAGCCGGACGACTGATCCCAGATAGCGGTGCCATCGATGACGGCGTCGCTGACCCACCGCGCGCCACGCAGAGTGATCTTCAATTCAGTTCCGCCGGAGAAGGCGACCCGGCCACCGCGCAGTCCCAGGTCCCGGTCGCCGCTGAGCAGCGGCCAGCGGCTCACCTCGTCACCCACGGCAGCCACTGCCACGGTGGCCGCGCGGAGGGCCTGGCGGCCGGCCTGGTTGCCAGGCAGCGGGCTCGCTGGGATAGCAGCCGCCAGCAGCCGCGGATAGCTGCCGACGGTGTGGATCGGGGCAACCCGGCCCGCGCACGAGGTGTTCTCGCCGGGCAGGCCGCCGGGATCCTGGACGAAGCGCTGATAGATCGACATAGCGCAGCCGCTGTTGCCGTCCTGCTCGGTGACATGGGTCAGGTTGGCCAGCGTCACCAGCCGGGCCGAGCGGCCCATCTGCCGGGCGACCAGGGTGGCGCCGTCAAGCCGGGGGGTCAGCGAATCGAGGCTCCCGGACAGGATGAGCACGGGCAGCCGGGGCGGGACGAGCGGCGGGCGCCCGGTGACCGGCGGATTGTGGTGCACAGGCGCGGGCCAGTCCAGGCAGGCGCTGTAGGCCTCGGTGTACTGGTCGATCGAGGTCCACTGCGCCAGGCTGAACGGCGCGAAGGTGCGTGCCAGGCTCGCGGCGCAGTGCCGCGCGGTACTGCCGCTGCCGGGCCGCCGGCGGTGCGGACCGGTGGAAGAGCTGCACGTAGTCAGTGCATGACACGGCGAAATACAGTCCGTCGCTGAACCCGGGCAGCGTTTCGTTCGTGTCGTCGAAGCCCAGTGACAATGCGGCGAGCCGGAGCAGCGGGGCGGCGTCGTCACGCAGCAGTAGTGCCCGGGCGGCCGCGTCCAGATCCTGGTAGACGACCGGGTCGAAGCCGGCGTTGTTGACCAGGTTGGCGAGGGTCAGCGGGGTCACCGTCAGCCTCCCGCGGGTGCCGGACGCTGTGGTGGTCGGGCCGCTGAGGGGCCGCCGGGCCAGCCGCCGGGCCAGCGCCCCGATCCGCTCCCAGGCGCGGCCGCCGCGGGTGGCGGCGGCGCAGGCCGCTGACCGTTCGCACGCCTGGGCGAAGGCGCGCCGGGCGGTCAGCACCGTCGTGGTGTACCAGGGATCGAGCCCGAGGACCTGATACGTGGAGTCCAGCGTTACCGAACGCAGCCGCCGGGGGTACCGGGATGCGAACACCTGGGCGAACCAGCTGCCATAGGAATCCCCGTACAGGTCTACCCGGCCCAGCCGCAAGGCGCGCAGCACCCCGGCTACATCCCGGGCCGAGTAGGCGGTGTTAAACAAGTCGGAGGCGTGCACCCAGCCACCGTCCGGGTAACGCCAGGTGTGATTCAGCAGCGCGCCGCAGGCCGCCACCAGCTGGTCGAAGTGGCGGCCGTACTGTCTCTCGCCCGCATGCTCGAGCCCTGGGCAGTTCACCGGGGTGGACGTGCCGGTGCCACGCAGGTCGATCAGCAGCAGGTTGCGGGTCGTCAGCAGCCGGCCGGTCATCGCGAGGTACTGAGATTCCGAGCCGGTGGAGGCGTACCCGGGGCCACCTTCTACGGCGAGAATTGTCCCGGTGGCGTGACCGGTGGCCGGCAGCCAGCGGAAGCCCAGATGGATCCGGGGGCTGTCCGCCGAGGAGTAGTCCAGTGGCACCGCCAGGCCCCCGCAGAACGTGAGCGGTTTCGCGGCGCACCGGCGCAGGGTGATCGTGCCCACCTGCAGCCTGCCCACGCGGCTGGGGGCCGCTGCCACCCGGGCCCCGCCGCGGATGCCGTGGAGGCCGGCTGGAAGTACCGCCATCGCGGCCGCGGCGCTGGCTGCCATCACGACGCGGGCCGCCAGCGTGGCCGCCTGGGTTGTGAAGCGCCGCACGGCTCCCATCTGGTGATCGTACCGGCGGGCTGGTTTCAGGCCTTGGTCAGCGTGGCCACCGTGATGTGCGGCCAGCTCAGGCCCGCGAAGTTCAGCAGCACGATCTGGGAGTACTGCAGCCGCTTGGGCTCGGTATCGCCCTGCAGCGTCTGCAGCCAGAACGTCGCGACGACGTGTGCGGCGTCGGCGTTCGGGCCGTCCTTGGTGCCGACGAGGAAGGACGTGTTCGACGTGCCGCCGCCCACGATGGTGCCTGCGGTGGACGACACGTGCAGCCTGGTCGTCGTGGTGACGTTGGGCGGATTCCTGGTCAGCACACTGTTGGGGTTGTCGAGCATGGCCTGGGTGATGCCGGTCAGACCCACGCCGGACGTCCGGAACGGCGTGGTCTTGTTCAGGTGCTGCTCGTCGAAGTCGACCGTCTGGTGCGGTGGGCCGATGCTGAACGGGGTGAGGCTGACGGCCGGGATCGAGGGCCCCCCGGCCGCGGTCGCGGCGGTCCCCTGGATGAGGATCGTCGTGCCGTGCGGGATGGAGGCCAGCCGGGCGATAGTGGCGGGCTCCTTCGGGTCGGTGGTGGGCGGGACGTTGATCCACACACCCGGCTCAATATGCAGCCCGGCCGGGGGCCCCGCTGACCTGCACGTTGGCGTCGGAGATCTGCTGCAGGTACGTCAGCCCGTGCATGAAGATCTGGCCCTGGACCAGACCGCGGTTCGGGATCTGCCCGTTAATGACCTCCAGGTCGATCCGGTCGTTGGTCACGTTCAGCTCGAGGAAATGGTCCGACGCGCCCGTATGCGGGCGCCAGATGGCATTGAAGCCCTGGCCGCTCCAGTTTCCGGCGAGACCAGCGAGCGGGCCCAGCCCGGAGTCCGGCGTGAGGGCGGCCGGGGCGGCAGCTGCCGCCGCAGTTCCCGTGTCGTTGTCCAGGGGCTGGAAGGCAAAGTTTGCGGCCAGTTCCATGATTTCCCTCCGCGAGATGCGGCTCACCCGTGAGCCCCAAAGACCACTGCAACCCTGTGCAGAATTAATAGGCAATTTTGCACTGGCAGTAACGGCCTGCTTAGTGGACGATGGTAGTTGGGTGTGCGCGGCACGGCAATGGGTCTCGGGACTGAGCCGAGCTCGGTGGGCTCCATCGCTAGCGGCCGCGCCTGTGCCTGGCCGGTCGAGGCTCCTTCTTAGTAGGCGTGAACGTCGATCACGGCCTTGGCGAAGGCTTCCGGAGCTTCCTGGGGAAGGTTGTGTCCGATCCCGCCCTCGATTGTCCGGTGCGAATACCTGCCCGAGAACTTGGTGGCGTAGGCACTCGGCTCCGGATGGGGTGCACCGTTGGCGTCACCCTCGAGCGTAATGGCGGGCACGGTGATGACGGGACCTTCGGCGAGCCGTCTCTCCAGCTCGTCGTATTCAGCCTCGCCTTCAGCCACCCCCAGCCGCCAGCGATAGTTGTGAATCGCGATAGCGACGTGATCCGGATTGTCAAAGGACACTGCGCTGCGATCGAAGGTGGCGTCGTCGAAGTCCCATTTCGGCGAAGCAATCCGCCAAATGAGCTTCGCAAAGTCGTGCCGGTACTTGTCGTAACCGGCCCGGCCGCGCTCGGTGGCGAAGTAGAACTGGTACCACCACTGGAGCTCGGCCTCTGGCGGCAATGGCAGCTGCCGGCTTTCTGGCTGCCGATCAGGTAGCCGCTCACCGAGACGAGCGCCCTGCATCGCTCGGGCCAGAGCGCCGCGACGATGTCCGCCGTGCGCGCTCCCCAGTCAAAGCCGGCCAGGACCGCCTGCTCGATCCCGAGCGCATCCATCAGCGCGACCGCGTTGACGGCGATGACGGACTGCTGGCCGTTCCGGAACGTGCCTTGAGCAAGAAAGCGCGTCGTCCCGTAACCGCGCAGATGGGGGATGATCACCCGGTAGCCCTGCGCAGCCAGTACCGGCGCCACGTCGGCGTAGCTGTGAATGTCGTAGGGCCAGCCGTGCAGGAGAATCACGGCTGGGCCGTCGCCAGGCCCTGCCTCGGCGTAACCGACGCTCAGCAGGCGGCGTCGATCTGCTTCAGCGGGCCGAACGACGTGCTCGTTTTCCTGGCTGCGGTGCCGGTCACTTCGCCGCGCCCATCTGCCGGAGCGGCCGGAACGCGGCACGCACCTCCGTCGTGAAGAGGTCCGGCTCCTGCCAGGCCGCGAAGTGGTTGCCCTTGCCGACTTCCATCCTCAGCTAGCCGAAGGTGAACGCGTAGGCCTGAACTCCGGGGTCGGGGAATGTGATCTCGAAGGTGTGGTCGGTGATGGGCCCGGGCTGGCGGATGAGCTGGTAGAGCCGCTGCTGACTGGCGGTGCCGCGGCCCTGGCCGTCTATATCGATTCCGTGCGCGGTGCCGGGCGGCTGCCCGTCGAGGAGCACGCGGAACGATAGAGGGGTTCCTGGTGCGGCTGGTCCCATGACCAGGTTGAGGTCGCGGGCGTGGAACCGGCAGGCGATGCGCCCACCGGCCTGGTTGGGTGCGGCCGCCTGTTCCTCCATCGTCCAGTCCCCGGCCAGGGCCCAGTGGTTGAGCCTCAGCTCCGCCGGGGCGGTGTAGACGTGGGGCATGCCCGGTACGGCCCCGCCGGGGGATGCGAAGTTCTCAGTGCGGTCATAGCCGGTGTAGTTCTCCGGCGATCTCAGGGTGTCCCAGTCGGCGGGGGCTTCCGCGCCGCTCGCGTCCACCTGGACCAGGTCATCACCTGCCCCGGCGGATCCGGCCTCGGCCAGGAGTTGCTGGATAATCGGTTCGGGACTCGGCCGTATTCGCCTTCGCCGAAGTGGTGATGCCGGATACGCCCCTGCGCGTCGGCGAAGTAGAGGGCGGGCCAGTAGTGGTTGTCGAAGGCACGCCAGACCGCATAGTTGTTATCGGTTGCGACCGGGTAATCGATCCTCATGTCCTGGACGGCCTGCCGGACGTTACCGGCATCGTGCTCGAACGGGAACTCGGGTGTGTGGACGCCGATCACTACCAGGCCCTGGCCGGAGTCTTTCCCGGCCCAGGCGCGGAGGTAGGGGAGCTGGCGTAGCCAGTTGATGCAGGTGTAGGTCCAGAAATCAACGAGCACGACCTTCCCGCGCAGGCCTGCTGGTGTCAGCGGCGGCGAACTGAGCCACCCGGTTGCGCCGTCGAAAGAAGGCAGCTCGCCCTCAACGGGCAGCCGGACCGCTGCCGCGTGCAGCCCGGCGGGCACGCGCCAGTGTGCGTCCATGACAATGCCCTCTCTGTGGCTGGATCTCCGCCCGGCCGCCCCGGCCGGTGCCGGGGGCACATGGCAGTCGGCATCTCCTGCTAACGGGGCCGGGCGTCGCCCAGCACGCCGTGGTGGCCTGTGACGACACCCAACCCACCCATAGCACGCCAGCTAACGGGACAGCAACAAACACCCGGGAACAACCTATTATTTCTATCTATTATTGAGGCAAAGCGTATAGCCTGCGCTAAAGCGGCCGCGCGCAGCCGTCAGCCCTCTGGGCAGTCCTGGATCCTGGCGCTAACGCCCGAGGCAGCGCAGCTCAGCGGTCCTTCCGATCAAGTGCGATCTAATCTCACGTATCTGTAGTGGGCCGAAGGCAGATCGTGCGATCCCCAGGCGGCCTGACGGGCACGTTGTGGTGAAGGGATACCGGACATGACCGAGAGCGTGGCCAGGCAGCCGCCGACCGCGGAGCGCCTGCTCGCGGTGCGCACGCCGATGGAGATCGAATTCGACCCCAGCGGATCCCGGTTCGCGTTCACCCTGCACGCGGTGGTTTCCGAACACGGGGTAACACAGCCGAGCGACCTCTGGATCGTCGAGGGGGATGCTGGCCCCCTTCGGCTCACCGACGGTCCCTGGGCCGACACCCATCCCATCTGGTCACCGGACGGATCGCGTCTGGCCTACATCTCGGATCGCGCCATGGCTGGCCACCACCTCCCGTACACGATGGTGCCCGGGAAGGAGCGGGCCCTCGCGGCGAGCTTCCCGGGATCGGCCGAGCAACTGGTCTGGTCGGCTGACGGTCACCGTCTGCTGGTCGTCGCCGCCGATCCGGGCTCGTATTCCCGGGAGGTGTCCGGGACATTCGTCACTGGCGGCGCGTCGGAACTCGAGCGTGGGATCCGGCGTTCGAGTGGTGCGTGGCGCCGCCTGCTGATGGTCGATCTGACGACAGGCGGCGTCACCGAGGTGGGTCCCCTCGGATGGAGCGTGTGGGAGGTCGAACTGGAACGGTGCGGGTGCCACGGCCGTCGCCCTCGTCGCGGAGAACCCGACCGGCAACGGCTGGTACCGGTCGAGGCTCGCCCGAGTCGATTTCCAGTCCCGCACGGCGGACATCCTGTACGAGCCCCGGTGGCAGCTCAAGGGACTCGCTCTGTCGCCGGATGGACGGCACGCCTCGGTGATCGAGGGCTACTCAGCGACCCCGCGCTGCTCAACGGGAGCGTCCTGATCGTCAACCTCTCGAACGGCTCCGTCTCCGACCCGTGGCCGGGGCTCGAGACGGTCGGCGTCGCAACCTGGTGCGATGAGGAGTCGCTCGCCTATGGCCGGATGCACGGGACCGGCACGGCCTGGGGACGGATCCGGCTTGACGGAGGCCGTGAGGAAGCCTGGGCCGGCCGAGGAGTACATCGGTGCCGATGTCTGCAAGCCGCAGGTAGCCGTCACGAACGGCGGCGCCGTCGTCTTGACGACCCACGAGGCGCACGGCGTGCCCCCAAGCTCGCCCGGTTCGATCCCGACGGCGGCACCTGGGTCCGTCTCACCTCGTTCAACGATGAGATCGTCGATGGGGTCGAGTTCCCCGACGTCCGTACCATCCGCTGGGCCTCGACCGATGGCCTCGAGATCGAGGGGCGGCTGCTGACCCCGGCCGGTGCGACCGGCCCCCTTCCGATGCTCGTGCTCGTGCACGGGGGGCCGACGTGGTGCTGGAACGCCGTGTTCTCCGACTCGGAACCGAACGCGGTCCTGCTTGCTGCGGCCGGTTACGCCGTCCTGCTGCCGAACCCGCGAGGGAGCACCGGCCGGGGCCACGCGTTCGCTCAGGCCGTCATCGGCGATTCCGGGGGAAAGGACTTCGAGGACATCATGTCGGGCGTCGAACGGTGCATCGCGGATGGGGTCGCCGACCCCGATCGGCTCGGCATCTCCGGTCTGTCATACGGCGGCTTCATGTCCGGATGGGCCGTGACCCAGACCGATCGTTTCAAGGCAGCCGTCGCGTTCTCGGTCGTCGCGAACAACCAGTCGTTCTTCCTTACGTCGGAGGTGGCAGGCTATGCCGAGATGATCCTCGACGGTGCCTGGTCTGCCCCGGCGGGCCAATTCCCCGAGCGCTCACAGGTCTTCCATGCACACCGGTGTCAGACGCCGACGCTGGTGATCCAGGGCCAGATGGACCGTTGCACCCCGGCGGGGCAGGGGGAGGAACTCTTTGGCGCGATCGCGCTGACCGGCACGGAATGTGAGCTCGTCGTCTACCCGCGGGAGGGCCACGTGCCGGTCGAGCGCGCGCATTTGCTGGACGCGCTCCAGCGAACCCAAGCGTGGTTCGACCGGCATCTGCCGAACAAAGGGGTGGCTATCTGACATCCGGCGGGATCGTGGTCCGGGCGATCGGCTGTGTGCGGGTCTCAATGACCGAAGGCCAGCCTGGGCAGGGTGACGGCAGCCAGGGTGGCGCCAGGGTCGGTCGCCCAGGCCAGCAACCTGACATCATGGGCGCCTGCGGGAACCCGAGGACAAGTCGAACTCGCCCTGACCTGAGGGGGAAAGGCTCACGGGATCCTGCGGCTCCAGCCGGGCGCGGCCTGGCGGCGGAACCATACGGCCGCCTCCAATTGCTGGCCTGATCGTCCCCCGCTCACGGTGAGGTTCAGCCGCACCGGGGGGGTGTAGATCCTCTGGCGCCGCCGCGACCACATGGCCGGCCCTGATCAGGTTTAGTTCCCGACGAGCATCGGTGATCGTGACGCTGTCGATGCGCAGCTCGGCCCGGGCAGCGCGAGCGGGCGCGGCGCTAGCGGCGGGCTCGGCTGCGGGAGCCGCACCAGTCTCCTCAGCCGCGCCGGCTTCGGGAGTTGCCTTGTCCGGCGGCTGATCAAGCTGGCCGAGCATCCAGTCACATAGTGGCCCGCAGTCCCAGCCTGGCCATTGGCGGGGTTCTGGCGCGGGTTCTACCTCCGTTTGCTCCGCTTCGCAGCCGGCGTTCCCAGGTGCCATCCACGTAGCGTTCAGCGAAGATCACCGCAAATGAGGCTGTCGTGTGCCAGTCCGGATCGCTGGTCGCCGCGTCACTGAGCCTGCTGCGGGCCTCGTTCTGCCAGGCCGCGATCCGGGTCAGCGAAGGACGGGGGCGGAGACTCCCCAATGCGTTGTACAGAGCGCGTTGGTCAGCGTCCGCCAGGGCGCGAAGGCTGGTGATCTCCAGCTTGCCGGCCAGCGCGCGCCGGTGATTTGCCTGGAGGCCGGGGATAGATGTCAGATCCTCGTCGGGCACTGGATACCCACCTCCTCACTACTCTGCGATGTCGTCCGCCGGGGCCCGGTCCCGCAGGCGCCGGACCCCGGGTGGACGGGTGGTATCCGCCTCAGGCACCCCTGAAGAACTCGTACTCTTCGAGCGCCTCGTAGCCAGCGACCGCGACGTGGCCGTCGCAGCACCGCAGTTCGACCTTTGCTGCTACTTCGTAGACCTCCGTGTCACCATCGATCTTGATCGTGCCTGCCGGAACGGTAACGACCCGCTCGATGCACAGAGTGTCACAGCCTCTCCAGCCCGGATAATCCCAAGTTGGGGTCGCCGGGAAGAAGCGCGGCCAGGTAGAAGCCGTGTCCAGGTCCGATGGGCTTGAACCCGACGTCGAACAGCCAGTCGCCGGTCATGCACTTCCAGAGCCTGCCGCGGAGCTCGACGCGGAAGCGAACCAGGAAGACCTCCTCTGTGCCAATGATCGTCGTGCTTGTTCCTGTCGTCGAGATCGATAATGTCGGCGTCCCAGAACACCTTGGTGATCGCTCTGACGGCAGCTCGATTTCGGTCTTGCCGTCGAGGTAGTCCGGATCGTCCGGCCAGCACACTGAGGGTTCGTATTTTTTACCACGCGCACACTTTTCAGTCATGCCGCATCTCCTTCCGCTGGTCGTCCTGGACCAGAGGCCAGGTACACGCCGTTACGATGCCGCACGGCAATTAAGAGCCCACTAAGCCGCGTGCATAATGCCGGATTAGTTTTGCGCTTAATATCCGGCCCGGCGCTTAATTAGCGCATAAGATTACGCTCGGGCTGCCGATGTGAGGGTACGGAACAGCTGAACGGTCTCCGTGGTGGGAGAGACGTCCAGCTCGTCATGCAGCGCAGCGGCGCAGAGCCGGTACTGGCGGCTCACCAGCTGCTGCTGGTTCTGCCGGGCATAACAGCGCATGAGCAGCCGATGTGCTGCCTCGTAACACGGGTCGGTGCTTATGGCCTGCTGCCCGAGCTCGACAGCCATCAGGAGCTGGCCGCTATCGCAATAAGCTTCGGCGAGGTACTCGAGTGCCTGCAGGTACAATTCCTCCAGGTGGCGGCGTTCCGGAAGGAACCATTCACCGTCGAGATCGTCCTCGAAGAGTGGCCCGCGGTACAGGTTGACAGCCGAGCGGCAGGCGCTGATTGCCCTCTGGGTACTACCCGCCTGGCGGGCTCGCTGGGCGTCTCGGGTCATCGAAAGGAACTCGCCACGATCTGTCCAGCACCTCAGCGCAGGATTGAGCAGATAGCACCCCTCTTTGTGCAGGACAGCCTGAGTGTCTAACCCTCTCCAGTCGAGAGTGTTGCGCAGACTGCACAGTGCGACATTGAGGTTATTGCGAGCTGAATTATGACTGTGATTAGGCCACTCGAGCTCCATCAATGCTTCGCGCCTGACCGGCCGGTCCTGGTGAATCAGCAGATACTGGAACACGGCCCGAGCCTTGAGGCTGCTCCATCTCGAGACGGGTGCCCCGGCAACACTCAGCTCCAGGGGTCCGAGGACGCGGGCCGCGATGTCAGCGTCACGGGCCTGGGGTACGGCCGGAGGAGGTTCATGTGCTAGTGGAGGCACGGCGGTCAATTCCGGCCGCTCCGGAAAGGCATCCTCCTGTACGCCGTCCAGCGGCGCAAAGGCATCCTCCTGTACGCCGTCCAGCGGCGCCACGGCCGGTCCCCGGCGGAGAAGTCCCCGGAGTCGGCTCTGGCGGCCGATCGTGGCCGTCGAACGTCCCGCTGGGCCAGGACTTGATACCTCGAAGCGTTGCTCCCAGCTGGCCAGGGCCGCGCCGATCCGCCGCCCGAGCTGCTGCTCGGCCTGGTGAAAGGAACGGGTGGCGGCGTCGAGTTCGGTGACAAGCCAGTGAGCGTTGGCGCGCCACAGGCGGAGCTGGTGCACGTCCTCGATTCCGATGCTGGTGTAATCAACAGCATTGTCGAGGCCGGCCAGCACGCGTTCGATCGCGTTGGACGGCCGGGTCTCGATCAGCCGACTCATCTCTTTAACCGCCACGGACAAACGATCGAGCGAGTATGCCACCTGGCGCTCTGTTACCGGGCAATCGTCGCGGATGAGCCTCTCGTCAGGATGCCTTTCCATGGCCAAGCCCCCCAAGCCTGCGGTCTTGGTGAAAGACCACGGCGGATGCGCACCACAGCTCCATTCAAGACGTCGCGTGAGCCCTGTCAAGGGTGGGCGGCACAGCTCTGGGGAGCCTCGGCTGTGCGGGTTGCCGTTGCGCAGTGGCCACACCCCGCACCCAGCCGTCGTCCGCAGGCACGGTTGGCAGGTCAGGCTGTCGCTTCGATGTCGCCACCGCCGTGGCCCTACCCCGGTGACCCCCACGGCACGTTGCCGCGCCTAAGCCCACCAGTACCCGGTGTGCGGTGTGCCCGGCATGGGGAACATGACTTTCTTGCCGCCATGCAGCGGAGCGATCATCGCCCGGAACGGGTTCTGGGCCAGCGGGCCCAGCTCCGACGAGATGTAGATTCCGTCCGGTTTCAGGAGCCGTTTGCATTGGCTGAAGGAGCTCTTGCCCACCGAGCCGAAGACCGCGTTGTACTTTTGCTCGTCCTCCGTGAAATCCCCGGCCGTGTAGTCGGTGACCCGGCCGGGCGCCCAGGCTACTGACCAGCTCCACGTGGTCCGTGTCGCAGACCGCGGTCACGCGGGCGCCGAGGCTCTTCAGTAGCTGGACCGCCGCTGAGCCAATAGCGCCCTCGTTCAGGACGGCTCACGCCCGGCCGCGAATCGACAGCATCGAGCAGGCCGTCCCAGAGGGCGTGGACCCGGAAGGCGATCCGGCCAGGCCAGCCTGCGTGTGGCCCGCGCGGGTGCGGGCGCGTCGGTGCGCGGGTCAGCGCGGCCCGGTAGCCGGCGGCCAGCCGTTCGTGCTCCTGGGCAGTCAGCCGCGGTTGTATCCGGGTGATCAGCGTCTGTTCCGCAGAGCGGTACTCATCCAGGCACTGTTGCAGCCACCTGTCCACGGTCCCGGGCTCGCGGGCGGAGGTGCCGCCGTCGCCGGTCAGGTGGCTCTGGAGGACGCGGAGCGCCCACGCGGTCTCCCGTGCCTCCGCACGGCAGCGCAGGAGCACTTGCTGGTTCTCACCGAGCTGCCGGCGGGCGGCCGGGTAAACGGCCCGGTGCATGGCGGCGAGATGACCGCTCAGCCGGGCCACCGTCCCATAACCCCAGACCGCTGGACCGTCGCCGCTGCTGCCCAGCGCCCGTTCATAGGTGGCCCCGACGAGCGCGGCGATCTGACCAATTCCGCCGCTCCATTCGTGATCGGCCTGCTGACCATCCCGTGGTTCCGGGACGGCCGGGTGATCCGCTGCCTTGCTGGGGCCGGGGTGCTCCCTGTCCTCGGCGCGCAGGGTTCATGGACGACCTGTTCTCGGCCACGGCGGTCCCCTTCCGGTCAGACGTGCGGGACACGCGGGCTGCTGCGGCAGGCGCGTAAAGCGAACTTAGACAGGGCCGCCCCGAGGGGCGTCCCCCGCCCGGGGGAATGCCCGGGGGGTTCTGGCTTACGCCATGCGCAGGACGAGGAGCAATGGGAGCGGCTTCTTATGGCCGCCATTGAGGACGGGCAGGTAGCGATTAATCCGTAAATGCGGGAACGATCTTCCTCATTCTCCGGTCGGCCAGGAGCAGGATTCTCCGGTCAGCCAGGAGCATGCCCATGCAGATCCCCGACGTGTCGGCGGGGGACATCTCCCGGCGCGCAGTTACACTCGCTCGCGCTGGAGGGGCCAGCTGAGCTGGGAAAATGCGGGGGAACGAGATGACATCTGGGTTCATGTCGGGGAGTCCGGGGGCTTGGCGAGCCCGCGCCCGGGTGGCCTGCGCCGCGCTGGCTGCCGTGTCGATAGGCACGGTGTCGATAGGCACAGTATGGTCACCGGCTGAGGCGGCGCCACAATCGCATCCGCATACGGGGCCGGGCCAGTCACCTATCCAGTCCGGCCTCGCTTTCGCGTGGGGCGACAACCAGACCGGCGAACTCGGCCAGGGCAATGAAAAGAACTCCCCGGTTCCCCTGAACATCACCCGGCTGGGCGGACCGGTCGCGGCTATCTCGGCCGGTACCGATGGCAGCCTGGCGCTGACGCGAAGGGGCCGGGTCTGGGCCTGGGGAGGAAATGACCAGGGTCAGCTGGGCATCGGCAGCCAGCAGTCCCATAATGCGCCGGTGATGGTCAGGGGCCCGGGCGGACATCGCTATCTGTCGCGCGTGACCGCTATCTTCTCGGGCAACGTGGCCAGTGCGGCGTTGAACGCCGACGGCCGGGTCTTCACCTGGGGCGACAATGTCTGGGGTCAGCTGGGCCACGGCACGGTGGACGGTCCGGCTCACTGCCCGACCTTCCAGGGCGAGCCACCGGGCCCGCGCGATGTCTGCAGCAAATTGCCCGTCCCGGTCGTGGGTGCGTCGGGCAGAGGAACGCTTTCCCACGTCGTCGCCATCGCCGGTACGAGCGACAACAACCTCGCGCTGCGATCCAACGGCACGGTGTGGACCTGGGGGATCAACGTCTCCGGCCAGCTCGGCATCGGCACCCACTCGGGTCCCCGGGAGCGCCAGCCCTACAGCCGCTACGCACCCGTCGGCTGCAGCACGAGGCCGGTCGAAGTGGTTGGACCCGGCGGCAAGGGAGTGCTCAGCCATGTCGTCGCCATCGCGGGTGGCGCCGACTTCGATGTGGCGCTGCGCGCCGATGGCACCGTCTGGGCCTGGGGATCCGATGCGTTCGCCGACCTGGGGCAGGCCAGGCCCGGGCCCGAACGGTGCTACAGCCCCTTCGCCGACGAGAGCCTTCCCTGCAGCTCAGTCCCCGTCCAGGTCAGCGGGCCCAAGGGCGTCGGGCACCTGAGGGATGTGGTGGGTATCTCGGCTGAACCGTCCGCCTACGGGCTGCACGTGATGGCGCTCCGCTCCAACGGGACCGTCTGGTCCTGGGGAATAGACGACTACGGGCAGCTCGGCAACGGGAGGTCGGAAGAATTCGACAACCTGCCGAGCCGGGTAGTCGGCCCGAACGGGCAGGGGTACCTGCGCAACGTGGTCTCGATCGCGGCGGGCGGCGGGTTCAGCATGGCGCGGCTGGCCAACGGCAGCATCTGGACGTGGGGGGAGAACAACGCTGGCCAGCTCGGTATCGGCGACCACACCGGCCCCAGCCAGTGCACAACCGCGCACACGGCCTGCAGCCTGGTGCCGGTGCAGGTGAAGGGTCCTGAGGGCGTCGGCATGTTCAGCCGGAGCGTGGAGATCTCGGCCGGGCAGATACACGCGACGGCTCTGCAAAACCCGTAAGCGGCAGGCTCGGCGTCCTCATCCGTGCCGGGTGATGTGGCCGGGGCAAGGCCGGCGACCGTGGCACCATGCCCCGTTCGCCGGATACTGGCGCGTTGACCGGGGGTGCCGCCTGACCGCGATGATGCTCGTTGAGGCGTCCCCCCAGTCATCAGGGGAGACGTTCAGCCAGTTTATGGATCACGTCGCCCAGGGCTTCGAGGCGCTGGGCGCCGCGGTCCTGGTCGTCGGCATCGTCTGGTCGTTCGTGCTGGCCCTGGTGGCGTGGCGGCGGTCAGGCCGCGCGGGCACGGCCTATGTGACGCTGCGCGCCGCTTTCGGCGGGACCCTGCTGCTCGGGCTGGAGGTCCTCGTGGCGGCCGACCTTGTCCGCACGGTGGCCGTCGCGCCCACCCTCGATAACGTCCTGGTCCTGGGCCTGATCGTGCTGATCAGGACGGTCCTGAGCTTCTCGCTGGAGACTGAGATCGAGGGTGTCGCCCCGTGGCGGCGTGCGCAGATGAGCGGCGTGGGGGGGATCCGCCAGGCCACGGCCCTGGCGCTGAATTCCCGCCCCTCCCCATGATCACGCCCTCTCGAAACCGACCCCTACCGCCGGCTGTCCTATACCTGGCACACGTTCACGCCGGAATGGGCGGCCGCCTATGACGTGAGCGACGAGCACCTCGCCAAGGTCGCCAGCGAGCCGCGCTCGAAAGTGACGTTCGACCTGGAGCCGTTCGGGGACATGGTCAAGCTGACCGTGCTGCACGACGGCTTCGGGCCCGGGAGTGCCGTGCTGCCGGGCATGAGCGAGGGCTGGCCGCGCATCATGTCCGATCTGAAGACGCTGCTGGAAACCGGGGACATCCTCCCCGCGGGAGGGGACCCTCTGCCCGCGGGCTAGGCCGCAGGCACCGGAGCGCCCCCGGTCCGGCCCCCGGTTGACCCACGTTTGACCAGGCCAGCCAGGGGCAGTTTCCGCCCGTCGGAGGCGGGTGGTCGGGGTGAATCCAGTTGAGCGGGTCATCCGCCGGATCGATGCGACCCAGCAGCGTTTCACGCCCACGGCGTTCGTCTTCGCCGTGTTCAAGAAGTACGGCGACGATAACGGCGGCGTGCTGGTCGCGAACCTCGCGTACTCCAGTTTCATCGCCCTGTTCCCCTTGCTGCTGGTCCTGGTGACCGTGCTGGGCCTGGCCGCCTCGGTTGACGCGGCCTTCCGGCAAGACGTCTCACGCGGTGGCCAGCCAGGTCCCGCAGATCGGCAGCCGGCTGACCGGCAATGTGCAGGAGCTGCGCCGGTCCAGCATGATCGGGCTCATCGTCGGGCTGGCCGGCGTGGTCTGGGGGGCAACGGGGCTGGCCCGGCCGCCTGTCACGATGGAGCAGGCCTGGAACCTGCCCGGCCCAGCCCGGCCCGGGTACTTCCAGCGGCTCGGCCGCGCGATGGAGTTCCTCGGCGTGCTCGGCGTGGGCGTGATCCTGACCACCCTGCTGCCGCCCTCAACACCTACGGCCAGAAGGCCGCGATCTTCGTGGTCCTGGCCGAGGCCGCCGCCGCCCTGGTCAACGTGGGCATGTACCTCATTGCCTTCCGCGTGCTCACCCCCAAGGGCGTCCCGACCCACAAGCTGGTACCGGGGGCGGTGGCGGGCGGGATCGCCTGGACCGTGCTGCAGATCGTCGGCACCTACCTGGTGCACCACTTCCTGCACAGCAACTCCGTCTACGGCTACTTCGCGACCGTGCTGGGCCTGGTGGCCTACATCAACGTGGCCGTGCAGATCACCGTGTACGCGGCCGAGATCAACGTGGTGCTGACCCGGCGGCTGTGGCCGCGTTCCATCGTCCAGCCACCGCTCACCGAGGCCGACCGGGCCAGCATGGCGCTGCAGGCGCTGCAGAACCAGCGGCGCGAGGAACAGCACATCGAGGTGTCCTTCGACGACCGGCCGCCGGGCGACCCGGTCCCCGGCAGCACCCCCCAGACGCCCGGGGATGTCACCCCGCCGGGGGATCAGCCCTGACCCCCTCTATCCGGCCAGCGGGCTAATTAAGAGGATTTCAAATACTGAATACGGGTGAGTTCCCCGAAAGGTTTGCCGGGCGATCTGCCTGCGCATATTCCTGCGTGATGCCATCTAGGGGGGAGCGGGATAATCGTGTTCAGTATCGTCACGCATGTGCGCTCGCGGCACGGAACAATTGTCCGTAAAGGCCATTTCGTGCCACGGCTGCCGGTGCGGGCCGCGGGCGCGGCCCTGGCCGCGGCGAGCCTCGCAGCGTCCGGCGTGATGGCCGGGGGAGCGGTCACCGCCGCCGCGGCCACCCGGCCGGCTCCCGCCACCAGCCGGCGCCCCACCGGGATCCCCCGCCCGCCTACGCCCGGACCCTGACCGTGACCAGGCTCGGCAACGCCGGGCCGGGGTCGCTGCGGGCCGCGATCACCACGGCCAACGCCAGCCTGCCGGGCCGTCCCGTGCTGATCAGGTTCGCGGTCCGCGGCACGATCACGCTGTCCAGCCCGCTGCCGCCGGTCTCCCGGAACACGACCATCGACGGGACGACGGCCCCCGGCTACGCCAGCGGCGCGCCGGTGGTGGAGATCGACGCCAGCGGGCAGGCCGGGCTGGAGTTCGCGCCCGGCTCGTCCGGCTCACGGCTGCTGGCCCTCGCGGTGGACGACGCCGGCGGCGACGGGGTCACGCTGGAGGCCAGCAACATCACCCTCGGCGGCAACTACATCGGCCTCAGCCCCTCCGGTGCCGCGTTCGGCAACCACGGGGACGGGGTCTTCGTTGCGGCGTCTTCGTACGGGAACACGATCGGCGAGAACCTGACGGGCAAGTCCGGGGCGGTCTCCAACGTGATCTCCGGCAATAGCGGGAACGGCATCACGCTGTCCGGATCCTCGATCAACACCGTCCAGGACAACCGGATCGGGACCAACCCGGCCGGCACGTCAGCCATCCCCAACCGCTACAACGGCCTCGCCATCACAGGGCGCTCGTACGCCAACGAGATCGGCGGTACCGCGTTCGTGGACTCCGCCACCGGCGCGGCGAACAACCCGACCGGCAGCAAGGGCACCGTGACACCGGTCTTCGTGGTCCCGCCGCTGGGCAACCTGATTTCCTCTAACGGTCTTAACGGCGTGCTCATCGACGCCGGTGCCGGGCACAACGAGCTGAATGGGAACTTCATCGGCACCACGGCCAACGGCGACGCCGTTCTCGGGAACGGCGCCAGCGGCGTGTGGATCGACTCGGCCAACTACAACTCGCTGGTCGGCTGCAAGTTCGTGAACAACCCGTTCGTGTACTACAACGTGGTTAGCGGCAACAAGCAGGACGGGCTGCGCGTCACCGACGCCCGGGGCACGGTGGTGCAGGGCAACTTCTTCGGGGTCGGCGCCAACAACACGGCGATCGTCCGCAACCGGCTCGATGGCATCCTGGTTGAGGGGTCCTCGACCGACACCCAGGTCGGCGGCGTGATCCCGCTGGGGAACGTGTCCGCCGGCAACGGCCTCAACGGGATCGAGGTCACCGGCACGGTGAGCGGGTTCACCACGTTCAACACGTTCGGCGGGCTGCTGGCCTTCAAGGGCGCCGCGCCGAACGGCCGGGACGGCCTGCTGATCACGGCCACCGGGGGTAACAACCTGGTCCGCACCAACGTGTTCTCCGGTAACCGGAAGAACGGCATCGAGCTGGGCGGTAACGCGTCCGGCGTCACCGTGGACCCGGACATCGCCGGCCTGACCACCAAGGGCGACAGCCCGCTGCCCAACGGCGGGGACGGCCTGCGGATCGACGGCACTGCGCACGGCAACGTCATCGGCGGCCCGCTGCGCTCGGTGATCCCGCAGAACACGTTCTCCGGGAACGCCGGGTACGGCGTGGCCATCTCCGCCGGCGCCTACGGCAACCAGGTGTTCACCAGCTTCATCGGCACGGAGATACTGGGCCTGTCGGCGCTGGGCAACCAGAAGGGCGGCGTCCTGCTGACCGGTCACGCCCACGCCAACGTCATCGGGACCACCCGCGTGAGGCCGGCCAACCTGATCAGCGGCAACACGGGCATCGGGGTCCTGCTGCGGGCCGGCACGACCCGCAACCTGATCATCAACAACTACGTCGGCCTGAACCGGAGAGGCCGGTGGCTGCCGAACACCGGCCGGCCGATCGTGAACAACGGCTCGCGCAACACGATCCGGGGCAACCGGACCTGAGCCCGGCGCTCCAGGGGGCCGCCAGGTGCCCCACCGGGGTGCCTCAGGCGGCCGCCAGCACGCCGACCCGGCGCTCGGCGGTCAGGCGGCTGCCGGACGTGCCGACGTAGCTGCCCGAGGTCGGCGCCACGTCGCTGTAGTCGCGGCCGGTGGCGACCGTGACGTAGCTGCTGCCCGCGCGCCGGCCGTGGCAGGGGTCGAACGGCACCGCGATCGCGTCCCGGGCCCGGCGCACGACGACCTCGACCCAGGCGTGGTCGAGCAGCCGGTGGTCGAGCAGCCGTGGTCGAGCAGCCGGTGGTCGAGCAGCCGAGACCTCAGGAGCTGGGGATCGGGTGTCATCCGGGCGCCTCCTCAGCCTGAACCACCATCGATTCCAGGACCGGGCCGCCGAACGTCGTCGCCATGGCCACGTCCGACGCGTCACGTCCCCGGCCGATCACCACGCGGCCCTTGCGGCGCATGTTGTTGCGGGGATCAAAGGTCCACCACCACCACCGCCCGCCTAGCCAGACCTCCATCCAGGCCGCGAAGTCCATCGGCGCCGGGTCCGGGGGCACGTCCATGTCGGGCAGGTACCCGAAGACGTAGCGGGCCGGGATGTTCAGCGCCCGGCAGAACGAGATGGCCAGGTGGGTGAAGTCCCGGCAGACGCCCCGGCCCGCCGCGTAGACGTCCGCGGCGGTGGACAGCGAGGTGCTGCTGCCGTACCTGAACTCCAGATGGCCGTGCACGTAATCGCAGATGGCCTGGACCCTCCGGTAGCCGGGGGGCAGCGTGCCGAACCGGGACCACGCCTCATTGCCCAGCACGTCGGGCAGGCAGTACCGGCTGGGCAGCGTGTAGATCAGCGTGTCGTCGGGCAGCGCGTCGGGCTTGGCTTCGGCGGCGTCCTCATCCGCGTCCTCGGTGGCGTCGGGAACGTCGGCCACCGCGTGGTAGCCGACGCTGGACCGGCCCGCGGGAAGCACGGCCCGGGCACACGGATTGCCGTAGAGGTCGGTATAACTGTGCAGTTCCATGGGGGGCTGCACCGACCAGCGCTCGTGATCCACGGCCAGATAATCATCCGGGACCACGGGCTCATCCGGGACCACGGGCTCATCCGGGACCACGGGCTCATCCGGGACCACGGGCTCATCCGGGACCACGGGCTCATCCGGGACCACGGGCGCGGGCCGGCGGGGCTGCACCTGGAAGACGACCGGCGTGTCGATCGCGGCCAGGCAGGTGAAATCGCATCCCACCTGAATACGCCGCCGTCTCATGTTCCCATCGTCCACGGCGGATGTTTCTGCCCCGTTACGTCCGGTCCAGCCGCTGGAGCCCGCCGGTTCTCCTGTGACTCATCTCACTCGGTGCCGACGGAGGCTGAGAAGGTGCGGTAACGAAACCATCGTCTGGGCTGATAAAGCGGCACAATCGGGGTAGGTAGCCGGCAAGGCCGCCGGCTGGCGGCCTTGCCTGTTCGCTGGTGCTGGGCTCCCAGCCTGGCTAGGATGCCATCGCTGGCGGGCGGCGACCATGGCGATCTGCGGTGTTTGAGTAGATCTGGTCGGCGGGCTCCCGGGAGCCCGCCCGGGTAGACTGGCCGGCCACGGGACGCCACGGCCCTGGGTCATGCTGTCCCACCTTGAAGTCCCCGGCCCCAACGGCATAGGCCGAAGGGCGTCCCTGCAATCGGCGGAACGTGATGGGAGTCGGAATGCGCGTTCTGGTTCTTGGCGGCGATGGTTTCTGTGGGTGGCCGACTTCGCTTTACCTGTCGGACCGCGGACACGATGTCACCATCATCGACAACTTGAGCCGTCGCAAGATCGACATCGACCTGGAAGTGGAGTCGCTGACGCCGATCAGGCCGATCGGCGAGCGGATCCGGGTCTGGCGGGAGGTCTCCGGCCGCGAGATCGGCTTCGTGAGCCTCGACCTCGCCACCGAGTACGACCGGCTGGCCGGGTTGCTGGCGGAGCTGCGCCCGGACGCGATCGTGCACTTCGCCGAGCAGCGCGCCGCGCCGTACTCGATGCGGACCACGGCCACCAAGCGCTACACCGTGGACAACAACGTCCGGGCCACCCACAACCTGCTGACCGCGCTGGTCGAGACCGGGATCGACGCCGCGCTGGCGCACCTGGGCACGATGGGCGTCTACGGGTACGGCTGGTCCGGCAGCGCGCCCATCCCCGAGGGCTACCTGACCGTGAAGGTGCCCACGCCCGACGGTGAGCTGGAGCGGGAGATCCTGCACCCGGCCAACCCGGGGTCGGTCTACCACATGACCAAGACCCTGGACCAGCTCATGTTCGCGTTCTACGCCAAGAACGACGGGCTGCGCATCACCGACCTGCACCAGGGCATCGTGTGGGGCACCCAGACCGACCAGACCAGCCAGGACGAGCGGCTGATCAACCGGTTCGACTACGACGGCGACTACGGCACCGTGCTCAACCGGTTCCTGATGCAGGCCGCCATCGGCCACCCGCTGACGGTGCACGGCACCGGCGGCCAGACCCGCGCGTTCATCCACATCCGCGACACCGTGCGGTGCATCGAGCTCGCCATCAGTAACCCGCCTGAGGCGGGGGACCGGCCCCGCGTGCTCAACCAGATCACGGAGACCCACCGGGTCCTCGACCTGGCCAAGATGGTGGGCGACGTGATGGGCGTGGACATCGCCTACCTGCCCAACCCGCGGCGCGAGGCTGAGGAGAACGACCTGATCGTCCGCAACGACCAGTTCCTCGCGCTGGGCCTGCAGCCGACCACGCTGTCGGAGGGCCTGCTCGGTGAGGGCACCAAGGTGGCCAGGCACTACGCGCACCGGGCGGACCCCTCCAAGATCATCGCCCGTTCGGTCTGGAAGGCCGGCATGGAGACCGCCGACGACCTCATGACCGAGCTGCCCGCCCAGGAGTAGCGGCCCGGTCGTCACGCAGACGCTGGGTACCCGGCGGGGGCCGGCGACGAGCGAATCACGTAGCGTCACCTGTCATGACGTCACGGGATACGCCGCTGCGGTTCCGGCCGATCGCCGCCGCGGTCGTGCGTACCGCCCGGCAGCACGCCTGGCCAATCCTGGCCGTCTCGATCGTGGTGTCCGCCGTGACCGTGGCGGCGGAGCTGGCCGCCGATCATCTCCTCGACAGGGTCAACCTGACCGCGGCGCTGCTCGGCTCCCTGTCCACCTCGACGGTCAGCCTGCTCGGCGCGGTGTTCCTGTCCGGCTTCCTGTGCCGGCTGGTCAGTGATACCGAGCATGGGGAGACGGAACACGACGCGCACGGCACCCCGATCCGTGACGTGCTGCGGTCGCTGCCCTGGGGCTCGCTGATCCTGGCCGACCTGCTGGCCACCGTGATCATCCTGGTGGGGCTGGTGGCCCTGGTCATTCCCGGGCTGGTCGCCCTCACCCTGCTGGCCGTAGTCGGGCCGGTCATCGAGATCGAGCGCCTGGCCGCCGTGGCGGGTCTCCGCCGGTCCGCGCACCTGGTCCGGCCGCATTTCTGGCGGGTTGCGGCGTTCGCGACCCTGCCCCTGATCGTGACCAACGGGATCGTGGCCGTCCTGCCCGATCCGGCCGGTCCCGACCAACGTCGTCACCACCCTGGTCGTCCGCTCGGTTGGTGAGGGCATCCTCGAGGCGGTGGTCGGCCTGCTGCTGGTGGAGGTGTGCTACCGGCTGATCGCCACCGACCGCGCCGCAGGCCGCCCGGCCGCCGAGCCGGTGGGCTTACCCGCCCGCGCTTACCCCAGGGCGGCCGCCGGGGCCGGCCGGGCCTGATGGTGGCGTCCGGTGAGGGCGGGCTGGGAGCGGTCGGCCGGGAGCAGGCCGGCCAGGGTGGCCGCGAACCGGCTGCCGGGAGCCTGGCGCGCGACACGCTCCGCGTCCGCGGCCGTGTCCACGTCGAGCAGCTCCGGCACCTGGCGGACCCGCAAGCCCGCGGCCCGCAGCCGGTCCAGCTGGACCTGGCCGGTGTCATCCGCCGACATCGGCACGCCCAGGATCAGCTCCGGATCGGGCCGCGCAGGCCCAGCAGCCAGAAGCCGCCGTCCTCGGCCGGGCCGAAGACCGCGTCCGCGTCCCCGGCGGCCAGCGGGTGCGCCACCGTTTCCAGCAGCCCGGGGGTGACCTGGGGGGTATCCATGCCGATCAGCACGATGGGCAGGGCGAGCTGCGCGTACGCGTCGTCGAAGGCGGCAGCGATCCGCTCGTCCAGCCCGCGTCCGCGCTGGGCCGACACCTCGAAGCGGGCGGGCAGTTCCGCCCGCAGTGCGCCTGGCGCGGCCCGCTGGTCATCCAGGGCCAGCGTGTGCCCGGCGAAGGAGGCGCTGGCCCCGGCCTCCAGCGTGTCCACCAATGCCGCCTCGGCCAGCATCGAGGCTTCCTGCGGGGTGAACGGCGGGGTGAGCCGGGTCTTGACCCGGCCCGGCACCGGCGCCTTGGCCAGGACGATGAGCTGGGCGTCAAGGTTCATGAGGCGAGCACCCGGCGCATGTCGCGGACGGTCCGCACCGTCCCGCCCACCGTGCCGGTGACCTTGGACCGCCCAGACCGGGGCAGGTAGGGGATATCCACCTCGTCGATCCTCCAATCGGCGACGGCCGCGGCCATCACCATCTCCAGCGGGTAGCCGAAGCGGCGGTCGGTGAGCCCCAGCGCGAGGAGCGGGGCACGGCGGGCACACCGCATCGGCCCGAGGTCGCGCAGGCGCACCCCGGTCCGGCGGCGGAGCTCGGCGGCGAGAACCTTGTTCGCGACCCGGGCGTGCACGGGCCAGCTGCCCAGGCTGCGGGTCATCCGGCGGCCCAGCACCAGGTCGGCGGAGCCGAGCCGGACCGGGTCGGCGACCTGCGGCAGGTCATGAGGGTTGAGCGAGGCATCCGCGTCCATGAAGCAGACGATGTCGCTGGTCGCCGCAGCCAGCCCGGCGTGGCAGGCGGCGCCGAATCCGCGCTGCGGCACCCGGATGACCGTGGCCCCGTGGTCCACCGCGATGCTGGCCGACCCGTCGGTCGAGCCGTTGTCGGCCACGATCGGGTGAAACCCGTCCGGCATCCGGGCCAGAACCCAGGGCAGTGCCTCGGCCTCATTCAGGCAGGGCAGGATGACGTCGATCCTCATGGCGCGACAGTAGCCCGGGAGGACCGTGATCGACCCTTACAGAGCTGTGACGTATCGTCCCGCAGCGTAGGAGCCCAGGTTGACCGCGTGATTCGCTGCTGTCATGCGAATACTGGTGACCGGGGCCGCTGGATTCATCGGCTCCCACGCGGTCGATGTCATGCGGGCGGCGGGCCACGAGGTCCAGGGCCTGGACTCGCTGACCCCGGCCGTGCACACCGGGCGGCCCGATTACCTGCCGGACAACTTCGATCTGGCGGTGGGGGACGTCCGCGACCCTGACGCGGTGCGCCGGGCGGTGGCGGGCGCGGACGTCGTGTGCCACCAGGCCGCGCTGGTCGGCCTCGGCGTCGATCTGGCCGACCTGCCCGCCTACTCCGACGTGAACGTGACCGGCACCGCGGTGCTGCTCGAGGCCATGGGCCGCAGTGGCGTGCCCCGCCTGGTGCTGGCCTCGTCCATGGTGGTCTACGGGGAAGGCGCCTACGACTGCCCCGGGCACGGCCGGGTCCGCCCGGCAGCCGCGGGACGTGAGCGACCTGGAGGCGGGCCGCTTCGAGCCCCGCTGCCCGGAGTGCTCGGCGCCGCTCACCGTGGCCACCGTCACCGAGGACGCGCCGCTCGATCCCCGCAACGCCTACGCGGCCAGCAAGCTCGCCCAGGAGCATCTGGCCGCCACCTGGGCCCGGATGACCGGCGGGTCGGCGGTCGCGCTCCGGTACCACAACGTGTACGGGCCCCGGATGCCGCGGGACACGCCCTACTCCGGCGTGGCGGCGATCTTCCGGTCCGCGCTGGAAGGGGGCCGGCTCGCCGCAGGTCTACGAGGACGGCCAGCAGCGGCGCGACTTCGTGCACGTGCACGACGTGGCCCGGGCCAACCTGGCCGCGCTGCGGGCCGGGGTGCCCGGCTCGCTGCGGGCCTTCAACGTGGCCAGCGGGGAGCCGCACACGGTGGGCGAGATGGCGACGGCGCTGGCCGGCGTGTTCGGCGGCCCCGATCCCACCGTGACCGGGCGCTACCGGCTCGGCGACGTCCGGCACATCGTGGCCTCACCCGCGGCGGCGGCCCGCGGGCTCGGGTTCCGCGCCGAGACCAGGTTCGCCGACGGGATGACCGAGTTCGCCCGCGCCCCGCTGCGCCGCCCGGCCAGTGGCCGCCCGGCCAGTGGTGGAAAGGCCAGCGCCGGCCGGGCGGGCGGGCCGGGGAGCTTCAGCCGGCCTGCCGGGCGTAGCCCGGCTCCGCGATCGGGGCCGTATGCTGGGCCGCCGTCTGGGCCAGCGGCAGCCGGATCACGAACTGGCAGCCCCGCGCGATGTTCTGCACGGCGATCTGGCCCGCGTG
Organism: uncultured Actinomycetes bacterium; assembly: GCA_963751175.1. Lineage (GTDB taxonomy): Bacteria > Actinomycetota > Actinomycetes > Streptosporangiales > Streptosporangiaceae > RYN-230. Next base: position 218,478 of record CAVVTM010000021.1, on the reverse strand, counting down.
CGCCTCCACGATGCCGCGGGCGATGCTGAGCCCGAGCCCGGCGTTGTTGTCCGGGCCGGGAGTGCGGGCCGTCTCCGCGCGGAACGCCACGTCGAAGACCCGGGGCAGCGCCTCGGGCGGGATCCCGCCGCAGGCGTCCACCACGCTGACGCAGGCCATGCCGCGGTGCAGGTCACCCTGGACCTCGACCATGCCCTCGGACGGCGTGTGCCGGATCGCGTTGGTCACCAGGTTGCGCAGGGCCCGGCCGAACTCATCGGCGTTGACCAGGACCGGCAGCCCGCGCACCGAGGAGCCGCGCAGCCGCACCCCCTTGGCGCGGGCCAGCGGCTCGGTGCTGGCCAGGGCCTCCGCCACCAGGTCGTCCAGCCCGACCAGCCGGCGGGACAGCCGCAGCGCGCCCGCGTGGATGCGGGCCAGCTCGAACAGGTCGTCGATCATGGCGGACAGCCGGTCGGCTTCGCGGCGGATCTGCGTGTGGTACGTGCTCACCGTCTCGAAGTTGACGACCACGCCGTCCTCCAGCGCCTCCGCCATCGCGCGCAGCCCGGCCAGCGGGGTGCGCAGGTCGTGGCTGACCCAGGCGACCAGCTCCCGGCGGCTGGCCTCCAGCGCCCGCTCCCGGGTGTGGGACTCGGCGAGCTTCTCGTGCGCCAGGGCCAGCTCGTCGGACAGGGTGGCGAACTCGGCGGGCAGGTGGGCCTGGGGAGGCTCGTAGAAGCCGACGCTGCCGACGTTGCGGACCGCGGTGAGCAGGACCCGGCTGGCCGCCGTGACCCGGTGGCCGACCAGCAGCGCGACCGCGAACCCCGCCAGGCCCGCGATGACCACGACGGCCAGCACGACGTTCCGGTCGTCCGTGGAGATCATCATCTTGTAGGCGATGACCCCGACCCCGGCGCTCGTGCTGACGATGACCACCGCGGCCACCACGAACAGGAGCGTGGCCAGTGAGCGCCGCGCGAGCAGCCGGACGCTGAGCAGGCCCGCCGCGGCCGAGGCGACGGCGACCCCGGCGACGGTGTACGTCACCTGCCAGAGGGTGGGCGCGTCGATGCCTTTCATGCTTCTCCTGGTTCGTAGCGGTAGCCAACGCCCCAGACGGTGACGATCCGCCGGGGGGCGGTCGGGTCCGGCTCGATCTTTTCCCGCAGCCGCCGGATGTGCACGGTCACGGTCGAGGTGTCACCGAAGGTCCAGCCCCACACGTGCGCGAGCAGCTGCTCCCGGCTGAATGCCTGGCGGGGACGGCGCATGAGGAACACCAGGAGGTCGTACTCCCGGGAGGTCAGGGACAGCGTGCTCCCGGCCAGCATGACCGAGTGCGCGCCCAGGTCGACCGCGAGGTTGCCGTCCTTGATGACCTCGAGGGCGGGCGGGTCGGGCAGCCCGCCGCCCCGGGCCCGGCGCAGCACCGACCGGACCCGCAAGGCCAGCTCGCGAGGGCTGAACGGCTTGGTCACGTAGTCGTCGGCGCCGGTCTCGAAGCCGACCACGCGGTCGGTCTCCTCGCCCAGCGCGGTGAGCATGACCACCGGGATGGGCCATTGCGCGCGCAGTCTCCGGCAGACTTCCAGGCCGTCGATGCCTGGCAGCATCAGGTCGAGGACGACAAGGTCCGGCGGCTCGGCGGCGACCCGGCGCAGGGCCTCGTAGCCATCGCCGACGCATTCCACGTGGTGCCCATCGCGCGTCAGGTAACGCCCGACGACATCAGCCAGGGTGGCGTCATCGTTGACCACGATGATGCGCCCCGGCCGGTCGGGGTTGGTGTTCACCCCTCCACCGTAGATGCCGCACGCGGCTTTGCGCCCCTGACCGGGACAGATCCGTCATCGGTCCGTAAGGGTCATTCCGCTGTCCCGGCCGTTAGGCTCGGCGCCGCTGCCACCGGACCGGGCTGCTGTCCCGGCCAGACCCGGAAGGAGGGGACCGCGTGCTCGGTGAGCTGTACGAAGACGCTCTTGCTGGCCTCGCGCGGCCGGAAATCGAGTACGCGGACGGCCGCCGGAGCCCGCTGCGGATCGATGACTGGCTGCACGTCATCCCGGGCGACACCTCGATCCTGGACCGCTGCCAGGGGCACACGCTGGACGTGGGCTCCGGCCCCGGGCGCCTGACCGTGGCGCTGGCCGAGCGGGGCGTGCCGGCCCTCGGCATCGACATCACGCCGTCGGCCGTGCAGCTGGCCCGGGCGTGCGGCGCGCTGGCGCTGCACCGGGACGTGTTCTCCACGGTCCCGGGAACCGGGCGGTGGGCGCGGGTCCTGCTGGCTGACGGCAACATCGGCATCGGCGGTGACCCCGATGCGCTGCTCAGCCGCGTGGCCGAGCTGCTGAAGCCGCTCGGCCAGGCGCTGGTCGAGGTGGAGCCGCCGGGCGCGCCGCTGGCCAAGGACATGGTCCGGCTGAGCCACGCGGGCCAGTGCAGCTCCTGGTTTCCCTGGGCGTCGATCGGGGCCGACCAGATCAGCGAGCTCGGCCTCCATGCCGGCCTGGCCGTGACCGAGGTGTGGACCGACGCCGGCCGCTGGTTCGCCGCGCTGTCCCGGGGCATCGACTCATGAGCAGGAAACCCGTGGCCAGAACGCTCCGTGCCGCCGCGGCGGCGGCCGCGGCCGCCGCGCTCACCATCCTGGTCGTCATCACGGTCCACCCGGCGCCGGTCACCGCGAGGATCGGCACCACCCCGCTGGCGCTCATCCTCTGGGCCGTGTTCGCGGCCGGTGCCTGGCTGGTGCTGCGCTTGCCAGTCCGCTGGTCGGTCGCCCTGATCGTGATCGGCGGCATCGCCGTCCAGCTGGCGGCGCTGACCGCCGCGCCGCAGGGCAGCGACGACTCCTACCGCTACATCTGGGACGGCCGGGTCCAGGCCGCGGGAATCGACCCGTATCAGTACGCGCCTGCCGCGCCGCAGCTCGTCTCGCTCCGCGACCCGTTCCTCTGGCCGGCCCACGGCCCGCACTGCGTCCCGGCCGGGATGCGGCTGGACCACTCGGCCGAGCTCGCGGCCCCCGGCTGCACCAGGATGAACCGGCCCATCGTGCACACCATCTACCCGCCGGTGGCCGAGGCGTACTTCCTGGCCGTGCACTACCTGTCGCCGGGGGGCAGCGGGAGCACCCCGATCCAGGCGGGGGCCGCGCTCTGCGCGGTGCTGGTCACCCTGCTGCTCGTGTACGGCCTGCCGAAGGTGGGCCGGGACCCCAGGCTGGCGGTGCTGTGGGCGTGGTGCCCCACGGTGGCCCTGGAGGCGGGCAACAACGCCCACGTGGACGTGCTCGCCGCGGGACTGACCGCGGGCGCGCTGATCCTGCTGGCCCGGCCCGGATCGCCGGGCTCCCCCGCGGGGGCGGGCTTCGCCGCCGGGCCCCTGCGCCGCCCGCTGGCCGGGGGCGCGCTGCTGGCCCTGGCCATCTGGACCAAGGTCACCCCGGTGCTGATCGCGCCCGCCGTGCTGCGGCGCCGCCGCCGGTCGCGGTGATCTGCGCGGGCATCGCCGCCACCGTGATCGTGTACCTGCCGCACGTGCTGGCCGTGGGCAGCGGGGTGATCGGGTTCCTGCCCGGCTACCTGCACGAGGAGGGCTACGCCAACGGCACCCGGTTCCTGCTGCTCGGCGCGGTGGTGCCGGGGAAGTGGGGTTTCGTCGCGGCGTTCGCGGTCGTGGCCGGGGTCGCCCTGGCCGTCCTGCTGCGCGGTGACCCGGACCGGCCCTGGCGTGGTGCCGTGGTGATGACCGGCGTGGCGCTCGCCGTGACTACACCGCCGTTCCCCTGGTACGCCATGCTGCTGGTCATGCTGGTCGCGTTCGACGGCCGGGCCGAGTGGCTCGGCTTCGCGGTCGTCCGCTACCTGGCGGTGAGTTCACCGCTGCCCGGCGTGCACGTGCCCGTCCTGGACGCCGAGCGGGCCGGGTACGGCCTGGCCGCGGCCGTGGTCGCGGTGATGGCGCTGATCCGCTGGCGGCGCGCTCGCAGCGTGGTCCAGCCGGCGACGGCCGCCATCCCCGCTGCCATCCCCGCGGCCAGCCAGGAGGCCGTCCCTGTGTCTCAGTGAGCCGGTGCGCTGATGCGGGTCAGCGGGATCCCGGCGAGTCCGGGGTCTCCTCCGCGGGAGTCCAGACATCGAACGAGGGGCGGGCCGCCGCCGGTGACGCGGCGGGCCGGGCGGCCGCCCCCCGGCGGCCTGCTGCTTCCGGGCCCGGGTCCCGGCCCGGCGCCAGCGCAGTGCGTAGATGACCGCCGACGCGGCGAACATCACCCCGGTCACCACCAGCCAGCGCCACAGATACGGATGCGTGGTCAGCCCGCTGGCCCGGTGGTACTCGGGCTCCGACAGGCCCAGGATCAGCGGGAAGAAAGCCAGCAGCAGGAGCAGCGAAAATCCCGCCGGGATCCGCACATAGTTGATCAGCGGGGGTCCGGGAACCTGGCCGGGCGGCGGCACGCGGCCCGGCCGCCGGCGTCTGCCCCAGGGCACCAGCCGCTGCACCGACAAGTCGGCCAGCGTGTACAGCGGGAACAGCAGGAGGTCGTGGCCGATGATGGCGACGGCGAACCATACCGCGAAGCCGCGGAACTGCCCGGCGGCGATCACCGCCCGGACTGCGTAACCGGCCAGCGCGAACGCGGCGAGCAAGGCCAGCAGGTGCAGCGGGTGAGCGCCGTACCAGCGCCGGATCCGGCTGGTGGTGGTCCTGGCCCGGGTCGTCACGCCGGTCACACCTGCTCCAGGAAAGTGATCTTGCTGACCCACTTGGTGTTGTGCACGCCCGGGGCGCCGGGGATGATCGTCCGCGCCGGGTAGCCGTGGTCCCACGGCAGCACGTGGCCGTTGAGCGTCACGGCCAGCAGCGACTGCGGATCGGTCACCTGGCCTGCGGACAGCACCGCGGCCTTGAACGCCCCGACCTGCTGGATCGACTCGACGTGCGCCGCGGCCGGGTCCGGCAGGCCGGCGCAGCCGGGCCAGGTCGGCCAGCCGTACCCCGGTCCAGCGGCAGGACACCGACCACCCCTCCACGCACGCGATCGGCAGCTCCACGGCGTGCTGCGGCAGGGCGAGCATCTGGGCCAGGGTCAGCGTGACCGTGCGGGTCCCGATCAGCGTCAGCCGGTACCCCGGGCCGACATCCGCGGCGGTCAGGCCGATCGACGCCGCGGTCCGGTTGACCGGCAGGTAGCGCGGGGCGGTCGCGGACAGCCCGCGCGGCCCGAACAGGGCCGTGCGGCGGGCCAGCCCGCCGATGGACTGGCCGGCGACCAGCCCGGCCAGGGTCACCGAGGCCCCGCCGACGGCGGCCAGCAGGCCCCGCCGGGAGATGCTCGGGGCGCGCGGGCGGGTGGCGCGCAGACCCCCGCCGTCCCGCTCCGCGGCGTCCGGTTCCTCGGGCGTGGTCTGCGCCAGCGGGGTGCGCAGTTCGCGGCGCAGGCTGCGGGACCTCAGGCCGGTCACCATCCGCGGGAACTTCAGGGTCACGTGGATGACGAACCCGGCGATGAAGACCCAGGCGCCGTAGAGGTGCGCGGTGTAGAAGGAGAACGGGAACACGTAGTAGTTCTGGATGTTCAGGATGCCGGTGGCGAACTCGAACAGCACGCCGCCGACCACCATGATCAGGCTGACCCGCTCCAGGATCTGGGCCAGCGAGCGGACCGGGGGCCAGGCGAACAGGCGGGGGAGCACCGACCACAGCTTGGCCAGCACGACCGGCAACAGCGCGAGGCCCAGCGTGATGTGGATGCCCTGGTCCACCCGGTACAGCCAGGACGGGTGCGTCGGCCAGGAGAACAGGTAGAACCGCAGCAGTCCCGCGCCGGGCGTCTGGTCGTTGCCGGGCAGCAGCGGATCGTAGGCCGCGTAGGACAGCAGGCCGGTCACCGCGAGGATGGTCAGCCCGGCGAGCAGCACCACGGCCAGGACTGAGGTGAGCCACAGCCCGCGCAGCGGGCTGCGCCAGGTCCCGGGCCGGAACGGGCCGGGCGGCGGGTGATCGGCCGGATGCCGGGCCGCGTCCACCGCCCGCCGGGCCAGCGTGGCGGCCCGGTGGTACTCCGCCGCCGCCGACGCCGCGAGCGCGCGGCGCCGCCGGGCGCCCCGGCGCTTGCGTTCGTCGCGGCGTGCCCGGGCCGCGCGCCGCATCCGGGCGGCGCGCGGCCCGGGGTCCCTGGTTCCGGCCCCGGCCATGGTTTGACGGTATGCACATCAGCGCAGGTGAGGGCGGTTTCGTACCGGACGGTAAGAACCTCGTAAGAGGGTGGCGCGCCGGCTGGGGCGGATGTGCCCCGGTGGCCGGAATGGGTGCGCGATGCCCGTGGGTCAGCGCCCTCTCAGCAGGAATCCTGGCGGTCCCGCATGGCCCGGCCCAGCCGGGCCAGCGCGTCGGCGAACGCCTGCTGGTCCGCGGGGGAGAACCCCTCGAACAGCTCGGCCATGGCGTCCAGCCGGGGCTCCAGGGCCAGTTCTGCTTCGCGGGCGCCGGTCGGGGACAGCTCGACCAGCGTGGCCCGCCGGTCGGTGGGATGCGGGCGGCGCACCACGAGCTGGGCGTCCTCGAGCGCATCCACCATCGCGGTCATGTTCCGCGGGCTGACCCCGAGCTGGACGCCGAGGTCCCGCATGATCGCCGGGCCGCCGCAGTGCAGCGCCTGGAGCAGCCGGAGCCGGCCATAGGAGAGCCCGCCGCAGGCCCGCCCCTCCATCCAGCGCAGGAACGCGGACGTGAAGCGGGCGGTCTCGGCGACCAGCGTGCGACGGCGTTCGGCCTCGGGCAGGCCCGCCAGGGACACCTGCTGCGGGGCCGCCCCGCCGGGCAGCAGTCCCTCCCCGCCCAGGTCACCTGGGAGTCCAGGGCCGGCCTCCGCACAGCCATCAGCCACGCTCCGCTCCGGCACCTGATCCACTGGCACGCTGACCAGCCTACCTGGGGTGCTTCGTTGACACTATTATTACATGCGGTAATATATAGCTAGTGACTTTCACGATCTGATCAAATGACGTCCAGGGAGAGCCGAGCCATGACGACAGCCGACGAGCAATCGCAAGCCACCGGGACGCCAGCGGGGGACACGGCGGACCGCGCGCTGGCCGGCCCGGCACCTGGACCCTCGACCCGGCGCGCTCCTCGGTCACGCTGCGCTCCAAGACGATGTGGGGGCTGGTGACCGTGCGCGGCTCGTTCGGCGAGCTGGCCGGGAACGCCGAGATCCTTCCCGGTGGCGCGGCCCGCGGGCGGCTCGAGATCGGCGCGGCCTCGCTGAACACCAAGAACGCCAAGCGGGACCGGCATCTGGCCTCGGCGGACTTCTTCAACGCGGCGGAGCACCCGTCGATCGTGGCCGACCTGGCCGGCGCCACCCGGACCGGTGACCGCGTGGCCGTGAACGGCACGCTCACGGTCGCCGGGGTGACCCGGCCGCTCAGCTTCACCGCCACGCTGGCGGACGTCAGCCCGGCGGCGTTCACGGCCCGGGCCGAGGGGGTCGTGGTGGACCGGGCCGACTTCGGTCTCACCTGGAACCAGATGGGCATGCTGACCGGCCCGTCGACCGTCAACGTGGTGGCGCGCTTCACGCGATCCTGACCCAGGGTGCCACTGACCCGCTGAGGCACTGACCCCGTACGGTGGGTCTGTGCGTGCATGGGTAGTGCATCAGCCCGGGCCGGTGGCGTCCGGCCCGCTGCGCCTGGTCGAGCGCCCGGTTCCGCAGCCGGGCCCCGGCCAGTTGCTGCTCCGGATCCTCTGCTGCGGCGTGTGCCGGACCGACCTGCACCTGGCCGAGGGGGACCTGCCGCCCAGGCGGCCGGACACCACGCCGGGCCATGAGGTGGTCGCCGAGGTGGTGGCGGCCGGGCCGGGCACCCGCCGGTTCACCACCGGTGACCGGGTCGGGGCGGCCTGGCTGGGCGGGACCGACGGGTCCTGCGTGTTCTGCCGCCGGGGGCAGGAGAACCTCTGCCCCGCCTCGGTCTACACCGGGTGGGACTTCGACGGCGGGTACGCCGAGTACATGGTGGCCGCGGAGGCCTTCGCCCACCCGCTGCCGGCCGGCTTCAGTGACACCGAGCTGGCCCCCCTGCTGTGCGCCGGGATCATCGGCTACCGGGCCCTGCGCCGGGCCGAGGTGCCGCCGGGCGGCACGCTGGGGATCTGGGGGTTCGGCGGCTCCGCGCATCTCGCGGCCCAGGTCGCCATGGCCCAGGGCGCCGCGGTGCACGTCTTCACCCGGGGCGAGGCCGCCCGGGAGCTGGCCCGCTCGCTGGGCGTCGCGTCGGCGCAGGACTCCTTCGACCCGGCGCCGGTGCCGCTGGACTCCGCGATCCTGTTCGCCCCGGTCGGCACCCTGGTGCCGGCCGCGCTGAGCGCCCTGGACCGGGGCGGGACGCTGGCGATCGCCGGCATCTACCTGACCGACATCCCGGAGCTGAACTACGACCGGCACCTGTTCTCCGAACGCCAGGTGCGCAGCGTCACCTCCAACACCCGGGCCGACGCGACCGAGTTCCTGACCCTGGCCGAACGGCTCCGGATCAAGGTCACCACCACCCCGTACCAGTTCGACCAGGCCGGCCAGGCCCTGAGTGACCTGGCCGGGGAACGCGTCCACGGCGCCGCTGTACTGTCCATGGCGTGACTGGGACACCCGCCGGGCTGGCAGCACGAGAACTGCTGAGCCGGGTTCCGCTGCTGGACGGGCATAACGACCTGCCGTGGGCGCTGCGCGAAGCCGGGTGCGCTGGCCTGGACAGCACGGACCTGAGCGAACCGGTCAGCTTCACCCAGACCGACCTGCCCCGGCTCGCCGCGGGCGGCGTGGGCGGCCAGTTCTGGTCGGTCTATGTCCCCGCGACGCTGGCCGGCGAGGCGGCCGTGGCGGCCACCCTGGAACAGATCGACCTGGTGCGGCGGATGATCCGGCGCTACCCCGGCCAGCTCGAGCTCGCGCTGACCGCGGACGACGTGCAGCGGATCTTCACGGCCGGCCGGGTCGCGTCGCTGCTCGGCGCGGAGGGAGGGCATTGCATCGCGTCCTCGATGGGGGTGCTCCGCGCCCTGTACGCGCTCGGCGTCCGGTACCTCACCCTGACCCACAACGCCAACGTGCCCTGGGCCGACTCGGCGACGGACAAGCCACGGGCCGGGGGCCTGACCGAATTCGGCCGCGCGGTGGTCCGCGAGATGCAGCGGCTGGGCATGCTCGCCGACCTGTCCCACGTCTCACCGGCCACGATGAGTGACGCGCTGGATGTCGCGGAGGCGCCGGTCATCTTCTCCCACTCCAGCGCCCGCGCGCTGTGCGATCACCCGCGCAACGTGCCCGACGGCATCCTGACCCGGCTGCGGGACAACGGCGGGGTGTGCATGGTCACGTTCGTGCCCTCGTTCGTCTCACCCGAGTGCTGGGCCTGGGAGCGCGAGCTCACCGCCGAGATGGAGCGGCACGGCGCCGACCCCTGGGAACTGACCGGGCGGGACCAGGCCCGCCGCGAGCTCGCCGCGGCCAGCCCGGTGCCCCGGGCCACGCTGGCCCAGGTCGCCGCGCATATCGAGCACGTGCGCGAGGTGGCCGGCGTCGGCCACGTGGGCCTGGGCGGCGATTTCGACGGCACTGACCAGCTGCCCGACGGGATGGGTGACGTCTCCTCGTACCCGGCGCTGCTCGCCGAGCTGCTCAGCCGCGGGTGGACCGAGGAGGACTGCGCGAAGCTGGCCGGGGGCAACATCCTGCGGGTCATGCGCGAGGCGGCCGGGGCGGCCCGGGACCTGTCCGCGCAGCGCCCGCCGTCCACCGCCCGGATCGAGGACCTGGACGGCCCCGGGGCGTAAGGGCTGATGGGCCTAGAACGCATCCTGGAACAGCGTGACGAGGTCGCGCGCGCCGCCGCCACCGGAGTCCTTCTGCGGGTTGTAGCAGGCCAGCGACACCCCGGCCAGCCCGGGCGCGGCGAGCAGTGGCCGGATCAGCTCGCTGAGCTCGCCCAGCGACAGGCCGCCGGGCATCAGGTAGTCCGTGGCCGGGAAGGCCTGCTCGTCCAGCACGTCCACGTCGAGGTGCACCCAGTAACGGCCCGCCGTCGCGGTGAGCTGGTCCCGGGCCGCCTGCCCGGCCGCGGCCAGGCCCCGCTGCCGCAGCACCGGCGGGCTCAGCTCCGGATCCAGCCCAGCCTGTTCCGGCAGCACCGAACCGTAGTCGGCCGCCTCGTCGCGGTCCCGCTGGCCGAGCAGGGCCAGCTGGCCGGGGCCGACGAGCGGCGCGCCCAGGTCCGCGGACCACGCGGCCGGGCCGCGGCCGGTGATCACCGACATCGGCATGTCCGCGGCTTCCCCGGTCGGCGACGTCCGCCCGTCGTAGAGGTCCAGGTGGCCGTCGAGGTAGGCCAGGCCGATCGCACCGAGGGCGTCGCGGGCTCCGGCCAGGGCCCCCGGCAGCAGCGTGCAGCAGCCACCGACCAGGAAGGGCACGGCGCCATCATCGATCTGGGTCTGGACCAGCGACCGCAGCGTACGGGTGGCGGCCAGGACCGACGGCCAGCCGAGCACCCCGGTCGCGGGGTCCCGGTCCCGGCCGACCAGCCGGATATCGAGGTCGCCGGCGTCCGCCGCCCCGGCCGCGCCGGGCAGCCCAGCGTCCCGCAGGGCGGCCGGCGCCAGCTCCGTGCCGTACGGCGGGCTGCCTGGCCCGGGCGCGTTGACGCAGTCGATCGGGACGCCGGTCGCCAGGATCCGGTGCATTCGTGGTCTCCGGTTGCTAGCTGAAGTGAGTCCGCGGCCGGGCCTGGAGCTCGCCGTCCAGGTAGACGTCCACCTTCTCGTCGTAGAAGCAGGCCAGGCCCGCGACCTTCTGGCTCTCCGGCAGCGGGGTCCGGTAGATCCACACGATATCGGCGTGCAGCTGCTCACCGGCCTGCACCGACCAGTAGCCGGCCGTTCCCTTGTACGGGCAGTACGACTGGGCGGCCGACGGGCGCAGCAGGTCCATCCGCACGTCGGTCAGCGGCAGGTAGTAGCGCGGCGGCAGGCCGGTCTCGAACAGGATCCGCGGCTGCCGGGACTCGGCCACCGTCACCCCGTCCACCTCGATCCGGACGTGCCGCGAGCTGGCCAGGATGTCCACCCGGGTGTAGGGGTCGCGCGGGTGCGTGTAGACCGGCTCGTCCTCCTCGAACCACTCGCTCATCGCGTCCCAGTCCAGCCGGACCAGGCCGCGCAGGTCCTCCAGCGGCGAGTCGGCGTACCGCCGGGCGGCCCGCTCCGCGGTGGCGCCGGGCACCTGCACGTGGTACAGCTCCGCGTCGCCCCGGCTCGGCGAGTGCTCGGTCTCCCCGGCCGGGATCAGCGTGGCCAGGACGTCCTCAGCCGGGAAGTAGTACACCGGGAAGTAGGGCCACTCCCAGACCAGCACGGGGGTCTTGGTGTCCGCGACGAGCTCGCCGCCCAGGTAGGCACGCACCCGCTTGCGGCCGGTCTCGGTCCGGACCAGTCCCGCGGTCTTGGTCATGACGGCCTCCTGTCCCTGGGTCATGGTTCCGTGGGTGGTGGTACTGCCAGCGCCAGCGGCCCAGTAGCGTCAATGTATGCGACTCGGTGTCCTGGACGTGGGCTCCAACACGGTGCACTTCCTGGTGGTCGACGCGTACCGCGGTGCGCGGCCCACCCCCGTTTACTCCCATAAGGCCGAGCTGCGGCTCGGTGACCACCTCGAAGGCGGCACGCGCCTGTCCGAGGTGGGAGCCCAGCAGCTGAGCGCCTTCGTCCGCGAGGCGCTCCAGATCGCCGAGGACAAGGGGGTCGAGGAGCTGCTGGCCTTCGCCACCTCCGCGGTCCGCGACGCGGCCAACGCCGACGAGGTGCTGGCCCAGATCCGGGAGGAGAGCGACGCGCATATCCAGGTCCTGTCCGGGCAGGACGAGGCTCGGCTCACCTTCCTGGCCGCCCGGCGCTGGTTCGGCTGGTCCTCGGGGAAGCTGCTGATCCTGGACATCGGCGGCGGATCGCTGGAGATCGCCGAGGGGGTGGACGAGGAGCCCGACGTGGCCATCTCGCTGGCGCTCGGCGCGAGCCGGCTGACCCGGGACTGGCTCACCAGCGATCCTCCCTCACCCGAGGAGGTGCGCCAGCTGCGGCGCCACGTGCGGGCGGAGATCGGCCGGCAGGCCGGCCAGGTGATGCGGGACGGCCAGCCCGACCGCGCGGTAGCCACGTCCAAGACGTTCCGCCAGCTGGCCAGGACCGCGGGTGCCGCGCCCTCGAGCGATGGTCCCTACGTCCGGCGGCGGCTCAGCCACAGCGACCTGACCAAGCTGTCCGACAAGCTGGCCAGCATGTCAGCGGCGGACCGGGCGCAGATGCCCGGGGTGTCCCGCGGCCGGGCCGGCCAGCTCGTCGCGGGCGCCATCGTGGCCGACGCGGCCATGGACCTGTTCGACCTCGAGGAACTCTTCATCTGCCCGTGGGCGCTGCGCGAGGGCGTGATCCTGCGCCGCCTGGACGCGCTGACCACGGGCCTGCCGGGGCGCTGAAACGCGAGAACTGCCCGGGGCTCGGGGCCCCGGGCAGTTCCCGTATGTGACGGGTTCCGCGAGCAGATCCTGGCTGATTACTCGGTCATCCGGGCGCCATCGGCGGGCGGGGTGGCCTGCTCGCCGAGGCTGCCTGCGGTGCCGCGGCCCGCGGTGGGGCGGACCGGCTTGGCGGGCGGCCGGGCGTCCGGCGCGGGGCGCTCGGCCGGGACGGGCCGCTGTGCGGTGCCGGACGTGGCGCTGCCCGACGGTGAGGCACCGGACGGCGCGGGGCGCTCGGCCGGGACCGGGCTGCCCCGGTGGCTGCGGGCCGCCGCGGCGTCCGCCGCGCCCGTTCGCCGGGCCGTCCGCGGCACGGGATCCGGCCGCGGGAGCCGCCCCGGGTGCGTGCCGTCCCTCGGGCGCAGTGCCCGGGCGGGATCCGGCCGCCCCATTGCCGCCGCCGTTGCCGGACACGGCACTGGCCACGGACCGGGCCACCTCTTCTTCCAGCGAGCCGCGGGCGGCCTCGCCCGCCACCAGGTTGGTCACCACGTCGCGCACCTCGGTGAGACGGCGCACGGTCTCGGTGTGCCTGGCCACCAGCAGGTTCAGGCGGCGCTCCGCCCCATCGTGGATGGCCGTGGCCCGCGCGGTCGCCTCGTCCAGCATCTGCTTGGCCTGGGCCTGGGCGGCCGCGACCGCGCTCTCCGACTTCTTCTGCGCGTCGCCGATGGTGCGCTCCGCCTCGTTACGGGCGGACGTGCGGGCCTTCTCCGCCTCGGACCGGGCGGTCGCGATGGTGTTCTCGGCCTGCTCCTGCGCGGCGGCGAGCATCCGCTCGGTCTGCTCGCGGGCCTCGGCCTTCAGCCGGTCGATCTCCTGCTTGGCCTCGTTGCGCTGCTGGGTGATCTCCTCGAGGGCGCGGGCCTTCTGCGCCTTGGCCTCGTCGTCGGCCAGCTTGAGGATCTGCGCCATCCGCTCGCTGAGCTCCTGATGGGCCGGCTTGTCTTCCATCTCCCGCTGCCGGGCCGAGCTCACCTCAGTCCGCAGCCGCTCGACCTCATCGATGGAACGAGACAGCCGTTCCTCCAGATCGCGGGTCTGGCTCCGGGAACGGGCCACGAATTCGTTGACCTGACGGCGACTGTAGCCGCGCATCTGCACTTCGAATGCGTCTTCAGAGTCGAGGTCAGGGATAAGGTCGCTTTGCTCAGTCATGGTGTCACCCGTCAGGTGGGTCAGGGCCAGGCTACTATCCGGCCCGGCGCGGCGGCTCGGTCGGGTTCACCTGAGGTGGGAGCGGGTTCGTGGCAGGCAGATCTGGAACAGCAGCCAAGACTCTTGTCCGTAAGCCCCTCGCGCGCAACCGAAACGAACGAGTATCCCGTTTTGCCCCGGTTAATCCCGGTATGCGGACCGCCGGACGGGGCAGCAAAGGAGGGGCCATGGGCCGGCTCGGCTCACTCGACGGTAACACCCCGCAGGTGCATCCGGGGGCCTGGGTCGCTCCTGGGGCCATCCTGGTCGGCCGGGTCACGCTGGGCCCGGGGGCGAGCGTCTGGTACGGGTCAGTGCTGCGCGCCGACGACGACGAGATCATCGTGGGCCCGGACTGCAACATCCAGGACCAGTGCTGCCTGCACGTGGACCGGGGTGAGCCGGCCGTGCTGGGGGAGCGGGCCAGCCTGGGGCACCGCGCCGTCGTGCACGGGGCGCAGGTTGACGAGGGCGCGCTGATCGGCATCGGGGCGATCGTGCTCGGGCGGGCCCGGATTGGCGCGGGATCCCTGGTGGCGGCGGGCACGGTCGTCCGGCCGGGCCAGCAGGTGCCGGCCGGGGTGCTGGTGGCGGGAGTTCCCGGCCGGATCGTCCGCGAGCTGACCGATGCCGACCGGGCCACGTTCGCGGAAACGGCGGCGAGCTACCGGGCCCGAGCCGCGGTGCACCGCGGTGCGGACTGGCGTGATCTCCCCGCCAATCCCGGATAAGCCGCGGCCGCACCCACTTCACCAGTCACTCGGGCCCTGATCAGGCGCGGCAGTCCTTTACCGTACCGGGAGACTCAACGCCCACTGCTTCTTGGAATTGTTACTGGGGTTCTGGGTAAAATCCCACTTGAGGGTGGTCCAGAAATGACCCTGATGGGTCATGCGGGGGCATAGGGCCGCGTCGTAGCCTTGTGGCCAGGCTTCCGCGAATCCGCTTGGCGATGGAGGTGGGCGCGGTGCGCGAGCATCTCGATCTTCGCGTCCCCGATCGTGTTGCGCTCGATGAGATCGAGCTCTACGCCGAGGTTCTCAGCGCGGTAGCGGTACGTGACCGGCCGCTTACCGATGCTGAACTCGACGCGGTGCTGGGCATCGGGTACGCCGCGCCGGTCGACTGACCCCTATCCCGCCCCGGGATGCCGGAACATCACGTCCGTGCCCCGGTGGGTGAAGCCCAGTGACTCATACAGCCGGATGGCCGGGGCGTTGTCCTCGTCCACGTAGAGCATGACCTCGGGCAGTCCCCGCGAGCGCAGGTAGTGCAGCCCGGTCAGGGTCAGCGCGCGGCCCAGGCCGCCGCCCTGCCCGGCGGGGTCCACTCCGACCACGTACACCTCGCCGGCCTGCCGGGGGCGTGCCGTGGATCTTGGTCCAGTGGAAGCCCGACAGCTTGCCGTCCCGCTCGGCCAGGAAGAACCCCTCCGGGTCGAACCAGGGCTCGCGTTCCCGCAGCGACAGGTCTTCCGCCGTCCAGGCGCCCTGCTCCGGGTGGTGCGCGAACGCCTTCCGGTTGAGGTCCAGCCAGGCCGCCTCGTCCGCGCCCACCGAAAACGTGCGTACCGTGACCCCCGGGGGGAATGCCGGGACCGGCGGCAGGTCCGCCAGCGGACGGTCCATGGTCCACAGCGACCGGACCCGGGTGAACCCGGCCTGGGCCGCCAGGGCGCGGGCAGCCGGCAGGTCGCCGTGAGCCCAGACCCGCAGCGGGTGCGGGGCCGCCCCGGCCAGCAGGGCGCGGGCGAGGGCCAGCCCGAACCCGCGGCCCCGGTGGTCCGGGTGGATCACCAGTTCCGCGGCCGGGTCGGCCTGGTCAGCCGGATCCAGGTGGGCGTATCCGGCTAGCAGGGGGCCGGCCCTCAGCCGCAGGTGACGGGCCCGGGTGTCGCCGCCGTAGCGCAACTGGAGCAGGACGGGCTCCGACAGCGGGCCGACCGCATCATGCTCGGCGGCCGCCTCGGCCAGCCTCAGCACCAGCGCGGCGTCGGCCTCCGCCAGCGGCCCTGTCACCGTGATGAGCGGGGCCTCATCCCCGGCGGCCGGGGATGCCTCAGCGCCGGTCGGCGGGTGCGGCACTGGTTTCCTTATGCTGGCCGGCCTGGCCCGGGCCGTCCTTCGGCGGGACCCCGGCCCCGGCCTGGGGGTCGTCCGCCGGCAGGCCGTCGGCCTCGGTGACGCCCCCGTTCGCCTGATCGGAGTCCACCGGGCGCGGGGACCGCGGGATCCGTCCCTCCTCGGCGCCCTTGGCCGGGACGAACCGGTAACCCACGTTGCGGACGGTCCCGATCAGCCCCTCGTGCTCCGCGCCGAGCTTGGCCCGCAGGCGCCGCACGTGCACGTCCACGGTGCGGGTGCCGCCGAAGTAGTCGTAGCCCCAGACCTCCTGCAGCAGGTGGGCCCGGGTGAACACCCGCCCCGGGTGCTGGGCGAGGAACTTCAGCAGCTCGAATTCCTTGAACGTCAGGTCGAGGGCGCGGGCGCGCAGCCGGGCCGTATAGGTAGCTTCGTCGATCGCCAGGTCGCCGGACCTGATCTCGTCCGGGGCGGCCGGGGCCAGGCTGGCCTTCCGGCCGATGGCCAGCCGCAGCCTGGCCTCGACTTCGGCTGGCCCGGCGGTGTGCAAAATCACATCGTCGGCGCCCCATTCGGCGGTCACCGCGGCCAGGCCACCCTCCGTCACCACGGCCAGTAGCGGCGCGTCCAGGCTCGCCGTGCGCAGCAGCAGGCACAGGCTCCTGGCCTGGGCGAGGTCACGCCGGGCGTCCACCAGGATGGCGTCCGCGGGCGGCGCGTCCGCCAGGACAGGCACCTCAGGTGGCCCGATCCGGACGCTATGCAGCAGCAATCCCAGGGACGGGAGGATGTCCGGTGCAGGTTCCGGGGCACTGGTGAGCAGCAACAGGTCACTCACGGTGCTGCCACCTCCGCCCTGTGGTCTCTTGTGAGAGAACTATGGGTCTCTTGCCGGAGAAACTACCCATCAATGCACACAAGGACCCGTCGGCGGCATTGCCCGGATCCGATGTGAGCGAGGATAGCGGACATGAGCACAGTGACGTTGCGCTACTGGGCTGCGGCGAAGCAGGCCGCGGGGGTCGCCGAGGAGACGATCAGCGCCGAAACGCTCGCCGCGGCACTCGACGCGGCGCTGTCCGCGCGTGAGCGGAATGCCGCCGTCGGCGCGGATTGCGACCTCCGGGCGGTTCTGGCCAGATCCTCGTTCCTGGTCGATGGCACCCCGGTGGGCAGTCGCGCGCCGGAGACCGTGGCCCTGGAGGAGGCGGCGGTGGTCGAGGTCCTGCCCCCGTTCGCCGGGGGATGATGGCCTCCGTCCGCCGGAGGAAGGCCGCCCGCTCACGGAATGCCAGGCCGGTGAACCGGCTGGCCAGACAGCCCGTTACCTAAGTCGTGGCACATCACCGCGGGACGCAAGGCCGCGAGCCAAGCGAGCGGGCCTGTGATGAGGCGCTGGTCCGCGCGCTCTATGCCGAGCACGCGGCGCCGCTGCTGCGTTATGCGCTCCGGCTCACCAGCGGCGACCGGCAACGGGCGGAAGATATTGTGCAGGAAACATTGCTCCGGGCCTGGCTTCACCCCGAGGCGATCGCGGAGCGCCCAGCCCGTCCCTGGCTGTTCGCCGTGGCGAGGAACCTCGCGGTGGACTCCCACCGGGCCCGCAACGCGCGGCCCCGGGAAGTTGGTGAGGCAGCGCTCGAACTGGTACCCGTGGCCGACGAGGCGGATCGCGTGCTCGAATCGTGGGCGGTGGCCGACGCCCTGCGTGACCTGCGGCCAGAACACCGGCAGGTGCTGGTGCAGACCTACTACCTGGGCCGCTCGGTCGCCGAGGCCGCCGCGGAACTCGGCATCCCGGGCGGGACAGTGAAATCTCGGACTTTCTATGCGCTGAAGGCGCTCAAACTGGCACTTGAGGAACGGGGGCTCGCGCCATGACCGGCTCAGCGGACTGCCGCGACATCCGGCACGCCCTCGGTGTCTACGTGCTCGGGGCCATCGACCCCGCCGAGCGGGCGATGGTGGACATCCACCTGAGCACGTGCCCGGAGTGCCGCGAGGAACTGGCGGGCCTGGCCGGCCTGCCGGCGCTGCTGCGCCGGATCCCGGTCGGGGAGGCCCAGCAGCTGGCCGAGGACGACCTGGACGAGCTGCCCGGCCCGGAGGTGCCCTCTGACCAGATGCTGCGCTCGCTGCTGGCCCGCACGTCACAGGCCCGCCAGGCCCGCCGGTGGCGCGGACTGGCGGCCGCGGCGGCCGTGGTCCTCGTGGCCGGGGCGGCCGGGGCAGTGGGGTGGAACGCCTTGCATCAGGCGGCCGGGGACGCCGGCAGCCCGCCGCTCCCGGCGCACTTCACGTCGGTGTCCGCGACCAACCCGGCCACCCACGTGGCCGCGACCGTCCGGTATGCGCCCAAGAGCTGGGGCATGGTGCTGGATACGCAGGTGAAGAACGTTCCCGCCGGCGCCCGCTGCCAGCTCGTGGTTACCGACTCCGCCGGGCACACCACGGTCGTCGGCGGCTGGACGGCCACCTACGACGAGGGCACCGTGTGGTACCCCGGCTCGTCCCCGGTCGCCCTGGACAGCGTGCGCAGCTTCGAGATCACCACGCAGGGCAAGATCCTGGTCAAAGTGATGGCCCACTAGACGCTCCGGCCAGGAGCGCGCCCCGGCCGCGATCACGGGAAGCGGGAAAACGGGGAGCGGGATGGGTAAACCGGGAGCCGGTGACCGGGAATGGGATGGGCCGCGCTCACGCTGTAGACGCCGTGATGGGCGGACTTATCGCGTGCCTGGTGGTCCTGGCCGGGGCGACGGCGTTCGGGGTGACCCGGCGGCGCCGGGACGGCAGGCTGGCCGGCCCGCGGTCCGCCGCCGCTGGCGGCCTGCGGCTCGGACCCGCCGAACTGGGCCAGCCCCTGGGCCCCCGGGCCACGCTGCTGCAGTTCTCCTCGGAGTTCTGCGCTCCATGCCGCGCCACCCGCCGGATCCTGGCCGAGGTGGCCAGCGGCGCCGAGGGTGTCCGGCACGTGGAAGTAGACGCGGGCGAGCGGATGGACCTGGTCCGCCTGCTGGACGTGCGGCGTACGCCCACCGTGTTCGTGCTGGGGCCCGACGGGCAGATCGCGCGGCGCGGGAGCGGCCAGATGAACAAGGCCGACGTGCTGGGCGCATTGGACGAAATACAGGCCACCTAATATCCTACCGGAAGAGTGGGGAGTGACACCAGGGCTGCCGGCGCATACCATCAGGGACGTGCTTTCCCTGGCCATCCCGGATCACTGGGCGGATGGCGGCCGGTCGCGGCCGCTGCTGACCAGGCGGCGCGTCGTCGACTACTGCCACGTCTGCGCCGCGCTGTGTCCGGGTATGCCCTGCCTGCCGGGCCGTTCCTGAGCCCAGCACAGGCCGCGCGGCGCACGGCCATCCGGCCGGAAAGGTGCGGCCCGCAGGCGGTTCCCCGCGCCCTGACCTGATCTTGCCGATCCCGCAAGGGGGAGATACCACTCATGAGCGTCGATCCCAGGGGTCAGCGTTTCAGCGCCACGCTGTCCGCGATCGTCCTGGTCATTGTCCTGATCACCGGCAGCGGGTGGCTGCTGGGGTTCCAGGCGGTGGTCTTCGGTATCGGGGCCGTGTTCGGGCTCCGGTACGCGCCGTACGGCCTCATCTACCGCTTCGCAGTCCGGCCGCGCCTAGGGCCGCCCGGCTGAGCTGGAAGCCGAGGCGCCACCGCGGTTCGCCCAGGGCGTGGGCCTGGTCATCAGCATCATCGGGGTGATCGGGTACGCGGCCGGGATAATCCCGCTGGGCATGGCCGCCGCCGCGGCGGCGCTCGCCGCGGCGTTCCTCAACGCAGCCTTCGGGTTCTGCCTGGGCTGCGAGATGTATCTGCTTATCAAACGACTCCGGCCCGGCCGCGAGGGGATGACCGGCACGGAGCCCGACAAGGAGGTTGCTGCATGAGCCGTCCAGACGTCCTGGTGGACGCAGACTGGGTGGAGGCCCACCAAGATGACCCGGGGGTGGCCATCGTCGAGGTCAGACGAGGACACCAGCGCGTATGACACCGGGCACATCCCGAATGCCATCAAGATCGACTGGAAGAAGGACCTCCAGGACCCGGTGCGCCGCGACTTCGTGGACAAGGCCGGCTTCGAGGCGCTGCTGTCGGAGCGAGGGATCTCCAACGACGACACCGTGATCCTGTACGGCGGCAACAACAACTGGTTCGCCGCGTACGCCTACTGGTACTTCAAGCTGTACGGGCACCAGAACGTGAAGCTCCTCGACGGCGGCCGCAAGAAGTGGGAGCTCGACTCCCGCGAGCTGGTCAAGGAGGTCCCGGACCGGCCTAAGACCTCCTACTCCGCCCAGGAGCAGGACGCGGCGATCCGGGCCATGCGCGACGAGGTGGTGGCGGCCATCGGCAAGCGCAACCTGGTTGACGTGCGCTCGCCGGACGAGTTCTCGGGCCGCCTGCTCGCCCCGGCGCACCTGCCGCAGGAGCAGGCCCAGCGCGGCGGCCACATCCCCACCGCGAAGAACGTGCCCTGGTCCAAGGCGGCCAACGACGATGGCACGTTCAAGTCCGACGACGAGCTGCGCACCCTCTACGGGGACGAGGCCGGGGTGGACTTCGCCAAGGACACGATCGCCTACTGCCGGATCGGTGAGCGTTCCGCGCACACCTGGTTCGTCCTGCACGAGCTGCTCGAGCAGCCGAACGTGAAGAACTACGACGGCTCCTGGACCGAGTACGGCTCCCTGGTCGGCGTCCCGATCGAGCTGGGTGACGGCCAGTGAGCGGGCCGGTGAGCGCGGACGGGTGCGGGGCACCCGCAGGCGGCGCGGCCCGGCCCGCGGACGTCGGCAACGAGGCCGTGGTCGAAGGGCACGTGACCCGCGGCGGCGAGGCGGTAGCCGTGGGGTACGCCCGGCTGCTCAATGAGGGCGGCGAGTTCGTCGCCGAGGTGCCGCTGGGCGCGGACGGCGGGTTCCGCTTCTTCGCGGCCCCGGGCAGCTGGACGGTGCGGGTCCTGGCCCCCGGCGGGGTAAACACCGACCGGCCGGTGACCGCGGAAACCGGCCAGGTGGCCGCGATGGAGGTCAGCGTCTGAGGCGCGGGTTGCTGATCGGCAGCTGAGGGGCGGGTGACTCCGGTCACCCGCCCCTCAGCGGTGCTGGCCCAGCTCTGGATGCGTTCTGGCGAAGTCCCGCCTTGTTCATCTGCTTGTCAGGTTTTCCTCACCTGAACGTTCACCTGAGTGTCATCTTCGCTCCCTATCAAGGGGAGGTGGCCAGGGGAGGCAGCAGCCTGGCCGGCGACATCTGAGCGACGAGGCGGCCTCACTAGTGTCTCTTCAGGCTGATCCGGCGGGACCCGTGGGTCCGCAGTCAGTGCCGTGGTGCCCGGCGTGGGCCGGGCCCTGGGTGAGACCGTCGCGGTGACCATGACCTGCGGGTTCGTGCTCGGCGCGACTCCCGGCGCCCGGCTGCTGACGTGCGCGCCCCTGATCGTCATCCTCGGACTGGCCGCCGCATATCCCCGGCGAAATGCGGGATGACCGACGTCCGGGGGGAAACGCACGGCCAGGCGCCAGCGCCGGGCCGTGCCCCGGCCGCGAGCGTCCTCGCGGAGCGGATGGCAGCTGCCTTGCTGCACCACGAGCCTGGCTGGCGGCTGCCCCGTCACACCGCGCTCGCCCGCCGCTTCAACGTGACCACGGCTGAGATCGACGCGGCGATCCAGCTGCTGGCCGCGCGGCACCTGCTGACCCGGCTGCCTGACGGCCAGATATTCCGGGCCAGCCCGGCCGAGTACCGGGTCGCCCTGGAGGGGTTGCCCGGTTTCGCTGCACAGGTCAACCCGATGGGTGGCGAGCTGGCCTGCAAGAGCCGCCACGTTTCCAGGCGGCGGCCCGCGGAAGACGTCGCACGGGCGCTCGGCGTGTCGCCAGGCTGCGACGTGCTCACGATCCGCTGCCTGTGGACGGTGGGGGGCGAACCGGCCGCCTACACGGCCAGCTACCTGCCGTCGCAGATGGAAAGGCTGGCCGGGGAATTGGCCAGCGCGTCATCGCCTGCCGTGCCGGCGCTGCGGCACACCCGCCCCCGTGCCTTCCAGGTGGACTTCCAGCCGCCCGCCCCGGCGGTGGGCCGCATCCTGCGGCTGTCCGCCGGAGAGTCGGCCGCCACGGTGACCATGCGATTCGAGGACGCGGCGCAGCCTGGGCTGATCGCGCTGACCGTCGCCGTGCTGCGGCCCGAGCTATTCCGCATCGTGGTGGAGTCTCCAGGGATTCCGACTCCTGCCGTCAGCCCGGAGGGTCCGCCGGGTGGCTGGACGCACGCCGTGGAGGGCGGGGACTCGTGACCGGAGATGGCTGGCGCTGTGACGGATGCGGCGGAGTGCTGGCCGCAGCGAGCGCGCCATCCCTGGGTGCTCGCCGCCATGGGGACCAGTAAGCTTCGGCCATGGTGGAGCACCGGCAGGAATTCGAGCGTGAGCTGGAGGCCATCGAGGCTAAGGTCATCGAGCTGTTCGCCATGGTCGCCGAGGATCTGCCGGGCGCGACTGAGGCTCTGCTGACTGGCAACACCGAGCTGGTCCAGGCACTGGCCGAACGCGAGCGGGTCATCGACGCGCTGTACCCGGAGATCGAGGAACTGGCCAACCGGGAGATCGCGCTCCAGGCGCCTGTCGCCTCAGACCTCCGCTTCCTTCTCTCCGTGCTGCGGATCGTGCCCGAACTCGAGCGCTCCCACGACCTTGTCGTCAACATCTCCCATCGGGCCAATCACATTCTCAGCCAGGACCTCTCGCCGCGCAGCCGTGGGCTTGTCGAGCAGATGGGGAAGCTCGTATCCAGCATGTGGCGCCGGGCGGCAGACTCCTGGTACCAGCGCGACAGTACCGCCGCGGCTGTGCTCCGCGAGCGTGACGACGAAATGGACGAGCTTCATGCCAGCCTGATCGCCGAGCTTGCCTCAGGGCAGATGGCGATACCGGTGACGATGGAGATGACGCTGGTGGCCCGCTCGTACGAGCGCCTTGCGGCCCACGCTGTCAACATCGCGCGCCGGGTGGTCTACCTGGCCGGAACCCAGCCGCCGGATTAGCGAGGCTTCGTCTGGCCCCGCCCGGCCGCCCGGGATCCGCCACGGCCACGGCCTAACCGGGCGGATCTGAAGCCTCATCATGTGCCGCGCACCGGGCATCAACCCCCAGGGACTGCGGGCCGGCTGCCCATACCTGGCCACCTCACGGAAGCCGTGCCGCTGACCTGGGACCGGGCCCGCATAACCACCAGCCCAGCGCACGGATCTGCTGCGCCGCGCGGTGCTCGCGCCGGCCGGCGCGCCCGCTTTCACCTTGCGTCTCCCCACTATTCACCGTTTGGCCTTCCTTCCTTAACTCGCGGGTACGGCCAGGCACGACAGACTCGCGGGGTTATCAACGTCTGATCGGGCTGGCTTCGCTGGCCGTGGGGGGCCCGGTGCTCCTCGCGCCCGAGGAATCGACCGGGGAATACCGGAGAATGGGGTCTTGAACATGCAACGTGGGCGCATACAGCGCGTAACGACTGTGGGCCGCATAACGACTGTGGGGCTCGCCACCGTGGCGATGGCTTCGTTTGTGGCCGCTTGCGGATCCTCGGGCGGTGGCGGATCCTCGTCAAGTAGTAGCGGC
Source organism: uncultured Actinomycetes bacterium (assembly GCA_963751175.1). Taxonomy (GTDB): domain Bacteria; phylum Actinomycetota; class Actinomycetes; order Streptosporangiales; family Streptosporangiaceae; genus RYN-230. The sequence continues at coordinate 194,999 of CAVVTM010000021.1, read as the reverse complement.
AGCGGCAGCAGCAGTGCCGCCCTCTCGGGCACACTGAACGGGAGCGGATCGACGCTTCAGCTCACATACCAGCAGGCCGCCATCTCGAGCTTCAAGTCGGTCCAGCCCAACATGACCGTCAACTACGGTGGTGGCGGCTCGGGTAAAGGGCGGACGGACCTGGCTTCGGGGACTGTCAACTATGCGGGCTCGGACTCTCCCATCCCGTCTGACGAGACGGCGAACTTCAAGGGCAAGACCGTTCTTTACTTCCCCGATGTGATCGCGCCGGTCACGGTCTCGTACAACCTGTCAGGCGTCAAGAACCTCAAGCTGTCGGCGCCAGTGATCGCGAACATCTTCCAGGCCAAGATCAAGAAGTGGAACGACCCGGCGATCAAGGCGGATAACCCCGGCCTCAGCCTGCCCAGCACCGCGATCACGATCGCCCACCGTTCCGACTCCTCAGGCACCACGGCGAACTTCTCCGAGTTTCTCGTCGAGGGCGCGCCGGGGGTGTGGAAGCTCAGCAGTGGGTCAACCATCAACTGGCCCGCGAACAGCCGGGGCGGCAACGGCAACGGCGGGGTAGCACAGATCATCAAGAGCACCCCGGGGGCCATTGGGTACGTGGACTACGCCGACGCCAAGGCCTCCGGGCTGGTGTTCGCCTCGATCAAGAACAAGGACGGCCAGTACGTCCTGCCGTCGGTGTCGTCGGCCGCCGCCGCCGCCAGCCAGACCACGGTTAAGCCCGACCTGACCTTCAGCGCGATCTGGGCCCCCGGCGCCAGTTCGTACCCGATCACCGCTCAGTCGTGGGTGCTGGTCTACCAGAAGCAGCCGAATGCGAACGATGTGAAGATGCTCCAGGCATGGATCGGCTACCTGATCGGAGACGGTCAGAAGCTGCTCCCCGGCATAGGGTTCGCGGCGCTGCCCGCCAGCATCGACTCGCAGGCCAAGGCGCAGCTGAGCAAGATCAGCTCCTGATTGTGGGAACTACCATGGCGCAAACTGACCAGATTGGCTCGCGGCCATGAGCGCTGTGGCGAAGGCGGATCCGGCCGGGACGGCCGGATCCGCCCACCCCTTGTCCGAGCGGCGGCCGTTCGGAGACCTCGGCTTCCAGGTTCTCGCGCTCGCGGCCGGCCTGCTGGTGCTGGTAATCCTGGTCCTGATCGCCGTCTCGACCAGCCAGCAGGCCTCCTCGTGGTTCTCCGCCGAGGGCGTGAAGATCTTCTCGACCACCTGGAACCCCACGGCCAACCAGTTCGGCGCGCTCGCCTTCATTTACGGGACGGCCATCACAGCCGCGATCGCGGTCATAATCTCCGTGCCGGTCAGCGTGGGCGTCGCCCTGCTGCTGACCGAGGTCGTGCCGTACCGCTGGTCGCGCCCGATCGTGTACGTGATCGACCTGCTGGCGGTGGTCCCCTCCGTGGTCTGGGGCCTGTGGGGCATCCTGGTGTTCGCGCCCTGGATCCAGCACTTCTATAGCGCGATCGGCTTGAAGGTGAGCGGTGTCCCCGTGGTCGGCAACCTATTCGGGCCGCCCACGAGCGGGGCCTCGTTCTTCACCTGCGGCATCATCCTGGCCTTCATGATCACGCCGATCGTGACCTCGCTGTCCCGCGAGGTCATCGCGACGGTGCCGGCCATCGAGCGGGAGGGCGCCTACGCGCTGGGCGCCACCCGCTGGGAGATGATCCGCGGCGCCGTCTGGCCGCACAGCCAGGGTGGCGTCGTCGGGGCGGTGCTGCTCGGGCTAGGCCGGGCGATGGGCGAGACGATCGCGGCCGCACTGGTGATCGGCTCGTCGGCCACGATCACCTCGCATCTGTTCGCCCCCGGCTACAACATGCCCTCCGTCATCGCGAACGAGTTCGGCGAGGCCAGCGGGGTGTTCCGCGCCGCGCTGATGGGGCTCGGCGTTCTCCTGTTCGCCTTCACGATCATCATCAACGTTGTCGCCCGCGCGGTCGTGGAGCGTTCCGCCCGGCGGCAGAGGGGGGCGTGATGGCTGCGAGTGCCGGGCGGCAGATCGTCAACCTCCGGGAGCCACCGTCCTGGCGGCGCACCAAGAGCCGCATCGCGACCGTCCTGATGGTGACCGCGTTCGTGCTCACGATCATCCCGCTGGGGTTCGTCCTGTACACGGTGATCGCCAAGGGTGCCTCGATCATCAGCTGGCAGTTCCTGACCGGCTCTATCCCGCCGAACGTAGTGCCCGCGAACGTGGGCGGAATGGGCCCGGCGGTCGTCGGCACGATCGAGATCACGGCCCTGGCCACGATCATGGCGGTGCCGCTCGGCGTGCTCGGGGCGATCTACCTCAATGAGTACGGCGGCAACCGGCTGCTGGCGAAGTTCATCGGGTTCATGTCGGACGTGATGACAGGCGTGCCTTCGATCGTGATGGGGCTCTTCATCTTCTCCATCTGGGTGGTGCACTTCGGCTACTCGGGCCTGGCCGGCGCGCTCGCCCTCGGCTGCCTGATGCTGCCGATCGTGATCCGCTCCACGTACGAGATGCTGAGGCTGGTGCCGGACCCGCTGCGCGAGGCGAGCTACGCCCTCGGGGCCAGCAAGGCCCGGGTGACGGTGACGGTCGTGCTGCCCGCGGCGATCGGCGGGATCGTCAGCGGTGCCCTGCTCGCCGTCGCCCGGGCCGCGGGTGAGACGGCACCGCTGCTGTTCACCATCCTCACGGTGACCACTGTGAACCGGAACGTGTTCAGCGGTCCCAATACCTCGCTGCCGTCGCAGATATTCGCGAACGCGTCATCACCGTACGTGGGCGCGCAGGCCCGCGGCTGGGGCGCGGCGCTGACGCTCATTGCCATTGCCTTTATCCTGATGATAGTTGCCCGTCTCGTCACCGCACGATTCTCCAGACACCTGCGCTAGGGGCACCATGGAAGAGCCTGAGCAGTACGCCGTCGCCAACCCCCAACTGGCCGAGCCGGTTGTCCGACAGCAGCAGCAGCAGGAGGTGTCACCGGGTTCTGGCGCATTTACCGCGCCGGGTGAAACTGTGTTCGAAACGAAAAGCGTCTCGATCTACTACGGAAGTTTCCGTGCCGTCACCGACGTGTCACTGTTGATTCACGAACACGAGATCACGGCGTTCATCGGCCCGTCCGGATGCGGCAAGACGACCGTGCTGCGGACGCTGAACCGGATGAACGACCTCATCGTGGGCGCCCGTGTCGAGGGCGAGGTCGAGTACCGCGGGGCGCCGCTCTACGCCAAGGATGTCTCCCCGATCGCCGTGCGCCGGCGCATCGGCATGGTCTTCCAGAAGCCGAACCCGTTCCCCAAGTCGATCTACGACAACGTCGCGTACGGGCCGCGCATCAACGGCGAGCGCAACAAGGGCAGGCTGGACGAGGTCGTCGAGCGCTCGCTGCGCCAGGGTGCGCTGTGGGACGAGGTGAAGGACCGCCTGAACAAGTCGGCCCTGGGCCTGTCCGGCGGGCAGCAGCAGCGGCTGTGCATCGCCCGTACGCTCGCCGTCGAGCCGGACGTCGTGCTCATGGACGAACCCTGCTCGGCGCTCGACCCGATCGCGACCGGTGCCATCGAGGACCTGATGCAGGAGATCAAGTCCAGGTACACCATCGTCATCGTCACCCACAACATGCAGCAGGCCACCCGGGTCAGCGATCGCACGGCCTTCTTCTCCGTGCTCATCAACGAAGAGAGCGATACCAGGACGGGTGTGCTCGTCGAGTACGACCGGACCGCCAAGATCTTCCAGGACCCGCGCGACAGCCGCACCAGGGCCTACGTCACCGGCCGGATGGGCTGAGCCGGGCCCTATTCCGAGGCCGGCCGGGGCACAGCCGGCGGGTGTGCCCGCCCTCATCTCCAGCCATGAGGGCGAGGTCTAGCGAGCGGCGGGGATGACCGAAACCGGGCAGGCCGCATGGTGGACGACCTGGCTGCTCACTGAACCCAGCAGGAGCCTGGTGAACCCGCCGTTGCCGCGGGACCCCACGACGAGCATGTCAGCGTCACGGGAAGCTGCCACGAGTTCTTCCGTGGCCTCCCCCGTAGCCACACTCACGGTGACCTCAGGTGGTGTCTCGCTGATTTCGCTCGCGGCCTTGTCCACCGCTTCCTGGACCGCCCGCCGCGCATGTTCGGCGTTGAAGCGCCCCTCGGGGAGGGTGTGCAAACCCCAGAAACTCATGGTGGCCGGGCGCGCGGGGGACGGGACCACGGTCATGACGGTCAGCGGCGCATGGCGCAGCACGGCTTCGTGCATCGCCCAGCAAAGGGCATGGTACGAATGGTCCGAGCCGTCTACGCCAACAATGATTCCAGGCATTGCTGCTCCCAAATTCCCATTCCAATTTACTTAATGACATCGTACGCCTGCGCGCCAGCCGGAACACAGAGTTGGGGGACCTGGCCCGCCGGGACGCAAGACCTGGCCTGCGGGAATCGGCCCAGGTGCCCGTGCGCATCCACCGTGGGGACTCCTTTCCATTTCCTGCTCACCGGATCATTCCCGGGCATGTCAAGCCCGCCGTGGTCCGGACGATTTTCCGGGTGCCTGGACACAGAATGGCGGGAACTGGGAGCCTTGACCCGAGATGCCTGCCTCTGCGACGGCTGCGGCGCAACGCGACCCGCGGCGAGCCCGCTCCCTCGGCCCGGGGGGCACCCCACAGCGCGGTGAGCTGGTCGCGGCGCTCGTGCTGCTCGGCCTTCTGGCCCACTTATTGCTGGCTCAGCTGACCCTGCTGCTGGCCGTCGCGCTGGACCTGACTAGCCGGGCCGCGCGGTGGCGGCCGCTGTGGCTGGCGGCCCCGGCCGCGGCCGGGTGCCTCTGGGTGCTGGCCATCGGTCCCGGGCGGGCCCTGGCCGGCTTCACCGCCGGCCCGTACCAGGTGCTGGGCTACCTGGCCCGCGCGGCCGGGCAGCCGGCCCGGGTCCTGCATCCGGCCCGGGCTTTCGCCGGGGCCGGCCACTGGCTGCCGCGGCAGGTCCCGTTAGCGCTGATCCTGGCGTCCGCTGAGGCGGCGCTGACGTGGTGGCTGCGCGGGCGGCGCGCTGGCGCCCGGGGCTTACCGCCGCGCCCCGGCCTGATCGTGGCGCTCCGGCGGCAGCTCACCGTGGCCTGGGTCAGATCCGGCGGGGTGGTCAGCCGGGCCGGGGCCTGCCTGGGAGCGGACGCGCGGACCGGGCGGCCGGCCGGGGTCAGCTGGCGCGCCGCGGAAGGCGGGGTCCTCGTGACGGGCGAAGCCCTCCCGGACGTGTCTGAGGCCAGCTTCCAGCTGGTCCATGCGGCGATCCGGCGCCGCAAGCCGGTCCTGGTGGTGGACCTCCGCGGGCTCGGGGGGCTGCCCGGCGCGCTCGGCGGGATCTGCGCGGACGCCGGCGCCCCGCTGCACGTCTTCGGGCCGGCCGGGCCGGGCTGCTACGAGCCGTGGCGTGGCGGCGACCCGGCCCGCAAGGCCGCGCTGGTCATGGGGATGATCGACTGGAGCCCGGTGGCTGATCAGGCCCGGCGGGCCTGCGCGGGCTACCTGAACGACCTGTTCGCGGTGGCCGCGGCCGCCCCGGGTGATCCGCGCGTCCCGGTGCTCGACGATGTCGCGGCGCTGCTCGCCCCGGCCGCACTGCGGGCCCGGATGAGGCAGGTTCCCCCGTATCACCCGCGGCGCGGCCCCCTGGGCGAGCGGGTCCGGGTCTCCGCGAGCCTGCTGGAGGCCGATCCGGCTCCGGCCGCCTTCCTCGCCGGGGAGCTGGCCGGGCTCCGGGCCTCGGCCTTGGGCCGCTGGCTGAGGCCCAGGGCGCCCGGTGCTGCCCAGCTCAGTTCCACCCAGATCAGCCTGAGCGCCGTGGTGCGCGAGCGTGCGGTCGCCTATTTCCCGCTGGATCAGTCGCGCCACGGCCGCTCCGCGCAGATGATCGCGAACCTCGTGGCGCTCGACATCACCGCGGTGTACTCCGAATCGCGGCGCCTCGGCGTGGGCGGTGACGGTCTCGCCTGGTTCGGCGACGGCGGCGCGATCGCCGCCCCGGCGCTGGCCCGGCTGATCAGCACGGGCTCCCAGGCTGGGCTGGCCACCGTGGTCAGCACCGTGAGCGGCGTGGCGGATAGCACGGTGGGCAGCACCGTGGGCAGCCCCCTGGCCAGCACTGTGGGCAGCCCCCTGGCCAGCACCGTGGGCAGCCCCCTGGCCAGCACCGCGGGCAGCACCATGCCCGGCGCCGGGCCGGCACAGGCCGCCGGGCAGATCGCGGCGCTGGCCAATGTCCTGGTGATCCTCGGCCCGGGGAATCCCGCGCTCGCCGGCATCTCCCTGGACGGCGACCTGCCCGGCGCTGGCCCGCACGGCGCTGGCCCGCACGGCACTGGCCTGGCGGCCGGTGAGTTCGCCCTCGTGATCAAGGGCCCGGAGCGGCAGGTGGTACCGCGGGCCCGGTTCGTGCCGGGCAGGATGCCGTGACGGGCCTGCGGGCGGACCGCGTGTACCTCGGCTGGGAGTACGCGCTGGTACACCCGGATCCGGGCCCCCCGCCGAGGCGCCCGGTCCCGCCTGCCCAGGAGCGGCTGGATCCCGGCTGGGTGCTGGCCCAGCAGCGGGAAGAACGCCGGCTCAGCCTTCCGCTGAAGGCCGGCGCCGCGGCGGGCGCCGCGCTCGCCGGCCTGACCGGGGCGCTGGGCGCGGCCGGCGTGCTGAACCCGGCGCTGACGACCACCGGGATCCTCGCCTTCCTGGCCCTCACGGTGCCGTGCGTGCACGGCGTCTGGCGCGGCGCGCGGGAGCTCCGCGCACGGGTGGCGGCGGAGGACCGGCGCGTGGCGCGGGCCCGCGCGGCCCAGGAGACCCGGCTGTCCGGCTGGCAGGAGGAGCACGCCCGGCGGTTCCGGGACTGGGAGGCCCGCGGCCGGGCTTTCCAGGCGCAGCGGCAGTGGTACGGGGTGGCCCTGCCCACCGAGATCGACCGGCTCGACGTCGCGGGCGGCACGCTCGCCGGCTGGTCCGCGCTGACGGCCATGCTGGCCGGCCTGCGGCTGGCGGCGGGCGGCCAGGTCACCGTGCTGGACCTGTCCGAGGGAGCGGTCGCGCAGGACCTGCTGGCCATGGCCGGCCAGGCCCGCGTCAGCCCGCTGGTCTGGGTGCTGCCCCGGGATCTCCCGCGGCTCGACCTCGGGACCGGGCTGCCCGCCACCGAGCTGGCCGACGTGCTGGCCGTGGCCGCGACGGCCGCCGGCGACCCGGGCAGCCCGCCTGACCCGCTACCGGACCGCGCGATCCTGGAGCGCGTCGCAGTGGTCCTCGGCGGGCACCCGGGCATCGGGCAGATGACCGCGGGCCTGCGGGTCCTGGCCCAGATCGGCGATCCGCGCGACGACACGCGGCGGGGCCTGATCAGCGCGGCGCAGGCCGAGGCGATCGCCGGGCTGTACGGCCCGGCCGCCAGCGAGCGGGTCATCACCGAGCGGGCGCTCGGTCTCGAATCCAGGCTCCGCGTGCTGGAGACGCTGGGATCGGTGCCGGTCCGGCTGCCGCCGAGCCGGCTGCGCGTGCTGGCCCTGGACCGCGCGGCGGACGTGGCGGGCACCCAGGTCCTGGGCGCGTACGCCACCGCCGCGCTCACCCATCTGCTCCGGCAGCAGCCGCGCGGCCCGGCCTGGCAGCACACGCTGCTGGTCGCCGCGGGCGAGAAGCTCCGCGGGGACACGCTGGACCGGCTGGCGGACGCCTGCGAGGCCAGCGGCACCGGGCTGGTGCTGGCCTACCGCTCGCTCCCGGCCCACGTCCGGGACCGGCTGGGCCGGGGCAACGCCGCGGTCGCCTTCATGCGGCTCGGTAACGCAGGCGACGCGCAGGCCGCCAGCGAGCAGATCGGCACCGCGCACCGCTTCGTGGTGTCCCAGCTCACCGACACCGTGGGCGACTCGGTCAGCGACACGGCCAGTTACTCCTACACGAGCACCGTGGGCACCGCGGATTCCGTGTCCGCGTCTGCCTCGGCCAGCCAGGCCAGCGGGCACGGCCAGGGGCACGGGCAGAGCTGGTCCGGCTTCGCGGCTTTCGCGCCGCGCACCGCGTCCCGGCACCAGGAAAGCAACTGGTCAGAAGGGATCAGCGAGTCGCAATCCTGGACCGGCGGCCGCAACGCGAGCTCGGCCTGGGGAGTCCAGACCGCGAGGGCCGTGGCGGCCAGCACGTCGGTCGCCCGGACCCGCCAGCGGTCCCGGGAGTTCCTCGTCGAACAGCATGAGCTGCAGCAGCTCCCGCCGAGCGGGATGATCGTCAGCTACGCCTCGCCGGCCGGCCGGCGGGTGGTGTTCGCGGACGCCAATCCCGGCATCCTGACCCTGCCCACGGCCACGCTAGCCAGCCTGGAGCAGGCCCGTGCGCCGTCACGGCCGCCCCTTCGCTGGCGTGACGCCGGGGGACTGCCGCCGAACCTGGGGCCGCCGCCGGGTCCGCCCGGCTGGCGCCGCCCGGACCCGGGGGAGTAAGACGTGCGACGCGGCGGGAACCGGGCTGGTTCCCGCCGCGTCGGGGGGAGCGGGGCCGGGCGGTGCCTCAGGTGAGGCCCGCATGGGTCAGGCGGCCGCGTGGTCGGGCCGGCCAGCAGCCTGGCCACTGGCTGCCCGGGCACTGGCTGCCTGGCCACTGGCTGCCTGACCACTGGCAGCCGGTGGCTGCGGACGGCGCCGGCCGGGGCGGCGTGCTGGCGGCCGGGGACGGCCGTGCGGGCCGCCGCGTGCTGGCGGGCCGCGGACACCCGGGGGGCAGTGGTCCGGCTGGCGGGCCCGGCCGCGGCGTACGCCGGGACGGCCGCGGTGGCGTAGGCGGGGGTCCCGCTGTAGCGCGGGGCGCGGTCAGGGCGCTTGAAGGTCAGCCACAGCGGGATGCCGACGATGGCTGCGAAAATCAGGAAAGCGATCGGGAAATTGGCCAGGACCAGGGCGTTCATGGGGATGTCTCCCTTATCTTCGCGCCGGCCGGGGGCCGCCGGCGCCTCTGTTGTCCTCATATGCCGTTACTGTGCCTCCCGGCCCTCTCCCCGCCGTGTGCCTGCCTTCTGAGCCTCCTCTGAACCTCGGGCGGGCTTCCGTCCGGGCCTCCGGCCCGCAGGACCAGTGCCGCTGCGGGGTACGAGCCGGATAGCATCGTCGGCCATGGGCAAGCTTCCGATGCGGGCGCGCGTCGCGACCACGCTGGGCGGGGCCGCGGGCCGGATGTCACGCCTCGCGGGGCGGGGCGACGGCTCCGTGATCGGCGGGGTCATCGGCCTGCGGGTGGAGCCCGGCCTGCTGTCGCTGCTCGCGGCGGACCGGCAGATCGTCCTGGTCACCGGGACGAACGGCAAGACGACGACCACCCGGCTGATCACCGCGGCGCTGAGCGCGCTGGGCCAGGAGGTGGCCTCGAACGCGTTCGGCGCGAACATGGAGGCCGGGCTGGCCGCCGCGCTGGGCCAGGCCCCCGAGGCCCCGTATGCGGTGCTGGAGACGGACGAGAAGTACATTCCCGCCGTGCTGCGGGCCACGAACGCGCGGGTCGTGACGCTGCTCAACCTCAGCCGTGACCAGATGGACCGGGCCGCGGAGATCTGGCTCGTCGCCCGCCGCTGGCGGGAGGCGTTCGAGGCGGCCCCGGACTGCCGGGTGGTGGCCAACGCGGACGACCCGCTGATCGCCTGGGCGGCCAGCGGCGCCCACCAGGTGACCTGGGTCGCAGCGGGCCAGCGCTGGCACGAGGATTCCTGGTGCTGCCCCCGGTGCGGATCGCACCTGCGCCGTGATGACCTGGGCTGGCGGTGCGGCGAGTGCGAGTTCAGCCGGCCCTCGGCCCGCTGGGTGCTGGACGGCTCCACGGTCATCGACTCGGCGGGCCAGATGACCGAGCTGTCCCTGGCCCTGCCCGGCCGGGCCAACCGGTCCAACGCGGTGATGGCGCTGGCCGTCGCCGAGGTGTTCGGGGTCAGCCCGGCGGCGGCGCTGCAGAAGATGCGCTCGGTGACCTCGGTGGCCGGCCGGTACACCCAGGTGGAACGGAACGGCCGCGCGGTGCGGCTGCTGCTGGCCAAGAACCCGGCAGGCTGGCTCGAAGCGTTCGACGTGCTGGAACCGGCGCCGGTGCCGGTGCTGCTGTCGGTCAACGCGCAGGTCCCCGACGGCCGGGACACATCCTGGCTGTGGGACGTGGATTACCGGGTGGTCCGCGACCGGCCGGTGTTCGTGTCCGGGGAGCGCGGGCTGGACCTGGCCGTCCGGCTGGAAGCCGACGGGGTGCGTTTCGAGATGGTCAGCGGGATCGACGACGCGATCAGCCGGGTGAGCCCGGGCGGGACCCTGGACGTGATCGCCAACTACACCGCGTTCCAGCAGATCCGCACGGCCGTCGGCCGGGCGGCCTGACCCTGGGGAGACAGCGCCATGGGAGCACACGCCCGCGGGCCCGGCAACCTGCGCCTGGTCTGGGTCTACCCGGACCTGCTCAGCACCTACGGTGACCGCGGCAACCTGCTGGTCCTGGAGCGGCGGGCCAGGCTGCGCGGCATCGGGGTGGAGGCCGTCTCGGTGAACTCGGACCAGCCGGTGCCCCGGTACGGCGATATCTACCTGCTGGGCGGCGGCGAGGACCTTCCGCAGGTGCTGGCCGCCCGCCGGCTGCGCGGCGACGGAGGGCTGGCCGCGGCGGCCGCCCAGGGCTCGGTGGTGTTCGCGGTCTGCGCGGGCTATCAGCTGATCGGCGCGGAATTCGGCGGCGACCAGGGCCAGCCGGTGGCGGGCCTGGAGATCCTGGACATCCGGAGCGGGCGGGGCGAGCGCCGGGGGGTCGGGGAGATCCTGGCCGACGTCGATCCCGCGCTGGGCGTGCCCCGGCTGACCGGGTTCGAGAACCATCAGGGGGTGACCCGGATCGGTCCCGGGGCCCGGCCGCTGGCCCAGGTGCTCACCGGGGTGGGCAACGGGAACGGGACCGAGGGCGCCTACGCGGGCCGGGTGCTGGGCACCTACCTGCACGGCCCCGCGCTGGTCCGCAACCCCGGCCTGGCCGATCTGCTGCTGGGCTGGGCGGTGGGTGCGCTGCCGCCGCTGGACGGCGAGTACGAGGCGTGGACCACCCGGTTCCGTGACCAGCGGCTGGCCGCCGTGCCGGTGGGCTGAGCCGGGCTGGCCCAGCGCACCTGAACCGGGCTCAATAAACCAGCCTCAATAAACCAGGGCCTGGGCCCCGTCGGCCATGACCTCGGCGACGAACGTGGACGCGCCCGCGATGCGCACCCCCGTGATCACGTCCTCCGGGGCGATGCCGCGCCGCGCCGCGCACTGGGTACACAGCGAGACCATGCCGCCGGACAGGACGCTGGCCAGCAGGTCAGTGAGCGGGGGAGCGTGCGGCAGCGTGAAGTCGGCGGCGCGGCCGGGCAGCGCGAACCAGGACGCCTCCCCGGTCAGCCACAACGACACCGGCACGCCGCTGACGACCGCGGCCGCCGCCACGTTGAAGGCCTGGTTGCATCGCTCCGGGTCGTCTTTGCCTGCAGTGATCTTGATGACGAGGGTCCGCGCGGTCATGGACGCACCTTAACGTGACGGGCTATGGCCGGCATGGCGGACGTCCGCCATGCCGGCGGCTCCGTACACTGCTCTGGTTGGGAGGGTGGTCATGCAGGGAATCGTCAGCGGGATCCTCCTCGTCGCCGCGTTCGCGGCGGTGATGGCGGCGGCCGCGCTGCTGTCGGTGCGGCTGCAGCGGGCCACCCGCGGGCCCGCGCCCGGGGAGAAGCCGCATGCCTAGCGAAGCCGGGCAGGCCCCGGAACTGCACCCCGACCTGGCCCCGCTGAGCTTCCTGCTCGGCCGGTGGGAAGGCGCGGGAGTCGGCGGCTACCCGACCATTGAGAGTTTCCGGTTCGGCCAGGAGATCGCGTTCAGCCACAACGGCAAGCCGTTCCTCATCTACTCCAGCCGCAGCTGGCTGCTGGACGAGGACGGGAACCTGGTCCGGCCGCTGGCGGCCGAGACGGGGTACTGGCGCCCCCAGCCCGGCGGCCAGCTCGAGCTGATCCTGGCCCACCCGACCGGGATCGCCGAGATCTACGTGGGCGAGGTCACCGGCACCAAGATCGAGCTGCGCACCGACGTGGTCGCCCGGACCACCTCGGCCAAGGAAGTGACGGCCGGCCACCGGCTGTACGGGCTGGTGGGCCCGGACCTGGACCTTGGCTGGGCCTACGACATGGCGGCCATGGGCCAGCCGCTGCAGCCGCACCTGTCCGCGCAGCTCAAGCGGGCCGGGACGCCGAGCGCTGGCAGCTGACCAGGCTCAGCCCGCCCGGAACCAGGGTCAGTTCGCCCGGAACCAGTAGATGCTGAACGCCTGCCCGCGCAGCAGCGCGGTGGGCTGGGCCGTCAGCTCGTGGCTGGAGTCGCCCACCCCGACGATCTGGAACGTGTTCCAGTACCGGGAGCTCAGGCCGCTGCGGTGTCCCCGCGACGTGATCAGCGTGATGCTGGAGTAACTGGCCGCCCGGTAATCCGCCAGCGGCAGAATTCCCCCCGAGCCGTTCGACGGAGCCTCGCTGATCACCTCGGCCGAGGAACGGACGCACGCTTTGGCGGCGCATTTCAGGGTCCGGGAGAAATGCCGCCCGTTGGTGTAATCGCGCAGTGTCAGCACGAATTTCCTGGCGGACCGCTTGTAGGTGACGCTGGCCTGGATGGCATTACCCGCGCGTACCTGGAAAGCGACGGATACGGGCTTGGGATACATTTCGTACCATGCGTAGTACTGCGCCGTCGATCCGGAGCAGTCGGCCTCGATGCCCGCCTGCTCCACGCTGGCTGAACCCAGCCCGTCCAGGCCGACCCAGTGCGACGAGTAGGACGCCGGGCTGGATGAGCAGTCCACGTACGGCACGGAAAACGCGGCGCTCACGGACCGGAACGTGGTCCCCGCCCGGTTAGCCGCGTAGCCGGCCCAGTTCAGCGAGTGGATGACCGTATGCCCTGGGCGGAAGGCGCTGGCCACGGCGGGCTGCCCGCCGGCGGCGACCATCGGGCCGCCGGGCGAGACCGTGACGGCGTCCTGCGTCCCTCCGCGGGTGAACGCGCTGACCGTGAGCACGAGGGACACGACCGCGACGGCGACGCCGGCGCGATGGAGCTTCCGCATCTATCGTCCTTTCCTGTGCGTGAGCCCCGACCTTACGCGGGCGGCAGTCAGGATAGGAAGTAAACGCAGCCGTAACCAGCGCTGATTCCGGAAGTGAATTCCCGGGCGCGCCCGGGTAATTGCTTTATGTCAGTGTTATGGATCCGCAACTGGCCGGTGTGCGGCTAAAACCCGGAAAAGGGAAAATTAAAAACCCCCGGGCGGCTCCCTGGGTGCTTGCGCACCAGGGGACTGGTTGGACAGGCCAGTCAGCCCGGGGGTCCGGTGTCTGCCGAGTATTCGCCGGCCGCCGCCTACGCGCGGCACGCGGGGCCGGACACCTCACGGTACAAACCGCAGGGGTGAGCCCTACGCACGGGCCGGTGAACGCACGACGTGGCGAGCCACGCCTGTGCGTCGGCGGGACGGCGGCTAGCGGACAGCCACCTCGCGAGTCCTACTGCTATGCATGCTGTTGGACCACCTCCTTTCCCGCGTTGCCACGAGGCTATGCCAGCTGCCGGGGGGCAGGCAAATGAGTTTGCTCGCGGTCCCGCCAGCGCGGAGTTAGTCTCGGCGCATGAGGCAGGCGTGGGACGAGGAGTTGCGGGCCCGCGGCTATCGAGTCACCCCGCAACGCCAGCTCGTGCTCGAGGCGGTCACCAAGCTGGAGCATGCCACCCCCGAGGAGATCTGCGCCTCTGTCCAGCAGACCGCCCGCGGGGTGAACATCTCCACCATCTACCGGAGCCTGGAACTGCTTGAGCAGCTCGGGCTGGTCACCCACACGCATCTGGGACACGGTGCGCCGCGCTACCACCTGGCCGCCGAGGCCGAGCACGTGCACCTGGTCTGCTCCGAGTGCGGCCGGGTCACCCAGGTCGGCCCGGACGCGGTCCACGCTCTGGTCTCCGCCCTGGCCGAGCAGCACGGCTTCGAGACCGACGTGGGCCACCTGACCGTGTTCGGCCGCTGTGCCGACTGCCGGAGCGCGGCCCCGGGCCCGGCGGGCCACATCGCAGGAGCCCCCGGCCACACCGAATAGATTGAGACCATGGACAGTCCGCTGCTGAACGCCCCTGGCGCCGTGCCCGCCGACGCCCCCGACGCGGGGGTCGCCGCGCACTACGGGAACCCCTACGCGGAACAGCGGGCGCTGGCCGCCGGCACGGGGATGGTGGACCGCTCGCACCGCGGCGTGATCCGGATCACCGGCCCGGACCGGCTCTCCTGGCTGCACAGCCTGACCACCCAGCATCTCGAGCACCTCGAGCCGGGACAGTCCACCGAGGCGCTGCTCCTCAGCCCGCAGGGCCACATCGAGCACCATCTGGCCCTCACCGACGACGGGGACACGCTGTGGGCCCACGTCGAGCCGGGCACGGCCGGGACGCTGCTGGCCTTCCTGGAGTCGATGCGGTTCATGCTCCGGGTCGAGCCGGCCGACGTGACCGACGAGCTACGCGGTGCTCACCGTGACCGGTGCGCTTCCGGCGCAGACCCGTCCCGACGGCGCTCTGCCGGCAGGCACGGCCGCCGCCGTATCTGGTCCGGTCGGCACCGATCTGCTGGTCGCGCGCACCCACCTCCAGGCCGCCGCAACGAAATTCGCTGACGCCGGACTCACCCTGGCCGGGATGCAGGCCTACGAGGCACTGCAGGATCGCCGCCCGGCGCCCGCGCTTCGGCCTGGACACCGACCACCGGACCATCCCGCACGAGGTCGGCTGGATCGGGTCGGCCGTGCACCTGAACAAGGGCTGCTACCGGGGCCAGGAGACGGTGGCCCGGGTGCACAACCTGGGCCATCCGCCGCGGCGGCTGGTGTTCCTGCACCTGGACGGCAGCGAGGACCGGCTGCCCGGGCACGGTGACCCGGTCCAGCTGGGGGAGGCCACCGTCGGGTTTGTAGGCTCGGCCGCGCGGCATTATGAGCTGGGGCCCATCGGGCTCGCGCTGATCAAGCGGACCACGCCGGTGGACGCGATCCTGCAGGCGGCCGGCCTGCCGGCGGCGCAGGAGGTCGTGGTGCCGCCGGACGCCGGCGCCAACGTCACGGTGACGCTGAAGCGGCGGCCCGGGCTGGTCCGCTAGCGGGCCGGTCCCGGGGCAACCTGGTGCGAGAACTGGAGGTCGTCAACGGTGCTGCGGCGCACGTTGCTGGCCGCCTCGGGCAGTGACCGAGCGCGGCGCGTGATCACATCGGCTCCCCTGACCCGGGACGTCGTGGCCCGCTATGTTGCCGGGGACACCACCGCGGACGCGGTGCGGGTCAGCCGGGAACTGCTCCAGCGCGGCCTGCTCGTCAGCCTCGACTACCTGGGCGAGGACACCACCGACCCGGAGCAGGCCGCGGCGGTGACGGCCGAGTACTCCGCGCTGCTGACCCAGCTGGCCGCGGCCGGGCTGGCCCAGGAGGGGCGCGCGGAGGTGTCGGTCAAGCCCACGGCGGTCGGCCTCGGCCTGGCCGAGCACGGGGAGAAGACCGCGGCCGAGAACATCGCCCGGATCTGCACCGCCGCCCGCGCGGCGGGAACCACGGTCACCGTGGACATGGAAGACCACACCCGGGTGGAGCAGACGTTGCGGATCGTCCGGGAGATCCGGCCAGATCATCCGGACCTGGGCGTGGTCATCCAGTCCTCGCTGCGCCGGTCGGTGGCGGACTGCGCCGCGCTCGCGCAGGCGGGCTCGCGGGTCCGGCTGTGCAAGGGGGCGTACGACTGCCCGGACGAGGTGGCCTACCCGGCCCGCCACGACGTGGACCGCAGTTACGCCCGCGCGCTGCGGGTGCTGATGGACGGGCCCGGGTACCCGATGATCGCCACGCACGACCCGCGGCTGCTCCGGATCGCCGCGGCCCAGGCGGAACTGGGCGCCCGGTCCCCGGACAGCTTCGAGTACCAGATGCTCCACGGGGTCCGCCCGTCCGAGCAGCGCCGGCTGGCCGCCACCGGGGCCCGGCTCCGCGTGTACCTGCCGTACGGCCAGGACTGGTACCGCTACCTGGTCCGCCGGCTGGCGGAGCGGCCGGCGAACCTGGCGTTCTTCGCCCGCTCGCTGGTCTCGTCCGGGTGAGGGCGGGCAGCGTAGGCTCCACACCGTGATCGGGATCTTCGGGGCCGGGAAAATGGGCGAGGCCCTCATCTCCGGGCTGCTGCGGGCGGGCCGCCCGCCGTCCGGGCTGGTCGCGGTGGTGCGGCGGCCGGAACGCGCCGAGCAGCTCCGCGAGGGCTACGGGATCGCCACCGCGACGGCGGCCGAGGCGGCCAAGAGCGCGGACACGCTGATCATCGCGGTGAAGCCGCAGGACATGCTGCCGATGCTGGATGAGATCGCGCCGCACGTGCCCGCGGGCAAGCTGGTGATCTCGGTGGCGGCGGGCATCCCCACCGGGGTGATCGAGCGCCGGCTCGGCGTGGACGTCCCGGTGGTCCGGGTCATGTCCAATACGCCGGTCCTGGTCGACGAGGCCATGAGCGTCATCTCCCCAGGGGCGTTCGCCGGGCCGGAGCACCTGGCCCGGGCCGAGGAACTGCTCCGCCCGGTCGGCACCGTGCTGCGGATCCCGGAGTCGCAGCAGGACGCGGCCACGGCGCTGTCCGGCAGCGGGCCCGCCTACGTCTACTTCCTGGTCGAGGCGATGGTGGACGCGGGCATCCTGCTCGGCATGCCGCGTGGCACCGCGATGGAGATGGTCACCCAGGCCGTGTTCGGCGCGGCGACCATGCTCCGCGAGACCGGTGAGCACCCGGTGATCCTGCGCGAGGCCGTGACCTCCCCAGGCGGGACCACCATCGCCGCCATCCGCGAGCTGGAGCGGCACGGGGTCCGGGCCGCGTTCCTGGCCGCCATCGAGGCGGCCCGGGACCGGGGCCGCGAACTGGGCAGCGGATGACCTGCACGCTGCACGTGGCCTGGGATGACCGGCTGACCAGATACGACTTCGGGCCCGGGCACCCGCTGGCGCCGGTCCGGGTGGAACTCACCATGGCCCTGGCCCGGGCGATGGGGGTGCTCGACGCGGACGGGGTGAGCATAGCCGTCCCCGAGCCCGCCACCCAGGAGCAGCTCGAGCTGGTGCACGACCCCGGGTACATCGACGCGGTGCGGCGGGCCGAGCCCGACCCGTCCTTTGGCCTGGGCACCCCGGACGACCCGGTCTTCCCGGGCATGCACGAGGCGTCGGCGCTGGTGGCCGGGGCCACGCTGGCCGCGGCCGCGGCCATGTGGTCCGGGCAGGCGGCGCACGGCGCCAACGTGGCCGGCGGCCTGCACCACGCCATGCGCCGCGCGGCCAGCGGCTTCTGCGTCTACAACGACCCGGCCATCGCGATCCGCTGGCTGCTGGAGCAGGGTGCGCAGCGGATCGCCTACGTCGACATCGACGTGCACCACGGAGACGGCGTCGAGGCCGCCTTCTACAACGACCCGCGGGTGCTGACCATCAGCCTGCACGAGCACCCGATGACGCTGTTCCCCGGGACCGGGCTGCCCGGCGATACGGGCGGCCCGCAGGCGGACGGGACGGCGGTCAACGTGGCCCTGCCCGCGGGTACCGGGGACGCGGGCTGGCTGCGCGCGTTCGACGCGGTGGTGCCGCCGCTGCTGCGCGCGTTCCGCCCGGAGATCCTGGTCAGCCAGCATGGCTGCGACACGCACCGGCTCGACCCGCTGGCGCACCTGGAGCTGACCATCGATGGGCAGCGGGCCGCCCACTTGAGACGTGCACGAGCTCGCGCACGAGGTCGCGGACGGCCGCTGGCTGCTCACCGGCGGCGGCGGGTACGAGCTGGTCCAGGTCGTGCCGCGGACCTGGACGCACCTGCTGGCGGTGGCGGCCGGCCTGCCGCTCGATCCGGGACTGGCCACGCCGGTGTCGTGGCAGGAGTACACGCTGGCCCGGACCGGGGTGCCCGCCCCGGGGCAGATGACGGACGGCAGCGCGGCGGAATTCACCCCGTTTGACGCCGGATACGACCCGGGCAAGGCCATCGACCGGGCCATCATGGCCACCCGCAGCGCCGTCTTTCCCGCTCACGGGCTTTTCCCCGGTCTGTGACCCAGGGCGCGTCGAGCGCCGGGGTTGCCCTTTTCCACACAAGACTTACGCTGGGGACGGAGGTGACTGATGCGCTGAATCCGGCCAGGCGCACTCGGCTCCGTGCGGAAGAGGGAAAACAGATGGCTGCAGGCGAAACTCCGCTCAGCGACGTCAGGTTCCTGACCGTGGCCGAAGTGGCCTCGATCATGCGAGTATCCAAGATGACCGTCTACCGGCTGGTGCACTCGGGGGAGCTGGAGGCGATCCGGGTCGGCCGGTCGTTCCGCGTTCCCGAGCAGGCGGTGAACCGCTATCTGAAGGGGTCGTTCGTCGCGGCGAGCTGATGCCGTTTCCCCGAGGGGGCATCACCGGGGTGGGTGCGGGGCAGGTACCCTGGAGCGTTGGCGTGGGCCCAGCCGGCTGGCATCGGGCGAATACGTCGCAAGCCTGTTTGCCTGAATCCCGAGTGAGGGTGGTGTCGTGGGCTCCGTCATCAAGAAGCGCCGCAAGCGAATGGCGAAGAAGAAGCACCGCAAGCTGCTGCGCAAGACGCGCGTGCAGCGGCGCAACAAGAAGTAGCGCCGCGGCGGCTCCCGTGGTCGGGCTGCTGGTGGCTGGCCTGTTCCTGGCTGGCCCGCTGGTGGCCGGCCGGGGCGCTGCGGGAGGGCGCGGCGGAAAGGACGACGGTGGGCTGGGAGGGGAGCACGGGGAAGCCTCCGGCCGGGTTCCCCCGCGCGCCCAGGGTGAATCCGGGAGGCCGGGCCCCGGGCGGTGGCGCCGGGGCTCACGGTGCCGAGGCTAACGGTCCGAGCCCCAGGACGGCGGCGCTGACTGGCGCGACCGGCTCGGCGACGCGGTGCGGTTCGCCCGCCGCCAGGTCGCCGGCGAGGGCGAGGTCGACGAATTCGGCTTCGACCCGGAGTTCAACTCACGGCTGCTGATCCCGCTGGCCCGGCCGCTCTACCAGCAATGGTTCCAGGTCGAGATGCGCGGGCTCACGCACGTCCCGGGCACCGGTGCCGCGCTGGTAGTCGCCAACCATTCCGGCGTGCTCCCGTTCGACGCGATCATGCTGCAGACCGGGCTGCACGACGAGCATCCGCAGCACCGGAACCTGCGCCTGCTCGGCGCGGACCTGGTCTACGAGCTCCCCGGCCTGGCCTACCTGGCCCGGCGGGCCGGTCACACCCGCGCCTGCCCCGCGAACGCTGACCGTCTGCTGCGCGACGGGGAACTGGTCGGCGTGTTCCCCGAGGGTTTCAGGGGCATCGGCAAGCCGTTCAGCGACCGGTACCAGCTGCGCCGATTCGGACGGGGCGGGTTCGCGGTCACCGCGCTCCGGGCCCGCGTGCCGATCGTGCCCTGCGCGATCGTCGGCGCCGAGGAGATCTACCCGATGGTCGGCAACGCCAGGCCGCTCGCCCGGCTCCTCCGGCTGCCGTACTTCCCGATCACGCCGTTGTTCCCCTGGTTCGGCCCGCTGGGCGCGGTGCCGCTGCCGTCCAGGTGGATCATCGACTTCGGGGCCCCGGTGGAGACCTCCGGCTACCCGCCCAGCGCCTGGCGGGACCCGGCCGTCATCGCGGAGCTGACCGGCGCGGTCCGCGGCAGCATCCAGGCCACCCTCGACGACCTGCTGGTCGAACGCGGCCCCGCGTTCGGCTAGTGTCCCGGCCGCTGGTCGCCGGGGCCCCGGCGGGTGACCGCGCGCCGTCCGGCCTGCTGACTGCAGCTGGCCGGGCGCGCTACGGCGTGCCCGGCAGCCCCCGGTGCATCACGGATTATTGCGCTGGTGGCGGCGGTGCAGGGCCAGGCCGGCCGCGATGCCGCCGGCCACCGCGCCGGCACCTGCCGCGGTCGGCAGCGCGACCAGGGTCGCCTTGCGGCCGGACCGGAAATCATGCACCGGCCAGCCCCGGCGGCGGGCTTCGGCGCGCAGTTCTGCGTCCGGGTTGACCGCGTTCGGGTGGCCGACCAGCTGGAGCATGGGCAGGTCGTTGCTGGAGTCGCTGTAGGCGGAGCAGCGCGCCAGGTCCAGGCCCTCCCGCTCGGCGAGGGACGCGACCGCCGCGGCCTTGGCCTCGCCGTGCAGCAGGCCGCCGACCAGCCGGCCGGTGTACACGCCGTCCGCGGACTCCGCGACCGTGCCCAGCGCGCCGGTCAGCCCGAGCCGCCGGGAGATGACCGTGGCCAGCTCCACCGGGGTCGCGGTGACCAGCCAGACCCGCTGGCCGGCCCGCAGGTGGCCCTGGGCCAGCGCCCGGGTGCCCTCCCAGACCCGGTCGGCCATGGTCTCGTCGAAGATCTCCTCGCTCAGGCTGACGATGTCGGCCACCTTGTGCCCGGCCACGAACGTGAGCGCGGCCTCGCGCGCGGCGTCGATGTGGTCGGAGTTCTCCGCGCCGCGCAGCCGGAAGAACACCTGGCCCCAGGCCATCCGGGCCAGGTCGCGGGGGCCGAACATCTTGCGGGCGGCCAGCCCCCGGGCGAAGTAGTAGATAGACGCGCCGCGGATCAGCGTGTTGTCCACGTCGAAGAAGGCGCCGGCCGTCGGGTCGGCCTGGGGCGGTGCCTGGACGACCGTGGCGACCGCCGCGGAAGCCGCCCCGGCCAGCTCCGCCTGTTCCCGGCGCTGCCGGGCGGACCTGCGCAGCCCGGGGGATCTGCTGCCGCCGGGAAGCTGGTCCCGCAGCTGCCTCATGCCTGCCGAGTCTACAAAGCGGACGGGGCGCCGGCCGGGCTGGTCATCGATCTGGTCCGCATCATCGCCGCTCGTCGTGCACCATAGGCTGCAATGTCTATTTCGTTCATCGCTGCCCTGGCCGGGACCGTGCTCGCCGCGGTCGGTACTGGCCTGGCCATCCGGCTCTGCGCGCGAAGACCCAGGACGGACATGGTGGCCTGGGTCATCGCCCTGGCCGGCCTGACCGTCGCGCTGGCCGCGCAGGCCGCTGGCTACCGGCGTGGCTTCACGCCGACCACGTTCCGCGCTGCCCAGCTCGGAGCGGCGCTGATCGCGCCGCTCGCGCTGGCCTGGGGCATGGCCGAGCTGGCCGCCAGGGGACCGGTGGCGCGGTTCGCCGCGCGGCTCGGCCTGGCCGGGCTGTTCGTGGTGGCCGCCGTCATCCTGGCCACGGACGTGCTGAGCTCGCGGCCGTTCAGCCAGCAGTGGCCGACTGCCCGGGATTACTTCGAGTTCCTCCCGCTCGGCCTGCTGGGCCTGGTCGCCCTGGCCGTGGTGCTGACCGTGCTCGTGGCGCTGGCCACGACCGGGCTGCGCAGCCGCCGCGAGCCCGCCTGGCGGGACGCGCTGGCCGCGGTCGCCCTGGCCAGCGTGGCCGCCCTCGCCACCCAGGGACTCCTGGCCGGGCTGCCCGCGAACGCCGCGTACCCGGCCCTGACCGTGATCGCGGCGGTGGCCGCCTGGCTGGCCGCCAGCCGTGCGGCCGCGGTGAGCGTGGGCCGGATCCGGGGCGGGACCGGCGGACCCGGCGCCCCGCCGGGCCGGGGTGGTGACCCCGGTTACGTCGGCGATGACTCACTGGACCTCTACCGCGATGACTACCGCCAGTTCGAGGACAGCGCGGCCTTCGCCGCCTACGCCAACAGCGGGTACGGAGAGACCGGGGGCTACCAGGGCCCGACCTACGGCACCCCGCGGGGGCAATACGGGGATACGGGCGGCTTCCCGGTCACCGGGGGCTTCCCGCCGCCCGGGGGCGCGGCTTTCCATGCCGACCCGGTCGAGCCGGTCACCGGGGCCTTCGACCCGCTCTTCCGGCCGAACGGGCCCGCGGCCCCGGTGCGCGACCAGCCGGTGCGTGAACAGGCCGAGGGTGATCCGGACATCGAGTTCGCCACCGGGATGCAGCTGCCCGCCCTCGGTGACGTGACCGACGCCGCCGCCGGCGCGGGCGCGGTGGACACCGACCGGCTCTACGGCCGGATCGCCATCTACACCCTGCTGGACGCCGGCGCGGACGAGTTCGACCGGCTGGCCGAGCAGGTGGTCGGACAGGTACGGACCGGGGAGCCGGGCACGCTCGCCTACGTGGTCCACGGCGTGCCGTCCGCGCCGTTGCAGAGAATTCTCTACCAGCTCTATGCCGACCGGGCTGCGTACGACCGGCACCAGGAGCGGCCTTACGTGGCCGACTTCGAGACCCGCCGGCGGCCGCTGGTGCTGGCCACCAACGTGATCGAGCTGGGTGTGCGGCAGGCCAAGGTCGCGGCGCTGACGCCGCGCCGGGTCCCCTGACGCGGGCGGCCCCGGTGCCTCCCGCCGCGCACGCGATCACCCTGCTCTCCCGCCCCGGCTGCCACCTGTGCGACAGTGCGCGCGAGGTGATCGCGAGGGTCGCCGCCGACCTGGGCGTGCCCTGGGAGGAACGCGACATCACCAGCTCGGACGCGGATATGCGGGAGTACTGGGACAAGATCCCGGTCACCCTGATCGACGGGGTCCAGCACGATTTCTGGCGGGTCAGCGAGGATCGCCTGCGCGCGTCGCTGGCCCGGTAATCCCGCTCCGCCCGCTCCGGCCGCCGGGGGCGGCCGACTTTGTGCAAACGTTCACAAGAGCGTAGCGTTGAGGACTGCAACTCATCGTCGGGCGTCTGGGCCGCCCGTAGTGCAGGTCGATTCCTCAGGAGCGTCGGCGCATGTCACGGCGTGCAGTATCCGCGAACGGCACAGCAGCACACGGCAGGGCAGCAGGCGGCGGCCAGGGTATCCCGGAGGCCACCATTGCCCGCCTCCCCGTGTACCTGCGGGTCCTGTACGCGTTCGCGGAGCAGGACATCCCCACCGTGTCCAGCGAGGAACTCGCGGCCGCGGCCGGGGTCAACTCGGCCAAGCTCCGCAAGGACCTGTCCCACCTTGGGTCCTACGGCACCCGGGGCGTGGGGTACGACGTGGACTACCTCGTCTACCAGGTCTCCCGGGAGCTGGGGCTGACCCAGGACTGGCCGGTGGTCATCGTCGGCGCCGGGAACCTGGGCCGCGCGCTGGCCAATTACGGCGGGTTCGCCTCCCGCGGTTTCCGGATCGCGGCCGTCCTGGACAGCGACCCCGAGGTGGTCGGCACCCAGATCGCCGGGCACGGCGTGCTGGACGTGGAGCAGATGGAGCCGGTGGTGGCCCGGCACCGGGTGTCCATCGGGGTCATCGCCACGCCCGCGGGCACCGCGCAGGCCGTCTGCGACCGGCTGGTCGCGACCGGCGTGACCAGCATCCTCAACTTCGCGCCTGTGGTCCTTAATGTGCCCAGCGGCGTAGACGTGCGTAAGGTTGACCTGTCCATCGAGTTGCAAATTCTCGCTTTCCACGCGCAGCGGAGGTCGGTGGTGCGCGTTCCGCAGGACGCCCAGGCGGTGGGCCGATGAGCGTTCTCGTGGTCGGCCTGAGCCACAAGAGCGCCCCGGTGCCGGTCCTGGAACGGGCCGTCGTCACCGGCGACACGCTCGGCAAGCTGATCCGCGACGTGTCGCAGGCCCCGAACGTCGGCGGCACCTTCGTGGTGTCCACCTGCAACCGGATGGAGGTCTACGCCGAGGTGGACAAGTTCCACGGCGGCGTGTCGTCCATCTGCGACCTGCTGGCCCGGCACTCCGGCATCCCGCTCGGCGAGCTGACCCCGAACCTGTAC
The DNA here is from genome assembly GCA_963751175.1 of uncultured Actinomycetes bacterium. GTDB lineage: Bacteria > Actinomycetota > Actinomycetes > Streptosporangiales > Streptosporangiaceae > RYN-230. The sequence goes on along the minus strand of CAVVTM010000021.1, from coordinate 171,186 downwards.
GTGCACTACGAGGACCGGGCCGTCCAGCACCTGCTCGCGGTGGCTTGCGGGCTGGAGTCCATCGTGGTGGGCGAGAGCCAGATCCTCGGCCAGGTCCGGCAGGCCCTGTCCGTGGCCCGTGAGCACGCCACGCTCAGCCGGGGCCTGGGTGAGCTGGGCACGCTCGCGCTGCGCACCGCCAGGCGGGCGCACGCCGAGACCGGGATCGACCAGGCCGGCGCGAACCTGGTCAGCGTCGGTATCGCGGTCGCGCACGGCCTGATGGCCGTCCCGCCCGCCGATCCCCCCCGGCCGCTCGCCGGGCTGCGGGTACTGGTCGTGGGGGCCGGCTCGATGAGCTCGCTGGCCGCCACCACCGCGGCGCGGATGGGTGCGGCGCACATCGTGGTGGCCAACCGGACCGCAGACCGGGCCGGGCGGCTGGCCGCGTCGGTCGGGGGCAGCACCGCCGACCTGAGCGACCTGGCCGGGCCGGTCGCCGGCGCGGACCTGGTCATCTCCTGCACCGGCGCCTCGGGCGTGGTGCTCAGCGCGGACCTGGTGGCCGGGGCGCTGGCCCGGCGGGGCCAGCCTGGCCGGCCGCTGGTCCTGCTGGACCTGGCCATGCCCCGCGACGTGGACCCGGCGGTGGCCGGGCTGCCCGGCGCGTACCTGGTCGGCCTGGACACGCTCGCGGACCGTCCCGCCGGCGCCGCGGGCGCGCCGGAGCTGGCCGCCCTGGCCACCCGGGACGCGGACGTCGAGGCGGTCCGGGCGATCGTCGCCGAGGAGTTCGCGGCCCGCGTGTCAGCCGTGCACGCGGCCCGGGTCGCGCCCACCGTGGTCGCGCTCCGGGCCAAGGCGGCCAAGGTAGTGGACGCCGAGCTGGCCCGGCTGGCGGGGCGGCTGCCTGCCGACCATCGCACGCTCGGCGAGGTGGAACGGGCCATGCGCCGGGTCGTGGACAAGTTGCTGCACGCACCGACCGTGCGGGTCAAGGAGCTGGCCGGGTCCCCGGGCGGCGACGCCTACGAGGACGCGCTGCGGGTCCTGTTCGATCTCGACCCGGCCGTGGTCGCCGCGGTCACGCTGGCTGACACGAGCGCGCCGGGGACACCCGGCCCCAGGCAGGAGGACGAAACGTGAACAGGCCGCCGCTGCGGCTCGGCACCCGCAAGAGCCCGATGGCCATGGCCCAGTCCGGCCAGGTGGCCCGGCTCATCACCGAGCGCACCGGGGTCAGCGTGGAGCTGGTCGGGGTGACCACGTTCGGCGACGTGACCCGGGCCGAGCTGGCCCAGATCGGCGGTACCGGCGTGTTCGCCAGCGCGCTGCGCGAGCATCTGCTGGCCGGCCAGGTCGACCTGGCCGTGCACTCCCTCAAGGACCTGCCGGTCGCCCCCGCCCCCGGGCTGCTGCTGGCCGCAGTGCCGGTCCGGGAGGACCCGCGCGACGCGCTGGCCGCGCGCCGCGGCGCCAAGTTCGCCGACCTGCCGCCCGGGGCCACGATCGGGACCGGGTCCCCGCGCCGGGCGGCTCAGCTGCGGCTGCTGCGCCCCGACATCCGGCCCGTGCCGGTCCGTGGCAGCGCCGGCACCCGGCTGGGCAAGGTCGAGTCCGGTGAGCTGGATGCGGTGCTGCTGGCCAGCGCCGGGCTGGCCCGGATCGGGCGGCTGGACGCCGTGACCCAGATCTTCGAGCCGGAAGAGATGCTGCCCGCGCCCGGCCAGGGCGCGCTGGCGGTGGAATGCCGCGCCGGTGACACGGACCTGGCCGGCCTGCTGGCCCAGGTGGACGACCAGCCCAGCCGCGCCGCGGTCACCGCGGAACGGGCCGTGCTGGCCGGATTGGCAGCGGGCTGCAGCGCGCCGGTAGGTGCGTATGCTGCCGGAACGGAGATACTGCAGCTGAGAGCAGTTGTCGCGGCGCTTGACGGGGGGACGGCGCTGCGGGCCAGCGCGACCGCCCCCGCGGGTGAGGCCGGACGCCTCGGCCGCGACGTCGCCGCCGAGTTGCTGCGCCAGGGTGCGGCGACGTACGCGGCAGTGTCTTCGGAATACATCAGCAACGGGGACGATGCTTTGTGACTGTGACATCCACGTCCAAGAAGGACACGGCCGGCGCGCCCGATCAGGACGGGGCCGCGGCGGCGAGCCGGGCGGCCCAGCCTGGCCTGGCGGCCTTCGTGGGCACCGGGCCTGGCAGCGCCGAGCTGCTCACGGTCCGGGCCGCCGGGCTGCTCAGCCGGGCCGACCTGCTCTTCGCCAGCGCCGAGGTTACCGACCGGGTGCGGCATCTGCTGCCGCCCACGGCGGACCTCCGCAACCTGGCTGAGCTGGACGCCGACCCCCGGCTGCTGGTCAAGGCGGTCAAGGCCGGCCAGCTGGCCGTGGCGGCCTACGACGGCGACCCGCTGCTGTTCGGCACGGCTGCCGCGGGCGCCGCCGCCTGCGCCAAGGCCCGGGTCCGGTTCGAGATCGTGCCGGGCATGCCCGCCGCCACCGCGGTGCCCGCCTACGCGGGCATCCCGCTGACCTCCGAGGCAGGCGGGGACATCCGGATCCTGCACGCGGCGGACGTCAGCCGCCTGTCCGCCGAGACCCAGCCGTCCCGCAGCCTGGTCATCCTGGGTGTGGAGGCCGGGCCGGCCGACCTGGCCAAGATGCTGATGGCCGCGGGCTGGCCCGAGCGCACCCCGTTCACCATCACCTGGAACGGGACCACCACCGAGCAGCTGACCATCCGCTGCGCGCTGGGGTCGGTGACCGCCGATCTCAAGGCGGCCGGGGTCAGCCTGCTCACCGAGACCGGGCCCGCGGTCGGCGTGGTGGGTGAGGCCGCCGGCCCGCCGCAGGACCTGTCCTGGTTCGAGACCAAGCCGCTGTTCGGCTGGCGGGTCCTGGTGCCGCGGACCAAGGAGCAGGCCGGCGGTGTCGGAACGGCTGCGCGCCTACGGCGCGGTGCCGGAGGAGGTGCCGACCATCGCGGTCGAGCCGCCGCGCACCCCGCAGCAGATGGAGCGCGCGGTCAGGGGCCTGGTCACCGGGCGGTACCAGTGGGTCGCGTTCACCTCGGTCAACGCGGTCCGCGCGGTCCGCGAGAAGCTGGAGGAGTACGGGCTGGACGCGCGCGCGTTCGCCGGGGTGAAGGTCGCCGCGGTCGGCGAGCAGACCGGCCGGGCGCTGCTGGACTTCGGCATCAAGCCCGACCTGGTGCCCGAGGGTGAGCAGTCCGGCGAGGGCCTCGCCGCGGCCTGGCAGCCCTACGACAGCCTGTCCGACCCCATCAACCGGGTGCTGCTGCCCCGGGCGGACATCGCCACCGAGACGCTGGTCGCCCGGCTCAACGCGCTCGGCTGGGAGACCGAGGACGTCACCGCGTACCGGACCGTGCGGGCCGCGCCGCCGCCCGCCCCGATCCGCGAGGCGATCAAGGGCGGCGGGTTCGACGCCGTGCTGTTCACCTCGTCCTCGACGGTGCGGAACCTCATCGGCATCGCCGGCAAGCCGCACGCGGTCACCGTGATCGCGGTGATCGGGCCGCAGACCGCCAAGACCGCCGCGGAGTTCGGCCTCCGGGTGGACGTCCAGGCCCCCAAGCCCTCCGCCACCGGCCTGGTCGACGCGCTGGCCGAGCACGCGGCCGGGGTCCGGGAGGCGGCCATCGCGGCCGGCGAGCCGGTGCGCAAGCCCAGTGAGCGCCGCCGGGGCGCCCGGCGCCGGCCCGGTGATCCGGTTGACTACCCCGCCGTTCCCCGCCGCCCGGCCGCGCAGGCTGCGCCGGACCGCCGCGCTGCGCCGGCTGGTCGCGCAGACCAGCGTCCGGCCGTCGGACCTGCTCCTGCCGATGTTCATCAAGGAGGGGATCAGCGAGCCGCGCCGGTGGTCTCCATGCCGGGCGTGGTCCAGCACACGCGGGACAGCCTGCGCAAGGCCGCGGCCGAGGCCGTGGCGGCCGGCGTGGGCGGCCTGGTCCTGTTCGGGGTGCCGGCCGTGAAGGACGGCCGGGGCTCGGCGGCCGACGACCCGGACGGGATCCTCGCTCACGCGCTGCGTGATCTGGCCGCTGAGGTAGGCGACGCCACCGTGCTCATGTCGGACCTGTGCCTGGACGAGTACACCGACCACGGCCACTGCGGGGTGCTGACCAGCTCCGGTGAGGTGGATAACGACGCGACGCTGCGAGCGGTACGGGTCCATCGCGGTCGCCCAGGCGGCGGCGGGCGCCCACGTGGTCGCGCCGAGCGGGATGATGGACGGCCAGGTCGGCGCGATCCGTGCGGCCCTCGACGCGGGCGGCTACCCGGACGTGGCGATCTGCGCGTACTCGGCGAAGTTCGCCTCGGCCTTCTACGGGCCGTTCCGCGACGCCGCCGAATGCGCTCCCCAGTTCGGCGACCGGGCCTCCTACCAGCAGGACCCGAAGTCCGCGGACGCGCTCCGCGAGGTGGACCTCGACCTGGCCGAAGGTGCCGACATCGTGATGGTCAAGCCCGCGCTGCCCTACCTGGACGTCATCACCCAGGTGGCTGCGGTCTCCCCGGTGCCGGTGGCGGCCTATCAGGTCAGCGGGGAGTACGCGATGGTGGAGGCGGCCGCCGCGCACGGCTGGCTCGACCGGGACCGTGTCATCGACGAGACCGTGACCGCGATCCGCCGCGCCGGGGCGAGCATCATCCTGACCTACTGGGCGGCGGAGCTGGCCCGCCTGGCTGGCCTGAGCAACTGGTGCACCTATGTGTTCGGCACCATGTCGGCCGGTAGCCTGCGCGCAGCGCACCGGACCGGTCATCATCTGTTAGGAGAGCATGCCCCACCCGGGTTGGAGCACCACTTCTGGAGCACCGTGGAGCTGGAGCACTGAATGGTCGCACCGGTACTGCGCCGGAGCCGGCGCAGGGAGAGCGGGCGGCTGGCCGCCGCGGCCGTCGCCTACGCGGCCATGGGCTGGCCGGTGGCCCTGGGTGCGTACCCGCGGGGCAACGCGCGGAGCGCGGGCCGGGCCTGCTCCTGTGACCGGGTCGGCTGCCCCGCGCCGGCCGCGCATCCGCTGTCGCCGGCCTGGCAGATCCAGGCGACCAGCGATCCGGGCAAGGCCCGGCAGCGGTGGGCGCACCACCCCGAGGCGAACGTCATCCTGCCCACTGGCCGGGTGTTCGACGTGCTCGACGTGCCGGCCGCCGCGGGACTGACCGCGCTGGAGATGATGCGGGACGCCGGGGTGGGCACCGGCCCGGTGGCCGTGGGCGGCGGCCGCACCCTGTTCTTCGTGGCGACCCGCGGCTCTCCCGACAACGAGGACGAGTGGTGGTCCTGCCACCTGGACTGCGCGCCCGAGGACGTGGGCGAGATGACCAGCCTGCGCTGGCACTGCCGGAACAGTTATGTGCTGGCCCCGCCGTCCCGGGACGGCATCAGCCCGGCCGGGCGCTGGCTGCAGGCGCCCGGTGAGCAGGGTGGCCGCCCCCTGCCCGATGCGGTGCGCCTGCTCGAGGTCCTGGCCGACGCGTGCGAAGAGGAGATCAGGTGAGTGGTGCCGGCCGGTCCGCCGAGTTGTTCAGCCGTGCCAGCGCGGTCATCCCGGGCGGGGTGAACTCGCCGGTCCGGGCGTTCGGGACGGTCGGCGGGGTGCCGGTGTTCATGGACTCCGGCCGCGGTCCTTACCTGACCGACGCCGACGGCCGGACCTACGTGGACCTCGTCTGCTCCTGGGGGCCGATGATCCTCGGCCACGCCTACCCCGCGGTGACCAAGGCGGTCACGGCCGCGGCGGCCAAGGGCACTTCGTTCGGCACCGCGACCGCCGGTGAGGTGGCGCTGGCCGAGGAGATCGTGGCCCGCACGCCGGTGGAGAAGGTCCGGCTGGTCAACTCGGGCACCGAGGCCACGATGACCGCCGTCCGGCTGGCCCGGGCCTTCACCGGGCGGCGCGTCGTGGTGAAGTTCGCCGGCTGCTACCACGGGCACGTGGACTCGCTGCTCGCCGCGGCGGGCTCGGGAGTGGCCACCTTCGGGCTGCCCGACTCGCCCGGCGTGACCGGCGCGGCCGCGGCCGACACCCTGGTGCTGCCGTACAACGACGCGCTCGCGGTCCGGCAGGCGTTCGTGGAGCACGGGCCCCGGATCGCCTGCGTGATCACCGAGGCCTGCCCGGCCAACATGGGCGTGGTCCCGCCGGTCGGCGGGTTCAACGAGATGCTGGCCGAGCTCTGCCGGGAAAACGGCGCGCTGCTCATCATGGACGAGGTGCTGACCGGGTTCCGGATCACCGCCTCCGGCTGGTTCGGCCTGGAGGGCGTGGCCGGGGACCTGACCACGTTCGGCAAGGTCATGGGCGGGGGGCTGCCCGCCGCCGGGTTCGGCGGCCGGGCCGAGATCATGGACCGGCTGGCCCCGACCGGCCCGGTCTACCAGGCGGGCACCCTGTCCGGTAACCCGCTCGCCACCGCGGCCGGGCTGGCCACCCTGCGGGCCTGCACGCCCGAGGTGTACGCCCGGGTGGACGAGGTCTCGGCCGCCATCGCCAAGCTGGCCAGCGACACGCTGTCGGCTGAGGGGGTGCCGTTCCGGCTGCAGCAGGCGGGCAGCCTGTTCTCGGTGTTCCTGGGTACCGAGCAGCCCGTCCGTGATTTCGCCGAGGCGCGCGGCCAGTCCGTGCCGGCCTACGCCGCCTTCTTCCACGCGATGCTGGAAAGCGGCGTCTACCTGCCGCCGTCACCGTTCGAGGCGTGGTTCGTGTCCGCGGCCCACGACGACGAGGCGATCGGGCGGATCGCCGCCGCGCTGCCTGCCGCGGCCCGCGCCGCCGCCGTGGCCCTGGGCTGACCCTGCCCCTGGGGTAGCCCTCAGCCGGCGGCGATGCAGATGATGCCGGCGGCGATCGCGCCCGCCGCGGTGAGGCGGCGGGCCAGGCTGCCCTCGCCGAGCAGCCTGCGGCCGAGTATCACCCCGGCCAGCACGCTCACCTCCCGGGCCGGGGCCACCGCGCTGACCGCGGTGAAGCTCATCGCGATCAGCACCAGGACGTACGCCAGGGGCGAGAGCGCCGCGGCGCCGGCCACCTGGCGGCGGTAGCGGTGCCAGACCCGCGCGGTGCGGTCCCGGTGGCGCAGCGCGGAGGGGGCCAGGACCAGGGCCATCACCGGAAGCGAGGCGTACCCCTGGATGAGGGGCGGCACGTTGAGGGTGCTCACCGCGTACTTGTCCCAGAGCGTGTAGGACGCGATGAACGAGCCCGTCACGAGCGCGAAGATGATCGCGCGGGAGGGCCGGGGCCCCGGGACTGGCCGGGGCGCGCCGGAGGCCGGGGGCGGCGGGGATGGGGAGGAATCCCCGCCCCGGCCTGGTGCGCCCAGCACCAGCACGCCGAGCACGACCAGGACGATCCCGGTGATGCCGGCCGGGCCGGGCCGCTCGCCGAGCAGGGTGATCCCGGCCAGCGCGGCCAGCAGCGCGCCGCTGCCCCGGCCCAGCGGGTAGACCAGGGACAGGTCGCCGAGCCGGTAACCAGCCTGCAGGAACAGGAAGTACCCCGCCTGGAGCAGCCCGGTGCCGATCATGAACACCCAGTCCAGGAGGGTGAGCCGGGGCGGGCTGAGCAGCACGCTCACCGCCACCACCGGGGCGTACAGTGCGGTGGCGGCCACCGACATCAGCCAGACGAACGAGGAGGCGCCCGCCGCCGAGGCCTGCTTGCTGAACAGGTTCCAGGTGGCGTGGGCGAGGGCGGCGATGAGGATGAGGGTGAGGGCGGTGGCACTCACGGGGCGGCTCCAGGTCCTGGCCCGGGGGAGTTTACCTCCCGTCCGCCTGTGCCTGCCCATCTGGCCGGGCGCCTGTCTCGCGCCGGGATCAGCACGGATGTCCCGGTAGGCTGTGCCCGCCATGACTGAGACGAGCGGGGCGAATGCGGGAGACGGCGGAGCATCCTCCGGGCCGTCCGCCAGCACCGTGGTGCACCTGCTGCGCCACGGTGAGGTCTACAACCCGGGCGGGATCCTCTACGGCCGCTTGCCCGGCTTCCACCTCTCCGAGGACGGGCGCCTGATGGCCAAGGCCGCCACCGGGTTCCTGGCCGGCCGGGACGTGGTGCTGCTGCGCTCCTCGCCGCTGGACCGGACCCTGGAAACCGCGGCCCCGCTGGCCGCGCAGTTCGCCCTCGAGGTGGACATCGACGAGCGGCTGATCGAGCCGACGAACGTCTACGAGGGAACCACGTTCGGCGTGGGTTCCGGCGCCCTGCGCCACCCCGCGGACTGGCGTTACCTGTACAACCCGTTCCGGCCGTCCTGGGGTGAGCCCTACAAGTCCGTCGCCGCCCGGATGCACGCAGCCATGGCGGACGTGGCCCGGGCCGCGCGTGGACACGAGGCGGTCTGCGTTAGTCACCAGCTGCCGATCTGGACCGCACGCCGGGCCGCCGAGGGGCAGCGCCTGTGGCACGACCCCCGCCACCGGCAGTGCGCGCTGGGCAGCGTGACCACCTTCCGCTATACGGGGGACACGATCACCAGCGTCAGCTACTGCGAGCCGGCCGGCCCGGGGCCGGCGCAGATGCCCGGGGCGTGATCTCCCGGCCCGTGCTCCGAGGCCGCCCCGCCGTGACCAGGCCGGGGCCGGTCAGGCAGAATGGGGCCCGGTACTACTGCCTGTAGGAGAATTCGTTCCCGTGCCCCCTCCCAGCCGCCGGACCTTCCGCCCCGCCGGGGCGGGGCGCGGCGCTGCGGCGGCCGCTCTCGCGGTTGCCTCGGCGCTGGCTGCGGCGGGCTGCAGCACGGACCCCGCCGCGAGTACCCCGGCCAGCAACGGGCAGAGCTTCGTGGCCGGCAGCCCCGGGACCACCGTGTTCAAGAGCGGGACGGGCCCGGTAGCCCCGTCGGTCAGCGGCCCGGCGGTCGGCGGCGGCACGCTCAAGCTGGCCGCCTACCGCGGTCACGTCGTGGTGCTGAACTTCTGGGGATCCTGGTGCACCCCGTGCCGGGAGGAAGCCCCCGGCCTGTCCGCGCTCGCCACCCACTTCCAGGCGACCGGGGTGCGGTTCCTGGGCATCGACATCCGGGACAGCCCGGCCAGTGCCCAGGCCTTCATGAGCGACTTCCGGATCACGTATCCGAGCCTGAACGACCCCAGCGACAACCTCGCTCTCGATTTCCGCAACACCGTGCCGCCCGCCGGGATCCCGACCACACTGGTGATCTCACGCACTGGCCGGATCACCGCGCGGGTGATCGGCGAGGCCACGTACGACGGGCTGAAGACCCTGGTCCAGCGGGCCGCTGCGGAGCCCGGATGACCACGTCCGCATCACACTGCGACCGCGGGTGGTGACCCGATGACCGGACTGCGCGTCCCGCCCGGGCAGGCCAGCGGCGCCGGGCCGGACGAGACCGCCCCGCCCGGCGGCCCGGCGCAGCCAGCCCGTAGCCCCAGCCCGCTCGGCCTCGTGGGCTGGGCCCGCTGGGGCTGGCGCCAGCTGACCTCGATGCGCACCGCGCTCGTGCTGCTGTTCCTGCTGGCCGTGGCCAGCGTGCCCGGGTCGCTGCTGCCACAGCAGGGCATCGACCCGGCGGCCGTGCAGCAGTACTACGTGTCGCACCCGGCGCTCGCGCCCTGGCTGGCCCGGCTGTCGCTGTTCAACGTGTTCGCGGCGCCCTGGTTCGCCGCGATCTACCTGCTCCTGTTCCTCTCCCTGGCGGGCTGCGTCATCCCGCGCAGTGTCCGCCTGGCCCGCTCGGCCCGCACCCCGCCGCCGCCCGCGCCGCGGAACCTGGCCCGGCTGCCCCAGTCGGCCCGGTACCAGAGCACCCTGCGACCGGCCGCCGCGCTCGACGCCGCCGCGGGCGTGCTGCGCGGCCGCAAGTTCCGGCTGCGGACCGGCGACGGCTGGGTGTCGGCGGAGAAGGGCTACCGCCGGGAACTGGGCAACCTGGTGTTCCACCTGGCCCTGCTGGCCCTGCTGTGCTCGGTGTCGCTGGGCGGCCTGTTCGGCTACAAGGCCAACCGGCTGCTGGTCAGCGGGACCTCGTTCGCGAACACGGTGACGGCGCTGGACCAGTTCCGCCCGGGGCGGCTGGTGTCGTCGTCGGACCTCCAGCCGTTCACGATGACGCTGAACCGCTTCACCGCCTCCTACGTCACCTCCGGCGCGTCGCGGGGCCAGCCGTTGTCGTTCAACGCGTACGTGAGCTACTCCGCGCAGCCGGGTGCGGCGGTCCGTCACGCCAACCTGCGGGTCAATCATCCGGTCAACGTGGACGGCGTTCGGGTCTTCATCATCGGCCACGGGTACGCCCCGGTCTTCAAGGTCACCGACGGCACCGGGAAGGTGGTCTTCGACCAGCCGGTCCCGTTCATCGCGGTGGGCACCTCCGGCCTCACGTCCGAAGGCGTGGTCAAGGTCCCGGACGCGCGTCCCGACCAGCTCGGCTTCGCCGGCGTGTTCCTGCCCACCGCGGTGGACGTCGGCGGGCAGCTGCAATCAGCCTTCCCCGCCCCGCTCGACCCGCGGGTGAGCCTGGTCTCCTATACGGGCAACCTGGGCATGGACAGCGGCCCGCCGCAGTCCGTGTACCAGCTGAACACGGCCGGCCTCACCCAGCTGCCGGTCGCGCCCCGCCCGCTCGCCCCCGGGCAGTCGATCACGCTGCCGGGCGGCGCCGGAACGCTCACGTTCACCGGCTACCGGCAGTGGATCAGCCTGGCCATCACCTATGACCCGGGGCAGCTGCCCGCGCTGATCTCCGGACTCGCGGCGCTGGCCGGCCTGCTCCTGTCCTTCTTCGTCCGGCGCCGCCGGGTGTTCGTGCGCGCCTGCCCGGGCCCTGACGGCCGGACCGTGGTGGATGTCGGCGGCCTGGCCCGCTCCGACCCGGCGGGCGGCTTCGACGAGGAATTCAGCGGGCTGGCCGGTGCTCTCGAAACGGCGTCTGCGGGCCCGGCGGGCCCATCCACCGCGAGCCCCGGCCCCGGTACCGAGACCCCATCCCTCACCACAACCTCCGAGGGGAAGTCGCACTGATGCCCGACAACCTGGGCCTGTCCCACCTCAGCGATCACTTCCTGATCATCGCCGTGGTGCTGTACTCGGCTGGCGGTGATGGCGTTCGCGGCCGACTTCGCCTTCGGACGGCGCAGCCCCGTGGCTACCCGGGCCAAGGCGGAGGCACCCGATCTGGTCCCCGCGGGGGTCGCGGCGGGCACGGGTTCGGCGGAGGACGGTGCGGTGCAGGGCGGTGCCGCGCAGGGCGGTGCCGCGCAGGGCGGTGCCGCGCAGGGCGGTGCCGCGCAGGGCGGTGCCGTGCAGGGCGGTGCCGTGCAGGGCGGTGCCGCGAAGGGGGGTGCCGCGCAGCACGGGGCGCGCGGCGCGGCCAGCGCGGACGTCGCCCAGGTCGATCAGGCCGGCACCCGGCCGGGAGGTGCGGGACCGGGACGTCCGGGGGCCGCCGGCCAGGGCGGTCAGCCCGCGGTCCCGGTGAGCCGTCTCGTCCGGGTCGCGCTCACCCTCACCGCGGCGGGCCTGGCCCTGCACGTCATCGGCGTAGTCACCCGGGGCCTGGCCGTGCACCGGGTCCCGTGGGGCGACATGTACGAGTTCGTGATCTCGGTCTCCTGCGTGGCCGTCCTGTTCTTCCTGGGCCTGATGATCAAGTACCGGCCCTACCACCTCGGGCTGTTCTTCATGGCCCCGATCGTGATCATCCTGGGGCTGGCCCAGACCGTCATCTACACCCCGGCCGGCCCGCTGGTGCCCGCGCTGAACTCCTACTGGCTCGCCATTCACGTGACCGCGATGACCCTGGCCAGCGGGACGTTCATGGTGGGCGCGGTGCTCGCCGTCGTGTACCTGTTCGCGGAGCGGCACACCAGGCGCGTGGCGGCGGGGCTGAGCACCCGCTACGGCGAGGTGTTCCGGCTGCTCCCCAGCGCGGAGCGGCTCGATCAGATCGCCTACCGGACCGTGGTCTTCGCGTTCCCGATCTGGACCTTCGGCATCATGGCCGGGGCGATCTGGGCGGACGAGGCCTGGGGCCGGTACTGGGGCTGGGACCCCACCGAGACCTGGGCCTTCATCACCTGGGTGGTGTACGCGTGCTTCCTGCACGCCCGGGTCACCGCGGGCTGGCGGGGCCGCCGGGCCGCCTTCATCCAGCTGGCCGGCTTCGCGTGCCTGCTGTTCAACCTGCTGGGCGTGAGCCTGTTCATCACCGGCCTGCACTCGTACGCCGGCCTGAGCTGAGATGACTTGAGCCGGGCTGAGCCCGCGCCGGGCCTGGCCCGGGCTCAGTCTTCGCTGCCCGGCTCCCGGTCGCGCCGGATGAGCCGGTCGAGTTCGCTGAGGAAGTCGGGATCGTCGTCCGGGCCCCGGGGCACGGCCCAGTCTTCGGACACCGGCGTCCCGGCTAGTGACACACGGTCATCGGCCGATGCGTACCGCCCACGGCCCGCCGGGTGACGGCGGAAGGCAGCCTCCGCCGCAGAGCCCTCGGGCCGGGCCAGGCGCCGCGGCCGCCAGGACCAGCACACCCAGAAACCCAAGGTGAGCAGCGCAGATAGAGCACCTACCAGCCACATGCGCGCAGCTTAGCCCGAGCCGCGACCAGTTCGTCAGTGAATAAGAGGAGTCGCTCGGTTACGGTATGACATCCATAACCAGTAACAGCCGGTAACGACAGATGACGTTCGCGCTGTTTCGTCATACCCTGGCAGCCTGGCACGCGATCGCTGGGAGTGCGACTTATGCGGCTGCGGCTTATCGATCGCGTTCGCCGGTATATCCGGCCCCGCCCGGGAGGATCGCGATCACGTGGTAGCACCAGGCCGGGCCCCCCGGCCGTAGGTGCTGCCGTTGCCGTGCCGCCGGCCGGCCGGCATCGCCGCGATCACGTCCTTCTCCCGGGTCAGGTCTCCGCCGGCGCGCCGCCGGGCGCTGCCCTGACGGGCGGAACCGGGGCTCCTGACGACAGCGGGAGGCCTGCGGTCCCGCCCCCGCAGCCGGAACTGCCGCGCCGGGTCCCTGGCCCGGCTGGCCCCGGGCCGGCCTGGCCGGCGGCATCAGGCACGGAGCCGGTCCGGATACGCCCGGCCAGGCGCACCTCAACCTGGACCGGCGCCGCCGGGAGCGGAAGCACCGGGAGCGGCGCCGCCGGCACCCGGGCCGCGCGCGCGGCCGGGCGGACGTACGGCCCGGACCGCGCCGCGATCCGCCCGGCCCCGGCGCACGCCCGGGGGACGGCCGCGGAGGCCACGCGCCAGGCGGAGGCCCCGCGCACGGCGGAGGCAGACGCGGCCAGGCTGCCCTGGTACGAGGTCGCGCACGCCCGGCGGGCCGCCGAGGGTTACCAGAACTGCGGGCCGCTGGAACGGGTCCTGCGCCGCGAATGGCCGCCCAGCAAGGTACCGTCGGCCCCGGTGGTGCGCGCGGTCAACCGCCTCGCCGAGCTACCGCTGATGATCAAGGAGATCCTGGCGGCCGGGGTGGACGCGATCCACGTCGGCGAGGGCGGCGTCCCGGAACTGGACGACATGTCCCGGCTGCGCGGCGTGCCGCTGCCGTCCGGCCGTGCGACCTGGGACGCGTGCGCGGGCGCGTACGGCGAGAAGAAGATCATCGTGGGCTCGCGGCCCTCGTCGGCGCCGGACGTCATGTGCCATGAGGTCGGGCACGCGCTGGATGACATCGACCGGGAGCAGGGCCGCTGGCAGTCCGATTCGGCGGAGTTCCGCCACCTGTACCACCGCTGCGAGGGATCCCTGGTCAGCGACTTCCACAGGCAGGCGGGCGATCTGGGCCGCCGGGAGTTCTTCGCCGACGCGTTCGCAGCCATCGCGTCCCGGCAGCGCCCGGCCCTGGTGGACATGCTCGGCGGCAACATCAGGACCGCTCTTGATGTGATGCTCTACTTCAATCTGCGCTACGGGCTTTAGAGTGATCGGTGATGGACGTTATCCAGCTGCCGAACGGGAACCTGCTGGTTCCCGAGTCGGCCCTGGCTGACGACGGGCAGCTGATCGGCGATGGGTACGTGGAGATCGGCCCATCCGACGCGGAGTACGCCCGGCTGGCCGAGCACGCGCTGACCGAGGATCAACTCGAGGAACGGCGCCGGCGGTGGGAAGAGGGCGACGCGGAACTGCAGCGGCAGTTCGCGGAGTACCGCGCCAGTCTGGGCGTGGCGCCCGGCCCGGTGCCACGTCCCGACCCGGACTAGTCGGACGGGTCCGTCGTCCTTGCCCGTCCCGGCCTCGCCGCGGAGCAGCGCGCGGACCTCGGACTCGCGGAACCGGCGGTGTCCGCCGGGTGTCCTGATGCTGCTGATCCGGCCCGACGCCGCCCAGCGGGTCACGGTCTTCGGGTCCACCCGGAACAGCGCAGCGACCTCCCCCGGTGTCAGGAGGCGCTCATTGCTGCCTTCCACGCACGTCCCCTCCTGACCCGCTGTCCGGGCTCATGATCGGGCCCTGTCCCAAGTGTGGCGACTAACGACGGTTTTCTCCTTAGTTTCCGTAAAACCGTGACGCTCATCTAGGGTGATCGCGTGCAGCCGCTCGTGTCGATCGACGAGATCCGGACCGCCGCGGCGGCCCTGGCCGGGGTGACCATCCGCACACCCCTGGTTCCGTTCCCGCGGGCCGACCCGCCGCTGCTGGTCAAGCCCGAATCACTGCAGCCGATCGGGGCGTTCAAGCTGCGCGGTGCCTACGCCGCGATGAGCACGCTGCCCGCGGCCGCCCGCCAGATCGGGGTGGTCACCCACTCCAGCGGCAACCACGGCCAGGCCGTGGCCTACGCCGCGGCCCTGCTCGGGATGCCCGCGGTCGTCGTGGTCCCGGACAACGCCCCGACCGTGAAGGTGTCGGCCATCCGCGAGCTGGGTGCGGAGATCGTGGTGTCGGCGCCTGGGCTGGCCGCCCGGCTGGCCGTCACCCGCGACATCGCCACGCAGCGCGGGGCGGTCCCGATCCCGCCGTTCGACGACCGCCGGGTGATCGCGGGGCAGGGCACGATCGGCCTGGAGATCGCGGCCGACTGCCCCGGGGTGGACCTGGTCGTGGTCCCGGTGGGCGGCGGCGGGCTGATCTCGGGCGTGGCCACCGCGGTCCGCACGCTGTGCCCGGGCGCGACCGTGATCGGCGTGGAGCCCGAGCTCGCCGCCGACGCCCGCGACTCACTGCACGAAGCCCAGCAGGTGTCCTGGCCACCCGAGATCACCCAGCGGACCATCGCGGATGCGCTCCGCGCCGATCAGGTCGGCGTCCTGCCGCTGCAGCACATGCTGGAGTACGTGCACGACATCGTCACCGTGACCGAGGACGAGATCCGCGCGGCGGTGCGGCGGCTCGCCCTGGACGCCAGGCTGATCGCGGAGCCCGGCGGCGCGGTGGCCGTGGCCGCGTGCCTGTTCCGCCGCAAGGAGCTGCCCACGGCCGGGACCACCGTGGCCGTGATGTCGGGCGGCAACATCGACCCCGGGATGCTGCTCGACATCCTGGGCAGCGAGCCGTCATCCGGGCCGGGCAGCGGCGAGTAGGCTGGGTGCCGCTATGCGTTCCACCATCGCCTACACCACGGCGCGGATCCTGCTCTTCGTCGCCGTTACCGGCCTGCTGTACCTGGTCGGCGCCCGGGGAGTGCTGCTCCTCGGGCTCGCGCTGGTCGTCAGCGGGATCGTCAGCTACGTGGTGCTGTCCCGGCAGCGTGACGCGATGTCCGCCGCGATCTCGTCACGCGTCCAGGGTTTCCGCGGGCGGCTCGACGCCGGCAGCCGGGCCGAGGACGACGAGTAACCGTCCTGCGCGGGCTGGCCGGCCCGTCCAGGTCTACGGTTTCGCGGGGGGCAGCCAGCCGCCGTCGGTCAGCAGCCGCATCACGGCGTCCAGCGCTTCCTGGCGGGTCACCACCGACGTGTCGATGACCAGGTCCGCGTCGTCCGGCTCCTCGTACGGATCCGACACCCCGGTGAAATGGTCGATCAGGCCGGCGCGCGCCTTCGCGTACAGGCCCTTCCTGTCCCGCGCCTCGCACACCTCGGCCGGCGTGGCCACGTGGATCAGCAGGAAGTCGCCGACTTCACCGGCCGCCCGCCTGACCTCCTGCCGGGCCTGCGCGTAGGGGGCGATCGGCGCGCAGATCGCGATGCCACCGTGCCGCGCGACCTCGGTCGCCACGAACCCGATCCGCGCGATGTTGAGGTCCCGGTCGGCCCGGGAGAACGACAGCCCGGCGGACAGCAGCGAGCGGACCAGGTCCCCGTCCAGCAGCGACACTGTCCGCTCGCCCCGCTCGCTCAGCGCGTCGCGCAGCGCCCGGGCCAGGGTGGACTTGCCCGAGCCGGACAGCCCGGTCAGGAAGATAACGAGGCCCCGCTCGCGGCGGGGCGGCCTGGCCCGGCGCAGTTCCTGGGCCACCGCCGGCGGGGTGAACCACGCGGGCACCTCCACCCCGCGGTCGAGCATGTCCTCGAGCTCGCCGGAGGCCAGGTCCGTGCGCTCCGTGCCCGCCTCGATGAGGGACAGTGGCCGCCAGACCTCGGCAGCCGGGTCGTAGGCCCAGTCACCAGGGGAGAGCACGGGGATGACCGGTCCCGGCCGGGTCCCGTTACCGCCGGGGGCGGCGGGCGCCACCGGCTTCTCGGCCAGCAGGTGCGTCGCCCCGTACGAGGCCGCCACGATGGCCCGCAGGGCCAGCTCGTCCTGGGCCGCGGCGCGGTAGGGCCGGAGCGGGACGGGGATGACCTGCGTGCCGGGCGGCAGGTGGCGGGCGGCGGCCTGCACGGTGCGGACCAGGGCGTCGGGACGGACCACGATCTCCGCCGGGCCGGCCACCATGGGCAGCAGCAGCCGCCGGGCCTTCAGCTGCCCCGCGGCGTGCCGGAGCTGGCCGATCTGATGACTGTGCAGCGGTGCGCTGGTGACGTAGCCGAGGACCGGCCCGCCCGCGAACTCGGCCGCCACTTCGGCGGGCAGCCGCCGCAGGTGCCGGAAGGGACCATGCTCGGCCGGGCGGCAGGCGGTCACCGGGCCGGCCAGCCGGACCAGGTCGGGGGTGGCCGGCGTGCGGCCGGTGATGCCGAGCACCGCGAGCGGGGTGCCTTCCGGGTCCTGCAGCAGCAGCCGGGTCGCGTCCGGCTTGATGGCGCTGGCCGGCACCTCGAAGGTCACCGGGACCGGCCAGGGTGTCCCGTCCGGCAGCCTGCCCTCCGCCGTGACCGAGTCCACCTCGGCGGGCGTCATGAACCCGCGCAGCGGCGACAGGGCACCGGACAGCAGCAGCTCCAGGTCTCCCAGCTGGCCTTCGTCCAGGGCCCACGACGGGCAGGCCCGCTAGGTCCGCAGACAGCCCGGCAGGTGCCTCAGCGGTCACGTTCACCTCCGTCAGGCGCCGCGCCCGCTCCCGGGGCGCGTTCAGCCAGAGCCGTGCTTATCTGCTAGGCACCCAGAGGCTACACGGGCCAGGGAAGGTGAGCCAGGCAGCCCCTCGCAGCACTCTGCTCAGAGGATGCGGGCGAACCGGTTCTCCGGCTTGCGCATCACGTAGAGGAGTTCCTCGTGCGCGGCGGTCAGCCGGCCCCGGGACAGCGCCGCGACCATCTTCTGGGCGGTCAGGTAGCCCCGGGGCGCTGCGCGCAGCCCGCCGGCCAGGCCGCCCAGCGGCTGCTGCTCGGCGATCACCAGGCCGCGCATCAGCGCGTAGGACTGGATGCCGCGGGCCGAGGCGACCCGGTCGTACACGGCGGGATGCGGCCCCGGGCGGCCCGGACGGTGCTTGCGCCAGATCATCCGCCGGGTCCCGCCGGGCAGGACCCGGTCCAGGAAGCCGGCCGCGCAGTCCCGGTCGCGGACCTGCAGGCACAGCAGCCCGCCCGGCCTGAGCGCGCCGACCAGCCGGTCGAGCACCAGTTCGGCGTGCTCGATGCGTTCCAGCAGCAGGGTGGCTTGCACGATGTCGAACGAGCGCTGCGGAAGCGGCACCGTCCGCAGGTCCCCGAGCGTGCACCGGGCCAGGCCGGGGTGGGTGCCCTGCGCGGCCCGGGTAAAGGGCTGGTCGTCGTCGACCAGGCCGAAGCTGAGGTCGGCCCCGGCCGCGCGGAGGGCGGCGGCGCCGAGGTCACCGGCCGCGGTGACCGCGCCCGCGAGCAGCACGGCGATCGGCTGCCCGAACCGCTCGCTCGCGTACCCCTGCGCCCAGCGGTCGAACAGTGCCGTCTCCGGTGCGTCCGGTGCGTGCTGTACCGGGGCACGCTGCTGCCTCTGGGCATGACGCCCCTGCGCGCGGGCCACATCGTGGCCGGTAGTGCCGCCCCCCGGAACACCGCTCCCCGATGTCACAAACCCATAGCGTAGTCCAGCGAGTGTAAATAGTCGCCGATCGGCTCCGGGGGATCTCCCCTGGGTCCAAGCCGTGTGACCCGGAACGTAAGCTAGAGGTATCCCACGTGAGGGCTCCCGGACGCACCGCTGCCCGCCAGCGCGGGCCTTTCGTGCTGTCTACCTCAGCCATTCGTGCTGACCCCAAGGACACTATGAGCCTCGCCGGACTGCTCAGCGTCATCGCCGAGGATCCCCAGCTGCAGCGCGCCCTGAGCCAGGGCGACGCTGACACCGACCTCGTCGCGCCGCCCGCGCTCCGCCCCTTCCTGGCCGCCTCGATCGCCGGCCCCGACGGAGCCAGCACTGCTGCCGGGGGCCAGCCCCGGTTCGTGCTCGCCGTGACCGCGACCGCCCGCGAGGCGGAGGACCTGACCAGCGCACTCGGATCGCTGCTGCCCGAAGGCTCGGTGGCCTGCTTCCCGGCCTGGGAGACCCTCCCGCACGAACGGCTGTCGCCCCGCTCGGACACCTCGGGACGCCGGCTCGCCGTGCTCCGCAGGCTCGCCCACCCCGACGCCGGCAGCGTCCGGTCCGGGGCCCTCACCGTGCTGGTCACCGCGGTGCGCAGCCTGCTGCAGCCGATGGTGAGCGGACTCGGCGACCTCGAGCCGGTGGCGCTGCGCAGCGGCCAGGCGGCCGACTTCGAGGAGGTCATCGCGCACCTGGTGGAGATCGGGTACGCGCGCACCGACCTGGTTGAGCACCGCGGCGAGATCGCCGTCCGCGGCGGCATCCTGGACGTGTTCCCGCCCACCGAGGAGCACCCGCTCCGGGTGGAGTTCTGGGGGGACACGGTCGAGGAGATCCGCTACTTCCGGGCCGCCGACCAGCGCAGCCTGCACGCCGCCGCGGAGGGACTGTGGGCGCCGCCGTGCCGGGAGTTGCTGCTCACGCCGGAAGTCCGGCAGCGGGCCAGGCGACTCGCGGAGGAACATCCCGGGCTGGCCGAAATTCTGGGCCAGCTGGCCGACGGCATCGCGGTCGAGGGCATGGAGGCGTTCGCGCCCGTCCTGGCCGACCGGATGGAACTGCTGCTGGACCACGTGCCCCCCGGTGGCCTGGTGCTCGCCTGCGACCCCGAGCGGATCTGGGCCCGGGCTGATGACCTGGTGCGGACCAGCCAGGAGTTCCTCGAGGCGTCCTGGGTGACCGCGGCCGCGGGTGGCCAGGCCCCCATCGACCTGGGCGCGGCCGCGTTCCAGCCGCTGCCCGAGGTCCGGGCCGCGGCCCAGCACCTGGGGATCGGCTGGTGGACGGTGACCCCGTTCAGCAGTGCCGATGGCACCGACGTGGCGGAACCCGATGCCGGGGAACGCGTTTCGTTGCTGATGGACGCCGCACCCGTGCCCGGCTACCGGGGCGAGACCGCGCGCGCCGTCGCGGACGTGCGCCAGTGGCTGGCCGACGGCTGGCGGGTGGCGCTGGTCACCGAGGGCCACGGCCCCGCCCAGCGGCTCGCCGAGATGCTGCGCGGCGAGGAAATCGGGGCCCGGCTCGGCGACCTGGACGAGCCGCCCGAGCCGTCCGTGCCCTACGTCAGCACCGGCCTGATCCGGCAGGGCTTCACCTGGCCGTCGGTCCGGCTCGCCGTGCTGACCGAGGAGGATCTGGCCGGGCAGCGGACCGCCAGCAAGGACATGCGGATGCCGGCCCGGCGGCGTGGCGGCATCGACCCGCTGCAGCTCACGCCCGGTGACTATGTGGTGCACGAGCAGCACGGCGTGGGCCGCTACGTGGAGATGACCAGCCGCAGCATCCAGGGGGCGACCCGGGAGTACCTGCTCCTCGAGTACGCGCCCGGCAAGCGCGGCCAGCCGCCGGACCGGCTGTACGTGCCCACCGACCAGCTCGACCAGGTCACCCGCTACGTGGGCGGGGAAGCACCCAGCCTGCACCGGCTGGGCGGGGCGGACTGGGCCAAGACCAAGGGCCGGGCCCGCAAGGCGGTCCGGCAGATCGCGGCCGAGCTGATCCGGCTGTACTCGGCGCGGATGGCCTCGCCCGGGCACGCGTTCGGCCCGGACACCCCGTGGCAGCGCGAGCTGGAGGACGCATTCCCGTACGTGGAGACCCCCGACCAGCTGGGCGCCATCGACGAGGTCAAGCGGGACATGGAACGGTCCGCCCCGATGGACCGGCTGATCTGCGGCGACGTCGGGTACGGCAAGACCGAGATCGCGGTGCGGGCCGCGTTCAAGGCGGTCCAGGACGGCCAGCAGGTCGCGGTCCTGGTCCCGACCACGCTGCTCGCCCAGCAGCATTACGCCACGTTCAGCGAGCGGTTCGCGCCGTTCCCGGTCACGGTCGCGATGCTGTCCCGGTTCTCCAGCGACGCCGAGGCGGCCCGGGTCCGCGAAGACATGACCGAGGGCAAGGTGGACGTGGTGGTCGGCACGCACCGGCTGCTGTCCCCGGACACCCGGTTCGCCCGGCTGGGGCTGGTCATCCTCGACGAGGAACAGCGGTTCGGGGTGGAGCACAAGGAGTACCTCAAGCGGATGCGCACCGAGGTCGACGTGCTGGCCATGTCGGCCACGCCGATCCCGCGCACGCTGGAGATGGGCATCGCCGGCATCCGGGAGATGTCCACCATCCTCACCCCGCCCGAGGAGCGCCATCCGGTGCTCACCCTGGTCGGGGCGTACGACGAGAAGCAGATCGGTGCGGCCATCCGGCGCGAGCTGCTCCGCGACGGCCAGGTCTTCTTCGTGCACAACCGGGTGAGCTCGATCAGCCGGGTGGCCGCCCGGCTCGGCGAGCTGGTCCCGGAGGCGCGGGTCGCGGTCGCGCACGGCCAGATGAACGAGCACACGCTCGAGCACATCATGAGCGACTTCATTGACCGGAAGTTCGACGTGCTGGTGTCCACCACGATCATCGAGTCCGGGCTGGACATTCCCAACGCCAACACGCTGATCGTGGACCGTGCCGATGCGTACGGCCTGCCCCAGCTGCACCAGCTGCGCGGCCGGGTCGGGCGCGGCGCCGAGCGCGGGTACGCCTACTTCCTGTACCCGCCGGAAGTGCCGCTGACGCGAGACCGCGCACGAGCGGCTGGCCACGATCGCCCAGCACACCGAGGCCGGGGCGGGCATGTATGTGGCCCTGAAGGACCTGGAGATCCGCGGGGCGGGCAACCTGCTCGGCGGGGAGCAGTCCGGGCACATCGCCGGGGTCGGGTTCGACCTGTACGTGCGGATGATCGGCGAGGCGGTCACCGAGCTGAAGGGCGACGGCCCCGCCGAGCGGCCCGAGGTCCGGGTGGAGCTGCCGGTCAACGCGCACATCCCGCACGACTACGTGTCCGGCGAGCGGCTGCGCCTGGAGGCCTACACCCGGATCGCCGCCATCGATTCCCCCGAGGACGCGGCCGAGGTGCGGGACGAGCTGGCGGACCGTTACGGGCCGCCGCCCGAGCCGGTGGCCAACCTGCTCGACGTGGCCCGGCTGCGGTCCCGGGCGCGGCGGGCCGGGCTGACCGACATCGTCCAGCAGGGCACGTTCATCCGGTTCTCCCCGGTCGAGCTGCCCGACTCGCGCCAGGTCCGGGTCCAGCGGCTGTACCCGAAGACCGTGCTCAAGCCGGCCACCCGTAGCATGCTCGTACCGGTGCCCAGGGCAGGATCAGGCCGGCGCCCGGGACAGCCCGCCCCGCCGGGCGCCCCGCTGCTCCGGGACACCGAACTCCTGACCTGGTGCGGGCAGCTCATCGGGGCTGTCTTCGAGCCTGACGCACCGGTGAAACCTGAGGGATAGGAAGGGACGCCGTCGTGCTCCGCACCCCCATCACCCTGACCGCCGCGGCCCTGGCCGCGGCGCTCGCGCTGTCCGCCTGCGGGACCGTCCGGCTGGGCGCGGCGGCCGTCACCCACACGTCGCGGATCCCCACGGCGACCGTGACGGCCGAGGTGGGCAACCTGGACGCCGCGTACAAGGCGAACAAGGCCAAGGTCCAGCTCCAGTTCCCGGCGTCGCAGATGCCGCAGGAGGTGCTCAGCTGGCTGCTCGCGGTTCCAGGTCCGGGAGAAGATGGCGGAGCGCAACCACCTGACCATCACCCGGGCCGAGGTGCAGCACGCGCTCGCGTCGGCGACCGCGCAAGCCAGGCAGAGCGGGGTCACGCTGACCGAGCTGGCCGTGGCGAACGGGGTCCCGCCGGACCAGCTGAACGAGCTCGGCCGGTACATCGCCATCCAGAACCAGCTGCTGGCCCGGCTGGACGGCGGGACGCTGCCCACGTCCTCCGGGGCGCTGCAGGCCCTGGGCATCCAGTTCAACATGTCCCAGTGCCGGGCGGCCAAGAGCATGGGCATCCAGGTCAACCCGCAGTTCGGGCAGCTCGACTACGGCCAGGTCTCCGTCATCGCGGTGCCCAACAAGCTGGCGGCGGCTCCGGGCACCGCATCCCCCAGCCCCAGTGCGTCCGCGACGCCGAGCCCGCAGCTGACCCCGGCTTGCTAGGACTGGGCTTGCCGGGACTGGGCTTGGCACGGATGGCAGCATGAGCGGGCGGCTGGTGCTGCTGGTGACCGCGCCCACGGTCCGGGCCGGGCTGCTCAGCTGGCCCGCGTGGCAGACCCTGTCCGGAGCCTCGCGGGTGCTGGCCCCGGCGGCCGGCCACCTGCTGCTGCCCGCGCTGGACGAGGCGGAGATCGGGTGGGAGGTACTGCCGGGGGACCACGACGCCGCAGGTACTGCCCGCCGGCTCGCCCGCGCGGTGGAGGGGGAGGACGGGACCGTGGTGTGGCTGTGCCCTCCCGATCCGCCCGGCCGCCCCGCGGACGTGACCCCGGGCCCGCTGGCGCTGGCCGACGAGCTGGGCGGCTCTGGCCGCCCAGCGGGTGCCGCCGTGGAACTGCTCTACGGTTCGACGGCGCTGCCCGGCGGTGAACTGCTCTCCCTGGTGTCGGTGATGGACACGCTGCGCCGCCGGTGCCCGTGGGACGCCAAGCAGACGCACGAGTCGCTGGCGCCCTACCTGCTCGAGGAGTCCTACGAGGCGCTCGACGCGCTGGAAAGCGGCGACCGGGCGGCGCTGCGCGAGGAGCTCGGTGACGTCCTGCTCCAGGTCATGTTCCACGCCCGGGTCGCCGCCGAGCGCACCGACGGCACCGGGTTCACCGTGGATGACGTGGCCGACGGCATCGTGACCAAGCTGGTCCGCCCGGCACCCCCACGTGTTCGGCGACGTGTCGGTGGCCGGCGCGGACGACGTGAGCCGCAACTGGGACGCGATCAAGGCCGCCGAGCGGGCTACCGGCGACGGGCCCGCCTCGGCCCTGGACGGGGTGCCGCCCGGCCAGCCCGCGCTGGCCCTGGCTGCCCAGCTGCAGCGCCGCGCCGACCGGGCCAGTGCACCGGAAGAACTGGCCATCCTCGAGGCGGGGGACGACGGCAGCCGGCTGGGCGCGGAGTTGTTCGCGCTCGTGGCCCGGGCCCGCGCCGCGGGCCTCGACCCGGAGCTCGAGCTGCGCGCCGCCGCGCGCCGCTACGGCGACCGGGTGCGCGCGTGGGAGCAGGGCCGGGGCGCCGGCGGCGGCAGCCTGGCGGCCCCGGGCACAGGGCCAGCCCCGGACATGGGCCCAGCCCCGGACACCAGGCCAGCGCCGGATACGGAGCCAGCCGCAGATCAGGACGCCGGGCCAGCTGCGGATCAGGCGGGCTGAGGCCGCCGCCCGACGGCGTGGCCGGTGCCGCGGGCCGCCGCGGCTCCACTAGGCTCGATTACGGACAAGTCAGCCGAGCTACAGGAGTCGTCGTGGCCTCGATCGAGGCGGTGCACGCCAGGCAGATTCTGGATTCCCGCGGAAACCCCACCCTCGAAGTCGAGGTCGCCCTCGATGACGGCTCGCTAGGCCGGGCTGCCGCCCCGAGCGGGGCGTCCACCGGCGCCTTCGAGGCGGTGGAACTCCGGGACGGCGGCGATGAGTATGGCGGCAAGGCGGTCACCCGGGCCGTCCAGGCCGTCATCGACGAGATCCAGCCCGAGCTGCTCGGTTTCGATGCCGATGACCAGCGCATGATCGACCAGGCCATGATCGACCTGGACCGGACCCCGGACAAGTCGCGGGTGGGCGCGAACGCGATTACCGCCGTCAGCATGGCGGTTGCCAAGGCCGCGGCGCAGTCCGCGGGCCTGCCGCTGTTCCGCTACCTGGGCGGCCCGAACGCTTACCTGCTGCCGGTGCCGATGATGAACATCCTCAACGGCGGGGCCCACGCGGACAACAGCGTGGACATCCAGGAGTTCATGATCGCGCCGATCGGGGCGGCCACGTTCACCGAGGCCGTCCAGTGGGGTGCGGAGACCTACCACGCGCTGAAGTCGGTGCTGAAGCAGCATGGCCTGTCCACCGGGGTCGGCGACGAGGGGGGTTTCGCCCCGGACCTGGAGAACAACCGGGCCGCGCTGGACCTGATCGTCGAAGCGATCAGCAAGGCCGGGTTCACCCCGGGCCTCGACGTCGCGCTGGCCATCGACGCCGCGGCCACCGAGTTCTACTCCGACGGGGCCTACCAGTTCGAGGGGTCGGCCAAGTCCGCAGACGAGATGACCCGGATCTACACGGAATGGCTGGACGCCTACCCGGTCGTGTCGCTCGAGGACCCGCTGGCCGAGGAGGACTGGGGCGGCTGGAAGGCGCTGACCGCAGCGGTGGGGGACCGGGTGCAGATCGTCGGGGACGACCTGTTCGTCACCAACCCGGAACGGCTGCGCCGGGGCATCGCCGAGCGCTCCGCCAACTCGCTGCTGGTCAAGGTGAACCAGATCGGGTCGATCACCGAGACGCTGGACGCGGTGGCCCTCGCCCAGCGCAGCGGGTTCTCCTGCATGATCTCCCACCGGTCCGGGGAGACGGACGACACGACCATCGCCGATCTCGCGGTGGCGGTCAACGCGGGGCAGATCAAGTCGGGTGCGCCGGCCCGGGGCGAGCGGGTGGCCAAGTACAACCAGTTGATGCGCGTCGAGGAACTCCTCGACGACGCGGCCAGCTACGCGGGCGCGTCCGCCTTCCCGCGCTGGACCGCGGCTGAGTGATGCCCGGCGCGCAGCCCAGGCGGCCGCCGCCGCCAGAACGGGCCCGGTTCACCAGCCGGGCGGCCGTCCTGGCGGTGGTCGTCTGCGCGATAGCGCTGAGTCTCGCCTACCCGGTGCGGGAGTACATCGCCCAGCGGCGCCAGATTGACCAGCTCCAGGCGCAGAGCGCAGCGACCACGGCTGAGCTCGCGCGGCTGCGGGCCGAGGCCCAGCGGCTCAACGACCCCGCCTACATCGAGCAGCAGGCCCAGGACCGGCTGCACATGTGCCTGCCCGGGGCGAGCTGTTATGTGATCATCGGCGGCCGGCCGGCCAGCGGCGGCTCCGCCGCGGCCGCGGCCGCGGCCACTCCCTGGTACGAGCGGCTGTGGCATTCCGTCCGGCAGGCAGACCAGGGCAATCCGCATGCCTGACGACGCGCCGCTGACCGAGGTACAGGTGGTCGGGGAGCAGCTCGGCCGGCCGCCCCGCGGACTGCTGGGAGTGGCGCACCGCTGCCCGTGCGGGCGGCCTGACGTGGTGGAGACGGCGCCCCGGCTGGACGACGGCACGCCCTTCCCCACCGTGTTCTACCTCACCTGCCCGCGGGCTGCTGCCGCGGTGAGCAGGCTGGAATCCGGCGGGCTGATGAGGGATATGCAGCAGCGGCTGGCCGCCGAGCCTGGCCTGCGCGCCGCGCAGCAGGCCGCGCACCGTGACTACCTGGACCGGCGGGCCGCGGCCGCCGCCGCCGCGGGGGTCGAGCCGCTCCCGCCCGGCACGCAGAGCGCCGGCGGCATGCCGGACCGGGTGAAATGCCTGCACGCGCTGGTCGCGCATGAGCTCGCGGCGCCGGGCGCCAACCCGCTGGGCCGGGAGGCGGCGGACGCGGCCGGGGAATGGTGGGCGCAGGGCCCGTGCGTCCCGTGAGCACCCCGGGGCGCGCTCCGGTGAAGGCCGCCGGGGCGGCCCGGGTCGCGGCCATCGACTGCGGCACCAACTCCATCCGGCTCCTGGTGGCCGACGTCGGCCCGGGCACGGGCCGGCTCACCGACCTGGACCGGCGGATGCAGATCGTCCGGCTGGGCCAGGGCGTGGATTCCACCGGGCGGCTGGCCCCTGAGGCGCTGGAGCGCACGCTGCGGGCGCTCGGCGGATACGCCAGGATCATCGGGGACCTGTCCGTGGAGGCGGTGCGCATGGTGGCGACCAGCGCCACCCGGGACGCGGCCAACTCCGCCGACTTCGTACGCGGGGTGAGTGGCGTGCTCGGCCTCGAGCCGGA
Organism: uncultured Actinomycetes bacterium; assembly: GCA_963751175.1. GTDB lineage: Bacteria > Actinomycetota > Actinomycetes > Streptosporangiales > Streptosporangiaceae > RYN-230. The sequence continues at coordinate 144,536 of CAVVTM010000021.1, read as the reverse complement.
GGTTCTCAGCGGTGAGGAAGAGGCCTACCTGTCGTTCGTCGGGGCGACCGCCGAGTTCAGTGAGTCGCCGGGGGACGGTCGGTACCTCGTCGTGGACATCGGCGGGGGCTCCACGGAGTTCGTGGTCGGCGACACGCAGGCCACGCGGGCCGGGGAACCCGCCGGAGTCAGCGCGGTGTCGGTGGACATCGGCTGCGTCCGGCTGACCGAGCGTCACCTGCACTCCGACCCGCCCCGGCCGGCGGAGGTCAGCGCGGCCGCCGCGGACATCGACGCGGCCCTGGACGTGGTGGCCGGGGCCATCCCCGTCACCGAGGCAAAGGGCCTGGTGGGCCTGGCCGGCTCGGTGACCACGGTGGCAGGCCTGGCCCTGGGGCTGGGGGAGTACGACTCGGCCCGGATCCACCACGCTCGCGTGCCCGTGGAGCAGGTCACCGCCCAGATGCGCAGGCTGCTGGGTCAGACCCGGGAGGAGCGGGCGGCGCTGGGCGTCATGCACCCGGGCCGGGCCGACGTCATCGCCGGCGGGGCCATGGTGCTGGAGCGGATCATGCGGCGGTTCGGTTTCGGGGACGTGCTGGCCAGCGAGCACGACATCCTGGACGGGATCGCGTGGTCGCTGGTGGCCGGGGTGCGGCAGTGAGCCGGCCGGAGGCGGATACGCCGGGACGCGTGGAGCCAGGCCCGGCTGCGCCGGGCTCGGGATGGCCCGGTGACCCGGCATCCCCGGGCACCCCCGTGGCGCACGACCCCGCAGAGGTCCGCGCCCTCGCGGCTGCATCAGGCACCCTGGCCGAGCTGGTGGCCCGGCAATCCGTCTGCCGCGCCTGCCCCCGCCTGGTGGAATGGCGGGAGCAGGTGGCCCAGGTCAAGCGCCGCGCACACCGGGAGGAGCCGTACTGGGCCGGCCGATCGCGGGCTGGGGCGATGACCAGCCGCGCATCCTGATCGTCGGGCTGGCCCCGGCCGCGCACGGCGGCAACCGGACCGGGCGAATCTTCACCGGGGACCGCAGCGGTGACGTGCTCTTCGCCTCGCTGCACCGGTGCGGGCTGGCCGCCCGGCCGGACAGCGTCCGGGCTGGCGACGGCCAGCGGCTGCTGGACACCCGGATGGCCGCGGCGGTCCGATGCGCACCGCCGGTCAACAAGCCGACCGTGACCGAGCGGGACACCTGCGCGCCGTGGCTGACCGCGGAGATCGGCTACCTGACCGGGGGCCTGCGGGTCATTGTGTGCCTTGGCGCGTTCGCCTGGCAGGCGCTGTGGCCCGTCCTGGGCGACTCCGGGTACGCGGTGCCCCGCCCCCGGCCGCGCTTCGGGCACGGGGCCGAGGCGGTCCTGGGCACAACGTCCCCGCCCGAGCACGTCCCGGGCCGTGAGGTGGTGCTGATCGGCTGTTATCACCCGAGTCAGCAGAACACGTTCACTGGCCGGGTCACTCCTGGCATGCTGGACTCGGTCTTCCGGCGAGCTCGCGGGTTGGCCGGTTTGGGTGCGCCTCGCGCACGCTAACCCGTCAGTAACGCTCCGTAAGCAAACGCCGTCGAACGTAATCGAAATGGTTACGCTTTGCATTCGACGTCCAAGTGAAAATAGATAACTCCCCCCGGGCGAAACATTCTGTATCAATTCGGCTGCCCGAGAGTCGCTCAGACGCTCCGGGGTATTATTACCCAGCCCCCGTAGCCCAAGGGAAGAGGCCGGCCCCCTAAAAGGGTCCCCAGTGTCGGTTCGACTCCGACCGGGGGCACTCGTGTGCAGATCGTCCCCGGAGCAGCCCTGATCTGGCCCGGAAGGCCTGCTAGCTAAGGCATACGCGCCGTTCGCTAGTCGCACACAGCCTGGGTATCACGGCACTCGGTGCGAAAAGAGCGCCATTCACGCCGTTGCCGATCATGTTCTCGGCCTTAAATCGCGACTCAACAAAATCTGGCCATACCTGCCATGAGCAGCACGGTTGTTCCGTGGGAACTCTGGTCACGCCGAGGGCAGCCAGTGCTGAATCGAGTTTGCCGCAGTTGCCCCATTCGGCTCGGTGATCCGGCTGCTGATAGCAGCGGCGGTGCTGACTGAGCGTGGCTGGCCGCGGCCGTGGCGTACGTGCTAGCCGGAGCGGCGGCGGAAGAACATGGTCACAGCGCCTGGTCCGGAGTTGCGGTGCAGGGCGGGATCTTGCCGTATCGGCCGCCAGATGCTGCAGGGCAGGCCGAGGGACCCGGGGACTAGCCGCTGATGTCCGGGCCGGCCCGGGTGATCTCGATCCGGATCAGGCAGCGCCGGTCCCGCACCATCGCGGCACGGTAGTCATCCCAGTCCGGGTGCTCGCCCGAGATCAGCCGGTAGTACCCGACCAGGTACTCCATGGCCTCCGGCAGGGAGATGATCTCTGCCTTGCCCTCGACCTGGACCCACGAGCCGAAGAAGGCGTCCGTGAACACGCAGAGTGAGGCCAGCGGGTTACGCCGCAGGTTCCTGGTCTTGACCGCCGTCTCGCGGGTGCTGATGATCACCCGGCCGGCGTCGTCGAGGCCGCAGGCCACCGGGGACAGCTGAGGTCGCCCGTCGGCGCGGGCAGTCGCCAGCACGGCCCGGTGGTTCGCGCGCAGGAAATCCCGGGCCTGGTCTGGCTGCATGGGTCAGGCGCTGTTCAGCCTGAGACGGCGGCGGAACTCGTACTCGTGCACGATCGCGGAGGCGTACCCGTGCGACAGGCCATGCTCGTCCGATAGCCAGTGGGCCCGTTCTTCACAGCGGGAGAACGGGGGGCCGGATTCCAGCCGCATGAACCACTCACGGAGTTCGCGCCCGGTCACCACGGGGATCCGGGCAATGATGTTCTGGTGCATCTCCGGGGAGTGATTCAGGGACATGGCCACCTCCAGGGGCAGGCTGGTCTCCCTGTCGAGCCTGCACCACCGGTGGGCCCCTGACAACCCCCTGGCGTAAGGCTTCCGCAATGCCCTGGATAGTCCGGATTCACCTGTGCTTTCCCCGGACGGGCCCGGGCGTTCCCCGGAGGGGGCCAGCGGGCCGGCTGAGGACAGCCGCTCCAGGATCATGGCCATGCCCTGGCCGCCGCCGACGCACATGGTCTCCAGGCCGTAGGTCTTGTCGCGGAACTGGAGGCTGTTCAGCAGCGTGGTGGTGATGCGCGCCCCGGTCATGCCGAAGGGGTGGCCGACCGCGATAGCCCCGCCGTTCACGTTGAGCTTGTCGATGTCGATGCCGAGGTCGGTGTAGGAGGGGATGACCTGGGCGGCGAACGCCTCGTTCATCTCCACCAGGTCCATGTCGCCGATGGTCATCCCGGCGCGGTTCAGCGCCTGGCGCGAGGCCCCCACCGGTCCCAGCCCCATGATCTCCGGGGACAGCCCGGTCACGCCGGTCGCGACGATCCGGGCCAGCGGGGTGATGCCGAGCTCGGCCGCCTTGACGTCGCTCATCACCACGACCGCGGCCGCGCCGTCGTTGAGCGGGCAGCAGTTGCCCGCGGTGACGGTCCCGTCCGGGCGGAACACCGGCTGCAGGGTGGACACCTTCTCCAGCGTGGTCCCGGGCCGCGGACCGTCGTCGGCGCTCACCACGGTCCCGTCCGGCAGGGTGACCGGCGTGATGTCCCGCTGCCAGAACCCGTTGGCGAGCGCCTTCTCGGCCATGTTCTGCGACCGCACGCCGAACTCATCCTGCGCCGCCCGGGTAATCCCGCGCCGCTGGGCGAGGTTCTCCGCGGTCTGGCCCATCGCGATGTAGACGTCCGGGATCGCGGAATCCTCCCGGGGATCGTGCCAGGCCGGCGCGCCGCCCGCCCCGAGCGCCGCGGACCGGGCCTCCGCGTCGGCGAACAGGGGGTTGTGCGTGTCGGGCCAGCTGTCGCTGCTGCCGGTGGTGAAACGGCTGACGCACTCCACGCCCGCCGAGATGAACACGTCACCCTCGCCGGCCTTGATGGCGTGGTAGGCCATCCGGGTCGTCTGCAGCGAGGATGAGCAGTACCTGGTCACCGTGGTGCCGGGCAGGTTGTCGTAGCCGAGGAGCACCGCGACCACGCGCGCCAGGTTGAAGCCCTGCTCGCCGCCGGGCAGGCCGCAGCCGAGCATGAGGTCGTCGATCTCGTCCGGGCTGAGCTGCGGGACCTTGGCCAGGGCCGCGGAGATCAGCTGCACCGTGAGGTCGTCGGCGCGGATCGAGGTGAGCGATCCCTTGAAGGCCCGGCCGATGGGCGAGCGTGCGGTGGCGACGATGACTGCCTCGGGCATGGCGGGCTCCCTTGCTGCTGCGGCGGACGAGCGGCATCGGTCAGATTACTGGCCAGTAGCTTAACCCAGTGCCTGGGTGTGCTTAATTCCAGGGTGCACGTCCGTGGGATAGCGTCAATGATCCGGTTCTCCAGAGGATGGTTAGTGATGCAGGTCCATGAATCCCTGATCGAGCTGGTCGGGAACACGCCGCTGGTCAGGCTGCGCACGGTCACGAAGGGCGTCGGCGGCGGCCAGGCCCCGGCCGTGCTGGCCAAGGTCGAGTACTTCAACCCGGGCGGCTCGGTCAAAGACCGGATCGCGCTGCGCATGGTGGAGGCGGCTGAGGCGTCCGGCGTGCTGCGCCCGGGCGGCACCATCGTGGAGCCCACCTCCGGCAACACCGGGGTCGGCCTGGCCATCGTGGCGGTGCAGAAGGGCTACCGGTGCGTGTTCGTCTGCCCGGACAAGGTCGGCCAGGACAAGATCAGCGTGCTCCGGGCCTACGGCGCCGAGGTCGTGGTCTGCCCCGGCACCGTGTCCCCGGAACACCCCGACTCCTACTACTCGGTGTCCAGCCGGCTGGCCCGGGAGATCCCGGGCGGGTGGAAGCCGGACCAGTACGCCAACCCGGAGAACCCGGCGTCGCACTATCACTCGACCGGCCCGGAGATCTGGGCCCAGACGGACGGCCAGGTAACCCACTTCGTGGCGGGCATCGGCACGGGCGGCACCATCACCGGGGCCGGCCGGTACCTGAAGGAGGTCTCAGGCGGCCGGGTCCGGGTGATCGGGGCCGACCCGGAGGGCTCGGTGTACTCCGGCGGTACCGGGCGCCCGTACCTCGTCGAGGGGGTGGGCGAGGACATGTGGCCGGCCAACTACGACCCGGCCGTGTGCGATGAGGTGATGGCGGTCAGCGACGCCGAGTCGTTCCTGATGACCCGCAGGCTGGCGCGTGAAGAGGCCCTGCTCACCGGCGGCTCGTGCGGGCTGGCCGTGGTGGCCGCGCTGCGCGTGGCGGCCACCGCAGCCCCGGACGATGTGATCGTGGTGCTGCTCCCGGACACCGGGCGCGGTTACCTGGCGAAGATCTTCAATGACGAGTGGATGGCGGACTACGGCTTCCTCACCTCGGAGACCAAGGAGCCCCGGGTGGCCGACGTGCTGAACAGGAAGCTGCCCGGGATGCCGGAGTTCGTGCACGCCCACCCGGAGGAGACCGTGTCGGCCGCCATCGGGCTGCTGCGTGAGTACAACGTCTCCCAGTTGCCGGTGATGAAAGAGGAGCCGCCCGTCATGGTCGCGGAGGTGGTCGGCTCCATCGTGGAGAGCGACCTGCTGGACGCGCTGGTCTCCGGCCGGGCCCGGCCCCACGACCCGATCGAGGGCCACATGTCGGCTCCCCTGCCCATGGTGGGCTCGGGTGAGCCGGTCAGCCGGGCGGTAGGCGCCCTGGAAAAGGCCGGTGCCGCGGTGGTCCTGGTGGACGGCCGCCCGTCCGGCCTGATCACCCGGCAGGACGTGCTGACCTTCCTCGCCGCTACCGGCTGAAATCGGTATTCTGCTTATTGCGGAAGTTTTTCCCGACCGCCATAAAAGGCGATAGGCGAGACGAATTCCCGGGGCCGCGGTAAATCCGTTGCGGATTAATATCGGCCGATGTATCCCCAGGTCAAGAACGTTCTGGCGGTGTGGAGCCGGGTCAGGGCGGAACGCGGGTGTGGCATTATCTCCTGAGGCCGCGGTCAGGCGAGGAGGCCGTGATCGAATCTGAATTCGGCCGATTTCCCCGTCCATGTACAGGAGACCGGTATGGACCGATCCGGGTTGCTCAGCCGCCGTCACCTGCTGATGGGCGCGGGCGCACTGGCGCTGGCCTCGGCTGCCCTGGAGATGGCTGGACCCCTCGCCCGGCTCCCCGAACGGACCGCCGCCACCACCCTGCCCGACATCCAGTTCGACATCGCCTCCCTGCTGGCCGCGCCGCCGCAGACGTCGGGCACCGGGGTGACCGTCCAGATGCCCCCCGTGCACACGGTGTTCGTCACCGGCAGGCTGGAACGCACCCCCACCGCCGCCGACCAGGCCATGCTGGCCGGCGCGCTCGCCGGACTGGAGTCCGCCTACCCCTTCGATGCTGCGAACCTGCTGACGTTCGTGTCCTACGGAATCCCCTACTTCAGGCGGCTGCCCGGGGGACTGGCCGGCCGCCTCGTCTCCGCCCGCATGCCCCGGCTGCTGTCGGACCGCAGCCGGTACGTCCTGGAGGAGGCGAGGCCTGGTCCCACCGACGTGAGCCCGGCTAACCCGGGCGTGACCAAGCTGCGGTACCAGGTACCGGTCGTCATCGAGTCCAACGACATGCTGCTGACGCTGCGCAGCGACAACGCGTCGTTCCTCTCCGACGCGCTGGCCTGGCTGGACGGCAGCAACTCGCTGCGCGGCCTGGCCGGTGGCCTCCCCGGCGCTGCGCGGCCTGCTCACGTTCACGTCCGGCCGGCACATGTTCACGCAGGCCGGCCTGCCGCGGGCGGTCGCGCACCGCAGCCGCCGGCCGTACGCACGGTTCATCCAGCCCGAGTCGCCGATGTGGATGGGCTTCACCGACCAGCAGGTCAACGCGTCCGGGCCCGCGGCGATCTGCACGTTCGCGGGCAACTCCTCGGCCCGGTTCAGTGACGCCGTGCCCGGTGACTACTTCGACCACGGATCGATCCAGCACCTGTCCCACGACATCCTGGACCTGCTGCAGTACTACGACATGGACACCGCGGCCTCGGAGCCCGGTGCGGACGGGACGTTCGTGCAGCGTGTGCAGTATGTGTTCCACGCCCCGAACATCGCGCCGGGCCACGCCGACCAGTTCGCCGACGGGGGCGGGCCTGCCTTCCTGCCCAACGCCAACCGCGGCCCCGGCTACGCGCGACGGACCGCCCAGGGCATCGGCACGAACGTCAACTTCCGTACCGGCCAGCGCGAGCATCGGATGGGGCATCTCTCCTGCCTGCAGCGGTCCTCCCGGGCCGCGGACGGGACGCCGGTTCACATCCGGATGGACGGCCCCGGATTCGACACCATGGATGTCCCCGGCGGCAGCCGCCAGCCGAAGCTGCAGTTCACCATCTTCGTGCCGTCGGCGGACTTCTTCTCGCGGCTGCGTGTCAACCAGGCATCGCTGGACCTCCAGGCCCAGTTCGCGGTGACCCCGAAGAACAACGGGCTGGAGCGGTTCATCACCGCCACCCGGCGGCAGAACTTCCTCTGCCCGCCCCGCCGGCACCGGGCTTTCCCCCTGGCCGAGTTGAGCTAACCAGCCGGCGTGCCGTGGCAGAGTGTGAAGCGTGACGATCAACTCCGGCGGTTTCGAGACGCTGGCCATCCATGCGGGTCAGGAGCCTGATCCGCAGACCGGCGCCGTCGTCCCGCCCATCTACCAGGTGTCCACCTACAAGCAGGACGGCGTGGGCGGGCTGCGGGACGGCTACGAGTACTCGCGGACCGCGAACCCCACCCGCCGCGCCCTCGAGGAGTGCCTGGCCGCGCTGGAGGGCGGCCGCCGCGCGCTGGCGTTCGCGTCCGGGATGGCGGCCGAGGACTGCCTGCTGCGCGCGGTGTGCGCCCCCGGGGACCACGTGGTCATCCCCGACGACGCGTACGGCGGGACGTTCCGTCTGATGGCGCGGGTGCTCGCGGAGTGGGGAGTGAGCTACCGGCCGGTGCCGATCAGCGACGTGGCCGCGGTCCGGGACGCGCTCGCCGAGAGGCCGGCCCGGGTGCTGTGGGCCGAGACGCCGACCAACCCGCTGCTGTCGATCGCGGACATCGGGGCGCTCGCGGACGTCGCCCACCAGGCCGGTGCCCTGCTGGTGGTGGACAACACGTTCGCCTCCCCGTACCTGCAGCAGCCGCTCGTGCTCGGCGCGGACGCCGTGGTCCACTCCACCACCAAGTACCTCGGCGGCCACTCGGACGTGCTCGGCGGGGCGGTCGTGGTGGCCGACCCGGCGCTCGGCGACCGGCTCGCGTTCCTGCAGAACGCGACCGGCGCGGTGGCGGGGCCGTTCGACGCGTGGCTGACGCTGCGCGGCGTGAAGACCCTGGCCATCCGGATGGACCAGCACTCGCGGAATGCGGCGCGGGTGGCCGACATGCTGACCGGGCACCCGGCGGTGACCGAGGTGCGCTACCCGGGACTGCCCGGGCACCCCGGCCACGAGGTGGCGGCCAAGCAGATGCGGGACTTCGGCGGGATGGTGTCGTTCCGGGTCCGCGGCGGCGCCGAGGCCGCGGTCGCGGCCTGCGGCCGGACCCGGCTGTTCACGCTCGGGGAGTCGCTGGGCGGAGTGGAGTCGCTCGTCGAGCATCCCGGCCGGATGACGCACGCCTCGGCGTCCGGCTCGCCACTGGAAGTGCCGGACGACCTGATCAGGCTGTCGGTCGGCATCGAGACCGGGGCTGACCTGATCGAGGATCTGCGCCAGGCGCTCGCCGGGATCTAGCGGTCAGGAATTCCAGACCATCAGCACCAGGATGACCAGCCAGATGAGGCTGACCACGCCGGCCAGCGAGGCAATCCGGCCCCGCTCCACCGTGGCCACGTGCGCGGGAGCCGCGCTGATGGTGGTCGTGGCGGTGGCGGCCGCGGCCTGTCCCTCAGCGGGGGCGGGCTCCACGTCCGCCGCGGTGGGCTCGGCCCCCGGTGCGCCCGCCGCGGCCGGGGCTCCCGCGGGAGCCTCCCCGGCTACCGCGGGAGTGCTGCCCGCGGCCGCGAGGCTGCCTTCCACCGCGATGATCGCCTTGCGCTGATCCCGCATGATGAGCAGGAGCAGGACCAGGGCCACCACGAACAGGGTCATCGACGCGGTCACCCACGTCTTGGTCATGTCGCGCAGGGACTGGCCCGCGATGATGCCGAAGAGCAGGACGCCGAGCGACGCCGCCCCGAAGATCCGGGTCATCCGGGACAGGTAGCGCAGCACGCCCACGTTGCGGGCCCGGATATAGCGCGGCGTGGACATGGTCGCGATGGTGACCGGGCCAATGGCGAAAATGACGAAACCGATATGCAGCCACAGCAGCAGCCGGTCGGTAAAGGACATGCCATGATCCTAGGGGTGAGGCCGCCCCCGGCTGAGGCGGGGGCGGCCCGGATAGCGAATCGTGACCGGCGACGTGACCCTAGCTGCGGGCGGCCTTCTTGCCGCCGAAGCCGAGCCACCAGGCCCCGCCCAGCAGGACCAGGCCCACCACGAGAGCCACGCCGACACGCAGTGGGTGGTGCCCGGTGGAGCCGTTCACGTGACCGGGGATGAAGCTGGGCAGTGAACCGGCCGCGGTCGTCATGTAGATGACGGCCAGGATGACCAGCAGAATGCCCACGATGCCGAGAATCAGGGCGCCGATGCGCTTCCCCGACGAGCGCGTGCCTGATTCGGTGACAGTACTCACGTGATCCTCCTAGAGATATGCACGCCTGGCCCAGCCGCCACCCCTTCGGCCCGCCCATAGCAGTAACGGCCGAACGCTACTACGAGATCCGGGTGTCTGCGGCTCGTCCTAAAAGCCCTGAAGCAAAATCTATCCCTCGTTTTCGGAGGCGCCCCGGGGCCGCTCTGCGGGTACCCGGGACGCGCTACGGTCCCCCTCTTCCGCAGAGTACGCCGGACAGGTTAACGGCGTGCCTCTCTACTGGCCCGGCACGCTACCGGCGTGCCACGGTGCTGGCCCGGCACGCTACCGGCGTGCCTCTCGGCGGGTCCGGCACGCTACCGGCGTGCCTCTCGGCGGGTCCGGCACGCTACCGGCGTGCCTCTCGGCGGGTCCGCAGGAAGTCACGGACCACGAACTCGCCGAGCCGCTCCGGCACCGCGTGCAGAACCCGGCCGCCGTTGCGGCGGGCGACCTCGTTCACGAAGTCGGTCAGCCGCTCGTCTTCGGCCAGCATGAACACGTTCAGCGACGCGTGCCGCCGGGTCATCTTGTCCACCTCAGCCAGCGTGAGCTGGATCGTTTCCGGCGCGGGCGGCCAGTCGAACCAGGACCGCCCGTCCCGGCGCAGGTGGGCGGTGGGCTCGCCGTCCGTCACGATCAGGACCACCGGGTCATGCTCGGGACGCCGGTCCAGGTAGCGCCCGGCCAGCACCAGCGCGTGATGCAGGTTGGTGCCCTGGACCATGTCCCAGCCCAGCCCGGCCAGGTCCGTCTCGCGCAGCTCCCTGGCGTAGTTAGAGAACCCGATGACCTGGATGGAGTCCTGCGGGAACCGGCTGCGCACCAGCGCGTGCAGGGCCAGCGCGGTCTGCTTGGCCGCGCCCCAGGTGCCGCGCAGGGCCATCGAGTAGGACAGGTCGACCAGCAGGCACACGGCCGCGGACGCGCGCCGCTGCGTCTCACCGACCTCGAAGTCGCGGCCGGACAGCCGGACACTGGGCGACTCGCCGGACCGCGCCGATCCGGCCTCCCGCAGCAGCGCGTTGCGCACCGTCGCCGGGGCGTCGATGGCCTGCTCGTCGCCGAACTGCCAGCGGCGGGTGGCGCCCGTGTACTCACCGGCCTGCCCGGCGTCCCGCTGCTCGTGATCCCCGTAGCCGCCCTCGGGCAGGTCCGCGAAGACGCGGCGCAGCGCGGTCTCGCCCAGCCGCCGCACCGCCTTCGGGGTGAGCTCCAGCTGGCCGGAGTTGCGCTGCAGGTAGCCCTGCCGTTCCAGCTCGCGCTCGGTCTGCCGCAGCGCGTCCATGTCGTCCACGGCCTGGCGGCCGAGGGCGCGCCGGATCGCGGCCTCGTCGATGTCGTCCAGGCGCGCCCCGGGATAGTCCTGGCGCAGCTCCGACTCCAGGTCGGCGAGGTCGGCCAGGTCGGCCAGGGCGCTGGTGGCATCGCTCAGGCCGAGCGGCTCGTCGCCGGTCATCGGGTCGCCCGACCAGGCCGCCATGTCCATCTCCGGCCGGCGGGCGCGCAGCGCGTCGGACAGCCGGGACATCTCAGCGGCCAGCCCGGCGTCCTGCAGCGTCTGCTCCATGAGCGAGGCCAGCTCGTCGCGCTGCCCCTCGGTGAGCGAGCCGAGCAGCCGCTGCGCTGCGGTCGCCCGCCGGACCAGCGAGTCGACCAGCTCCTCCAGGTCGGCCGGGTTCTCCGGGAACATCTCCCCGTAGTGCTCCATGAACCGGTCGAAGTCGGCCTGGGTGTGCTCGCCCCGGGCGTCGGCCTCCAGCATCTGGTTGAGGTCGGCCAGCATGTCCTTGACCCGCTGCATGGACTCCGGGTCAGGCTGCTGGAGCACTTCCTTCATGCCGCGGAACTGGCTGTCCAGGACCTCGCTGCGGAGCAGGTCCTTGAGCCTCTCGAACGTCTCCCGGGCCGCCTGGCTGCGCCAGTTGTAGTCGGCCAGCCTCCGGATGGCCTGCGAGGTGTCCGACGGCAGCGCGTCCAGCTCGTCCTCGCGCAGCCGGGCCTCGTCGCTGGGGTCGGGGAACAGCTCGGCCCGCTCCTGGCCCACCGCGGTGTCCAGCAGCGCCCGCGCTTCCTCCAGGATCCCGTCCAGCCGGCCGCGGCTGCGGACCTCCCGCTGCCGGTCGCGGACGCGGCGCAGCAGGTCATCCAGGCCGCGGCGGCCGTTCACCCCGCGGCGCAGCAGGTCACGCAGGGCGCTGGACGGGTCGGCGCCGTCCAGCACCGCGTCGCCCAGCTCATCCAGGGCCCCGCGGGCGTCGAACGGGGGCGCCAGCGGATCGGGCCCGTCGTGGTACTCGCCATACCGGTAGCCACTCACAGCGGCGGCCTACCTTTCACTGGGTTGACCTGGTGCGCCAGTGGCCTGATCGTCAAGACAGCAGCCTGACCATCAGGTCCGGTAGACCGCACTGCCATCGATCACGTCCTTGGAGAGCCGCCGCATCAGGTACAGGCCTTCCAGCGCGAACTCCAGCGCCGCGGCGGCCTCGCCGAACGACTCGCCGCCGTCCATGCCCAGCCGGTCCATGATCCGGGCCAGCCCGGGGACCTCGCCGATCCGGTTCAGCAGCGTGGCCGCGGGGACCATGTCGCCGGTCTCCACCGAGCCGCCTTCCTCGAAGGTGGCCAGCAGCCCGCTCAGGTCGGCGCTGCCCAGCCGGGACCGGAACGTGTCCGCCACGGCCCGCCGGAGCAGGTGCTCGAGCACCTCCGTCTCCCGGCCTTCCTCGCTGACCTCGAACTCCACCTTGCCGCGCAGGCTGCCCACGATCGGCGGCAGGTCGCAGATCCGGGCCACCGGCTGTGCCTCCCCGGTCAGCGCGGCCCGCCGGACCGCGGAGGCCGCCACCGACTCGGCCGCGGCGATCGCGAACCGGGCCGAGACGCCGGACCGCGAGTCGACCGCGGGTGAGGCCCGGACCAGCCGGGTGAACCGCGCGATGACCTCGACCAGGTGATCGGGCAGGTCCGCCCCGGGGTCGGCGCCGTCCCAGGCGACCAGCGCCTCCTGCTGGGTCAGCGCGAGTTCATCGTCGAGCGTGAGCGGGTAGTGGGTGCGGATCTCCGCGCCGAAGCGGTCCTTCAGCGGGGTGATGATCCGCCCGCGGTTGGTGTAGTCCTCCGGGTTGGCGCTGGCCACCAGGACCAGGTCGAGCGGCAGCCGCAGCGAGTAGCCGCGGACCCCGATGTCCCGTTCCTCCAGCACGTTGAGCAGTGCGACCTGGATCCGCTCAGCCAGGTCGGGAAGTTCGTTGAGGCAGAAGATGCCGCGGTTGGTCCGCGGTACCAGGCCGAAGTGAATCGTCTCCGGGTCGCCCAGCGTCCGGCCCTCGGCCACCTTGACCGGGTCGATGTCACCGATCAGGTCCCCCACGCTGGTGTCCGGGGTGGCCAGCTTCTCGCCGTAGCGCTCGGTGCGGTGCCGCCACGCAACCGGCAGGTCATCGCCCAGCTCCGCGGCCAGGCGCTGGCAGCGCGCACAGACCGGCCGGTAGGGGTGGTCGTTGATCTCACAGCCCGCGACCGCGGGCGTCCAGTCGTCGAGCAGGACGGACAGGGTCCGGATCAGGCGCGTCTTGCCCTGGCCGCGCTCGCCCAGCAGGATCGTGTCGTGGCCGGCCAGCAGGGCCCGCTCCACGTGCGGGAGCACGGTCTGGTCGAACCCGACGATGCCGGGAAATCGGTTCTCACCAGCACGCATCCTGGCCAGCAGGTTGCGGCGGATCTCCTCTTTAATGGTCTCGAACTCGTGCCCGCTGGCCCGCAGTTCGCCCAGGGTGGTGGCGGCGGGGCGGGGCGGGGTTCCGTCGGCTGCATGAGTTTCGTTGTCTGGCTGCACGCTTTTCACATTACGTCCCGCCGGCGCATCCCGCTCGCCGTCCGGCCACGTCCCGCCGGCGCATCCCGCTCCCCGGCCACGTCCTGCCGAAGATCCCGCTCCCCGGCCGCAGCGCCTGCATCTCACCAGGGATGCCACACTGCAAGGCATGGCGATGACCTCCCCCTCCGTGAGCGCCGACGACGTGGCCGGTGCCCGTGACGTACTCCGCGAGATCCTGCCGCCGACCCCGCTGCTGCACTCCCGGGTGCTGTCCGAGCGGCTCGGCGGGCCCGTGTTCCTCAAGTGCGAGAACCTGCAGCGCACCGGGTCGTTCAAGGCCCGGGGCGGGTACCTGCGGATCTCCCGGCTCAGCGAGGAGGAACGGGCCCGTGGCGTGGTGGCGGCCAGCGCCGGCAACCACGCCCAGGGGGTGGCGTTCGCCGCCGCGCTGCTCGGCGTGAAGGCGACCGTGATCATGCCGGAGGGCGCCCAGCTGCCCAAGATCGAGGCGACCCGCGGCTACGGCGCGGAGATCATCATGCGCGGCGCGACCGTGGACGACGCGGTGGAGTACGCGCGCGAGTACGCGGCCGAGCACGGCCCGGTGCTTATCCACCCGTTCGATCACCCGGACATCGTGGCGGGCCAGGGCACCCTCGGCCTGGAGATCCTGGAGCAGTGCCCGCAGGTGCGGACGATCGCGATCCCGGTCGGCGGGGGTGGCGTGGCCGCCGGGGTCACGGTCGCGGTCAAGTCCGCGGACCCGTCGGTGGCGGTGGTCGGGGTGCAGGCCGAGGCGGTCGCGGCGTACCCGGCCTCGCTCGCGGCCGGTCATCCGGTCCGGGTGCAGGCCGCCGCGACCATGGCCGACGGCATCGCGGTCTGCCTGCCCGGTGAGATCCCGTTCGGGATCATCTCCGGGTTCGGCGTTCACGTCCTGACCGTGTCCGAGGAGAGCCTGTCCCGGGCGCTGCTGTTGTGCCTGGAGCGCGCCAAGCAGGTGGTCGAGCCGGCCGGGGCAGCCGCCGTGGCCGGGCTGATGGATAACCCCGGCATGTTCGAGCCGCCGGTGGTGGCCGTGCTGTCCGGCGGCAACATCGACCCGCTGCTGCTGGCCAAGGTGCTGCGGCACGGCCTGGCTGCGGCCGGCCGCTACCTGACCTTCCGGTGCCGGATCCCGGACCGTCCCGGCGCGCTGGCCGGCCTGCTGGGCGCGGTGGCCGGCCTGGGCGCGAACGTGCTCGACGTGATGCACGAGCGGGTCACGCCGCGGCTGCGGGTGGACGAGGTCGAGGTGCTGCTGCAGGTCGAGACGCGCGGCCCGGCGCACTGCGACGACGTGATCAGCGAGCTACGCCAGGAGGGCTACCAGCTGATGTTCCGGTGAGGCCGGCGTGGCCGCGCCAGGCCCAGCTCAGAGATTGCCCCGCCGGGCTTGCTCCCGCTCGATGGCCTCGAACAGGGCCTTGAAGTTGCCCTTGCCGAAGCCGTCCGAGCCGTGCCGCTCGATCAGCTCGAAGAACACCGTGGGCCGGTCCTGCACCGGCTTGGTGAAGATCTGCAGCAGGTAGCCGTCCTCGTCGCGGTCGGCCAGGATGCGCAGCTCACGGAGGGTCTCCACGGCCACCCGGGTCTCCCCGGCCCACTCGCCGAGCGTGTCGTAGTAGCTGTCCGGCGTGTCCAGGAACTCCACGCCCGCGGCCTTCATGGCCCGCACCGTGCCCACGATGTCGTCACAGGCCAGTGCGATGTGCTGCACGCCGGGGCCGCCGTAGAACTCCAGGTACTCGTCGATCTGGGACTTCTTCTTGCCCGCCGCGGGCTCATTGATGGGGAACTTGACCGTCCGGGAGCCGTCCGCGACCACCTTGCTCATCAGCGCGGAGTACTCGGTGGCGATGTCGTCGCCGACGAACTCCTTCATGTTCGTGAAGCCCATCACCCGGCGGTAGAAGCCCACCCACTCGTCCATCCGGCCCAGTTCCACGTTGCCGACGCAGTGGTCGACCGAGGTGAACAGCGGGCGGGCCGGCGGCGTGACGATCGGCCCGGCCGCGACGTACCCGGGCAGGTACGGGCCGCTGTAGGAGGACCGCTCCACCAGCGTGTGCTGGGTGTCGCCGTAGGCCGCGATCGTGGCCAGCACCACCTTGCCCCGGGCGTCTTCCGTCATCCGCGGCTCAGCCAGACCGCGCGCGCCCCGGCTGGTCGCGTACTCGTAGGCGGCCTCCGCGGAGTGCACCCCGAGAGCCAGGTCGATCACCCCGTCGCCGTGCGCGGCGACGTGCCGCCCCAGCTCGGTGCCGGCCCGCACCGGGCCGCGCAGCACGAACCGCGCCTGGCCGGACTCGAGCACGTACGCGGCCTCGTCCCGGCAGCCGGTCTCCGGGCCGCGGTAGGCCACGCAGCGCATCCCGAACGCGGCCGAGTAGTAGTACGCGGCCTGCCGCGCGTTGCCCACGGCGAAGACGATCGCGTCCATGCCGGTGACCGGGAACTCGTCGGTCCTGGCCGGGGACGGGACCTGGCTGCTGGCGGTCATCGCACGCTCCCTGTGCTGTCGTGGTCTTGGGAGCAGGATCAGCCCGGCGCGGCAGAGTGTGCAACACTGTGATTATTGGCTGGTCAATTTGTATATTCCGCAACGGAACTTTCCGGAGCAGCTGTACAGCCTGACCGGGATGTTCCTGCGCCGGCTCTGGAAGGGGTGGTCCGGGGTGATCGACAGCCTGGACGCACGGCTCATCGGCCTGCTGGCCGCCGAACCCCGGGTCGGCGTGCTGGAGGCCTCGCGGCGGCTCGGCGTGGCCCGCGGCACGGTCCAGGCGCGGCTGGACCGGCTGCTCGCCCGCGGCGTGATCACCGGGTACGGCCCGGACGTGGACCCGGTGGCGCTGGGCCACGGCGTGACCGCCTTCGTCACGCTGGAGATCCGCCAGCCCGGCGGGCATGATCCGGTGGCGGGCCGGCTGGCCGCGATCCCGGAGGTGCTGGAGGCGCACACGATCACGGGGTCCAGCGACATGCTGTGCCGGGTGGTGGCCCGCACCAACGCCGACCTGCAGCGGGTCATCGACGCGATCCTGGACGTGGCCGGCGTGGTGCGCGCCTCCACGGTGATCGCGCTGGCCACGCCGCTGCCTTACCGGGTGCTGCCCCTGGTGGACGCGGTTGCGGGCGCTAACCCACCGGAGGCTTGACCCCGGCCAGTTCGCAGGCCGTCTCGAGCACGATGTCGTGCAGTTCGGCCGGGGCACCGGAGTCCTTCTCGAACAGCATGCACGAGATGCCCACCGAGACCACGGCCACCGACGCCCGGACCCGGTCGCGCAGCGGGCCGCGATCCGCGGCCGGCCAGCAGATCGCGCAGGGTCTCGAACTGCGGTGGACACCAGCCGGGTCACCTCCGGCCTGTGCATGGTGGTGCTCGGCCTCGGCATGGGGTTCCTCATGCAGATGACCACGCTGATCGCGCAGAACAGCGTGGAGCCCCGCGACATCGGCGTGGCCAGCAGCTCGCGGCTGTTCTTCCAGCAGATCGGCGGGTCAATCGGCGTGTCGGCGTTCGGCGCTATCTTCGCCCGGCGGCTGACCGACGCGCTGACCTCGGTGTCGCCCGGCGTGCACCTGTCCACCAGCGGCGGCCAGTTCAACCCGGCGACCGTCCGGGGGCTGCCCGCGGCCATCCAGCACGACGTGTACTACGCGATCTCGTACGCGATCCATGGGGTGTTCCTGTGGGCCATCCCGGCGAGTGCGCTGGCCTTCGTCCTGGCCTGGTTCACAAGGAAGTGCCGCTCCGCGGCCGCCCCGCCCCCGGCGACGCCGAGACCGCCGTCCCCGAACTGGTCGCCTGACCCCTCCCCAACGTCAACGTGGTGGGTTTTGCGCCGTATACGGCGCAAAACCCACCACGTTGGTGGTTCCGGCGTCAGCCGCCGATGTAGGGGACGGCCTCCAGGATCTCCACCTTGGCCGCCCGGCCGTTCGGCAGCTGGTAGGTGGCCGTGTCGCCGATCTTCTTGCCGTTGATCGCGCTGCCCAGCGGCGAGCGCGGCGAGTAGACGTCGATCGGGGCGCCGCTCTCCTCCCGCGAGGCCAGCAGGAAGGTCACCTCGTCGTCGTCGCCGTCGAACCGGATGGTCACGGTCATCCCCGGCCCGACCACCCCGTCTGTCCGCGGCGGCTCACCCACCTTGGCGTGCTGCAGGATGTGCGCGAGCTGGATGATCCGGCCCTCGATCTTGCCCTGCTCCTCCTTGGCGGCGTGGTAGCCGCCGTTCTCGCGCAGGTCGCCCTCGTCCCGGGCGGCTTCGATCTTCTTGGCGATATCGACCCGCCCCGGCCCCGAGAGGTAATCCAGCTCCGTCTTGAGCCGGTCGTATGCCTCCTGGGTGAGCCAGGTAAGGCTGTCGTTGTTCGTCTCGGTCACGGGTACTCCTTGCCTGCAGTGCGGACACTCGGATCCGCGTGAGCCGTGCGCGGCTCCTCGGGGGTAATCCTTCGAGGCTAACAAGGCCTGGCGAGTACGTCGCCCCTCACGAGTTACGGGTACGCCAGGCCCGACGCCGCGGGTCGATCAGAGCCCGCCACTATACGGGAATGTCGTCGCGGGGCCAGCGCGTTGTCCTGCACAATGTTCTGTCGGCGAGGTACTGCCCCGGGTGCACCTGCCCGGGGGGCCCAGCTGGGTAAGTAGAGCGCCGGTTCCTATTGACCTCATCACGGTGCCGAGGGGAATTCGCTTGTCTGCCGCCACGAACGATCCGGTGGTTCCGCCGTCCGAGCCGTTGCGGCTGATGGCCGTGCACGCGCACCCGGACGACGAATCCAGCAAGGGTGCCGCCACCATGGCCCGCTACGTCCGTGAAGGCGCAGAGGTCATGGTGGCCACGCTGACCGGCGGTGAGCGGGGCGACATCCTGAATAAGGCCATGGAACGGCCCGACGTCCGGGAAAACCTGCCCCAGATCCGGCGTGAGGAGATGGCCCGGGCCCGCGAGATCCTCGGCGTGCACCAGCAATTCCTCGGATTCGTTGATTCCGGGCTGCCCGAGGGTGATCCGCTGCCGCCGCTGCCGGACGGCTGTTTCGCGCTGCAGCCCCTCGAGGTGGCGGCCGCGCCCCTGGTGCGCGCGGTCCGCGAGTTCCGGCCGCACGTGATCCTGACGTACGACGAAGAGGGCGGCTACCCGCACCCGGATCACATCAAGACCCACGAGGTCGCGATCGAGGCGTTCGAGGCGGCCGCCGACCCGGACCGCTATCCCGGGACCGGGGACCCGTGGCAGCCGCTCAAGCTGTACTACTTCGCCACGTTCCACAGGGACCGGATCACCGCCCTGCACGAGGAGATGCTGCGGCGGGGCCTGGAGTCGCCGTACGCCGACTGGTTCAAGCGCTGGGAGGAGCAGGAGGACGACCGGAAGCCGGTGGAGATCACCAGCCGGGTCCAGTGCGCCGATTACTTCCCGGTCCGGGACCAGGCCCTGCTCGCGCACGCCACCCAGATCGACCCGGAGAGCTCGTGGTTCGCCTGCCCGGTAGAGGTGCAGCGCAGCGCCTGGCCGACCGAGGACTACCATCTAGCTAGGTCGGTAGTGGACACCGAGTTCCCCGAGGACGACTTGTTCGACGGGGTGCGGGAGAGGGTGAGCCAGTGAGCGTCCTGGCCGCGTCGAGCACCGCCAGCCAGGTGTACCCCGGGCTGCTCGGCTTCCTGGTGTTCGCCGGCATGGGCATTGCCCTGTTCTTCCTGTTCCGCTCGCTGAACAAGCAGCTGCACAAGATCGCGCCGGGCCAGCCCTCCAGCGCGCCGCCGGACCGGTCCCGGCGGCCGCGCGCCGGACTCGCCTCGTTCCGGGCCATGCAGGCGGAACAGGCCCGGGCGGCGTCAGACCAGCCGCCCGGCGGGCCAGATCAGGACGGCAGCTCCAAGCCGTAAGCCAGCAGGGTGAATCCCGGGACCGGCTCCCAGTCGCGCTCCGGCATCCGGCGGAACCCGGCCTCGGTGTAGAGGTGCTGCGCGGCGAGCATCGTCGTCTGGGTGCACAGCACCAGGCGCCGCATCCCGCCGTCCCGGGCCTGGTCCGTGACCGCCCGGAGCAGGGCCCGGCCCACGCCGCGCCCGCGCGCCTCCGGCGCGACCGCGAGCGCCCTGACCTCCGCCTCGTCCGGACCCCGCACCACATGCCCGGCGTGCGGCGGCGGCTGCAGCATGACGGTGCCCAGGATCGCTTCGGTCTCACCGTCAACCGCCACCAGGATCTGGCCAGTGCCGTCATGACCCAGCGTGCGGAGCGTCTCGCCGTAGTTCGAGGCGTCGGCGAGGAACCCGCCCGTCTCGTAGGCGGCCACCCGCAGGTCGCCGATCTCGGCCAGCTCGCCGGGCCGGGCGTCGCGCACGATCACCGCGGAGGATGCCTGGGCGGCCGTGGGGGGTTCCGGGGCGGACTGCGGCGCCGACCGTGGGCTACGGGTCGTCTCTGACACTGGGGTCTCAGGCACGGGGGCACACCATCCTGCTCGGGAAACGTTTCGCACTCTACCTAGCCCACGGGACGGGTCAGCAGCCCGCCCAGCGACTGCCTGATCGCCGGCCGGGAGCCGAACACCAGCAGGAACAGGGCCTCCCGGGCCAGCCGCTGAGCGTCCTGATCGGCCAGGATCGCCGTGGAACCCTGGCTGACCACCAGCGCCGCCGTCGCGCGCAGCGCCAGCTCGCAGGCGGCCGCGCGGGCTACGGGCAGGTGGTCCGGGCCGGCGGTGTCCAGCGCCGCCCGGCACTGCGCCAGCTGCTCATCCAGCGGGCCCGGGCCGATCAGCTCGCAGCACCGCGCGGCCAGGCCGAGCGCGAGCGAGCCGTTGGTCCGCAAGCCGGCCGCGTCCCGGCAGGGCCACTGGTCCAGGGGCAGGGTGCCGGTCACCCGCCCGAGCGGGACTGGATGGCCGGTGAAGGTGAGATGCACGGTGGAACTGGCCATCACTGCCACCATGGGCAGCGGCTCCGCCGTGAGGGACGACCCCGCCCGGGCACCAGGCCCGGAGTCCGGCACCGCGCGGGGCCCGGCGTCGAGCACGGCCCACACGATCGTGTCGTCCTCCAGCCGGGCGGCCACGTGCAGCGTGTCGATGTACCCCCAGCCGGTGACCCACGGCGAGGTCCCGTCGAGGACGTAACCGCCCTCGGTGGCCCGGGCGCGCAGCCGGGGCGGGCCCGGCAGCAGGCGCCGGCCAGGGCCACCCCGGCGCGCCGCTCGCCCCGGCACAGCGGCCCGAGCATCTCCTCCCGCAGCGGAGGGCTGGCGCCGGCGACCGCGCGCACCACGCCGTGGTGCTGCATCCAGACGAACGTGGTGGACAGGCAGGCACCCGCCATGATCTCGATGATCCGGCAGGCCTCCGGGAACGGCACGTCCAGGCCGCCTGCCTCGCGCGGCCCGGCCAGCCCGTAGAAACCCTCGGCGGCGAGCAGGTCCAGGTGCTCCGCCGGCACCCGGTGCGTCGATTCCACCCCCATCGCGCTAGGGGCGAGAACCCCGCTGGCCAGTTCCCGGGCCCGCTCCGTGGCCTCGTGCGCCGTGCATCCCCTGTCCTCTGCCATGACCCGAGCCTCCCACGGCTGTTCCCGGGTGCCTGCGTTCCCGGGTGCCTGCGTTCCCGGGTGCCTGCGTTCCCGGGTGCCTGCGTTCCCGGGTGCCTGCGTTCCCGGGTGCCTGCGTTCCCGGGTGCCTGCGTTCCGGGTGCCTGCGTTCCGGGTGCCTGCGTTCCGGGTGCCTGCGTTCCGGGTGCCTGCGTTCCGGGTGCCTGCGTTCCGGGTGCCTGCGTTCCGGGTGCCTGCGTTCCGGGTGCCTGCGTTCCGGGTGCCTGCGTTCCGGGTGCCTGCGTTCCGGGTGCCTGCGTTCCGGGTGCCTGCGTTCCCCGGTGCCTGCGTTCCCGGGCCCGAGTGTCCCTGGTCGTTGCTACCGTCGGTCGGGAGCACAGCGCGGCCCGGCCGGGCCGACGGCAGGGAGCTGCGGGCATGCTGGTCATTCACGGGGTCTGGACCCGGGGTGCCCTCTGCCTGTGGGCGGAGGACTCCGCGCTCCCGCCCAGCCCGCCGGTCCCGGCCGGTGGCCGGCCCTCCCGGGCGGCCCGGCCGCACCCGTTCGCGGCCGGCCCTGACGCGCTGGGCGACGCGCTCAGCCTCCTGGGGGACGGCCTGCGTGACCTGGCCGGCAAGGCGGCCGCCGACGAGCTCACTCTGTGGCTGCCCTCGGCGGGCGGGGCCGGCGGCCGCACCCGAGCTGATCAGGCCCGCTGGCCCCGACGGCGAGGGGGGCGGGAGCGTTCCCGGCCGTGGCCGCCGGTCCTCGCTCGGCTGCTGGAGGGTCCCCGCGCTGGCCTTCGGCCCAGCGGCCGCGCTCGCGATCCTGGCCGGCCTGGATCCGGTGGGTATTCCGGCTGACGCCGTCGGCCATCCTGACATGATCGCCGGGGGCTCGGCGGTCTACTGGGCGGCCGTGGCCCGGTTCGCGGCCGACCTGTGCGCCCGGGGCAAGGTTCTCCCGGGGCTGAGCCACGACGGTGACGGCTGGAGCGCGTCCTGGCGGACGGTGCTGACCGGCCCGGACGCCCCGCGGGCCGCGGAGCTGGCCGGGGCCATGCCGCCGGTCTGCCGGGCCGGTGAGCCCGGCGGCGAGCCGCCCGGGCCGCTCCTGGCCGCGGCGCTGGACGCGCTGGCTGATGCGGCCGCGCGGGCCCGGCTCGACGCGTCCGCTGCGGGGCCGCCGCCAGGCTGGGCCCTGCTCCCGCCCCGGCGCCGGCCGGCGGCCCGCCCGCGTCCCGGTGCCGGAGCGCTGGGTGGCCGCGCTGACCGGCCCGGATGCCGAGGTCGAGGTGGGCACCGCAGAGGACGAGGCGGAAGCGGCCGGGCTGGCCGTCAGCCTGGACGCCTGGCGCGCCGCTGCCCAGGCGCCGGCCGGCCCGGTGCGCACCTGCTTTCGCCTCGTAGAACCCGTGCGTCAGGACGTGGACGGCGACGGCAACGATCCCCGGACTGACCAGCCCGCGGGACCTGACGATGACCGCTGGCACGTCGAGTTCGCGCTGCAGTCGTCCGAGGACCCCAGCCTGATGCTGGCCGCCGACGACGTGTGGGCAGGCACCGGCGGCTGGGCACCGGGCGGGATCACCCGCCCCGACGAGGAACTGCTGGCCGGGCTGGGCGCGGCCACGCGGCTGTTCGGTGAGCTGGAGGACGCGCTGCGGGACCCGGCGCCCGCGGCCGTCGCGCTGGACACCGCGGGAGCGTTCCGGTTCCTGAAGGAGACCGGCCCGCTGCTGTCCGGGGCCGGGTTCGGCGTGCTCCTGCCCGACTGGGCCCGCAAGGCCCGGCTCGGCCTCAAGCTCACCTCCCGGGGCGTCACCAGCAGTTCCCCGGCGTCACCGGCGTCGGCCGGGGCCCCAGGCGGTGCGGGCTTCGGCCTGAACGACCTGGTCGAGTTCCGCTACGACCTAGCCGTCGGCGACACCACGCTGGACGCCGCTGAGCTGGCCGAGCTGGCCCAGCTCAAGATTCCCCTGGTCCGGGTCCGCGGGCAGTGGGTGGAGCTGGACGACCGGAACCTGCGGGCCGCGCTGACCTTCATGGAGCGCGGCCGCCAGGGCGTGATGCGGGCCGGCGACGTCCTGGTGGCCGGGCTGCGCGGCCCCGAGGAGGATCTCGAGGTCACGGCGGTCGCGGCGGACGGCTGGCTGGGCGACCTGCTGTCGGGGCAGGCCGACCGGTCGCTGACCCCGGTGACCGCCCCGGCCTCGTTCCGGGGCGAGCTGCGCCCCTACCAGGAGCGTGGCCTGGCCTGGCTGAGCTTCCTGAGCGACCTGGGCCTGGGCGGGATTCTGGCCGACGACATGGGCCTGGGCAAGAGCGTGCAGACGCTGGCGTTGCTGGACCACGAACGCGCGGTGCGGTGCGTCCCCGGTGCGCCGCAGGAGGCGGCACCCCAGACCGGCCACACGCTTCTCGTCTGCCCGATGTCGCTGGTCGGGAACTGGCAGCGGGAGGCGGAGCGGTTCACCCCGGACCTGGCCGTGCACGTGCACCACGGCTCGGACCGGCTGTCCGG
Source organism: uncultured Actinomycetes bacterium (assembly GCA_963751175.1). Taxonomy (GTDB): domain Bacteria; phylum Actinomycetota; class Actinomycetes; order Streptosporangiales; family Streptosporangiaceae; genus RYN-230. Next base: position 120,919 of record CAVVTM010000021.1, on the reverse strand, counting down.
CGCCGAGCTGCACGCGGCGCTCACCGGCGCGGACCTGGTCATCACGACCTACGCGCTGGCCGCCCGGGACCGTGAGGCGCTGGCCGCAGTGCCCTGGCGGCGGGTGGTGTGCGACGAGGCACAGAACATCAAGAACGCGGGCACCCGGCAGTCCCGCGCGGTACGCGCCCTGCCTGCCGGGTCCCGGCTGGCCCTGACCGGCACCCCGGTCGAGAATCACCTGGGCGAGCTCTGGTCGATCATGGAATTCACCAGCCCGGGGCTACTCGGCCCGGCCGAGAAGTTCCGGGAGAGCTTCGCAGTCCCGGTGCAGCGGCACGGCGACGAGGAGGCCGCGGCGCGGCTGAAGCGGCTGACCGGCCCGTTCATCCTGCGCCGGGTGAAGACCGACCGATCGATCATTTCCGACCTGCCCGACAAGGTCGAGATGAAGATCTGGTGCACGCTCACCCCGGAGCAGGCCTCGCTGTACCAGGCCACCGTGACCGACATGCTGGCCCGGATCGACGCCGCCGAGGCCGACATCGAGCGGCGCGGCCTGGTGCTGGCCACCATGGCCAAGCTCAAGCAGGTCTGCAACCATCCGGCGCACCTGCTCGGCGACGGCTCGCGGCTGCCCGGGCGCTCCGGCAAGCTGGCCCGGCTGGAGGAAATCTGCGACGAGATTGTCGCGGCCGGGCGACAAAGCGCTGTGCTTCACCCAGTACGCCGAGTTCGGCCGGGTGCTCCAGCCGTACCTGGCCGCCCGGCTCGGCTGCCCCGTCCTCTACCTGCACGGCGGCACGGCCAAGAAGACGCGGGACGCGCTGGTCGCGGAGTTCCAGGAGGCCGGGGAGCCGGCCGTCTTCCTGCTCTCGCTGAAGGCCGGCGGCACCGGGCTGAACCTCACCGCGGCCAGCCATGTCATTCACTTCGACCGCTGGTGGAACCCGGCCGTCGAGGATCAGGCCACCGACCGCGCCTTCCGCATCGGGCAGCGCAAGGACGTGCAGGTCCGCAAGTTCGTCTGCGTCGGCACGCTGGAGGAGCGGATCGACGCCATGATCGAGGACAAGAAGGCGCTGGCCGAGCGGATCGTCGGCACGGGCGAGGGCTGGCTCACCGAGCTGTCCACGTCGGACTTGCGCGATGTGCTGGCGCTGGCACCGGAGGCGGTGCCGGAGTGAAAAGCAGAGTGGCAGGTGCCAGAGTGAAGAGCAGAGTGGCGGTGCCCGAGTGAGCGAGCAGAACGGGCCGCCCCGGGACACCTCCTGGTGGCACGAGGCGTCCGCGCCCCGCCAGGTCGAGAACGGCATCAAGGCCCGCAGCAAGCGCGGCGCGATCGGCGAGCAGTGGTGGTCCCGCCGGTTCGTGGAGGTGCTGGAATCGTTCGGGATGAGCGGCCGCCTGGCCCGCGGCCGGAACTACGCCCGCCGTGGCCAGGTCATGGAGTTCGAGCTGGGCACGGGGAAGGTCCGGGCCCGGGTACAGGGCTCCCGGCCCGCCCCGTACCAGGTCCGGATCGGGGTGATGCCGCTCACCACCGCGCAGTGGCGCTCGGTCACCGAGGCGCTCGGCGCGCAGGCGCTGTTCCGGGCCAAGCTGCTGGCCGGGGAGATGCCGCACGAGATCGAGGACGTGTTCGCCGCGTGCGGGACACCCCTGTTCCCGCGGTCCGCCCGCGACCTGGAGATGTCCTGCTCCTGCCCGGACTGGGGCGTTCCGTGCAAGCACCTGGCCGCGGTCTGCTACGTCCTGGCCGAGAAGTTCGACGACGACCCGTTCGCGATGCTGGCCTGGCGCGGCCGCGGCCGGGAAGAACTGCTCGGCGCGCTGCGACGTCGGCCGGTAGCGCAGGACTCCGGGCCTGGCGAGGTGACCAGCCCGGGAGCGGTTCCGTTGCGGAATATAAGTGCGGCCCCGCTGGCGGAGTCCCTGGACCGGTTCTGGTCGCCGGGGCTGAGCCGGGCCCGGCTGCGCGCGGCCCAGGCGGTCCCGGCTACCGTGCCCGACCTCGTGCTCCGCTCGTTCGAGCCGCCCGCGGTCCAGGTCCGCGGGCAGGACCTGACCGCGCTGCTCACTCCCGCCTACCTGCGGCTGGCCGGGAACGAGGAGCTGGCGGGGGAGGGCCAGGAGATTCCGCTGGGTGACCAGGGCGCGGAATGATGTGCACGACCGTGTCCGTCGCGCCACAATGGGTTGATCGGTAGCCGTTTGCGGGGAGGGTGCCAGATGATCGGAAACCCCATGACCGGGTGCACAGAGCATGATGGGGTGCGCGGCATGACAGAAGACGCGCGGCCGGGCCAGGTGCCCGCGGCCGAGGTGCCCGCGGATGCGCTGCTGGTGGATGTCCGCGAACCGGACGAGTGGACGGCCGGCCACGCGCCCGGTGCGATGCACATCCCCCTCGGCCAGCTGGGGGCCCGCTACACGGAAATCCCGCAGCAGGGCCTGGTGTACGTGATCTGCCGGGCCGGCAGCCGCTCCAACCAGGCTGCGCGCGCGCTGGCCGGAGCGGGCTGGGACGTGGTGAACGTGAGCGACGGGATGACCGGGTGGGCCGCCGCCGGCCGGCCGATGACGAACGAGGCCGGCGGCGTGCCCTTTGTCGGCGTAGCCCCGGTCCCTGTGGTGTGAGCCCGGGGTTCTGTGACGTAAGCCCGGGGGTTCTGGCGGCGTAAGCCGCGCGCTGATCTCAGCCCTCGCTGAGCCGGGCCACCTCGGTGCCGGTCAGGACCAGGTCGGCGGCCTGGGCCGAGTCGGTGATGGATGCGGGGCGGCTCGCGCCGGGAATCGGGATCACGACCGGCGCCAGGGCCAGCATCCAGGCCAGGGTGACCTGCTGCGGCGAGACGCCGTGGGCGTCCGCGATCTCCTGGACAGCCGAGTGGTTGGCGCCGAGGTCGCCGGCCTGGCCGATCCCGCCGAGCGGGCTCCAGGGCAGGAACGCGATGCCCAGGTCCGCGCAGTGCCGCAGTTCCGCTTCGCTGGACCGGAAGGCCGGCGAGAACTGGTTCTGGACGCTGGCCAGGTTGCCCTCGCCCAGAACCCGCCGGGCGGTGTCGATCTGGGCGATCGTCGCGTTGGAGATGCCGGCCAGCCGGATCTTCCCGGCGTCGAGCAGTTCCTTCAGCGCACCGATCGACTCCTCGTACGGGACCGTGGGGTCGGGGCGGTGGAACTGGTAGAGGCCGATGGCGTCCACGCCGAGGGCCTTGAGTGACGCCTCGGCGGCCTCGCGCAGGTGGGCCGGGGACCCGTCCACGATCCACGAGCCGTCACCGGGCCGGATGTGGCCGCCCTTGGTCGCGACCAGCACGTCGCTGGTGTCGCCGCCGTAGGTGGCCAGGGCCCGGGCGATGAGCCGCTCGTTGTGCCCGGTCTCCCCGGCCTGCACGTGGTAGGCGTCGGCCGTGTCGATCAGCGTGACGCCCGCGTCCAGGGCGGCGTGGATGGTGGCGATGGAGCGCTGCTCCTCCGGCCTGGCCCTCGATGGACATGGGCATGCCGCCCAGGCCGATCGCGCTGACCGTGATACCGCCAATGGACCTCGTGCGCATTGCTGCTCCTCGTGTGTGCTCTCGGGTGTCCGCCTAGGGCAACTTCCCCGTCCGGGCCCGTCATGCCCCGCTGGTGATAGAAAACCGTCAGCCTGGTGATCGCTCCGGGTGATTAGCGGCTGGCGGCAGCCGGGCGCTCAGGCAGCGCAGGGCAGCTGGGTGATCAGGGGAGGAGCTCAGCCACGAACGCCCGGGCCGCCGCGGACAGCCGCCGGGCGGTCGGGGTGGCCACCGAACCCGCCAGGGCGAGAGCCGGGCCGGCCAGCCCGATGGCTTCCAGGCCGGTGAGGTCGACCCCGGACTGCGGGATGAAGGCGATGCCCAGGCCGTTGCGGACCAGGGCCGCGGCCGAGACGAACTCCGCAACCTCGAACGGCACCCGGCGGTCCAGGCCTGCCGCAGCGAACGCCCGGTCGGCGAGCGTGCGGTTACCCCAGCCGGGCGGGAAGTCCACGAAGTCCTCTCCGGCCAGCTGGGCCAGGGTGATCCCGTGCTGCCCGGCCAGGGGGTGCCCGGGCGCCGCGATCAGCACCAGCGGCTCCTCGTCAGCGGCTCCAGCCGCAGTCCGGCCGGCGCCTGCCCGGGCAGCGCCACCAGGGCCAGGTCGAGCTCGCCCGCGATCACCTGGGCGGCCAGCCCGGCCGAGCCCGCTGGGGCCTGCCGCAGGTGAACCGACACCCCCGGGTGGGTGGCGTGGAACCGGCCGAGCAGGGCGGGAAGATCGTACGAGCCGGTGGACAGCATCGTGCCCACCGTGAGCGTGCCGCGCAGGCCGGCCTGAGCCTGCGCCACCGCGTCCTGGGCGGCCTGGGCCGCGGCGAGCGTGGCCCGCGCCTCGGGCAGCAGGGCCAGCCCCGCGGTCGGTCAGCGCCACCCGGTGCCGGTCCCGGTCGAACAGCGGCGCCCCGAGCTCCCGCTCCAGGCCCTGGATGGCGCTGGAGACGCCGGACTGCACGACGTGCAGCCGGCGCGAGGCCCGGGTGAACGAGAGTTCCTCGGCGACAACCACGAATTTCTTGAGCTGGTCTAGGGACAGCCCGCCACCTGCGGCGACGATGGGGTCGGGCTTCCGGTCGTCCTTGGAGATCATTTTCACCTGCTCGCCGCTTGGGCCTACCTGGGGCAGGCCATCGGAGTTTGAGGCTAACCGGTGCCTCTCCATGATCAACGAGAGTCCTGTCCCGCGTCCCATGTCCTTCCGGCCGGATGGATCGGCGCGGGGAGCTGCTCCATGAGTTGGTTATCTGATGATGAGATGCCTATTAGCAATACTTTTCGTTTGCGCAGATGACCGAGCGAGGCTAATGCTGGAGGAGCCCGCACGTGAAGGAGTTCCCGCGCCCTGGCAGGGAGCGGCCACGTTCGCGGTGTTCGGCGCGGCGGCCCTGGCCCAGATCGTGGTGAGCCGCGCGCCGCTGCGCCGCCAGCTGGCCTTCGGCCTGCTGGCCCTGGTCCTCGGGCTGGCCCTGATCACCGTGGCGTTCTGGCTGGCCAGCCTGGCGCTGTTGCTGGCCGGCGGGGTGGTGGCGGGCAGCGGGGCAGGCGCCGCGTTCAAGGGCAGCGTGACCACGGTGCTGGGCATCGCCCCGCCGCAGGCCCGCAGCGAGGCGCTGGCCGGGCTGTTCCTGGCCGGGTACATCGGCCTGGCCGTCCCGGTCCTCGCGCTGGGGTTGGCAACCCAGCTGCTGTCCGCCCGCGTCGCGGTGCTGGGGTTCGCGCTACTGCTGCTGGCCGTGCTCGGCCTGGTCGGCCGAAGGCTGCTGCGGGTCTGACCCGGCGCGCTCGGTAGGCTTGACGGAACCCAGCCTCCCACTCCCCGGAGAGGATCCATGCACTACGTGAACCTCGGCGCGACGGGTCTGCAGGTCTCCCGCGTCTGCCTCGGCATGATGAGCTACGGCAACAACTTCGAACGCCCCTGGGTGCTGGACGAGGACGAGGCAGAGCCTATCGTCCGGGCCGCGGCGGACGGCGGGATCAACTTCTTCGACACCGCCGACGTGTACTCCGCGGGCGCCAGCGAGACGGCCACCGGGCGGCTCTCGGCAAGATGTTCCCCCGCGAGGAGGTCGTGGTCGCCACCAAGGTGCACGGCGAGACCATGGCCCGGCCCGAACGCCGCGGGCTGTCCCGCAAGCACATCATGGCCTCCATCGACGCCTCCCTGGAGCGCCTCGAGCATGGACTACGTGGACCTGTACCAGATCCACCGCTGGGACTACCGCACGCCCATCGAGGAGACGATGGAGGCGCTGAACGATGTGGTCCGCGCCGGCAAGGCCCGCTACATCGGCGCGAGCAGCATGTTCGCCTGGCAGTTCGCCAAGGCCCAGTACACCGCGTCGGGCCACGGCTGGACGCGGTTCGTCTCCATGCAGAACCACTACAACCTGGTCTACCGCGAGGAAGAGCGGGAGATGATCCCGCAGTGCATCGACAAGGGTGTCGGCGTGATCCCGTGGAGCCCGCTGGCGCGCGGGTTCCTGACCGGGACCCGGACCCGCGACGGCGCCAAGCACACGGTGCGGGCCAACACCGACGCGTTCGGGGACATGCTGTACACCGAGCAGGCCGACTTTGATGTGGCCGATCGCGTGAACGAGATCGCCGCGTCCCGCGGCATGCCCGCCGCCCAGGTGGCGCTGGCGTGGCTGCTGCACCGCCCGGGGGTGACCGCGCCGATCGTGGGGGCGACGAAGGCCGCCACGTGCAGGACGCGCTCGCCGCCGAGCAACTCGAGCTCAGCGCGGAGGAGATGGCCCGGCTGGAGGAGCCGTACATGCCGCACGACGTGCGAGGCCACGGCTGAGCCGCGAAAGGTTCATCCCCATCCATGGGAGGCGACCGATGAGCGGCCGATCCGGAGAACTCCTGGATCAAGGACTCGACTTCTTCACCACCATCATCACCCGGCTCAGCAAAGACGACTGGGAGCGGCCAGCACAGTGTGCCGGCTGGACCGCTCGCGATGTGCTCGGCCACCCCGCGACCTCCCAGGGACGGTAGCTGAACAGGCCAGATCCGCCGTTCGGGGCGACAGGAGTCCTCGACGATCAGCAGCCGAGGCGCACAGATCAGGTCACTCTGTGCGCCAGCGTCGCCCCAATCTGGTTGATATGGAGGTGATCGTGCCGCCAGATTTCGGGTGTCCCGGCAGCGCTTTTCTGTCCCGGGGGGGGCGCCGACTACGCTCGCGGAACTACAGTCGCGGTGAGAGGCCCGCTGACTTCTGATGAGTTGCCGATACAAGCTGGGGGGCAGGCGGATGCAAGACGGGCCACGTCTTCTGGTCGCGGCCGCGCTGGGAAAGATCATCGAACCCTTTCTCTGTCAGTCCATCAGAGGCGCCACGGTGCGGATCGCTGAGGACAAGGGGGCAGTGGAGCGCGCGGTCAGCGATCGCCTGAGGTTCGACGTGGTGGTTGCCGACCTCACCTGGAATGACTATGCGATCGAGTATTCGTTCGACGGGCTTGATGTCCTGGACATCCTCCGGAGCGCGCGCAGGCAGGCGCCTGTGATATTCGCCGCCCAGGGCCACGGAATCGAGCGGGATCACTTGGACGAGGCAGTCGACCAGCCTGAAGTGGTGGGTATCTACCGGAAGGCGATGGGCCCTCAGCCACTGGTGGAGGCCGTGGATATTGCTGTCCGAGGGGGGAATCTAATGGGTCCCCAGTTTCCCCCGAGCGACAGTCCACACGATATTCCGCGAATACATAAATATTTCAGTAAGGGGAAAGGGGTTACTGCCGCACGCCTGGCTGGTGCGATCGCCTCGGGCCGGGCAGTCAATCACGAAACACTTGCCAGTTCCGCGCACGTTGGATACGACACCGCCGCAAAGCTTGTCGATTATCTTGGGCCTCTCATACGTGATCGCGGTGAACATAGCTGTGAGCTTAAGATGACGCCAGAAGTCGTTTACCGATGGTGCGGTGAACATGCGCGATATATTTTGAGCTGGTGCCGCCGGAACGGCCATGGCGACGTTGCAGTGCGCGTCAGGGCCACGCGCCAGCCGCCGGAAGGCTCGCCCGGCGCTTCAACCGGCTTCCCGGGACCTGGGGGCGGCTAGGTCGGGGCGCCTGGCCACCGTGTGCCCCCGCGGGCACCGCGCCAACGTGCGGCATCTCAGGCACTGGAGGGCGAGGTCATCCGCGGGCGAGTGGGGCCGCCTTAGCTGGCATGCGAATTCTTGCATGAAGGAATCCAGATCCAGCAAGGTTCCGCCTGATCGTTTCCGGCGTCAACTATACGGCTTAAGTCCCAGATATAACTGAACGTGGCCGACGCTGTGGTCGAGGGAAGTTATGGCGGGAAGGTGGCCCACAGGGAGTGCCTTCACTGCCACTGGAGCAGCCGAAGCAGGAGAATAGAAACTTGCCCAGGCAGCTCACATACTCGCACTGGAGAGGCGGCGAGAGCAGGGGGGCCTCGCCCGCTTGCGGAAAGACAACTCCGGGCAGCGCTTGCCGCGGTGCCGGGTAGCCGACATCGTCACCGACGACGTTGGCTACCCGGCGTACATCATTCACCTCCGGAGAATCCAAGCACGCCGCGGATGGCGTGCCGTTGTGCCCGGTGGATGACGAGGTCGCCGGGCATGAGGGCGGCGGGCGGTCGCGCAAGACGATGGATCTGGCTGGGAGCTGAGCCAAGACCACGGGCTGGAGGAGAATCCGGCCATGGGTGAGCCAGAACAGGTGCCGGGCAGCTCCGGCAAGAAACCAGGCCAGGATCCTGACGTAGAGGACGAGGCACGCGAGGCTGCCTTGATGCGGGAGGTTCTGCGAACGCAAGAACAGCACCGCGAAGGCGGGGTTGACCCCGAACTCGACGAGACGAACGAAGATCCCCGGCCCGGGGCGTAACCCGGCCACGCCAACCGGAACAGTTCTATCCGCCGGTCAGCCCCGCCGCCACCACGACCATCCAGTCATGCCGCTCCTAGTGCACAGGTAGCCGGCCGACGACCTTGCCGAGTTGAGGGTGTTACCAACGCGGATCGGGTGGGCTTCAGCACCTCTGAGCGAGCAGATATCCCTGCGGGGAAGCAGACAACGCCGGCCAGTGAGGCGTCCCCGAAGGGCAATTCACGCAGGACCATAGCTGGCCTCGCTGACAACAGGCGGGTCCACGTCCTGTCACGCCGCGTTGACGGTCGTTGAGTGTCGCGGGTTCCGCGCGCTTTAGCCATGGTTGTGCAGTGGCTTTACCGCCGCGGCCGGCCGCCGGGCACGCGCGCGGGATGGCCGGGTCAGCGCACAGGCCCGCGGGCCTATAGTGTGACGCCATGTCCGCCTGCCCGCCAGGTTCGCCGGCTCCGGTCACGTCGGTCCCCGGGGCGATAGCGCAGATGCGGGCCATCGCGGCGGCGACAGCGCCCGGCGATGGGCTGGCCTGCTTCAACCGCATGTACCTTCAGGTGACCCAGGAGGTGAACAGCAGGCTGGGCCAGGGATTTTTCGCTGATCCGGTCTTCATGACCGCGCTGGATGTGGCCTTCGCCAATCTCTACTTCGGCGCCGCCGCGGCCGCGGCCGATCTGGCGGCGGTCCCGCTGGCCTGGCGCCCGCTGATCGAGCAGCGGGCCGCACCAGGGATCGAGCCCATCCAGTTCGCCTTGGCGGGCATGAACGCCCACATCAACCACGACCTGCCGGTGGCGGTCGTCAGCACCTGCGCACAGCTGGCGACCTCCCCGGCCGCGGGCACCCATCTGGCCGACTACCAGAAGGTGGACCAGCTGCTGGACGCGGCCGAGCAGTCGGTCCGCCAGTCGTTCGAGTCCGCGCCCGAGCTCGCCGCCGATCACCACCTGCAGGCGGTCGGCAACCTCGTCGCCAGCTGGACCATTAACTCCGCCCGCGACCTCGCCTGGAACAACTCCCTGCTGCTGTGGGAACTGCGCGATATCCCGCCCGCGCGCGACCTGTTCCTGGACAACCTGGCCGCCGCGACCGCGGCGGCCAGCCGCATGCTGCTCGTAGCCGTGTGACAGCTGCTGTCCCTGCCGCCCGCCGGCAGAGCGGATCTGCCGAGAAGAGTGCTCCCGCACAGATACCCGTTGGGAGGCACAGGTGCCGCATTCCCCCGTCCCGGCAGAGGCTAGTAACGCCGGGGAGGCTGGCGGCGCAATTCATCGTCATCCTGGTGGAGTGGCGGAAACAGGCTGTTCTGCCGTCGGCTGCTCGGCCTGGCGATGGCCTGGATCATTCAGGGCCGGGCCTCCTGGTTTAAGGCACACAAACCAGGTCCGGTTATCGCTGCCGTCCTTGACATCGCCGCTGTCGCTTTCTATGGTCACTATGTTGACGAATCTTTTACTCAGAGATTTCCTTATCTCTTCTGGCGAGAAAGTTACTGTCCTGATGACTTCCGTGAGCGATTTGTATCTGCCGTCTCGCTGGAGCTCAAATAGCTCGATGTTCCAGTCGAATACTACTTCATCATTTGTTTGTACGCGTATGTGGAGGTAGTTCTCACCGAATTGCTGGACCATCTCCGGGGTGTTCGCCATCATCTTGAGGCCGCTTGCGGTATAGGTGTCGAAGACAAGCACGCCACCATCGTTCAGGTGCCGATACGCACAGTCGAAGAAGCTCTCCCAGGCTGAGAAGTCGAGTAGGTGGTTGATGCCGTGGTAGACACAAATGATAGCGTCGAATTTCACGTTCAGCTTAAAGCGGCTCATGTCTGCTAGATGTAGCGGGGTTCCTTCGGGCAGCTTCTTACGGGCAATAGCCAGCATGCCCGGCGATATATCGAGGCCGCTCACCTGGTATCCGCCCGCTAGTGCAGCAATAACTCCGCCAGTCCCGCAGGCGATCTCCAGCAACGTCACGGCCTGATCGCGAGCGCCTTTGATAATACTGTCAATAAACCCGGACTCGGTAGAGGAATCTCCCGTCACGGCATCATAATGCCGGGCCAGCACATCATAGATCGCCACAGTTGAAGTGTATATGTGACACCGAAGGTCGAGCAATCGCCCGCGCTTCTCCGCGGCCTTGGACACGGAGCGGACTTCCGCTGTGAGCAAGGGCTGATGCAACTGGCACAACGGGCCGGGCCCTGAGGAACATCCTCATCTGCCGGCGGGCGCGTGTGCGGCTGCTTCGTGATGCGAGCCCGGTGGGCCGAGCGAACGGGCACTCGAGGGCACTACGAGGGTTTTGGGTCGGCCTCCTCAAGTGGCGCCGTGAATAGGTACGGTGACCGGCCGGTGTAGCCCGTGCGCGTGAAGAAGTACTGCTCGACATCCTGGCGGACGGGGAGATCGCCGGGCGCCTTGCGCCTGCGGCCTCATGCCCGGCCCAGCTCGGAGCCGCTGTGCCGGGTCACCTCGGCGGCGAGCTGGGCGCGGGAGGAGATGTCCAGCTTGGCGAAGATGTGGGCGAGATGGGTCTGTACCGTCCGGAACGAGACGTACAGGCGCTCGCCGATCTGGGGATTGGACAAGTCCCTCGACGACCAGGTCAGCGATCATGCGCTCGGTCGGAGTGAGACTCGGCCACCGGCCCGCGGCCGCTTCCGTGCTCCGCGGCAGCCGCGATGGATGCCGGCGGCGCGCAAGGTGGCTTCGGCGCGGGCGAGGTCGCGGGCCGCGTCCAGCCGCTCATAGCAGGCGATGGCCTGATCGAGCAGCAGGCGGGCGCGGTCCACGTTGCCCTGGCGCGCGAAGGCAGCGCCCGCATCCTCGCGCGCCCCCGGAGTCGCAGCGCCGCCGGCGTCTCCATGATCTGCATGCTACTGCGGACCAGCGGCTCACCCCGGCCGCTCGGTGAGCCAGCAATGCCAGGCAGCTGCCGCCCAACATCGCCGCAACCAATCAATCTGACTCACCGCCGCAACCAACGGCCGGGAGGCCAAGGCCTCATGACATGGGTAGAAAAAGACCTGACAAGAGAGGGATATATGCGGGATGAGCACGATGCCCGCGATCAGTCCCCGCAGGAAGGTGCGCGGGCCGATACTCCGGGCTCGCGGTCCTGCGGCTGGTACCCAGGCTTATGGCTGCGTGGGCGGATACTCCAGGTTGACCAGCTTGGCCAACTCCGCGAGCGTGATCTCGAACATCGGCGCGGCGTCCTCGAGGGCGAAGTGCAGGTGGCCGAACACCTCGAGGCTGACCATCCCGTACAGGCGGACCCAGCAGCGCAGGAAGGTCAGCCCGGCGCCGAGCGGCAAGTCCACGCCGATCGCCGCCTGGTAACTGGCCAGCTGTGCGCGCAGCCCCGGATCGATCTCGTCGTCACTCGGGATGGGGAACGGCTGCTTGCCCCACAACTCATAGAACAGCGCGAAGAACACCCCGCTGAACTTGGCGGCGCACTCGGCGACCACGTCGTCGTGGGCCGCCTCGAGGGTGGGCAGGGGAGTGCCGAACAGCAACCCGAACTCCGCCTTATGAGTCAGGCCCCAGCGGCGGAACTCACGGCAGGCTGCGATCATCTTCTCGGTCATGCCGCCCCCGGCGGCGTCGATGGCGGCCTCGATCCCTGCGCCTATCTCGCTGAAGATGTCCCCGACCACGTGACGGATCAGGTCTTCATGGCTGCCGAAGTACCGGTACAGCGCCGGAGCCGTCATGCCCATCTCCCGGGCGATGGCTCGCAGCGTGACGGCCTCCGGGCCCTGGGCGACCAGGATCTGCCGGGCGGTCTGCTTGATCTCCGCGGTCGTCTCAGCGCGGACGCGATCGCGCCTGCTCAGCGTCTCGACCACGGGTCCTCCTGAGTCCTGTCCTCGAGTTTCCCCTGCCACCTCGCCCCGACCGGGGCCGGGGTTCAGCACCACTTCCTGAGAGCCAGCTGGCATCAAGGTTGCCGTGTGGTTAACAACCTTGACGAAGGTAAACGGCGTATGCAAGGTTAACGTTATTAGCAGTTTACGGTGTTCACGGTTGTGATCGTTAGTAGCAGTTTAGGTGCTGGAGGGCCTGGTGTTCGAGTCATGGGGGCGCGTGGTCTACGCGCGACGGCGGTTGATCCTGGTCCTGGCCGCGATCGTGGTGGTCGCCGCGGCGGTCTGGGGGACCCGGGTGTTCGGTGCACTGCAGTCCGCGGGCGGCTTCTCCGCCCCGGGCAGCCAGAGCCAGCAGGAAAGCGATCTGGCGGCGCGCACCTTCGGCCGCGACACTGCCGACGTCGTGGTGCTGTACTCCAGTCCCCGGCTCACCGTGCACGACGTTGCCTTCCGCGCGGCCGTGACCAGGACCCTGGCCGCGCTGCCGGCCGGTGAGGTGCGGTCGGCCGCGACCTACTGGTCCACCCGTTCGCCGCAGTTCGCCGGCGCGGGCGGCCACGCCACCTATGCGGTTCTCGAACTTGCCGGCGACACGGACTCGGCCCGGACCGCGAACTACCAGGCGATCGCGGGACGCCTCTCGGCACCGGGCCTGTCCACTCTGGTGGGCGGCCAGATCCCGACCATGTCCGCGATCAACAAACAGGTCACCTCGGACATCGGCCGGGCCGAGGGCATCTCCATGCCGGTGCTGCTCATCCTGCTGCTGGTGATCTTCGGCAGCCTGGCCGCGGCCAGCCTGCCTTTGGCCATCGGGGGTATCGGCATCCTGGGGTCGTTCACCGCGCTCCGGTTGCTGACCCTCGTCACCGACGTGTCCATCTACTCCATCAACATCACCACGATCCTCGGTCTCGGCCTGGCCATCGACTACGGCCTGTTCATGGTGAGCCGGTTCCGCGAGGAACTGCACCGGCACGACACCACCGAGGAGGCGGTCGCCGCCACGGTGGCCACCGCGGGCCGCACCGTCGCCGTCTCAGGTGTCACCGTGGCCGTCGCCCTGGCCAGCCTCATGCTGTTCCCGGAGATGTTCCTGCGGTCGATGGGCTATGGCGGGGTGGCCACGGTCCTGGTGGACATGCTTGCCGCGCTGACCGTGCTGCCCGCCCTGCTCGCGGTGCTCGGACCCCGGGTGAACGCGCTGCGGGTGCGCCGCCACGTGGAGCGCCCAGTCCTGGACGAGCAGAGCGGGGCGTGGTACCGGATCGCCCGCAGCGTGATGCGCCGGCCCGTGGCCTACGCCGTCGTGATCCTGCTCGTGCTGCTGGCGCTGGCGTCCCCGTTCCGCGCGATCACCTGGGGCGGCACCGACGCGCGGGCGCTGCCCGCGGGCGCCCCGGCCCGGGTGGTCGCCGAGGCCCTGAACCGTGACTTCCCCGGCAACCCGTCCAGCCCCATCGAGGTCGTGACCCGGCTGGCCGGCCCGGCCGCCGCACCCGCCCAGCAGGCGGCGCTCGCGGGGTACGTGCGCAGCCTGGACCGCATGCCCGGCGTCTCGTCGGCCACGCTGACCGGGGTACGGGGGGACATCGCCCGGGTGGATCTGCGGTACGCCGCCGATCCGTACTCGGCCACAGCCCGGGACATCGTGACGGCGGCCCGGGCTGTGCCGCCACCGGCTGGCGGTCACGCCTACGTGGGCGGCGTGACCGCGCAGCTGGTGGACGAGCTGTCCAGCCTGGGCCGCACGCTGCCGTGGATGGCGCTGGTCATGTGCCTGGCCACGTTCGTGCTGCTGTTCCTGGCGTTCGGCTCGGTGGTGCTGCCGCTCAAGGCGATCGTGATGAACGTGCTGTCCCTGTCGGCCACGTTCGGTGTGATCGTCTGGATCTTCCAGGAGGGGCACCTGTCCGGGCTGCTGCGGTTCACCCCGACCGGCACCATCGACCCGTCCATGCCGATTCTCATGCTGGCCATCATCTTCGGCCTGTCCATGGACTATGAGGTGTTCCTGCTGTCCCGGATCCGGGAGCGCTACGACGTGACCGGCGACAACACCGCCGCGGTGGCCAGCGGGCTGCAGCGCACCGGAGGACTCATCACGAGCCTGGCGTTCCTGCTGGTGATCGTGGTGGGCGCTTTCTCCGCTTCCGGGATCACCTTCATCAAGCTGATGGGCGTGGGCATGATCGTCGCCCTGGTCGTGGACGCCACCATCGTCCGGATCCTGCTGGTGCCCGCGACCATGAGGCTGCTGGGCCGGGCGAACTGGTGGGCGCCCGGGCCGCTGCGCCGTGTCTACCGGAAGTACGGTATCCGCGAGGAGGATGCCGCGCCGGCCGAGGTGGAGCCCGCCCGGACCTGAGCTCAGCCGCTGGTCGCGGCCAGCACGAGGGGCAGCACACGCGGCGCGCCGGCCTCGCGGAGCAGCCTGGCCGCGACCGTCATGGTCCAGCCGCTCTCGAGACGGTCGTCGATGACCAGCACCGGGCCGCCGAGCGAGGCCACCTCGTCGGCCACCGGCCCGGGCAGCCGCAGCTCACGCCAGATCGCCTGGAGCCGCTGCGGGCTATTGAACTGCCTGGGCCCCGGGCCGTTCCCCGCGTACTCCAGCGAGCCCAGCAACGGCAGACGCCCGATCTCCGCGATCCGCTCGCCCAGGCTGGCGATCAGCCGGGGCCGGGTCCGGCTGGGCAGCGTGACCACCCCGGCCGGGCGCTGTTCCCAGTCCCACGCGGCGAGGACCTGGACCAGCGCGGCGACGAGGTCATCCGGGACGGGGCGGTCGGCCCCCTGGGCGTCGGGCACTTGGTCGTCGGCCCCCGGGTCGCGCGGCCCCGGGTCGCCGGGCACCAGGCCGTCGGCGCCCGGATCCCGGTTGTCCAGTAGGGCGCGGAGCCGGGGACCCCAGCCCAGGCCGGTGAGGCGCCCCAGTGCCCGGCCGGTGTCCGCCGACTGCTCCGCCGCGATCTTGCCCGACACGTCCACGCCGAGCCGCGTCATGCCCGGCGGCCACATCCGGCGCGGGCTGATGTCGATACCGGGACGGAGCAGCCGGGCCCGCGCCTGGGCGGACCCTTCCGCCGACACCTCGGCGGGCCAGGGGTGCCCGGTGCAGTTGTCGCACCGGCCGCAGGGCTGGGCCTCCGGGTCGTCCAGCTGCTGGCGCAGGTACTCCATCCGGCAGCCAGGGGTGCGCAGGTAATCGAGCATGGCCTGCTGCTCCCGGTGGCGCTCGGCCGCCACCGTCGCGTAGCGCTCGGCGTCGTAGAGCCACGGCTGCCCGGTAGCGGCCCAGCCGCCGCTGACCTTGCGTACCGCACCGTCCACGTCCAGGACTTTGAGCATCATCTCCAGCCGGGCGCGGCTCAGGTCGACCTGGGTCTCCAGCGCACCGGACGACAACGGGCCGGCGGCCTCACCGAGCGCGGCGAGCGTCGTACGGACCAGGGGCTCGGGCGGGAACGCCAGCGAGGCGAAGTACGCCCAGATGTCCCGGTCCTCCCGCCCGGGCAGCAGGATCACCTCCGCGCGGGGCACGGCCCGGCCCGCGCGGCCGATCTGCTGGTAATAGGCAACGGGGGACTGCGGGGCGCCCAGGTGCACCACGAAGCCCAGATCGGGCTTGTCGAAGCCCATGCCCAGCGCGCTGGTCGCCACCAGCGCCTTGAGCTCCCCGTCGAGCAGCGCGCGCTCGGCAGACAGCCGCTGCTCCTGCTCGTCCCGACCGGTGTATGGGAGGACGTCGTGGCCCCGGTCGCGCAGGAAAGCCGCGGTCTCGTGGGCCGCGGCCACGGTGAGCGTGTAGATGATGCCGGATCCCGGCAGCTCGTCCAGGTGCTCGGCCAGCCAGCCGAGGCGCTGCTGCGCGGCGGGCAGTTCAACGACGGCCAGGGACAGGCTCTCCCGGTCCAGCGGGCCGCGCAGCACCAGCGCCTCGCCATCGGCCCCGCTGGCCAGCTGCTCGGCCACGTCCCGGGTGACCCGGGCGTTGGCCGTGGCCGTGGTGGCGAGGACCGGCACGCCGGGAGGCAGGTTCTCCAGCACGGTGCGAAGCCGGCGGTAATCGGGCCGGAAGTCGTGGCCCCAGTCGGAGATGCAGTGCGCCTCGTCCACGACCAGCATCCCCGCGGTGGCGGCGAGCTTGGGCAGGACCAGGTCGCGGAAGCCAGGATTGTTCAGCCGCTCCGGGCTGACCAGGAGCAAGTCCACGGAGCCTGCGGCGATCTCCGCGTAGACCTCGTCCCAGTCGGCCATGTTGGCCGAGTTCACGGTCCGGGCCCGCAACCCGGCCCGGGCGGCCGCCTCGATCTGGTTGCGCATCAGGGCGAGCAGCGGCGAGATGATGATCGTCGGCCCCATGTCCCGGGCCCGGAGCAGCGCAGTGGTGACGAAGTACACCGCCGACTTGCCCCAGCCGGTGCGCTGCACGACCAGCGCCCGGCGCCGGTCGCGGGCCAGGGCCTGGATCGCGGTCCACTGATCCTCGCGCAGGCGCGCGGACGGCCCGGCGAGCGCCCGCAGGCAGTTCTCGGCCTCCTCGCGGAGGCGGCTGCCCCCGTCCTCGCGGAGATCGGGCTCTTCGGGTGGGCCGGCGCCGGACGTCATGGGTCCTTGGTATCAGGCCGGGCCGACAGTCACGGTGTGGTAGCCCCCGGCTGGCGCGGTGTGCGGGGTCGCTTCCCGCGCACCAATGCCTGCTCTGGCCAGGCATTTTGCGCGCCCCACCGCTGATCCTATGGGATACTCGGCGCTAGACATCTGATGTGCCGGGACGTCGGCTGAGCGGGACCCGGGCAGCGTCGCAGAGGGCACGGCGGGTTCGGAGGGCAGCTGTGGCGCTGACGGACGAGGCTATCGAGAAGATCAAATCCATGATCGTCTCGGACACCCTGCAACCCGGGGACCGGCTGCCCCGGGAAGCGGACCTGGCCGCTGAGCTCGGGCTGTCCCGATCGTCGCTGCGCGAGGCGGTCAAGGCGCTGTCGCTGATGAACATCCTGGACGTGCGGCGCGGCGACGGCACCTACGTGACCAGCCTGCAGCCCCCGCTGCTGCTCGAGGCACTGAGTTTCATCGTGGACTTCCACCGGGACGCGACCGTGCTCGAGTTTCTTGAGGTCCGGCGCATCCTGGAGCCGGAGGCTGCGGCGATGGCCGCGAAACGGATATCGCCGGCCGAGATCGCCGGGCTCCGCGAACTCCTGGACCGGCTGGGCCCCGACCCCGAGGTCGAGGATCTCGTCGCCAACGACCTGGAATTCCACCGCCGGATCTCCGCCTGCTCAGGGAACACCGTGCTCACGTCGCTGCTCGATTCGCTGTCCGGGCCGACATTGCGGGCCCGCGTGTGGCGCGGCCTGACCCAGACGGGCGCCACCCAGCGGACGCTCGCCGAGCACCGGGCCATCCTGGACGCGCTCGAGTCCCACGATGCGGTGGTGGCCCGGTCCTGGTGCACCGTGCACATCGCCAGCGTGCAGCACTGGCTCGCGTCAGTGCTCTAAGCGGCAGGCCCAGAGAGCCAGGCCGAGGATGTTGCGGACCAGGTGAGCAGCGATCGAGCCGGGCGCGTTGATCTGGCCGATTGCCGAGTAAATAGATCGGATGAATGAGGGTCGTTAAGGCGGTTCCGGATCGCCCCTTTTGGCTTATGCCCGGATCAGTCATCTGATCTATGAAGGGGCGGGTGGCTCATCCCCGGGAGAGGGCCAGCTCTTCCTCCGGGACAGCCGACATTTGGCTCATCGCACCGCAGTGGTCCAGCAGCAGGCCAGGCGGCACCTTACTTCGCTATGCTGCACGTACCGGACCTGACGGCAGCCCCCCGCCCTGCAGTCGAGCGCACGTCTCGATGGTGTGCGCCAAAGGCATAAGTTCCTGTGGCCCGAGGAGGTCGCTGATGATCGCTTCCGGGTTAATGCGCGCTGTTGCGCGCAGGCCACTCTGGCCGCTGGCGATGGCCGGGGTGGCTGCGGCCCCCCTCTTCCTGGCGGCCCCCGCCCTCGCGGGGCCCACGGCGAGCCCGAATGCCCGGGCCGGAACCCGGGTGGTGACCAACTGCGGGGGCGGCGTCTCAGCTGTCACCGTACGGCTGCCCGCTGGCTTCGATCCGCTCACCGCGACCCCGGCCCAGCTGGCCGCTAACGACCTGCCGCTCCGGCCGGCCGGCCGGGTTGAGCTCGCCGCGTGGCGGGCGTTCGTGACCGGGGGAATCCGGGCGGCCCCGACCACCTGTGCCTTCGCCCCCGTGACCCCGTCCAGCGCGCCCCGGTCGATCGTCGGCGACGTGAAGCCTGCTAAGTCCCAGTCGATCGTGGGGGACGCCAGGCCTGCCAGCTCGCAATCGATCGTGGGAGACGCGCAGCCTGCTAATCCCCAGTCCATCGTGGGTGACGCCAAGTCTGCTAATCCCCAGTCCATCGTCGGGGACGCCAAGCCCGCCAACCCTCAGTCGATCGTGGGCGACGCGCAGCCGGCCCTCGGCACCCTGACCCCCCCGGCCACCGCGCCGCGGCCCAGCCCGGGAGGCAACCGGGCCAGCGCCGCCACCAGCACCGTGGTCTACGGCACCTGGCGGGTCACGCGGCCGAAGAACGATCCGACCGCGGCCGCCTCGTCGTGGGCTGGCATCGGCCTGGGCCGCACTGGTGACCCGCTCATCCAGGCGGGCTCGGCCGCCGGTGGCTACTTCGGCCCGTACCTCTGGTGGCGGATGGTGCCGCAGCGGCCGAACGAGCAGCGGATCAGCCTGGACACCGCGCCCGGTGACACGGTGTACGTGCGCATCCAGCTGCTCCACGGCCGGGCCACGGTGACGATCCGGGACGAGAGCACCGGTGCGGGCGGCACGTACGTGCTGCGGTACTGACGGGGGTACCGACCGCGGTACTCACTGCCCCCCGGGCGCGGCGGGCAGGGCTAGGCGGTCGGCGGCGATGCTCGCCGTTTCAAGCGCGGCGGGCACGCTACCCCCCGGCCGCTGCTTCCCGCCCCCGCGTTCACCTGGGACCATGGCCGGATGAACGGCGACATCACGCTCCTGAAGGCCTGCCTGAACGGGAAACGCAGCCAGGCCGAGTTTCCCGCGGTTCCGGTCACGCCCGCCGAGCTGGCCCGGGACGCGGCGGCCGCCGTCGCCGCCGGGGCCGAGGCCATCCACCTGCACGCACGCGGCGGGGATAGGGCGGAGTCGGTGCAGGCCACCGACGTCGGCGCGGCAGTGGCCGCGGTCCGCGCGGCCTGCCCGGGCACCCCGGTCGGGGTGTCCACGGGACTCTGGATCACGCGCGGGGACGCGGCGGCCCGGCAGGCGGCCGTCGCGGGCTGGAGGGACCTGGCCGCGGGCGGCCGCCCCGATTTCGCCTCCGTCAACGTCAGCGAGGACGGGTGGGCCGAGGTCGTCCTCTCGCTCGGCGCGGCCGGGATCGCCGCGGAGGCCGGGGTGTGGTCGATCACCGACGTCCAGGTGATGGCCCGTGCCCTCGATGAGGGCCGGCTGCCCGGGCCGCCGTTGCGGATTCTGGTCGAGGTCATGGACGAGCCGGCCGACGCCGCGCCCCGGGTGGCATGGGAGATCCTGCGCGCCCTGGACGACTCCGCGCTGTGCGGGCTCCCGCGGCTCCTGCACGGCGAGGGCGAGGGCTGCTGGCCTCTGGTTGCGCAGGCGGCCCGGGAAGGACTGCCCACCCGGATCGGCCTGGAGGACACCACGGCCGGCCCGGACGGCAAGCCGGCCAGCAGCAACGCCGAACTGGTCCGCCATGCGCTGGACGTGCTGGCCGCGCACCGCCCCGGTGGCCGGATGTAGCGAAGCTCAGCGGGCGCTGCGCGTCCCGCTCCAGCCGGATGCGCCCGGGCGGACGTGCGCACTACGTCCCGGGGACCCCGCTGCACGCCGGACACAGCCCGAACAATTCCACGGTGTGGTCCACCGCGGTGAACCCGGCCTCGGCCGCGACCTGCTCGGCCCAGCGCTCCACCGCGCGGCCCTCGACCTCGACGCTGGTCCCGCAGGACCGGCAGATGAGGTGATGGTGGTGGGCGTTGCTCTCGCACCGGCGGTACAGCGTCTCACCGCTGGCGTCCCGGATCGTGTCGACCTGGCCGTCTTCGCTCAGCACCTGCAGGTGCCGGTAGACGGTGGTCAGGCCGATGTGCTCGCCGCGCTGGCGCAGCTCAGCGTGAATCTGCTGCGCGCTGCAGAAACCGGGCAGTCCTCCCAGGACCGCCGACAGTGCCTCGGCCTGCCGGGTCCCGCGCACCCGGGTGCCGCCCAGCGGACGCTTAGCAGGCACCGGCGTCATCACACCCGCACATTAGCAGCCGGTACCCCATGCTCCCCAGCTCCGCGCCACCCTGCCGGGCGGGCCGGACGCCGCCCGCGCAGCGCCGCCCAGACCCGCCCGGCGGCGTAGCAGACTGCCCCGAACGTGCCCACGAAGAAGCCCACCGGCCAGCTGGTGTCGTAGGCGGCGGCGATCGACGCCCAGACCACGACGACCGCGATGACGGCGGACAGCAGCAGGGCGGCCATCGGCTTGCTGGTCACCGAGCGGGCAGCGGCGGGCGGCCCGATCATCAGGCTGAAGATCAGCAGCGCCCCCACCACCGGCAGGGTCATGCTCGTGGCCAGCGCCACCACCACGAGGAACAGCGTCTCCACACGGGCCGGCCGGACTCCGCGCGCTTCGGCCAGCTCCGGCATCACCGAGGAGAGCAGCAGTGGCCGGTACACCGCCGCGATGGCCGCCACGCACACCGCGGCGAGGATCGCGATCGGCAGCACCTCGCTGGGGCTCACCCCGAGCACCTCGCCAAAGAGCAGGCTGTAGATCTCCGGCGCGTACTCCGTGCTGAAGCTCAGGAACAGCGCGCCCAGGCCGAGCAGGACCACAAGGGCCAGGGCCGTGGCCACGTCCCGCCGTCCGCGGCGGCTCAGCCAGCCGATCCCGAGCGCGCCGACCAGGGCCGCGGCCGCCAGCCCGACGAGCGTGCTGATCCCGAGCAGGCTGGCCCCGGCCGCGCCCGCGAACGCTCCCTGCGGGACGGCGTCCGCGACGAACGCCGAGCCACGCAGCACGATGAAGAACCCGACCACGCCCGCGACGACGGCGACGATGGTGCCCACCAGCCAGGCGTTGGTCATGAACCCGGTGAACATCGGCTCAGCCCCGCCGCACCCGGGTGGTGATCCCCTGCACGGTGACGTAGCCCAGGAAGATCAGGGTCACGACGAAGAAGCTGACGGGCCAGCCGTGGTGGGCCGGCGGCCAGTAGAAGCTGTCGTAGGCCAGCAGCACCCCCAGCCAGGTGGCGGCCAGGCCGGCCAGCGCCGACCAGGCCATGGCCAGCCCCGGCCGGCTGCTCAGCCGCAGCCCGATCGCCGCGGGCCCAATCAGCAGCGCGGTGCTGAGGATGGTGCCGATCGTCATGGCGGACAGCGAGACCGCCAGGGCGATCGCGGCCAGGGCCAGGGCGCCGACCAGCCGTACGCTGATTCCCCGCGCCGTGGCCAGGTCGGCCGCGACCGTGCTGAGCAGCAACGGCCGGTACAGGACGGCCACGATCGCCACCGCCGCCACGCTCAGTACCACGATGGCCGGGAGGATAGAGCTGCTGATCGTGAACATGGAGCCGAACAGGATCGTGATCGTCGCCCCGGTGACGCTGCTGTGCGTGGTGTCCCAGTAGAGGAACAGCGCGGCCAGGCCCAGCCCGGCCCCGCGGACGATCCCGGTGGCCAGGTCGCGGCCGCGGGGCCGCTCGATCCCGATCATGTCCATGACCCCGGCAGCCAGCAGGCCGACGCCGGCGAACCCCCACAGCGGGCTGATCCCGACCAGGAACGACGCGGAGCCGCCGGTCACGCTGATGTCGGCCAGCGCGTGGCCCGCGTAAGACTGGCCGCGGATCACCGTGAACGTGCCGACAATCCCCGAGACCAGCGCCACCACCCCGCCGGCGGCCAGGGCCACGTGCACCGGGCCGCTGGAGAAGAAGCCCGGCGCGAAGATCGCGTGCAGCAGCCCGGGCACTACGCTCCCTCGGCGAGGTGAGGCGCGAGGGGCTCGGGATGGCCGCCGGATGCGGCCAGCCCCGTGCCCCGGCCGGCGACCACCAGGATCCGGTCGTGCACCCGGATCACGTCCACGTGCTGTCCGTACAGCGCGCTGAGCACCTCGGGGCGCACCACCTCGGCGGTGGTCCCGCTGGCCGCGCGGCCGGCTGCCATGTACACGATCCGGTCCATGAACGGAAGCAGCGGGTTCATGTCGTGGGCCGAGATGAGAACCGCCACCTGCTGCTCCCGGGCGACCCGGCCGAGCAGTTCGACCACGTCCTGCTCGCTCGCGATGTCCAGGTTGGCCAGCGGCTCATCGAGCAGGAGCAGCCGGGGACGGCTGATCAGCGCGTGTGCGATCAGCACCCGCTGCTGCTCGCCGCCAGACAGGAGGCCCACCCTCGTGTCGGCGAACCGGTCCGCGCCGACGGCCTGCAGCATCTCCTCGACCAGGCGGCGGCGCCGGGCCGACGGCAGCGGGATGCCGAGCCGCTGCCCGTCCAGTCCCAGGCCGACCAGGTCGCGGGCGCGCAGCGGCATGTCCGGGTCGAGCAGGATCTTCTGCGGGACGTAGCCGATCAGCGAGCCGCGCCGGGTACGCGGCTGGCCCGCCACGCGGACCGTGCCCGCTGACGGGGCCTGCAGGCCGAGGATGACCCGCAGCAGCGTGGTCTTGCCCGCCCCGTTCGAGCCGATCAGGCCCGCGAACTCGCCCGGGCCGAGGCTGAAGCTGACGTCGTCGAGGACCTTCCGGCCGGACAGCCAGAGGCTGGCCCCGTCCACCTGGAGCAGTTCGCCCGTGGCCTGCTTACCCGTGTCCCGCTCACCGGTGTCCTGCGCGCGGGCCTGCCGCGGGCCGCCGCGCCAGCCGGCCGCTGGACGCGTCATCACTTGAGCCTCTCGGTGGAGATCCCGTGCTGAACGGCCCGCTGCAGCGCGGCCGTCTCGGCCATCATCCAGGACTGGTAGTCGTAGCCCGGTTCCGGCATGGTCTCGTACACGCCGACCACAGGGATCCCGTCCCGGTGCGCGGCAGCCACGAAGGACGAGGTCAGCGAGTCGGTGACCTGCTGGTTGTACAGGAACACCTTGACCTTGTGCCCGGAGAACAGGCCGTCCTGGAGCGAGACGTACTGCGGGGCCGGGTCCACGCCGTTCATGACGTCGGCCTGGAAGCCGAACGGGGTGAGGTTGCGGGTACCGGCGGCCTGCAGCAGGTAGTCGCCCACCGGCTCGGTGGTGGCCACCGGCGTCCCCGGGTAGCGCGCCTTGAACGTGGTGATCAGGTGGTACCAGGGCTGCAGGGACCGGTCGAAGGCGGTGGCCCGGGCGGCGAAGTACGCCCGGTGGGCGGGCTGGAGGGCCGACAGGCCTGCGGCCACGGCCTTCGCGACGGCCGGCATCGTGGTGGGCTCGTACCACAGGTGCGGGTTGGGCGTGCTGTCCGGCAGCCCGAGCAGGTGCTGGACGTCGATGACCTTGCGCGCCGCGTTCGGGGCCGCGGCCTCAATCTTGTTCATGTACGTGTCGTAGCCCAGGCCGTTCTGCACGACCAGGCCGGCGCTGCTGATCAGCTGGGCCACGCTCGCGCTGGCCTCGAACGCGTGCGGGTCGGTGTTCGGGTTGCTCTCGATGGCGCTGACGTGCACGTACTTGCCGCCGACCTGGCCGATCACGTTCGCGTACTGGTTCTCAGCCCCGACCGCAGTGACCGTGGCGCTCGAATTGGCCGCCGGCGCCGGGCTGGAACCGGACGAGCACGCGGCGGCCAGCGCCGCCGTCGCCAGAGCGGCCCCCGCCAGCAGGACGGGCCCGGGCCCCGGCCGGGCTCCCCTGGGCCGGGCTCTCCTGCGCAGGGCTCGCCTGAGTCCTCGCCTGGGCAGTGCTGGCCTGGATGAGGCCGGCCTGAGCACGGGCATGTGGTTTCGGTCTCCTGGATCGCGCTAAGTGGTCCCCGGTATCCCCTTGATGAAAACGATAACCGTTATGAGTTCCGCCCGCAACGCGAACGGGCCGGGACCGGCGCA
Organism: uncultured Actinomycetes bacterium; assembly: GCA_963751175.1. Lineage (GTDB taxonomy): Bacteria > Actinomycetota > Actinomycetes > Streptosporangiales > Streptosporangiaceae > RYN-230. The sequence continues at coordinate 96,533 of CAVVTM010000021.1, read as the reverse complement.
CCGGGGTCTGGCGCACCGGCGTCCAGCGCACCGGGCGGCACAAGCCAAGATGGGGACATGGCCACCCGACTGAAGAGCGCGACCAGCCCGTACCTGCTGCAGCACGCGGACAACCCCGTCAACTGGTGGCCCTGGTCCGAGGAGGCCTTCGCCGCCGCCCGGGCCCGCGACGTGCCGGTCCTGCTGTCCGTGGGGTACTCGGCGTGCCACTGGTGCCACGTGATGGCGCACGAATCGTTCGAGGATCCGCAGACCGCCGCGCTCATGAACGAGAATCTGGTCGCGATCAAGGTCGACCGGGAGGAACGCCCCGACGTGGACGCGGTCTACATGACTGCGACCCAGGCCATGACCGGCCAGGGCGGCTGGCCAATGACCGTGTTCATGACCCCGGACCGTGACCCGTTCTTCTGCGGCACCTACTTCCCCCGGGAGCACTTCCAGCGCCTGGTCCTCGGGGTAGCCAAGGCGTGGCGGGAGGACCGCGACAACGTCTCCAGCCAGGCCCGGCAGATCTCCGCGGCGCTGGCCGAGCGGGCCGCGCCGTTGCGGGGCCTGGGAATCGACCCGGCCGGCGGCGCACCGGCCGGCGGCGCACCGGCCGGCGGCGCCGCGGACGTCCTGGCCGGCGTCTGCGACCAGGCGGTCGCCACGCTGGCCGAAAGCTACGACGAGACCGCCGGCGGATTCGGCGGCGCGCCTAAGTTCCCGCCGTCCATGGTGCTCGAATTTCTGCTCCGGCACTCAGAGAGCGCGCGACAGCGCAACGGCGAGCCGGACCCGAGGGCGTTGCGGATGGTGGAAGGGACCGCGGAGGGGATGGCCCGCGGGGGCATGTACGACCAGCTCGCGGGGGGTTTCGCCCGGTATTCCGTGGACGCCGGCTGGGTCGTGCCGCATTTCGAGAAGATGCTCTACGACAACGCGCTGCTGGCCCGGGCCTACACGCACCTGTGGCGGCGCACCGGGTCGGAACTGGCCCGCCGGGTGGCCAGGGAGACCTGCGCGTGGATGATCGCCGAGCTAGGCACGCCGGAGGGCGGCTTCGCGTCGGCGCTCGACGCGGACAGCGACGGCGCGGAAGGCCTCTTCTATACGTGGACGCGGGACGAGCTGACCGCGGTCCTCGGGGCTGCGGACGGAGAGTACGCCGCGGCCGTGTTCGGCGTGACCGCCGCCGGGACGTTCGAGCACGACCGGTCGGTGCTGCAGCGGCGCGCCGAGCCCGGCGACACGGCCCGTCTCGACCGGATCCGGCCCGGCCTGCTGGCCGCCCGCGCGGAGCGCGTCCGCCCGGGCCGTGACGACAAGGTGGTCGCGGCGTGGAACGGGCTGGCCATCGCGGCCCTGGCCGAGACCGGGCTGCTGCTCGGCGAGGCGGCGTTCGTGACCGCGGCGCAGGGCGCGGCGGACCTGCTGGCCCGGGTGCACGTGTCCGGCGGGCGGCTGGCCCGGACGTCCCGGGACGGCGTGGCGTCCGGGAGCGCCGGGGTGCTGGAGGACTACGCCTGCGTGGCCGAGGGGCTCCTCACCCTGTCCGGGGTGACCGGCGAGGCGCGCTGGACGACCCTCGCCGGGGAGCTGCTCGCCGTCGCGCTGGCCCGGTTCGGCGACGGGAGCGGCGGTTTCTACGACACCGCGGACGACGGGGAGGCGCTGGTCTACCGGCCGGCGGATCCCGCGGACGGCCCGACCCCGTCCGGCGCCTTCGCCGTGGCCGGCGCCCTGCTCAGCTACTCAGCGCTGTCCGGGTCGGTGCCGCACCGGGAGGCCGCGGCGGCCGCGCTGCGCTTCCTGGGGCCGATCGCGGCGCGGTTTCCCCGGGCCGCGGGATCGGGCCTGGCGGTGGCCGAGGCGCTGATCTCCGGCCCCGCCGAGATCGCGGTCGTCGGCCCGGCCGGCGACGCGCGCACGGCCGGGCTGCATCTCGCCGCTCTTCACGCAGCCCCACCTGGCGCGGTGGTCGCGTGGGGGAACGGCGAACCGGGCGGCGGGATACCCCTCCTCAGCGGGCGCGGCCTGGTCGGCGGGGCCCCGGCCGCCTACGTCTGCCGGGGGTTCGCCTGCCTCGCGCCGGTGACCGAGCCGGAGGCGCTGCGCGCGGCGCTGCAGGGCGGCGGTTAGCCATCAGCCGCACCGGTGGCCCTGGTGTAAATAGCACCGTAAAATTCGCCCGAGCCGGATCCGCGACCCCCCCGCTGGCCTGGGCGTCTGCCGGCGCGGCCGGGTTGCGGGCGAGTCAGGCGGCTCCGTCCTGGTATGCCGGGCGGGGCCTGGGTATAGGTGCCCTCGTGACTCCTGCTCCGGCGGCGGCGGCACGAGGCGGTGCCCCGCTGCGTACATTCGCGCGGCGCTGGGGTGCTGCCCTGCTCGCGATCGTGGCCCTCACCGGGACCGCGGCGGGGAGGGTGCAGGTGCCGGGGGCGGGGACGCAGCCTACCGCCGCGCGGGCCACGGCGGCAGCCGCGAAGGCGCCCCGCAAGCTCCTGCGGGCGGACGTGATGGTGGTCGCCCAGAAGGCTCTGCCCGCCAAGGACGTGGCCCGGGTGGCCAGGCTGCGCGGGGTCCAGGAGGCCCGGGCGGTCAACGCGGCCCGGATCCGGGTGAACGGCACGTTCGCGGCGGTGCTGGGGGTGGACCCGGCTACGTTCCGCGCGTTCGCCGCGGGACCGACCGCCGCGTCCAGCCCGCTGTGGCGCAACGTGGCGGCGGGCGCGATCGCCGTCTCCTACACCATGGGCAAGCAGGGCAAGCTGCCGCTAGGCGGGACCGTCCAGGTGGCCGGGCGGACGCTGCGGTCGCTGCGCGTCGGCGGGTTCGGCACGGTCGGGATCGGCGGGGTGGACGCGGTGATCTCCCGGACCGTGGCCCAGTCGCTGGGGTTCCCGGCCGGCAACGCGATCGTGGTGAGCGCGCCGCACGACCGGGTCGCCGCGCTGGTGCGCGAGATCAAGGCCCGGATGCCGCGCGGAGCCGTGGTCGAGTCCCTGGTCACCACGTCGGCCCGCGGCACCCCGGCCGCAGCCGGCCAGGCCGGGGCGTCGGTGGCGGCCGGGACCGCGGGCGCTGCCATGGCCAACGGGCAGGCGGCGCTGACCATGGCCGAGCTGGTCGCCATGCTCAAGGCCGCGGCCAGCCGGGTCGGCTACCCCTATGTGTGGGGCGGCTCGGGGCCGACCACGTTCGACTGCTCCGGGCTGGTGCAGTGGTCGTTCCGCCAGGCCGGGGTGGTCATGCCGCGGGTGGCCGCGGACCAGGCCCGGACCGGGCCCGCGATCCCGTTCAGCCAGGCCCAGGCGGGTGACCTGCTTTTCTACCGCACCGACCCCACCGCCCCGGACTACATCTCGCACGTGGCCATCTACCTGGGCAAGGGCCTGATGCTCCAGGCGCCCCAGCCGGGAGAAAACGTGCAGATCGTCCCGGTGGCGCTCGGCAGCGAGTTCGCGGGCGCAGTCCGGGTGTCCCCGGCTATCGCCGCGCAGGTCGCCGTCTCGCCGGTTGGCTGACCACTCCCTCATCGCAGGACCAGGCGGAGCCGCACTGGTACTTGCCTGCGCCTACTTGCCTGCGCCCAGACGGCGTGATTACATAATTACATGAGTACTGAGAAACACGGCGAAGACGCCGTCCCGGGCGAGGAAGTACGGGGCTGGTTCACGGGCCGGCTGCCCGCGGGCTGGTTCACCGAGACGCCCGAGGTCCTCGTGGACCGCGAGGAGATCACCGTGGTCGGCCTCCTCGGCGCGCTGGACGTGGCCGCGGACGCGTCGCCCGCCGCCCAGGCGGCCGCAGCGGACGGGCGGGCCCGCCGGTTCCGTGAGGAAACCCGCGATCACCGGATCGAGATCGCCCGCGAAGCCGAGCTGAAGTTCAGCCGCAAGGTCTCCTGGGGAGTGATCTGCGGCGGCCGGAAGGTGATGTTCACCACATTGTCGGTCCCGGTCATGACCCGCCTGCGCCAGTCCGAGCGCCGCGTGCTCGACACGCTGGTGGAGGCGGGGGTGGCCCGCAGCCGCAGCGACGCCCTGGCCTGGTGCGTCCGCCTGGTTGGCGAGCACGAGGAGTCCTGGCTCGGCCAGCTGCGTGAGGCCCTGCGCCGGGTCGGGGAGGTCCGCGCCGAGGGGCCGCAGGCCTGACCGGAAGCGTCCTTTCCTCAGGGTGCGCCCTGGTCACGGGGTGCGCCCCGGGTGCCCGCCGGCAGGAGGCACCCCTTTCCGGCTGTCCCATGGAATCTGCCCACTTTGGTGAACAAGCCGTAACGACTCGTCGTATCAACGCTACTTTCTGTTTAGATAGCACCGGGGGAGGTAGCACCGGGGCCTGGGCGTGTCCCCGGGCGGGCTGGTTGTGTCACGAGCCCGCCCCAGTGGTGACATCCTTGATACGGGCAGGCCATGCCCGTCGGCCGGTGGCTAGCGGCGGAAGTAGGTTCGGATGGGGCTGCGCGAGGTTCGGACGAGGCTCCGCGATCTCGTCTACCGGCTGTATGAGCGCAGGCTGGAAGCGTCCCTGTCCGGGCACACCGTGCCGCGGCACGTCGGGGTCATCCTCGACGGCAACCGTCGGTGGGCCCGCCTGGCGGGTTTCACCGACGTCAGCAACGGCCACCAGAAGGGCGCCGACCACATCTTCGAGCTGCTCGGCTGGTGCAGCCAGGCGCGGGTCGAAGTGGTCACCCTCTGGCTGCTGGCCACGGATAACCTGTCCCGGCCCACCGCCGAGCTCGAACCGCTGCTGAAGATCATCGAGAGCACCGTCACCGCGCTGGCCGAGGCGGGCTGGCACGTGAAGCCGGTGGGCGCGCTCGACCTGCTCCCGGCGGAGACGGCGCAGGTGCTCAAGGACGCGGGGGAGGCCACCTCGGGTAATCCCGGGCTGCTGGTCAACGTGGCCATCGGGTACGGCGGCCGCCGGGAGATCGCGGACGCGGTCCGCTCCCTGCTGCAGGACCACGCGACCAAGGGCACCACTATCGAGGAACTCGCCGAGGTCCTCGACGTGGAGCACATCGCCGAGCACCTCTACACCGCCGGGCAGCCCGACCCCGACCTGGTCATCAGGACGTCCGGGGAACAGCGGCTGAGCGGCTTCCTGCTCTGGCAGAGCGCCCACTCGGAGTTCTACTTCTGCGACGCCTACTGGCCGGACTTCCGGCGGGTGGACTTCCTCCGCGCGCTGCGCTCCTACGCCGCGCGGCAGCGCCGTTTCGGATCTTAAACCGGTTCTGAACCTGCTCCGGCGTGGTGTGCGACACTCCGCCTGGGTCTTCCAGGGATGGCACTGCACAGGTACCTTTCAATCAGGTGGACGGTGCCTAGCCGTCCCCCCGGGAAGGCCCTCGACATCCTCGAGCTTCGTGTCCTGACACGCAGGCGAGACGAGCGAAGGGCCGGGATCTGGCCCTTCGAAGGCCTGTCCCGGTCCTGGAGACACATCTGTGTCCGAGCGCGGCGCCAGTTCAGGCGCCCAGGGGAGAACGAGTGGCCAGTTCTTCTGCCCGCCGCGAGCCGCGGCCCAGCAATGCCCGCACTGACATGGACGGTGGGGCTCCGGGCGTACCCGGGAGCCGCCGGTTCAGCTACGTGCTGGACACCAGCGTCCTGCTCGCCGACCCGGCCGCGATCAGCCGGTTCGCCGAGCACCGCGTGATCCTGCCTATCGTCGTCGTCACCGAGCTGGAGGCCAAGCGTCATCACCCCGAACTGGGCTATTTCGCCCGTCAGGCCCTCCGGCACCTGGATGACCTGCGGATCGAATTCGGCAGGCTGGATGCCGACCTGCCCATCGGTGACGAGGGCGGAACCGTCCGGGTCGAGCTGAACCACACGGATCCCCAGGTCCTTCCCCCGGGGTTCCGGCTCGGCGACAACGACACGCGGATCCTGTCAGTCGCGCGCAGTCTCGCGGCCGAGGGCGAAGACGTGGTCCTGGTCAGCAAGGATCTGCCGCTGCGCGTCAAGGCGGCCTCGATCGGCCTGACCGCCCAGGAGTACCGGGCTGAGCTGCCGGCCGACTCCGGCTGGACCGGCATGACCGAACTCCAGGTGAGCGCGGAAGACATCCAGGAGCTCTACGACACCGGCAAGCTGGACTGCGAGCAAGCGCGCGAACTGCCCTGCCATACCGGGCTGGTGCTGGCCGCGGGCGGCCAGGGAAGCTCCAGCGCGCTCGGCCGGGTGCTGCCCGACAAGTCGGTCCGGCTGGTGCGCGGTGACCGGGAGGCGTTCGGCCTGCACGGCCGGAGCGCCGAGCAGCGTGTCGCGCTCGACCTGCTGCTCGACCCCGACGTCGGGATCGTCTCGCTCGGCGGCCGGGCGGGCACCGGCAAGTCCGCGCTGGCCCTCTGCGCGGGCCTGGAGGCCGCGATGGAACGGCGCCAGCACCGCAAGGTGGTGGTGTTCCGGCCGCTGTACGCGGTGGGCGGCCAGGAACTTGGCTACCTCCCGGGCTCGGAAGCGGACAAGATGAACCCGTGGGCCCAGGCCGTCTACGACACGCTGTCCGCGGTCACCTCGCAGGACGTGATCGACGAGGTGCTGGCCCGCGACATGTTCGAGGTGCTGCCGCTCACCCACATCCGGGGCCGCTCGCTGCATGACTCGTTCGTGATCGTCAACGAGGCCCAGTCCCTGGAGCAGAGCGTCCTGCTGACGGTGCTGTCCCGGATCGGCTCGGGGTCGCGGGTCGTGCTCACCCACGACATTGCCCAGCGTGACAACCTGCGGGTGGGCCGGCACGATGGCGTGGTCGCGGTCATCGAGAAGCTCAAGGGGCATCCGCTGTTCGCGCACGTGACCCTGGTCAGGTCGGAACGATCCCCGATCGCGGCCCTCGTCACCGAAATGCTGGAGGACTCAGGTTTGTAACACCCCGGGTAGCGAGAGGCCCCGGGAAGTCGGCAGACTACTCCACATGGTTTTCGACTTGTCGGAGCTTCTCGCTGCCCGGCACGGGGAGGGCTACGCCCTCGCCAGCCAGCACCTGAACCCCCAGCTGCCCCGGATGCTGCACGCCATCGGCTTCGACCGCGTGTACGAGCGCGCGGAAGGTGCCTACCTCTACGACTCCGATGGCCAGGCCTACGCCGACTTCCTGGCCGGGTTCGGGGTGTTCGGCGTGGGCCGCAACCACCCCGTGGTGCGCAAGGCCCTGCACGACATGCTGGACGCGGGCCTCGCCGACATGGTCCAGTTCGACACCCCGCTGCTTCCCGGCCTGCTGGGTGAGCGGCTGCTGGCCAAGGCTCCCGGAATGGACCGGGTGTACTTCTGCAACAGCGGCACGGAGGCGGTGGAAGCGGCGCTCAAGTTCGCCCGCTACGCGACCGGCCGGCGGCGGATCATCTACTGCGATCACGCATACCACGGGCTGACGGCCGGCTCGCTGTCCGCGAACGGGTCAGCGGAGTTCCGCAAGGGTTTCGGCCCCCTGCTGCCGGACACGATGGTCCCCTTCGGCGACCTCGACGCCCTCGAGGCCGAGCTGCGCCGGGGCGACGTCGCCGGGTTCATCATCGAGCCGGTGCAAGGCAAGGGTGTCGCCGTGGCCCCGCCGGGCTTCCTGGCCGCAGCCCGGGCCCTGCTGCACGAGCACGGCGCCCTGCTGATCTGTGACGAGGTGCAGTCCGGGGTCGGGCGGACCGGACGTTTCTTCGCCTACCAGCACGATGACGTCGAACCGGACATCGTGACCGTGGCCAAGGCGCTGTCCGGCGGGTTCGTCCCGGTCGGCGCCACGCTGGCCAAGGGCTGGATCTTCGACAAGGTCTACTCGTCGATCGACCGGGTGCTGGTGCATGACTCCACGTTCGGCTCCAACGCGGCGGCGATGACGGCTGGCCTGGCGTCGCTCGCGGTCATCGACGACGAGAAGCTGGTGGAGAACGCCGAGCAGACCGGCGCCCTGCTCCGGGAAGCGCTGCAGCTGCTGGTGGACAAGTACGACCTGCTCGCCGAGGTCCGCGGGCGCGGGCTGATGATCGGCCTGGAGTTCGGCCGGCCGAAAGCCATCCGGTCACGGGCGGCGTGGAACATGCTCCAGGCGGCCCGGCACGGACTGTTCGCGCAGACGGTGGTGGTGGCCCTGTTCCAGCGCCACCACATCCTGACCCAGGTCGCGGCGGACAACGTGGAAGTGATCAAGCTCCTGCCGCCGCTGATCATCGGGGAAGCAGAGGCGGACCTGTTCCGTGACGCGTTCGTGGAGGTCATGGACGACGCCAGCCGGGGCAGCGGCCTGATCTGGGATTTCGGTCAGACCCTGGTCAAGCAGGCGGTCAGCGCCCGCCGTCACTGATCGTCGGCCGCGCTCAGCAGGACCTCGGCGATGTCGAGATCCCCGGGATACGTGATCTTGATGTTGCGCTCGCTGCCAGGCACTACCGCGACCGGGACGTCAGGCAGGTAGCGCAGGACCACCCCGCAGTCGTCGGTCGCGGGGAGGTCCCCGAAGGCCGGATCAGCCTGGGCCAGCTCGTGCGCCTTGCGGATCACCGACAGGCGGAAGCCCTGCGGGGTCTGGCAGCGGCGCAGCGTGTCGCGGTGCGGCATCCCGGTCATCATCCCGTCCTCGACCACTACGATCGTGTCGGAGGTGGGCACCGCCACCCCGACGGCCTGGCAGGTGTCCAGGGCGCGCACGCAGGCGGCGATCGTGGCCTGGTCCAGCAGCGGGCGGGCGGCGTCATGGAACAGCACGTTGCACTCGTCCGGGCCCAGCGCGGCGATCGCCCGCCGGGTCGATTCGGGCCGGGTCAGCCCGCCCTCGATGATCCCGGCCACCTTGCGGTAGCCGCCCAGCGCCAGCAGCTCCCGGACATGGTCCGCGTGGCCAGGCGCCATGACCACCAGGGTGGCGTCCACGCCCGGAGACTGGTCGAACGCGGCCACCGAATGCTCCAGCAGGGCCCGGCCGGCCAGCGGGAGCAGCTGCTTGGGGAGATCGGCGCCGAAACGTACCCCCGACCCGGCCGCCAGCACCACAGCCACCGTTCGCATGAGCGGACTCTACCCGGGTACGACAGGCATGGGTTACCCGCAGAATCGCAGCACTCGCTGGCGAGCCACTGGACAGCCTGAGCACCGGAGAGGGACATGACGGTAACCACGGCCGTGGTGGTGCTGCCCCGGCGCGTGGCCGTCTGGGCCAGCCGCCGGGCCGTGGCCCGCACCTCCGTGACCGGCATCGAACTCGCGTGCGCGCTGTGCGCCGCGGTGTGGTTCAGCGCAGGGACCCCGCTGACCGCGCTGGCCGGTGGCGTGGCGCTGGGCGGCGGGTACCTGGCCCGGCGGGTCGGGGGGCAGCTCGTCGTGGGTGCCTTCGAGGGCTGGCTGGCCAGCCTGTGCGCGCTCGCGGGCGAGCTCGCGGTGTACGCGGGGCTGGCGGCCGGAGCGGGGCTGGCGGCGGGCGCGGCCCCCGGGCTGTCCCGCGTCTGGGCCCTGGCCACCGCCGCGGCGATCCTGCTCGGGATGCGGAAGGTGGCCGGGCTGTGCCGCCCGGCCCGCCCCGCGGACCCCGCCCGGCAGGGATCCGCGGCGGGGGAGGAGCGCGCCAGCCCTGGCCGGACCCTGGCCGCCCTGGCCATGCGGCTGCCCGGGCTGCCCGCGGGCGAGCGGGCCGCAGTGATCACGCTGACCGCGGTCTTCTACGGCACCCGGATGTCCCTGCTCGTCCTCACCTGGTGGGGGGCGGTCGCGCTGGCCTGGACGATCGCCGGGCCGCGGCCGGGGAGCGGGTGGTTCCAGGCGGCGAGCGAGGCGGGGAAGGACACGGCGGGCGACACGGCAAACACGGCGGCGGACCGCACGGCGGGCGGGGCCGCGGGCCCGCTCCGCCCGGCCGACATCGCGGCCGCACGGGACGACGGCCCGCTGGCCCGCTTCGCGGGCGGGGTCGTGCGCGGCCAGCTCGTACCCCTGCCCCCCGCGGTAGCCGGGCTGACCGCGACCGTCCTGCTCGCCACGCTGGGCCTGCACGATCTGGCTGGCCTGGTCCTGCTGACCCCCGTCGCCGCGATGCTGCTCGCCGCGCCGGGCTCCGCGCATCCGCACGACGGCCCGCTGGACTGGCTGACGCCCCTGGTCATCCAGGCCGGGCAGTACGTCTACCTGGCGGCGCTCGGCTTCGCCAAGGACGTGCCTGGCCCGCTGGTCTTCGCACTGACCGGGCTGGTCGCCCTGCGCCAGCTGGACGCCGCCTACCGGGCCCGGCATCCGATGCCCGCAGGCGACCCGCGCGGCGGGATCGGCTGGGAAGGCCGGATGCTGGTGGCCGGGGTAGGCGCGATGCTCGGCGTGGGCACGCTGAGCTACCTGGCCCTGACCGTGTACCTGCTCTGGCTGCTGTGCTCGGGCAGCCTGGCCAGCTGGCTGGCGGCGCGGGCGCACCGCCGAGGTGTTCACCGGCCTGGTCTGGGCAGAAGTGTCCCGGGGTGCCTGCGCAGCGCCGAAGGTGCGGACGGCTAGGATCACCCCGTGGAGGGTATATCTCTATGCTCCTGCTCGGACGAGCGCCGCTGCGCCGCGGCGAGCCTGGCCTGGGATGGCAGTCGCCGCTAACCATCCCCCGCCTCTGGCTGGCCGCGATCTTCGCTGCCTGCGCGCTCTTCGGCGCGGGCATGGGGGTGTTCAGCTCTGACTCGCTGCACCGGCTGTGGGGGCTGTTCGCGGCCGTCGCTTATGTGCTGGCCGCCGTGGTCGTGCTGGCCTGGAGATCGTCACGGGCGGTCGACCTGGCCCTGCTCCTGGGGGTGGGCGGGGCGCTGATCGCGCCGCTGTGCCTGCTGGCTGACCAGGGCCGGTGGCAGCCCGAGGTCGGCGTGATCGCCCGGGGGGCCCGGCTGCTGGTCCAGCACGGCTCCCCGTACGAGAGCCAGGCCGTGGTCACCGCCTCGCACGACCCGAACATCTACAACCCGTACCTGCCCGTCATGGCCATCTTCGGGCTGCCGCGGGCGCTGTTCGGACCCGGAATCATCACCGACCCGCGGATCTGGTTCACGCTGGGCTTCGTGGCCGTGTTCGCGGCCGCGCTGAAGGTCGCCGGGGCCCACGATGTGCTGCGCTGGACCGCCGTGGTCACGGCCACCCCGGTAATCGCGTTCTCGCTGACGGTCGGCGGTACCGACGTCCCCGTGCTCGCCCTGCTCTGCCTGGGGCTGGCGCTGCTCTGGCGCCGCCCGCAGCCCGTGGCGGCCGGGCTGGTGCTGGGCGTCGCCGCGGCCACCAAGGCAACCGCGTGGCCCGCCCTGATCGTGGCCGCGACCATGCTCATGGTGCGCGACGGAAGGCACACCGCGGTGCGTTTCCTGGTGGCCGCAGTGGCCGCGGCGGCCGCGATCATCGCGCCGGTCGCCGCCGTATGGCCGCACGCCCTGGTGGAGAACACCATCCTGTTCCCGCTCGGGCTGGCCAAGGTCAAATCGCGGCCGTCAGCCCGCTGCCCGGGCACGTGCTGGCCGACACCGGGCCGACCGGGCACACGATCGCCGTGGCGCTGCTCTGCCTGGCGGGGCTGGGCGTGCTGGTCTCCCTGGTGATCCGCCCGCCGCGGAACGTGCCGTCCGCGACCTGGCGGCTCATCATCGGCCTGGTGCTCATGTTCGTGCTCGCCCCGGCGACCAGGTTCGGCTATTTCATGTACCCGCTGGGCCTGTGGACCTGGCTGGTCGTGTCGCAGCTCGGTGCGCGGCGCCCGCGGCCGTCGGGCCGTCCCGATGAGGACGCCTCGGGGAGGCCGCCTCCTCATGGCGGCGTGGCCCAGCCGAGTGCTGCCTAGGCACCCGTCTCCCGGGGTGGCTTAACCCCCCGGGAGCGCGTTGTCCGGGCCTGCGAACGCCGCCGAGTCCTTGCAGATGTTGGTGCTGGCGGTGATGCCGCCATAGTTCTTGGCCAGGTTGCCGAGGGTCTTGACGGACGACTTGCCGCCCGTGCCCTTGGCCGCGCCCAGCCCCTTGAAGCTCGATCCGAGGATGAGGTTCAGCGACCCCGTACCCAGCGCCGTGTCCTGCTGCACCACGACCGGGCCCGACCAGGGCCTTGAGCGTGTTGACCTCCGGAAGCTGGGCCGCGGAAGAGTACTGGATCACGCTGCTGGTGTAGCCGTAGTTGGCCGCCGGGCCGGTGCCGGTCACGGTGAAACCCTTTCCCGTCAATGCCGTGGCCGTGGTTCCTGCCACGCCCGGGACGCCGGATCCGTTCAGCACCTGGACCTGCACCTTGGACGGGCTGACGGTGGTCACCGCCGGGACTGCCTTGCTCTTCCCCTTGCCCTTGGCTTTGCCCTTGGCCGCGGGAGGCAGGTTGCGGTCGGACTCGATGGCCGCGAACATCCGGGCCGCCTGCGGCTGCTCCCAGGACAGCTCGGCGGCCGGATCCCCGGCGTACGGCACCACGGGGACGGTGACCAGCTGCACCGAACGCGAGCTCAGGCTCTTCATGCTGTTCGCGATGCGCAGCATCGTGGACAGGTCCAGCCCGCTGTCGGTGGTCAGTGACTTGGCCACGTCGCGGACGACGTTGAAGATCCGGCTGGGCTGGGAGAGCAGGTTGGTCGTCCTGAGCTTCTGCATGACCGAGGCCAGGAAGTACTGCTGGCGCTGGATCCGCTGAGTGTCCGAGCCCTCGCCGATGTTCTCCCGCAGCCGGACGAACGCGAGTGCCTGCGCCCCGTTGACGACGTGCTTGCCGGCCGAGAGCCGCAGCCTGGACTGCGGGTTATTGATCGCGAACGGCAGGCAGACCGGCACGCCGCCGACGTCGTTGACGATCGACTGGAAGCCGGAGAAGTTCACTTCCACGAAGTGCTGGATGCGGATGCCGGTTTCCTGCTCGAGGGTCCTCCACAAGCACGGCGCGCCGCCCGCCGAGAACGTGGAATTGAGCCGCTCCACCACCCCGGGCTGCGCGGTCTGGCCCGTGTGACCCTGCCCGTCGTTGGTGCAGGCGAGAACCGGGACCATCGAATCGCGCGGGAAGCTGATGATGTCGGCCCGGGTGTGCCCCGGGGCGATATGCAGCAGCATCGAGGTGTCGGAGCGTGCTCCCAGGACTCCCGCCCCGAACTTGCGGCCCAGGCCCTGGCGTGAGTCCGAGCCGATGACCAGAATGTTCAGGCCCGCGGTGAACGGCGGCCGCTTGCCCAGCATCGCCGCGGTGACGTTCTCCCGGTGGATGCTGCCGACCAGGCCGCGGTACTTGGCGTAGGCCACGAGTGACGTCGCCACGACGGCGAACGTCGCGATGATGGCCGTCGCCCCCAGCATCGCGTGCCAGCCAGGACGCCGCCACCGCAGGCCTCCTCCGGTCGGCTGGCCGGCCCCAGAGCCGCCATAACGGCCGGTCCGTGGCGCCGGGTCCCCAGGCCCGGGGCCGTGGAGGGCCAGCTGCCAGTCCGTGTCCCTGTGCGAATCCGATAGTGCCGGCCGCGGCGGCCCGGGCGCGCGCCCGGACACTGAGATACCGCCCCCGGACTCGTCCATGTCGTCGTAGCGGGTCATCGCTCCTCGTGGCGTGGGCCGTGGGCTTACGCGGGTGTGTGCGGGGGATTGCGCCGCCCATTCTTCACCGAACAGCTACCCCATGTGGCGTCAATGGGATGAATCGGTCACCCCCGGCTTCCGAGGTAATGTCGGCACCCCGGCCTAGAGTGGACGCGTGCACCCGGGAGCCCGACAGGTCGGCCCAGCAGCCGAGAGCCGTGAGCCTGCCACCACGGTGAGGCTGGGTCGCCGGGTGCCCTGGGGCGGGTGGTGCTTCAGCCAGGTCACGCTGGTGCCGGTGCTGCTCGCGCTGGCCTGGCTCATTCCCGGCGGCGCGCTGCTGATGGCCGGCCGGCTGCGGCCCGCCCCGATGCTGCTGATCTCAGCTCCGCTGGCCGTCATCCTGATCGCCGCCGCCCTGCGCCGGGTACCCGGGCAGCGGCTGGTTCCCGCGCCCGGCGCGGGCCAGCCGGGCCGGGCGGTCCCGGCGTGGGCCGGCTGGTGGGGCCTGGCCGGCACGATCGCCGTAGCGGCCGGCTTCGGAGCCTGGCAGATCCGGCTCAATTCGCCGCAGATCCTCGTGCTGCGCCAGCCCGGCGCGATCTACCAGCTCGGCTACTGGCTCGCAGGTCACGGCGCGCTGCCCATCCCCGAGTCGCTGCGCGATTTCGGCGGTGCGCACCCCGGGCTCACCTTCGCCAGCACCGGCCTGGCCGCCACGCATGGCGGCCTCAGCCCGCAGTTCCCGCCCGGGCTGGCCATCGTGTCGGCGGGCGGCTGGTGGGTACACGGCATGACCACGGCCGCGCTCGCCAGCCCGGTGCTCGGGGCGCTCGCGGTGCTCACGTTCGGCGGCCTGGCCGGGCGGCTCGCGGGCCCGCAATGGGCCCCGCCGGCGGCCCTGATCCTGGCCGTCACCCTGCCCGAGCAGTACACGAGCCGGTCGGCGTTCACCGAGCCCCTGGCCCAGTTGCTGCTGCTGGGCGGGCTGTGCCTGGTGGCGGACTCGCTGATGGTGCGGCCCGGCCGCCGGTGGCTGTCCCGCTACCCAGGGCGGATGCGCTGGCCAGGGTGGCTGTCGCCGAGCACGGCCGCCGCCGCCCTGGGCGGGCTGGCCCTGGGACTGGCCTCGCTGGCCTCGCTGAGCGTGCTGCCCTGCCTGATCCCCGTGATCCCGTTCACCGGCCTGCTGGTCGCGGCCCGGCGGCCGCAGGCGCTGCCGCTGGGCCTCGCAGTGATCGCCGGGCCGGCTACGCCATCGCCGTCAGCTGGGTGACCGCGCCGGCCGCGCTGGCCGCCCCCGGGTTCCCGGTCCGGCAGGCCAGCCTGATCGCGCTCGTCGTCGCGGCGGTGACCGTGGCTGCCGTGGCGATCACTGGCTGGGCGCCCGCCCGAGCCTGGGCCGGCCGGGCGGCGCGCGGCGCGCTGCGCTGGCGGGTACCCGACGTGGCCGCCGGGCTCGTGGTGGCAGCGCTGATCGCCTTCCTGGTCCGCCCCTCGATCCAGACCGCGCACTGGGAGCCGGGACCTGGCACCGCCGGCTACGTCGGCGCCCTGCAGAAACTCCTCGGCCTGCCTGTCCAGCCGACGCGCTCGTATGCGGAAGACACCCTGTACTGGGTCATCTGGTACATCGGGATCCCGGCCCTGCTGCTCGGCGGCTTCGGGATGGCCCTCCTCACCAGGCGGTGCGTGCGCGCGCTGCTCCGGTGGGCCGACGAGGACGGCGTGGCCTGGGTCTGGGGCCTGCCGCTCGCGATCTTCGCCTGGACCACGGTGAGTGTGCTGTGGGATCCGCGGACCGTCCCGGACCAGCCGTGGGCCAGCCGGACCCTGGTGCCTGTAGTCCTGCCCGGGTTCATCCTCTGCGCCGCGTGGGTCGCGGCATGGCTGGACCACCGGGCCAGGGAACGTGGCGCCAGCCGGAGCGCCGTTGCCCTGGCTGCGGCATTCTTCGTCCTGGCCATGGCGGTGCCGACTGCCGTGACCACGTTCGGCATCAGCCTCAGCCACGGCCCCGCCGGTCATTCCGGGCCTGCGGCCACCGGCGTGGGCGTGAAACGGACCGGCGCGGGTCAGGCGCCCGCCGTCCAGGGGCTGTGCGGAGCGATGAGCTCCCGGATGTCGGTGGTGATCCTCGACCGGGTGGCCGCGAGCGAATTCGCCCAGGCGATCCGGGGCATGTGCGGCGTCCCGGCCGGGGTGATGGCCGGAGCTCCGCTGGCGCAGGTCCAGACGGTGATCCGCGGCATCGCCAGCGCGGGCCGCATGCCGGTCCTGCTGGCCACCCGGCCAGCCGAGCTCACCGCGTACGGGATCACCCCGCGCCGGGTGGTTAACCTGGTCACCACGCAGGACGCGCACGACCTCACCCAGCCGCCCTCGACCACCTGGCCGATCACCTACCAGCTGTGGATGTCGGCGCAGAGCAGCGTCGATACCGGGCGCCTAGCCGGCCCGCGGCCGCCGCCCGCTGCAGGGCCGTCCTGACCCAGGCGCTGCGCCGAGCACCGGGTCCCCTCGTGATCCAGGGCACGCTGCCCCACCTCCCTGACCGAACATACGTTCGAACTGAATTGTGACTTCACATCAGCATCGCACATGTGTTCTAATAGCCGCCAGGCCTCAGCCCGACCGGGCGGGGGCGCCACGGGGGTAGTTGAGGGTCCGCCGCCGTCCCC
Organism: uncultured Actinomycetes bacterium; assembly: GCA_963751175.1. Lineage (GTDB taxonomy): Bacteria > Actinomycetota > Actinomycetes > Streptosporangiales > Streptosporangiaceae > RYN-230. The sequence goes on along the minus strand of CAVVTM010000021.1, from coordinate 80,372 downwards.
GGCCGCTGGCAGCGGCCGGGGACCCGTCGTCGCTCTCGGCTACCTGACGATCACTGACCTGATGGCCGATCCCGGGCCGGTCCTGAGCACCTGGGAGTTGGCCCGGTATGGCCGCACGCTAGAGGTGAGACAGTGACCACACATTTCGAAGACATAATCCGCCAGAACAGCCAGCGGCTCGACGACCTGAAGAAGACGACCGAGGAACTGCAAAGGGAGCTGTCGGAAGCCCGCGTGTCGCTGGAACGCGAGCTCGCCCGGTCTCCTCAAGGGCACGATTCCCTGACGGACCAGATTCCGGTGTACCCTGGGCCGCCCGAGGAGATGATTTCCCGGCGTGGCGCCGTCCCCGCACAGGCGCATTATGCGGAAGACAGCCTTCCCTATTACTCGCCGGATGAGCCGCCCTTCGTGGGGGAAGTGCCGCGATATGAAACCGGGTACCGGGCCGATGAGGCTGGCCTTGCGGGTGACGAGGTTCATGCCTCCAATCCCACGGTAGGCATCGTCACTCATGGACGGCAGGGCGCCTACCGTCGCGGGATTTCCCGCCGCAGTTCCCTCGCGATAGCGGGCGCCGCGGCTGTCCTGGCCACGGTCCTCGCCGTCATCATCAGCAGCGGCGGGGCGTCCTGGCCGGCGAGTGTGGCCACCGTTCAGGCCGAGGTGGTCAAGGCCTGCCAGAACCCCGATGTGGTGTCGGAACCCGGCCAGGTCAATTTCGCCTGCGCGAAGGCCACGCGCCAGATCCTCTGGGTCTTCGCGCTGCTGACCAGCAACGATAATCCCCATTTCGCGGACACCAAGACCGGCCGGCAGGGCCTCGAGCCCATCACGCCCAGCCAGGGCGGGGCGGTCGCCGCGTCACTGAACCTGCACCACCCCTACGATCCCGCTAACCCGATCGACAGCATCGCGGTGGCCGCCCGCGCCATCAACGACATCATCGGCGGCGCCACCACGACCGGGGCCAACGGCGATCCCGTGGTACAGGCGGGATTGGAGAGCAAGTCCCAGAATTGCCTGCGCTACACCGGTTCCGGCCTGGTCACCTCCCGCCAGGGATTCCCGGATATTTGCGCCCGCCCGGTGTCCGGATCCGCAGGGCAGATGGCGCTGGTCCGTGACATTTACCGGAAATGGATCGTCGGCGCCCCGGCTGGTGCCGCTAACGATGCGGCGGTGCTGTTCGCGAACGCCGATAATCCTGGTGATCCGCAAGTCCAGGCCATTGTGAGGCAGGTCGGACACGAGACCCTGGCCGCCTGACGTGACCGCCCGCCCAGCACCGGCCGCGTTAGCCGGGCCGACGCACTATTCGCACGGAAGAGGTGAAATCGTTGCCTTCGGCAGGCCGGCCGCGGTGGCAGCAGATGGCGGCGCTGGTGAGTCTCAGCGCGGGCGGAGCCATCACCGGGTTCTCGTTTGTCCCGAAGGCGGCCGCCGATTTCAGCTCACCGACCAGCCTGCCGCTGAACCTGGTCGCGCTGCAGCAGTCCGCCCAGCCGTCCCAGGCGGACCAGTCAGCGCCCGGCCCGACGCGATGCTCCGCGCGGCCATCGTCCACGTCGCCGGCTACTACCTCCGGATGGCCCAGACCAAGAGCCCGGCCGAGATGGAGGCGATGATCTGGCAGCAGGACAGCATCGACGGCGCTGACCATGGCCAATCGTGCGCCGCGTTCGCCAGCCTCACCCTGGAACTGGGCGCCCAGGTGGTGGGCGGGCAGAGCTGGGTGTCCGGCGGGGGCTCGTATCCGTGGCCCCTGCACTCCTGGGCGGATGTGCGGGTGGAGCCGAACCCGGCGTCGCTCGGGATCATCTCGATCCAGCAGGACGCACAGGCACACCAGCGCTGGCACCCGCTAGGGGACGGATACCGGCCGCTCCCGGGGGACTGGGTGCTCTTCGGCGGGCACGTCGAGGTGGTCACCAAGGACGCCGGTGGTGTCCTGCACACCGTGGGCGGGGACTCGCTGCCCAACTTCTCCGTCAACGCGCACGAATACCCGGGACCGCTGTCCCCCGCGGGCGTCGTCGGGGTTTGTCAATAACGGGTCGGAGCCTGATGGGGCCCAGGCCGCGGGGGCGCAGGGCCAGCCCTCACCGGGCCAGCCCTCACCGGGCCAGCCCTCACCGGGCCAGGCATCAGAGGGCCAGGCACCGCAGGGGGGCGGGGGGCACCAGGCGGCGGAGCGGCCCGATGGAAAGTCCGGTGGCGGGTCCGGCGGGGGAGCGGACCGGCCGTCCCGCCATCCCTCTGGCGGGGGAAGCGGTGCCTCCGCCGCAGGAGGCGAGCTCGCGGCCATTCCCGGAGCGGGGACGGCTCCGGCGGCCCGGGCGGCCACCGACCCTGCGATCCCCGGGCTGGTGCCCGCGCAGGGGTCAGGCTCGGCGGCCCCGGAGGCGAAGCATGCGCAGGCAGCGAAGGCGGCGAAGGCTGCGCGCGCGGCGAAGCGCGCACGGGCCGCAGCGGACCAGATCTCACCAGGCACCGCGGCCATCCCGGGACTGGCCGCGGACGCCGTGCCCGCGGAGCACGGCTCCGCGTACCGCAGGCACCATCCGTCGCCCCTGCGGAAGCCGGTCTCCGAGACACGGGCGCAGCAGGCGTTCATCGGTGCGGTGGCCCCGGGTGCGCTGGCGGCGCAGCGCCGGTACGGGGTTCCGGCGGCGGTCACGATCGCGCAGGCCATCGACGAGTCCGGGTGGGGCCAGAGCGAGCTCGCCGCCCGCGACCACAACCTGTTCGGCATCAAGGGCACCGGCCCGGCGGGCAGCGTGCCGCTGCCTACCCAGGAGTACGTGAACGGGCAGTCCGTCAGCACCTCGGCGTCCTTCCGCGTCTACCACGATGTTGCGGAGAGCATCGACGACCACGGCAAGCTGCTGGCCCGGAGCGGCTACTACCAGCAGGCGATGGCGGACCGGCACAATCCCGACAAGTTCGCGGCCGCGCTGACCGGCGTGTACGCCACCGACCCCAACTACGGGGCGAACCTCATCAGCCTGATGCGGCGCTACGACCTGTACTCGTACGGCGTACCAGACCAGGGCCCGGCAACCCAGGGGCCCGGCGAGCCGGAGCCGGGCAGCGCGACCATCCCGGGAGTTCCGGGCGCTGCCCCGGTACCGGCCGAGCCTTCTGGATCCGCGAGCAGGCCTTCGGCCAGCCCGCGGCCGACCCCGACGGGGAGCCAGCGCCCGGCCCCCACGGCCAGCCCGCGGCCGACCCCACCGGGAGCCAGCCCCCGGCCCCCACGGCCAGCCCGCGGCCGACCCCGACGGGGACCCCGCGGCCGGTCCCGACGGGGACCCCGCAGCCGGTCCCGACGGGGAGCCCGCGGCCGACCCCGACGGGGACCCCACGGCCGGCCCCGACGGGGACCCCGCAGCCGATCCCCACGGGCAGCCCCCAGCCGACTTCCACGGGCAGCCCGCAGCCGACGGGAACGGCTAGCCCGCCGCCGCGGACGGCTCAGCCCCGGCCGAGCGCGTCGCGCAGCCCGCAGCCCACGGCCAGCACGGCAGCCGGGCGGGCACGGGCAGCCCGCACCCCGCGCCCGCCGGATAACCCGCGCGCGACCCCGGCGGCCACGCCCTCACCTGTGGGTCCGGGACCCGCGGTCGCTCCGTCTGCATCATCCGCGCAAGCGGACATCCCTGGGGTGACGACCCAATCCGAATCCGACAGCGCCATGACGTCCGCGGTCCGCTTCGGGCCGGCCGCACCGTTCGTGCCCGTGGCCCGCTCCTCGGCGGCCCCGCCCCGCCCCGCCCGGGGGGCGCGCTCCGCACGGGCCGCCCGCCCGGCCGAAGTGCCCGGGTCCGCACCCGCGCCAGCCCGCGCGACGCTGGTCAGCATGCGCCGCTACCAGCCGCAGATGCCCCGCTCCGTGCTCAACTCGTTCGTGGAAACGGCCAAGGCCCCGCTGCTCGCCGAGGAGACCACGTACCGGGACGTGGCCAGCTTCCGCGGGATCAGCTGGCAGCTGCTGGCGGCCTGCGACTGGATGCAATGCGAGGCCCGGACCCGGCGCTCGCCGGTGTACGGCGAGAGGCTCGGCACCGTCAACACCGACGGCACCGTCTACACCCAACGGTCCGCGGCCCTGGCCCGCTGCGCCGACGACCTGGTCCATCTGGCCCGCACCGTGTACGGCATCGACCTGACCCGGGGCCGGGACCTGTCGGTGCGGGACCTGGCCAACGCGTTCGCGGCCTTCCGCTGGGGTGGCCTGCTCAAAGCCCATGACTGCTCGGCGATGGAGTTCCCCTACTCGGTGGCTGGCCTGACCGACCATCACCTGGGCATGCGCTGGCCCAGGATCACCGCCCACGGGACTGGCGACCGGCCGGGCAGCCGGTTCCGCCGGCCGTTCGGGGCGGTCCCCATCGTGCTCGGCCTCGACTACCCGGCGACCGTGTAGTGAGCGGCCGCCCTCATGCCCAGACCCGTCGCTGCCCGGAAAGAAGGTTGACCGCGTGGTTCGCATCCTGCTCGCCCTGCTGAGCCTGCTCACCGCACACGGACCGGGGCGCGCCGTCCTGGCCGGTCCCGCAGGAGGGGCGCCTCGGTCCGGCAGCCTGGCGCCTCCTGCCGCCCCGGCCGGCTGGCCATCTGCCCAGGCGGACCGGCCACCTGTCCCGCCCGGCCACACGGCCGCCGCCGCCCGGCCCCCCGGCGCCGCCACGGCGGCGGCTGCGCAGGCGGCTCATCGGGGCCGCGGTGCTCATTCTCACCGGGCTGATCTTCCGCAAGGCCATCGCGTCGGTGGTCCTGGCCGGGCTGTCCGCCGCCCTGCACCTGGTCGGCCTCAACGTGCACCTGCCCAGCGTGCGGTTCGCCTGGCCGTGGCAGATCATCACCGCGGGGACCACCACCAACACCGATCTCGGCCCCTGGGTGCTGCAGAAGATCGAAGGGATCTCCCAGCCCGCCCTGGGCCAGGCGAACTTCGATTTCTACTTCACCCGCACGGTCTCCAAGAACATCGGCCCGTGGCCCTGCTGGTACGCGAGCACCTTCTATGCGGTCGGGCACGCGTCCGCCACCGTGGACCTCAACCCGGGCCCGGCGTGGTGGAAGCCGGCGGCGGGGCACTACCGCCTCCAGGTGCTGAGCCGCCCGGCCAGCGGGAAGCCCGGACACGTGTCGATCACGATGGTGCTGCCGCAGCCGCGCCTGCCCCAGACCGTCCATGACATCACCATCGACAACATCCCGTCCCGCCCCATCGCCTCCCAGCACAGCTGGACCTACCCGGGCTTCGGCTGCGGGGTGGTGCTGCGGCCTCAGTTCCCGCCGTCCGTGCTGTACCCGCAGGCCCAGCGGATCGCCTTCTACAAGGCCACGCACGTGCCCGGGGTGACCCGCCCGCTGATCGGCAGCGCCGAGAACGAGGCCGCCCAGACCATCCGCGGCAGCTTCATCCAGCCGACGCTCAACGCCCTGGGCTACACCCTGGACCGGTTCACGCTGGAGTGGGCGGCCAGGCCAGCCCCGGCGGGCAGGCCGGGATCGATTAAGTAGTTACTGCACTGCGTAAGCACTGCATTATTCCGGTACACGGAGTGTCACGCGGCGATCAGCATGGGTGACCAGGAGTCCGGCTACGCTGGCCGGGTGGATGGCCTGGAAAGTGCCCGGCGCGGAACGCGGCGTGGCCCGGTGGTGGCCGGGATCCTGGCCAGCGGCGTCATCCTGGCCGCGACCGGATGCGGGAGCACCGGCGGCCACGTGGCGGCGCCGGCCGGTCAGCAGCGCCCGGCGACGGCCGCGGCGACTTCACCGGCCGCCGCACCGTCAGGCGGTTCTCGCACGACGCCGAGCGCGAGCCCGGACCCCGGACAGCCCACCGTCATCGCCGTGCCGCCCCCGCCGGGCCAGGCTGCACCAGACCCGCACCCTGCCCAGCGCGCACACCCGGGAGTTCCGTGCGGAGATGACGGACCTGTGGGCCGCCGTCGTGACCGGCCAGGCCCGCCTCGCGGCGCAGGCCTTCTTCCCGCTGGCCGCCTACACCCAGGTCAAGGCCATCGCTGACCCGGCCGCTGACTGGCACAGCCGGCTGTTCGGTGAGTTCCGGCTCGACGTGGCCGCCGCGCACCACTTCCTCGGCCGCGGCGCCCGGCACGCCGCCCTGGTCCGGGTCATCGTGCCGACGGCCGGGGCGGCCTGGATCAACCCCGGGGTCTGCTACAACGCCGTGGGCTACTGGCACGTGGGCGGCGCGCGGCTGGTGTACCGGCAGCACGGCCAGGTCCGGTCCATCGGCATCGCCTCACTCATCTCCTGGCGCGGCCGCTGGTACGTCGTCCACTTCGGCGCGGTCCTGCGGCCCGGCGCCGGCGGCGTCGTGGACGCTCCCGCGACCGGGCCGGGCGTCCCCGGGCCGGCCGGTGGCTGCTGAGTTCCCCCGCCCTGAGCTGCCCCTCGGCGCCCAGCGGTGACTTTTGCCGCGCTGGGGGGTCTAGACGGCAGTGAACAGCGGGCTGCGCCGGGCCCGGGTCCTGGTCGCGCGGGCCCGGCCCGACCAGGACGACGTGGCCGAACCCGCCGGGCCGCACGAGCGGGCGCTGCTCGACCGCTTCGCGGCTGCGTTCGAGGACGCCGACGTGGCCGCGCTGGCCACGCTGCTCCGCGACGACGTCGTGCTGGAGATGCCCCCCATACCAGCCTGGTTCACGGGCCGCGATGCGGTGTTGACTTTCGTTGCGGAGAAAATCCTGACCACGCGCGGGCGGTTCCGGTTGCGGCCGGCCCGGGCCAACGGGCAGCCGGCGTTCGCCACCTACGAGCGCGGGGCGGACGGGGCGTACCGGGCGCACGCGGTGCAGGTGCTGACGGTCACGCCCGGCGGGGTCGCGCGGCTGGACATCTTCCTCGACCCGGGCCTGTTCCGGGTGTTCGGATTCCCGGCGCAGCCGGGCGATCCGGTGGGCGCCGCGGCGGCGATTCCGGCTCCCGTGGCTGGTCTATCTGGGTAGTCGGCCGCACCGGGCGGCCGGGACCCTGTGGGGGCAGCTCATGACCAGAACACATCTAACGGTCCGCACGGCGCTGGTCACCGGGGCCAGCCGCGGGTTCGGCCGGGCCATCGCCACCGCGCTGGCGGGGACCGGGGCGGCGGTGACCGGCGTGGCCCGGGACCGGGCCGCACTCGACGGCCTGCGCGCCGAGCTGGGCGGCTCGTTCACCCCGGTGGTCGCGGACGCCGCCGACCCGGTCGTGGCCGGGCAGCTCATCGACGCCTTCCGGCCGGGCCTGCTGGTCCTCAACGCGGGGGCCGCCCCGCTGGCCCGGCCGATCCAGCGGCACACCTGGGAGACGTTCAGCCGGAACTGGGACGTCAACGTGCGGCACGTCTTCGGTTGGACCCGCGAGGCACTGCTGGCCCCGCTCGACCCGGGCAGCCTCGTGGTCACCCTGTCCAGCGGGGCCGCGGTCCGCGGATCGCCGCTGAGCGGCGGCTACGCCGGGGCCAAGGCCACGGTCCGGTTCATCACCGCGTACGCCGCCTCGGAGTCGGAACGGGACGGGCTCGGGATCCGGTTCGTGTCCCTGCTGCCCCAGCTGACCCCGGTCACCGCGCTGGGCGAGGCCGCGGTCGCTGGCTACGCGGCCCGGGAGGGCATCGACGTGGCCGCGTACACCGAGCGGGCCGGTCCGGCCCTCACCGCGGAGCAGGTCGGGAAGGCGGTTCTGGATCTCGCCGCCGCCGATGGGGCCGCCCCGGGCGCGTTCCTGCTCACCGCCGCGGGGCTCAGCCCGGCCCCGTGAGCGTGGACGGCGGGCGGCTCCACTCGGTGACGGCGGCGATGATCTGCGGCGGTGCCTTCGACGCGGCCCGGGCGCGCGCTGCGTCGAAGGCGGCCGGGGTGAGGTGGTCCCGGCCCGCGTCCAGCGCCCGCTGGTACCCGGCCGGGTGCACGGGGGGCAGGAACACGCCGATCTGAGCGCGCAGCGCGTCACGTGCCCCGTCGAGTTCCGCGGCGCGCTCATACGCGCCTTGCGCAACCGCGAGACTGGCCAGGCCTTCCAGGCACCAGGGCAGGTAGACCATGTTCCCGGTGGCCTGGAACAGCGCCCCCGCCTCGCCCAGCATCGCCTCCGCATGGGCGGCGTCGCCCTCGGCCAGGTCCACGTGGCCGAGCAGCATCAGCGACATGGCCGAGCTCCAGGGATCCGCGTACCGCCGCGCCACGTCGAGGCTCTCGTCCAGCACCGCCCGGGCGCGCGGCAGGTCACCCAGGTTCAGCAGGGCGGTGCCCAGCCCGCCGAGATCCCGGGCCAGGATGGGCTCGGCGCCGTGAGCCCGGTGCTGGTTCGCGCTGTCGGTGAAGAAGGCGCACCGCCTCCTGGTAGCGGGCGGAGTAGATCTCGACGGTGCCGAGCACGAAAAGGGCCTCGGCGCGGCCGCCGGCGTCGCCCAGGGTGGTGAACAAGTCCAGTGCCTCGGTCGCGAGCGCCGCGGACTGCTCGAACCCGGCCCCGTTGCTCGCCACCCAGCTCAGGAAGAACAGCGCCTGGGCGAGAATGAGCGGATCCCCCGATTCCCGCGCCTGGGCCAGGCTTTCTTCGGCCAGGACGCTAGCCCGCGGGGCATCACCGGTGAACATCGCGGCGTAGGCCAGGCCGAGCAGGGCCGTCGCCACCGCGCTCGGGTCGGCCGCCGCCCTCGCCAGCGGCAGTGCTGCCTCATGCGCCTGGGCCGAGTCGGCGTACTGGTTCAGCGCGCGGGCCAGCAGGCCCCGGGTATTCAGGGCGGTCGCCTGGCCCGCCGGGCCTGCGTGCGTGCTGGCCAGGGCGACAGCCTGGTCGGTGTATCCCATGGCCTCGTCGAAGGCGGCCTGGTCCATGGCCAGCCGGGCCGCCCCGACCAGCCAGTTGACCTGCGTCGCCGCGGGAACCGGACCGACGTCGCCCGGCAGGGCGAACGCCTCGGTGAACCAGCGGCGGCCCTCGCTGAGGTGGCCGCGCTGGGCCCAGAACCGCCACAGCGCTCCGGCCAGCCGGAGCGCGGTCACCCGGTCGCCCTGCTCCCGTGCCCAGCGGAGGGCGGCCCGCAGGTTGTCATGCTCGTCGTCCAGCCGCGCCAGCCCGTTCGCGGCCTCCGGGCCAGTGAGCGTGATGGCCGCCTCCTCGGCCAGGGCCAGGTAGTAAGCGGCGTGCCGCTGCCCGATCGCGGCGGCTTCCGAGTGCGCCGACAGCTGCTCGCTCCCGTACTCCCGGATCGTCTCCAGCATGCTCACCCGGGGGCCACCGCGGGGACCATCCACTCGCGCCGCCGCCGGCGTCTCGTGCTGCTGGAGCAGGCTGCTGGCTGCGAGCGACGTCAGCCCGTCCAGAATCGAGGGCCCGTCGCCGCCGACCGCGCAGACCGCCTCGGCCGCGTCCAGCGTGCAGCCGCCGGTGAACGCGCACATCCGCCGGAACAGCGCCTGTTCCGGCTCGTCCAGCAGGTCGTAGCTCCAGGCGATCGCGTCCCTCATGGTCTTCTGCCGGCCCGGCAGATCGTGCGCCCCGCCGGCCAGCACCGGCAGCCGGCGGTCCAGCCTGTCGAGCAGAGCCGCCGGTGAGAGGAGCCGGGTCCGCGCCGCGGCCAGCTCAATGGCCAGCGGCAGCCCGTCCAGCCGCCGGCAGATCCCGGCCACCGCCAGGGCGGTCCCGGCGTCCAGGGTCAGTTCCGCGCCGGTGGCGCCCGCACGCTCCACGAACAGCTGTGCGGCTGGCGATCCCGCCAGCGCACCCGGCGGGCCGGTGGCCTCGGGCACGGCCAGCGGGGCGATCGGGTACTCGCGGCCGCCCCGCACGTCCAGGGCGACCCGGCTGGTGACCAGCATGACCAGCTGCGGGCAGGCCTCCAGCAGGGCGAGCACGCTGTCCCGGGCGGCCAGGAGGTGCTCGAAATTGTCCAGCAGGACCAGCAGCTGCCGGGCCCGCAGGGCGGCGGCCAGCCGCCCGGGCAGCGGGGCCGAGTCGCGCTCGTCCACCCCCACCCGCTGGGCGATCGCGCTCAGCACCAGCCCCGGGTCGCGCAGGGGCGCCAGGTCCACGAACACGGCGCCGTCGGCGAGGTCACCGGCCATCTGCTCCGCCACCTCGATGGCCAGCCGCGTCTTGCCCACCCCGCCGGGCCCCGTGAGGGCCAGCAGCTGGAGGTCGCCCCGGCGGAGCAGCTTGAGTACCGCGGCCGTCACGCCGCTCCGGCCGATCAGCGGAGTGAGCGGCCGTGGCAGGCCCTGCCGGGGCAGCGCCGCCTGGTCCGCCGCGCCCGTCCCGCGAGTGTCCTGCGGCCGGGCCGCCGCGAGCAGTTCCGCGCGCCCGTCCTGATCCGCCCCCAGCCCGTCGGCGAGCAAGGCCACGGTGCCGAGGCGGGGCATACGGTCCGGGTCACGCTCGAGGTCACTGACGGCCTTGGCGCTGAGCCCGGCCCGCTCGGCCAGGGCTTCCTGGGTCAGGCCCGCCGCCAGCCGGTGGCGCCTCAGCAGCGCGCCGAAGCCGCCGGTGCCCGCGCTCACCGCTCGCCCCGCCGACTGGGGTCCGGGAAACGGGGAGACAACGGGGAGGGCTCGTCCTGTTGCCCCGCGCTGTCCCCGCGCACCCTGGGACCAGGCCGCCTGCCGAGATGCCCGGGGAGCACGACCATGGCCCCTGATGAACTGAAGTCCCGCGCCCGCCGCGTCGTCGAGGAAATCTTCAACCAGGGCGACATTGCCCTCGCCAATGAGCTCATCTCCCCCGATTGCGTGCACCACATCCCCGGCGGGCCGCCTGTCCCCGGCCTCACAGCCCTCAGGGACTGGCTGACGCTGACCCTGAGTATCTTCCCTGATTTCCACGCGATTGTGGAGGACGAGATCGCCGAGGGCGACCGGGTGGTGCAGCGCATCACCTGCTACGGCACCCACGAAGGCGAATTCTCCGGCATCCGGCCGACTGGCCGGCAGGTCGCGTTCCAGATCATCGATATCAGCCGGGCCGGGCCGGACGGGAGATTCGCTGAGCACTGGTCAACCGCAGATCTGCCCGCCGTGCTGCACCAGCTCGCCGGGCCTCCGCCAGCAAGCCCGCCCTCAGCTGCCTGATCCCTACATCCTCAGGGGGAACCCGATGTCTTCCACCGTCCAGACGGACAGCCGATCCGAGCTCACCAGCGTCCGCCGTGGTGCGCTCGCCGCCTACCGCTGGCTGCTGCTGGGTTTCCTGCTGCTCGGCGCGGTCCAGATCTTCCTGGCCGGCCTGGGGGCGTTCCGGCTCGACAACACCGGCGTCTCCGGCGACACTGCCTTCGCCCCGCACCGCGCGGTCGGGTTCACGATGGCCGGTGTCGCCCTGGTGATCTTGATCCTGGCCCTCGTCGCCCGGGCCGGCACCCGCGCGGCCGTGCTCTCGGCCGTGCTGTTCCTGCTGGCGGCCCTGGCCCAGAGCCTGCTGGCGGGCCTGGCCGACAGCACCGTGCTGTTCGGCGGCCTGCACGCCCTGGACGGGCTGGTCATCCTGGGCATCGCCGCGTTCCTGTACGTGTCGGTGCGCCGGCGGCCGTCGTGACGGGCTGCGCGTCATGACGGCGGGCACGGGCGAGCAGACGGCGGGTGCACTGACGCCCGCCCGGACCGGTTTGGCGGCAGGCCCAGGGACGCGGCTCATCGATGGCTCGTGGCTGGCGGTGATACTCATCGCGGTGGCAGGGACGGCCCTGACCGCGCTGTGCTGGAGCGATCTTCACCTCAGCGACTCGTTCTCGAACCTGGCCACCTGCGCGGCGGCGGCCGAGTACGCCACCCTCGGCGCGCTGATCGTCCGGCGCGTCCGCAACCCCGTCGGCTGGCTCCTGCTCGCCGAGGGAGCCGTCCTGGGAATCATGGCGCTCCTATCCGTGTACGCCGTGGCCGGGATCACCACCTATCCCGGCGCGCTCCCGGCGGCCACGCCGGTCGGGGCGGTATCCGAATGTCTGTTCTTCGTGGTAGTGGCCGGATACGCTCTCGCGATCTTCTTCTTCCCGTCTGGGACCCTGCCGTCGCGCCGCTGGCGCCCGGTCGTGGCGCTGAACCTGCTGGCGACCGGACTGCTGATGACCGCCTTTGCCGTGGTCCCTCGGCGCGTGGACCTCCTTGCCCCCGGCGGTGTCTCGCTCAGGTACGAGAACCCGTTCGCCATCCCGGCCGCTGGCCGCGCCCTGTCCGCGGTCCCGGTCACCAGCCTGAACGCCTTCACGCTGATATCCATACTCTTCCTGGCCGCGGCGTCCGCCTCACTGGTCGTGCGCTACCGGGCGGGCGGCGGCGAACTGCGGCGGCAGATCAGTTGGGTGGCCCTGAGCGGGGCCGCATTTGTCCTGTGCCAGGTGGTGGCCCTGATCGCCATCGTGGCGGATCACGGCAAGATCCCGCTCATCGCCACGGTGGCTTATGAGGGAACGGCGGTCATCGCGCTGTTCGGGCTCCCGGCCCTCATCACGGTGGGGATCCTGAAGTACCGGCTGTACGAGATCGACGTCATCATCAACCGCGCGGTGGTCTACGGCCTGGTCTCGGCCGGGCTGACCGCCGTGTACGCGGGCATCGTGCTGGGCGTCGGGGCGCTCGCCGGCCAGCAGGGCAGCCCGGTCCTCACCATCGCCGCCGCCGTCGCGGTCGCCCTGCTGTTCCAGCCCGTGCGGCAGCGGGCCCGCCGGGTCGCCAACCGCCTGGTGTACGGCGAGCGGGCCACGCCGTACCAGGTGCTGTCCGACTTCGCGGACCACATGGCCGGGCAGCTCGACTACGACAAGGCCGTGGACCGCATGGTGGCGGTCCTGGCCGGTGCGACCGGGGCCATCCGGGCGGAGGCCTGGATCCGGATCGGCGCGCAGCTGCGGCCGGTGACGATCTGGCCGGAGGGGTCCCAGCGCCCGGGTGCTCTGGGTGTGACCGACGACGCTCACCTGCCCGTCTTTGGCACGGGGACGCGGGCCGTCGCCGTCCGGCACGGCAACGAGCTGCTGGGCGCGCTGACCCTGGAGAAACCGCGGAGCGAACCGCTGACCGCGGCCGAGGACAAGCTCCTGCACGACCTGGCCGCCCAGGCGGGGCTGGTCTTCCGCAATCGCCGGCTGACCGCCGAACTGCGGGCGTCCATCGAGGAACTGAGGGCCTCGCGGCGCCGGCTGGTGGAAGCGCAGGACGAGGAGCGGCGCAAGATCGAGCGGAACCTGCACGACGGCGCGCAGCAGCAGCTCGTGGCGCTCTCGATCCAGCTCGGCCTGCTGGAGGAATCCGCCGGAGATCCCGGCTCCGTCCGGCAGCTGGCGCCGCAGCTCAAGAGCGCCGTCCGCGCGGCCCTGGATGACCTCCGGGATCTGGCCCGCGGCATCTACCCGCCGCTGCTGGCCGAGCAAGGCCTGGCCGGGGCGCTGCTCGGCCAGGTCCGCAAGGCGCCGCTGCCGGTCTGCGTCGAGGCGGACGGCATCGGGCGCTACCCGCAGGACACCGAGTCCACGGTGTACTTCTGTGCGCTGGAAGCCCTGCAGAACGTGGCCAAGTACGCGGGCGCCGTCCAGGCCACCGTCGGCCTCTCCAGCGCGGACGGCGGCCTGGAGTTCACCGTGACCGACGACGGTGCCGGGTTCGACCCGGGCGCTACCCATCGGGGCAGCGGCCTGCAGGGCATGGCCGACCGGCTGGCCGCACTCGGCGGCACCCTGGATGTCTTGTCGCAGCCCGGGCACGGGACCACGGTGCGGGGCTGGCTGCCGCTGCCCGGCGAGGAAGGCGGACCGGCCCGCGGGCGCTGATCGGCTCACTACGATGGCCAGCAACGATATGCCACCGGCCACGTACTGACTGGAATGAACCACGCCCATGCGACAGCGCCGTCCCGGGTCTGGCCCGGGCGCTGCACGGCTCCCCGCGCCGCAGGACCCCCCGGAGGCCCGGCGGTTCCCGGCGGCCCGAGTGCTCCCCGGCCTGCTGCTGGCGGTACTGGTGGCGGTCTCCGGGTGCGGTCGGTCGTCCAGCGGATCGCCGTCGCCGTCACCGGCTCCCGCGAGTCATCGCACCACGGCCGCCCAGGGCTCCGCCGCGCCCAGCCCGTCAGCGGCCGCGGGGCCGGCCCGGTCCTGCGCGGACCGGGTGCTGGCCCGGATGACGCTGGCCCAGCGGGTCGGGCAGCTGTTCATCGTGGGGCTGGCCGGCAGCGTGCTGGACGCGGCCACGGCCCAGGCGATCAGGGTGTACCACTTCGGCTCGGCGAGTTTCATCGCCACGGATACCGCGGGCGTGGCCGGCGTTGGCACCGTGACCCGGGCCGTGCAGTCGCTCACCTCGCCGCAGGTGACCAGCGGGGTCAGGTTCTTCGTGGCCGCGAACCAGGAAGGCGGCGAAGTCCAGGCGCTGCAGGGCCCGGGTTTCGCCACCATGCCGAGTGCCGTCGCGCAGGGGATGCTGCCCCCCGCGCAGTTGCGGGGCCTGGCCCGGACCTGGGGCCACGAGCTGCGGGCCGCAGGAGTGAACCTCGACTTCGCGCCGGTCATGGACGTCGTCCCGGCCGAGGACACCAGCCAGAACGCGCCCATCGGCCAGCTGATGCGGGAGTTCGGCCACACCCCGGCCGTGGTGGCCAGCCACGGCGTCGCGTTCATCCGCGGCATGACCCAGGCGGGTGTGGCCACCACCGCCAAGCACTTCCCCGGGCTCGGCCGGGTCCGGGGCAACACCGACTTCAGCGCCGACGTGGTCAACACGGTGACCACGCTGGATGACCCTTACCTGCGCACGTTCCAGGCCGCCATCGGCGCGGGCGTGCCGCTGGTGATGGTGGCGCTGGCCACGTACACGCGCATCGACCCGCATCATCTCGCGGTCTTCTCCCCGGTCGTGATGCGCACGATGCTGCGCGGCCGGATGCACTTCGGGGGCGTGATCGTCTCAGACGACCTGGGCGCGGCGCAGGCGGTGGCCACCGTGCCGCCGGGAAGCCGGGCGATCCAGTTCATCGCGGCGGGTGGTGACCTGGTGACGTCGAAGTACGTGGGCCCGGCGGAAGCCATGGCCCGGGCCGTGCTGGCCCGGGCCCAGGCCTCGCCGGTGTTCCGGGCTGAGGCCGACGCGGCCGCCGGGCACGTGCTCGCGGCCAAGCAGCGGTTCGGCCTGCTCCCCTGCTGATGGAGATCGCGGCGGAGGAGGCCGCCGCGAGCTGGTTAGTCCAGGGAGTGGACGAGATCGATGGCCCGGGCCAGGTTGTCCAGCCGGGCCGCGAGCGTGTCACCGGCCGGGTACAGGCGGACGGTGTCGACGCCCGTGTCGCGCCAGGTCCTCAGCCTGGCGCGCACCATGTCCCCGGTGCCGATCAGGGTGGTCGCCAGGACCATCTCGTCGGTGATCAGGCCGGCGGCGCCGTCGCGGTCCCCCGCCTGCCAGCGCTCGCGGACCTGGGCGGCCCTGTCCGCCCAGCCCTGGCGACTGTAGGCGTCGTTGTAGAAGTTGGTGGTGGCCGAGCCCATGCCGCCCAGGGAAAAGGCCAGCTCCTTCTTCCGGCTGGCCACGGCGTGCGCCAGGCCGGCCGCGTCGACGAAGGCGACCTCGGCGCCCTGGCAGATATCCAGATCAGCCCGGGTACGCCCGGCCCGGGCCAGGCCGGCATCCAGCGGCGCGAAGTAGGCCGCGGCGCCTGACCCAGCAGATGTCCAGGCCCATTTTCTCGGCCTCGCGCACGAACTCGGCGATCTCCGGCCAGTTCCCGGCCGAGCCTTCGACCGTGGTCGCGGTCCGCATCACGACGCTCCCTCGGCCAGTTCCTTGATGGCCGCCAGGTTCCTCGTGAAGCCGGCCTCGAAGTCGCGCAGCCGCACGAACACGATCTTCTGCTCGTTCTCCGGCATCGCATCGATGGCCAGGCTCAGGCCGGACCGGCCGGGTCCCAGCTGGGCCCGCTGCTCCAGCACCGTGCCCGGGCCTTCCGGGCTCAGAGTGAACCTCCAGGTCGCTGAGGGATGACCGGGGTCCCCGACCGCCCACCCGAACTCACGGGGCTTGTCACAGGCGACGATCGTGCTGACCGTCTCCCAGGTCCCCAGGGCGCGGTGGGCATTGCGGCCCCGGAAACGGCAGCCGACCGCAGGCTCGCTCACCCTGTCGAGCCACTCCACCTCCTGCAGCTCGTTGCTGAGCCTGGGCATCAGGTAGATGTCGCTCACCAGGGCCCACACCCGCTCCGGCGGGGCCTCGATGTAGGTCGTCACGGCCACGGCCGGGGTGTCGGCGTAGCGCTGGCCCGTCCATTCCATGACACCTAGCTTCCTCCGCCAGGGCCCGCTCGGGTAGGCGGTGAGCTGTGCCGCTGGTCCGGCCCGGGGGGCAGGACGGCCAGGTGGCGCTAGACGGCGGGCTCCTTCCTGGCCATGAAGAACAGGCTCGGCCCGAACGACAGCGGTGCGAGCGGGACCTGCATGGCATACTCGGCGGCGAGCATGAGCCGTTCGGGCACGAATCGCTTGACTGCTGGCTGGCGAAGGTTGGACACCGACAGCACCCGCTCGATGTGGAGGCCACAGGCCGTCAGCTGCCGGGCAATGGTGGCCGGATGATGGTTGACGAATGGGATACTTTCGCTGGTCCTATTCTCCTCCGACCGGATATCGACCGGCGTGGTGGGGATTTTCTGGCCGTTCCGCCAGTAACGGACCCGGTTGACCGCGTGCTTGACGTTGGCCGCCTCGATGATGGCGTATCCGCCAGGCCTGACTATCCGCGCGATCTCGGAAAGCTCCTGGGCCGGGTCCGGCAGGTGATGCAGGACGCGAACCATCACCGCCAGATCCACGCTGGCCGGTTCGAAGTCCAGGTGAGCCGCGTCGGTGAGCCGCGTCTCGATCGCCGGATCCTGCTTCAGGTAGCGCTCCGCGACCTCCAGCTGGCGGTAACTCGGGTCGGCCAGCGTCACCCGGTCGGCATAGTTGCGCAGGACCACGGAAAGCCGGCCGTATCCGCCCCCCACGTCCACGGCGTGCCCGAACCTGCGGCCCTGCAGCAGGCGGGACAGGGCCATCACCTCGGCGCGATGCTCGTAGCTGCGCGCCGTCCAGTAGCTCCGATAATCGACATCTGTATCATACTGGCTAAGAACGGTACTCGTTTCTTCGCCCGATGCTATGATATTAATGGTCACCGTTTCCCCCGATTTTCTGCCGTACAGCGGCCTGCGACGGAATTCATTTCCGCGGGCCGGTACGCGCCCCCGTGGTCGCTGATACCCGGCTGCTTTCCGGGTAAAACGAGGGACCCGACTAAGTCGATCTATCTGGGGGTAAAAGAGATTGGATTGGATTGGATTGGCGTTCGCAAGCTCGCGGCAGGTGCCGCTGCGGCCGTAGGACGCTCCAGGCCCCGGTGATGCCGGTTGCGGCCACGCCGCCGGGCGCGCAGGCTGAAGTATCGTCTCGTCCGCAGATCAGCCAGCCTTGGCGGTGCCGCCGTGAGTGACATCCTCAGTCAGGGTGGCGACCGCGACCCCGGGCCGTGGCGCCGCTGGGTGGCATCGATCGCCGTCCTCGTGCTGGTGACGCTGGTGATCGTCCAGCACCTTCCGCATCACCGGCACGAGGCGGCGCGGCCTCGCACCGCGGCTGCCAGCCATACGTCCGTGCCGCAGGTGCCCCTGAGTCTCGGCCGCCCCGGGCCCGGCGGGGTCAGCGGCCCGCCCATGTCACGCGACGGCAGTCTCCGGCTGCCCGTCACCGGACCGCGGCCCGCCTGGTTCTGGCCGGCGACAGGGCGCGAGAAGGCGATCGGCGGGCTGCCCCGCCACCCGTCCGGCTACCAGTTCACCCGTATCTCCAGCGGCTGGGCGGTTCAGGCTAATCCCGGCAGCCATCTTCGCTGCGGCACCTGCGCGGGACCGCGTGCAGCGGTCTACTTCCTCGCCGGCGGCGCGCAGTCGGCGACCCCGGTCGGGACCGCGGACGAGGTCGCGGCGGGTGCGTCGGCACGTTCCCTGTGGCTCACGAGCTACCCGCCGGGCGCCGACATGACCAGCACCGCCGGCACGGCGCAGGAGGTCAGCATCACCGGCGCGCCGGCCGGGTCCCCGCTGAGGCTCCCGGCCGGCGTACGTGATCGAGCAGGCCACAGACCGCGGCCTGCTGCTGGCGCCGGTGGTTCAGCCGGGGACGGCCGCCTACAAGCTGTGGGACCCCGCCGGTGCCCGGGCCAGCCGTTCCTTCGAGAGGGTCATGGCGGCCACCGCGGGCCAGGTCGCCTGGGCCGCGCCGTGCAGCCCGCTCTGCCACGTGCAGGTGCTGCACCTGGCCACAGGCCAGCAGACCGTCATTGCCTTGCCGCGGGCGAGTTCGCCCGTCAACGGCGCGTTCAGCCCCGACGGGAAGTTCCTCGGCCTCCAGGTGAGCTCCAGCAGCGCCGGGGACGAGGGAGCACTGGCCATGCAACTCGACGTCGCGTCGCTGGCCAGCAGCCGCCCGGCGGTCGTGCCGGGCACCTCGGTCAGCAGCGACGCCCTGGTCAGCTTCGGGTGGTCTTCGCACGGCGACGACCTGGTGGCCGAGCTCAGCTTCATCGCCAAGGTCCAGGTGGTCTCCTGGCATCCCGGTGCGCGCCAGCTCGCTGTGGCGGTCATCAACCCGGGGCCGCAGTCCGGCTCCCTGATTCTCCGCTAGCCTGTCCCGGCCTCCGTGGTGGTCCGGCGGGCTCAGGAGCCGGCCGGGTGATCCAGGTAGCGGGTGAGCTGGCCGGCCAGTTCGGCCGGGTGGGACAGGGCGGCGAGGTGGCCGCCCGGGACCACGTCCACGTCGAGGCCGAGCCGGTCCTTGGCCAGGCGGCGCTGGAACTCACAGGGAAAGAACCGGTCGTCGCGCCCGGCAATCACCCGGGTGGGCACGTCAGGCCACCGGTCGATGGCGCAGGGCTGGCCGAACGCGATGTCGGCCTCGGGGTGGCCAGAGGCCTGACCCGAGGCCAGGACCTCAGCCGGGAGGTCGTGCAGGAAATAAGCCTCCAGATCGAACTCCTCCGGGTACCCGCCGTCCCGGGCGGCGGCGACGCGGGCCTCCTGCGAGCCGGTGTTGCCCCACCACTCGCCGGGTGTCTCGCCCGGCTGCGGGATCATGGCGTTGACCAGGACCAGCAGGCCCACAGGCACACGGTCGCACACCATGGGCGCGGTGAAGGCGCCCATCGACTGGGCCCCCAGCACGACGTCCGGGCGGCCGCCGATGGCCGCGGCGGCTAGGTCCGCGTATTCCGGCAGCCCGGCAGACTCGTCATCACCGGGCAATTCAACGGCGATCGCCTCGTGGCCGCGGGCCTCCAGCAGCGGGACAACGCGGTACCAGAACGACGCGGTGCCACCGGCCCCGGGGATCAGCACGAACGAGGACACGGGCAGCTCCTTCTCGGTCGGCATCGCTACGTAGGACGATCCGGGAAGGCGGGACTCACCGGCCGGACGGCTGGGGGAACCCGGCGGTGAAGCGGTCCGGCCGGTACGGCGCGAGCTCCGCCGCGGCCACGCCGCTGAGCAGCTCGGCGGTGATGAGCCCGGCCAGGTGCGCGCCGAGGGTGACACCGCTGTGGGTCACTGCCACGTACACCCCGCTCGCGCCGGGCAGCCAGCCCACGATGGACTGCCCGTCCGCGGGCATGGGGCGCACGCAGACCCGGTACCCGGTCACGATGGCGCCGTCGAGCCCCCGGGTCACGCGGCGCGCGCGGTCCAGCAGCTCACCGGCCCAGCGGCGCAGTTCCGCGTCGGGCGTATGCAGGTCCACGGCCGCGTCGGGCGCCTCCAGGTGCACCTGCCCGCCGGCGTGGGGTCGCAGGTACACGTCCGGCGCGTGCACGATCCGTACCGGGCCGGAAGGCGCGACTGGGCCCGCCTGGACGACCAGCCCCGGGGACGCCGCGCCCGGCTCCGCCCATGGGACAAGCGGGGTCGGCCCGGCCATGCCGGCCAGCCTGGCCGCTCTGGCCCCGCCGGCCAGCGCGGCCAGACGGGGAACCTGGATGCCTGCGCAGCACACCACCACGTCCGCGGGGATGAGCCGGCCGGTGGCGGTGCGCACGCCCCAGCTGCCGCCCGCCTCCGGCACCTCGAAAGCCGGTCACGCGGCCCGGCTCGCCGGTCAGCACCATGACCCCCTGCGCAGCGGCGTGGTCCAGCAGCTGGCTGACCATCGCCTCGGTGAGCAGGTACCCCTCCCGGGGAAACCAGGCCACCTCGGTCACTGCGCGGGGCAGGCGCAGCGACGGCTCCACCTCCGCCGCTTCCGCCGCGCTGATCAGGCGGGCCGGATACCCGCACCCGGTGAGCCTGCCCACCCGGGCGGCCAGTTCCGTGTGCCCGGGGATGCTCGCCGCCCACTCGAGGTTCCCCACGGGCCGGTACCACGCGGCGCCCCCCAGGCTCGCCGCCAGCTGGTCCCAGGCGAGTATCCCGGCGTGATTCAGGTCGTGGTACGCGCGGGGAGCCTTGTCGTTGGAGTTGAGCCAGGCAAAGCTGGACCGGGTCGCCGACTGGCCGGGCTGGTCCTGCTCCAGGAGCGTCACCGCGGCCCCCGCCCCGGCCAGCCGCGCAGCCAGGCATACGCCGAGCACACCCGCCCCGGCCACCACATACCTGCGCGGCCCCGCCCCGCCTGCACCGGGCATCCGCCACCCCTTCCGCCGGGCTTCCACGGACCTTGCACGGAATCTCCACGGCATCATGCTCGGCTTGATTCAGGCAAACAGCCCCGGGCGATGAGTTCCGGCCGGGTGCGCCGTCTACCGGGGCAGGCCCACCCGCCCGGGCAGGCCTGCCCGCCGGGGCCCCCCAGCCCGCCCGCCCGGGCGGCGGCGGACGCGGACGACTGGAGGAGACGACGATGAGACTGACCCTGCACACCTTCCTGACCCTCGACGGTGTGATGCAGGCGCCAGGCGGCCCAGACGAGGACCCCGGCGCCGGCTTCGAGCACGGCGGCTGGTCGTTCCCGTACGGCGACCAGGATTTCAGCGAGGCCATGATCGGCTGGTTCGCCGAGGCCGACGCGTTCCTGCTGGGCCGCAAGACATACCAGATCTTCGCGGGCCACTGGCCGGAGGTCACCGACGCCGGTGACCCCATCGCCAGCAAGCTCAACACGCTGCCGAAGTACGTGGCCACGACGACCCTCGATGCCGCCGGGTGGCACAACACGTCGCTCCTCGGCGGGGACGTCGCCGCCGAGGTGGCCAAGCTCAAGGAGCAGCCCGGACGCGAACTGCAGGTGCACGGCAGCGGCCAGCTGGCCCAGACCCTCATCGAGCACGACCTCGTGGACCAATACCGCCTGCTGTACTTCCCCGTGCACCTCGGCTCGGGCAAGAAGCTGTTCCGCGACGGGGCCCGCTCGGCCGCCCTGCGGCTCGTCAGCGCCACGACCACCAGCACCGGCGTGATCATCACGAGCTACGAGCCCGACGGGCCGGCCCGGTACGGTTCCTACGCCCTCGACCAGGAGTAATGGTTAACCGGGGAGCCCGTTCTCGCCCAGGCGGTAGAACCCCGCCAGCACCTGGCGGGCGGCCTCGTCGTCGGCGACTGAGGCGTCCCAGCGCACCTCCCGGTCGTCCGCTGTCACGGTGAACTCGAAGAAAGCGCAGCACGCCATCTCCCGGCGGGCCAGGTCGCGGACCCAGTCCTCGACACCCGGATCAGCGCGGAACCGGAACCTGATCCCCGCGGCGGTCCGGCTGCGCCCGGCGAGGCGCGGCGGCGTTCATGACCGCCGCGCCCGTGCTGGCCTGGACCGTGCTGGCCCGGGCCTGGCGCAGGCCGAACAGGTCGCAGTGGCTGATCATGAAGGTGGAGCTGATGGCCACCACCCACCCGGACGCGTACAGCGCGAGCAGCGCGGCGGCGCCCGGGCTGGCCACGGCCCAGGCCATTCCGCCGACCGGGCGCCAGGCCCAGAACAGCAGGGCCAGGGCCAGGCTCGAGCACAGCACGAACGTCGTGCGCTCGGCCTGCCCGGGCACCAGGCGGGTCCACCGGCGCTTGAACCACGGGCGGGCCATGACGGTGTGCTGCCCGGCGAAAAGCAGCAGCAGCCCGGCGTCGATGGCCACCGCCAGCGGCCACGCGGAATGGGTCCCCTGGTCGATGCCCCTGGGTACGGCCACGTCGGCGAAGAAGCCCACAGCGTAGCCGAGCACCGCAACGAAAAGCGCGTACACGACGGCCGCGTAGCCGAGCATGAGCACCGGGCCGGACCTTACCGGGCAGATGGACTTTGTGGCCTCTGACATGCCTCGACGCTAAGTTCGCGGTGAGCGGGGCAGCAATCGGGTGAACTACCCGCGACCAGCCGGCGTCCACCTGGCCGGACGGGGCATGCCCGTGGCGGGATCGGGTGAACTACCTAGGGGCGGAGCCGGTGCTCGGTCACCCAGGCCGCGATCTGGGCCCGTGAACGTACCTGGAGCTTGCGCCGGATGTTCTCGACATGGGCTTCGGCCGTGCGCGGCGCGACCGACAGCCGGGTGGCGATGGACGTGTTGGTGAGGCCCTCGGCGACCAGCGTGGCCACCTCGATCTCGCGCGCGGTGAGGCGCGGCCCGGGGGCCGCCGGGCTCACCCAGGAAACCGAGCATCGCGTCCAGCACCGCGGCCCACTGGCCGTGATAGTACAGGTGACCCGTGCCCGGGAGCGGGATGAGCGTCGCGCCCGGGATCAGGGTGGCTGCCTCCCGCCCCAGCTCGAAGCGGGTGGCCGGATCGGCCTCACGGTGCAGGACCGCGGTCCGGGCCCGGATGCCCGGCAGCAACGCCCGGACGTCGGTGGCGTAGTAGACCTCCAGCAGCCGGCTGGCTACCTCCGCCGACGCGCTCGCCCGGGACAGCCGGGCCAGCGCCCCGATCTCCTCCGCGTCCGGCTCGGGGATGAAGATGCCGGTGCAGCACCTTCGATCCCAGACCCCAGTGGGCCCGCGCCAGGGCCACGATCGAATCCCTGACCTCCTCCGGCGCAAGGTCCGCGCCAGCGGCGCACATTCCGAACAGCACGAGCGCGTCAACCCGCTCCGGGTGCTTCGCCGCGACCGCGGCGGCCACCTGGCCGCCCTGCGACGCGCCGAACAGGCTGAACCGGCTGGCGCGGGCCGCGTCGGCCACCGCCAGCGCCGCCGCCACCTGCCCGTCGAAGGACAGGTCGGTCCCGTCCCGGTCGGACAGCCCGCAGCCGGGCTTGTCGTACCGGATCACGGTGAACCGCCCGGCCAGGCGCTCGACGAACGGGCCGAACGAGAACAGGTCCAGCTGCCCGCGCAGATGGGTCACCCAGCCTGAGTCGCACAGCAGGAACGGGCCGGAGCCCACCGTCGAGTACGCGATGCGGCCCGCCGGGGTGGCGGCGTACCTGATCGTCGGCATCACCTGACCAGGCTGGCACCCCGGCCAGGCCGGGTAAAGGCAGACGCCGGCAAAGGGCCGCCGCGCCGGAGATTTGTAAGTCAGGTCCAGATTGCCTCAGGTCCAGATAGCCGTGGGAAGCCCGTCGCTGAATGTCTCGGGCGGGTCGGGCAGGCAGCGCGCGGTGCCCTGGCTGACCCGCTGGGCGGTCCAGGCCGCGACGGCCGCGTCGAGCACGTCATCGACGCCCGCCTGTTCCCCGGCCAGCCCGAGGTCGCCGGCGAGGGTGATCCCGGCCTGGGCGAGCAGGGTCCGGCGTAGTTCCGCCCCGGCCCAGGTGGACTTGCGCGCCGCCAGGGGTGCCCCGGCCAGCGCAGCGAAGCTCAGCTCGGGGTGGGCCTCCACGACCCTGGGCGGCGGCGGGCTGGGCCCCCGCGAGCCACCCGTCAACGTCCAGGATCTTCGATCGCAGCGCGAACGCCTGCCGGGAGATCCCCTCCCCGGCCAGCCGCCGGTTCGCGGCCAGGGCGGCCGGGAAGTCACCGGCCAGCACGGCCTCGCGGACCGGCGTGATGAAGAGGGATGGCCAGCGTCGGCCGAGCGCCGCCCGCGCCAGCTGGTCCGCCCGGCGCCGCCCGGTATCGGCCAGCCCGATGGGGATGTCGATCGCGATGACCCGCAGGGCCCCGTCTGCGGCGGCCTGCCCGGCCAGCTCCCGGATCGTCGGCGCGACGTAGGGCCGCGGATCCCCGGGCCTTGGATCCCCGGGCCGGGCATCCAAGGCCCGGGGATCCCCATCACGCAGCGCGATACCGACCCAGCCGACCCGGCAGGCGTCCACGCCCAGTACCCGTCCACCATTCATCCAGCCATGGTCCCCGGTGGCCGCGGTGGCGGCGGAAAGGGCCGCCAGATCCGCGGACTCTGTCGACGGAGTGTAGCCGGAATGATACTTTCAGTTATCGAGCTGCTGGAGCCCCCGCCCCCTGCGATCCACGGCTGACCCCTGCATGACGGCAACTCTCCTGGCGTGCGGCCATTGCGGGCTGATGAGGGCCACGCGAACGAGGGAGGACATCGCGCATGAGCCCGCCGCCCCCCGGCCAGCGCCCGGCCCCGCCATTGGTGGAGCCAGGCCGTGAGGGCAGCCGCAGCCATCCTCGGCACGCTGATCGCGCTGGCAGCCGGAGTCCTCAGCCAGGCCGGGCCCGCGCGGGCCGCCACGCCGTGGCCGGCTGGCCACGGGGCACAGGTGCGGGAGCAGATCTGGATCCCCGCACCGGCCACCGGGACCTTGCGCCCCGGGATGCAGGGCGCTGGGGTCCGCAGCCTCCAGCAGCGGCTCGCCCAGCTGCACTATGACCCCGGCCAGGTCAACGGCCGGTTCGGCACCGACACGCTCGAAGCCGTCTGGGCGTTCAAGGAAGTGCAGGGGCTGCAGACCGCGGCCGGCGCCGGCGACGTGGATCCGGCCATGCGGCGGGCCCTGGCCCGCCCCCGGCTGCCGCGGGTACTCGTGCCCGGTGGCGGCCGCCTGCGCATTGAGGTCAACCTGCCCCTGGAGGTCCTGGTCCTGTACGTGCACGGCCAGGTCCAGCTGATCAGCCACATCTCCGCAGGCGGCGGCTACCACTACCGCTGCCCCGGCGGAGGGACCTGCGGCCCGGCCCTCACCCCGGACGGTAACTACCGGGCGCACCTGTTCGTGGCCGGATGGCTGCGCGTTCCGCTCGGGCGCATGTACAACCCGGTGTTCTTCATCGGCACGAACTTCGCCATCCACGGCGACGTCCCTATCCCGCTCGAGCCCGCCTCGCACGGCTGCGTGCGGGTGCCGGTAGACGTGGCCAGCATGCTGTACAAGCAGATCAGGATCAGCCACGACCGTGGCACGCCGATCTACATCCGGGGCCACGCACCCGGCACGCTGATCCCGGCGCCGCGGCCCGGCCCCAGCGCCTCGGTCACGCCGGCGGCGCGGGCCGCGGTCAGCCCGGCGGTGATCAACGTCCCGGGGGTCACCGGCCTCGTGCCGCCGCGCTAGCGCACCGGCTGGCATACTCGGCAGCACGCGTGGCGCGCCGCCCGGCCGGGCGGGCCAGGGGAGGCGCTGATGAGTGAGTACTTCGATCTCGGTGACTACACCCGCCCGGTGACCACCTCATCGCCCGCCGCGCAGCTCTGGTTCACCCGCGGGCTGCTGTGGGCGTACGCGTTCAACCACGAGGAGGCGGTGACGTGCTTCGAGCGGGTCATCGAGGCCGATCCCTCGTGCGCGCTGGGGTACTGGGGACTGGCCTACGCGCTCGGGCCTAACTACAACAAGCCCTGGGAAGCGTTCGGCCAGGAGGAGCTGACCTCATCGGTGTCGCGGGCCTTCACCGCCGCGCAGGCCGCCGCCGGCAGAACTCAGTCCACCGGGACCACCGGGGCCTCGCCGGTCGAGCGCGCGCTGGTGCAGGCCCTGGCCGCCCGGTACCCGTCTGCGGAGCCCGCCGCGGACTGCGGCCCGTGGAACACCGGCTACGCCGACGCCATGCGGGAGGTGTACCGGTCCTACCCCGACGACCTGGACGTGGTGGCGCTGCTGGCTGACGCGCTGATGAACCTCACCCCGTGGGCGCTGTGGGACCAGGCGACCGGGCAGCCGGCCGACGGGGCGGCCACGGCCGAGACCCGGGCGGTGCTGGAGCAGGCCCTCGCCCGGCCCGGCGGCCGGGCCCATCCCGGCATCCTGCACATGTACATCCACCTGATGGAGATGTCGCCCACCCCCGAGGCCGCCCTCCGGGCCGGTGACCTGCTCCGCGACCTGGTGCCGGACGCGGGCCACCTCCGCCACATGCCGACGCACCTGGACGTGCTGTGCGGTGACTACGCGCGCGTGGTGTCCTCGAACGCCACCGCGATCGAGGCCGACGAGAAGTTCCGGGCGTGCCGGGGCGGGATGAACTTCTACACGCTGTACCGGGCACACGACTACCACTTCAAGATCTATGGTGCGATGTTCCTGGGCCAGGCGCAGGTCGCGCTGGACGCGGCGGAGCAGCTGGCCGCGGCCATCCCCGAGGAACTGCTCCGTGTGCAGGTCCCGCCGATGGCCGACTGGCTCGAAGGCTTCGTGCCGATGAGGATGCATGTGCTGATCCGGTTCGGGCGCTGGGCGGACATCATCGCGGCGCCGCTGCCCGCGGATCCGGGCCTGTACTGCGTGACCACGGCGATGATGCACTACGCGAAGGGCGTCGCGCTGGCCGCCACCGGCCGGGTAGACGACGCAGTGGAGCAGCGCCGCCGGTTCACCGACGCGGTGACCCGGGTACCTGCCTCACGCACCGTGTTCAACAACTCCTGCCAGGACATCCTCCAGGTGGCCGGGGCCATGCTGGACGGCGAGCTGGAATACCGCCAGGGCCACTACGACGCGGCCTTCGCGGCGCTGCGCCGCAGCATCGACCTGGACGACGGGCTGCCCTACGACGAGCCCTGGGGCTGGATGCAGCCGGCCCGGCACGCCTACGGCGCCCTGCTGCTCGAGCAGGACCGGGTGGAGGACGCCGAGGCGGTCTACCGCGCCGATCTCGGGCTGGACGGCACGCTGGCCCGGGCCTGCCAGCACCCCGGCAACGTGTGGAGCCTGCACGGATACCACGAATGCCTGACCAGGCTGGGCAAGCATGAACAGGCCGGGATCATCGGGCAGCAGCTCACGATCGCCGCGGCGCGCGCTGACGTGCCCATCACCGCCTCGTGCTACTGCCGGCTGACGACGGCCGCGTGCCACTGAGCGCTCAGGGAACTGAGCGCTCAGTGGCAGAGTGCCCTTAGGGGAAGGCGTCCAGGGCTTCCTCGGGGTTCTCGACGGTGACCACCACCCGGTCATAGGGGTGGCCGGTCAGTTCGAGCACCACGGCGGGCCGGCGGCCATGGCAGACCGCGAACGTGATCCCCCCACTGTCACGCCAGGTCCCGACCATGACCACGCCGGGGAACCCGGTGCCCGGCATCTTCACGCCGTGGACTTCCTCCATGCCGTCCTGGACCACCCGGACGTCCCGCACGGCCGACCGGGGGATCAGGACGTCGCCGTGCAGGGCCTCGAACTTTTCCGCCGTGGTGAGCGTGACGGTCACCGAGCCCTCGTCGATCAGCAGATTTGCCACGCACCCATTCTCTCCCCGATCGCGATCCGCGGGGCCACGGGCGCGCCGGGGCCATGACTCACCCGAGCAGGCACCGGCTCAGTCTCACGCACGCCCATCCGGTTTGCGCGGCCCGGGCGGCTCCCTCCCCGGGCTCAGCTGATGGTCGAATTGACCACCCGGGGGTGCCCGGAACTGTGGAAGAAGATCCCGGGATACGGCCGCGTCCAGAAGACCGCGCTCGGATTGCCGTGCAGGGTCGAGTTCTTGATGGTCAGCCAGCCGGTGAAGTTGTTGCTGACGTAGAAGATGGCGCCGCCGCCCTCTCGGGCGTGGTTATTGCGGATGACCGTGCCCTCGACCTTGAGTGAGTATTTGTTCCCGTCGGTGTAAATGGCGCCGCCGCTGCCGCCGCCCGGCGTCCCGGGGTTGGCCGGGTTCGCCCCGTAGCCGATCGCCCTGTTATTCGTCATCACGCTGTTGATCACCAGCCAGGACACGCCGATGCTGCTGAGCGCGCCGCCGTTGGAGCACCTCCCGCCCGAGAATGTGTCGCGCGTGATGTAGACGGCCCGGTTGCGGTACTGGGCCAGCGCGCGGATCGCGGCGCCGCCGAGGTCCGGCCCCGACTGGTAGCAGCGGTTGTTCAGGAACCGGGAATTGACGACCTTGAGCTGGCCGCCCAGGTCGAACAGGGCGCCGCCGCCCCCGCCGCCGAACTGGGCGGCCTGGCTCTGCCGGACCTGGGAGTTCCCGTTCTTCAGCGTGATGTTCTGCACGGTGACCTGCGGCCACTGCTGGTTGTAGCAGTCCGACGTGGTGATCTTCTGCTTCGGGTCGCAGGTGTTCACGTAGAGGATCTGGCGCCGTCCGCCGCCGCTGAGCGTGACCAGGCCGCCGCCATCCAGCACGACCTGGTGGCTGGTGTTCCTGACCCTGGCCGTGGCGGTCATCGTGATGGTGACCGGGGCCGTGCCGCAGTTGAAGGTGATGATGCCGCCCTGGGCCACGGCCCTGACCACGGCCGCGGAGGTGCAGCCGGCGGGGGTGCCGTTGCCGATGACGTGGTCCGGATGGCTGGTGTTCACCGCGGTGCCGGCCCGCGGGACGCTGGCGTGGCCGTCCGGGTTGCCGAAGTCCGGCAGGCGGTGAGCGGCTGCGGCGGCCGGGGCAGCTGCCCCTGTGCCCGCCGTGGTGCTGGCGGCGGCGCTGCCCGCGAGCGGCACGAGACCCGTGACCGCGAGCGCTGCTCCGGCCGAAACGGCCATCAGGAACCCGCCATAACTACCCATGGG
Organism: uncultured Actinomycetes bacterium; assembly: GCA_963751175.1. Lineage (GTDB taxonomy): Bacteria > Actinomycetota > Actinomycetes > Streptosporangiales > Streptosporangiaceae > RYN-230. Next base: position 51,568 of record CAVVTM010000021.1, on the reverse strand, counting down.
GCGCATGGCGCCTCATGCTAGCCCTGATATTCAGGGTTGTACCGGGAATCAGGTGGCGCCGGTCGTAGCGGCGGAAGCCGCGGGACTCACGCAACGGACCGAGGTCGGTGAAGATCCGATTCGGCGCGGGGAGCATCATGCCTGGCGGGATTCGCTGGCTGCGCGACCGCCCGGGATGGGATGGTGTCTGCATGCCGTTAGACCGACCTGATTCCCTCAGCGCCGGCGTGCCGTTCGACACCAAACTGCCGCACATCGCCCGCGTCTACGACTACTGGCTCGGCGGGAAGGACAACTTCGCCGCGGACCGGGAGCTGGCGGAGAAGTTCAGGCACGCCGACCCCTCGGTGACCGCGGGGGTCCGCAGCAACCGCGCGTTCCTCGGCCGCGCCGTGCACTACCTGGTGGCCGAGGGCGGCGTCCGCCAGTTCCTGGATATCGGTACCGGCATCCCCGCCGCGAACAACACCCACGAGGTGGCACAGCGCGCGGACCCGTCGGCCCGCGTGGTCTACGTGGACAACGACCCCATCGTGCTCACGCACGCCCGCGCGCTGCTGGCCAGCGACCCGGCCGGCGTGACCGACTACATCGACGCCGACCTGCGCGATACCGGGGCGATCCTGGCTGCGGCGACCCGGACCCTGGACTTTGCCCAGCCCATCGCGCTGATGCTGATCGGCGTGCTGCACTGTATCCCGGACGAGGATTATCCAGGCGAGATCGTGGCCACGCTGCTGCGCGCGATGGTGCCGGGGAGTTATCTCGCGCTATCCCATCCGGCCGCCGACATCCACGCGGAGGAGATGGCTGCCGGGGCCGCGATGATGAACCAGGCCATGGCCGGGTCGATCACTTTCCGCACCCGGGCTCAGGTGGCGGCGTTCTTCGACGGCCTGGAACTGGTCGAGCCAGGCCTGGTCTCCACCCCCCAGTGGCGCCCCGGGACGGGCGTCACCCCGCGGCCGCTGCCGGGCTGGGTGGGAGTGGCCCGCAAGGCCTGACCCGGCCGCAGGCGACGGCCTCAGCCGGGTCCGGGTTCGTCCGGCGGTTCCTCGAGCGGGAAGAGGATCGGGCTGAGCAGGTATCGCGCGCGGTCGGCGCGCGGCGGGTTGGCCAGCACCGGGAGGATCGCGTTACGCAGTCCGCTGATCAGCCCGTTGAGCTCGTCGTGGCTGAGCCAGATCGCGTGCTGCCGGTAGCCGGCCAGATCGGCGGCCGGGTCGGCGTTGTCTCGTGCGAGGTACGCGTTGAACTCGGCCACCAGCACGGCGAGCGCGGTGGAGAACCCGCGCCGGTGATCCTCGGGCGACATGGACCCGAAGGCGGGAGTACGACCCGGTGCCTGCCGCGGCCGCGCTGGGTAGGCCGATGCTCATCCTCCAGGGTGGCCGCGACTACCAGGTAACGGTTAAGGACGATCTCGCGCCGGAGGCGGGAAGGGCTCGGCCGCAGGGCCGACGTCACGATCCGCGACTTACGACGCCGGCAGCCACCGGTTCTTCCCCGGCGCGGGCAACTCAACGCCCGCGGACTATGCCCTGCTGCAGCATGTCGCCCCGGCCGTGGTCGCCGACTTCGCGCAGTGGCTGGGCCCGCGCACGGGCGGCTTCTTCCCCTTCAGGCGAGGCCGGGTCTAGCTAGCCCAGGAGCCGGTCGGTGGCGGGGTCGGGCTGGGCGTCGAAGTACTGGCTGAGGACCTGGGTGAACGGCGATCCGTCCGCCGTGCCCGCTGCGGCGGCCCGGAGGAACAAGGTCATGGACGAGCGCAGCTTCTGCGCGTCCAGGCCGCCGAAGATCTGGTCCGCGCTGCGTCCCGACACCCCGGTGAGGACGCGGGCGCTTTCGGCCAGCCTGGGCCCCAGTACCGGATGGCGCAGGTAAGCCCGGGCCTCGCCGAGCGAGGAGATCGCGAACTCCTGCGCCGTGGCGCTGCGCCCGAGCCCGGCAATCTGCGGGAACACGAACCACATCCAGTGGCTCACCTTGCGGCCCGCCCGCAACTCCGCGACCGCACGATCGTAGGTCCCGCCGGCATCCTGGGCGGCCACGAACCGCTCCAGCCGGTAGGGGTCGCCGCTGTGAGAAGTGTCCATCAGCCCGCCCCGCAATCATTGTCGCTGGCATCCATGATCAATGTGACTTGTGGGCTGGCGGGGTAGGCGTGCGAGGTCAGCTCTGCTGGGCGAAGTCCTTGGTGCGGATGGCGATCAGGGAGATCACGGCGGAGACCAGCGCGATGATGGCCGCGACCAGGAGGATGTGGTTCAGGCCGGTGGCGAACGCGGCCCGCGTGATCGTGCCCACCGTCTGCCGGAGCTGCGGGGGCAGCTTCGCGATCACGTGGCCGATCTCGCCGGACTGCACGGCGGAGGCGATTTTCGGCCCCTGGTGGGACAGGGGAGGCACCGCGGCGATCCTGGCCCGGACCTCGTCGGCCACCTTGTTGGAGAACAGCGTGCCCAGCAACGCGATGCCGGTGGCGATCCCGACCTGCCGGAACGTGGAGTTGATGCCGGAGGCCATGCCGGCCTGCTCCGGCGGGACCACGCCGACCGCGGTCGAGGCGAGCGGCGGGTTGACCAGGCCGATGCCGAGCCCGCCCACGATCATCCCGGGGATGAGGTGGGTCCAGGTCGAACCCGGCGTTGAGCCCGCGCATCAGTAGCAGGCCCACCCCGACCAGGATCAGCCCGGGCCCGATGAGCAGCCGGATCGGTACCCGCGACGTCAGCCGTCCCGCCGCCGTGGCGCTGACCAGGATGGCCCCGGACAGGAACATGACCCGGACACCGGTGCCCAGCGGCGAGTAGCCCAGGATGTCCTGCAGGTAGAGCACGATGTAGAGCAGCATCGCGAAGATCGATGCGCTCAGCCCGAACGCGGCGACGCTGCCGCCGGTGAACGTCGGCAGCCGGAACAGGCTGAGGTCGAACATCGGGTGCGCGATGCGCCGCTCGACCAGGACGAAGGCTCCCAGCAGGACGGCCGCCGCCACCAGGCAGCCCAGCACCAGTCCGTCGGTGAAGGACCGCTGGTTGGACTCGATCAGCGCGTAGACCAGGAACGACAGCGCCGCGGTGAACAGCACGAAGCCTGCCCAGTCGGGCCGGCTGGCCTGCGGCGAGCGGGACTCCGCCACCTTCATGACCGAGATGACCACGGCGATCACGCCGATCGGGGCGTTCACGAAGAAGATCCACCGCCAGGACAGGCCGGAGGTGAGCAGGCCGCCGAGCAGCGGGCCGATCGCCACGGCCAGGCCGGTGACCGCGCCCCAGACCCCGAATGCGGTGCCCCGGTCGCGGCCGCGGAACGCGTCCGCGAGGAGCGCCAGCGAGACTGCGAACATGATCGCCCCGCCGATGCCCTGCAGCCCGCGGGAGAGCTGGAGCATCAGCGTGCTGGTCGCGAACCCGCACAGCACCGAGGCGCCGGTGAACACCACCAGTCCGATCAGGTACAGCAGGCGGCGGCCGAACATGTCGGCCAGGCTGCCCGCGGTGAGCAGGAACGCGGCCAGGGTCAGCGCGTAGGCGTCCACCACCCACTGCAGGTCGGCGAAGCTGGAGTGCAGGGCACGCTGGATGTCCGGCAGCGCGACGTTCACGATCGTGATGTCGAGCAGCAGCATGAATGTGCCGAGGCAGACCGCGACCAGCGTCCACCATTTGTTCCCGCGACGGTCCGGCACGCCGGCGCCCGGCTGGGTGCGCTGGCCCTGGCCGGACAGGCCAGCGTGGGCTTCGGTCACGAACGCTCCCGGGGGTCTGGTGACAGGTAAAGCACAGCCCTCTCCCACGATACGGGCGGCCTCACACCCAGGGCTTCGGGGGTCAGGGCCGGACCGGTTGCTGGACGTACCGATCCGAGCTGCACCGGGGGCAGTGCGCGTACGCGGCGTCCACCGCGCTGACCTCCTCGCTGGCCGCTATCTCCTGGGCACTGTCGGGCACGCTGTAGGTCCCACGCGGCATGTGACTGTAGGCGGAAATTCCCCGCCGCCGCCGCGCGGCGGACCCGGGCACCCGCCAGGTGCAGCGGCAGTCGGTGCAGGTCCGCTCGAACTCGCGCGCCTGCCAGGGTAGCCGCATGGGCCCATTGTCCACCCCGTCCGGCGTCCGCACGAGGCCGCCGGGGCCGGGCGCGGTTTGGGATCAAGTGAGGGGATACTGGGGGTATGCCCCACCGGCAGCAGGGCAGGAGCGGGCCGGACGTCCGGGCAGACATTGATTCGGGCGTCGCCGAGCTCGTGGCCGACGTTGACCGCCCGCGGGCCTGGACGCTGCGCGTCGACGGCATCCCGCAATCCCACGTGGACCTCGACGACCCGCTGTACCTGGAGTTCGAGTACATGCGGCGGCTCGGGCACCTGGCTGATCTGGCCGCCCCGGACGGGGAGCCCCTGCGGGTGCTGCACCTCGGCGGGGGCGGGCTGACCCTGGCCCGGTACGTGGCGGCGGCCCGTCCCGGATCCAGCCAGCTGGCCGTCGACGCGGACGGTGCCCTGGTGAACCTGGTCCGGCGGCTGCTGCCCCTGGACCAGCCGACTCGCCGCGCCAGTGCCGGGCGGGCCAGTGCCGGGCGGGCCAGTGCCGGGCGGGCCAGTGCCGGGCGGGCCAGTGCCGGGCGGGCCAGTGCCGGGCGGGCCAGTGCCGGGCGGGCCAGTGCCGGGCGGGCCAGTGCCGGGCGGTCCAGTGCGGGCCGGGCCGGGCGGGCCGGGTCCGCATCCGGGTCGGCGATGCGCGCGCGATCCTGAGCCAGGTCCCGGCCGGTTCGTTTGACCTGGTGATCGCGGACCTGTTCACCGGGACGCGCACCCCGGCCCACGTCACCACGGTCGAGTTCGCGGCGGACGCCGCCGCCGCGCTCACCGCGGCCGGGATCTTCGCCGCGAACATGGGTGACGGCCCGCCGCTCGCGCACGCCCGGGCCCGGGTTGCGACCGTGCGCGCCGTGTTCCCGCACGCCTGCCTGATCGCTGACCCGGCGGTGCTGCGCGGCCGCCGGTTCGGCAACCTGATCCTGGCCGCGTCGCGCCAGAAGCTCCCGGTGGCCGCGCTGTCCCGGCGGTCAGCCGCTGACCCGTTCCCCGGCCGGGTCATCGGCGGTGAGGAACTCGGCCGCTTCGCGTCGGGGGCCAGGCCGGTCACCGACGCGCTGGCCGTGCCCTCGCCGGCCCCGCCGCTCGACCTCTTTGACTTCAGTCCGTGACTTCGCCCTGCTGGCTGTGAGCTCTAGGGCCGGGGGCTGACGACCGTGTTGACCAGCTCGCCGATCACGGGGATCTCGATGCTCACCTTGTCGCCCGGCTCCAGATAGACCGGGGGGCTCATGCCCAGCGCGACTCCCGACGGCGTCCCGGTGGCGATGATGTCGCCCGGCTCCAGCGTGATTCCCGCGGAGATGTGGGCGATGAGCTCGGGCACGCCGGTGATCATCTGGGCACAGCTGGCGTCCTGGCGGACCTCGCCATTGACCAGGGTGCGCAGGGTCATCTCCCGGACGGGCGGCGCGGCGGCCGCATCCAGGACGACCGGGCCGGGCCGCGGGCGAAGAGTTCCCCCACGTCGTGCAGACCGGCGAGGTCAGGCGCCCCGCCTGCGGCCGCGAGCTCGTCGGCTGCGGCGAACCCGTCGCCCGCTGCGACGTGGAGGGAAGGAACGTCGGAGTCTCCCCGGTACAGTGCCGCCAGTTTCACCCGGTGCTCTCCCCTTCTCGCTAGCCGCCGCGCGGGGGCAGCCGGCCTGGATATTTGGTTGACCGCAATCAAATGTCACGATAGCAAGGCGCGTCGGTCCTGGTCAGGACGGGCCCGGCCGGGTGCGGGACGAAACGATCACGCCTGGGCCGGGGAGATGACCCCGGCGGCCAGCGCGTCCTGGAAGACCTTGACCGTCTCGCGCACCCCGTCGGCGAGCGGGATGTTCGGCACGTCGCCGACCGCGTCGCGCAGCGACGGGCCGGCCAGCAGCGAGGGCACCGGGAGGGGGTTGCGGTCCCAGGTGATCAGGTCCCTGGAGCCCGGCAGGATATCCCCGACCAGGCCGGCCAGTGCGGGGACGCCGATCCGGTGGCCCGGCACGTTGAGGCTGACCGCCTCCCCCGAGCCCGCGGCCGCGCGGGCCGACGCGATGAAGGCGCGGGCGCAGTCCGGCGCGTAGGTCAGCAGCATGCTGCCGCTGAATTTGATCCGGAACGGCACGCCCGCGGCCGCGGCGAGCATGGCCTTCGTCGGGTCGGAGGTCATGCCCTGATCCCGGCCAGGGCCGTAGACGATGAACGGGCGCAGGGCGATCGACCCGATCCCGTGCTCGGCCGCGTAGACCTTGGCGGTGCCCTCGTTGGCCGCCTTGTACACGCCGTAAAAGGAATCCGGCAGCAGCGGGGAGCTGTCCGCGACGACTCCGGCGGCATGGCTGGCTGGCTTCCCGAACACCGCGGCGGAGCTGGCGAGGGCCAGCCCGGCGTCGCCGCCGGCGGCCCGGATCGCCTCGAACACGTTGACCGTGCCGACCACGTTGACCATGGCCCCGAGCGGCGGGTCCGCGGCGCAGAACGGGAGCTGCAGGCCGGCCAGGTGGATCACGTGGGTGATCCCGTGGTCCGCGACCATGGCCGTGACATCGCGGCCGTTGGTCACGTCGAGCTGCGCGAATTCGGGCTGGCCGGATTCGGGCTGGCCAGGCCGTCCCCGCGAGATGAGCTCGAGGCGGCGCAGGTCCGGGCTCAGGTCGGTGGCCACCACCGGCACCCCCTCATCGAGGAGCAGCCGTACCGCCCACGCGCCGATGCAGCCCCCGGCGCCGGTGACCAGGAATCTCTCGGGTGACGTCGGCATGGCACCAGGCCTCTCGGTTGGGGGGGACAGGGAGCGCCCCGGGAGGGCTCACTAAAGCACGAGTTACTGCTCTAAGTTAGGGCGGTGACCGCCGACCCCCGGGGAGCAGCGTCATGACCCAGCCTGCCGCACGCCAGCCACAGCCGACCCACGCACGGGCGGCCCACGCACGGGCGGCCCACGCACGGGCGGCCCACGCACGGGCGGCCCACGCACGGGCGGCCCACGCACACCTGGCCCGGCGATGACCGCCGCGTACAACCCCGGGGTGTGGGGCGCGCTCTTCCTCGCGGCGGCCGGAGCCACCGCCGCGCTCAGCGGCCTGATCTTCGTCGGCCTCAGCGTCAACATCAGGACCGTGCTGGCCGCCGGCCAGCGCGAGGGCCAGAACTTCCTGACCGGCCGCGCGCTCGAGGCCCTCGCCGCGCTGCTGATCGTCCTGGTCATCAGCCTGGTAGCCCTGGTCCCGGTCATCCCGCGCGGGGTGCTGGCCGCGTTCATCCTGCTGGCCGGCATCGGGAGCGCCACGTCGCCGGTCCGGGCGCTGCTGGCCAGCCGGCAGCGGGCCGCGATGGACGCCTCGCTGCTGCTGCGCCTGATCACCGCGGCCGGGCTGACCGTCACCCTGCTGCTGGCCGGGGTGACTCTCGCCACGGGCCACGGGGGCGGTCTCTACTGGCTGCCCGCCGCGTTCGTCCTGGCTATCGCCATCGCCGCGATCAACGCCTGGGTGCTCCTGGTGGAGGTGCTGCGCTGAGCGGGGCGGTTACGCGGGAACCTCTGGCTGGCCGCCGGCGGGATCGGTGCCGGGGGGCGGGCCGAGCGGATTGCGGCCGGCCGCCCGGAGCTTGAGCTCGCGCTCGATCATGGCCACCAGGTCCGGGTGCGCGCTCAGGCCCCAGAGCACCTCCGGCGGGATCCCGAGCCGGCGGCCGGCCTTCGACACCACCGGCTGGCTCATGCCCAGCGACTGAGCGAGCCCGTCGTCCCGGGCGAACGTGGGCGGCAGGTCGTCCAGCGACAGGTCGGCGGGCCGGTGGAACGAGCCGTCCGGCCCGGGGAGCCACGCTTCGCCCGCCGCGGCCAGGCCGACCGAGGACCGGACGGTCTCCCGGGTGGAGTCGGCGAACGCCTCGCGCACGGACTTCTCGACCACCCCGCCCACCAGCCGCCGGTTCGGCGCCAGCAGGACGTTCCACACGTACTCGGCGCGGGCATGGCCCGGATGCCCCAGCGCGAACTCCAGCCCGTCGATCCGCGCCTCCGGATCGAACCCGTCCACGCCCCGCTCGTGCCGGGCGAACCCGTCCGCGATGACGACGTGCCCGAGCGGCCCCGGCGCCCGGGCCTGCACGTCCACCTGATCGCGGACCCCCATGCCGCGGAGCTGGGCCAGCCACGGGCCGTAGGCGTCGCCGGCGAACCAGGCGTCCGGGTTGCCGTCGAAATAGATCTCCAGGTCCCGGGACCGCTGGTACAGCGCGGGCGGCGGCATCAGCCGCTGCTCCCCGGTGGCGGCGTTCTCCCCGATGAGGAACGCGGTCTCGCGCAACTCGTCCAGGAGCCGTGAACGCCGTCCCGCGTCCGCCTCGTCCATGGCCCGCATGATGCAGTCGAGATCCGCGGCGTGCTGGGCCCGGTCCAGGGCCGCCACCCCGGGCGGCCCGCCTCCGGCCTGCCCGCTGCCGGCAGGGCCGTCCGCGCCGCCGCCGCCGTCTCCCGCGAGCCGGGCGTACCGGGGCAGGATGATCTCCAGGACCTCGGACACGATGTCCGGTTCGGTGAACTTCAGCGCTTCCAGGAACGCCCGCGCCGCCGGCACGTCCGCGACCGCCCGCCGCACGGTCGGGAAACCGGTCCCGGCCGGTCCGGGCTCGTAGTCCGCGGGCAGGTAGGCCGCGGGCCGGCCGGCTGCGTCATACGGCTCGGCCTGGCGGCCGTCCTCGAGCCGGATGATCGGCCTCGTGCGGGCCGGGCCAGGCGGGTCACCCGGGACCCGGGGTTCCCGCCAGAGGTCAGGCTCGGCATGCAGGAACCCGTAGAACCGCGTCATCCACTCGTCGGGCTGGGCTTCGAGGAAGCCGCTCGTGGCCCGCATGAGGAGGTCCGCGGGGGTCAGGTCTCCGACGCCGATCTCCTCACGCAGGTACCGGCGCAGTGGGGGGGCGTGGTCTTCGTTGCGGGGAAGCTGGGCGAAGGCGAGCGGGAGGTCCGCCTGGAAGAGCGCCCCGAGCTGGCCGGGGTCCAGCAGCTCGCGGATCCCCTCGGTGCTGGCCAGCTTCAGGTTCCGCGCCGCGGCGTAGCCCCCGCCGGCGGCCGGGATGAGTTCCTCGTCGGTGAGGGCCGTGCGCACCGTGTCGAACAGCGGCCGCAGCATCGAGCCCGGCGGGAAACGCGCCGCGTCGAGGGGGAGCGCCGCCACGACCTCGACCGTGAGCAGGCCGCTGGCGCGCAGGTCCCGCAGCACGTTGACGAGCAGGATGGCGGTCTCGAGCACCAGGGCCTGGTTCGCCGGATCGTCGCCCGGGACGTTGTCGCGCGCGGGCGTGGTCCGGTACGGGCCCTGGACCAGGAAGCCGAGGAAGGTCTCCTTCTGCGTGGGGAAGAACACGACCAGCGGGGAGCCGTCCCGGGCCGTGAGCCTGGGTTCGCGGTGCGCGGTGTCGGCGAGGAACGCGATCTCGACCCGCTGGCCGGCGTGGCCGAGGCCGTCCAGCGGGCGGTCCCAGACGAACCAGTCCTCCGCGCGCCCGGCCCGGCCCTGGCTGCGGGTGAGCGTGACCTGCCGGCCCGGCGGGGTGCGCGGCTGTGTCCGGCGCTCGATGACCGTGTCGGTGACCCCGGCGCCGTGGGCCCGCAGCCGGGTGATGTTGCGAAGGAACAGCAGGGTCGCGGGCTCGATCCGGTTCAGGGCCGCGGCGATCTCCCCGGCGGCGGTGGCCGCGGTCACCGTGTCGTGGTCGAACGGGAAAACGAACAGGGTCTCCAGCGGGTTCTGCGCCCCGGGATCCACGTCGTCCACGGCGGTGGGCCTGACGTAGTGGTCGATCCGGAAATGCTCCGCGCCGCTGTGGATGCGCGGGGTTCTGGTGTATGCGTACACCGATTTGAAGCCGATGCCGAACTGCCCGATCTTCGTGAGGTCCCCGGACTTCGCACTCTGCGCGACCCCGCAGACGCCGCGCACGTCGGCCTCGGTGAACGGCCGCCCGTCGTGCCGGACCTCCAGCCGGTCGCCGGACAGCCCGAAGTCGAGCCATGTGGCGCCCGCGTCCTCGGCGTTCTGGATCAGCTCGAAGATGAAGTGGGTGCGCTCGCTGTACAGGTGGCCGAGCAGATCCAGCACGGCGGTGTCCCAGCCGTAGCGGTCGACGTTCTCGTCGCGGATCTGCTCGTAGTCCGCTGGCACCCTTGACCTCCGTCCGCCCGTGGCCCGTCCGTCGCGTGTCAGCGGGGGTGATCCCCATGCTGTCACGGCGGACAGGCCGGTGACCGGCCCCGGGAGGGTGCGGGCCGGCCGTGCGGCGGGGGAGGGGTGGTTAGGGGAAGCTGACCACGTTGCTCGGCGTGGATGGAGGTGCTGGACATGCTGGGATCGAAAATGTCGACGTTCGGGCCGAAGTTCGGCGTGTTCGACTGCGCCGGGCAGCTGGCGCTGGTGCTCACGGTCCAGCTGAACGAGGCGGTCCCGGAAGCACCTGTGCCGTCCTTGGCGGTGACGGTGACGGTGGACGAGCCCGCCGTCGTGGGCGTCCCGGTGATCAGGCCGGACGAGCTGATGGACAGCCCGGCGGGAAGGCCTGTGGCGGAGTAGGTCAGCGTCTGGCCTGAGGCCGAGCCGGTGGCGCTGATCTGCTTGCTCACCGCGGTGCCTGGGAGCCGTTCCTGCCGGTGGGGGAGCCGTTGCTGAAATTGCCGGGCCGGGTGGCGTTGATCCAGTGCAGGCCGTTGTCAGAGACTTGATATAAGACTTAATTCATCCCGTAATTTAATCCTCGGGAAATGGGCGGTCAAGGGGTCGTCAAGACCTGGCCGGGCACGGCGCGCGTCATCGCGCCCGGCCACGCTGCGGCCCTGCTGCGGGCCCGTGCCGCTGCCGGGCGCCGCTGCCGGGCGCCGCTACCGGATCCCGCTGCCGGGCGCACCCGTCCGGCGGGTGCGGGGAGGGCTACCGGGTGCAGCTGCCGGCGTAGAACCCGGGGCCCGCCAGGCCGGGGCCGGTGATCTGCGGCCGGTGCGCCCCGCCGCCGCGCGGGTACGCGGTATCGAACCACTCGGTGAAGAACCGGCCGAGCCGCTGGCGGCACGCGGCGCTCCTGGTGGGCAGCCACCGGCCGAAGGCCGCCTCCAGCTGGGACTCGGTGATCGACGCCCCGCCGTACGCGCGCTGGATCTGCTCCAGGGCGCGGGTGAAGTTCGCGTGGCCGAGGATCTGCCGCAGCGCGATGTAGGCGATGCCCGGGCGGTAGTAGGTGGACGACCCGCTGAACAGCCCCCACGGCGTCGGGTTGGACGGCGCCACGGTCCAGAAGCCGTCCTTGCTCGCGTAGATGCTCGCGAACGTGGCGTCCAGGCTGGCCTGGAAGGCGCGGCGGCCGGCCGCGGTGCCCGGTCCCCCCGCCTTGCCCTGCGCCTTCCGGGCCGCGAACAGGAACTCACCCAGGGTGGCCAGGCCTTCCTTGTAGAACGTCATCCGGTAGCCGGACTCGGTGACGTGGTCCCCCCACCACTGGTGCATGTTCTCGTGGTACAGGGTGTCGGTGTCGATCGTCCCGCCGGCGAAGGTGATCATCGTCTGCATCTCCTCCTCGAAGGAGGCGGACGGCCGGCCGACGACCACCCCGTCCGACGTGAACGGGAACGGCCCGTTGAACATGCTCTCGAACCGGGTGATGTCCGGCTGCTTGTCCATGATCGCGCGGTTCTTCGCCTTCCGCGCCGCGCTGAGCGAGCTCGCCTGAGCCTGGTAGAACTTCAATCCGCCAACGGTCCGTTCGGTCAGGTCGAAGCTCCCGACGCTGTCCTCCACGAGGTAGCTGGCCACCGGTGCGGCCGAGTGCCAGTACCAGGTCACTGAGCCGTGCGGGAACCGGGCGGACGCGGGGTGCCGGCGGGATCCTTCCAGGATGCCGTTGGCCAGCACGGTCCGGCCCGCGGTTACGGTGTCGAAGAAGTCGTAGGTCGGCTTCGCGCTGGGGTAGTCGTTCAGCGGCATCCAGTCCTCGGTGCCGACCGGCTCGGTGGTGACGAAGCCGCCGTCCCCCCGGGGCTGGTTGGAGCGGAACCATCCCTCGGTGGTGCCGTCCCCGTCGTTGTGCACGCCGGGCCGTCCGGTGTAGGCCACGGTGACCTGGAACGTGGTCCCGCCGCTGATCGGCGTGGCGGGCGTGATGACCAGCTTGTTGGCCGGGCACGGGGTCCCGTTCCCCGATTCCTTCGTGGCGGGATTGGTGGAGGTCAGCTCGGGAGTGCAGGCCGGCGGGAGCGGATTGTGGTGCGGGCCGCCGACCGGGTTGACCTCGGAGGCCTGGTGCGCCAGGGGGTCAGGGTCGTTCTGCCCGTGCGGGTCGCCGGGGTAGGTGGGCTGGACGAACGCGAACGAGGCGGGACGGCCGTTGACCCGGACCGAGGTGACGGTCATGTCCGGGCCGGCCGTCCTGTTCACCGACCGGCGCTCGAAGTCCAGGCTGAAGCTGGTCAGGCACTGGGTGGCCCGGTCGGTGAGCGTGACATGGTTGCCGGGCAGGAACCGGTTGGCGGTGCCGTCGTAGATCAGGTGCACGTCGGTGTGCAGGCTGGTGTAGCCGCCGTTGCCGGTCTCCGGGTACAGGCGGGAGCCGGGCGGGGCCAGGGTGTGCAACCCGGCCGCGCACTGGGCGCCCGCGCTGGTGAGAGCGGTGCCTGCCGCGGCCGCCGTGCTCGCGGCCAGGCCCGGGGAAGCGGCCGTGAGGATCCCCGCGGTCAGTAAGAGCGTCGTCGCTCCGGCAACCTTGCCACGGTAACGGGCCATCTCGGGGACTCCCTCCGTATGCGGCGTACCAGCAGCATCCGCCTTAACAGGGATGTACCCGAGGAGGGAGCGTTCTGTCTAGGGTGAACGCTGCCTCAGAAGCGGTGCCGCGTGTGGCTGAACGTGCCCTTGGCGAAGGCGAGGATTTTCGCGGGCGCGACCGCGAACACCAGGATTGCCTCGTCGCCGTCCGGGTGGCGGAAGGAGCCGTCCCGGACCTGGTAATGCCATCGCCCGTCCCACTTGGCGGCCCACGCTCCGGCGAGGCGCCTGAGGGTGTCGTCGTCGGTGACCTGGACGGCGTCTCCCTCGACCATGACGTCGAGTCCTCCGTCCCAGCTGTTGCAGCCGGTGGTGAGGACCACGTGCGGGTTGCCGCCCAGGTTGATGGCCTTCTGCTCGGCGTCGCCGGTACAGAAGTACAGGGCCCCGCCGGCCCACACGGCCACGAGCGGGGTGACGTGCGGCCGGCCGTCACCCCGGACGGTGGAGATCCAGAACAGCTCGGCGCTCTCGAGCGCCTGGCGGGTCGCATCCCAGCTGGTCGCGGCGGCGGCCGGATCGCTGAAACGCTGGTCGAGGGTGGTCACGGGCGTGGTCATCGGGTGGCTCTCTTCCTGGTGTCCTCGGGGGGCTCCTAGGTAGGACGGGAGAGCGCCCGCTAAATCATCTCTGGTTAGGAGCGGCGGGCGACCGCGCCCAGGATCATCGAGGTCTGGTCCCCCCGGTCCGCAGGGGCGGGATCTGCCCGCCAGGTCGCGCAGTCCACGATGCCCGGCGGCACCAGATCCAGGCCGTCGAACAGGGCCGAGATGTCCTCCCAGGAGTGGGCGTAAATCCGCGAGCCATCCTGGGCGTTGTACGTGCTGGCGAACTCCTGGCCGGCCTCGCCCTTGCCGAACCCCACAGAGATGATCATGTATGAGCCGGGCGCCAGGGACCGGGCGAAGCTGCTCACCACGCCCGTCGCGGTCTCGGCGTCCAGGAAGTGCAGCACGCAGCACAGGATGACGCAGGCCGGGGCGTCCAGGCTGAACCCGGCGCGGTGGATGCCCTCGTGCGCGAGGACCGCCTGCGGGTCACGCATGTCCCCGTCGACCGCCACGATCTGGCGGCTGCCCTTGGCCAGCAGTGCCTGCGAATGGGCCACCGCCACCGCGTCGTAATCGACATAGCCCACCAGTGCGTCCGGGGCGACGGCCCGGGCCGCCTCGTGCGTGGCCAGCCACAGCGGCTCCGCGCCTTCCGCCCGGACCGGGGACGTGGGCAGCCCCGAGCCGATGTCCAGGAACTGCCGCACGCCCTGCCCGGCCACATAGCCAATGGCCCGGGTCTGGAACTTCTTGTTGTCCAGCGCCTGCGCCGCGATGTTGGGGCGCCGTTGCCGGATGGCCTCGGCTGCTTCCCGGTCGGCCTCGAAGTTGTCCTTGCCGCCGAGCCAGTAGTCGTACATCCGGGCGACGTTCGGCTTGGTCACGTCGAGAGGAATCATGCCAGCCTCCTTTCTCCCGCCGGTCTGCCGAGGGTAATGGCCAGGTGACGGGTGGTCGCAACCAGCTCACAAGGATTATCGGCGACGCAAAGGCGTTCCGCGCCCTCGGGCCGGCCCGGCCGGGGACTGAGGGGGCGGCGACTGTGGCGCGGCTCTGAGCGTGAAGGCCGTCTCGATGTCCTCGCGTGTCACCGCCGGGCCCGGCATCCCGGCCGGGCCGCCTCCGGCCAGCCCGTTCACGAAGATCGCGAGCTGGCGGCCAGCCATCAGCGGCCAGCCGGGGCCGTGCGGCAGCGGCTGGGTGATGAGCGCGCTGAAGACGATCACGTCGGTCGCGTTGACTGCCGCACGGATGCTGCCATCAGCGTGGCCGCGCTCGATGAAGGCCGCCGGCCGGTACACGCTCATCGACATGCACGTGCCTCCCGGCGGCGGTCCTCCGCCGCACCGCCATGACTTCGAGGAAATGTTCACCGTGCTCGAGGGCGAGGTGGAGCTGACGTTCCGCCGTGAGCGCTCCGTCGCCCGGGCCGGCGAGACCGTCAACGTGCCGGCTAACGCGCCGCACGCCTTCCGCAACGCCTCGGGCCACCCCGTCCGGCTGCTGTGCCTGTGCTCGCCGCCCGGCCAGGAGGAGTTCTTCCTCGAAGTCGGTGAGCCGGTCGCCACCCGGACCGAGCCGCCCCCCGAACTCGACGAGGCCGCCCAGGCGGCGTTCATCGCTAAATCCCAGGCCCTGGCCCCGCAATACCGTACGGAGCTGCTGCCGCCGCCTGGGCACTGAAGGTCTCCGCCCCGGGGGTCATGCAGGCGGGCCGGAACCCGGCGGTACTCCCCGGCGTGCGAATGTCAGCAAGGGCCCGAAGTCTCCGGCCGAGTCTGCCGCCTGAAGTGCCGCGATGTAATCCCGGCGGATGAGACCCGGTTCCCCCAGGGAGGCTCCTCCCCAGGTGAATCGTGCGCCGCCGAGGGCCACGATAAGGGCGTCAGAGGCGAGCCGTGACCATCGTCCGTTGCCGTTGGGGAACGGGTGGATGACCACCAGCCGGTACCCGAACCGGATAGCGCACTCATCGTTGCTGTAGCGGGCCGCGCTGGCGTCGGCGAGCCATGCGCCCGCGTCGGCTTCGAGGTCACGCATGTCCGCGCGTACCTGCCAGTACGGCACACCCAGGTTTCGATCGGTGGTCCTGTACTGGCCTGCCCAGGCCCACACCTGGTCGTACATCCTCCGGTGGAGGCCCATCAACCATGCCTCCCGCGTCACTAATCCGGGCTGGAGCCGGCGACGCGAGAAGAAAAGCCAGGACATGGCACGGCTGATGTTCTCGGCCTCCGCGCGGTTCAGCTCGTGACGGGTGAGCACCGGCAGCCGCAGTCCCTGGCGCTCCTCGTCGGTGAGCGGAGTACGGCCAGCAGGCTCAGGCGGACTGTCAGCCATCCTGAGTGTCACTCCACAGCCCCCCACGGTGGAGCAGTTGCTCCGTGAGCTGGTCCTCCATCTCCCGGGCCTGCCCTGTTGCCTGATCTTCCAGGCTCATGGTCTGCTCCACGGCCGCGACCTGCCAGTGGGCAAGTTCACGTGCACGATCGCGCACGACGGTCGTCAGCGGGCGGCGCGGTATGAGCAGGTAGACAAGGTCGCATTCGAGGGCATCGGCGGCTCGGCGCAGCGTATCCAGGCGAATTCGGTCCGCAGCCTCCGACTGCTCAAGCCGGATCACTGCTCCCGCTGTCGTGCCCATGCGTGCAGCGAGCGCAGCAGCGCTCATCCCGAGTGCTTCGCGGACCGCGCGAACCCAGCCGCGGGGCGGGCGTGGATAGCTCCTGAGCTGCTGCCACTCATCGAAGTGCCCATCGAGCAGCCTCCGGCTGCGCACTGACACCTCATGGGAGACCCTAGGCACGAGAACACCGCAATCCCGAGCTATTGCTCATGATCAGTAGATTCAGTAGTGTACTACAGCTCATAATGAGTTCAGATTATCATGAGTTTTAGCTCACTATGAATGTCACTTGTGATGAACTATAGTTCATCAGCTGTACGCATACGGGCCGTCCGGCTGGACGAGGGCGGCTGATCGGAGTGTTCTGGGTTGAATCAGTGCACGGCCGGGGTGATTGATTGCGCGTGGTGGAAAACGTTGCGCGGATCCCACCGGGCTTTGACGGCCTGCAGAGCCGGATACCCGGCCTTGTAGTAGAGAGCCGGCCAGCTCGGCGGCAGGTCGACGTCTGGGTAGTTGATGAAGCAGCCGTCCGTGACCCGGTTGGAGGCGGGGACGCCGCCGCTGGCCGCGTACACGCTGGCGTA
The DNA here is from genome assembly GCA_963751175.1 of uncultured Actinomycetes bacterium. Taxonomy (GTDB): domain Bacteria; phylum Actinomycetota; class Actinomycetes; order Streptosporangiales; family Streptosporangiaceae; genus RYN-230. The sequence goes on along the minus strand of CAVVTM010000021.1, from coordinate 34,911 downwards.
GAAACGGTTGATCCAGCGCAGGTTGACCTGGTCGTCCTCGGGTGAGGTCCAGTAGGTCTGGTACTGCAGCTTCATGATCGACGATCTCTGCGCGACCGCGGTGGCGTCCGGCGGCCGGACGTTGACCTGGCCACCGTAGGAGTCGACCTGCAGCAATGCCTGCGGGTTGGTGTAGTGGGCGTCGGTCAGCGCATGGTGGATGGCCCGGATCTGGTCATCGGGGAACGGCGTCTTCATGTACGCGGACTTGTACTTGCCGCGCTGGTTGGGCCCGGACCCGTTGAGGGTCTGCGTGGCCTGGAGCCAGGGAAGCGTCTCCAGCGTCGTCGTTCCGCCCGGCACGCCGTGGCTGATCTGAGCGAGGAAGGACGGCAGCAGCCCGAACGCGGGCCCGGCGGCCTGGGTGATCATCGAGATCTGGCCCGCCGACTGGTGGAAGAGTTTGAGCAGGGAAAACAGGCCTGCGAAAGGGCTCGATGGCGAGCTGTTGGCTTCCATGAAGCGCCCGTAGTTCCGGAGCAGCGTGGCGAAGCCCCGGGCGGCCAGGCCGGACCACGGCCAGGTCGTGGTGGCGAGCCGCACCTGCACGGGCGGATTCGGCAGGCGCGCGAAGTAGTAGGCGGTGACGATGCCGAAGTTGCCCCCGCCGCCGCCGGTGTGGGCCCACAGCAGCCGCCCGGTGTCCGGATCACCTTTCCTGGCCCGTACCAGCCGGGCCCGGCCGCGCCGGTCGACGCAGACCACGTCCACAGCGGCCAGGTAGTCCACGGTCAGGCCGTGCAGCCTCGACAGGAGCCCGTACCCGCCACCCACGATGTGACCGCCCGCCCCGACCGAGTAACACGACCCGCCGGGCAGGGTGAGGTTGTAGTCCCGCAGCAGCGTCTCGTAGACGTTCCAGAGGGTGGCGCCGCCCTCCACGCACACCCGGCTGGCCTGGTCCAGGTGCACGCCCTGCATCCCGCTCATGTCGATGATGACGCCACCGTGATTCCCGGACGAGAAGTCCTCGTAGCAGTGCCCGCCGCCGCGCACGGTGATCCGCAGGCCGGCGTCATAGGCCCGCTGGACGGCGGCCACGGTCTCGCGGGCGTTCCTGACCACCTGGATATACGCCGGGGAGCCGACCCACCTCCGGTTGAACCCCATGCGCATGGTGGCGTACCTGGGGTCGGCCGGGCAGATCGGCGGGAGGCCGGGGCTGGCGGGCGGGGCGGTTCCGGTCGTGTCCGGAAGGACGGGTGCCGTCCGGGCCAGGCTGAGCGTGCCCACGCCGGCCAGGATGCCTCCGCCGACAGAGAGAAATCCCCGCCGCCCCAGGCCAGGGCGGACCTCGCGGCCGGGTCCGGATCCGGATCTGCGGGCGGGCGCCTGCATCGCTGCCGCTCCTCTGCCGTGGAATCGGCGTATTGACACGGTGCCGGAACTGGCGCCCGGCATTTAAGGTCACCCGATTATTGCCGCGCCGCCACCATTCGCGGAAACAAGAATTCAATAGGGCCAGTCCGCCCAGGATGGGGAAATGGCACGCTATCTGGGCACCGCGAGGATGCGCCCGGCTCCTGGCGGCCTCATCCGCCCGGCGCCGGTGCCGTCTGCACCAGGCCGGCCAGGTCCGGCCCTCGGGCCGAGGTCACCAGGCGTGTCCCAGTGATCCTCTAGCTCCTCCAGGCACCACCGGGCTCGGACTCCGGCTCTTCTGGCCACAACGTCATGGCACGCGCGGCAGCCGCCCGGATCGCGGCGCCGTCCAATTCGGCGCGGGACTCGGCAATGCCGTGCTCCACCCAGGACGCGACCAGGGTCACCGGGCCCTCGGGCGGCAGCGGGTGGACCCAGAAGTCCCAGTCCTGGCTGCAGCTGCTGCCACCGCCCCCGCGCTGCCGCAAGACCAGGCGCCCGTCATCGTCCTCCTCAGGCGGTCGGTAGTGCACGCCGGTGGTGGCCGCGCGGCGGCCATCGGCATACAGAATGCCCAGCCGCAGCTGGTCATCGTTCTCCCGGGCGCCGCGCCGGGGCCGGTGCCGTTCGAAGGGATCGGAGTGACCCGCGCAACTGGACTCAGCCTCGCCGCGCAGGCGGATATGGAGGGTGAACTCGAACCCGTTCTGGTAGGCGCGGACACTGCCGGCGGCCACGGCCACCTGCTCAGTGCGGATCAGCACCACCTCTGCCGGGACCGACGCGGGGATCACTGCATCCGAACGCATCCAGGCCGGACGGTGCCGCCGGACTGGCTCAGGTGGCGGCGGTTGCGCTCTACCCGCTGCGTACCCGCCCGCTGGCCGTGGGGCTGCTGGCCGCCTCGGCCGCGGGAGCCTGGCCGCTGGCCAACCTGGCCGGGCTGCTCGGGGTGACCGTCGGCCTGGCGCGCGGCGCGCTCGGCGTGCTGGTCGCGGTGATCGCGGTGCCGCTGCTGGCCGCGGCGTCGTTTGGCCTGGCGGTCGCGGCCAGGAGCCCGGGGGAGGGCTTCGTGGCCCTGGCCGCGGGCCTGGCCGGGCTCGGCGCGGCCCTGGCCACGGCCAACATCTTCACCGTCGTGCTGCCCTATCCCATGGCCAAGCGGGCCGGCAGCCCCATGCCCCAGGCCGCCCAGGGATGTGGGGCGTACGCGCTTGGGAGCGTCCTTGGCACCCTGGCGTGCGCCGGTGCGGCGGCGGCCCCGGTGATCGTCGCCGCCAGCCTCACCAGCGCTGACCCGGCGGGGGTCCGGGTGCCGGTGCTGGTGCTGGGTGCCGCGGCGTACGGCTTCGCGCTGGCCTGGGCCGGCGTCCGGGTCGCGGCCCGCGCGGCCGGGGGAAAGCTGCCGGAACTCTGCCAGGCCGCCATCCGCAGCACGCTGTGGCCGGATCCGGCCCGGCACCCGGCTCCGCGGGCCAGGCTGAGTCGCGGGCGTGCGCTGAGCCCGAGGTCTCCCCGGCCACCTCGTGCGGCCGCCCCGGCGGGATGGGGCTAGCGTGGCCGTCTCGGCGCTCGCCGCCGAGGCCGGCGCGTACTGGCTCCGGGTGCCCGATGTCCGGGCGGGCCTGGACGCCGTGCGCGTGGCCGCAGCCTGGAAGGAGGGGGCAGGCAATGCCAACCCGGCTGGTGCGCCGCGCCCTTGACTGGGAGCTGAGCGCGGCTGACGTGCTGCGGCTGGTGCGGGCCGACCCGCACCCCGTGGCCCTGGCCGGGACGTGGGCCGGCCGCGGCGACATCGTGGCCTCCGACCCGGTGCGCGTGTGCTGTCCGCCCGGCCCGGTGGCGGACGTGCTGGATGACCCGCTGCCGCGCCCCGCGGGGCCACCGGCCCGGGATGGGGCCGCCTTCGGCGGGGGCTGGATCGGCTACCTGGGCTTCGGCCTCGCGGAGCAGCTCCTGCCGGTGCCGCCCGCGCCGGGGGAGTCCCGCCAGCTCCCCGCCTACTGGTTCGGCTATTACGACCACGTGCTGCGCCGCGACCGGGCCACCGGCAGGTGGGTGTTCGAGGCGCTGTGGACACCCGGCCGCGGCGACGCGCTGCAGCGCCGGTTCGGCGAGCTGTCGCGCCGCGCGCGCGCCGCCGGGTGCCGGCCGCGCCCCTATTCCTGCGGCAGCTTCCGGCTCACCCCGTCGGCGGACGAGCACCGGTCAGCGGTCCGCCAGGCGATCAGCTACATCCGCCGCGGCGACATCTTCCAGGCCAACATCTGCCTGCGGCTCGAGGCGGCGTTCACCGGCGATCCGCTCGACGCGTTCTGCCACGCGGTCACCCGGCTGGACCCGCCGCACGCCGCGTTCATGCGGACGCCGGCCGGGGCCGTGGCGAGCCTGTCCCCGGAGCTGTTCCTGCGCCGCAGCGGGACGAGCGTGCAGTCGCAGCCGATCAAGGGCACACGGTCCCGGCCCGCCGCTGAACTCCCCGCGCAGCGGGAACGTGAGCTGCTGGAGCGTTCGGCCAAGGACCGCGCGGAGAACGTGATGATCGTCGACCTGATGCGCAACGACCTCAGCCGGGCCTGCGTGCCCGGCAGCGTGCAGGTGCCGGCGCTGCTGCGTGCCGAAGCCCACCCCGGCGTGTGGCATCTGGTCTCAGACGTCCGCGGCACGCTGCGGGCCGGGACGGGGGACGGGCAGCTGATCGCCGCGGCGTTCCCGCCAGGCTCGGTCACCGGCGCCCCGAAGGTCCGGGCCCTGGAGATCATCCACGAGCTCGAGGCGACCCCCCGTGAGGTGTACACCGGAGCGATCGGCTACCGGAGCCCCGTGGCCGGCCTGGAACTGAGCGTGGCGATCCGCACGTTCGAGTTCAGCGGCGGCCGGGTCTGGCTGGGCAGCGGCGGCGGGATCACCGCCCGGTCCCGCGATGCCGGTGAATACCGCGAGTGCCTGGTGAAAGCCCGCCCCCTGATCCGGGCGCTGAACGCCACCCTCAGCGAAGACCCCGGCGAGCGGCCCGGCGCCCCGGCGCCCCGGGACCCGGCCATCCCGCCGTCGCTGCGGCCCCGGCCCGCGCTTGGCGCGTTCACCTCGCTGCGCGTCACCGGGGGCCGCGGTCACGACCTCGGCCGGCATCTCGCCCGCCTGGACGACAGCGCCTGGCAGCTGTTCGGCAAGCGTCTCCCGCCTGGCCTGCACACCGACCTGGACACCTGTCTCTCCAACGGTCCGTCCGGCCGGCTGCGGCTGACGGCGCGACCGGTTGGCGGGCCGCTGCAGGTCACCGTCGAGGTGATACCGGCCAGCCCCGCTCCGGAGACGGCAGCGCTGCATCCCGTCACCATCCCCGGCGGCCTGGGCCCCCACAAGTGGCTGGACCGCCGCCTGCTCGCCCGCCTGGCCGGCGCGGCCGGCGGGGAAGGCGGGGACGGCCTCGGGCCGGATGAGCATCTCCTCATCCAGGACCGCACCGGGGAGATCCTGGAGACCGACCGGGCCAACGTGTTCGCGGTCATCGACGGCGTCCTGCACACACCGCCCGCAGACGGCAGGCCCCTGCCCGGAGTCACGCGTGCCGCGGTGCTGCGCCTTGCCCGGGGTGACGGCATCCCCGCCGCTGAAAAGCCCGTCAGCAGCCGGCGGCTGCTGGACGCCAGCGAGGTGTTCGTCACCAACTCCGTCCAGGGCATCGTCCCGGTCCGGTCGATCGCCGGCACCACGGCGGCCTGGGAAACGGGGCCGGTCACCGCCCGCCTCCAGGCCGCCCTCGCGCGGCGGCCGGCCGGTGCGCGTCCCCAGGCCGGTGCGCGTTCCCCGGCCGCCGCGCCATTCCCGGCGGGTGCGTGTTCCCCGGCCGCCGCGCCATTCCCGGCGGGTGCGCGTTCCCCGGCCGCCGCGCCATTCCCGGCTGGTGCCGGCGTCCCCGGCCGCCGGGCATGTGCCCCGGCACCGGCCAGGACGGACCCCGCGCGGCCGCGCCCGCCCGGCGATCGTCCTGGTCGACAACTACGACTCGTTCACCTACAACCTGGCCCACCTGCTGCTCAGCAACGGATGCCAGGTCGAGGTCGTCCGTAACGACGAGGTCTCCCCGCGCGACATCGCTGATTTCGGCCCTGGCGGCATCGTCATCTCCCCGGGCCCCGGGACCCCCGCGGACGCCGGGGTGAGCGTCGGCGTTGTCCGCGCCTGTGCGGCCACGACGCCGCTGCTCGGCATCTGCCTCGGGCACCAGGCCATCGCCGCCGCCTGCGGCGCCAGGATCACCACCGCGCCGCAGCCCGTCCACGGCCAGGCCTCACTGATCACCCACGATGGCGGCGGCATCCTGTCCGGCCTGCCCCGGCGCTTCCGCGCCGCGCGCTACCACTCCCTGATCGTCGAGGAAAAGTCCCTGCCCCCGGACCTGGTGATCACCGCCCGCGGCCCCGGCGGAATCCCCATGGGGCTGCGCCATGCCCGGCATCCGGCCGAAGGCCTGCAATTCCACCCTGAATCGATCCTCACCGCCTGCGGCGGCGACATCATCCGCAACTTCGTCCGGACCGTCCGCGGGCACGCTCTGGAAACCGGGGATGTCCTGGCCACGTGAAGACCGTTATCTGGAATTGGGCACGGGGAACAGCGGTCCGCCACCGCGGGCCGTCCGTTCGGCCTTTCCAGCGTCCTGGCCGTCAGCGGCCGGGCTTGCGCAGTTCCTGATCTTCGGATCTGTCCGGGCGCGGGGCCAGCGCCGACAGCTGCCGGGATGAGAGGGGGCGTGCGCTGCTCAGCGGCCCGGGCTGCCCGCATGCCGGCCAGCTGGATGTCCAGGAACCGCTGCCACGCGCCGGGAGCGACGTCCCCGGCGGCCTGCACCAGCCCGCGCATGGCCCAGGTAAGAGCCAGGACATCGCCGGGGGTGATGCCCGGGTTGATCGTGCCGGCCGTGATGGCACGCGCGGTGAGCTCGTCGATCGCGGCCCGGATCCGGCCTGCGGTGACGTCATCGGTGCGGCGCTGCAGGAGCAGGCTCGCGTAGCGTGCGTGGTCGGCGAAGGACTGCCCGAAGGCGCGCAGCAGCTCCTCGAGCCCGTGCCCGTCGGTGCGTGCCAGCGCCCGTCCGGTGGCCGACAGGATCTCCTCCAGGGCCAGCCGGAGCAGCTCATCGATCAGCGCGTCCTTGCTGGCGAACCGCCGGTACACGGTGCCGACGCCCACGCCGGCCCGGCGGCGATCTCCTCCATGCTGGCGTCGGCTCCGGACTCGCCGAGCACCTCACGCGCGGCGGCCAGGACACGGTGATAGTTGCGGACGGCGTCGCGCCGTGCCGCGGGGGCCCCGTGCTGGAGGGCGGTCATTCGCTCTTGTCCCCGACGACAGTCCCGCCGGCGACCATCGCCATCTCGGCGTGCTCCGGCTCGCCGGCCGTCAGCCCGCGGCGCCCCGCCGGGATCAGCAGGCCCGCCAGCGCGGCCAGCACCAGCCCCGCGGCCATCACCGCGAAGCCGATCGTGTAGCCCGATTCCTTCGGCAGCCCCGACGGCTCGAGCTGGGAGGTGACGATGCTGGCCATCACCGCCGAGCCGATGCTGCCGCCGATCGTGCGGATGTTCGCGTTCATGCCACTGGCCACGCCGGTCTGCGACGCCGGCACTGCGGCGACCACCAGCGCCGACATCGCCGAGAACGCGAGCCCGAACCCGATGCCCATGATGGCGGTGGACAGGTAGATCTCCCATGGGTGCGCGTGCGCGAAGGCGAGGATCGTCATGGCCGCGCACCCGATCAGGCACCCGGCGATCACCAGGACCTTGCCGCCGAGCTGCCGGGCGAGCCGGCCGGCGAACATGCCCACCACGAACATGGTGATGGACGAGGGCAGCAGCATCAGCCCGGAACGGGTGATGCTCGCGCCGAACCCGTAGCCCGCGGCGGAGGGTGTCTGCACGAACTCAGGCAGGAAGGCGAACGTCGCGTACATGCCCAGCCCGATCAGCAGCGCGACCAGGTTGTTCGTCCACACGGCCGTCCGCCGCATCATCTTCATGTCGATCAGTGGCGTGGCCGCGCGCAGCTCGGCCAGCACCCAGGCCCCCGCCAGGACCACCGCCGCGGCGAGCAGGCCGATCACCCGGCCCGAGCCCCAGCCCCAGTCCGGTGCCTCGCTCAGCGCGATCAGCAGCGCGACCAGCCATGCGGACAGCAGCACGGCCGGCAGCCAGCTGATCCGCCCGGGGGTGCGCACCGGCGACTCCGGAACGAACAAGATCGCGGAGACGGCGGCGAGGACCGTGAGGATCATGGGCAGCCAGAACAGCCAGTGGTAGTCCAGCGCGTTCACGATCGGGCCCGCCAGGACGATGCCGAGGCCCGCCCCGACCGCGGTCAGTGAGGCGAGAACGCCGACCGCGCCGGTCACCTTCCCGGCCGGGAACTCATCCCGGATGATCCCGAACGCCACGGGGACCATCCCGCCGCCGGCCCCCTGGATCACCCGCGCCACGATCATGACGCCGATCGAGGGCGCGACCGCCGCCAGCAGCGACCCCACGGCCAGCGCGAGCAGCGTGGCGACGAAGACCCGCTTCTTGCCCTTCATGTCGCCGATCCGGCCCAGGATCGGCGTCATGACCGATGCTGACAGCAGGTAGGCGGTGAGCACCCATGTCGCGGCGCCCTGCGTCGTGTGCAGCTCGTGCTGCACGGTGGTCAGCACGGGAATCACCAGCGACTGCAACAGCGCGAACGCCCCGACGCCGGCGGCCAGCACCGCGAACGTCACCTGATAATGCGCGCGCTGGCTGCTCACGGCCACGACGACCTCCCCCAAGCGGAACCGGGCTTCCGATTCAGGGAGCCTAGCAAACCGGAATCCTGATTCCGGCGGGCGGGCTCGGCGAGCACTGGGTCAGGCGCCGGCCTCGGGCACGTAGTGGCGGCTCAGGTCGGCGGGGTCGATCCAGACCCGCACGATCGCGCGCGTTGACGGGTCGCGGAACCTCTCCGGGGTCGGGACCCACCCGGCGGCGGGCTGCGCCCGCTGCGCGTGCCGCCGCCGCTGCCCGGGCCGGCCGCGGCGCCGGCCTGGCCGGCGGCCCGCCGGACGCTGCCGGGCTCAGCAGCGGGAGGTCGGTGACCGCCGCCGCGGCCTCATCGGAGTAGGTCGCGGCGAGCACCACGCCGACCCGCCGGCTCATCTCCTCCAGGTCCAGCTGCCCCCGCGCGTAGTGCTCCCGCAGCAAGCCCAGCAGATGCTCCCGGTCGGCGTCGCTGACCAGGGACCGCGGGCCGTCCGGCGGGGGAGGTCCCGTCATGGCTAACTGACGGGCCGGGCGACGACCGCCGTGCCGTAGGCCACGATTTCGGTGAGCTGCTGGCCAATCTCGGAGGAGTCGAACCGCATCGCGACGACCGCGTTCGCGCCCAGCAGCCGCGCGTTCTCGATCATGCGGTCGATCGCGTGCCGTCGGCTGTCCTCCAGCAGCTCGGTGTACTGGGTCACCTCGCCCTGGCGCAGCGCCTTGAATCCGGCGCCTATCGACTTGACCGCGCCCATGCTGCGCACGACGAGGCCGAAGGCGACGCCGAGGTCCCGCTCGAGGGCCATGCCTTGCAGCTCCAGTGCGGTGGTGACCGGGAAGCCGGCCGGTGCGGGTTGCATCATGGCCGCCATCGTAGACACTCGGCGGTGGCGCGGCCGTGACCGGCGCCGCAACCGGCGAATGAAACCAGGCCGGTTTATCCCGGGAATTGCGAGTAAGAAGGAAGCCTGTGCGCAGCTTTATGCTGGCATCCTGAATCTGAGCATAACGTGGGTCCGGTCATTTATCGCGGCCCGCCGTGTCCCGGGGCCGGTGAATGCCAAGGCCGATTCCGGCATATTCCGGAAAGTGCTTCCTGATAAGTAGAAAAGGCCCAAATTAATGCTGCTCGCATGAGTCGGGGCAGGCATCGAGGGGCGAAGGACCCCGGGCCGCCGGGCCAGCGGGGAGCGGGCAGGGCTAGCCTGTTCATGCTGGAGGGCAGCATGAAGCCGGAGATCAGGGTCCGCCGCGTCTATGATCCCCCGGCGCCTGGCGACGGTATGCGGGTGCTGGTCGACCGGATCTGGCCGCGGGGGCTGCGCAAGGACGCAGCCAGCCTGGATGAATGGGCCAAGGATGTCGCACCGTCGTCCGGGCTGCGCACGTGGTACAGGCATGACCCGGCGAAATGGGGCGAGTTCATCCAGCGCTACCGGGCCGAACTCGCCGCGCCGGGCCCACAGGCCGCGCTGAGCCGGCTGCGCGAGCTGGCCAGCAGGGGGCCGGTCACCCTGCTCACCGCCACCCGGGACACGAGCATCAGCCAGGCCGCGGTCCTCGCCGCGCTGCTGGACCCGGACGCAGCAGCGCCGGAGACGGCTCCGGGCGGTGAGGCTGCCTGCTACGCCCACCTGGTCTGCGCCGCGTGCGGGGCCGTCGTCAGCGAAGGCCATGCGCCGGACTGCCCCGTCCACCCCCAGGCCGGGGATGGTCCCCAGGCCGGGGATGGTCCCTGACCCGGGATGGTCCCCAGGCCGGGGATGGTCCCTGACCCGGGATGGTCCCCAGCCCGGCGGCCTGGTCGCAGCATCTCGGTTCTGGATGCAATGATGGGCCATTGTGGGCGCCGCGCTGGAGTTCCGTCATGTGGATGTGTTCACCGACGTGCCCTTCGCCGGCAATGGATTGATCGTGCTATTCGGAAGCCCGTCGGGGCTCCGGGCTGAGAGCCTGATCTCAGTCACGGCGGAGATGCGGCAGTTCGAGCTGATCATGGCTGAGTTCCAGCCGGAGGCCGGCTGGGTGCCAGCCAGGATCTTCACTGCCGAAGAGGAGTTGCCGTTCGCGGGGCATCCGGTCATCGGTGCCGCGGCCGCACTGCATGAGCGCTATGCCGCCGGGGAGCCGGAACGTTCGTGGGTCTTCGTCATCGCCGGCCGCGAGATTCTGGTGCGCAGCCGGCGGTGGGCGGGCCGGTCGCGCCGGTCGCCCGCGGCGTCGTGGACCTCCCGCCTGGGTAGTTCAACCGCCGGGTCGTTCAGCCTCCTGAGCACGGCAGCCGTGGTGATGGTGTGCGGCACTCATAGGTACTCTCGCTTCCGCATCCACACGAGGGTGGCCCAGCCCCAGATGGGCGGCAGGTACGACGTGAACAGCCGCTGGATGAAAACCGCGGCGGTGGCGTCGGATTCCGAGACTCCGGCCGCTGTGAGGCCGAGGATCATGCCTGCTTCCACCACTCCCATTCCGCCGGGCGACGGCGAGATGCCCCCAATGATCCCGGCCACGGTGATGACCACGATCAGGGTGGGAAGCCGGAGGTGGTCATCGAAGGCCCGCAGCGAGACGGAGAGGGCCATGGCCACGATCAGTTCCTGGGCAAAGGAGCCGGCTACCAGGAGCACCAGCTTGCGCGGAGAGCTGGCTACCTGCTTGAGGTTGCCCCAGATGTCGCGCACCTTGGGGAGCACCTTCTCGGCGGCCAGCCTGCGGAGCCTGGGCACGGCCAGGGCCAGGCCGGCCACCAGGGCAACCACCACCACGACGGCCAGGATGATCCACACCAGCTTGGAATTCCCGCCGGACTGAGGGGCGGCCTCGAGGTCGAGCGACCCCCAGGCGAACGGCAGCGAAACGAGGAACAGCACGGCGATCGCGATCCAGCTGGAGGCAGCCATGATCGCGCCTGAGCTCAACGCCACCGACGCGTCGTAGCCCTGCCGCTGGAAGAACCGCACCCGGGTGGCGAAGACCGCGGCTGTCCCGCCCGCCAGCGCGCTGAAGGAGTTGGCGAATTCGACCGCTACCACCCGGCCGAACGGGAGCGCTCCGGCCACGCTGCCGATTCCTTCGACAGCTGACGCCACGAAGGCCAGCTGGGCCAGGATGAACGCCGCGATCACCCAGAGCCAGTGGGCACCGAGCACGGTGTCGAACGACTTGGAGACGTCGATGAGCACGCCGACCAGCGCCCAGCCGCCGATAAGCGTACCGACCACCATGATCAGCGTGGGCCAGCTCACCCGGCGGGGCTCCACCAGGGCCGGCACATCGATCGACTTGGCCCGGGCGGCACGCTGCCGGACATCCTCCAAGAGCCCGCGCCTGGCCCGCAGGCCCCGGCTGAGCGCCGGGTCCAGCGCAGCCCGGTGGAGATGCTGGAGTGCGCCGCGCAGCACCTCCGGCTCCAGGCACCTGGCCGCGGAGCCGGCCGCTCGTTCAGGGCCGGCCACCAGGGCAATCGCCGCGATAGCACCAGCCATGTCGCGATCGAGCTGATACACCGAAGCGTTCGAGGTGGCGTTGCGGAAGTCTGCCACGACGCAGGTGCCAGCCACCGGATCGATCAGCAGCACGTCGCCACTCATGGCGCCGTGCGAGATGCGCGCCTGGCGGAGAGTCAGCAACTGGCGGTAAATCCCGTCGAGGGTGGAGTCGCTGATACTGGCGGCCTCCGCATCGGACAGCGTCTTCGCGGGCGGCAAACGGCAGACAAGCAGGGCGTCCCCGGACGATCCGGCCGTTCCTGCCTCCAGGATCTCAGGCACGGCCGCGCCTGCCTGGCCCGCCCGCATGGTGAGGTAGGCGTCGTGTTCCACCTGCTGGAGCCGGGTCAGCGTGAGGCTCGGCCCGGAGTCCCGGTAAAACAGGAACCTGCCGACCTTGGTGAGGAGCTTGGCGTCGGCCGCATCCCGGCCATAGACCGCTATGCCGATGCGCTCACCCGGCGGTTGTTCCTGCCCCACGGCGGTGCCCTCGTACTTGGCTACTCCCCAGACCTGCCGTTCCGCCGGCCGGATGGTTCCCGGGCGGATGCCGAGCTCGCCGAGCAAGGCGCGCACATCGTCAATCGAGGGCAGGCCGAGCGGTGAGCCAAACACCAGCCTGACCACCGCTGTCGCGCCCCAGCCGATGGCCAGGCTCCCGAGGACATTGACCGGCAGCCCGTGACCTCCGACCGCTGAGGCCAGCGCCACCAGGGCGATGAAGATCTCGACGAGGCGTTGCACGCCCCGGGCCAGATAGGGCAACGCCGCTGTCGCCACGGCCATGAAAAGCGCGATCTGAAGAACCGGGAAACGCATGTAGAAGCCGCTGATCACGACCCCGCCCGGTCTGCCGCCCCGGCTTCCGAGTGCCAGGGTGAGGACGCCGCACAGCGCCGCCGCGATGACCGCGCTCAGCGCAATGTCGCGTGCGGCCACCCAGCGGCGCGCGACCAGCGTCAGGGCCAGCAGGAGGATCGTGATGCCGATCCACCCGGCGCTGTACACCACGGTCACCAGCCAGGTGATGCTCCGCGGCGGCGGATGGATGACCTGGGCGATGGCCCGGTCGATGCGGGACTCGTAGTGGATGACGAGTACGCAGCACACCAGGGCGAGAACGGCACCCGCCAGGCGCGCCCCGTCACTCCCGCGGCGGCGTCGCTGCCCGTCGCCGACTGGAGCGAACATGAACGAACGCCAGCCCTGGACGAGATCCGGTTCAGGAAGGGCACCCGCAGGCGCCAGGAGGTCTTCCCCCATACAGGACCAACTGCCCTTCAAGCGTGACAGGCCGCTGCCTTGACACTGAGAATACAGGTGAGCTTCTCGGATGCGGCTGGCCTCAATGGGACCGTTAAAGGGGCCGCTGGCGCCGGAGCCTCAGGCAGGATCGGCGATACGTGGCCCGGGATGCCGCCGGGCGTTTCGTTATCCGGACGGGACGCTGGCGCCTTCGGGCGGCCCTGGTGATCCGGCTGCGGGCTCGCTCGTGAGTGCGTCCGAGGGCTGCCGGGTTGGGAGCCGGCGGCTGGCGAACAGTGCCAACAGCGCGATGATGGCGAGCAGTGACAATGCTGCGCGCAGTCCGTCGATGCGGGCTTTTTCGTTCTCCTTGACGATCGCGTCGGCAGTTTGCGCGGGCACGTTGGCCTTGTCGAGCTGGGTCTTCAGGTCCTTGTCGGAGATGAAGGGGGCGCCTCCGGCCAGTTCCACCTGCGCCTGGGAGGAGACATTCTTGGGTACCGCGGGGTTGTTCTCGACGCCGCTGAGGAACGATGAGGTCAGCGCGGAGATGAGTACCGCGCCGGCCAGCGCGGTTCCGATGGACGCGCCGAGGTTGGTGACCGTGTTCTGGACTCCGCCGACTTCACCGCTTTGCTCGTCGGGCACCGACGAGACGGTCACGGCGCCGAGCTGTGAGGCCAGCGCGCCGATGCCCAGGCCCGCGAGCAGCATCGGCCAGGTCACGATCTCAGGTCCCGCGCCCACCTCCAGCGCGAGAATCATGATCACGATGCCGGCGAACAGGGCGACGAACCCGATCTGGACCACGCGGCGTGGTGAGGCGTGCGGAAAGACCCTGGGAATGCCCGCGGCGGCCAGCAGCAGGGTGATGGAGAGCGGCAGCAGCCGGACGCCGGTGGCGATCGCCGAAAGCCCGAGCGCCACCGACAGGAACAACGGCACGGCGAAGAAGAGGCCGGCCTGCAGGAGGTACTGGAAGAAGAACGAGGTGAGCCCGCCCCGCAGCATCGGGTTCCGCAGCATCGCCGGGTCAATGAGCGCGGAGGCCCCGCGCGCCAGGCGGTGACTCTCCCACCACAGGAAGACCCGCAGCGTAACCCCGCCGGCCAGGAGCAGCCAGATCACCGGGGACAGCCCCAGCCACTCAGGAGCACCGGTCTTGGCCTGGACGAAACCCCACGCCCCGGACTGGAGGACCCCGTACACGATGAGGCCAAGGCCGAGGGCGGACAACACGGTCCCCACGAGGTCGAGATGCACACCCTCCTCGGCCGGGGTGTCGGCGATGCGGCGGGTGAGCAACAAGATGATGAGCACCACGAGGACCTCACCGGCGAACACCCACCGCCAGGAGGCATAGGTGGTCAGCAGGCCGCCGATCAGCGGCCCGGCCGCCACCGCGATCGCACCGGCCGAGGCGACCAGCCCGTAGGCGCGCGGGCGCTGATCGCGGGCGAAGTTCGATGCGACCAGGGCGACGATCGCCGGCATGATCAGCGCGGCGCCGACGCCTTCCAGGACTGACCATCCCAGCATCAGCACGGCGAGATTGCCCGCGAGTGAGGTGGTCAGCGACCCGCACCCGTAGATGACGCACCCGATGGCGAAGGCACGCTTGCGGCCGAGGATCTGGCCGACCTTGCCGCCGGTGATCATGAGCGAGGCCATCACCAGCGTGTAGAAGGTGATCGCGGTCTGGATCCCGGTCACCGTCGTGCCGACGTCCTTGGCGACGGTCGCGATCGAGACGTTCATGACCGAACTGTCCAGCGTCATCAGGAACTGCGCCGAGGCGAGCGTCAGCAAGACGATCCCCGCCGCTGCAGGGGTGCGTTCAGCGGCGCGGCCCGCTCCGGCCGTTTGACTCACATCCATGCGGCCAGCTCAATCCACGCGAAGGGACGACCAGGGCCGTACCATCGCACCCGGCGGCCGGCCGGACATCACCCAGTGCAGGTGATCACGCGGCTGCTATCCGCCGCCGCCGCCGAGGCGGCCAGGGCCGCCCAGCCCCGTGATCCCGGCTGAGCCAGGCCGGTGGTCATCCCCACTGGCCGGGCTGGTAGTCACCGGCGGGCTGCTGGATGATGACGTTGATGCGGTTGTAGGTGTTGATGAGGGCGATGAGGGACACCAGCGCCGTGAGCTGGTCATCGTCGTAGTGCTTGGCCGCGTTCGACCAGGCGTCGTCGGTGACACCGGGGGCGGCGTCGGCGATGCGGGTGCCCTGCTCGGTGAGTTCCAGCGCGGCCCGCTCGGCCTCGGTGAAGACCGTGGCCTCCCGCCACGCCGCGATCAGGTTAAGCCGGACCGGGCTTTCCCCGGCGTGCCCGGCGTCCTTGGTGTGCATGTCGGTGCAGTAGGCGCAGCCGTTGATCTGGCTGGCCCGGATCTTCACCAGCTCCTGGGTCGCGGCCGGCAGCGTTGAATCAGACACGACCGAGCCCGCCGAGTTGATGTACTTCGTGAACTTCGCCGCCACGCCGGTGCCGTAGTAGTTGAGACGGGGGTCCATGGTGATCTCCTTGCTGTTCCTGCGGGTTGTATCTCAATGACCCGGCAGGCCGGCCAACTGTGACAGCCAGGCGGCGGAGATGAGGACGCCCGGGGACAGGACTGTGCTGGGCGCAGAGCACACCCGCCTCACCTGCTGGCATGGCGGTTAGGTCAGAACCGCGTCCAGCGACTGCCGTTCCAGTGCAGGACCACCGTCCGTGTGCCGGCGAGCCGGGTGAAGAGCTGCCTCGGATAGCGACGTGACCTGGTCATGGCCCCTCCCCAAGGCCGCAGGATGGGATGGCCTGGGGCGCGGGCGGGAGCAGGACTTACTTCCGGCAGGGTCTTTTCAGGACTTATGGCATCTGGGTACGGGTCCGCCACAAGCGCATGCTCGCCACAATTAGCCCATACCTGTTGGGGGAGATCACGTGGCTTCCATCGACCATGACCGCCAGCCTGCACCTGCCAGTTCACCAGTACCCGGAGGTCCCGCAGCCAGCGGGGTGGTGTGGGGGAACTCCGCGCCGCTCGCCCTGGCCGGCTTCGCAACTACCACCTTCATGCTCAGCATGATCAACGCCAACCTGGTCAACTACGGCACCCTGCCGGTGGTCTTCGGCGTCGCGTTCGCATTCGGCGGGCTCGCCCAGCTCATCGCCGGGGTCATCCAGCTGCGGATGGGCAACACCTTCGGCGGCATGCTGTTCACCGGATACGGCGCATTCTGGCTGTCCCTGTTCGCCATCGCCCTCTTCTTCCTCAAGGGCGTACCGGTGACCCAGGTGGGCCACGCGCTCGGCCTGTTCCTGTACGCCTTCGGCATCTTCACCGTCATCATGCTGGCCGCATCGCTGCGCACCAACATCGCGGTGGTCACGACGCTCCTGTTGCTGGGCGCCACCTTCTTCGTGCTGGGCGCCGGCAACTACACGGCGGCCGTGCCCACCCCGGCGGCATCCGGGCTCATCAGGGCCGGCGGATGGATCGGCCTGGCGGTAGCGGCAGGCGCGTTCTACCTGGCGCTCGCCGAGGTCTGCGAGGCAAGCTACGGTCACGCCATCCTGCCGCTCGGCCCGCTCAGCAAGAAGTAAGCACCGGACGCCGATACCACCAAGCCCTTCCGTGCCAAGGAGGAACAGTCATGGGCCGTTACGCGGAAGCGTTTCAGCAGAGTCTTACCGACCCGGAGCGCTTCTGGGGCGCGGCAGCCGAAGGGATCGACTGGTACCGCCAGCCGACCGTGGTGCTGGACCGGGCCAACCCGCCGTTTTACCGCTGGTTCGCCGACGGCCTGATGAACACCTGCTTCAACGCGGTGGACCGGCATGTGCGTCTCGGCCGCGGCGACCAGGCGGCGCTCATCTACGACAGCCCGGTGACCGGTACCAGCCGCACGTTCACCTACCGCGAACTGCTGGATCAGGTGGAGCGGTTTGCGGGGGTGCTGCGCGGCCTCGGCACGGGCATGGGCGACCGCGTGGTGATCTACATGCCGATGATCCCCGAGGCGGTGGTCGCGATGCTCGCCTGCGCCCGGATCGGCGCCGTGCACTCCGTCGTATTCGGCGGCTTCGCCGCTCCCGAGCTGGCCGCCCGCATCGACGATGCGGCGCCTAAGGTCGTCGTGTCGGCTTCCTGCGGCATCGAGGTCAGCCGGGTACTGGAGTACAAGCCGATCCTGGACAAGGCGATCGAGCTATCGACGGCGAAGCCGGGCCGGTGCGTCATCCTGCAACGGCCGCAGGCCGCCGCGACGCTGACCGAGGGGCGTGACCTGGACTGGCAGGAGGCGATGGCGGCCGCTGAGCCCGCTGCCTGCGTCCAGGTCGCGGCAACCGACCCGCTGTACATCCTGTACACGTCCGGTACTACCGCGAAGCCGAAGGGTGTTGTCCGCGACAACGGGGGCCATGCTGTCGTGCTGCGCTGGAGCATGGAGAACATTTACGACATCAAGCCCGGCGAGGTGTTCTGGGCCGCGTCTGACATTGGCTGGGTGGTCGGGCATTCCTACATCGTCTACGCGCCGCTGCTGGCGGGCTGTACCACGGTCCTGTATGAGGGCAAGCCGGTCGGCACCCCGGACCCTGGAGCGTTCTGGCGGGTGATCTCCGAGCACAACGTCAAGGCGATGTTCACCGCGCCCACCGCGTTCCGCGCCATCAAGAAGGAAGACCCGGCCGGTAACTTCGCCAGGAAGTATGACCTGTCGCACTTCCAGTACCTGTTCCTGGCGGGCGAGCGGCTCGATCCGGAAACGTACCGGTGGGCAGGCGAGCTGCTCGACGTTCCCGTGATCGACCACTGGTGGCAGACCGAGACCGGCTGGCCGATCGCGGCGGACCTGATGGGCCTTGACCCGCTGCCCACCAAGCCGGGCTCGCCGAGCGTGCCGGTACCCGGCTACGACCTGCACGTCGTCAACTCGGTCGCCGGCACCGACGTCCCGCCAGGCACCACCGGGGAGATCGTGCTGCGGCTGCCGCTGCCACCGGGCTGCCTGACCACCCTGTGGGGGGACGACGAGCGGTTCATCCAGTCCTACCTGGTGCAGCACCCTGGCTACTACATCACCGGGGACGGAGGATTCCGCGACGAGGACGGCTACGTCTACGTGATGGGCCGCACCGACGACGTCATCAACGTGGCCGGCCACCGGCTGTCCACGGGGGAGATGGAGGAGATACTTTCCAGCCATCCCGCGGTCGCCGAATGCGCGGTCATTGGCGTCAATGACCCGCTCAAGGGCCAGATCCCGCGTGGATTCGTCGTGCTCAAAGCCGGTATCGAGACCGACCCCGACGTGCTGAGCGCCGAGCTCATTGACCTGGTCCGCGCCCGGATCGGCGCCGTCGCCGCGCTGCGCAGGGTCGACATCGTCGCAGGACTGCCGAAGACTCGCTCAGGCAAGATTCTTCGCAAGACCATGCGCGGTATCGCCGACGGTGACAATGACGAGCCCGTGCCCTCCACTATCGAAGACCCCGCCACCCTCGATGCGCTGCGACCCGTCCTGCAGGGCCGCAGCTGACGAAGGGTGCCCGCCCGGCCGGATCACCGTCGCCGATCTCGTTGAGACCTCAGGTGCTGGGGCGGTCACGCGGGTGAGCACCTGGCTGGCGGCACTCCCGGGGGCATCGTGACCACGCTGGACAGGCACGGTGCCAGGCTCGTGATCAGCCACCTCACCGCGACGGGAGGCGGATGACGCCCCGCGTGATCTCCGGCGATGTCAGGACCGGTCGTGACCTGCCTGGTGTTCCTGCAGGTGCCATGGGTGCGGATAATCCGGTGAACGCTGCTGGAAAGACAGGATGCGCGGGTTGAGTATGACCCCGTCGCGGATTTCGACGGCGCGCCGGATCGTCTCGTCCGAGTCCCACGCCAGGGGGCCGGAGAGCACCGGGCGCAGGTGCGGGAGCAGGGCCTCACTGATCTCCCAGGTAGCGGAGTTCCACAGGTACGACGGGCTGTGGTCCACGGCGTAATAGCTGATGTCATTGCCGACCGTGACCATGGGCTCGGCGAAGGTGGTGGGGCGCGCCCAGCTGAAGCCCATGCCCTCGTCGCAGGACACGTCCACGATGAGGCTGCCGCGGGCGAACGATCCGAGGTCGCTCGTGGTGGCGAACATCAGTGGTGCGTCGGTGTCCTGCAGCACGCAGTTGACCACGATGTCGTGCTCGGCCAGGAAAGCTGCCAGCGGTATCTGGCTGGTCCCGCGGACCACGTGGCAGCGGCTCGGGTCGCCCGCGTCCTGCTCGAAGTGCACCATGCGCGCCGAGTGGATCGGGGAGGCGACAGCGTTGATGTTCCGATGGGTCAGGACGTCAACGTCGCTGACGCCGTGCGCGTTGAGGGCCGTCACCGCGCCCCGGCCCGTGGCCCCGAAGCTGATGACGGCCGCCCGGAGCCGGCGGCCATACTCACCCGTCGTCCCGATCAGTTCCAGGGCATGCAGCACCGAGCAGTAACCGGCCATTTCGTTGTTCTTGTGGAAAACATGCAAGCTGAACGAACCGTCGGCATTCCAGTAGTTCATCGCCTCGAAGGCGATCAGGCTCAGCCGCCGCTCGATGCTCAGCTGGGTGATCGCCTCGTCCTGGACACAATGCGGCCAGCCCCACAGGACCTGCCCGTCGCGCATCTGCGCGAGGTCCTCGTGCTGCGGCTTGGGCAGCAGGATGACGTCGCATTCCGCGAGGAGTTCCTCGCGAGTCCGGAGCCCGGCCACGCACGATGCCAGCTGGTCATCGGGGATGCCGAACCGCTCGCCGTAGCCGCGCTCGAGATAAACGCGTTCCCGCAGGCCGGGATCAATCCGCCCGACGTGCAGCGGATGGATCGCGAGCCGCCGCTCGTTCTCCTTCCGCGACCGTGCTACCACTCCGAGGCTGAGCTGATCCACGCTCGCTCCCTTGCTCGCGGCTGACCCCACGAAATCATCCGCGGTTCCCGTGAGCCGGGACCGCCGAGAAGCTCATGCGCCGAGTCTGTCACTGAAACCAGCGGACTACGAGAACGGCGGGCTGGTGCCCGGGGCAGGAACCTAGGGAAGATGTGCCGTGCCGACAGCCGACTGCCGCGGGTGATCGGGGACAATCCCTGGGCCGTCCGGCAGCGGCCTTGGCCGCGATGGCCACCAGTTCCATCTGCCAAGCAGGATGACGGCGGACGGAACGAGGAGGGTTCGGACCGGGAAGGCGTCCATCAGGATGCCGAGGGCCAAGCCCAGGCCGATGTCGCGGATCTGCCTGCCTCCCGGTTCGCTGCCTGCGACGACGGCGAGCACGAGGAAGGTGCCGGCCAGCACGAGCCCGGCGGAGGTGACCGTCGTTCCGGTCACGCCGATGGAGCGTGTCACCGCGTCGCGAAGCCGCAGGGTCCGGGCCTCCTCCCGGATCCGGGTCATCATCTAGGCACCTACCACCCTGGCCAGGCGGGTGATGGCCGAGCGTATCGCTGGCACTGCATTGAGCGCGGATGTGCCGGCCGGGTCGCCCGCCCTCAGGTCAGCGAAGTACTGGACGGTCCGGCCATCGGGGCTGACGTAGTTGGAGGTAGCCCGGTAGGCCGCATAGGCAGCGGGCGGCACGGTGGAGCTCATCGGCACGGCCGGTAGTGCCCCGGCCGTGCCCAAGCCCTCTATGCCGCCCAAGCCCTCTAGCGGGGACGAGGATCTTGATCGGCGGCGCTTTGCCTGCCGGGGAGGCGACCAGCATGTGATCCGCATGGTGATCCCATCGACGGCCCGCAGCGCAGCGTCGCGATGAATTACCCAGTGTCACCAGGATGCCACCTGCTGGGCCCGGCCTCAGCTGCCTGGCGGGAATCGAACGCAGGCTCGCCAATGAGGATCTGCGCTCGTGTGCCGCGGCAAGAAGCGAGACTGCGGATGATGCAGGGGAGACATGTGAGTTGATACGGTCGGGACCTGATCGGGTGCCTGCAGCGGTAGAGGAGACAGCTTTACTTCGGTTCGCGGAGTTAATGTCGTCAGCAGCCCGACAGATGACCTCGGTAACCCCGCAGGTGTTTCCGCCGTCAATCAGGAGGCCGCTGTGCCTGAGTTCCCGCCGATCACCCATGTCGCCGTGACCGTGACTGATCTGGAGAGAAGCACTCGCTGGTACAGCGAACTGCTGGCCGCCGAGCCCGTTCTGGACGAGGACGAGCAGATCGGGGGCTTCCACCACACCGTGTTCGCTCTCGGTGGCGGTCAGCTGTTCGGTTTGCATACACACCCCGATGCCGCCGGTGACCGGTTCGACGAGCATCGCACCGGTCTGGATCATGTCGCCTTCGCGTGCCGCGACCGCGGTGAGCTGCAGGAGTGGGTCGGCCGCCTGGACAGGCTGGGGATCGTGCACGGCGGAATCGTGGACGCGCATTACGGTTCCGGCGTCTCTTTCCGCGACCCCGATGGAATCGCGCTGGAGTTTTTCGCGCCGCCCGCCTGATAGCCGGGGCAGCAGAAGGAATTCGGCGAAAGCACCGCGTGGCCGCCTGCGGATTGTCTTACCCGAGACGCTGGTGAGCGGGCGAGGTCCCGCACGTCCGGGGCACGGGTGATCATGGCTGGTGGCCGCCGTCAGGATGGGCAGTCGAGGGCTTCACCCGGGGCGCATCTGTCGCGGGCGGGTGAAGCGGGCGCATGCTTGTGCTAGCGGCATCGGGCCGCGGGGCGCAGGCGGGGATCTGTGCTGGTGATACGCCCGGGCATTTCCAGGCAGCGGAGGCGTTATGAGCGCGATGTATCGGACAGGGTTGGATGCCAACGCGGCGAACCATGCGGCGCTGACTCCGCTGACGTTCCTGGACTGGAGCGCCGAGGTCTATCCTGAGCGGCTGGCCGTCGTCCATGGTGCGCGGCGGTTTACCTGGGCGCAAACCCGCGAGCGGTGCCACCGGCTTGCCTCCGCGTTGACGGCGCGGGGCGTGGGCCACGGTGACACGGTGTCGGTGGTCGCGGCGAACACCCCGGAGATGATCGAGGCGCACTTCGGCGTCCCGATGACCGGCGCGGTGCTGAACACGATCAACACCCGGCTGGACGCCGCGACGATCGCGTTCATCCTCGATCACGCCGAGGCCCGGGTGCTGATCACCGACCGGGAGTTCTCCCCGGCGGTGGCCGGGGCGCTGCGGCAGTGCCAGGCCAGCCCGCTGGTGATCGACATCGACGACCCAGAGTACGACGGGCCGGGGGATCTGCTGGGAGAGGTGGGCTACGAGGCCCTGCTGGCCGGCGCGGCACCGCGGTACGAGCGGGTCGAGCCAGCCGACGAATGGCAGGCGATCTCGCTGAACTACACGTCGGGAACCACCGGAAAGCCCAAGGGCGTGGTCTACCACCACCGCGGCGCGCACCTGAATGCGGTCGGGAACATCCTCACCTGGGGCATGCCCCGGCACAGCGTCTATCTGTGGACGCTGCCGATGTTCCACTGCAACGGGTGGTGCTTCCCCTGGACGGTCGCGGCCAACGTGGGCACGAACGTGTGCCTGCGCAGGGTGGACGCCGCGGACATCTTCCGGCTGATGCGGGCAGAAGGTGTCACGCATTACTGCGGGGCCCCTGTGGTGCACAGCATGCTGATCAGTGCTCCCGATGAGCTGCACGAGGGCATCGGACGGGTCTCGGCCATGGTGGCCGCGGCCGCGCCGTCGGCCACCATGATCGAGGGGATGGAGCGGCTCGGCTTTGACCTGACCCACGTATACGGGCTGACCGAAACCTACGGGCCCGCTGCGGTATGCGCCAAGCACGAGGGATGGGACAGTCTGGACGCCGCGGGGCGGGCAGAGCGCAACGGCCGGCAGGGCGTGCGGTACCAGCTGCAGGACGCTATGACGGTCATCGATGAGCAGACCAGCCGCCCCGTGCCCGCGGACGGGCAGACCATGGGCGAGATCGTGTTTCGCGGCAACATCACCATGAAGGGCTATCTGAAGAACCCGGCCGCCACCCGGGAGGCCTTCGACGGCGGCTGGTTCCATTCCGGCGATCTGGCAGTAGTCGAGCCTGACGGCTACGTGAAGATCAAGGACCGGGCCAAGGACGTGATCATCTCAGGCGGCGAGAACATCTCCTCGATCGAGATCGAGGACGTGCTCTACCGTCACCCCGCCGTCGCCATGGCTGGCGTCGTCGCCCAGCCGGACCCCAAGTGGGGTGAGACCCCGCGGGCTTACGTAGAGCTCAAACCGGGCGCGCAGGCCAGCGAGGCCGAGCTGATCGAGCACTGCCGGGCGAACCTGCCCCGCTTCAAGGCACCCAAGACCGTGGTGTTCGGGCCCCTGCCCAAGACCTCCACCGGCAAGATCCTGAAAAACGTCCTGCGCGACCAGGCCCGCTCCGCCTCCGCGATCGACCAGTCCGGTTAGAGAAGAACGTGATCATGTGGGGGGGTGGTCAGACAGTGCAGCGCCGGGCGCGCGGCCAGGGCTGCCGGCAATAACGGTGTGACCAGTTGCCCCTTGCCGACCACGGTGACGCCGCCTGCGGAGACTGCGAAACCGCGGGCCCGGTCATGCTCCTTATCCACCCCGACCGCGGCGCCCCGGAGCACGACGACGTTCTTGTCCAGGATGGCGTTCTCGACCACGGCATGCCGGTTGATACGAGTGTTGTGCAGCACCACTGACCGCTCGACCCTGGCCCAGCTGTCTACTCGCGCTCCCGGCGACAGGACTGAGTTGAGCACCAGCCCGCCGGAGACGATGACGCCGTGGCTGACTGTGCTGTCGATCGCCCGGCCCACCCGGTCGCCGTCGTTATGCACGAACTTGGCTGGCGGCTGCGACGGCACGTGGGTCAGGATCGGCCACCGGTCGTTGTACAGGTTGAACTGCGGATACGCCGCGCACAGGTCCATGTGCGCGTCGAAATAGGAATCGATCGTCCCCACGTCCCCCCAGTAGCCCAGGTCGCGGGTATCGGCGCCGGGAACTTTGTTCTGAAGGAAGTCATAGACGTGCGCGGCGCGCTCCCGTACCAGCATCGGCATGATGTCGCCGCCTATGGCGTGCTGGCTGCTATCGTCCGCCGCGTCCTTCCGGAGCGCCTCCACCAGCACCTCGCTGTCGAACACGTAGTTGCCCATGGACGCGAATGCCTGGTCCGGGTGGCTGGGGCGCCCCGGCGGGTCGGCAGGCTTTTCCAGGAACGCCTCGATGCTGTGGCCGTCCGGCGCCGTCTGCACGACGCCGAAGTCCCTCGCCTCCATCCTCGGGACGCGGACTGCCGCGACCGTCGCGCCCGCGCCCCAGGCCACGTGCTGGTCGATCATCTGACTCGGGTCCATCCGGTAGACGTGATCGGCCCCGAAGACCATCACGATGTCGGGCCGGTCGTCGTAGATGAGGTTCAGCGACTGGTAGATCGCATCTGCCGAGCCGGTTTGCCAGCGCGGGCCGAGCCGTTGCTGCGCCGGGACCGGTGTCACGTAGTTATCCAGCAGGCTGTTCAGCCGCCAGGTGGTGGTGAGATGCCGGTCCAGGCTGTGGCTCTTGTATTGGGTGAGGACGCAGATGCGCTGGCATCCGGCGTTGACCAGGTTGGATAGCGTGAAATCCACCAGCCGGTAGAGGCCGCCGAAGGGAACGGCTGGCTTGGCACGGTCGTCGGTCAAAGGCGCGAGGCGCTTGCCCGCTCCACCTGCGAGTACGAGGCCCAGGACCCGCTGCTCAGCCATCTTCCACCTCCTGGCCTCAACTTCGGGCACCTCTGGAGTCGTACAGCTCCGGGGAGAGCCGTGGCCAGTCGCAAGCAGCCGTTCCCGGGCCAGCCCGCCCGGAAACTCTTCATGCATTTCTAGTGCTGTGTGCCTAGCTGCCCGAATGGGTCCGGCGGGCAGGCCGGCGGCGGTGGTCGTCCGGCAGGCCGCAAGATAGCCTTCGGGCCTATGGTGAAGCGCCCTGACCCCCTGGAGAGCACGCCACCTGCGTTCGGCGAGGAGGCCGCCAGGCAGATCCTGCGGGAAGGGTTCGGCGTGGAATCGTCATCCCTGGATTCCCTGGTGGGGGAACGGGACGAGAACTTCCGGGCACGCACGGCCGACGGGCAGCGCTTCCTGTTCAAGATCTCAAATCCGGCGGATGACCGGCCCATTCTGGAGATGCAGGCTGCCGCGCTTTGCCACATCGAGCAGGTGGACCCGGGTCTGCCAGTGATGCGTGCCTTGCCGACCGTGGCGGGGGAATCCTGGGTCGAGGTGCCGGGGCCGGACGGCCGGAGCTACCCGGCACGACTTTTCACGTTCCTGCCCGGGCAGGTGGCCGCGAACACGGCGCTCACCACCGAGGCGATCTGGTCCCATGGGCAGATCACTGCCCGGCTGGGGCGGGCGCTGCGTGGCTTTTTCCACCCCGCCGCCGACTACGAGATCCTGTGGGACATCACCCGCCTGCCCGAGCTCCGCCCGCTGCTCACCCATCTGTCCGACGGCCCCCGCAAGGCTCAGGTGGAAAGGGTTCTGGATCGGTTCCAGGCCTTGGTCGCACCGGCGCTGCCCGGGCTCCGGGCGCAGGTGATCCACGGGGACATGAGCCTGGACAATGTGCTGGTGGGAGATGACCTCCGGGTCAGCGGGATCGTGGACTTCGGGGACATGACCCATGCGCCACTGGTCTGCGATCTCGCCATCGCCGTCGCCGATGTGCTCCACGGCCGGGAAGACGCCATCGATGCGGCCGATGCGATGATCCGCGGCTACGTGTCGGTGACGCCGCTGGAAGACGAGGAGGCCGGGCTGCTCGCGGATCTGGTGACGGCCAGGCTGGCCACCGAGATCACGGTCACCGCCTGGCGGCAGCGGCTCTATCCGGGCAATGCCGCCTATGTCTCGAGCGGCGAGCCGGGAGCCCGCGCCTTCCTGGACGATATCGAGGCGATGGGGATAGACGCCGTGGCGCGGCGCTTCCGTGAGGCCTGCCGACGGCTTCCCTACCGGAGGTCTGCCACCAGCGATCTGCTTGAGCGCCGCCGCCGGGCGCTGCCCCGCTCGCCACTGTTCTACGAACACCCCGTGCACCTGGTCCGCGGTGAGGGTGTCTGGCTGTTCGATCCCGACGACCGGCGGTACCTCGACTGCTACAACAACGTGCCCGTGGTCGGTCACAGCCACCCGGGGGTCGTGCATGCGGTGACGCAGCAGCAGCGGCTGCTGGCGACCCACAGCCGCTACCTGCACGAGGCAATCGTCGAGCTCGCTGAACGGCTGAAGGCCACCCTGCCGCCGGGGTTGGACGCCGTCATGGTGGTGAACTCCGGCAGCGAGGCCAACGACCTCGCCTGGCGGATCGCCCGCGCGGCCACCGGCCGGCTGGCGCGGTCGTGACCGCCTACGCCTACCACGGGCTGACCGAGGCTACTCATGCCCTGTCCCCCGAAGAGTGGGAGAAGGGGCAGCAGCCTGCCCACGTCGCCACGATTCCCGCGCCCGACGGGTACCGCGGTCCGTACCGGCAGGACCAGGAGGGGTGGGCGCAGCGGTACGCTGCCCACGTCGATGACGCTGCCCGGGCGCTCGGCGGCCACGGCCTCGCCGCCATGTACCTGGACCCGGCTTTCACCGCCGACGGCATCCTGTCGCCCCCTCCTTCCTACTTCCGGGAAGCAGCCCGGAGGGTGCGGGCCCTGGGCGGGCTGATGGTGGCCGACGAAGTACAAGCCGGCCACGGCCGGTCCGGGACGCACCTGTGGAGCTTCCAGGCCTCAGGAATCGAGCCTGACATGGTGGTGATGGGCAAGCCGATGGGCAACGGCTTCCCGGTCGCCGCACTCGTGGTCCGGTCCCAGCTGCTCGAGGCCATTCCCCAGGAAGTCGAGCTGTTCAGCACCTTCGGCGGTAATCCGGTAGCTTGCGCGGCCGCGCTCGCGGTCCTGGCGGTCATCGAGGACGAGGGCCTCGTGGCCAACGCCGCGAATGTCGGCTCCTACCTCCGGCAGGGCCTGCTGACACTCGCCGAACGGCACCCCCTGATCGGGGACGTCCGGGGCGAAGGCCTCCTGCTCGGCGTCGAACTGACCGCTGAAGCACACCGGCCCGCGGCCGGGCACGCCCGCAGAATAACCGAGGCCATGTGCGAGCGGGGCATCCTGCTCAGCGCAACCGGCCCGGCCGGAAACGTGCTCAAGATCCGGCCACCCCTCGTATTCCAGCACGAACACGCCGACCTCCTCCTCCAAGCCCTCGACGAGGTTCTCGCGTCGTCCTGACCCTGAGGACCCAGTTCCCCTATCACCCACTCGGGAGGATGCCACTCCAGCTGGGGCGAGGTGGAATTGTGAGGGCGCAGGTCAGCCCAGGGACTGGAGTCAAGGTTCCGGTGATACCTGCATAGGAGGCCACGATGGCGTCGGCTGCGACGGGACCATGCCTGGGGTGGATGCCAGACGCGCTGGAGACGGGCCTTAGGACATGATCGTCCTCAGCCTCGTTCTCATCGGCTTGGCGATCACGCTCGAACCGATCCCGCTTACTGCGTTCATTCTTATTCTCGCGTCGAAGGGCGGTGTCAGGAAGGGCGCCGGGTTCATCTTCGGCTGGCTCGTTTCGCTCGCGATCGTGATCGCGTTCACGGTGCTCGTCACCGGCAACAACCCTCCGAAGTCCAACACGGCTCCCTCGCTGGCTGCGCTCGCAGCCAAGCTCGCCATCGGCGCCGGGCTGCTGGTGATCGCGATCCGCTACTACCGGAAGCTGGGCAAGCCGAAACCGCCGAAGAAGCCCCCCAAGTGGCAGACGCACATCGACAACATGACGCCCTGGTACGCCATCGGGCTCGGCCCGCTCACCCAGCCCTGGGGGCTCATCGCTGCAGGCGTCACGGTCATCGTTGACGCGAAACTGTCATCCTGGGAGAGCTACCTGGCGCTCGCGCTGTTCTGCGTCATCGCCACATCCTCGCTCCTGGCGATGGAGATCTACGCGGGCTTCCGCCCCCAGCCGGCGCAGGACTTCCTCGCCCGGTCGCGACGCTGGATCGACAGCCATACCGACCAGGTCATCATCATCGTGTCCCTGGTACTCGGCTTCTGGCTGGTGGCGACCAGCATTTACTACCTCGTCACATAGGGGTGCGTGAGGATGCCTGTTCAACCGGCTACGGCAGTCTCGCGCCGGCCCGGTCCTGGCATCAGCATGCGGGCCGCCACATGGTCGTCACGACCGGGCTGCCGCCGGGATAACAGAACTCGCCGTGCGGCTCGAAGCCCACGCTGGCGTACCGCTGATTATTGGCGGGATTGGAGGATTCCAGGTAGGCGGGCAGATGCTCCGCATCGATCTGCTCAAGGTCATGGGCGAGCAGCCGCATGCCGATCCCCTTCCCCCGGTGATCAGGGTGGGTGGCCAGCAACGACAGGTAATAGTGCGGCTCTGACCGTGGGTGCGCGGCGTCGAACCGGCTGAGCAACTCCAGGTAGTCGCCAGCGGCAGGACCAAGGCGGCTGGTGGCCAGATCCGCCAGGCGCTGCTCTTGCTCCGGTGTCATCTCCATGCCACCGGGCGGGATCCAGACGGAGGCGGCCTCCCCGCCGCTGGTCAGCCAGGTCCACGGGAACCGCAGCGCCCCCTCGGCGAACAGCCGCCAGAACTCGCCATGATGCGCCGTCCCGCCATCGGGGCGCGCCATCGCATGGGCCCACAGCGGGTCGTGCGCGAACGCCAGCGTGACGATCGAGGTAACAAGGTCGATGTCCGCGGCCGACGCGCGGCGCGCGGCCAACTGGCCGCTCATCCTGATGGCAGGGCGTCGGGGACGAGGCATCCCACCGAATCCGGCATCGCCGTCTCCCCAGCGGTGATCAACATGGTGCCAAGGTAATGGAATAGTGACGCGGCCCGCGACCGCGCGCTGACCCGCCTGCGCAAACCGGCAAAGCGCCGGCAGCGCCGCGACGCCCTGACCGGCTGGTTGCAAGTCCGCTCAGGCCGTCCGGGGCCGATCGTCAGGCAGGCTTGCCTGACCTGGGGAAGCTTTCGCGCCCTCGGGACAGCAGATCGGCGTACTCGTGGCATGTAAGGAGCGGAACCCCAGCGGTGGAGGTGTGATGACCTTCGAGGAATTCGCGGCCGAACGGCTGCCGGGCGTGCTCCGGTTCGCCGCGATACTGACCGGCGACCGAGCCCTGGCCGAGGATCTGGCGCAGGAGGTGCTGATCCGGGCGCATTCCAGGTGGAGCAAGATCGGGAGCCTGGACCGGCCGGAGTACTACGTCCGCAAGATGATCCTCAATGAGTTCCTGCACTGGCGCCGCCGGGAATGGCGGCTGATTCCATCGGGAGCCGGTTCGGACGTGGATGACCGCACCGCCCCCGATCACGCCGTCGGCTACGCCGAACGTGACGATCTTTTCGCCAGGCTCGGCAAGCTGCCTGGGCGGGCGCCCCGCAATCGGCCAGGGGCTGATCGACTAGTAGGACCCGAACCTGCTGCGACCACGCTGCAAGGGAGCTCACCAGAGGCAAGGGAGGTTCAAGTGCAGGCAGTGCGGGAAAAAGACATATGGCACATTGGCGTGCGGGCGGCGGAGGGTGTGACGCGCCATGGCGGCACGAGCGGATGGCGAGGACGGCGGTTCCGGTGTCCCCGCACAGGGCCAGCCATCTAGTAGGCCAGAAGCCCGGCAGCGCGGGAAGCGGGCACGCATAGGTTTGTGGTTCGCCGCCGCCATTTTCGCTGTGGTCTGCTCCTGCTGCTGAGCTTCGTTTTGAAGAATAGTCAGGAGGCCCATATTGCTACTTCGGTCTGCATAGCCATATGCCGCTGTGGGTGGTGGCGTTGCTCCTGGCGGCGGCCATCAGTGACACCTCGAGAGGATGTAAATGTATGAGTTCATCGACGCGAATCATACGGGCGGCGCTGCTGGTGGCGGCGGCCGCGGTCCTGGCAGTCGCGGCTGCCCAGTTGCGCGGGAAGCGCCACACGGCCGAGGTTGCCGTGCAGAGCATCCATGACCAACTCGACGCCCTGGATCCAGTCACCCGGGCTGCGGTCGTTGCCCAGCTGAGTTCAGATGAGGTCAAAAAGGTCCGCAGCCACGGCCAGTAACCGCAGGCCCTGGCCTGGCCAGCTGAACTGGGAGCCCGCGGTCGAGGAGACAGGCTGTGCCAGCTGACCCAGACACCCCGCGCGGAGGCCGGGTCCTCAGCAAGGGCCGGATGGAAGGGTTCAGCGACGGCGTGTTCGGCTTTGCCATCACGCTGCTCGTAGTGGACATTGCGCTTCATCCACCGGGCACCCCCTGCAGCAGGCGCTTCACGCCTGGCCCGCCTACCTGGCCTACATCACCAGCTTCCTGACGATCGGCGGTGCGTGGCTCCTCCACACCGCCTTGACCGACCAGCTCGCCCGGATCGATCAGCTCTTCCTGCGCCTCAACTTGCTCCTCCTGCTCGTGGTGGTCTTGCTCCCGTTCCCGACCCGGCTCGTCGCGGAGGCCTTGCATAACTTCAGCGGCGAGCAGGTGTATGTCACCATGTACGGCCTCACGCTCCTGGCCATCCGTCTCCTGGGATCCGCCCTGGATGGGTACGCGCGGCACGAGCGCCTCTACTCACCGGCAGAAGAGGGCCGGGAGCTGGACAGCACACAGCGAAAATTCCTGCCTGTCGTCATCGGGTATGTGATCGCGATTATCATCGGGCTCCTTCTGCCGGTTGTATCGGCAGCGCTTTATGCCGGTCTCGCGGTGTATCTGGTGGTGCCGTTCCGGGAGGCCGCACGGGTGCTGATCCGGCGTCATAGCTCTGTCCAATGAACCCCGCACCAGGCCTGACGGCTAACCTATTGGTGGACTAGCGCTCGATCCGTTCACCGTCGCCGTGCTCAGGGCACGCATCGAACTGGCGCGCCCGTGCATCCCGTCTCATTTTCCTCGTAGCTGCAGCCGGCCCTTGGCCGTGGCGGACGTGTCCGGGCTCGCAGACGCCCGCGCCGCGGCTGGGCATCTACCCGGCTACGTACGCCATCTACACGATGCACGCCGACTACTACGGGCCGGATGACCACTTGGTGTTCCACGCGGAGCTGGAAGTGACGCCCCGGAGGAACCAGACGACGGCGTGTCCCTGGCCCACTGGGATGACCAGGGGAGCCACGGGGGCCTCGTGTTCTGCTCCGGGGTGCGGCTTGGCGAGCTGATCAAGGTGCTCGGGCAGGTCCCGCCGGGGCACCGCCTACGAGAGCTGATGCTGTCGTACTCGGACGTGTCCGGCACGCAGCCGTCGCCGGTCCTGGACGAGGCGCACCCGTGCTTCACCGCCCAGATAACGACGGAAGAGGAGGATAGTCCCGACCCTGTTGACGCCAAGGGCCGCGCGCTGCGGAAGCTGTTCAAGATCCCGGACGAGGACGACGCCGGGGCCGTCCGCGATGCCTTCGCCAGGGCACCGGAGATCGTAGGGGGCTCCCGCGGGCCGTGCTGGACCGGGAGCGGCGGTCGTCGGCTGCGCTGTACCGCGAAGCCGACCGGCTGGAGAAGGCGGGCTACCGGGTGCTGAAGTCGATGGGGCGTCACCGTCAATTGCAGCGCCATGATCCGGGCAGCCGTGGACAAGGCCGAGTACGACGCGGCGGACGGGGACCGCCAGAACGTGCTGGTGCTGCAAGCCTGGGCGCGGACGCTGCCGCCGGCTGGGACGGTGGGCCTGACGAGCAGCATCCCGTCGCCTCTGTCGAGATCTACCGCACCGCCCAGATCCCGGCCAGGGAGTAGGACGATGCGATCACCCGGGAGCAGCAGGCCGATATGTTCGCGCGGCACACTGACCTGGATCCTGACGGGTCCGTGGTGGACGCCGTGCTGCTCCAGGCGCTCCCCCTCGGCTACGCCAGCCAGGCGCTTGGCGTCTCCCGGCAGACCGTATTGCAGAAGGTCAAGCGCGGCGAGCTGCACGCCGTCCTGACCCGCACCGGACGCAGAAAAGGCCTGCGTATCGAGATCCCCACCCCGCAAGACGGCCTGTTCTAACAGGTCGTCCAGGAACCCGGGCACGCCGGGCCGGTCGGCTCGAACACCACCGTTAGCCGCGTGCCCTCTGCCGCCCCGGCCAGCGCTGCCCGCTCCGTTAAGGTCAGCGAGTCCACCGTCGGCACGCACGATGACCGGCAGACCGCCTGCCCGCCGGCGTCCAGCACGCGAACTGAATGCCGTGAGGCGATCCCCAGGTCGATCCCGACCAGGCGCCGACGCTCCGGCTGCCCATCCTCCTCCTGCTGCTCCACCAGCTACCTCTCATCCATGTCGTCGGACTCCTCCAGTCCCGGCGCACAGCAGGCAGCAACCCATCGGCCACGGTCCCAGGAGCGCAAGAGCCCGGCAACGGCTCCCACTCATGTGCTGCAACCGGACCAGGCCCTCGATCCGGGCTGGTCCACTTCCCTCATACGGGTCATCCGTGGCCAGGCCAGCAGTGGCAATCAAATCCGCGAGCCCCGGCATCACACCAGCCTCAGAACCTTCGTCGTCGCCACCTACCGGACTAGCCGGGGATGCTCATGCAACCCTGGAACCCCTGCGCTGATCAACCACCGGAGTCCCTTACATGAACCGGCGACCCCTGGGTTATGAGGATAGAGAGGCAGCGTGCAACACAGGCCAGCGCTGCGCACGCATGTCCGGCATTGCCGGCCAGTCAACGGCCTAGCCGGGCTGAGAGACACCGAACGCGTCACCCAGGCTGGTGAGGTCAACCGAGAGCCGTGCCTGCCCGGGCACCTGGTCCAGGAACGGGCGCATCGCTTCGAGGGCGGTGAGGATTTCGCGCCCGACCTGATGCGCGGACCGCATCGCATCCACGGAGACCAGGATTCCGCGGTCGCGGTACCACGAGACGATGGGGGATGTCACTTCATGGTAGAGGGCAAGGCGCTGGCCAATGATGTCAGCGGTGTCGTCGGAGCGATGCTCGAGCGCAGCTCGCGCGAGCAGCCGGCGCATGAGTTCCTCATCGTCGGCCTGCAGGTGAAGCGCCACATCCGCGGTCATCCCGAGTTCGCGGCCGATCAGATAGAGTGCGCGGGCTTGTTGCATGTTCCGCGGGATTCCGTCTAGGACAAAACCCCGTCCTGCCGCCTTAGCAGCGACCAGATCCTCCCGCACCATGTCGAGGACGACCTGGTCGGGTACGAGTTCGCCGCGGTCGAGATACTCCTGAACGGCGAGGCCCAGAGCGGTTCGCCGCGCTACGTGATCGCGCAGCAATTCACCGGTCGCAATGTGGGGGATGTCGAAATGCGCGGCGATCAGTGCGCCCTGAGTTCCCTTGCCTGCGCCCGGGGGCGCGATCATCAGTACTCGCATACTCAGCTCCTGACCTCATCATCGCCCTCCGGCCGTCCAGCAAACGGTGCGACATTTTGTTTATGCCTGCCAGCTGCCTGCATGCATGCCGCCCGGCGGGGCGGAGCACCCAGGGCCAGCGGCAGCCGCCGCCACCTTCAGCTGGCACCAGGCCGCGTCAGCGGCAATCCCCTCTTCGGCAGGTACAGGTCGGTGATCGTGCCCTCGAATGCCTCCGCGGCCATCCCGACGGTCTCTGACAGCGTCGGGTGCGGGTGGATTGTCAAGCCGATGTCGGCCGCGTCGGCGCCCATCTCGATCGCCAGCGCCGCCTCGGCGATCAGGTCGCCGGCGGAAGGCCCGACGATGCCGCAGCCGATGACGCGTCCGGTGGTCTCGTCGAATAGCAGCTTCGTCATGCCCTCGTCACGGCCGAGCGAGAGCGAGCGGCCGCTGGCCGCCCACGGAAAAACTCCCTTGCCGTACTTGACACCGGCGGCCTTCGCCTCGTTCTCGGTCATCCCGGCCCAGGCAACCTCGGGATCGGTGTAGGCGACGGAGGGGATCACCCGCGCGTCGAAGAAACTGTTCCGGCCGGCCGTTACCTCTGCGGCGACTTTCCCCTCGTGCATGGCCTTGTGCGCCAGCATCGGCTGACCCACGAGGTCACCGATGGCGAAGATGTGCGCCACGTTGGTCCGCAGCTGCTTGTCGACGGGGACGAAGCCGCGGTCATCGACCGCGACGCCGGCGAGCTCGGCCCCGATCAGCTTGCTGTTGGGATGGCGGCCCACGGCGACGAGAACTCTGTCGAAGGTATCGGTCACCGGCGCCTTGGCGCCGGTGAAGGAGACTACAAGCCCCTCGGGCCGGGCCTCGATGTTCGTCACCTTTGTCTTGAGGTAAACGTTCTCGTACTGTCTGGTGACCCGCTTGGCGAGCGGGGTGACCAGGTCCTTGTCGGCCCCAGGGATGAGCTGGTCCATCAGCTCGACGATCGTGACCTTCGCGCCGAGCTCGTAGTAGACAGTCGCCATCTCCAGGCCAATGATGCCGCCGCCCAGCACCAGCAGCCGCTGCGGCACCCCGTCGAGTTGCAGCGCCCCGGTCGAGTCAACGACCCGCGGGTCGTTTTGCGGGATAAACGGCAGCGTCAGCGGCTCGGAGCCGGCTGCGATGATCGCCTGCTCGAAGCCGACGGTCGTGGTCCCGCCCTCCGCGAGCTCCACCTGCAGCTGGTACGGCGAGGTGAAGCGGCCGTAACCGCGGATCGTGGTGACCTTGCGCTGTTTGGCCAGAGCGGCGAGACCGCCGGTGAGCCGGGTGACGACAGCGTCCTTCCACGAGCGCAGCTTGTCAACGTCGATCCCAGGGGCGCTGAACACGACGCCGTGCTCGCTCATCTCCTTAGTTTCGGCAATGACTTTGGCGGCATGCAGGAGAGCCTTGGACGGTATGCAGCCGACGTTGAGGCAGACCCCGCCGAGCGTCGGCCAGCGGTCAACCATCACAACCTTCTTGCCGAGGTCGGCCGCCCGGAAGGCCGCCGAATAGCCGCCCGGCCCGGCACCGAGGACGAGCACATCCGCGTGGACGTCACCCTGTGCCGCCGCAGGCCTGGGGGACGGCGCGTCCGGGCGCGCGGCGCTGGGAGCCTTAGCAGCCAGCGCCGCCGCCGTTGGCCCGGCAGCGTCATCGGTGCGCA
>CAVVTM010000020.1:0-280826 GCA_963751175.1 uncultured Actinomycetes bacterium | reverse complement strand
CGGCCGGACATTAAGCGAGCGGTAGTGGCCAATCAGACACTGGGCGAGCGTTAACGATGCACGGTAGGGGTGGCTGTCGAGCGGTAGCGTTGCTCACGAAGACACCGAGCGAGCGGTAGCGATGCTCACAGAGATACTGAGCGAGCGGCAGTGACCGACGAGGTAACGGGGATCACGCCGCCGGCCGGACCCGGAGGCGCAGCGGCCTACGGGCTGGCCAGCATGGCCGGGACAGGCCGGGGCGACTGGCCACCTCCGGAGGGCGGCCCCGGGCCATCGTTCCCGCGGCGTTCCGCGTCCCCGCGCGGCTCCGTTCCCCCGCGCGGCTCCGTGTCCCCGCGGTCCGCGTATCCTGCGCCCCCGGCCTACCCCGACCCGCCCGTGCACCACCAGCACCAGCCGCCCCCGGACATCCCGGCCGCCCCGCCACGCGGCTCCCGGGCCCGGCGATCCGGCGGTATCCGGGGAGCCCAGGTGCCGTACGTGATCGTGCTGGCTGGCCTGGCCGCCGGGCTGGCTTACATCTGGCAGGGGCCACACGCCGTCCGGGCAGGTACGTTTATCCTGGCGGGTGCCCTTTTCGTTGCCGTTGCGGCCAGGCTTGCGCTGCCGGAGCGGCGGGCGGGCATGCTCGCCAGCAGGCGGCGCTATATCGACGTGACGGCGCTGGCCATCCTGGCCGTCGGCCTGCTGGTCGCTGGCCTGGTGCTGCCGACTCCGTCGTAACCGTGCCCCAGGGATAACAGCCCGGCGGGCAAGAGCACAGCGCAGTAGGGAAGGGAAGTCCGCGGCATGCCCAAGATCAAGGTAACCAGTCCCGTCGTCGAACTCGATGGCGACGAGATGACGCGGATCATCTGGCGGTTCATCAAGGACCAGCTGATCCTGCCGTACCTGGATATCGACCTGAAGTACTACGACCTGTCCGTCGAGAACCGTGACGCCACGGACGACCAGGTCACGGTGGACGCGGCGAATGCGATCAAGCAGTACGGGGTCGGGGTCAAGTGCGCCACCATCACCCCCGATGAGGCGCGGGTCGAGGAGTTCGGGCTGAAGAAGATGTGGCGGTCGCCCAACGGCACCATCCGCAACATCCTCGGCGGCGTCGTGTTCCGCGAGCCCATCGTGATCTCCAGCGTGCCGCGCTTCGTGCCGGGCTGGACCGAGCCGATCATCATCGGTCGTCACGCGCACGGCGACCAGTACCGGGCGACGGACTTCGTGGTGCCCGGCCCGGGCACAGTGCGCATCTCCTACCAGCCGGACGATGGCCAGGGCGAGCCGATCGACCTGGAGGTGTCCAAGTTCCCCGGCGGCGGCGTGGCCATGGCCATGTACAACTACGACGACTCGATCCGTGACTTCGCCCGGGCCACCATGCGGTACGCGCTGGCCCGCAGCTACCCCCTGTACCTGTCCACCAAGAACACGATCCTCAAGGCCTACGACGGCCGGTTCAAGGACCTGTTCCAGGAGATCTACGAAGCCGAGTTCAAGGCGGAGTTCGAGACCGCGGGCATCTGGTACGAGCACCGGCTGATCGACGACATGGTCGCCCAGGTGATCAAGGGCCACGGCGGCGTCGTCTGGGCGTGCAAGAACTACGACGGCGACGTGGAGTCCGACGTCGTCGCGCAGGGGTACGGCTCGCTTGGCCTGATGACGAGCGTACTGATGACCCCGGATGGCAAGACCGTGGAGGCCGAGGCCGCGCACGGCACCGTCACCCGGCACTACCGGCAGCACCAGCAGGGCAAGCCGACCTCGACCAACCCCATCGCCTCGATCTTCGCCTGGACCCGTGGGCTCGCGCACCGTGGCGAGCTGGACGGCACCCCCGAGGTCACCCGGTTCGCGGAGACCCTCGAGCGGGTGTGCGTGCAGACCGTCGAGGAAGGCAAGATGACCAAGGACCTGGCGCTGCTGGTGAGCGAGGACGCGCCGTTCCTGACCACCGAAGACTTCCTCACGGCGCTGAGCGTGAACCTCGCCAAGGCGATGGCCTGAAAGGAGCACGGAAGATGACCCGCAGTGGCAAGGTGACCGTCGTCGGGGCCGGGTTCTACGGCTCGACCACCGCGCAGCGGCTTGCCGAATACGACATCTTCGATGAGGTCGTGCTGACCGACATCGTCGAGGGCAAGCCGGAGGGGCTGGCTCTGGACATCAACCAGTCCCGGCCGATCGAGGGCTTCGAGACCCGGGTCACCGGGCAGACCACCGGCCCCGGCGGCGAGGGCTACGAGGCGATCGGCGGCTCGTCCATCGTGATCGTCACGGCCGGGCTGCCGCGCAAGCCCGGGATGAGCCGGATGGACCTGATCGGCGTCAACGCCAAGATCGTCCGCTCGGTCGCGGAGAACGTGGTGAAGTACGCCCCGGACGCCGTGCTGATCGTGGTGTCCAACCCGCTGGACGAGATGACCGCGCTCGCGGCCAAGGTGACCGGGTTCCCCGCGACCCGGGTCCTCGGCCAGGCGGGCATGCTCGACACGGCCCGGTTCAGCTACTTCGTGGCCGAGAAGCTGGGCGTGCCGGTCGGCTCGGTGCAGACCCTCACCCTCGGCTCGCACGGCGACACCATGGTGCCGGTACCGTCCGCCTGCACAGTGGACGGCAAGCCGCTGGCCAGCCTGCTCGGCCAGGACGAGATCGGCGCGCTGGTGGACCGGACCCGCAACGGCGGGGCCGAGATCGTCGGCCTGCTGAAGACGGGGTCGGCCTACTACGCCCCGTCTGCCGCTGCGGCCCGGATGGCCCGGGCGGTCGCCGAGGATTCCGGCCGGGTGCTGCCGGTCTGCGCCTGGGTGGACGGCGAGTACGGCATCTCGGGGGTCTACCTGGGGGTCGAGGCCGAGATCGGCAAGTCCGGGGTCCGGTCTGTCGTGCAGCGGGATCTCACCGACACGGAGGTGGCCGCACTGCGCGAGGCGGCCGAGGCGGTCCGCGCCAAGCAGGCGGACGTCGCCAGCCTCTAACCTCCGAATCCCCGTCCCCCACACCAGCCCCACCACCCCGCCAGCCTCGCACTCCTGGTCGTGATCAACCGATTGGTGCTGCCCGGGCAGCACCAATCGGTTGATCACGACCGCACGCGGGATGGGGGCTGGGTCTGACGGGGCCGGTGTGACCCCTGGGGCCGGTGTGGCGATGGGGGCGGACCCAGGCCGGGCCGTGCGGGGGGCGACGCGACATGGCCAGCGCGTGCCCTAGGCCGTCGCCGGTTCAGTGGCGGCGATAAGGCGGCGGAGGGCCAGCTCGGCCAGCAACGCCGCGCCGTCGGGGAGAACCGCGTCGTCGAACACCGCGTCCGCGGCGTGGTTGAACGGCGCGGTGGCCGGATCCGAGCCTTCGGGGCCCGCGCCCAGCATCAGGAACGTCCCCGGCACCTCGTCGAGGACGAACGAGAAGTCCTCGGCTCCCGGCAGCGGGTTGGCCTGGGCGATCAGCCGGTCCTCCCCGAACAGGTCCGCGACCGCCTGCGCCGCGAACGCGGTCTCGGCCGCGTCGTTCACGGTGACCGGGTACCCGTCCAGGTAGGCCGCCTCGGCCTGCAGTCCGTGCGCGGTGGCCAGGTCCGCAATCAGCCGCAGGCTGGCGGCCCGTACCTGGTCCCGGGCATCGGCGGAGAATGAGCGCACCGTGGCCAGGAAGTGCGCCTCGTCCGGGACGATGTTGTCGGCCGTGCCCGCGTGGAAGCTGCCCACCGTGATCACCACCGGGTCGAACACGTCGAACCGCCTGGTCACCAGTGTCTGCAGGGCGGTGACCATCTCGCACGCCGCCGGGATCGGGTCCCTGGCCAGATGCGGCTGGGACGCATGCCCGCCGTGCCCGCGGACCGTCACGTCCAGGATGTCGGCGGCGGCCATCATCGAGCCGGGCCGGGTCGAGAACATGCCCCAGGGGAGCTGCGCCGACGCGGCGTGCAGGGCGTACGCGGCGACCGGCCGCCCGCCCGCCGCGCCGAGCAGGCCCTCGCTGATCATGTGGGCCGCGCCGGCCTGGCCTTCCTCGCCTGGCTGGAACATGAAGATCACGTTCCCGGGCAGCTCAGCCTGGCGGGCCGACAGCAGCCGCGCCGCGCCGACCAGCATGGCGGTGTGCAGGTCGTGCCCGCAGGCGTGCATCACGCCGGTGACCGCGGACGCGTACGGCAGCCCGGTCCGCTCGGTGATCGGCAGCGCGTCCATGTCGCCGCGCAGCAGGACCGTGGGTCCCGGCCGCCCGCCGCGCAGCACGCCGGTCACCGAGCTGAGCGCGCGGCCCTGGGTCACCTCCAGCGGCAGACCGTCCAGCGCGGCCAGCACCTTGGCCTGCGTCCGCGGCAGGTCGAGCCCGATCTCCGGGTCCTGGTGGATCCGCCGGCGCAGGTCGGTCAGGTCTCCAGCGATCGCGGCCGCGTCATCCTGAACTGCCATCGTGCGTCCTTCGCGTAGGGAGTGGGGGACGGCGGGCCGCCGGGCCCGCACGGGGCGGGGTTAACGAAGCCTCCGGGCGCTGTGGGAAGGTGGCGCGTCGAGGAAGCCCGGCTCGGGCCAGCCCCGGCGGGCGAATGCGTCGCAGACCGCCTCGCGCACCGGGGCGGTGTCCTCGGGGAGCAGGGCGATCACCGAGCCGCCGAACCCGCCGCCCATCATCCGGGCGCCCAGCGCCCCGGCCCCCACCGCGGCGTCCACGGCCACGTCTGCCTCTGGCCAGGAGATCTCGAAGTCATCGCGCAGCGACGCGTGGGACTCGTTCAGCAGCGGCCCTATCCCGGCCGTCTTGCCCCGGCGCAGCAGGGCGGCGGCCTCCAGGACCCGCTGGTTCTCGGTAATCACGTGCCGGGCCCGGCGGCGCAGGACCGGGTCGGCCAGCCCGGCCAGGCTCTCCGGGCCGGGGACGTCACGCAGGGTCTGCACGCCGAGGGCGTGGGCCGCCTCCTCGCACTCGATGTGCCGGGCCCCGTAGCCGCTCTCGGTCAGCGCGTGCCGGGCCCGGGTATCGATGATCACCAGCGCCAGCCCGGCCAGGGCCGGGTCGAGCGGCACCGAGTCCGCCTCCCCGCTGCGGCAGTCCAGCAGCAGCGCGTGCCCGGCCTGGCAGAGCAGGGCCGCAGACTGGTCCATGATCCCGGTCGGCACGCCCACGAAGTCGTTCTCCGCCCGCCGGGCGATGCTGGCCAGTTCCTGCCGGGCCACGTCGAGCCCGGCGAGCTGGGTCAGCGCCAGTGCCACCGCGCACTCCAGCGCGGCCGACGAGGACAGGCCCGCGCCCTGGGGGAGATCCGAATCCAACGCCACCCGGGCGCCAGGTACCGGGTAGCCGGCCTCGCGCAGCGCCCAGACCACTCCCGCCGGGTAGGCGGCCCAGCCTTCCACCCTGCCGGGGGCCAGGCTGTCCAGCCGGACGGTCACCGGCTCCGGCCCGGCCGCCGCGCCGCCCACCTGCCGCGAGGTCAGCTCGAGCACCCCGTCCCCGGGCAGGGGGTCCTCCTGCGGTGCGGCGGCGGCGAACGTGCCCCGGTCGAGCGCGAACGGGAGCACGAACCCGTCGTTGTAGTCAGTGTGCTCACCGATCAGGTTGGCCCGGCCGGGGGCGTGCCACACGCCCTCCGGCGTGCTGGCGTACTGCGCGCGGAACCACGCAGCCGCCTGGTCCGCGCCCCGTGAACTCACGAGGTGCGGCCCGGCCCGGCCATGGCCGCGGTAAAGGCCCACGCGTCGGCGACCATGGCCTGCAGGTCGAGCTCGGGCTGCCAGCCGAGGTCGGCCCGGATCCGGGCGGACGACGCGACCAGCACCGCGGGATCCCCGGGCCGCCGCGGCCCGATCTCGGCCGGGATGTCCAGCCCGGTCACGGCCCGGCACTCGGCCAGGACCTCGAGGTTGGAGGCCCCGGACTCGCTGCCCAGGTTGTAGACCCGGTGCTGGCCGGGCTGGCACGCGCCCAGGGCAAGCAGGTGCGCCCGGGCCAGGTCCGCCACGTGGATGTAGTCCCGGACGCAGGTGCCGTCCGGGGTGGGGTAGTCGTCGCCGAACAGCGTCAGGTGGCCACCCGCGCCGCGGGCGGCCGACTGGGCCACGGCGAGCACGTTGGGGATGAGGTGGGTCTCGGGCGCATGCCGCTCACCCAGCCAGCGCGCTCCGCCGCCCTGCTCCCCGCCGCCCTGCTCCCCGCCCGCGCCACCCAGGCCCGCGGTCTCCCGGTACGCGCCGGCCACGTTGAAGTACCGCAGGCTCACCGCGCCGGTGCCGTGCATCCGCGCGTATTCGGCCAGCGCGGTATCCACCGCCACCTTCGAGCCCCCGTAGGGGCTGGTCGGCCGGGTGGGCGCGGTCTCCACGATGGGCACCTGCTCGGGCTCGCCGTAGACCGCGGCGGTAGAGGAGAACACGATCCGCGGCGTCCCGGACTCGCGCATGGCCTCCAGCAGCGCCAGCGAGCCGCCCAGGTTGCTTTCCCAGTACAGGGAGGGCTGGGCCATGGACTCGCCGACCAGCGACTTGGCCGCGAAGTGCAGCACCGCGTCCACGCCGCCGGCCAGCAACCGCGGCGCGTCCTCCCGCAGCGTGCCGCGGACGAACGAGGCGCCCGCGGGCACCGCGTCCTCGTGCCCGGTGGACAGGTCGTCCAGCACCGTCACGTCGTGGCCCTCGGCCACGAGCAGCGCCCCGACCACACTCCCGATGTAACCGGCCCCGCCGGTGACGAGCAGCCTCACCCGGCCTCCCGGAGCCGTTCCGCTGCCTCTTCAGGCAGGACGTCGTTGATCCACACTCCCATGCCCGACTCCGTTCCCGCGAGGTACTTCAGCTTCCCTGGTGCCCGGCGGACCGACAGCACCTGGAGATGCAGCCCGAACTCGCGGCGCGCGAACTCGTCCCGGCCGGGGGCCTGGTGCCAGGCGGCGATGTACGGCAGCGGCACGCCGAACAGCCCGTCCAGCCGGTGCAGCACCTCGAGATAGATATCGCAGAACGCGGCGCGCTCGCCGTCGTCCAGCGCGGGGATGTCCGGCACCCGCCGGGCCGGGAACAGCTGCACCTCGAACGGCCACCGGGCGGCGGCGGGCACGAACGCGGTCCAGTGCTCGTTGCGGGTCACGATCCGGGTGCCCGCCGCGATCTCCCCGGCGACCAGGTCATCGAACAGGTTCCCCTGGGTCTGCTCCGCGTAGCGCCGGGCCTGGGCCAGCATGGTGGCGGTCCGCGGGGTGATGAACGGGAAGCCGTAGATCTGGCCGTGCGGGTGGTGCAGGGTAACCCCGATCTCCTCGCCCCGGTTCTCGAAGCAGTAGACCTGGGCGATCCCGTCCATGCCGCCCAGGGACGTGGTCCGGTCGGCCCACGCTTCCACGACCGTCCGGGCCCGCCGCGGGGTCAGGCTGGCGAACGACGCCTCGTGATCGGAGGTGAAGCAGACCACCTCGCAGCGGCCGTAGGGCGGCTCCCCCGGGACGCCGCCGGTTTCCGGGGGACTGGCGGCGGGGCGGCTGCGTTGCGGAGAACTGGAGCCCAGCCCACTGCCCTCCGGTACCGCCCCTGGGGGCCAGTGCCCCGCGCCGCGCAGGGAAGGAAAGCGGTTCTCGAACACGACCACGTCGTAGTCGGGGGCCGGGATCTCCGTCGGCCGGCCCGGCCGGGACGGGTCGAGGGGGCACTCGCCGGGCGGCGGGAGGAACGTGCGGTCCTGGCGCGCGGCCGCGATCACCACCCATTCCCCGCGCAGCGCGTCCCAGCGCAGCCCGGCATCCGGCTCGCCGCCCGGCCCGGGAATGGGCTCGAGCGGCCTGGTGTCCGGCACCTCTGCGCGGCCCAGGCCCGGGGATTCATCGAAGTAGATGATTTCCCGGCCGTCGGCGAGGGTGCCGCTGCTCTTCCATACCCCAGGGCTCACGGGACCCATACGCTATCTGGCCCCGCCGTGCTTGCCCATCGGATCCCCCCGGGTGGCGCGCCCGAACCGGGTGCATGGCCCGCCCGGACGCGGGTACAGGCGGCCCAGGGTAAAGGCGGGCTGGTCCGCGGGCAGCCCCGCGGTCAAGGCGACTGATCAGGTAGCAGGCGCGGGCCTGCGGCGGACTGCTTAGACTGTGCGCATCTGCCGTGCAGGCGTCACGGCCTGGCCCCGGACCTTGGGGCGCGGGGGAGCCGGACCGCCGGTGGCAGACACACGGAGGTCAGGGATCAGGACGTGAACCAGGTCGGCTGGGACATCGTGCTCGTCCTGCTCATCGTGCTCGTCGGCGGGTTCTTCGCCGCGGCGGAGATGGCCCTGGTCTCGC
Source organism: uncultured Actinomycetes bacterium (assembly GCA_963751175.1). GTDB lineage: Bacteria > Actinomycetota > Actinomycetes > Streptosporangiales > Streptosporangiaceae > RYN-230. The sequence continues at coordinate 272,554 of CAVVTM010000020.1, read as the reverse complement.
TGCGCGAGGGGCAGATCCGTTCCCTCATGCACCGCGGCAAGCGCGGCCAGCGGGCCGCCCGGCTCGCCCAGGACCCGAACCGGTTCCTGTCCGCGGTGCAGATCGGGGTCACCCTGGCCACCCTGCTGTCCGGCACGGTCGGCGAGGCGACCCTGGCCGGGCACCTGAGGACGGCCCTGCGCCATCAGGGGCTCAGCTCGGGGTGGGCGTCAGCCCTGTCGCTGATCATCGTCACCGTGGTCATCTCCTACTTCACCCTGGTGCTCGGCGAGCTGGCCCCCAAGCGCCTCGCCCTGCAGCGGCCCGAGAAGGCCGCAATGATCGCGGCACCCACCCTGGACCGGATCTCGGTGCTGGCCCGCCCGCTGGTGTGGCTGCTGTCGCGGTCCATCAACCTGGTGGTCCGGATCCTCGGCGGGGACCCGGCGGCCGGGCGCGGGGTGATGACCGAGGAGGAACTGCGCGACCTGGTGGCCGGCCACCAGGCGCTGAGCGCCGACGAGCGGCACATCGTGGGCGAGGTGTTCAACGCGGGCAAGCGGCAGCTCCGCGAGGTGCTGGTGCCCCGGACCGAGGTGGAGTTCCTGGCCGCTGACACGCCGCTGGCCGACGCCATCCAGACCGTGGCCGGCGAGCCCTACTCCCGGTTTCCGGTCTACCAGCAGTCCTACGACGACGTGATCGGGTTCATCCACGTCCGCGACCTGATCGACCCGCAGTTCACCTCCCGCCAGCTGACCGTGGGCGAGATCAGCCGGCCGGTCAAGTTGCTGCCGATGAGCAAGACCGTGCTGTCCGCCCTGTCGGAGATGCGGCGGGACAAGGCCCACCTGGCCATCGTGATGGACGAGTACGGCGGCACGGCGGGCATCGTCACCCTCGAGGACCTGGTCGAGGAGCTGATCGGGGACATCCAGGACGAATACGACGTGGACGAGGGCCAGCCGAAACAGCTCCGCGGCGGGGCCGTCGAGGTGGACGGGCTGCTGAACCTGGACGAGTTCGCGGAGCAGACCGGGATCGAGCTGCCCGAGGGCCCGTACGAGACCGTGGCCGGCTACATGCTGGCCACGCTGGGGCAGCTGCCCACCGGGCACGAGGCGGTGGAGGTGGCCGGGCACCGGCTGACCGTGCTGGCCATGGACGGGCGGCGGATCGCCCGGGTCCGGGTGGATCCGGCGGCCAGCCCGGCCGCCGGGGACGGCGACGCGGCGTCCCGGGACGGGGCCGCGCCTGCTGCTGCTGCGCCGGGCAGGGCCGGCGGCGCCAGCCTCTCAGGCCCCGTCAGCCCCGAACGGACTTGTCGATTCTGGGGCCCCTCAAGTCACACCAGCCCCTCAGGCATCTCCCGCCCCTGCAGCATCCCCCAGCCCGGCCGCCTCACCGGGCACGCCGCCTAAATCGTGATCAGCTGATTGGTGCTGCTCCAGCAGCACCAATCAGCTGATCACGACGGCGTGGGCGTCTGCGGCGTGGGCGTCTGCTGCGTGGGCGTGGGCGCCGGGGATGGAGCGCCGGGGGGAGGGGGCGCCCCGGGTGAGAGTGCCGGGGGGCGCGGGCGGGGTGTCCGGCGGGCCGCGACCAGGCCATTAGACTGGCGATCCCGAGCGGAAGGCGATGGCGTGCAGCCCAGTCCGGATTTTGACACCGTGCTGGTGGTCGACTTCGGGGCCCAGTATGCGCAGCTGATCGCGCGCCGGGTCCGCGAATGCCAGGTGTACTCCGAGATCGTGCCGTGCACCATGCCCGCGGCGGAGATCCTGGCCCGCAAGCCTGCGGCCATCATCCTGTCCGGCGGCCCCGCGTCGGTGTACTCCGACGGCGCGCCGCCGCTCCCGCCCGGCTCGCCGAACCTGCTCAGCGCGGGCGCCCCGGTGCTGGGCATCTGCTACGGCTTCCAGCTCATGGTGTCTGCGCTCGGCGGTGTCGTTGCGCACACGGGCGGCGGTGAGTACGGCGCCACCCGGCTCGTCCTGGCCCCCGGCAGCGCCCGGGAGACCAGGAAAGTGGTGGCCGCGGAGCAGGCCCAGCCGGGCGGTCCGCTGCCGGACGAGCCCTGGACGGCCGAGCCGCTGCCGCACGAGCCGCTGCTCGGCGGGGCGCTGCTGGGCGGGCTGCCCGAGAACCAGCAGGTGTGGATGTCGCACGGGGACACCGCCACCACGGCGCCGCCCGGGTTCACCGTCACCGCGGGCACCGCGGTCAGCCCGGTCGCCGGGCTGGAGGACACCAGCCGCGGGCTGTACGGGGTGCAGTTCCACCCCGAGGTGATGCACACCGAGCACGGGCAGGCCGTGCTGCGCCGCTTCCTCGAACTGGCCGGCTGCCGCCCCAACTGGACCATGGGCAGCATCATCGACGAGCAGGTCGAGCAGGTCCGGGCCCAGGTCGGCGACCGCGGCGCGATCTGCGGCCTGTCCGGCGGGGTCAACTCAGCCGTCGCCGCGGCCATCGTGCAGAAGGCCATCGGCAATCAGCTGACCTGCGTCTTCGTGGATCACGGGCTGCTGCGCAGGGGCGAGGCCGAGCAGGTCGAGAAGGACTTCGTGGCCGCCACCGGGGTCGACCTCACGGTGGTCGACGCGTCTGCCACGTTCCTGGACGCGCTGGCCGGCGTGACCGACCCGGAGGAGAAGCGCAAGATCATCGGCCGGGAGTTCATCCGGGCCTTCGAGCGCGCCGCCCGGGAGATCAGCGCGGCGGCGGGCAGTCAGGGCACGGCCGTGGACTTCCTGGTCCAGGGCACCCTGTACCCGGACGTGGTCGAGTCCGGCGGTGGCACCGGCGCGGCCAACATCAAGTCCCATCACAACGTCGGCGGCCTGCCCAGCGACCTGGCGTTCGGGCTGGTTGAGCCGTTGCGGGCGCTGTTCAAGGACGAGGTGCGGCGGGTCGGCGAGGCGCTCGGGCTGCCCCCGGAGATCGTGTGGCGGCAGCCGTTCCCCGGGCCTGGCCTGGCCATCCGGATCGTCGGCGAGGTGACCGCGGAGCGGCTGCGCATCGTGTCCGCCGCGGACGCCATCGTCCGCGAGGAGCTGTCGGCCGCCGGCCTGGACCGGGAAATCTGGCAGTGCCCGGTGGTGCTGCTCGCCGACGTCCGCTCGGTCGGCGTTCAGGGCGACGGCCGCAGCTACGGCTACCCCGTCGTGCTCCGCCCCGTGACCAGCGAGGACGCCATGACCGCCGACTGGGCGCGGCTGCCCGGGGATCTGCTGGCCCGGATCTCGACGCGAATCACCAACGAGGTGCCCGAGGTCAACCGGGTGGTGCTGGACATCACCAGCAAGCCGCCGGGCACTATCGAATGGGAATAGCCGTGCGCCGGCTCCCGTAACTTCCTTCCGCAACGTCCTGGCGGAGTGGCCACCCACCCAGCCCGGATCTTAGGGGTCCGGGACCCAGGGGACGGGGTCCACGCGACCGGGCCTGAAGGGCCGCAGCCCGCGGGGCCGCAAGCTACCGGACAGGGGTCTGCGGGATCGGGGGTCTGCGGGACGTCTGCGGGACGGGGGTCTGCGGGAGTCGCGGGACGTCTGCCGGGACGGCGGGTCTACGGGATCGGGGGTCTGCGGGACGGGGGTCTGCGGGATCGGGGGTCTGCGGGACGGGGTCTGCGGGATCGGGGGTCTGCAGGACGTCTGCCGGGACGGGGGGTCTGCCGGGACGGCGGGTCTACGGGACGGGGGTCTGCGGGGCCGGGGGGATGTCCGTGTAGGCCTTGGTCTCGAGGGTCGTCCGGAGCGTGTCCAGCGCGTCCCAGACGTCGGTGAACCGGGTCGTGACCGGGGCCGGCCCCAGCCGGAGCCGGTCCGGTGTCCGGAAGTCGCCGATCACCCCGGCGCGGGTGAGGGCCTGGCTGATCCGCCCGGCGTCCGGGTGGCGCAGGCAGACGTGCGACCCGCGCCGCGCCGGGTCCCGGGGTGAGGCCAGTGTGCAGCCGAGCGGAGCCAGCCAGGCGTCAGCCAGCTCGATCAGGTAGCTGGTCAGCCGCATTCCCTTGGCGCGCAGGGCCTGGATGCCGGCCTCGGCGAGCAGCCGGGTGCCCTCCTGCACGGCGACCGTGCCGGGAATGTTCGGGGTGCCGGTGGTGAACCGGGTGATGCCGGGGGCGGGCTCGTAGCGCGGCCCCATCGTGAACTGGTCCTGCTGGCCGAACCAGCCCTGGATGGGCTGAGTCAGCCGGTCCTGCAGGTCCCGGCGGACATACAGGAACGCGGGCGCGCCCGGGCCGGCGTTCAGGTACTTGTAGGTGCACCCGACCGCCAGGTCCGCGCCGGAGCCGTCCAGGTCCACGGGGACCGAGCCGGCCGAGTGGCACAGGTCCCAGAGCACCAGAGCCCCGGCGTCGTGCGCGAGGCGGGTGATCTCCGCCATGTCGGCCAGCGCCCCGCTGCGGTAGGCCACGTGTGACAGGCAGACCAGGGCGGTGTCTGGCCCGACCGCGGCGCGGACGTCGTCCGGCCGGATCCCCTGGTCCACGTCGGTGCGGATCATGCGGAGCTGGCCGCCGGACCGGGCGGCGATTCCCTCGAGCACGTAGCGGTCGGTGGGGAAGTTGTCGTCGTCGGTGACCAGGACCGGCCGGCCCGGCCGCGCGTCCAGGGCGGCCCAGGCCAGCTTGTAGAGGTTCACCGTCGTGGAGTCACACACCACGACCTGGCCCGGCGCCGCGCCCAGCAGGTGCCCGCCGAGCAGGTCCCCGACCTGCCGGGGCAGGTCCACCCAGTGCGCCCAGGACCGGATCAGGCTGGTGCCCCAGTCCTGGCTGATCACCTCGGCGAGGCGCTGCGCGGTCGCGGCCGGCAGCATGCCCAGCGAGTTGCCGTCCAGGTAGACCAGACCCGGCTCCAGGGGCGCGAACCGGTCCCGGAACCCGGCCAGCGGGTCGGCTGCGTCCAGATCGGCGGCCCGGGAACGGTCCGTTAGGGAGGCCGTGGTCACCAGCGCTCCTGGGGGCGGTGCGGGGTCAGGCGCGGGACGCGCGGCGGCGCCGGCGCATGATGCCGACCAGCACCCCGGCCACGAGCAGGAACCCCAGCACCGGCGCCACCCTCTTGAGCAGCGGCAGGCCCGCCACGCTGAGCAGGTCGAGGGCGTCCTCGTCCTGGGGCCGGGCGCCGCGCGGCGGCAGCAGGCCGTTCGCGGCCGGGCGGTCCGCGGACGGCGCGCCCGCGTCCCAGGCCCCGGCGGGCGCGCTCGCGCTGACGGCGGACGGGCGGGACCCGCTGGTGCTCGGGGCGCTGGCGCCTGCGGTGCTCGTGGTGGTGGTCCCGGTGCCGCCTCGCTGCTGGCGCCCGCCGTGGCGGAGCCGGACGCGGCGGCGGCGCCTGTGGCCGCGGCCTCGTCCACCTCCGGGCTGGCGAGGGCCAGCCCGTGGTCGGCGAGCTTGCTCCTGATCTCCTTGATCGACTGGGGCCCGAGCCCGTCGATGGCGAGCAGTTCCTTCTCCGTGCGGTCGGCGAGGCCGCCCACGGTGTGCACGCCCTCACGCCGCAGGCTGTTGAAGGAGCGGACCGGCAGGTTCAGCTCCTCGATCGGCAGCTGCCGCGGATCGGGCAGCCCGCTGGCGCCGGCTCGGCGCCGTGGCGGCCGCCGGGGTCCCCGAAGCCTCCCCGCCCGCCGTGGCCGCGGCGGGCCCGGCGGCCTGGGCGGCCGTGCCTTCCCCGGACAGCTGGGCGGCCAGGTTGGTGGCGAACTTCCCGATGATCCGGCCGCCCACCTCGGCCATGACGCCCCGGCCGAACTGCGCGGGCCGCCCGGTGACGGTCATGGTGGTACGCACCAGGACCCGGGTCTGGCCCGCCTCGTCCTGCAGCGAGGAGCGGACCGTGGCGGAGGCCGTGCCGCTGCCCCGGGTCTCCTTGCCCGACGCCTCCAGCACGACCGTCTTGGTCGCCTCGTCCCTCTCGGTGAAGCGGGCCGTGCCCGCGTAGGTCATCTGGACCGGGCCGACCTTGACCTTGATCTTCCCCGAGATGACCTCACCATCGAACGAGTCGACGGTGGCGCCGGGCATGCACGGCGCCACCTGCTCGACGTCCAGCAGGGCCTGCCAGGCCTGCTCCGGGGGAACCGGGATGGTGAACGAGTGTTCAAGATCCATATCGCTAAGCTCCAGCCGCGACCGCCAACGCCCTAGCGGTCAGCACCCGCGCCAGGTGGCGCCGGTAGTCGGGCGCGCCGTGCAAGTCTGCAGGCGGCTGCGATTCCTCGTCGGCGTGCGCTGCGGCCGCCCGCAGGGCGCTGCGGTTGGCCTCGGCCCCGGCGACCGCCTCTTCCGCCGCCCGGGCCCGGACCGGAACAGGGCCCATGTTCGTGAGCCCGATCCGGGCCTCCGCCACATGCCCATTGGAACGCCGGGCTAGGGCGGCCACCCCGACGGTCGCCCACGCCTGGGCCGTCCGGTGGAACTTCTCATAACGATAGCCCCATGCCGGGCCGAGCTTGGGCACCCGGACCCCAGTGAGCACCTCGCCGGGCGCCAGGGCCGTCGTCAGGTAGTCCACGAAGAAGTCCCCGGCCGCGATCTCCCGGTCCCCGCCCGGTCCCCGCGCGATCATCGTCGCGCCGAGCGCCACCGCCACCGCGGGCAGGTCCCCGGCCGGATCGGCGTGGGCCAGGGAGCCGCCCAGCGTGCCCCGGTGCCGGACCGCGGGGTCGGCCACCGTGCCGGTCGCCTCGGAGAGCAGCCCGCAGTGCTCGCGGACCAGCGGGTCCCGGATCACCTCGGCGTGCGTGGTCAGCGCGCCGATCCACAGCGTCTCCCCTTCGTCCCGGACACCCCGTACACCCTCCACCCGGCCGAGGTCCACCAGGAGCTCGGGGTAGGCCAGCCGGAGCCGGAGCAGCGGCAGCAGGCTCTGCCCGCCCGCGATGACCTTGGCGTCCTCGCCGCCGCCGGCCAGCGCCCGTACCGCCTCGTCCAGCGACGACGGCCGGATGTAGTCGAATGCCGCCGGGATCATTCCGCACCTCCGAGTGCGTCCGCGGCATCGCTGCCGTGTGCCTCCGCGGCGTCTTCGCCGCTCACGTGCCCGACGGTCCCGTGGGCCTCGGTGGCCGAGTCCCCGGTGACCTGGGTGCCCGGGCCGCTGTCCCGGGCGGCCTTGAGGGCCCGCCAGACCCGCTCCGGCGTGCACGGCATCACGATGTCCCGGATGCCGTACTGCCGCAGCCCGTCGATGATCGCATTGACCACGGCCGGGGTGGACGCGATCGTCCCGGCCTCCCCGACGCCCTTGACCCCGAGAGGGTTGGTCGTGGCCGGGGTCTGCGTCCGGTCCGTGGTGAAGTGCGGCAGGTCCGCCGCGCTCGGCAGCAGGTAATCGGCCATGGTGGTGGTGGTCAGGTTGCCCTCGTCGTCGTAGATGGCCTCCTCGAACAGCGCCTGGGCGATGCCCTGCGCCAGCCCGCCGTGCACCTGGCCGTCCACGATGAGCGGGTTCACCACGTTGCCGACGTCGTCCACGGCCACGTAGCTGCGGATCTTGACCTCGCCGGTCTCGGTGTCGATCTCCGTGGCGCACAGGTGCGTCCCGTGCGGGTAGGAGAAGTTGTCCGGGTCGTAGGTGGCGTCGGAGTCGATGTTCGGCTCGACCCCGTCCGGCAGGGCATGCGCCGCGAACGTGGCCAGCGCGATCTCCTGGATCGTCTTGACCACGCCGTCGCTGCCCCGGACCCGGAACGTGCCCGCCTCGAACTCGATCTCCTCCGGTGGCGCCTCCAGCAGCGCGGACGCGATCACCTTGGCCTTGGCGATGACCTTCTCGCAGGCGCCGTTCACCGCCACGCCGCCCACGGTCAGCGACCGGGACCCGTAGGTGTCCATGCCCTTGGGCGAGACCTGGGTGTCGCCGTGCAGCACCCGGACGTCCTCGAACGGAACGCCCAGCTTGTCCGCGACGATCTGGCTCCAGGCGGTCTCGTGGCCCTGGCCGTGCGCGCTCGAGCCCGTGACCACCTCGACCTTGCCGGTCGGGAGCATCCGGATCGAGGCGTGCTCCCAGCCGCCTGCCCCGTAGGCCAGCGAGCCCAGTACCCGGGACGGGGCCAGCCCGCACATCTCGGTGTAGGTGGAGATGCCGATGCCGAGCTGGACCGGGTCATGGCTGTCCCGCCGCTGCTCCTGCTCGACGCGCAGCTCGTCGTAGCCGAACAGTTCCTTGGCCCGGGCCGTGGCCGCCTCGTAGTTGCCGCTGTCGTAGGTGAGGCCGGCGATCGTGGTGTACGGGAATTCCTCGTGCTTGATCCAGTTCCGCTCGCGCAGTTCGAGCGGCTCGATGCCCAGCTCGAAGGCCAGGTCGTCCATGATGCGCTCGATCGCGAACGTGGCCTCCGGCCGCCCGGCGCCGCGGTAGGCGTCGGTCGGCATCTTGGTCGTGAACACGCCGGTGCAGCGGAACGAGAGCGCGTCCATCTTGTAGATGCTGTTGAACATGAACGCGCCCAGCAGGGGCACGCCCGGCGTGACCAGCATCAGGTAGGCGCCCATGTCGGCCAGCAGGTCCACGGACAGGCCGCGCAGGCGGCCGTCCCGGTCCGCGGCGACCCGGATCCGCTGCCACTGGTCCCGGCCGTGGTGCACGGTGAGGTTGCCCTCACTGCGCGACTCGGTCCACTTGACCGGCCGGCCGACCTTGCGGGAGATCAGCAGGGCCAGCACTTCCTCGGCCGTCACCTGCAGCTTCGAGCCGAAGCCGCCGCCTACGTCCGGCGCGATGACCCGGATGTTGTGCTCCGGGATGCCGGTGACCAGGGCCAGCATGACCCGCAGCACGTGCGGGATCTGGGTCGCCGACCACAGCGTGAACTCGTCGCCTTCATTCCAGCCCACCACCGCGCGCGGTTCCATGGCGCTGGGGATCAGCCGCTGCTGGCGGTAGTTCCGCTCGAGGACCACCGGGGCGTCACGGAACGCCGCGTCGATGTCACCGTTGCCGAACACCCACTCGAAGCTCTTGTTCCCGGCCTCGTGGACCTTGGGCGAGGACTCGTCCAGCGCGGTCCGGATGTCCAGCACCGGCGGCAGCGGCTCGTAGTCCACGTCGATCGCTTCGAGCGCGTCCGCGGCCTCGTAGCGGTCCCGGGCCACCACGCACGCCACGGCCTCGCCCACGTAACGGACCTCGTCCGTGGCCATCGGCGGGTGCGCGGGGATGACGATGTCCGGCGTCACCGGCCAGGCGCAGGGCAGGCTGCCCTGCTCGTCCGCGAAGTCGGCGCCGGAGAAGGCGGCGATGACGCCCGGGGACTCCAGGGCCCGGCTCACGTCCACCCGGGTGATCCGGGCGTGCGCGAAGGGACTGCGCAGGAAGGCCACGTGCAGCATCCCGGGCAGGACGATGTTGTCGGTCCAGTTGGTCTTCCCGGTGACCAGGCGGGCGTCTTCCTTGCGCGGCCGGGCCCGGCCGAGTTCCTTAACTGGCTGGGCCTGCGTCTCGGCGGTCATGCCGACGTCACCCCCGTCCCGGCCGCGCGGCGTACCGCGCGGACGATGTTCTCGTAGCCGGTACACCGGCAGAGGTTGCCCTCCAGGCCCTCGCGGATCTCCTGGTCGCTCGGATCCGGGTTCTCCCGCAGCAGGTCAGCGGCAGCCATGATCATTCCGGGCGTGCAGTAGCCGCACTGCAGCGCGTGCTCGCTGTGGAAAGACTTCTGCAGCGGGTGCCACTCGCCGTTCGCGAGGCCCTCGATCGTGGTGACCTCACTGCCGTCCGCCTGGACCGCCAGGACGGAGCAGCTCTTGACCGAGATCCCATCGAGGTGGACGGTACATGCGCCGCAGTTAGAGGTGTCGCACCCGATGGGCGTGCCGGTCTTGCCGACTCGCTCCCGCAGGTAATGCACCAGCAGCAGTCGGGGCTCGACGTCGTCCTCATAACTGACGCCATCGACCTTGACGGTTATCCGTGTCATCCGAGCTCCTCCTCAGGAGACGGCTGTGGCTCCTGATGACAACCTAGGACGGCGGCCCCCGGCGCACCAGTCCCAGCCCGGGCTCATCCTGATACACGTCGGTCACGGAGTGTGGCCGGAGGCGGGCCTGCGGTTACCGTCAGCCGGTGTCGAGGACCTGGAACATCTCGGCGAGGCGGCCGGGCCCGAGCCCGCCCCGCTCAGCCGTCCGGCTCATCCAGCCGCGGAGGAACTCCTCCAGGCCATCCAGGTGCCCGGTCTGGCTCTCGTGGGCCCGCAGCGCCGCGACCTTCTGGTCGAACTTGACCGTGACGTCCACGTAGTGGTCGGCGCCCGGGGCGGCGGAGATCCACACCTCGCGCACCGTCCAGGCGGCCAGCCCGTCGTCCGCGAGCAGTTCCGGGAACGCGAAGGGGTTCCGGGCGTCCGGGTAGACCGCGTCCAGGGCCGCGGAGCCTACGGCCCGGTGATCGGGATGGTTGCCCGCGACCCGCTGGTAGTTGCGTTCCGGGGACGGGCAGACCAGCCGGTCCGGGCGGACCTGCCTGATCACCCGGGCCAGGTCTCTGCGCAGGGCCAGGGTCGGCTCCACCCTGCCGTCCGGGTAGCCGAGGAACCTGAGGTCGTGCACGCCGAGGACCGCGGCCGCGGCCGTCTGCTCCTTGCGGCGCATCGGGGCTATCTCCGCGCGCGGGAGGGCCTCGTCGAAGCCGCCCGCGTCACCGTCGGTGACCAGGCAGTAGGTGACCTCGATCCCGGCGTCGGTCCAGAGCGCGATGGTGCCTGCGGCGGTGAAGTCGATGTCGTCCGGGTGGGCGGCGATCACCAGGACACGCTGGACCTCGGAGTCACTGAGCATGATCCCGATCCTACGGACGCCCGCGTCCCGCCGGGCGCGGGGAGGCGGCCCCGGGAACGGACCGTTAGATGCCGTGCTGGCCCCCCGGGGCCAGGAGGCGGCCTCCGGGCCTCAGCCAGGCAGCGGCCCCCGTGAGCAGGCCCGGCCGGCCGCCGGACTACGGCCGGCCGCCAGCCTGCGGCCCCCCGAGCGGGTCCGGGGGGCCGCCGGCTGCGACCCGTCAGTCCAGGGACGACATCACGTGCTTGATCCGGGTGTAGTCCTCGAACCCGTACATGGACAGGTCCTTGCCGTAGCCCGAGTGCTTGAAGCCGCCGTGCGGCATCTCGGCGACCAGCGGGATGTGCGTGTTGATCCACACGCAGCCGAAGTCCAGCCCTCGGGCCATCCGCATGGCGCGGCCGTGATCGGTGGTCCACACCGACGACGCCAGGCCGTACTCGGTCCCGTTGGCCCAGGCCAGTGCCTCATCCTCGGCGCTGAATTCCTGGACCGTGATGACCGGGCCGAACACCTCCTGCTGGATGATCTCGTCGTCCTGGCGCAGCCCCGTGACCACGCTGGGCTCGAAGAAGAAGCCGCGGCTGCCGAACCGGTTGCCCCCGGTGCGCACTTCCGCGTGGACGGGCAGCCGGTCGATGAACCCGCTCACCCGGGCCAGCTGGTTCTCGTTGTTCAGCGGCCCGAAGTCGGCGTCCGGCACTTCGGGGCCGGCCACGGTCTGCTCCCGGGCCTGCTCGACCAGGGCATCGGCCAGGTCGGCCGCGATGCGCGGGCCGGCCAGCACCCGGGTCGCGGCGGTGCAGTCCTGGCCCGCGTTGAAGTATCCGGCGATCGCGATGGCCTCGGCGGTCTTGACCGGGTCGGCGTCATCGAACACGATCACCGGCGCCTTGCCGCCCAGCTCGAGGTGGACCTTCTTCAGGTCGGCCGCGGCGGCGACAGCCACCTCACGGCCGGCCCGGACGCTCCCCGTGATCGAGACCATCTGCGGCACCGGGTTGGTGACCAGTGCCCGGCCGGTGTCCCGGTCCCCGCAGACCACGTTGAACACGCCCGGCGGCAGGAACTCGCCCATCAGCTCGGCCAGCAGCAGGGTGGATACGGGCGTGGTGTCGGACGGCTTGAGCACCATGGTGTTCCCGGCCGCCAGCGCCGGGCCGAACTTCCACACCGCCATCATCATCGGGTAGTTCCACGGCGTTACCGCGGCGCACACCCCGATCGGCTCACGCCGGATGAACGAGGTGAACCCGGACATGTACTCACCGGCCGAGCGGCCCTCGAGCATCCGCGCCGCACCCGCGAAGAAGCGGATCTGGTCCACCATCGGCGGGATCTCTTCGGACAGCGTCAGCGCGAGCGGCTTGCCGGTGTTCTGTGACTCCGCCTTCACCAGCTCGTCGGCGTGGGACTCGATCGCGTCCGCGATGCGGAGCAGGGCCAGGCTCCGCTCCGCCGGGGTGGAATCGCGCCAGCCCGGGAACGCCTCGGCCGCCGAGGCGAAGGCCGCCGCCACCTCGGTCTCGCTCGACACCGGGGCGCTGGCGAAGACCTCGCCGGTGCTCGGGTCGATCAGCTCGGACCGGCGGTCAAACGCGGTGTCCGTCCACTGACCGCCGATGAAGTTGCGCAATTCTTCCACCACGGGCCTCCGTTCGGTGTTTCAGGGGGTTGGGCTCTGGTGTTCAGGGTTGGGGTGCCGGGGTCCGCTCCTCGCAGGCCCAGGGCGAACCATAGTCGGCCAGCAGGTCCAGGAAGGGAACGGGCGGCAGGGCCTCCGGGCCGAGCACGCCCGCGCCGGACCAGGCTCCGGAGTCCATCAGCTCGAGCGCCACCACCGGGTTGACGGCGGTCTGCCAGACCACCGCCTGGGAGCCGTACTCTGCCATGGACCAGGCATTGTCCACCACGTGGTGCAGGTAGACCTCACGGGGCGCACCGTCCTTGCCGGTGCCGGTCACCCAGGTGCCGGCGCAGGTCACGCCGGTCATCTTGTCCCCGAGCGTGGCCGGGTCGGGCAGGCACGCGGCCACCACGTCGCGGGGCGAGACGCTGGCCGCGCCGACCGGCACCGGGTCGGTCCGGTCCAGGCCCAGCTTGTGCAGGGTCTCCAGGACGCCGATGAACTCGGCGCCCAGCCCGTACTTGAACGTCACCCGGCGGGCCTCGAGCCAGCGCGGCATCAGCAGCACTTCCTCGTGCTCGACGTTGACGCACTCGACCGGGCCGATGCCGGCCGGGAAGGTGAAGACCTCGGGCTCGCTGAACGGCGGGGTGGTGAACCAGCCCTGCCCCTGTTCCCAGATGACCGGCGGGTTGAGGCATTCCTCGATCGTGGTCCAGATGGAGAAGGTCGGGAGCGAAGTCGTAGCCGGCCACCTCCAGGTTGGCGCCGTCCCGCACGCCCAGCTGGTCGATCTCGCCGAACAGCTCGTCGGCCGCGTACCGGGCGAACACGTCGGACAGGCCCGGCTCCACGCCCATGCCCACCAGTGCCAGCCTGCCTGCCCGCTCCCAGTCCCCAGCGAGGGCGAACTGGTCGTCACCGAGCTTCACGCCGGTCCGGCTGTACGGTGCGTCCGGGTCCGGGTGGGACAGCGACATGGCCATGTCCATGTAGTGCACCCGCGCCTGCAGCGCGGCGGTGAACAGCGGCATCACGAACCGCGGGTCCGTGGCGTTCATCAGCACATCGCAGGAGTGCTCGGTCAGCAGGGCCGCGGTGGCGGCCTCGTCCCGGGCGTCGAGCTGGACGGCGCGGTACCCGTCCTTCGCGGCGGCCGCGTGCTGGGCCCGGGCCAGGTCGTAGTCGGCGATGATCAGATCGGCGAACGGGACGGCGGGCGGCGATCCGGGCGAAAGCCGTGCCAACCCCGCCAGCCCCGACGAGAAGGATGCGCATACCTGCGATCTTAGCCATCTACTCGCTGGGATAACACGGGACCAGTCGTGATACGTACCCGTTACGACGGAAATCGTTGCCGACGGGCGCTATTCGTGCTAGAACCGTGGCAGTTGGGTACACGTCTATAGTTAGCGCTACGCAACGTGCACGACGCTTTAGCCGGCCCGGATCGGCCCTCACGACGGGACACTCCGTCGCGGAACAAGCCGGTCAGCCGTTTCCGAGTTTCTCCACCCGATCCGCTCGGGTAGTTGCCAGGAGGGGGAGCCATGGCGACCGCTACGCCAGAGCTTCAGCCAGTCGAAGAATCCAGGGACAAGGGGCTGAAGACCGGCGCCCTGGGCTTGGTGTCCAGTGTCGTCATGGGAGTCGCCTCGACGGCCCCCGCGTACAGCCTGGCCGCGACCCTGTTCTTCGTGGTCGCCCTGGTCGGCCTGCACTCGCCGTCCGTCGCCGTGCTGGCGTTCGTGCCGATCTTCCTGTGCTCCATCGGCTACAGCGAGCTGAACAAGGCCGATCCGGACTGCGGGACCACGTTCACCTGGGCCAGCCGGGCGTTCGGCCCGAAGACCGGCTGGGCGGGCGGCTGGGGCATCGTGGCCGCCGACATCCTGGTCATGGCCAGCCTGGCCCAGGTGGCCGGGCAGTATTTCTTCTTCCTGATCCAGGGCCCGAACAGCTCGATCGGCCAGAACGCGTCCGGGGGCTGGGTGCTGCTGGTCGGCATCGTCTGGATCGTCCTGATGACCTACATCTGCTACCGCGGCATCGAGGTCTCGGCCAACTTCCAGAAAGTCCTGCTGGGCATCGAGATCGTCATGCTCCTGGTCATGTCGGTCACCGCGCTGATCAAGGTGGGGGTCAGCCATCCGGCGGGATCGCTGACGCCAAGCTTCGGCTGGCTGCTGCCCACGCACATCACGTTGTCGGAATTCATCGGCGGCATCATCCTCATGCTGTTCATCTACTGGGGCTGGGACACGGCCGTCTCGGTCAACGAGGAAACCAAGGACAAGACCAAGACGCCGGGCCGGGCGGCGATCATCTCCACCGTGCTGCTGCTGGTCACCTACGTCATCGTCATCGTCTCGATGCAGGCGTTCGCCGGCGTCGGCAGCAAGGGAGTCGGGCTGACCAACCCGGCGCACCAGTTCGACGTCCTGTCGGTGACCGGCGGCGCCATCTTCGGCACCTCCGGGTTCGGCACGTTCCTGTCCAGGCTGCTCATCCTCATGGTGCTCAGCTCGGCCGCCGCCTCGACCCAGACCACGATCCTGCCGACGGCGCGCACCACCCTGTCGATGGCCGCCTACAAGGCCCTCCCCGCGGCGTTCGCCAAGATCCACCCCAAGCACCTGACGCCGACGGTGTCCACGCTCACGATGGGCGCCATCTCCATCGCCCTGTACGTCCCGCTGAACTACATCGCCGGCGGTAACCCGATCGCCGACGCCGTCACCGCGATCGGGCTGTACATCGCGTTCTACTACGGGCTCACCGGCCTTCGCCTGTGTCTGGTACTACCGGCGCACGCTGACCAGCAGCGCCCGCAACCTGTGGATGCGCGGCATCCTGCCCGGCCTGGGCGGCCTGCTCATGTACGCGGCGGGCATCTACGCCCTGCAGAGCGACTGGGTGGCCACGAACAGCTACACGTTCTGGACCGTTCCCGGGCTGCACTGGGAGATCGGCGGGATCTTCATCATCGCCTTCCTGGCCGCGCTGGCGGGTGTGCTCGGGTTCGTCTTCATGCGGGTCACCGCGCCGGCGTTCTTCCGCAAGGAGACGCTGACCAGGGGCACGCCCACGCTGGTTCCTGACCCGGACGTATAGCCGGGCCGGGCCTGGGCCGGGCTGTCCGGGCCTGGGCCTGGGCCTGGGCCTGGGCCGGGCTGGGCCGGGCTGTCCGGGGCTGGGCCGGGCTGTCCGGGGCTGGGCCTGTCCCGGGCCGGGGCCGAGCGGGGCCCCGGCCCGGGACGCCCGGATGCGGTCCGGGGCATTGTCCCCGGCCGAGGCCGTGGTGTCGGCGGGAGCGCCTACCCTTGACTGGTGACCGCCACCACAGCCGCTGACTCCCTCCTGGAGGGCCTGAACCCGCAGCAGCGGGAGGCCGTCGTGCACCAGGGCTCGCCGCTGCTCATCGTGGCGGGCGCCGGCTCGGGCAAGACCAGGGTGCTGACCCGCAGGATCGCCTACCTGCTGGCGGCGCGCGAGGTCAGCCCGAGCGAGATCCTGGCCATCACGTTCACCAACAAGGCGGCGGGCGAGATGGCGGCGCGGGTGGCCGAGCTCACCGGGCTGCGCTCGCGGGCCATGTGGGTGATGACGTTCCACTCCGCCTGCGTGCGGATCCTGCGCCGGGAGGCGCCCCGGTTCGGGTACCCGTCCTCGTTCTCGATCTACGACCAGGCTGACTCGCAGCGGCTGATGGCCCTGGTCTGCCGCGAGCTCGACCTGGACCCCAAGCACCATCCGCCGAAGTCGATGCTGGCCCAGGTGTCCAACCTGAAGAACGAGCTCGTCGACTACGAGACGTTCCTCGCGCGGGCGGACAACTACCGGGACAAGGCGCTGGCGCAGGCGTACGCCGAATACCAGCGCCGCCTGGTCGCCGCGGGCGCGATGGACTTCGACGACCTGATCATGGTCACGGTCAACCTGCTGCAGGCGTTCCCGGAGGTCGCCGAGACCTACCGCCGCCGGTTCCGGCACGTCATGGTGGACGAATACCAGGACACCAACCACGCCCAGTACATGATGGTCAGGGAGCTGGTCTCGCACCCCGCCTGGCAGACCGACAGCGACGACGCCGGCCCCCTCCCGCCCGCCGAGCTGGTCGTGGTCGGCGACGCGGACCAGTCCATCTACGCGTTCCGCGGCGCCACCATCCGCAACATAGAGGAGTTCACCAGGGACTTCACCGATGCGAGCGTGATCATGCTGGAGCAGAACTACCGGTCCACGCAGAACATCCTGGCCGCGGCCAATGCGGTGGTGTCCCGCAACTCCGGGCGGGTGCCCAAGAACCTCTGGTCCGACGCGGGCGACGGTCCCCCGATCGTGGGGTACGTGGCCGACAGCGAGCACGACGAGGCCGCGTTCGTGGCCGAGGAGGTAGACCGGCTCGCGGACGAGGGCGAGGCCACCCCCGGCGACGTGGCCGTGTTCTACCGGACCAACGCCCAGTCCCGGGTGTTCGAGGAAGTGTTCATCCGCGCTGGCCTGCCCTACAAGGTGGTCGGCGGCGTCCGCTTCTACGAGCGCCGCGAGGTCCGTGACCTGCTGGCCTACCTGCGGCTGACCGCCAACCCCGAGGACGAGGTGTCCCTGCGGCGGATCCTCAACGTGCCCCGCCGCGGGATCGGGGAGCGGGCCGAGGCGTGCGTGGCCGCGCTGGCCCAGCGTGATCGGATCACGTTCGCGGCGGCCCTGGCCCGGCCCGATGACGCACCGGGGCTGGTCGCCCGGTCGGCTAAGGCCATCGCGTCGTTCAACGAGCTCATAACCGGGCTGCGGGCCGAGGCTGAGGCAGGCCTGCCCGTGGCCGACCTGGCCGAGATGATCCTCGACAAGTCCGGCTACCTGGCCGAGCTGCAGACCTCCACCGACCTGCAGGACGCGAGCCGGATCGAGAACCTGAACGAGCTCGTGTCCGTGGCCCGGGAGTTCGACGCCCAGCGCCCCGACGGGACGCTCACCGACTTCCTGGAGCAGGTGTCCCTGGTGGCGGACGCCGACGAGATCCCCGACGGGGAGCACCACGGCGGCGTGGTCACGCTCATGACCCTGCACACCGCCAAGGGCCTGGAGTTCCCGGTGGTATTCCTCACCGGGATGGAGGAGCACGTCTTCCCGCACCAGCGGTCGATGACCGACGACAAGGAACTCGAGGAAGAACGGCGCCTGGCCTACGTGGGCATCACCCGGGCGCAGCACCGGCTGTACCTCACCCGGGCGGTGGCCCGCACCTGGTGGGGGCGTCCCGAGTATCACAAGCAGTCGAGGTTCCTGGACGAGATCCCCGGCCACCTGATCGAGTGGCGGCGTGACGAGCGGGCGGTGGCGGCGCCTGCGGCGGAACGGCTGGCCCAGCGGCCGGGCGTCCGCACGCCCGGCAACCGGCGGGTGCCGTCGCTCAGCCCCGGTGACAAGGTGACCCACGACGCGTACGGGCTCGGCACCGTGCTGTCCGTCGAGGGCCGGGGCGACGACCCCGAAGCCAAGATCGACTTCGGCGGTGAGTACGGGATCAAGCACCTCGTGCTGCGCTACGCGCCCATCGAGAAGCTGTAGCCCGGCCAGGTAACCCGCGCCCGGAAGCCTCACGCAGTCCCCGGAGGGTGACGCCGGCCCGCGAGCGCGAGGCTGGCCCAGGAGGGTGACACTGGCCGTCGGCTGCGCTGCGCCGATGACGGGCGGGTTACCCTGCGATGGACAGCACTATTGCGGAGGCCGGGAGGCAGGCCATGGGAACGATCCGGGTCGTTATCGCCAAGCCTGGCCTCGACGGCCACGACCGGGGGGCCAAGGTGGTGGCCAGGGCGCTGCGCGACGCGGGCGTGGAGGTCATCTACACCGGGTTGCACCAGACCCCCGAGCAGATCGTCGCCGCGGCCATCCAGGAGGACGCCGACGCCATCGGCCTGTCCATCCTGTCCGGGGCGCACATGACCCAGTTCACCCGCGTCCTGGAGCTGCTGGCCGAGCGCGGGGCCAGCGACATCGTGGTGTTCGGCGGCGGCATCGTGCCGGAGGCGGACATCACCGAGCTGGAGCGGCTGGGCGTGGCCAAGATCTTCACCCCCGGCGCGTCCACGTACGACATCGTGGAGTGGGTGGAGTCCCGCTTGGGCGAAGCCGGCCACGGAGGCTACCGCGCAGCAGGGCAGCTGATCCTGAACCGGTGGTGGCCGCGCGGCGGGCTGCTGGCCCTTGGCCGGTGGTGGCCGCGCGGCGGGCTGCTGTCCCTGAGCCGGTGGTGGCCGCGCGGCGGGCTGCTGGCCCTTGGCCGGTGGTGGCCACGCGGCGGGCTGCTGGCCCTTGGCCGGTGGTGGCCGCGCGGCGGGCTGCTGTCCCTGAGCCGGTGGTGGCCAGGCGGGCTGCTGCCCAAGCCGGTGGTGGCCACGCGGCGGGACCCGGCCCTTCCCCCTCGGGCCCCCTAGCCGGCGGCGGGCAAGGTCCGGACCGTTAGCCGCGGCCGGTCGCGCCCCGCATCGAGCGCTGACCTTATCTCGGCCGCGAGCGCGGCGGCCTTCGTCCGTATCTGCTGCGGGGTGACGTGCAGGACGATGATCCCGCGGGCACTCATCCGGGCGCTGCGGCGCAATGTGCGCTGCCAGTCCTCAGGGGATAGATGCCACTCCCGGGAGTCCACTTCCACGGCGACCCCCGCCTCCGGCCACCACGCGTCGGCCACGGCCAGGAAGTCACGCCCGGCGTACAGCCGGGCGTTGAACAGGGGTGGCGGGAGCCCTGCCGCCCGGATAAGGGTACGCAGATCCCCCTCCGCCGCGGACCGGACCCCGTCCGCGACCTCGGCCAGCGCCCGGCGCAGCCAGGCTGACTGGCGAACGGGCGCGTGCGCGAGTTCCCCGAGGAGCTGATCTAAGCCGCACCGGCGCCGCTGCACCGCATCCGCCGCGACGGCCCGCACCTCCCGGAACGAGCCCAGCTCCCGCGCGGCGTCAGCCACCGCCCGGGCCGCGTCCGCGAACCGGATAGCCCCGTCGGTGAACGCGAACGCAGGCATCCGCGTCGTCGGCCAGATCCTCACGAAGCCCTGGCTCGGCCGGGCCTGCCGGGCCGGCACTAGGACGGTGACCGTGCTGCCTTCCCGAACACGGAGGCCATGGTGCGCCAGTGCAGCTGTCCCGGTTAAGACGCTGCTCGCTCCGGCACACAGCAGGGCCGCGATCTCGTTCTGCCTGCGAGTCGGGGTACCTGTCGCCGTCATGTAGACGCCGGGCAGCAAGCGCTGCCAGGGGCCGTGGGGTCGGATCCGGTGCCGGAGCTGCTCCGGGGTCATGCCGCACGCCAGGGCCTGACGCCGGGAGACGACGAGTTCCTGCTCGCGCACCAGGCGTTTCAAGGAGGTCTGATCTCGTCCCGCTGCCGGTGCCACCCTGACAGCATGTCGTCAGGATCCGACACTTCCACCCACCATCCCCCGGGTCGGACCAGATTTCCCCCGGGTCGGACCAGATTTCCCGAGGCCCGCCTGCCACAGGGTTTCGTGATCATGGGTTTGCTGTCGCTATAGCGACAGCAAACCCATGATCACGAACGGGAGGAGCGGGCTCGCCACCGCTTGTGGGGCTGGTGAGGCTGAGGGGGCTGGGGGGTCAGGCCCGGGGGATGCCCGGACCCGACCCGCCAGCCCACAGCGCTACGGGGCCGGTTGCTCCGCCTTACCTCTGGCCCGCGGCGCTACGGAGCTGTTTGCTCCCGCCTTCCCCCGGCCCGCGGCGTGCGGCAGTGTGAGGTTGTGCGGGGTGAACGGGGGCGGGTGCCGCCCGCCCCGGTAGGCTGCGTGCGGAATCCTGCTCACCTGAGGTCACCTCGAGGACGGACCATAGTGGACCTGTTTGAGTATCAGGCGAAAGAACTGTTCGCCGAGTACGGGGTGCCCGTACAGCGCGGCCGGGTCGCCTCCACGCCGGAAGAGGCACGCGAGATCGCGGCGGGCTACGCGTCCGAGGGTTCGCCCCTCGTCGTGGTGAAGGCCCAGGTGAAGGCCGGTGGCCGGGGTAAGGCCGGCGGCGTCAAGCTCGCCAACGGCCCGGACGAGGCGGAGGCCAAGGCCCGCCAGATCCTCGGCATGGACATCAAGGGCCACACCGTGCACAAGGTCCTGATCGCCGAGGCGAGCGACATCGCGCAGGAGTACTACCTGTCCTTCCTGCTCGACCGGGCGGCCCGGACCTTCGTGGCGATCTGCTCGGTACAGGGCGGCATGGAGATCGAGGAAGTCGCGCACACCAACCCGGAGGCGGTCGCCCGTATCCCGGTCGACCCGCTGGCCGGGGTCGACGCGGCCAAGGCCACCGAGATCATCCAGGCCGGCGGCATCCCGCCCGAGGCGGCCGAGCAGGCGGCGCTCCTCGCGGAGCGGCTGTGGGCGGTGTTCGCTGACGAGGACGCCACCCTCGTCGAGGTCAACCCTATGGCCCTCACCGACCAGGGCGACGTGCTGGCCGTGGACGGGAAGGTCAGCCTGGACGACAACGCGGCCTTCCGTCAGGAGCACGCGAAGTTCGCCGACCCCGGGGCCGCCGACCCCCTGGAGGCCCGGGCCAAGGCCAAGCACCTGAACTACGTCAAGCTCGACGGCCAGGTGGGCATCATCGGCAACGGGGCCGGGCTGGTCATGTCCACGCTGGACGTGGTGGCCCTGGCCGGGGAGCCGTTCGGCGGGGTACGGCCCGCGAACTTCCTGGACATCGGCGGGGGCGCCTCGGCTGAGATAATGGCGGACGGCCTGGAGATCGTGCTGTCCGACGGCTCGGTACGCAGCGTCCTGGTCAACGTGTTCGGCGGCATCACCGCGTGCGACGAGGTGGCCAACGGGATCGTGTCGGCGCTCGGCATGCTGGCCGCCAAGGGCGAGAAGGTCCGGCACCCGATCGTGGTCCGGCTGGACGGCAACAACGCCGAGGAGGGCCGCCGCATCCTCGCTGACGCAGGTTTGCCGGTGGTCGAGCAGGTCGCGACCATGGACGACGCAGCCCGGCGCGCCGCGGAACTGGCCGCTGCCGCCCCGACAGGAGCATGAGATGGCGATTTTCCTGACCGGCGACAGCCGGGTCATGATCCAGGGCATCACCGGCTCGGAGGGCACCAAGCACGGCCGCCGCATGCTCGCCGCGGGCACCACGGTCGTGGGCGGCACCAACCCCCGGAAGGCCGGCCAGACCGTGGACCTGGGCGGCACCGAGGTGCCGGTGTTCGGCACGGTCGCCGAGACCATGGCGGCCACGGGCGCGGACGTGTCGGTGGTATTCGTCCCCCCGGCGGGGACCAAGGCGGCGGTGACCGAGGCCGTGGACGCGGGGATCCCGCTGGTGATCGTGATCACCGAGGGCATCCCGGTGCACGACACGGCGGCCTTCTGGGCCTACGCCACCGCCAAGGGCAACAAGACCCGCATCGTGGGCCCGAACTGCCCCGGGGTGGCGTCACCCGGCAAGTCCAACGCCGGGATCATCCCGGCCGACATCACCACCGAGGGCCGGATCGGGCTGGTCTCCAAGTCGGGCACGCTGACCTACCAGATGATGTACGAGCTGCGGGACATCGGCTTCTCCACCGCGGTGGGAATCGGCGGCGACCCGGTGATCGGGACCACGCACATCGACTGCCTCGCCGCGTTCCAGGACGACCCGGAGACCGACGCGATCGTGATGATCGGCGAGATCGGCGGCGACGCCGAGGAACGCGCCGCCGCCTACGTGGACGCGAAAGTGACCAAGCCCGTGGTGGCCTACGTGGCGGGCTTCACCGCCCCGGAGGGCAAGACCATGGGCCACGCGGGCGCGATCATCTCCGGTTCCTCGGGCACCGCCCAGGCGAAGAAGGAAGCACTGGAGAAGGTCGGCGTCCGGGTCGGCCGGACGCCGAGCGAGACCGCCCGCCTCGTCCGTGAGGTGATGCGGGGCACCTGACGCCCCGGGGTCCGCGCGCGGCGCGCCTCCACGATCCTGGTCTGGCGATGGCCAGGATTGGGATTCATGACCGCTTCTGCCCCGCCTGCCGAGCGCGCCGGCGGCCGCGACGGGGACGGAGGGCCGCCGTCCAGGCCGAACCGCCCCCTGGCGATCACGGGCGCCATGGCGGCGTGCGCCGCCGCGGGCAGCGGGCTGGTCTTCATCACCCTGCTGGTGCTCGCCGGGTGGATCGCCGCGCCGCACGCCGGCGTGGGACTGACCGGTGTGCTGCGCACCGCCGCCGACCTCTGGCTGGTGGGCCACCACGTGGGGTTCGCGCTGCACGGGACCGGCCGGATCGGGATGCTTCCGCTCGGCCTGGTGCTGATACCCGGCGCGCTGCTCTGGGCCGCGGGCCGCTGGGTGGTCCGGCAGGGCCAGGTCACCCGGCTCGCCGACGTCGGTTACGCGGCCCTGGCCCTGGCAGTGCCATACGCGCTGCTGGCGGGGGCGCTGGCGCTGGCCGGGCAATCGCCGCTGGCCACGCCCTCGCTGCCGCAGGCGGTCCTGTCCGGCTTCCTGATCGCCCTGGTCGCGGGGGGGCTCGGCGGGGCCCGGGCGCTGGCCCCCTGGGGCCGGCTGGTCCATCTGCTGCCCCCACGCTCCCGGGCCGTGTTCCTCGGCACGGTCGGCGCGCTCACTGTGCTGACCGGGGCGGGCGCGATCCTGGCCGGGGCCTCACTCGCGGCCAACATGGGCGGTTTCCGGTCCGTCGACGCGTCCCTGGCCCCGGGCCTGGTGGGCGGGGCCCTGCTACTGCTGGCCCAGATGGCCTACGTACCTAACGCCGTCGTGTGGTCGATCTGCTACACGCTGGGCCCCGGCTTCGCGTTCGGCACCGGCACCGTGGTCGCACCCACCGGGTCCGCGCTGGGGCCACTGCCGATGCTGCCGATGCTCGCGGCGCTGCCCGCCGGGGCGCATTCGACCGTGACCGGCTCGGGATCCATGCTCATGCTCGCCGTGCCGTACCTGGCCGGGGCGTTCGGCGGCTTGCTGACCGCCCGCGCGGCGCCCACCCCGGCGGTCGAGCTGGCGCCGCTGTGGGGCTTCGCCTGCGGCGTGGCCACCGGGTTCGCTCTGGGGCTGCTCGCGGCGTTCGCCGGCGGCCCGCTGGGTAGCGGCCGGCTGACCACGGTCGGGCCGTCCGGGTGGCAGGCCGGCGTGGTATCCGTGCTCGAGGTCGGGGTCGCCGCCGCGGTCACGGCCGGCCTGGTGAACTGGTTCCGGATGCGCCGTCTCACCGCCGCCGGGGTGGTGCTCCCGGGCGCCGGCGAGGCTGATCCACCCGGGCCTGACCGCCAGGGCGCGGGGCCCGGGCCGGAGGCCGGGGGTCCCGCGGCCGAGGCGAGTGGGCACCACCTCTATGTCGATCCGTGGGGTGACGCGGAGGACGGTGCGGACGGTGGCAGGCCCGATCCGCCCGGCCCGGCGGACCTGCCCTGACCGCTGGGCCCTGATATCCCGGCTCGGGCAACGGGGAAGTGACCTCCGGGCCACTGACGGCGGGCCCTCGCCCGCAGATCCCGGTCACCGCGTGGCGTGCTCGATGGCCCGGGTGAACTGATTCCGGCACGTCTGCTGCGCGGCGATCGTGTTCGCCCCGCTCAGGCACCGCGTGAACGTGGACGCCTGGTTGCCGAACAGCGCGAACCCGGTCAGCAGGAGGGCACTGATCAGCACCCCGACCCCGCCGATCGCGATGGCCACGACTGAGCCCCGGGGGCCCGCCGTCCCGGCGCGCCGGGCCCGCCGGAACGCGGTGCCCGCCAGCCAGATAGCCATGGCCCCAGCCACCAGGGCGAACGCCACGATGTAGACGCCACGCTGGAAGTTGCTCAGGCCGAGCACGCCGAACAGGCTGAGCAACGCGAGGAACAGCGCGGCGACCGACCGCTGCTGATGCACCGGATCGGCGCGCCCGCCGGGCCTGGCCTTGACCCGGGGCGTCTGCCCCCGGGTGTCCGGGCCCGGGGACGGGGCGTTCTCCTGCGGGGTGGCCTGCTCCGCGCGACGGTCCGGCGGCGTGCCCAGGACGGCCGCGTCCGGCGCGGCGGACTCAGCAGGCTGGGGCTCGGGAGGCGGTGGCGGCTGGACTACTGGGGGCATCAGCGGGGTGCTCCAGGGGGCAGGTGCCGGGCTGGTCCGGGGGGCCGGATACGGACACAGCCTCCTATTTTGCCCTGTCCCGGACGGTGGGCAATCCCATCGCCCCGATGCGGTTATCGTGGCCGCATGCGCTCACGCCTGCTGGTTCTGGTCTCGGGCGCGGGAACGAACCTGCAGGCCTTGCTGGATGCGTGCACGGATCCGGCCTACGGCGCGGACGTGGTGGCGGTCGGCGCCGACCGGACCGGCATCGAGGCGCTGGCCCGCGCGGAGCGGGCGGGCGTGCCCACGTTCACGCACCGGGTCAAGGACTACCCGAGCCGGGAGGACTGGGATGAGGCGCTCACCGGGTCCTGCCGCGCGGCCCGTCCCGACCTGGTCATCCTGGCCGGGTTCATGAAGCTGGTCGGGCCGCCCTTCCTGGACGCGTTCGGCGGGCGCCTGATCAACACCCACCCGGCGCTGCTGCCCGCGTTCCCGGGCATGCACGGCGTGCGCGACGCGCTCGAGCACGGGGTCAAGCTGACCGGGTGCACCGTGTTCCTGGTGGACGCGGGCACCGACACCGGCCCGGTGATCGCCCAGGCGGCGGTCCCCGTGCTGGATGACGACGACGAGACGACCCTGCACGAACGGGTCAAGGTAGCCGAGCGGGGCCTGCTCGTAGAGACTGTGGGCCGGATGGTCCGCGACGGGTGGGTCGTGCAGGGCAGGAAGGTAAGGATCGGCCGGTGACGAAGGTAGCGATCAGGCGGGCGCTGATCAGCGTGTACGACAAGACGGGGCTCAGTGACCTGGCACGCTCGCTGCACGCTGCGGGGGTGGAGATCGTCAGCACCGGCAGCACCGCGGACACGATCAGTGCCGTGGGTGTCCCGGTGACCCGCGTAGAGGACGTCACCGGGTTCCCGGAGGCCCTCGACGGCCGGGTGAAGACGCTGCACCCCGCGGTGCACGCCGGGCTCCTCGCCGACCTGGGCAAGCCGGCCCACCAGGCCCGGCTGGACGAGCTGGGCATCGCGCCCTTCCAGCTGCTGGTCTCCAACCTGTACCCGTTCGAGGCGGCGGTGAGCAGCGGCGCCCCGCCGGCCGAGTGCGTGGAGCAGATCGACATCGGCGGCCCGGCCATGGTCCGGGCCGCGGCCAAGAACCACGAGCATGTCGCGGTCATCACCGACCCGTCCCGGTACGGGGACGTCGAGGCCGCGGCGGCCGGCGGCGGGTTCACGCTGGAACAGCGGCGGCGGCTGGCGGCCCGCGCCTACGCGCACACCGCCGCCTACGACTGCGCGGTCGCGTCCTGGTTCGCCTCCGGCTACGCGCCGGACGAGACGGCCGGGGAAACCGGCTGGCCGGATGTGACCGCCGCGTTGTGGACCAGGCGCGAGGTACTCCGCTACGGGGAGAACCCGCACCAGCGCGCCGCGCTGTACGTGCGCGGCAGCGCGGACGGGGAGGCGCCGGGAGGCATCGCCGGGGCGACCCAGCTGCACGGCAAGGCCATGTCGTACAACAACTACGTGGACGCGGCCGCGGCCTGGCGGGCCGCGTTCGACTTCGTCCAGCCGTGCGTGGCCATCATCAAGCACTCCAACCCGTGCGGGATCGCCCTCGGCGCCGACCTGGCCGAGGCGCACCGCAAGGCGAACGCGTGCGACCCGGACTCCGCCTTCGGCGGCGTCATCGCCGCCAACGGGGTGGTCACCGCGGACATGGCAGCCCAGGTCAAGGACATCTTCACCGAGATCGTCATTGCGCCGGCCTTCGAGGACGCGGCGCTGGACATCCTGTCGGGGAGCAAGAACCTTCGCCTCCTGACCTGCCCGCCGCCGGTCCGGGGCGGCCACGTGCCGGAATGGCGGCAGGTGGACGGCGGCCTGCTGCTGCAGACCCCGGACGAGATCGACGCGCCCGGGGATGACCCGGCCAGCTGGGAGCTGAAGACCGGGCAGCCCGCCTCGCCTGACATGCTCGCCGACCTGGCCTTCGCCTGGCGGGCCATCCGCAGCGTCAAGTCCAACGCCATCCTGCTGGCGTCCGGGCTGGCCACGGTGGGCGTGGGCATGGGCCAGGTCAACCGGGTGGACGCGGCCCGCCTGGCGGTGTCACGGGCGGGCGACCGCGCGGCCGGGTCGGTCGCGGCCAGTGACGCGTTCTTCCCGTTCCCCGACGGCCTGGAGGTCCTGACCGCCGCCGGCATCCGGGCCGTGGTGCAGCCCGGCGGGTCCCTGCGCGACCAGCTCAGCATCGAGGCGGCCGAGCAGGCGGGGATCACCATGTACGTCACCGGAGTCCGCCACTTCTTCCACTGAGTTCATGGCCCTTCTCCCCGGTTCAAGGCAACGCTGGGCCAGGCACCACAATGTGACGGGGGTGAGGGATGACGGCGATCATCCTGGACGGGAAGGCGACCGCGGCGGCGATCAAGGCTGAGCTCGCCGAGCGGGTGGCCGCGCTGGCCGCCCGCGGCATACGGCCCGGCCTGGGCACCGTCCTGGTCGGGGACGATCCGGGCAGCCGGGCCTACGTCAACGGCAAGCACCGGGACTGCGCCGAGGTGGGCATCGCCAGCATCCGCCGGGACCTGCCCGCCGACGCCACCCAGGAGCAGGTCGAGGCGGTGGTGGACGAGCTGAACGCGGACCCGGCCTGCACCGGCTACCTGGTCCAGCTGCCGCTGCCCGCCGGGATCGACGCGAACCGGGTGCTGAGCCGGATCGACCCGGCCAAGGACGCCGACGGGCTGCACCCGCTGAACCTCGGCCGTCTCGTGCTCGGTGAGCCGGGGCCGCTGCCCTGCACCCCGCGGGGCATCGTGGAACTGCTCCGCCGCTACGACGTGCCGCTCGCCGGGGCCGACGTGACCGTGATCGGGCGCGGGATCACCGTGGGCCGGGCCCTGGGGCTGCTGCTGACCCGGCGCACCGAGAACGCCACCGTCACCCTCTGCCACACCGGGACCAAGGACCTGGCCGCGCACACCCGGGAGGCGGACATCGTGGTGGTCGCCGCGGGCCGCCCCGGCCTGCTGACCGCGGGCATGGTCAGGCCCGGGGCCGCAGTGCTGGACGTGGGGATCACCCGGACCGAGGCGGGCCTGGTCGGCGACGTCGCGCCCGAGGTCCGGGAGGTGGCTGGCTATCTCGCCCCCATGCCCGGCGGGGTCGGCCCGATGACCAGGGCCATGCTGCTGGCCAACGTGGTCGACAGCCGCAGAGGCAGGAGTAAGCTACCAGTAAGTAACATCTGGCTGGCACCCTAGGGGGACCCCCGGGGGGTGAGCCAGGAAATGGCGTTTGGCACCCTTGGGGTGCGCCGTCGCGTACCGGGTCCAGCCTGGCCAGTCAGGGACCAGTCCCGGATCGCGGCGCACGAGGCAGGAGGTTGGCCGCCGGTCATGAACATCGTCGTTTGCGTCAAGCAGGTGCCGGACACGTGGGCGGAACGGACCCTGAGGCCCGAGGACTCGCGCCTGGACCGGGCGTCGGTTGACGGGGTCATCAACGAACTCGACGAGTACGCGATCGAGGAAGGGCTGCGCCTCGCCGAGGCGCACGGGGGCGAGGTCACCATCCTGACCATGGGCCCGGACAAGGCCAGTGAGTCGATCCGCAAGGCGCTGTCCATGGGCGCGGACAAGGCGGTGCACCTCATCGACGACGGCCTGGCCGGCTCGGACGGGCTGCAGACGTCGGCGGCCCTGGCCGCGGTCCTCAGCCGGATCGGGTTCGACCTGGTCATCCTGGGCGCGGAGTTGACCGACGCGCGGATGGGCGTGATGGCGGCCATGCTGGCCGAGCGGCTCGGCGTCCCGCAGGTCTCACTGGCCAGCAAGGTTGAGGTGGACGGGACCGCACTGCGGATCCACCGGCAGCAGGACTACGGCTACGACAAGGTCGAGGCCAGCCTGCCCGCCGTGATCAGCGTCGTGGAGAAGATCAACGAGCCGCGCTACCCCTCGTTCAAGGGCATCATGGCGGCCAAGAAGAAGCCGGTGGAGACGCTCACCCTGGCCGACGCCGGGATCGACGCGGGACAGGTCGGCCTGGCCGCCGCCGCCACCGAGGTGGTCAGCTTCGCCAGCCGGCCGCCGCGGCAGGCGGGCACGGTCGTGAAGGACGAAGGTGACGGCGGGACCAAGGCGGCCGAGTTCCTCGCCGCGCAGAAGTTCATCTGAGCCTCAGGTCCGCTGAGCACCCGTTCATCTGAGCATC
This sequence comes from uncultured Actinomycetes bacterium, assembly GCA_963751175.1. Lineage (GTDB taxonomy): Bacteria > Actinomycetota > Actinomycetes > Streptosporangiales > Streptosporangiaceae > RYN-230. The sequence goes on along the minus strand of CAVVTM010000020.1, from coordinate 243,847 downwards.
CAAGGAAGGGCGGCCCACGATGGCTGAGGTCCTGGTCCTCGCCGAGCACGACGGCGAGACGGTGAAGAAGGTTACCGGCGAGCTGCTGACCCTGGCCCGCCAGTTCGGCGAGCCCGCGGCCGTCTGGATCGGCGCGGGCGCCGAGGGCGGCCGGGAGCGGCTGGCCGAGTTCGGCGCGGCCAAGGTCTACGTGGCCGACGGCGGCGACATCGACGACTACCTGGTCGCCCCCACGGCCGAGGTGCTGGCCGGGCTGGTGGCCCAGAAGTCCCCTGCGGCGGTGCTGCTCGCCGCCACCGGCGACGGCAAGGAAGTGGCCGGGCGGCTGGCGGTCAAGACCGGCTCCGGCGTGATCACGGACGCGGTCGGGCTCACCGCGGGTGACGGCGGCCTGGTCGCCGAGCAGTCCATCTTCGGTGGCGCGATCAACGTGCAGTCCGCCGTCCGGGCCGGGACCCCGATCATCGCGGTGCGGCCCAACTCCGTCGCGGCCGAGCCCGCGCCGGCGGCCGCGGAGATCGAGCCGGCCGGGGTCGAGCTGAGCGACGCGGCCAAGGCGGCCAGGATCACCGAGCGGGTGGTAGCCGAGCGGGGCGAGAGGCCTGAGCTCACCGAGGCGGCGATCGTGGTGTCCGGCGGCCGCGGCGTCGGCAACGCGGACAACTTCGCGCTGATCGAGAAGCTGGCGGACTCCCTCGGCGCGGCCGTGGGCGCCTCGCGCGCGGCGACCGACGCAGGCTGGTACCCGCACCAGTTCCAGGTGGGCCAGACGGGCAAGACGGTCTCCCCGCAGCTGTACCTGGCGGTGGGCATCTCCGGGGCCATCCAGCACCGGGCCGGGATGCAGACCTCCAAGACCATCATGGTGATCAACAAGGATCCCGAGGCGCCGATCTTCGAGCTCGCCGACTTCGGCGTGGTCGGTGACCTGTTCACGGTGGTGCCGCAGCTGACCGAGGAAGTCGGGCGGCGCTCGGCGAACTAGCACTGGTGCCGGAACACGTCCTGCGGCGTGCCCGGCGACTAGATCGCCCACTAGGCTGAATCCGTCATGGGGTACATCGACTACGCGGCCGCGCGCCCGCGGCCGGCCGAGGACTGCGTGGTCTACCTGGACCACGCGGCCACTACGCCGATGCTGCCTGAGGCCCTGGCCGCGATGACGGAAGAACTCGGCCAGCTGGGCAATCCCTCATCCCTGCACAACGCCGGGCGCCGGGCACGGCGCGTGGTGGAGGAGTCGCGGGAGCAGATCGCCGAGGTGTTCGGCGCCCGGCCCAGCGAGGTGATCTTCACCGGCGGCGGTACCGAGGCCGACAACCTGGCGGTCAAGGGCCTGTACTGGGCCCGTCGCGCGTCCGGCGCTGGCCCGTCCGGCGCCGACCAGTCCGGCGCTGGCCCGTCCGGCAATGGCTCAACCGGCACTGGCCCGTCCGGTCCCGCGCCGCGCCGGGTGCTGGCCACCGCGATCGAGCATCACGCGGTGCTGGATTCGGTGCACTGGCTGGCCGGGCACGAGGGGGCCGAGGAGCACTGGCTGCCGGCGGATGAGGCCGGGGTAGTCCATCCCGCCGTGCTGGCCGAGGCGATCGGTGACGCCCCCGACGAGGTCGCCCTGGTCACCGTGATGTGGGCCAACAACGAGGTGGGCTCGATCCAGCCGATCACCAAGCTCGCCGCGCTGGCCCGTGAGCACGGCATCCCGTTCCACACCGACGCGGTGCAGGCGGCCTGCCAGCTGCCGGTCAGTTTCGCGGGCAGCGGCGCGGACGCGATGACCGTCACCGGGCACAAGTTCGGCGGCCCGGTGGGCGCGGGAGCGCTGCTGCTGGCCCGCGGGGTCCAGCCGGTCCCCGTGCTGCACGGCGGCGGCCAGGAGGGTGAGGTGCGCTCCGGCACCCTGGACGCCCCCGCCATCCGCGCGTTCGCGGTCGCGGCGGCGGTCATGGCCAGCCGCCGTGACGAAGAGGCCGCCCGGCTGGCCAAGCTCCGCGACGACCTGATCGCCCAGGTGCTCGCGGCCGTGCCGGACGCCATCCTCAACGGCCCGCCCGCAGGCCCCGGCCGCCTGCCCGGCAACGCGCACTTCTCCTTCCCCGGCTGCGAGGGCGACGCGCTGCTGATGCTGCTCGACGCGAAGGGCATCGCCTGCTCAACCGGGTCGGCCTGCACCGCGGGCGTGGCCCAGCCCAGTCACGTGCTGCTCGCCATGGGTGCGGACGAGGCCAGGTCACGGGGGTCGCTGCGATTCTCGCTGGGCCACACCTCCACCCAGGACGACGTGGACGCGCTCGGCGCGGCCATCGGGGAGGCCGTGCAGCGGGCCCGCCGCGCCGCCGGCTGACCGTCCGCGAGGGCCAGGGTTCGATCTTTCCGCAACGAAGCGCTCACGTGGCCCGTCCCCCGCGCAGCTGAATCCCCGTCCGGTAACCGGGCGAAAGGTTTCACGCGCTGCCGGCCATGTAGAGGCCGAAGGCAGGCCGAGCGTGAGGGAGCCGCGTGTGCCCGGCACCGAGGACCAGCAACGTCGCAGGGAGCGCCGGTTCGCCGCGCTCTACCAGGAGCACTACCGCCCCATCCTGGCTTACGCGGTACGCCGGGTTGCTCCGGCCGAGGACGCCGCTGACGTCGTCGCCGACGTATTCACCACCGCCTGGCGGCGGATCGACCAGGTGCCCGAGGCCCCGGCGGACCGGCTGTGGCTGTACGGCGTGGCCCAGCGGGTCATCGGCGGGCGCCGCAGATCGGCCCGGCGGCTGCTCCGCCTGACCGCACGGCTGAAGGCCGCCGCCGGGACCGGGCCGCTGAGCGAGCCAGGACCGGGCCAGCCAGGGCCGGGCCGGCCGGGACTGGGCCGACCGGGGCTGGCCCAGCCCGGACTGCGGGATGCCACCGCGGACCACCTGCTCGCCGCACTGGACCAGCTCACGCCCGCGGAGCGCGAAGCCCTCCAGTTAGTGCTGTGGGAACAGCTGTCCCACGCCGAGGCGGCCCAGGTGCTCGGCTGCTCGGCCAACGCGGTGGCGATCCGCGTGCACCGGGCCAAAACACGGCTGCGCAGCGAATTGTGCCGGACTGGGCTGCCCGGCACCGGCCTGTCCGGCAGTGGCCCGTCTGGCAGTGGGCTGCCCGGTACCGGCCCGTCTGGGACTGGCCTGTCCGGCAGCGGCCAGTCTGGCACCGAGACCGCTTCTACCCGAGCCAGTTCTACCCGAGCCAGGATCGACAGGAGCTGATCATGGATCTCGACATGCTGATAACGGAGGCTGACCCGGCCCGCCATGCTGACCTGCCGGGCCCGGACTCACCCGGGGCGGCCCGCCTCTACCGCCAGATCACCGCCCATGCGCCGCGGCGCCGCCGGGCCCGCCGCCCCGCCCTGGTGGCGGCCGCCGGGCTAGTAGCCGCAGCGGTCGCTGTGGCCCTGGTGACGCTGCGTGAACCTTCCGGTCGGCACGGGCCCGGTCGGCACCGGCCCGGTCGGCACGGGCCCGGCCAGCATGGGCCGGGGGTCGGTGACCGCGATTCTCGACGCAGCGGCGGTAGCCGCAGGCCATGGTGCGGGCGCGAGCCGGCCCCCGGCCACGGCCAGTACCTGTACGTCCAGGAAATAGAAGCCCGAGGGCTGAGCAACAGGCCCGTGCAGGCCTGCCCGGAAGCCCCCATGACGGTCCAGGCCTGGGTCGCCGCGGACGGCTCGGGGCGCCAGGCCGGGAGATTCCCGGCTCGTTGCGCGGCCCTGGACTTCGATCAGTCCTACACCAGGGGCGGGCTGCCCTGGGATCTGTACGGAGTCGTCAAAGCGGGCACGCTGCCCACGAGGCCGGCCGCCCTCCAGCAGGCCATCGTGCGCCGTTTCGAGCACGGGCGGTCCCGGCCCAGCGCCACCTTCGTCTACGCGGCCACGTTCCTGAACGCGGGGTCGACGGCCGCCCTGCGGGAGGCGCTCTACCGGGTGATCGAGTCGCTGCCCGGGGTGCAGAACCTGGGCCCAGCCACGGACCGGCTGGGGCGCCACGGCCTGGCCGTCGGGCTGGTCACCGGCGGGACCCGGGAGGAGCTCATCTTCGACCCCGCCAGCACCCAGGTCCTGCAGCGGGAGATAGTCGCGGTCGCACCGGAGCAGAGCGGGAACAACATGCTGCCCTCGGGCACGGTCATGCAGTACACGGTGTACCTGCGGGAAGGCGTCGTGAACTCGGACACCGCGACCCCGTCGGCCACCCCGGGGGCCGCGACACCGGCGCCCAGTGCCAGGACCGCATCACCGTCGACCGGCACGGGCACCGCGTCACCGCCGCCCAGCGCAGGCACCACGTCACCGCCGCCCGGCACGGGCACCGCGTCACCGTCGCCCAGCGCAGGCACCGCGTAGCCGTCGCCCAGCACGGCCGCGCCGCCACCCGCCGGCGCCGCCTCCCGTCGGCCCGCCGTCGGCTACGGTAACCGGCTGACTGGACGACCGCCCATCGCCTGCTGCGGCCCCCCGGGGGCGGCCGAAGCAGGCGATGGCGTGGTGCGAGGGCGGCCCGGCGCCGCGTAGGCTCGGGAGGCGATGAATCGTCTTCGCGTGCTGGCCGCCATGTCTGGCGGAGTGGACTCCGCCGTGGCCGCCGCCCGTGCCGCCGACGCCGGCCACGACGTGACCGGCGTCCATCTCGCGCTGTCCTCGAACCCCCAGTCCTACCGCTCCGGCGCGCGGGGCTGCTGCACGGTGGAGGACGCCCGCGATGCCCGCCGGGCTGCGGACGTGATCGGGATCCCGTTCTACGTGTGGGACATGGCCGAGCGGTTCGACCGTGACGTGGTGGCGGACTTCGTGGCGGAGTACGCGGCCGGCCGCACGCCCAACCCCTGCCTGCGCTGCAACGAGAAGATCAAGTTCGCGGCGGTCCTGGACCGGGCCATCGCGCTCGGCTTCGACGCGGTCTGCACCGGCCATCACGCAGGGATCCGCGACGGCCGCCTGGTCCGCAGCGTTGACCAGGGCAAGGACCAGTCCTATGTGCTGGCCGTGCTCAGCCGCGAGCAGCTGGGCCGGGCCATGTTCCCGCTCGGCTCCTCGACCAAGGCCGAGGTGCGCGCGGAAGCCGCGGCGCGGGGGATGGCGGTCGCCAGCAAGCCGGACAGCCACGACGTCTGCTTCATCCCGGACGGGGACACCCGGTCGTTCCTGGCGGGCCGGCTGGGCGAGGCCCCGGGACGCATCGTGGCCCAGGACGGGACGCCGGTTGGCACGCATGACGGAGCGTTCGGCTTCACCATCGGCCAGCGCAAGGGGCTGCGGGTCGGGGTGCCGGCCGAGGACGGGCGGCCCCGGTACGTGCTGGACATCGAGCCGGTAACCCGGACCGTGACCGTCGGGCCGCGTGAGTCCCTCGATGTGCAGGAGATCCTGGCCGAACGGCCGGTGTGGAGCGGCTGCTCGCCGCTGCGCGAGCCGCGGGAGTGCCTGGTCCAGCTGCGGGCCCACGGCGAGGTCCACCGGGCCACCGCCGTGCTCGCCGGGGACATGCTCCGGATCACCCTGAACCGGCCGGCCCAGGGCGTGGCCAAGGGCCAGGCCGCGGTCCTGTACGACGGTGACACCGTGCTGGCCAGCGGTACCATCAGCGGTGCCCGGGCCGCGGCCCATGCCCCGGCGGAATCCGCGCGCTGATCCCGCCTGAGTTCGCGCTGACCCCGCCTGAGTTGCCGACCCGCCTGACTCGCTGACCCGCCTGACCCGCCCGCAGCCGGCCTGACCCGCCCCCGCAGCCGGCCTGACTCGCTGGCCCACGCGAACCCGCTGGTCCCACCGGGAACGGGCCGCGCATCACAAGAACCACGCGTCACGGTGAGCCCCTGGAACAAATTCCGCCAGAACGGTGCATGATGTCCCCGATAACGGGAACTGTGCCCGAATCGTGTCATCACTGATTCATTGGCGGCACAGGCTAGCAAAAGTTCCCCAAAAGTCCATCCCTTGTTACGGGTGGGGAAAGCCTCTAGCGTTGGCGTCAACGGCGGGGGTGACAGGTGCAAAGAGGCATCGGGCCGCGGGAGGCACCATGATCGGTGGCAGTGATCGCCAGGCCAGTTCACGTGAGGCACACCCGGAGCCGAAACCCAAACGCCGGGCCCGGCCCCGTTTCCGCGTCCTGGCCGCTGCGGGCGGCGGGGCCGTCCTGGCCTCCGCGGTCCTCGCCGCCTGCGGGACCAGCAGCGCCAGCACCGGCCCGGTCACGCTGAACTTCTACAACTTCCCGGACCCGTCCGGCGCGGTCCAGACGGCGGCGGACAACTGCAGCGCGGCGAGCCACGGGCGCTACAAGATCGTCTACCAGAAGCTGCAGAACGCCGCCGACCAGCAGCGGTTGCAGATGGCGCGGCGGCTGGCCGCCCACGACTCCTCCATGGACATCCTCGGCCTCGACGTCACCTGGGAGGCTGAGTTCGCCCAGGCCGGCTGGATCCGGCCGTGGACCGGCTCGCTCAAGCAGCAGGCCATCAAGGGCACACTGGCCGGGCCGCTGAAGACCGCGACCTGGCGCGGCCAGCTGGTTGCGGTGCCCTACAACAGCAACACCCAGCTGCTCTGGTACCGGTCGGACCTGGTGAAGAAGCCGCCGGCCACCTGGTCGCAGATGTTCGCCGACGCCCAGGCGCTGGCCAAGCAGGGCAAGCCGCACCTGATCGAGATCCAGGGTGCCCAGTATGAGGGCACCGTCGTCTGGTTCAACACGCTGGTGGCCAGCGCGGGCGGCAGCATCCTGAACCCCACCTCGACGCAGGCCCAGCTCGGGGCGCCCGCGGTCAGGGCGCTGACGATCATGAAGACGCTGGCCAGCTCATCGTCGGCCGACCCGTCGCTCGGGGTGCAGATGGAGGACCAGAACCGGCTGGCCATGGAGGCGGGCACGGCCGCGTTCGAGCTGAACTACCCCTACGTCTATCCGTCGATGAAGGCCGACAACCCCAAGCTGTTCAAGGTCTTCAAGTGGGCGCCGTACCCGAGCGTTACGCCGGGCACCCGGGCCAAGGTGACGATCGGCGGCATCGACCTGGCGGTCAGCTCCTACTCCCCGCACCCGCAGCAAGCCTTCCAGGCGGCGCTGTGCTTGCGCAACGCCGACAACCAGCTGATCGCCGCGGTCAAGGGCGGGCTGCCGCCCACGCTGGCCAGCGTCTACAGCAACCCGAAGATGCAGGGCCCCTACCCGTTCCGGCAGCTGATCCTGCAGCAGGTCAACAACGGGTCCGTGCGGCCCAAGACCCCGCTCTACCAGGTCGTGTCGGTGGCGATCTCGCACCAGGTCTCGCCGCCCACCTCGATCATCCCGGTGAGCACCGAGCAGAACATGAGGACGCAGATCAACAACGCCCTGACCGGAAAGGGGCTGACTCCGTGAGCGCCCCGCGCACGCCCAGAGAGGTGGAGACATGACCACCGTCACTCCTCCGGTAACCGCCCAGGAACCCGCCGCCGGGCGCCACGGGCGGGCCCGCCTGTCCGAAGGGGCCCGCGCGGAACGGCGGCTGGGCTGGCTGCTGTGCGCGCCCGCAGTGATCGTCATGGTCGCGGTGACCGCCTACCCCATCGGCTACGCCATCTACCTGTCGCTCGAGCGCTACATCATGTCGTCCCCGCAGCTCACCAAGTTTGTCGGGCTGAGTAACTACTGGGCCGTGTTCACCTCCCCGTTCTGGTGGCACGCGCTGGTGGTGACCATCATCATCACGGTGGTGTCGGTGGCCATCGAGTTCGTGCTCGGCATGGCGCTGGCGCTGCTGATGTACCGGACGATCTGGGGGAAGGGCGGGGTTCGCACGTTGATCCTGATCCCCTACGGGATCGTGACCGTGGCCGCCGCGTTCAGCTGGCTGTACGCCTGGACACCGAGCACCGGTTACCTGTCCGCGGCGTTCGGGAACGCGGCCCCGCTGACCTCCACGACCGAGGCGATCGGTGTGATCATCCTGGCCGAGATCTGGAAGACCACGGCGTTCATGGCGCTGCTGCTGATGGCCGGGCTGTCACTGGTGCCCGAGGACCTGCTCAAGGCGGCCAAGGTGGACGGGGCGACCGCCTGGCAGCGGTTCACCCGGGTGATGCTGCCGCTGATGAAGCCCGCGATCCTGGTGGCGCTGCTGTTCCGGACGCTCGACGCGTTCCGGATCTTCGACAACATCTACATCCTCACCCAGGGCAACAACGGCACCGGGTCGGTGTCGATGCTGACCTACGACAACCTGTTCACCGGGCTGAACCTGGGTATCGGCTCGGCGCTGTCCGTCCTGATCCTGATCTGCGTGGCGATCATCGCGGTCGTGTTCATCAAGATCTTCGGCGCAGCCGCTCCCGGGACGGACATACGGCGATGAGGCCGGCTACGCGAGCAACGGAGGTGCCACGCTGATGGCAACGACGACACCGGCGAAGGTCGGGTGGAGTGTCGCGAACATCGTCACGATCGTGCTCGTGCTGATCCCGCTGGTGTGGATCATCTCCCTGTCGTTCAAGACGACCGCCTCGATCACCGATCCGACCTACTTCCCCACGCACTGGACGTGGTCCAACTACTCCGGGATCCTGACCACGTCCACCTTCCTGCGGCCGCTGCTGAACTCGATCGGCATCGGGCTGATCGCCACGTTCATCGCGGTCGTGCTGGCCTCGATGGCGGCCTACGCGGTGGCTCGGCTGAACTTCCCGGGGAAGACCGTGCTGATCGGCCTGTCGCTGCTGATCGCGATGTTCCCGGCGATCGCGCTGGCCACCCCGCTGTTCAACATCGAGCGGATCCTGGGCCTGTTCGACACCTGGCCGGGGCTGATCATCCCGTACGTGGCGACCGGCCTGCCGCTCGGCATCTACACGCTGTCCGCGTTCTTCCGGGAGATCCCGTGGGAGCTGGAGAAGGCGGCCAAGGTGGACGGGGCCACCCCGTTCCAGGCCTTCACGCGGGTCATCGCGCCGCTGGCCGCGCCGGGCATGGTCACCACCGCCATCCTGGTCTTCCTGTTCTGCTGGAACGAGTTCCTGTTCGCGATCACGCTGACCGCGACGCTCAATGCCCGCACCGCGCCGGCTGCGCTCTCGTTCTTCACGGGGAACTCGCAGTTCGCCGTGCCGACCGGGTCGATCTCCGCGGCGGCGGTGGTCATCACCATTCCCATCATCATCTTCGTGCTGTTCTTCCAGCGCCGGATCGTGGCCGGACTGACCTCCGGCGCGGTCAAGGGCTGAGTGAAAGGGGCATGCAGTGGCCGAGATAATCCTGGAGCACATCACCAAGCGCTTTCCCGACGGTGCGCTCGCGGTTGACGACTTCAACATAGACATCGCGGACGGCGAGTTCGTGATCCTGGTCGGCCCGTCCGGCTGCGGCAAGTCGACGACGCTGAACATGATCGCCGGCCTGGAGGACATCACCGAGGGTGAGCTGCGCATCGCCGGCAAGGTCGTCAACCAGAAAGCGCCCAAGGACCGCGACATCGCGATGGTGTTCCAGAGCTACGCGCTGTACCCGCACATGACGGTCCGGGAGAACATGGGGTTCGCGCTCAAGCTGGCCAAGACCCCGCAGAATGTCATCAACGAGAAGGTCGAGGAGGCGGCCCGGATCCTGGACCTGACCCAGCACCTGGACCGCAAGCCGGCCAACCTGTCCGGCGGCCAGCGGCAGCGGGTCGCGATGGGCCGGGCCATCGTCCGTGACCCGTCCGTGTTCCTGATGGACGAGCCGCTGTCCAACCTGGACGCGAAGCTGCGCGTGCAGATGCGCACCGAGGTGTCCCGGATCCAGCGCCGGCTCGGCACCACCATGGTCTACGTGACCCACGACCAGACCGAGGCCATGACCCTGGGCGACCGAGTCGCGGTCATGCGCAGTGGCCTGCTGCAGCAGGTGGCCTCGCCGCAGGAACTCTACGAACGGCCCGCCAACCTGTTCGTGGCCGGCTTCATCGGCTCGCCCGCGATGAACTTCATGGGCGGCACCCTGGAGGAGGGCAAGCTGCGCACCGGGCTGGGGGACATCCCGCTGGCCGGACGGCTGCAGCAGGCGCTGAGCAGTTCAACGGCAGGCCGGGAAATGATCGTGGGCATCCGCCCGGAGGACTTCGAGGACGCGTCGCTGGTGCCCAGCGAGGCCCGGCACAACGGGATCACCTTCCCGGCCACCGTGGACGTGGTGGAGTCGCTGGGCTCGGAGAAGTACGTCTACTTCAGCCAGGAACTGGGCGGGGTGGACGCGGCCGAGCTCACTGAGCTGGCCCGGGACTCCGGCCGGGCGGACACCGGCGATACGCAGCGAGACCGTGGTCGCCCGGTTCGACCCGGCCACCCGGATCACCGAGGGGGAGAACGCCGAGATCTGGGTAGACGTACGCAGGCTGCACGTGTTCGACCCGGAAACCGGCAAGAACCTCACGCTGGGTGACTCGGGCTCGCCAGCCAGCGCCGCGGGACCGGCAGGCGGGGCCGCCCCGGCCCAGGCCGATGCGGGCGCCTCCGGGCAGGACACCGGCTCAGCGACTGCGCCGCCGCGGTAACACCGCGCGCCGGTGCCGCCGCCTTAGTCAGCGGCGGCGCTGGCGTCGTGGCTCTCCGCGGCTGAGCCGCAGGGTTTGATCCCCGGCTACGCCAGCGGTGTGACCGGAACTGGCGCTGGAGTTCCTCGATGACCTCGTCGTTCCACTCGTGGGTGCGAATCAGCCGGTAGCGCTCCCGGGCGATGGTCAGGTAGGCCTCGGCGTCGGTGCCCGTCCCCGACCAGGTCGGCCGCATGCAGCATGCGCACGACCGGGGTGAACTCTTCCGCGAACCAGCGCCGGGACACCTCGGTCCGGTCGTAGAACTTGTGCTCGTGCTGCATGAGCCGGAACCCCCAGGCCTCTACGGTCTCGCCGAGCTCGGCGTAGCCCCAGGGGTCGGACACGCTGATCTTGGCGTAGGCCTGAGGTGTCAGCCGGACCCGGGACCGGAACATCCGCTCGTAGCTCTTGAACAGCAGATCGCCGCGGCGGTGGATGCCCCGCGCGGGCACGGCGGTGAGGATCTCGGTGACGTAGGCGTCGATTGTTTTCTGCCCGGTGGCCAGGGCGATCGACACCCGGTGATGCCCGTCGGAGACGAAGTGCAGGTCGCCGACGCGGTAGACGTCAATGGGCGGGATCGACTCACCGCGGCGCTGGGCCAGGGCCAGCCGCTCCCAGCGCTCCCGGACCCGGGCCGAGGTGGGCCGGAACCGGCGGTCGAAGTCGCGGGTGGAGTCCACCGTGCCCACCACGGTGTCCAGCTTGATCACCTGCAGGCCCAGCTTGCGCTCGCCGGTCATCCCGAGCGCGGCCACGACCTCGTCGAACGGCAGGATCAGGTTGACGTCGTCCGGCTCCCTGCGCAGCCGCTGGGACAGCCGGGCCAGCACCTGCCGCCGCCGGGCACGCTGGAAGTCGTTCTCCACGTCGGCCCGGGGGAACCCCGTGTCAGCGGGCATCGCGGTAGCCACCATGATTGTGTCCGGCCCCGTTGTACCCGGCCCCGTTGTACCCGGCCCCGTCGTGACCGGCCCCGTCGTGACCGGCCCCGTCGTGACCGGCCCCGTCGTGACCGGCCCCGTCGTGACCGGCCCCGTTGTACCCGGCCCCGTTGTGACCGGCCCCGTTGTGACCGGCCCCGTTGTGACCGGCCCCGTTGTGACCGGCACCGTTGTGACCGGCCCCGTTGTAACCGGCGCGGTTGTAGCCGGCGCGGTTGTAGCCAGCACTGTGGTGCCCGGTCACGTCGGCGACCCGGCCCGTCGCGGGCTCGAGGTCGAAGAGCTGCCATCCGGTCACGTTCCGGACGAGCGTGCGGCCGAGCCGGTGGTCGCGGCCGCCGGCCGGATCCGGGTCCACGTGCCCGTGCAGCAGCAGGGGCGGTTGCAGCCGTCCGGCGAGGACGTTGAGGGCGGGAAAACCCTGGTGAACCGGGTCCGTCCCGTCGCCCACGCCGCGCGGTGCGGCGTGGGTGAGCAGCACGTCCAGCCGGTGCGATCGCCCGCGGAGCGGCCGGTGCAGCCGGATCCGGGCGGCCAGCCGCCGGGCCCGCCAGGCCTGCTGCCGGTCGTTGTACTGGTTGGGGCCGGGGCGGTAGCGGCGGCTGCCGCCCAGCCCGGCGATCCGCAGGCCGGCCACGTCCACCACCCGCCCGTCCGCGCTGACCGCCCCGTCCGGCCACGGCGACCGGGCCGGGAGCCCGGCCCGGAGGGTCAGTCCGGCCCGGCTGACGCGGTACCCGGAGAGGTCAGGGTCGTGGTTGCCGGGCACGAAGACGAGCGGCACGTCGAGCGCGTTCATCAGGTAGCCCAGGTACTCGAACGGCAGATCGCCGCAGCCCAGGATGAGGTCGGCGCCGCGCGCCGGGCCGATGTCGGCCCACAGGCCTTCCTCGACCACGTCGGAGACAGCCAGGACGCGCACCACACTGCGATCGTACGCTGCGCATCCGGGGCCGCCGATGCTTCAGCGCGAGGCAGTTTCCCTGACATCCAGGCCACGCTGGCGCAGCGCGGCCTCGGCCCGGTAGATCTCAGCCTGCGGCACCAGGTCGCCAGACGGTAGCGGGGCGACGTCCAGCCGCTCGCAGGCGACCCGCAGCAAGTCCAGGTACGCCCCGCGGAGTGCACGCAGCCGCATCCCCTTGGCCGGCACGTCGGAGCGGGTCTCCATGGTCTCCAGTTCGGCGCGGAGGCGGCGCATCCTGGCCCCCAGCCGCTCAATCGGCTCGACGTTCACCGGCTCCGCGGCATGGAAGCGCCTCGCCGTGCGCCACTCTGCGATCCAGCGGCACCCGCGGATGCTGCCCAGCAGCGCATAGCCCACTGCCGTAGGCAGCAGGATCACCCCGATCAGCTCGATAGCCGGGCTCATCTAACCAGTCTCCGCCAGTCCCGGGGCCAAGGCAAGGCCTGGGCCAGGTCAAGGCGAGGCCGCAGGGCGGGGAGTCGCGGAGGGGAGGGGAGGGGCCGCCCGGGGAGGGGCCGTCCGGGGAGGGGCCGTCCGGGGAGGGGCCGTCCGGGGAGGGGCCGTCCGGGGAGGGGCCGTCCGGGGAGGGGCCGTCCGGGGAGGGGCCGTCCGGGAAGGGACCGTCGGGGAGGGGCCGTCCGGGAAGGGGCCGTCCAGGGAGGGGCCGTCCAGGAAGGGACCGGGCGGCTCGTGTCATGGGCGTTCCGGCCCCCGGCTAGGGTGGGCCGGCCCGCGGATGCAAATCGGCGGCCCTCGCGTTCTGGGGGATGGGGGAGTCCCCGTGCTCGCCTGCCCCAGCCGACTACACCGCCCGGGAGAACGATGGACACGCCAGGGACCCAGCCCCGCTGGTGGCACGGAGCCACCCTGTACCAGATCTACGTCCGGTCCTGGCAGGACACCAACGACGACGGGTACGGGGATCTCAACGGCGTCACCGTCCACCTGGACTACCTGTCCTGGCTCGGCGTGGACGGCATCTGGCTGTCCCCGACCATGCCGTCTCCCGACGAGGACTGGGGCTACGACGTCTCGGATTACATGGGCGTCCACCCGGAGCTGGGCACCCTGGCCGACCTGGACCGGCTGATCGCCGAGGCCGGCCAGCGGGACCTGCGGGTGCTGCTCGACCTCGTGCCCAACCACACCAGCAGCGAGCACCCCTGGTTCGTCGAGGCGGTCAACGACCCGGCCTCGCCGCACCGGGAGTTCTACGTCTGGGCTGACCCCGGCCCGGACGGCGGGCCGCCGAACAACTGGCTGGCGGCGACCGGCGCCCCGGCCTGGACCCTCGACGAGGCCAGCGGCCAGTACTACCTGCACAACTTCCTGCCCAGCCAGCCGGACCTGAACTGGTGGAACCCCGCCGTCCACGAGGCGTTCCACGAGATCCTGCGGTTCTGGTTCGACCGCGGCGTGGCCGGGTTCCGGATCGACGTCGCCCACGGTCTCTACAAGGACGCCCAGCTCCGCGACGACCCGCCTTCCCCCGAGGGAGGGCTGGTCCGCGGCCGGTTCGGCCTGGCTCAGGTGTACAGCGCGAACCGGCCGGAGTCGCACGGCGTGTTCCGTGACTGGCGCAAGATCGCCGAGAGCTACCCGGTGCCCCGGGTGCTGCTCGGTGAGACCTGGGTCGGCGACCTGGACGCGCTGGCCGCCTTCCACGGCGAGGGGGATGAGCTGCAGCTCACCTTCAACTTCCCGTTCATCTTCTCCTCGTTCACCGCGGAAGCCCTGTCCGGCGTGGTGGCCGAGTCCCTGGACAAGCTGCCCGCCGGGGAGTGCGCGGTCTGGACCGCGTCCAACCACGACATCAGCCGGTTCCCGACCCGGTGGTGCGGCGGGGACGAGCGCCGGACGCGGCTGGGCCTGCTCGTGCTGGCCACCATGCCCGGCACGCTCGTCCTGTACTACGGCGACGAGCTGGGCATGACCGACGCGGACATCCCCCGGGATCTGCTGCGCGACAAGATGCGGTCCGAGGCCGGGGCAAAGGAGAGCCGGGACCGGTCCAGGACCCCCATGCGGTGGGACTCCTCACCGTCCGGGGGGTTTGCCGGCGACCACGTCCAGCCCTGGCTGCCGTACGGGGACCACGCGAGCGGTTCCGTTGCGGAGATGCAAGCGGAACCATCGTCCATCCTGCACCTGTGCCGCGACCTGCTGGCGCTGCGGCGGAGGGAATTCGCCGGCCATCTGGCGAGCTACGAGCAGCGGCCGGCGCCGCCCGGGGTGTGGGCCTACGAGACGGGCGGCCTGGCGGTCGTGGCCAACTTCAGCGACGAGTCGGCCACGCTGGACGGGTCGCCGGGCGCGGTGCTGCTGACCACCGGCGAGGGCGCGCTGGACGGGCTGGTGCTGCAGCCCTGGGCCGGGGTGATCGCCCGCTCCGTCTGAGCCCGGCCGCGGGGTGCGGTGTCACGGACCGGACGTCGCGGGCGGGCTGGGCGTGCCGCTCGCAGTGGGGGTGCCGCTCACGGCCGGGGTCGGGGGAGCCGACGGGGCCGCCACGGCCGAGGAGCTGGGCAGATGCGGTGAGTTCAGCGCCGCCTGGTCGGCGAGCGCGATGGCCAGCTGGCCGATGGCCGTGGGATGGAACGGCGCCGCGTCCCCCAGTCCCTGCACGTAGGGCTGGGTCGTGCACAGCTGGTGCCCGGTGAAGTCGGGCTTGACCGAGATGAAGCCGAACTCGGCGGCCCCCTTGGCCAGCACGGCGTTCAGCGTGGCCAGCCGCGAGCTGAGCGTGCGCATCTTGGCGGCGGTCATGCCGACCCGGCTCAGGCAGGTGAGCTGCAGGTCGAAGGGGTTGTAGTACCGGTTGATGATCACCTGCGGGTGGCTCGGCAGGGCCGCGAGCTGGTCGAGCAGCTGGAGATAGTTCTTGCTGAACGAGTGCAGCTGCTGCTGGAAGTAGGCCGTCGTGGCCTTGTCGTTGCAGTTCCTGGCGACCGCGCACAGGCGCAGCATGGCCGACCAGTCGAGGTCGTCCGCGCCCACGCTGACGATGACCGCGGACGCGTGCGTGGCCCGCTGCACGGCGTCGATCTGCGGCGGCACGGTCTCGCCGCCGCGCCCCTCCGGGCCGAGCAGGCCCTGGCTGATCGTGGCGCTGTTGCAGGCCAGGTTCATCACCTGCCAGCCGTTGGAGCGGGCCAGGTCTTCCGCGTAGGAGTCGGTGCTCCGCCCGCAGGCCTGATCGGCGCGGGACGCGTCGCGGACCGCGGGCAGCCCGGCGCCCGCAGCGGTGGAGTCGCCCATCACCACCAGCCGGACCCCCGGCGGGACCGGGACACCCTTCTTGGCGTCGGTGACTCTCGGCTCGCTGCCGACCAGCTGGCTGAGCGACCGGACCTGGCGCAGCGTCGAGGGCGCGGTGTAGGCGGTCAGCATGATCGCGCCGAGGTTGATCACCTCGGTCAGCACCAGGCCTCCGGCCAGGAGTTTCACCGTGTCCCGGTGCGGCAGCCGGCGCCACCCGGCCAGCGCGCCGAGCAGGACCAGCGCGCCGAGCAGGGTGAGCCCGATCTCCCAGGCGAAGTACTGCATCCAGCCGCTGGCCAGCCGGTCACCCAGGATCCGCTCGGCACCGGCCGGGCCCGCGCCCTGGACGAAGTTGGTGAGCTCGCTGTTGATGGTGATCTGGGTCAGCTGGATCCGGGGGCGGACCGGGCCGAGGAACTGCACGTGGGTGGGCAGGCTCTGGCCGAACAGGTCGAACTTCGCCCGGGCCGGACAGGCTCAGGCTGGGCGCGCTCGTGCCGACCTTGATGACCTGGCCGGCGACCGTGACGGTCTGCAGGGGAGTGACTTTGAGGGCCACGCCGATGACGACGGCGGCGGTGACCAGGGCCACGGCCAGCCAGATGATCCAGCGGGTGCGGCGGCCGGGGCGGCCTGACCAGGGCCGCCGAGGGGTGGTGGGTTCATCCGGTGCCTGCTGCGCAGTCTGCTGCTGGGCTAGGCCGTCGGTCTGCTGCTGGGCCATGCCGTCGGTGCTTGGCCGCTGGGACCGGGCAGGTTGCCGCGCTGCCGCGCCGGGAGCGTGATCCTGCGCTCCGGTGGCCGCTCCGGCGGCGCGCTGCCCGGGCCGGGTCATGAAGTGCTGTGACTGCGGCCGGAGATACCGCAGATCCAGCCGTGAGAACGCCTGCCTGTGCCCCGCCATCGGAGCACTGAGCCTGCGTCCCGGCAGGGACCCAGGCTGTCGCGCACGCCACCGACCATCGTCATAACTTCAACCGAAAGTACCCGCTGCGGGATGGTGCGACACGCGGCACCCGCGGTGGGAGACGGTGGTAAACGCACGTACCGTCCCGGGAACGCGGGAGGGCGCACCGCACCTGCGAGCGCGAACCGGGAACTCCACTCACCAGCCCGGGCACCGGATCCGGTGCCACGTGGCCGTCAGGCCCCACGCGGGCGGGTTTCCCGCCCGTTACTCAAACGCCCCGCCTGGAAAGGCGGGGCGTACGAGCGCACTTACCCGCTAAAAACGTGGGTCGTAGTGCTCGTACCGATACTGCACGGACGGACGACCGTGACGCTTCGCCATTACACCTCCTCAGCTTCGTACCTGATCGTGGAGCACGGTGATCAGGGGATGCTGATGTCACATCGCTGCCGATGTCCGGTCGTTTTGAGTATGACATGGACGCGGGCCGGGCCCTATTGAGTAACGGGCCGGCTCGGGTGCGCTGCGGAGCCCTCTGGGCCGTGGGCACAGGCCCGTTCGTGACCACCGCTGACCTGGGGCTTTGGCCGGGTGCCCTGGAGTTTCGTCTTACCCGGCAGCGAGCCCGTCCTTAATATCGGGCTAGCCGATACTCACCTTTCGGTAAGGTCTTGTGGCCATACTCGCCTGGCCGACCGGGTCTGCCCGGCCAGCGGCGGTGGCCACGCCGCAGCTCAGCCGCGGGCGGCGCCGGCCAGTTGCCCCTCGCTGGCGGGATCTACCTCGAAGCTGCGCGCGGCGGCCAGGTCGATCTCACTGGTCGGCTTCTGGAACAGGGCCGCGGAAGGGTAATCGCTGGCTTCGCACGTGGCGATTCGGGAAAACCTGAAACCTCTCTTTTCATAGTAGTTATGCAGCGCCACATTAGTGGTCCAGACATCAATTCTGATCCATTGAGCATTCCAGTCACGAACGGCCCGTGCGGCTGCCCAGTCCACCATCGCGGAGCCGACGCCGAGGCCCGCCGCGCTCCGGGTCACGATCAGGCGCGAGACGTAGACCGCGGGCTCGCGCTGTTCCCGGGGGTCCCAGAGCTTGTGGTTGCCGTGCGGCCGGTAGGTGATGGTGGCGATCGGCTGGCCGGCCGCCTCGGCAATCCAGGTATTGCCGTTGCGCAGCCCCCGGCGTACCCGGCCGTCCCGGGCCGCGCGGCTGGGCCAGGGACTGGCCCACTGGTCGGTGCCCTTGTCGCGCAGCCAATCAGCGGCTTCGTCGATCAGGCTGATGATCGTGTCGGTGTCGCGGGCGGTTCCGCGACGGATTCGCAGGTTGTCTGTCATGGCTCCGTGCCTTGGCTGGCCTGCGACCGACACCAGCACGGTCCGGGTTACCGGCGTGGGCGCGAAGGCGTGAGTTAGCGGGGAACGACGAGCAGTCCGCGTACCGCGGGGGCAGCGGTGCGGGCGCGTGAGAGCCGGCGGTCGGCCTCACGGCAGCATCAGCCACCCCCTGGCTCCGCTGCAGTGGCGGGGGTGGGCGGCGAGTCGGGAACCCGGGCGCTGTCGGGAACCTGCCCGACGACGACCGAGAACTGGTTGCGGTCGGCGGGGTAGACGCTGACTGTCAGCCTGACCGGCCTCCCGTCGTTGGTGTAGGCGGTCCGGCGCTGCTCGATCACGGAGATCCGGCCGTCGTCCGGAAGCCGGAAGAACGTGGTCTCCGTCATGTCCGGCGTCCGCACCGTGATCGTGTCGCGGTAGCCCGCCTGCGTGATGCCGGCCGACTTGCGCAGGTACTCCACGGTCCCCTCGGCGATGTCGCCCGCCTGGATCAGCCGGGCCGCCCCGCTCTGGACCAGGTCCATGGGATAGAACGAGGTCTGCAGGGACCACGGGGTTCCGTCGATGTAGCGCTGCTGATGGCGGCTGACCACGGAGGTGCCCTTGATGATGGCCAGCTCCGACGCGATCTGGTCGTCGGCCTGCTCGATCCCCACCTGAGGCGGGCTGTCCGAGGCCTGCCTGAACCGGGCCTCCACCTCAGTCCGGTACGACGTGCCTTCTCCCCCGGAGGCTGTCTCCGGGTCCCCGGTCAGCGTGGTGACGTAGGGAACGATCGTCTCCACCACGAACGTCCCCTGCCCCGGACGGGTCTCGACCAGTCCGCGGGTGATCAGCCACTTGATGGCGTCGCGAACGGTGTTGCGCGATGCCTCGTACTTCTCCCGGAGCTCCAGCTCGGTCAGCAGCTGCGCGCCAGGCGGGAGTTCGCCATCCTCGATCTGCCGGCGGAGATCCTCGGCGATCTGCCGGTACATGGGGTCAGCCACGACACCTCCCAGAGATACCAACCAGTCCTACCGTAGGACCGACTGGGCTGAAAAGGATCATACCCGTTATCCATGCCCTCAGAATCTTTGGGATGGGTCAGGTTTAGCCCCCTTGTGAGGGGTTATAGATCCGGTAGTACCAAAGGTTGGGATGACCGGAATGGCTAGATCCATAGGACTCAGTCTACACGCAGGGGCCCTTGGGTGCACATGGATCAGCCACCCTGGCCCAAACACCCGCCTCAGCCCGGCCACCCATACCGGGCACGTGGCTCCTAGTAGGACGGCGGTACCACCGCCCGAGGCCAGAAGTAAGGGGACTGTCATGGCCACAACCCACCTCCTCATCGGACTCGTGATCTTCATAGCCGGAGCCGCCGCCGGGGCCATCCTTCTCGTGAGCTGGGGAATCCGGCGGGAAGAGCGGGATTTTTCGCTGACCCGCCAGGCCCCGCACCAGGTGAGCCTCGGAACCCGCCGGGTGACTGGCCTCTACGTCCGCCAGCGGACTGACACATCCCCCGCCCCCCGCGACCGGGAAGACATCTACGCCTAGCCCGACGCGAGCCAGGCCGGCCGGGGGCCGCGGGGGACCCGGCCGGCCTGCCACGGGGGCGTCCGCGCCGCACCATTGCTGGGGCATGGTGCGGCGCGGACGGCTGTCCGGGGACATCGCGGCCCGGCGACATCGCCCCCGCGACCCGCGTCAAAGCAGGTCAGCCGGACCGCGCGCCCGAACACTAAGCTCGTTAACGTGCAAGACTCCGCAACTCCCGGCCCTTACCCGTGGCCGCCGCAATCCGCCACCGGCGTGGGCTCCATGCCCGGCACCGACCCGCTCGAGGCCATGCGGCTCATCCTGGACGAGCTCCCGGACCTGCCCCACCTGGTCGAGCTCCCGGCCCGCGGCGTGGGCGCAGACATGATCGGCCGCACCGCGGCGCTGCTGATCGACCTGCCCGTGGACGCGACGACCCGTGGCTGGCGCCTCGCCGACCGGCCGGGCCGGGACCTGCGCCACGCGCAGTCCCTGCTGGCCCGGGACCTGGACGCGCTGGAAGAGGCAGCCGACGGCTACCAGGGCACGCTGAAGCTGCAGGTCTGCGGGCCCTGGACGATGGCGGCCAGCCTGGAGCTGGCCCGCAGCCAGGAGCCCGTGCTGGCCGACCCGGGTGCGCTCCGGGACCTGATCGACTCGCTGGCCGAGGGGGTGGCCGCGCACGTGTCCGGGGTATCGGCCCGGGTGCCGGGCGCGCGGCTGCTCCTCCAGGTGGACGAGCCCGCGCTGCCCACGGTGCTGGCCGGCGGCGTGCCGAGCGCCAGCGGGCTGAACCGGGTCCGGCCGGCCGAGGAGGCCGACGCCCAGTCGGGCCTGCGCGCGGTGCTGTCCGCGACGGCGGCCCCCACCGTCGTGCACTGCTGCGGAATGTCGGCCCCCCTTGGCATCATCAGGGCAGCGGGCGCGGACGGGGCGGGGATCGACCTTGGCGTGCTCCGCCGTGAGGAGGAAGACGTGCTGGCGGAGGCGGTCGAGGCTGGCCTCGGGATCTTCGCGGGCGCGGTGCCTGCGACACCGGGGCCAGCTACCCCCGCGGCAGCATCAGCCGGCCTGCCGCGGGCCATCGGCGCAGCATCGGACGCTACTTCTCCGCAACGGAACCGTTCAGGCACACTGCCCAGTCCCAGGACTGCGGCTGACCAGGTGGTGGAGCTGTGGCGCCGGATGGGGTGGCCAGCGGCCCGCCAGCCCGGCGCGGCCGGTATCGCGGCCCAGGTGGTGATCGCTCCGGGCTGCGGTCTGGCCGGGGCCCCGCCGGACTACGCCCGGGCCGCGCTGGCCTGCTGCCGTGAGGCGGCCCGGATGCTCCCCGAGCTGATCGAGGAGGAGGCGCCGTGAACCAGCCGGATGAGCCCGGCGGCACGCCCGCCAGCCAGGCGGAGGAGTCGGGCGGGATTCCCGGGTCCGGCGTGGACGCGGCCGCGCGGCACCGGCAGGCCGAGCTGAGCGCGGAGATCACCGAGGCCAATCACCGCTACCACGTGCTGGACTCGCCGACGATCTCGGACGCCGAGTACGACGCGCTGATGCGCGAGCTCCGGGCGCTGGAGGACCGCTTCCCGGAGCTGCGCACCCCCGACTCGCCTACCCAGCGGGTGGGCGGCGCGATCTCCACCGAGTTCACCGCGGTCGAGCACCTGGAGCGGCTGCTCAGCCTGGACAACGCGTTCTCCGCCGAGGAACTCGACGCCTGGGCGGCCCGGGCCGAGCGGCTCGGCGGGAGCGGCCCGTACCTGCTGGAGCTGAAGATCGACGGGCTGGCCGTGGACCTGGTGTACCGGGGCGGCGCCCTGGTCCGCGCCGCGACCCGCGGTGACGGGGTGACCGGCGAGGATGTCACGCCGAACATCCGCACGATCGACGCGGTCCCGCTCCGGCTGAAGGGCCCCGGCGTGCCCGGCACGCTGGAGGTCCGGGGCGAGGTGTTCCTGCCGGTGGCGGCGTTCCACGAGCTGAACGAGCGGCTGACCGCGCTGGGCCGTCCCCCGTTCGCCAACCCCCGCAACTCGGCCGCGGGCTCGCTGCGCCAGAAGGACCCGCGGGTCACGGCGACCCGGCCGCTGGGGCTGATCGTGCACGGCGTGGGGCTGACCACCGGCGACGCCCCGGAAACCCACTCCGGCTGGTACGAGCGGCTGCGCGGGTGGGGGCTGCCGGTCAGCGACCTGTTCCAGGTGACGCCGGGACTGGACGGGGTGCGGGAGTACATCGCCCACTACGGCGAGCACCGGCACGACGGGCCCTACGAGATCGACGGGGTCGTGGTCAAGATCGACCAGCTCGACCTGCAGCGCAAGCTGGGCTCGACCAGCCGCGCGCCGCGCTGGGCGATCGCCTACAAGTACCCGCCCGAGGAGGTCAACACCCGGCTCCTGGACATCCGCGTCAACGTGGGCCGGACCGGGCGGGTCACCCCGTTCGCGGTCATGGAGCCGGTGGTCGTCAGCGGGTCAACCGTCGACCGGGCCACGCTGCACAACGCCGACGAGGTGGCCCGCAAGGGCGTGCTGATCGGGGACATGGTCGTGCTGCGCAAGGCCGGCGACGTGATCCCCGAGGTGGTCGGGCCGGTGGTGGACGTGCGCACCGGCGACGAGCGGGTGTTCGAGTTCCCCACGGTGTGCCCGGCGTGCGGCACCCCGCTGGCCCGGGAGGACGGCGGGGTGGACTGGCGCTGCCCGAACACCCGGGCCTGCCCGGCCCAGCTGCGGGAGCGGCTGTTCCACCTGGCCGGCCGGGGGGCCCTGGACATCGAGGTGCTCGGCTACGAGGCGGTGACCGCGCTGCTCGACTCCGGGCTGGTCACCGACGAGGGTGACCTGTTCGCGCTGACCGGCGAGAAGCTGGCCACGTCCCCGTTCTTCGTGAACAAGCAGGGCGGCCTGACCGTGAACGCGGGCAAGCTGGTGGGCCACCTGGACGAGGCGCGGCGGCGGCCGCTGTGGCGGATCCTCGTCGCCCTGTCGGTCAGGCACGTGGGCCCCACGGCGGCCCGTGCGCTCGCGGCCCAGTTCGGGTCGGTCGACGCGATCGTGTCCGCGTCGCGGGAGGAACTGGCCGCGGTGGACGGGGTGGGCCCGAAGATCGCCGACTCGGTCATCGAGTGGTTCGGGGTGGACTGGCACCAGTCGATCGTGGCCAAGTGGCGGGACGCCGGCGTCCAGCTCGCGACGCCCGGCTGGACGCCGCCGCCCGCGCCCGACGCGGGGACGGGTGCCGAGGCGGGGGGCCCGCCGCTGGCTGGCCTGAGCGTGGTCATCACCGGCAGCCTGGACGCCTTCAGCCGGGACGAGGCCGCCGAGGCGGTGCAGGCCCTGGGGGGCAAGGTGACCGCGTCGGTCTCCAAGAAGACGGCGTTCCTGGTCGCCGGGGACAAGCCCGGCAGCAAGCACGACAAGGCGCTCACGCTGGGCGTGCCCGTGCTGGACGAGGCGGGCTTCCGGGTGCTGCTGGAGAATGGCCCGGCCGCGGCGGCCGAGCACGCCGTGAAGCCTGATGCCGCCGGGGCTCCCGGGCCCGCTGACGACTCCTGATAATGACGCATCGGCTGGGCCGCAAATTGATTCAGTCGTTGTTAGTGCCCTGACCTGCGGAATCGGTGTTGTTCAGCAATGCACCGTAACGGATAGTGTGCGATTGGCTTCGCGAAGTACCGTTTTCGCCGTACTCTGCTCACAGAGCCACGCGTATCCCGCCGGTGGCTGCGGCACGAGGACAGCATGAGGGACCCAAACGACACCAGGGACATCGGTCCGCGGATCGGTTCCCCGCTGTGGAACTACATCACCGCCGTCACGGCGGCGGGTATCGGTGCTCTCCTGATCGCAGTTCGTGGCCTGCCCGGCTCGGGGGCCTCCGGGCTGCTGGACCACCCGCTGATCTGGGTCCTGGCCACCCTGGCCCTGCTGGGCGAGCTCAGGCGGATCGTGACGCCGGGCAAATCCGGGCCCGACGCCGGCGCGGTGTCGGTGACCTTCTGCTTCGCCGCCCTGCTCTACTGGGGTTTCCCGGTCGCCGCGCTGCTCCGGGCGGTGACCACGCTCGTGGTCGCGCTCTCGCGCGCGGCGGGCGGTGTTCCGGGCCGTCTTCAACGTCGCCCAGCTCACCCTGAGCCTGGCCGCGGCGGCGGCCGTCCTCGCCGCCGCCCACGTCCACCCGTCGCCCTCCCGGCCCTGGGTCCCGGCCGGGGATCAGCTGGCCGTGCTCGGCCTGGCCGCGGCCGCCTACTTCGCCTGCAACTTCGTGCTGGTCGGCGTGGCCGCGGCGCTGCACGCGCGGGCGCCTGTCCTGGCCACGCTGCGCAAGGGCCTGCCTTACCAGGCGTTCGTCACCCTGGCCCTGCTGTCCGCGGCGCCGATTGTGGTCGTGGTGATGAACCGCTCGGTGCTGCTGATGCTGCTGTTCCTTCTTCCGCTCAGCGCGATCTACGCCAACGCGGCCATGTCGCTGAACCGCGAGTACCAGGCGCTGCACGACCAGCTGACCGGGCTGCCGAACCGCACCCTGCTGCTGCGCCGGACGGCTGAGGCCCTGACCGAGGCCGGGCGCACCGGGGCCAAGTGCGGCTTCCTGCTCCTCGACCTCGACCGGTTCAAGGAGGTCAACGACACGCTCGGGCACCCGCTGGGGGACGGGCTGCTCCAGGTGATCGCCTACCGGCTGGCGCCGCAGCGTGCGGCCGGGCGACGTGGTCGCCCGGCTCGGCGGCGACGAGTTCGCGGTGCTGCTGCCCGCGGTGCGGTCCGTCACCGTGGCCGCCGAGGTGGCCGCGCGGCTCCGGGCCGCCCTGGCCGAGCCGGTCCGCCTGGAGGGCATGTCGTTCGAGATCGAGGCCAGCGTGGGCGTCGCGCTGTACCCGGACGACGGGGCCACGGTGGAACTGCTCCTGCAGCGCGCGGACGTGGCCATGTACCTGGCCAAGGAACGGCGTACCGGGGTCGAGACGTACGTGGCGCGCGCGGACCGCTACTCCCCGGCCCGGCTTTCCCTCCTCGGTGACCTGCGCCGGGGCATCGACCAGGGCGAGTTCGAACTGTGCTACCAGCCCAAGGTGTTCCTGGGCAACGGCCGGACCGCCGGGATGGAAGCGCTGCTGCGCTGGCGGCACCCGGACCGCGGGCTGATCGGGCCGGCCGAGTTCATCCCGCTGGCCGAGCACTCGTTCCTGATGCGGGAGCTGACCGCGCACGTGGTCCAGCTCGCGCTCAGCCAGGCATCGGCGTGGCGGCGCAGCGGGCTGGCCGCCCAGCTGTCGGTGAACGTCTCGCGCCGCGACCTGCTGGACGGCAGCCTCGCCGCCACGATCGAGCGCGAGCTCGCCGGGCAGGGCCTGCCCGCCAGCACGCTGCTGCTCGAGATCAGCGAGCGGGCGCTGACCCGCGATGCCGCCGACATCGCGGGTGGCCTGAGCGCGCTGCGGTCGCTCGGCATCGAGCTCAGCGTGGACGACTTCGGGACCGGCTACACGTCCGTGGGCCGGCTGAAGGAGATGTCCATCGGCGAGGTGAAGATCGACCCGTCCTTCGTCGCCGGGGTGACCAGCAACCCGGACACCGAGCTGATCGTGCACTCAGCGGTGGACCTGCTGCGCGGGCTGGGCATCCGCTCCGTGGCCGAGGGAGTCGAGTCACCGCAGGTCGCGGCCGCCCTGCAGGCCATGGGCTGCGACGTGGCCCAGGGCTGGCAGTTCAGCCGGCCGCTGGACGCCGCGGCGGCCACCGCCTGGCTGGTGCACAGCCGTCAGGCCCCGGTCATGCCCCCTGGCGCGGCCGTGCCCGTCGCGGCACCCGCCGCGATGTCCGCTCCCGGCGCCTTGCCGTGCGGCATGCCCGGAGGCCGCCGCGGCGGCGAGCCCGGCGCCCGGGGACGGCTGCCTGGACGCGGCGGCCCGGCCATAATGCCGTCAGCCCGCTCCGGGCCCGGGCCTAGGATGGCTCCATGTCCATTGCCCGTGCCGAAGTGGCCCACCTGGCCCGGCTGTCGAGACTGGCCCTGACCGACGAGGAACTCGATCACTTCGCGGTCCAGCTCGACCAGATCATCTCGGCCGTTGCGCGTGTCCAGGAGGTTGCCGCGGAGGGCATCCCGCCGACCTCGCACGCGGTCCCGGTGACGAACGTGCTCCGCGACGACGTGGTGGTTCCCCCGCTCGGTGCGGACCAGGTGCTGGACCAGGCGCCGGCCATGGAGCTGCAGCGGTTCCGCGTCCCGCGGATCCTGGCGGAGGACTGATCGTGGACGACGAGACCAGGCCAGGCGCAGCCATGCCCGCCCCGGAGGCCAGTGAGCTGACCCGGATGACCGCGGCGGAACTCGCCGCGGCGATCGCGGCCGGGCAGGTGTCCGCGCTGGAAGTCACCGACGCCCACCTGGGCCGCGTCGAGGCGGCCGACGGGGCGTTGCACGCCTTTCTGCACGTCGCGGCGGACAGCGCCCGGGCCGCCGCCCGCGCGGTGGACGAGCGCCGCGCGGCCGGGGAGGTGCTCGGGCCGCTGGCCGGCGTGCCGCTGGCCCTCAAAGACGTGTTCACCACCACGGACATGCCCACCACCTGCGCCTCCCGCATCCTGGGCGAGTGGCGGCCGCCGTACGACGCGACCGTGACCCGGCGGCTCCGCCAGGGCGGCGTGGTGCTGCTGGGCAAGACGAACATGGACGAGTTCGCGATGGGCTCCTCCACCGAGAACTCGGCGTTCGGCCCGTCGCGCAACCCGTGGGACCTGGCCCGGGTGCCCGGTGGCTCGTCGGGCGGCTCGGCCGCCGCGGTCGCGGGCTTCGAGGCGCCGCTGGGCATCGGCACCGACACCGGGGGATCCATCCGGCAGCCCGCCGCGGTCTGCGGGATCGTCGGGGTCAAGCCGACCTACGGCGGCTCGTCCCGGTACGGGCTGATCGCGTTCGCGTCCTCGCTGGACACCCCGGGCCGCTGGCCCGGACCGTGCTCGACGCGGCGCTGCTGCACGAGGCGATCTCCGGGCACGACCCGTGCGACTCGACCTCGGTGGACGCGCCGGTCCCGCCCGTGGTGGCTGCCGCGCGGCAGGCGGACGTGAGCGGCCTGCGCATCGGGGTGGTGCCGGAGCTGAGCGGCGAGGGCTACCAGCCGGGGGTGCTGGCCCGGTTCAGCGAGGCCGTCGAGCTCCTGGAGTCCCTGGGCGCCAAGATCGTCGAGGTCTCGTGCCCGCACTTCACCTACGCGCTGCCCGCCTACTACCTCATCGCGCCCAGCGAGTGCTCCTCCAACCTGGCCCGGTTCGACGGCATGCGGTACGGGCTCCGGGTCGGGGACGACGGCACGCGCAGCGCGGAGGAAGTCATGTCGCTGACCCGCGCGGCCGGGTTCGGCCCCGAGGTGAAGCGCCGCATCATGCTCGGCACCTACGCGCTGTCGAGCGGGTACTACGACGCCTACTACGGCAAGGCCCAGCAGGTGCGGACCCTCATCATCCGGGACTTCGAGGCCGCGTTCGAGCAGGTCGACGTGCTGATCTCGCCGACCACCCCGACCACCGCGTTCCCCATCGGCGAGCGGGCCGACGACCCGATGGCCATGTACCTCGCCGACCTGTGCACGATCCCGTCGAACCTGGCCGGCAACGCGGCGCTGTCGCTGCCGTGCGGGCTGGCGCCCGAGGATGGCCTGCCGGTGGGCCTGCAGATCATGGCGCCGGTCCTGGCCGACGACCGGGTCTACCGGGTGGCCGCGGCCGTGGAGGCCGCGCTCACCCAGCGCCGCGGCGGCCCGCTCCTGGACGCGATCCGCGGCCCGGCCTGCCGCCCGCGCCCCTGGCTGCCGACCCTGGAGGGAGCAGCGCATGACTGACCAGGCGACCATGGATCTGGTCTCCTACGAGGACGCCGTCTCCCGGTATGACCCGGTGATCGGCCTGGAAACGCACGTCGAGCTGGGCACCGTCACCAAGATGTTCTGCGGCTGCCCGGCCAGGTTCGGTGGTGAGCCGAACTCCCTGGTCTGCCCGGTCTGCCTGGGCCTGCCCGGCTCGCTCCCGGTGACCAACCGGACCGCCATCGAGTACGCGATGAAGATCGGGCTGGCGCTGAACTGCTCGATCGCCACCCAGGCCCGGTTCGCCCGGAAGAACTATTTCTATCCGGACATGCCGAAGGACTACCAGATCTCCCAGTACGACGAGCCGCTGTGCACGGACGGGTGGCTGGAGATCATGGTGCACGACCCGGCCGCCGGCGGCGAGCTGCGGCCGGTCCGGGTCGAGATCGAGCGGGTGCACCTGGAGGAGGACACCGGCAAGTCGATGCACGTCGGGGCCACCGGGCGGATCCACGGCGCCGACCACTCGCTCGTGGACTACAACCGGGCCGGGATCCCGCTGGTGGAGATCGTGACCAAGCCGGTGGCCGGCACCGGGGCGCTCGCCCCCGAGGTGGCCCGGACCTACGTCTCGGAACTGCGCGACCTGCTGCGCTCGCTCGGCGTGTCCGACGTGCGGATGGAAGAAGGGTCGCTGCGCTGTGACGTGAACACCTCGCTGGCGCCCCAGGGGTCCCCCGCATGGGGTACCCGGACCGAGACCAAGAACGTGAACTCGCTCCGGTCGGTGGAACGCTCAGTCCGCTACGAGATCCAGCGGCAGGCGGCGCTGCTCGACGCGGGCCGGCGCGTGGTGCAGGAGACCCGGCACTTCAACGAGGAGAGCGGGACCACCTCACCCGGCCGGAGCAAGGAAGAGGCGCAGGACTACCGCTACTTCCCCGAGCCTGACCTGGTTCCGGTCGCGCCGTCCCGGGACTGGGTGGAGAGCGTGCGGGCCCAGCTGCCCGAGCTGCCCGCCGCCCGGCGGGCCCGGCTGCAGCAGGAGTGGGGCCTGTCGGACCTGGACATGGCCGCGCTGCGGAACGCGGACGCGCTGGACCCGGTGGCCGAGACGGTCGCGGCCGGGGCCACGCCGGCCGACGCCCGCAAGTGGTGGCTCGGTGAGCTGCTGCGCACGGCGAACAAGTCCGGCCAGGAACTCCGCGACCTGCCGATCACGCCCGCGGACGTGGCCCGGGTGGCTGAGCTGGTGGACTCGGGGGCGGTCAACGACCGGCTGGCCCGGGAGGTCATCGAGGGCGTGCTGGCCGGCGAGGGAACGCCGGACGAGGTGGTCCAGGGCCGCGGTCTTGCCGTGGTCAGCGACGACGCGGCCCTGACCGCCGCGGTCAACGAGGCCATCGCCGCCCACCCGGACATCGCCGAGAAGATCCGGGGCGGCAAGATCGCCGCGGCCGGCGCCCTGGTCGGCGCGGTGATGAAGGCGACCAGGGGCAAGGCCGACGCCAGCCGGGTCAGGGAGCTCATCCTCCACCGCCTCGGCTGAGAATTTCCGCCAGCTACGGAAAGGCTTCCGTCAACTACCCCTGGTCAATGCCGTATGGCCGGGTTACGGACCGCCGTGCAGCGCGAGATGTCTCCCGGTGGACGCCCTTCCTCAATCGAAGTGTGATCTAAGGGTCCTAAAGTGAGCACCATCGTTCACTGGCGATGACCGCGACCAGCCCGCTGGCGGGTCCCGCAGCACACCATGCGGATGCCCTGCCCTGTCCTGGTAATCGTGGCTCTAGCTCGGTTGCGCAGGAATTGTCAGCCTGTGCCCACAAGGCGCCGCTGGCGCATCAGTGGTGGCGCACGGAGCGGAACAGAGCAGCGGAAGGAGACTCGGTGCACCCGCAAGCATCGGGTGACCCGCGATGAGCCTGGCCGCACAGGCAGCAACCACGGTGGTAGCCCTGGTCGCTGCCCTGACCGTGGTCAGCCTGTGGCGGGGTGCCAACCGGAATACGGGCTCAGTCCGGCGTGCGTACCAGCTGTTCGCGCTCACCGCGCTGCTCTGGGGGGCTGGGGCCATCGGCCAGCAGGCGCTGGCCAGCGCCTCGGCCGGGGCCACGTTCCCGTTCACCGTCGCCGACCTGCCCGGGCTGCTGGCGCTGCCCGCCCTGGTGATGGGGCTGGCCAGCCTCGGATCAGGCCGCGAGGCGGCGCGTCATCCGCTGGCCCAGCGCCACCGGGCCCGGATCGGCACCGCGGTGGCGCGCACGGCGGACGGGTACGTCGTGGCGTCCGCCCTGTTCATCATCGGCTGGATCACGGTGCTGAGCGCCGGGTACGCGCACTCGGGCGACGACCCGGGCACGTTCGCCGCCGAGCTCATCCATCCTCTCGCCGACCTGCTCGTGCTCGGCGGCGTGCTCCCCCTCGCGGTGGCGGCCGGGCGGCGCGGTGTCGCGCCGGTCGTCGCCCTGCTCGCAGTGACCGCCAGCGACACGCTCGCGGTCGGGGCGAAGATCACCAACGGGCACCCCGGCGCGGCCGCCCAGCTGCTGCTGATCGCCGGCGTTCTGCGTGCTGGGCTGCGCCCCCTGGATGGGCGGCGCGTGGCGGGCGGGCCCGGGGGAGGGCGGGCAGTTCACCCGGGCGGGGGCGCACACCACGACCATGCTGGCCGCGGTCAGCATGGCGGCGGCCGCGCTGGTGCTGATCGGCTGGGTACTGGCGGGCAGCCCGTCGGCCGAGCCGGTACTCGCCCTGGTCACCGGGACCGCGCTGCTCGCGCTGACCGCACGGGCCGCGATCCTGGTGCACCGCGACAGCATCCGGTCCAGGCTCTGGCATGAGTCCGGGCAGCAGTTCCGCGAGCTCGCCGACCGGATCAGCGACGTCGTCCTGGTGTGCGACTACGCCGGTTCGATCAGCTTCGCCAGCCCTGCGGTCCGCGATTACGGGTACAGCCCGGACGGCCTGGAAGGTCACGTGCTGATCGACCTGGTGCACCCGGAGGACCGGCTGGCCGGGCTGCGCGCGGTCCGTGAGGCGGCGTCGGTGGCGGGCGGGCCGGCCCAGCCGGTCCGCTACTCCTGCCGGGTCCGCGCCGCCGACGGGACCTGGCGGTACGTCGAGGCGACCATCTCGCGGCACCGCAGCCAGGGCGCCGCGGACCGGCTGCTGGTCACCTCGCGGGACGTCAGTGACCAGGTGGCGCTGCGCCGCCAGATCGCGCACCTGACCTACCACGACGGGCTGACGGGGCTGCCCAACCGCGCCTACCTGGAGGAGCGGGCGCGGGAGGTATTCGGCCACCCGGACACGGGGCCCCCGGGCGTGCCCGGGGTCATCCTCGTCGATCTGGACGCGTTCACCAGCGTGAACGACGCCGCGGGTCCCAGTGCGGGAGACCTGGTCCTCGCCCAGGTGGCGCGGCGGCTGCGGGCGGTGGTGCCACCGCGTGGCACGGTGGCCCGCTGGGGCGGTGACGTGTTCGCGGTCCTGATCCAGGAAGCCTCCTCCACCGGGGAGATCGTCGAGCTGGCCCAGCGCATCCTGGCCAGTGTGGGCGCTGAGCCGTTCCGGGCCGCTGACCGGAGCGTGGCCCTGTCGGCCAGCGTCGGGGTGGCGCTCGCGGACGGCAGCCCGGCCGGGTACGTCTGGCGCAACGCCGACGCCGCGGTGTCGCGGGCCAAGGAGTGCGGCGGCGGCCGGCTGGAGATCTTCCCCGGGCTGCCGCATCCCGATGCCCAGCGCCGGCTGAGCCTCGCGGCGCAGCTGAGCCGGGCCCTCAGCCAGGGCCAGCCCGGTGAGGACCAGCCCGGTGCGGATGAGCTCGGTGAGGACGAGCTCGGCGAGGACCAGCCGGGCGGCGGCCAGCCCGCCGGCCGGCCCAGGCTGGCCTACCGGCCCATCGCGGACCTGGGCAGTTCCCGGATCATCGGTGCGGAGGCGCTGCCCCGCTGGTCGTGGGATGGGGACGACGTGCCGCACGAGGAATTCCTGGCGGCGGCCGAGGCTGCCCGGGTGACCATCGAGCTGGGCGACTGGATGCTGCGCGCGTCCTGCTCCCGGGCGGCGGCCTGGTGGCGGGAAGGCTGGGAAGCCAGCCTGTGGCTGCGCTGCCCGCCCCGGCCGGCCATGGCCCCGTTCAGCGACTCCGTGCTGGGCGCGCTGGCCGGCAGCGGCCTCGCCCCGGCCGCCCTCATCCTGGAGGTCACCGCCCCGGTGCTGGCTGAGGGCGGCGACGACATGCTGCCCGGGCTCGGTGAGCTGCGCGAGCGCGGCGTCCGGCTGGCCCTGGACGTCTCCGATGCCAGCTACGGCTCGCTGGCCCGGCTGAGCCACCACCCGGTGGACCTCGTCAGGATCGGCCCCGGCCTGGTGGCAGGCCTGGGCGTGGACGCCGCGGCCGGGACCCTGATCAAGGCGCTGGTCCGGGTGGGCCGCGACCTGGGTATCGAGGTGGTCGCCGACGGGATCGAGCGCGCCGAGCAGCGCGATCTGCTGGCCGCGATGGGCTGCGTGCTTGGCCTCGGCCCGTTCGTGACTGGGGCGGTGCCGCCCGCGAGCATCCCGGGACCGCCCGGCAACCACGGGCTGGCCGGGGAGCAGGGGCCGCCCGGCGGTGAGCTCCCGTTCGGCGACGCCATCTCGCCTGCCCCTCATCTCGCCAGCTGAGACGAATCGGCTCTCAAGTTGACGGCAGCCCGGGACTGAGACAGAGTGATACCCGTGTCCGGAAACCCCGTGCTCGTACTCACCAGGCGCGCAAGCAGCTGACTTAGCCCAGCTACCTGCGCGCTACCCTCGTCCGCCCGATGGCGCCGAGGGTTTTTTGTTGCCCACCACCTACCGACCGCAGACGAGGAAGCTTGCGATGACCGACCAGACGACCGCGGCCCCCCCGGGTTCCGGACTGGCAGGCAGTGCGCGGAAAGGCCCCAGCCCTACCCCGCGCGACCTAGCAGCCCGTGCCGCGTCACGCGATGCAGCGGATACCCACCCCGGCCCGGCCCAGCCGGGAGCCGCCGCGACGCCCGCCGATCGGCCCCGCACCGACCCGGGCCCGCGCCACGACGCGCCCCAGCGCGGTGACGCCGCGCCGCGCACCGAGCCGGCCGTGGCGTCCGGCACCCGGATGACGGGTGCCTCGGCCCTGGTCCGGGCCCTGGAGCGGCTGGGTGTGGACGTCGTGTTCGGCATCCCGGGCGGTGCCATCCTGCCGCTGTACGACCCGCTCTTCGACTCGCCCTCGGTCCGGCACATCCTGGTCCGCCACGAGCAGGGCGCCGGCCACGCGGCAACCGGATACGCGCAGGTGACGGGGCGCCCGGGGGTGTGCATGGCCACCTCAGGGCCCGGCGCGACCAACCTGGTCACCCCGCTCGCCGACGCCTACATGGACTCCGTGCCGGTGGTCGCCATCACCGGCCAGGTGCCGTCCGCCCTGATCGGCACCGACGGCTTCCAGGAGGCCGACATCTCCGGCATCACGCTGCCAGTCACCAAGCACAACTTCCTGGTCACCAAGGCTGAGGACATCGCGCGCACCGTCGCCGAGGCGTTCCACGTGGCCTCCACGGGCCGGCCCGGGCCGGTGCTGGTCGACGTGGCCAAGGACGCGCTCCAGGCGGAGACCGAGTTCCGCTGGCCGCCCACCTTCGACCTGCCCGGCTATCACCCGGTGACCCGGCCGCACTCCCGGCAGGTCCGCGAGGCGGCCCGGCTGATCGCGGGGGCCAGCCGCCCGGTCCTGTACGTGGGCGGGGGCGTGCTCAAGGCGGGCGCCAGCCAGGAACTGCTCGAGCTCGCCGAGATGACCGGCATCCCGGTCGTCACCACGCTGATGGCCCGGGGCGGCTTCCCCGGCAGCCACCGCCAGAACCTGGGCATGCCCGGCATGCACGGCACCGTGGCGGCCGTGGGGGCGCTGCAGAAATCGGACCTGCTCGTCACCCTCGGCGCGCGGTTCGACGACCGCGTCACCGGCAAGCTGGACAGCTTCGCGCCCGGGGCCGCGGTGGTGCACGCGGACATCGACCCCGCGGAGATCTCCAAGAACCGGCGCGCGGACGTGCCCATCGTCGGGGACTGCCGCGAGGTGATCACCGAGCTGATCGCCGCGGTCGCTGCCGAGTTCGAGGCCGGCCACCGCACCGACCTGACCGCCTGGTGGTCCCAGCTGGATGCCTGGCGCAGCACCTACCCGATCGGCTACGACCAGCCCGGGGACGGGTCCCTGGCCCCGCAGTACGTGATCGAGCGGATCGGGAAGATCGCCGGCCCGGACGCGATCTACGTGGCCGGGGTCGGCCAGCACCAGATGTGGGCCGCGCAGTTCATCAGCCACGAGCGGCCCGGGCACTGGCTGAACTCGGGCGGGGCCGGCACCATGGGCTACGCGGTGCCCGCCGCGATGGGTGCCAAGGTGGGGAACCGGTCCGCGTGCGTGTGGGCCATCGATGGTGACGGCTGCTTCCAGATGACCAACCAGGAGCTCGCCACCTGCGCGGTGGAAGGCATCCCGGTCAAGATCGCCATCATCAACAACGGCAACCTCGGCATGGTCCGCCAGTGGCAGACGCTGTTCTACAACGAGCGGTACTCCAACACCGACCTCGACCGCCGGGCGCGCACCCTGCAGGCCGCGGCCGGCCCGGAGGCCGGCCTGGCGGAGGACGCTATCCCGAGGCACGATCCCGCGCCCTCCGGGGGTGGCACCCGCATTCCCGACTTCGTCAAGCTGGCCGAGGCCTACGGGTGCGTGGGCCTGCGCTGCGAGGACGCCGGGAGCGTGGACGCGGTGATCGAGCAGGCCATGAAGATCAACGACCGCCCCGTGGTGGTCGACTTCATCGTGCACCGCGACGCCATGGTCTGGCCCATGGTCGCCGCGGGCACCAGCAATGACGACATCATCGTCGCGCGGAACATGGCGCCGGACTGGGATGTGACCGAATGAGCCAGGGGCTGGCCCGCCTTCGTGATCAGGAGCCGACTATGAACAGGCACACGCTGTCGGTGCTGGTGGAGAACAAGCCGGGCGTGCTCGTCCGGATCGCGGGCTTGTTCTCCCGCCGCGGGTTCAACATCGACTCGCTCGCGGTCGGGCCCACCGAGCACCCGGAGATCTCCCGGATGACGATCGTGGTGGACTGCGCGGATCACCCGCTGGAGCAGGTGACCAAGCAGCTCAACAAGCTGATTAACGTCCTCAAGATCGTGGAGCTCGAGCCTGCCGCCTCGGTGCAGCGGGAGCTGCTGCTGATCAAGGTGCGGGCCGACCTGGAGAGCAGGTCGCGCGTGCTGGAGACCGTGACCCTGTTCCGTGCCAAGGTGGTCGAACGTGGCCCAGGACGCGGTCACGGTCGAGGCGACCGGCAACCGCGACAAGCTGGACGCCCTGATCAGGGTGCTCGAGCCGTTCGGTATCAAGGAGCTCGTCCAGTCCGGCATGGTCGCCCTCGGCCGCGGCGGCCGGTCGATCACGGACCGGGCGCTGCGTCCCGTGGACCGGGTGGCCGAGCGCAGCGGGGCCGGCGCGGCGCCGTGACGTGCGGCCCCTGAGGGCAGACCGGTGGTCCGGGCCCGTCACGGCGGCCCGTGATGAGATCAGCAAGCGGTAAGCGAAAGGCAGACAATGGCAGACATCTTCTATGACGACGGTGCCGACCTCAGCATCATCCAGGGCCGGCACGTCGCCGTCCTCGGGTACGGCAGCCAGGGGCACGCGCACGCGCTGTCCCTGCGTGACTCCGGGGTGAACGTCCGGGTCGGGCTCCCGGAGGGCTCCCGCAGCCGCGAGAGCGCGGCCAGCGAGGGCCTGCGGGTCACCACCCCGCGCGAGGCCTGCGAAGAGGCCGACCTGATCATGGTGCTGGTGCCGGACCACATCCAGCGGGCGCTGTACGCCGAGGCCATCGAGCCGAGCCTGGTGGACGGCGACGCGCTGTTCTTCGCCCATGGGCTGAACATCCGCTACCAGCTCATCCGCCCGCCTGCGGGCGTGGACGTGTGCATGGTGGCCCCCAAGGGCCCTGGCCACCTGGTCCGCCGCCAGTTCTCCGAGGGACGCGGCGTGCCGGTGCTCGTCGCGGTGGAGCAGGACGCCAGCGGGAACGCGTGGCCGCTCACCCTCTCCTACGCCAAGGCCATCGGCGGCACCCGGGCCGGCGCGCTGGTTACCACGTTCAAGGAGGAGACCGAGACCGACCTGTTCGGTGAGCAGGCCGTGCTCTGCGGTGGTGTCTCCGAGCTCATCAAGGCCGGGTTCGACACCCTGGTCGAGGCGGGCTACCAGCCGGAGATCGCCTACTTCGAGTGCCTGCACGAGATGAAGCTGATCGTGGACCTGATGTACGAGGGCGGCATCTCCAAGATGTACTGGTCGGTCTCGGACACCGCCGAGTTCGGCGGCTACACCCGCGGGCCGCGGCTGGTGGACGAGCGGAGCCGGGAGGAGATGCGCCGGATCCTCGCCGAAGTGCAGGACGGCACCTTCACCCGTGAGCTGATCGAGGAATTCGACGCCGGGCGGCCGAACTTCCTCAAGCGGCGTGAGGCGTCCCGGGCGGACCAGATCGAGCAGGTCGGCGCCCAGTTGCGGCCGCTGATGAGCTGGCTCGACTCCCCGGGTGACGCGGACGGCTCCTGAGCACGGCGCCCGCGAGCACGGGACGCACGGTGTGGCGCCAGCCCCGGCTGGCGCCACACCGGCCGTGCCTGCGGCCTGGTGTGCCTGCGGCCGGACGTGCCGCGGCTTGGCGCGGGCCCGGACGTCCGGGCAGACCACGTGCACGGCCTCCCCGGAGAGCTTCCGGCGGGCCGCCCCGCCCGGCACCGACGCGCCGCAGTGCGCACGGCCGTACGGTGGCCGGGTCCCCACGCCTCGTGAACGTTTTCACAAGCTCCGCTAGACTGAGCTCTCGCTGTCCGTCATGAGGGGCCATCGCCGTGCCTGCACCCATCGTCCTCATTGCCGAGGAACTTTCGCCGGCCGCCGTCGCGCAGCTGGAAACCGACTTCGACGTACGGCACGCGGACGGCTCTGACCGCCTGGCGCTGCTCGCCGCGCTGGCCGGGGCCGACGCGGTCATCGTGCGCAGCGCCACCACGATTGACGCGGAGGCGCTTGCCCATGCCCCCCGCCTGCGGGTGGTGGCCCGCGCCGGGGTCGGCCTGGACAACGTGGACGTGGAGGCGGCTACCCGGGCGGGCGTGATGGTGGTGAACGCGCCCACCTCCAACATCGTGAGCGCCGCCGAGCACGCGGTCGGCCTGCTCCTCGCCGTCGCCCGCAACGTGCCCCAGGCCGCCGCCTCGCTGCGGGCCGGCGAGTGGAAGCGGTCCGTCTTCACCGGGGTCGAACTCGACGGCAAGGTGGCCGGGATCCTCGGCCTGGGCCGGATCGGCGTCCTCGTGGCCGAGCGGCTCAGCGCGTTCGGCATGCGGGTCATTGCCTACGACCCTTATGTTCCACCGGCGCGGGCGGCCCAGCTCGGCGTCCGGCTGGCCAGCCTGGACGAGCTGCTGAGCGAAGCTGACTTCATCACCGTCCACCTGCCGAAGAACACCGAGACGGTCGGCCTCCTGGGTGACAAGGAACTGCACCTGGTCAAGCCGGGCGTGCGGATCGTGAACGCGGCCCGGGGCGGCATCGTGGACGAGCAGGCGCTGGCGCTCGCGCTGCGCGAGGGCCGGGTGGCCGGGGCGGCCATCGACGTGTTCACTACGGAGCCTGCCACCGGCAACCCGCTCGTGGGCATCCCCTCGGTGGTGGCGACCCCGCATCTCGGCGCGAGCACGGCCGAGGCACAGGAGAAGGCGGGCACCCAGGTGGCCAGGTCCGTCCGGCTGGCCCTGGCCGGTGAGTTCGTCCCGGACGCGGTGAACATCCAGGGCGGCACGGTCGATGAGGATGTCAAGCCGGGCCTGCCGCTGGCCGAGAAGCTGGGCCGCATCTTCACCGCGCTGGCTGGCGGGATGGCCGCCCGGATCGACGTGGAGGTGCGGGGCGAGATCGCCGGCCACGACGTGCGGGTGCTCCAGCTGGCTGCGCTCAAGGGTGTCTTTACCGACGTGGTCGAGGATGCGGTCACCTACGTGAACGCGCCGCTGCTGGCCAGCGAGCGGGGGGTGGAGGTCAGCCTGGTCACCGAGGCGGAGAGCCCGGACTGGCGGAACCTGGTGACGCTGCGCGGCATCATGCCCGACGGCCAGGTGGTCTCCGTGTCCGGCACGCTGAGCGGGCGGCGGCAGCAGGAGAAGCTGGTCGAGGTCAACGGCTTCGAGATGGAGATCGCCCCCGCCGAGCACATGGTGTTCCTCACCTACACCGACCGGCCGGGCGTGGTGGGCACGGTAGGGCAGATCCTGGGCAGCGAGGGCATCAACATCGCCGGGATGCAGGTCTGCCGGGACGCCCGGGGCGGCCACGCCCTGATCGTGCTGTCGGTGGACTCGGCCATCCCACCGGTGGTCCTCGACGACATCCTGTCCACGATCGGCGCCGTGGTGGGCCGCACCGTGGACCTCGACGAGCGCTGACCACCCTGGGCCTGTCTCAGTATGAGAGACGGATCCGTCCCGCAGGCGACAACCGGCTCTCAAGGTACTAGGATGTCCAAGCATATGCGGCGCTTCGTATCCATCTTGAGCGGCCGTAGCGGGGCCTGATCAGGGCAGGCCGGCCACCCGCTGCGGGAAGCGGTGCTGGCCTTAAGTCCGCCCGAGGGAATCTCACCCGAGCGCGCCCGGAATCCCGGGGCCGCTGGAGCGTGCCGCGACCTACCCGGTCAGCGGGACGCGGGCCACCCGCCCGGCGCCTCGCCGTGAGCCGCCAGCTACGCGTCAGGAGACCGCGTCGTGTACGACATGTATCCATGGAACCAGCCCGCTGACAGTTCCCCGGCCAGGCGTCCCGCCCGGCCCCGCCCGGCCCGCCGGGCTGCCCGGCTCCCCAGGACCGGCCATGCCGCCCCGGCCACCCAGGCCCTTCAGGTGGCCCTGGACCGGCGTGATAACGGCGGAGAGTCAGCGGCCAAGGCCGGCCAGTAAGGTACGCGCATGGCATCTTCAGCGATCAAACTCGCCGTGATCGGCGGCGACGGCATTGGCCCGGAGGTCGTGGCCGAGGCGCTCAAAGTCCTCCAGGCCGCGAACGTGGGCATCGACGCCACCACCTACGACCTCGGCGCGCAGCGCTGGCACCGTACCGGGGAGACGCTGCCCGATTCCGTGCTGGAGGAAATCCGGGACCAGGACGCGATCCTGCTCGGGGCGGTCGGCGACCCGACCGTGCCCAGCGGCGTGCTCGAGCGGGGGCTGCTTCTCCGGCTCCGCTTCGAGCTCGACCAGTACGTCAACCTGCGCCCGGTCCGGCTGTACCCGGGCGTGGCCACCCCGCTGGCGAGCGTCCTGCCCGGGGCGATCAACATGCTGGTCGTCCGGGAAGGCACCGAGGGCCCCTACGCGGGGGCGGGCGGCGTGCTGCGGAAGGGAACGCCCGAGGAAGTGGCCACCCAGGAGAGCCTGAACACCGCGTTCGGGGTGCGCCGCGTGGCCCGGTACGCGTTCGAGCGGGCCGCCGAGCGGCCCGCCCAGAAGCTCACCCTCGTGCACAAGACCAACGTGCTGGCCTACGCCGGGGACCTGTGGCAGCGCACGGTCGACGCGCTGGCCAAGGAGTTCAGCTCGATCGCGGTGGACTACTGCCACGTTGACGCCGCGACGATGTACTTCGTCAGCCAGCCGGACCGCTTCGACGTGCTGGTGACCGACAACCTCTTCGGTGACATCCTCACCGACCTGGGGGCGGCGGTCGCGGGCGGCATCGGGCTCGCCGCGAGCGGGAACATCAACCCTGAGCGGAGCGCGCCGAGCATGTTCGAGCCGGTGCACGGCAGCGCGCCGGACATCGCCGGCAAGCAGAAGGCCGACCCGACTGCGGCCATCCTGTCCGCGGCCATGCTGTGCGACCACCTCGGCCTGACCACCGAGGCCGCCCGCATCGAGCAGGCCGTGGCCGATGACCTCGTCGAGCGGCAGGGGGCCTGGGCGGCGCGGGTCACTCCCGAGATCGGCGACGACATCGCCGGCCGGGTAGCCGGATAGGGAGGGCCCGTGGCCGACCCGGCCGCGGGCCAGATGGAGCGCGCTAGCAGCGCGCAGCGCTGAGAAGAACAACTGAAATGAACACCACTGGGCACAACGACCCTGCGGAGCAGGATGCTGCGTTCCGCAACTCTGCGTGCATACACACTGCGCCGCGGTGGCCCGTCACGGGACGCCGCGACCGGGGCAACGGCGCCCCGCCCGCTAGGTGCGGCCGCGCCGGGTAAGAGGAAGGACCCTGTCATGACGGCAAGCCCGAGCACCGAGATCGCTTTCGACGTCCGCGCCAGCGCCGATCCGGTTCCCCCGGCGGAACGCGAGCGTGTCCTGGCGAGCCCGGGGTTCGGGGAAGTATTCACGGATCACATGGTCACGCTCCACTGGACGCAGGAGCGGGGGTGGCATGACGGCCTGGTCCAGCCGTACGGACCGCTCATGCTGGAGCCGGCCACCGCGGTGTTCCACTACGCCCAGGAGATCTTCGAAGGGCTGAAGGCCTACCGCCAGGGCGGCGGCCCGATCGTGGCCTTCCGGCCCAATGCCAACGCGGCCCGGTTCAAGCGGTCCGCGACCCGGCTGGCCATGCCGGAGCTGCCCGAGGCGGCGTTCCTGCGCTCTATCGAGCTCCTGGTCAGCCAGGACCGCGACTGGGTCCCCACGGCTGAGGGGCACAGCCTGTACCTGCGGCCCTTCATGATCGCCACGCAGCGCGGGCTAGGCGTGAACCACCCCTCGTCCTCCTACCAGTACACGGTGATCGCGTCACCGGCCGCGGCCTACTTCAAGGGCGGGGTCCGCCCGGTCTCGGTCTGGCTGTCCGAGGACTACACCCGCGCCGCACCTGGCGGCACCGGTGAGGCGAAGTGCGGCGGCAACTACGCGGGCGCGTTCGCCGGGCAGATCCAGGCCGTCCAGAGCGGCTGTGACCAGGTGGTCTGGCTGGACGCGGTGGAGCGCCGGTGGGTCGAGGAAATGGGCGGGATGAACCTGTTCTTCGTGTACGGGAGCGGCCCGGACGCGCGGATCATGACCCCGGCCCTGACCGGGACCATGCTGCCCGGCATTACCCGCGACTCGCTGCTCAAGCTCGGCCCGGACCTCGGCTTCCCCACCGAGGAGGGCAGGATCTCCGCCGACCAGTGGCGCGAGGAATGCTCGTCCGGCGAGCTGACCGAGGTGTTCGCCTGCGGGACCGCCGCGGTGATCACGCCGGTGGGCAAGGTCAAGAGTGCCAGCGGCGAATTTCTCATCGGCGATGGAACTCCCGGCCCGGTCACCATGCGCTTGCGTGAAGAGCTGGTCGGGATCCAGTACGGGCAGCGGCCTGATCCGTACGGGTGGGTGCACAAGATCTGCTGAGCGTGGGGGGCGGGGTCCGCGCCATCTGCGCTGGGTGGGCGGGGTCCGTGCCGTGTGCGCTGGCTGGCCCTGGCTGGGTGCGTGGAGCCGTCTGCTACGGCCGGCGCGGGTGTGCTTCTTCCGTATGCCGTATCGGGTACGCCTGCGCACACGGCCCGGACCCCGCCTTGCTGGGTGGGCACGGGGCCGCCGCTGCGGACGCGGTACGGACGCTGCCTTGCTGGGTGGGCACGGGGCCGCCGCTGCGCACACGGCAAGGACCTGCCTGGCAGGGGCGGCATCTGGCTGGTATCGCACCGGCGTGTCCCGTGCGCGCTCGGCAGGGAAATCGCCTGCTTACACGACACGGGACCGGGCTGACCGGTATCGGTCCGGAAAAGTACCGAAACCAGAAGCAACCTTTGGCGTCCGAAAGTGTCTTAATGAGGTGAGTGCGTCTTTTCCTCGCCTGGGAGGCCTGCCGTGGATCGTCGTCGTTCATTGGGGTGGGGAGCGCGTCTCGCCGCTTTAGGGCTGGGCCTGGCCGCGGCCGCGGGATGGGCGGGCCCGGGGGCTGCGGTGGCGGCGACGGGGGCGCGGGCCGTTCATCTGGCCGCCAGGGCTGCTGGCGCCGCGAGCGGGCCGGGGATGCTGCTGGTCAACGGGGACCGGGTCACGTCGGCGGCCACCGGCCGTATCCGCGGTACGGCGGTAGTGCCTGCTGCGTCGAAGGGCCTGGCCGCGGCGACCTTGAGCTACAGACTGAGCGGCCATCACTATGTGATCCCGGCCGCGGCCATTCCCTATCTGGGCCGCGGGCTGGACTGGAGCCTGTTCGATGTCTCGGCGCTGGCCGCGCACGAGACAGCGGGGCGGCTGCCGGTCAGGATCAGCTTCGGAGCCCGGCTGCACGCCCTCCCGGGAGTGACCGTGACCGGGCGTGGCGGCGGCGTGGCCACCGGGTACCTGACCGCCAGGTCGGCGCGCGTGTTCGGCGCCGCGCTGGTGCGGCAGTTCCAGGGGGATCACCGCACCGGCAGGTACGGCCGCGATGGGATGTTCGCGGGCGGGGAATCCGTCGCGCTGGCCGGGGCGCCCCCGGCCGCTGCCCGCCCGGACCTGCCGATGCGCGTCCTCAAGGTGAAGGCGACGAACCTCG
Organism: uncultured Actinomycetes bacterium; assembly: GCA_963751175.1. Taxonomy (GTDB): domain Bacteria; phylum Actinomycetota; class Actinomycetes; order Streptosporangiales; family Streptosporangiaceae; genus RYN-230. Next base: position 201,908 of record CAVVTM010000020.1, on the reverse strand, counting down.
CCGGCCACCCCGACACCGGGGACGTCGTCTTCCTGGTCAACCAGGACAACAGCGCCCTGTTCGGCGACCCGTTCGAGTCAATGAACGACTTCTACCACGGCAGCACTAAATTCAGCGTGCCAGCGGGCAACTACCTCGCACTTGGTATGTTCTTCGACCCGTCCGGCGCGACCCGCCTGGTCGTGCTCCCGCACGTCAGCGTGTCGTCGGCCTCCAGCACGACGGTCCTGATGGCCGAGAGCGCGGCCAGCAGCCAGGTCAGATTCGCTACGCCGCAGCCCGCGAGGGTCACTGACGTCCAGGCGACGCTGCTGAGCCAGTCCGCGGCGGGAGGCGGGGCCGCGTTCAGCTTCGACAACAGCAACATTCCGCTGTACCTCAGCCCGACATCCTCCGCGCCGCCGGTCGGCCAGCTCTATCTGGGGGTGAACGGGCTGCTCCACTCGCCGTCCGCGGCGCCGTCCCCCTATCAGTACAACCTGGTGTACGAGGACACCAGCGGGGTGATCCCGGCGCAGCAGTACACCGTCCAGCCCAGCGGCCTGGCCACCCTGCACGAACGCTTCTTCCAGGCCGGGAAGGCCCAGGGCGCGGACTTCCGGATCGCGTTCTACCCGTGGGAGGGCGGCTACTTCACCACCATTTACCCGCAGGTGCTGCCTGACCAGCGGACCGTGTACGCCACCGCTGACCCGGCTGCGGTGTGGGCCTCTCAGTACTGGCAGTCGTACCAGACCTTGTCGGGCGGCCAGTCTGCTGCGCTGGAGCAGTACGCCGCGGGACAGACGGTGCCCCAGGACTGGAACGCCGCCCCGCTGCACGCGGGCACCGACGTGAATCTCATCGGCGCGGCCAACGCGTTCATCGCGGTCCCCTCGGCCAGTCGCTCGGGTAACACGCTGGACCTGGACGTCACCCCGTTCAGCGACAACCAGCCCGGGCATCTCGGGTCCGGCTTCCAGCCGGGGATCTTCGGCGCGAGCGGCAAGGTCACCGGCACCTACGAGATCGACCAGAACGGGAAGAAGATCGCGGGCGGCAACGCGGTCAAGGCCGCGCACGGCGGCACGGACCTGTTCGCCCGGGTCACGCTGGGGGCCCGGCCGTCAGTGATCAGGTTTGCGGTCAGCGCCTCGAGAACGGGGCGGATATACGGGATGGGCACCTCCAGCCGCACGGTGTGGACCTGGTCCTCGGCTAAGCAGGCCGGCGCGGTGCTGCCGGCCGGGTGGATCTGCCCGGATACGAAGGCGTGCGCGGTCCAGCCCATGATGACGCTGCAGTATGCGGTGCCCGGGCTGGGCCTGCATGAGTCGGCACCGCCGGGTCAGCAGGTGCTGGACGTCTCAGTCGGGCACCTGCAGCTCGCCCCGGCGGCGGCGATCAAGGGCGCCACGCTGCAGGTGTCACTGAACGGCGGGAAGACCTGGCGTCCGGTGGCCCTGACCGGCAACGGCCCGGGCGCCTTCCGCGCGTCGTTCACCGACAAGTCGGCCGGTGCGGTAGCGCTGCGCGTCACCGCCAGCGATGCAGCCGGCGGCACGATCCGCGAGACCATCCTGTCCGCCTACAAGGTCTCCTGACCGGAAGCATGGAGCGGCACATTATGAGGACGTTAGTGCTTTCCGCCCCATCCTGGCTGCGCCGGACACGGCGGGCGGCAGGGACCCTGGCGGCCGCAGCGGCCCTGGCCGGGGGTGTCATAACCGCGGGCCTGCCGGGCGCGAGCGCCGCGACCGGTGGGGCGGGCGGCTCGTCCGCACCGCCGGTGCGCCAGCCGGCGGGCATGCAGGCCGCGTGCTCGTCGGCGCCCCGCGGGTTCGCGCGCTGCTACACGCTCTGGCGGCCGCAGGCTGCCGTCAACCGGTCGATCGCCGCCGGGGTTACCGGCAGCGCCGCCAAGCCCCAGGGCTGGGGGGCCAGGCAACTGGAATCGGCCTACAAGCTGCCGGTCAACCGCAACTCTCACCAGACGGTCGCGGTAACGATCGCCTACCGCACCCCCCACCTGGCCCACTACCTGGCGGTGTACCGCCAGGAGTATGGCTTGCCGGCCTGCACGTCGGCGGGCGGGTGCTTCCGCGTCGTCAACCAGAAGGGCCGGACCTTCCCGCTGCCCTCCTCGGGCGCGGGCAGCGGCTGGGACCTGGAGATCACCCTGGACGTGTCGATGATCTCCGCGGCGTGTCCCCACTGCCACATCCTGGTCGTCGACGCGAACCAGCCGTCACTCACTGACCTGGGGAAGGCCGAGGACACCGCGGCCAGGCTCGGCGCCCAGGTCATCTCCAACAGTTACGGCGTCCGTGAAGACGGTTACTCGTACTCGCTCAGCCACTACTACGAGCACCCCGGGCACACCATCGTGGTGTCCGCGGGCGACTTCGGCTTCACGGCGGCCAGCTGGCCAGCGAACCTGGGCAGCGTGACGGCCGTCGGTGGGACCGAGCTGCACAAGGCTAAGAACGGCCGCGGCTGGTCCGAGACCACCTGGAACAATGGCCTGGGAGCGGGCGGCAGTGGCTGCTCCGCGTATGCGCCCAAGCCTGCGTGGCAGCCGGTCACCGACTGCCCCATGCGTACCGTCTCCGACGTCTCCGCCGCGGCTGACAACATCCCCGTCTACAACCAGTTCTACGGCGGCTGGGTCACCGTCGCCGGCACCAGCGCGTCCGCACCGCTCATCGCGGGAATCTACGGACTGGCCGGCAACGGCGCGACCACGACCCACAAGTTCCTGTACCGGCACGCGGCTTCGCTGTTCGACGTCACCTCAGGGAACAACGACTGGTTCGCCAACACGGGCGGAGCGGCCTGCGGATTCGACTCTCTCTGCGTCGCCGGGCCCGGGTACGACGCGCCTACCGGGCTGGGCACACCCGACGGCACCGGGGCTTTCTGAGGAGCCTTCTGAGCCAGGGCATGCCGCGGCGCGGACGGATCCCCCGCGCGGCGGGCAGGACGTATTCGTGCCACGCACCTCCGGGGATGTGGCACACTGGGGGCATGACGTCCGGCCGCATCATTATCGGCAGGCGCGTCGGCACCTAGCAGGGCCCGCCCCAAGGCAGGCAGCCCGCACCGCCGACGCGCAGACCTCTCGCATGCCGCGAGGGGTCTTTTTTTGCGGGCACAGAGTTTTGCGGCGCAGAAGTGCAGCACCGCAGCAGCTATCCCGGCAGACGGCGCACCGCGCCGACGACAGAGACGGACCCAGGTCATGCCCGACGATGTGTTCCACGTCTACGACACCACGCTGCGCGACGGAGCCCAGCAGGAAGGGCTGAGCCTCACCGTCGCCGACAAGCTGGCTATCGCACGCCGCCTCGACGAGTTCGGGGTCGGCTTCATCGAGGGCGGCTGGCCCGGGGCGATCCCCAAGGACACGGAGTTCTTCCAGCGTGCCCGCACCGAACTAGACCTCAGGCACGCGCAGCTCGCCGCGTTCGGCGCGACCCGCCGGCCCGGCGTGCAGGCGGCCGACGACCCCCAGGTCGCCGCTCTGCGCGAGTCCGGGGCGCCGGTCGTGACTCTTGTGGCCAAGAGTCACGACCGGCATGTCCGGCTGGCCCTCCGGACGACGCTGGACGAGAACCTGGCGATGATCCGCGACACGGTGAGCCACCTGCGGGCCGAGGGGCAGCGGGTGTTCCTCGACGCCGAGCACTTCTTCGACGGGTACCGGTCCGACCCGGCCTACGCGCTCGAGGTGGTCCGGGTGGCCTCCGAGGCCGGGGCGGACGTGGTCGCGCTCTGTGACACGAACGGCGGGATGCTGCCCGGGGAGCTCGGTGACGTGGTGACCGCGGTGGCCGCGGCGACCGGTGCCCGGCTCGGCATCCACTGCCACGACGACACCGCGTGCGCCGTGGCGAACAGCCTCGTCGCCGTGGACGCCGGCGTGACCCACGTGCAGGGCTGTGCCAACGGCTACGGGGAGCGGGCCGGCAACGCCAACCTGTTCAGCGTGGTCGCCGGCCTCCAGCTGAAGAAAGGCCAGGTCGTGCTGCCGGAAGGCTGCCTGGCCGAGATGAGCCGGGTGGCCCACGCGATCAGTGAGGTCACCAACGTCACCCCCAGTACCCATCAGCCGTACGTCGGCTACTCCGCCTTCGCGCACAAGGCCGGCCTGCACGCATCGGCGGTCAAGGTGGACCCCATGCTCTACCAGCACATCGATCCCGAGCTGGTCGGCAACGACATGCGGATGCTGGTCTCGGACATGGCCGGCCGCGCCTCGATCGAGATCAAGGGCAAGCAGCTCGGCTACGACCTGTCCGGTGACAAGGACACCGTCGGCCGGGTGGTGAACCGGGTCAAGGACCTGGAGGCTCGCGGATACACCTTCGAGGCGGCCGACGCGTCCTTCGAGCTCCTGCTGCGCGACGAGATGGCGGGGGAGCGGCAGCGCCATTTCCAGGTGGAGTCGTGGCGGGTCATCGTGGAGCAGCGGGCCGGCGGCGAGGTGGCCAGCGAGGCCACCGTGAAGCTGCACGCCAAGGGTGAGCGGATCGTGGCGACCGGAGAGGGCAACGGGCCCGTCAACTCGCTGGACAAGGCGCTGCGGCTCGCCCTGGAGCGGCTCTACCCGGAGCTGGCCATGCTGGAACTGGCGGACTACAAGGTGCGCATCCTGGAGGGTTCGCACGGGACCGGGGCGGTCACGCGGGTGCTCATCGAGTCCAGCGACGGAACCGGGGCTGCCGGCGGGACCTGGAGCACGGTGGGCGTGGACGAGAACATCATCGCCGCGTCCTGGCACGCCCTGGAGGAAGCCGTGACCTACGCGCTGCTCCGGGCGGGCTACCAGCCCCCGCGCGACGGCGAGTGAGCCTTCCCGGTGACCCGCCCGGACCGGCCGGGTCACCGGGGACCGCGCCATGGTCGCATTTTGAGATCGATCTCTTGCGCACTGTCACGAAACGGGACTCTCCCGGTATAGTTCGCATATCCGAACGTTTGTCCATCAAGGCATTGCCTGCGTCGAGTGACGCCTCGGGCGGGGGATCCAGGCCGTTGCGGAGCACCAGGACGGCGGTGCTGGCCTACTTCGTTCTCCTCGGTCTGACCGAGGGCATGTGGGTCGCGCGGATCCCGGGCGTCAAGGCCGGGCTTCACCTGACCGACGGGCTGCTCGGTGCCTCGCTGCTGGTGGGTCCCGGCGGACTGGTCGCGGTGATGCCGCTGGCGGGCCGCCTGGCCGACCAGTTCGGCAGCGCCCGGCTGTGCCGGCCCGCGTCGGTCGCGGTGGCGGTCCTGCCTATATTCCTCTGGACGGCCAGCACGCTCGTCACCGTCCTGGTGGCGGTACTGGCCTTCGGCGTCGCCGGAGGCATGCTGGCCGTCGGCCTGAATGCAGAGGGCGTCCGGGTGGAGGAGGCTTACGGGCGGCCGCTGATGGCCTCGTTCCACGCGTCGTCCAGCGTGGGCGGACTGGCGGGAGCCCTCTTAGGCGGGCTGCTCGCCTGGCATCAGGCCGCCCCGCCCGGGCGTCCGCAGACGCGCGCCCTCGCGGTCATCGTCCTGGCCGGGGTGGCCGTCGCGGTCACCGCCGGATGCTGGCTGCCCCGTGAGCCGGACCGGCGCGACGGCTGCCCGGCCGGCCGCCACCGTCGGGGTGAGTGGGCAGACGGGTGGGTGGGCCGGGGGGTCGCCGCGGCCCGGCTCGCGCTCCAGCGCGGCCGCGCGGTCCAGCCCGGCCGCCTCCTGTGGCGCGACTGGGCCGCCCGGCGGGGCCGTCCCGCCCGCCGCCAGACCGGCTCGCCCCGGCTGACCGGGCTCGGCCTGATGGCCCTGTGCTGCCTGATCGCCGAGGGGGCGGCGGCGAGCTGGAGCGGGGTCTATCTCCGGGACAACCTGGGTGCCCCGCGCGGCTACGCGGCCGCTGGATTCGCCGGTTTCTCCCTGGCCATGGCCGGCGGGCGGATGGCCGGTGACCGCCTCGCCGCCCGTTACGGCCCGGTCGCCCTGGTCCGTGGATGCGGCCTGCTGGCCTCGGCCGGACTGGCCGCCGCGTTGTGCACCCGCAGCCCGGTCGGCGCGGTCATCGGCTTCACGGCCTGCGGGGCCGGGCTGTCCTGCACGGTTCCGCAATTCCTGTCGGCCGCGGGCCATGCCGACCCGGAGCACCCGGGCGGCGGCATCGCACGGGTGGCCGGCCTCGGCTACCTCGGCCTGGTTGGCGGCCCGGCGCTGATCGGCGGGTGCGCGAGCGTGGCGGGGCTGCCGGCCGCCCTGTGCATTCCTGTCGTGCTCGGGCTCTGCGTGGCGTTCTTCGGGGCCATCGTGACCCCAGGCGTGCCCGCGACGGAGTCGCCCGTTCCCGCTCTCGACCCGGCCGTTCCCGCTCTCGACCCGGCCGGGGTCAGCGGAACGGATCCTGGCCGACCGGCCGGATCACGATCTCGCTGACGTCCACCCCGGCAGGCTGGCCCACGGCGTACATCACGGCGGCGCCAATGTCGGCGGGAGCCAGCTTCGGATCGTCCTGCCGTCCCGGGCCGGCCGGCCCGGCGTCGGTCAGCCCGGGCTGGACCAGGGTGACGCGGACCCCGGTGCCCACGCACTCGGCGCGGATGCCCGCGGCCAGCGCGCTCACCGCCCACTTGGTGGCCGAGTACAGGCTCCCGGGCCGGGTCACGCGGCCGGCCACCGACCCGGTGAGCAGCAGGTGCCCACCCGACCGGGCCAGCTCCGGGAGCACGGCACGGGCCGTCAGCGCGGGGCCGAGCACGTTGACAGCCACCAGCCCGTGCCACTCGCCGGGGGGCAGGCCGTCCGGGTCCAGGAACGAGGTCGGGGCGGACCAGCCCGCATTGGCGAAGACCACGTCGAGCCGGCCCAGCGTGCCGAGTACCTCGCTGACCAGGGCGAGCAGCTGATCCCAGTCGGACACGTCGCAGCACACGGGCAGGGCCCGCGGAGGACCACCGAGATCCGTGGCCAGGTCCTGCAGCGGGCCTGGCCTGCGGCCGCTGAGCACCACCCGGTACCCGGCCCCGGCCGCGGCCCGGGCGGTGGCCGCGCCGATGCCACCCGAGGCCCCGGTGATCAGGAAGACTGGATCCGGCACCGGCCCAGGCTAGCTGCCCGCCCCGCGGCCGGTGGACGCGCGGTTTCCCGTACGGTTGGACTCATGGATGACAAGGAGATCCTGGGCCACATCGACGAGCTGATCCGGACCGAGCACGAGCTCCGGGCACAGGCCGCCGAGGGCAAGCTGCCCAGCGACGAGGAACAGGCGCAGCTCCGGTCGGTCGAGGAGTCCCTCGACCAGTGCTGGGACCTGCTCCGCCAGCGCCGCGCCCGCCGCGAGTTCGGCGAGGACCCGGGCGGCACCACCCCCCGCCCGGCCTCCGAGGTGGAGGGCTACCTGCAGTAGCCGTCCTGCGGGCCTGCCGCGCGCCGGCCGTGCCCGGCCCGGCCGCCGCGCTCAGTAGGCTCTAGAGAGGCCCGGCAACGAGCCTGGGCCCAGGGGCAGGACTCTCATCGAAGAGGTTGAGCGGTGCGCATTGCGAGATTTGCCAAGGGCGGCGAGGTCGCATACGGGGTGGTCGGGGAAGCCCAGGCGGATGGGGCCGGAGCGGCCCGCCCTCTGACCCCGGCCGGGGGGCTGAGTGTCATCGCCGAGCTGCGGGGGCACCCGTTCAGCCCGGGCAAGGGAGGCGTCCAGTTCACCGGGGCGACCTTCCCGCTGGACGATGTCCGGCTGCTGGCTCCCGTGCTCCCGAGCAAGGTGGTGGCGGTCGGCCGCAACTACGCCGATCACGCCCGCGAGATGGGTGGTGACTCTCCTGCGGAACCGGTCCTGTTCCTCAAGCCGTCCACGGCGGTGGTGGGGCACGGGGACCAGATCGCGTACCCGGTCAAGCTGACCCAGCGCGTGGACTACGAGGGCGAACTCGCGGTGATCATCGGAAGGCTGTGCCGCGAGGTTCCCGCGGCCCAGGCGTCCGAGGTCATCTTCGGCTACACCTGCGCCAACGACGTGACCGCCCGCGACCTGCAGGCCAGGGACGGCCAGTGGACCCGCGCCAAGGGCTTCGACACGTTCTGCCCCCTGGGCCCCTGGATCGAGACGGATGCCGACCCCGCCGACCTCGAGCTCACCACGGTGGTGAACGGTGAGGTCCGCCAGCAGGCGCGGACCTCGCAGATGCTGTACGACGTGCCCGCGCTGGTCGAGTACGTCAGCACCGTGATGACCCTGCTGCCGGGCGACGTCCTGCTGACCGGGACCCCGGCGGGCGTCGGGCCCCTGGAGGACGGAGACGAAGTGTCCGTGACCATCGAGAACATCGGGTCGCTGCGCAATACGGTCGTGAGCCGTGACTGAGCACCCGGTGCCCCCCGCTGGTCACGCCGAGGGCGGGGTGCGGGTCCGTTTCGCTCCCTCGCCCAGTGGTGACCTGCACGTGGGCAACATCCGGACCGCGCTGTACGACTGGGCCTTCGCCCGGCACACCGGCGGGACCTTCGTGCTGCGCATCGAGGACACCGACCAGAGCCGGGTCACCAGCGAGTACATCGTCTCCGCGCTGGACACGCTGCGCTGGCTCGGGCTGCAGTGGGACGAGGGGCCGGAGGTCGGCGGCCCGTACGGCCCGTACCTGCAGAGCGAGCGGATGGACATCTACCGGGAGTGGGTGCAGCGGCTGCTCGCCGACGGCCACGCCTACTACTGCTACTGCACGACCGAGGAACTGGCCGCACGCCGGGAGGCGGCCCGGGCCGGTGGCGGCCCCAGCGGCTACGACGGGCACTGCCGGGTGCTCACCGCCGAGCAGGTCAAGGCCTACCAGGCCGAGGGCCGCATGCCGGTGGTGCGGTTCCGGATGCCCGAAGGGTCGACCACATTCACCGACCTGGTCCGCGGCGAGGTCACCTTCGACCACGAGCACGTGCCGGACTTCGTCCTGGCCCGGGCCAACGGCTCACCGCTGTACACGCTGGCCGTCGCGGTGGACGACGTGCTCATGAAGATCACCCACGTGGTGCGCGGCGAGGACCTGCTGTCGTCCACCCCCCGGCAGATCGCCGTGTACCGGGCCATGGGCGTCCCCGAGGAGCGGTTCCCCGTCTTCGCGCACCTGCCCTACGTCCTCGGCAAGGACGGCCAGCGTCTGTCCAAGCGCAACGGGGTCGTGTCGGTCAACTGGTACCGGCACGAGGGCTTCCTGCCCGAGGCGATCGACAACTACCTGGCCCTGCTGGGCTGGTCTCCCGGGGACAACCGGGAGGAGTTCACGCTGGCCGAGATGGCCGCCGAGTTCGACCTGGCCCGGGTGAACAAGAACGCGGCCCAGTTCGACGTGCGCAAGCTCGAGTCGATCAACGGGGACAAGATCCGCGCGCTGGACCCGGCTGATTTCGTCTCGCGGGTCATCCCGTTCCTGCAGCGGGCGGGCGTGATCGGTGATCCGGTGAGCGAGGCGGAGCTGGCCCTGGTCACGGCGGCCGCGCCGCATATCCAGACCCGGATCGGCCGGCTCACCGAGGCGGCGGGCATGCTCGGCTTCCTGTTCGCCGACGAGGCGCGTTTCGAGGTGAACGCTGAGGACGCCGAGCGGGCGCTCGGCCCGGACGCGCTGCCGGTGCTCGAGGCGGCCGAGGCTGCACTGACTGAGGTGCAGCCATGGACCGCCGAGGCGATCAAGGCGGCCTTGTCCGCGGCGCTGCTGGAGCCGGCCGGCCTGGGGCTGAAGCCGCGGCCCGCGTTCGCGCCGGTGCGGGTGGCGGTGACCGGGCGGCGGGTCTCGCCTCCGCTGTATGAGTCGATCGAGCTGCTCGGCCGGGAGCGGACGCTGGCCCGGCTGGCCCATGCGGCCAAGGCGGCCGGCTGACGCCCGGCTCATCCGTGCGCTGCGGGCCCTGGCGGCAACAGGGGGCCGTCAGCGCTTCCCAGTTCTAGGCGACATTTTCCCGGTTACGCGTCCGCCCACGCTGTGCTGGGTGGTGCCTGCCTGCCCGGTCGGGATTTCGTCGTGAGATCGGCGGCATCTGGCCGTGGTGAAACGGGGTGTTACACTCAGTTTCTGATGTAACACATTGGAGGCTGGTGTGGACCAGGCGACTATCGAGCGCCTCGAACAGCAACTCGGCGAAGAGGTGACCAGGCGCTTCCCCGGTAGTGCGGTGCAGCGGGTCAAGGTGCTGCAGTACGGTGACGAACCGATGATCGAGCCGGGAGAACTGCTGGTCCGGCTCATCCTGGAGGCCGCGGAAGGGGAGAAGGGCCAGGAGCAGGCACTTCATGCCTTCGAGGAAGCGCACGACGAGGCGTTCAAGCAGTTCCGGAAGGACCTCTCAGCCGAGCTCCCCAACGTGTGGCGGCTGGAGGTCCTTACCAGCAGCGACACCGGTCACGGCCCCCGGATGATGCTGGGCGGCAGACGCCTGGACTCGCTGGCGGCCCGCGCCGCCGAAGGCGGCGAGCTGACCCCGGTGATGTCCCGGCTCGGCCGGGTGGACCTGGAAACCCTCGATGCGCTGATCACTGCCGGCATCGCCTCCAGCCGGGCCGAGGCGGTGCGCTGGGCCTTGGCCCGCATCCGTGAACGGCCGGCGTATGCGCAGCTGCGCGAGCGGGCCCGTGAGATCGAACGGCTGAAGACTGAGTTCTGAGAGCTAATCCGCGGGCGAGATGCTTCATCCAGCAGCCAGCAGTGAATGAGAGGTCCATCTGCGCGGTCGCGGTGCCCGGCGCGGTCCCAGGCGCGGAAGCGGGGCGGGTGCGGCGGGATTTCGCGGGAGGGGGGTGGGTTCGGCTACACTGCACTGGCGCGGGTGAGCGTAGCTCCGCCCGACGCGATGGGGTATGGGGTAATTGGCAGCCCGACGGGTTCTGGCCCCGTTAGTCTAGGTTCGAGTCCTGGTACCCCAGCAGGGTGATGACCGGCAGGCCTCCTCAATCAGGAGGGCCCTGCCGGTTCTTCGTTTTCATGCTTGTCACGCAACTCGAAATCGGCGAAGTCGAAGCCCGGCACGACCAGGCAGGCCACCAGGGACCAGGAAGCCGCCGGCGTGGCACCGACGGCGGGGGTGGCGGACTGCCACGCTCCCGCCGGGACCAGGACCTGGGGCTCGTCCGCGGCCGCCGGGTCGGGCCCGACCCGGCGGATCTCCTCGCCAATCCGCAGCTCCATGGCCGAGCCGCCTTGCCAGAGCCACAGCTCCTCGCCCCGGACCCGGTGCCATGCGGACTCATGGCCGGCCGGGAGCAGGTAGAGGATCGCCGTGGCCAGCGCCCGCTCAGCCGGCCACCCGTCCGGGATCGCCCGCAACGCGGAGCGGTAGGTCTCCCGGAAGTACCCGCCTTCCGGGTGGGGTGCGAGCCGCCAGCGCCCCACCGCTGTCGCCGTGTCCATCCCGTGGCTTGCGTCCATGCCCTGCTCAACGCTCGACCAGGCCGGGGCATGCCAGCCCTGGGCGGGCTGCCGCACGGAGACGGCCCGGCACCAGGGGGGATGGATGCCGGGCCGCGTCCGTGCCCGTGGCGGCGCCAGCCCCGTCACGGGTCAGTCCCGTGCTGCGGCCAGCCCTCGTGATGCGGCCAGCCGCGTCACGGGCCAGTAGGTGCGCTCAGATCCAGCGGCGCCGGCGGCTGCGGCTGTACCGCTTGTGGCCGCGCTCGTGCCCGGACAGCCGGTACAGGATCAGCAGGATCACGGCGCCGACGACGGAGCCGATGATCCCCGACGCACGAAGCGCGTGGACGGCGAGGGTGTGGTATTCGATCAGGTTCAGGATGAACCCGCCGAGGAAGGACCCCAGCACGCCGAGGACGATGGTCCCCAGCAGGCCGATGGGGTCGCGGCCGGGGACGAGGAGGCGCGCCAGCGCCCCGGCGATGAGTCCCACGATCAGCAGGATGAGGATGAATGCCAACATGTGCGGCATCTACCCCTACGTAATGTGATCATGCGGTACCGTACGCCCTTTCCAGATTTCTGGATTTTGCCTGAGATGCCCGTGCTTTACCCGGCTGAGCAGGCGGACGCCGCGGCGAGCCCGGCAGCCTCGGCCATGGCTTGGCGTCTGCGCTGCGGGTGCCGGAGTCCACGGGATGCCCGCCCGATGTCCATTTGGCGTCATCCCACGCGGTACCCTACGATGCAGTGTCTGGCCCCGTCGTCTAGTGGCCCAGGACGCCGCCCTCTCAAGGCGGTAGCGGCGGTTCGAATCCGCTCGGGGCTACTCATGGAGTAGCAGGTCACAGGCCCGGTTCCCGTTCGTGGGGAGCCGGGCCTTGATCATTTGGGGGCAGAATGTGGGCAGGATGGGGCGGCAGCGGGCGGTGCTGAGCCCTGCTGGTTGCCCGCGGTGGGACTGGGCGGCAGTGCCTGGTCCCGCATGCCCGCGGTGGCCTGCTCGCGGCTCAGTGCCGTCGGGAACCGGTGTTAACTCTCGACTGATATCTTGCTTTCCATTATATTGGCGGCATGGCTGGCGAGCTCATGACGGGGCAGGCGTTCTTCGTGCTCACCGCGCTGGCCGATGGCCCGAGGCATGGGTACGGCATCGTGGGTGAGGTGGCCGGGCTGTCGCAGGGGCGGGTCCGGCTGAAGATCGGCAGCCTGTATGGGGTGCTGGACCGGCTCGCCGGTGACGGGCTGATCGAGCCTGACCGGGAGGAAGCGCATGACGGGAGGCTGCGCCGTTATTACCGGCTGACCCGGGACGGGCGGCGGGCGCTGGCGCAGGAGGCCGAACTCCGGGCCGTCACCGCTCGTGTGGTGCGAGTGAGGCTGGGCCTGGCCGGTCCGGAGGCAGCTGGGTGAGCGGTGGTCTGAACCTGGAGCAGCGTTACCGGCGGGTGCTGCGGCTGCTGCCCGGCTACTACCGGGACAGGTGGGAGGAGGACATGGTCGCCGCCTACCTGGACAGCTGGATGACCGGCGATCCGGAGATAGACGAGTGCGTCCTGGAGTTCTGCCGGCCTGACTGGCCGGAGGTCGCCAGTGTGGCCGGCCTGGCCGCGCGGCTGTACCTGGGCGGTGCGGGCGATCCGCGCCGGTACTTCGCCTGGGGGCAGGCCGCGAGAAACGCGGTGCTGGCCGCGATGCTGGTGCACGTCGTGCGGGGCGTTGCCGCGCTGGTGCTCCTGGCCTGGAGTCATCGTCTGGCCGGCTGGCTCCCCGCGCCGCCCGCCACCTTGACGACCGCCTCGCCTGGTGGCATCTGGCCCGCGGTGTTCTACGTGGTTGACGGCGCCTGGATCGTGATCTTCGTGGCCCTGCTCCTCGGGTATTACCGCACTGCCCGGGTGATCGCGGCGCTGGCCATCGTCCCTTACCTGGTCTTCCTGCTGCAGCAGCAGTTCACCGGCAGCATGCCGGCGAACCCCGGGGCGTGGGCCTTCTGGGTCCTGCTCGATCTTGCCCCGATCCTGGCCATGGCCGCGTTCCACCGGGACGCCCCGCCAGCGGCGCGCCGGCCCTGGCTGCTGGCACTGGCCGCCGGCTCTCTCCTGGTATACGTGCCGCTGCTGGCGGTCCAGGCGACCGGCAACTCCGAGTGGCTGCCGGACCTTCCCGGGCTGTGCTGCATCCTGGTCGCCCTCGCCTGCCTGGCGCACGCGCCGCGGGCCTGGTCCCGCCAGACCGCCGGCTCGGGCGTGTGGTCGCTGACCCTGACGCTGCTCGCCGCCGTCGCCGGGGCGTACCGCATCGTCTCGCTCGGCGACTACCTGCACGACCCGCACCTGATCACTGTGAGCCTGGCGGAACTGCTCATCCTGGTGGCCGCCGTCGCGCTGGTCGCCCCCGACGACGCCCCGACCCAGACAGCCACGACCGCACCGCCACCGCATCCGCAGCTGGGATGAAGCCACGACGGCCGATCTAGGAGGACCGCAGGACATGCTGTTCCAGCTCCCGCCGCGCTCGTCGTCCGTCCTGGCCAGCGTGCTGGCCGCAGGCCTCATGCTCACCGTGGCCAGCTGCACAGGCCACCTGACCCCGCTGGGGCCGACACCGCCGCGGCCACGCCATCTGGGGTCACCGATCGTCCTGCAAGCCATGCGCAGCCAGCCCCCCGGGGCAGCGGGCGGGTGCCCGGCCGGCTGGATCGCGCTCCCCGCGCCAGGCGCGCCGCTGTGCTACCGCAAGCTCGGCACGCCGGTAACGATCACCTCCGCAGCGGTCTCCCCGGTTTTCTCGGGACCGTCGGTGAGCCCCGTGCACCAGAAGCCAGGGCCCAGCCAGTACGGATTCATGATCGCCCCGTCCGCTGCCGATGTGGCGGCGGTGACAGCGGTCACCACGACGGCCTACCGCTCCCAGGGTTATCTCGACATCAGCGTCGCCGGCAGGACCTGGCTTCCCCCCAAGGTGCTACGGCCACTCACAAGAGGGCAGTTCGAGATCTTCCTGCCCAGCAGGAATCAGGTTCTCCAGCTTCACCGCATACTGGCCCCGCCCAGCTGACCGCTGTCTCCGGTCACGGCGGCACCAGCTCCGCCGCTGCCCCACCCCCGCGCCAAGCGACAGCCCGCAGAACATTGTTCCGCACGGACGCGCGCAGCCACCGCCAGCTGCTGCGGGTCGCGCGGCAGTGGCCGAAGCGGATCTGGGCGGTGGAGGGAGCGAACGGGATCGGCCGCCCCTTCACGCAGCGGCTCCTGGCGGAGGGGGAACGGGTGCTGGACGTGCCAGGCCAAGCTGGCCGCCCGTGCCCGGGTGTCCGGCACCGGGTCAGGCCAGCGCGGTCGGCCTGTCCCCGGACACCGGCACTTCGGATCAGCCACTTCCCGGACCCGCTCACCCGACGCTACCGCCACCCCGGCCAGCATCACAGCCCATGGCCCCCCGCAGTGACGGCGTGGAGCGCCCCACCGGAGGAACGACGTTGACACCGACCAGCGCCGCCGCGCCCTAACAGCGCCGGGGCCATGCCCTCGACGGCTCCCTTCATAGAAGGGAGCCAGAAGAGTAAGTCTTTTCAGACTCCCATGACTCCCCGCGTACTCTGAGCGGGGATGGATGGAAAAGGTTCGATGGATGACCGTTCCGGACGGTGACGGGTCTGGTGCCGGTGACGATGTCCTGGAACTGGGCGGCCGGCGAAGGCGGGTCCCCCGGTGGTGGCCGCCGTCGGCCGCTCTCGTCCTCGGGGTAGTGGCGCTGGTGGCCGGCCTGGCCGCCGGCTACGCCGTCGGCACCCGGCACGCCGGAGATAATGCCGCGCCACCCTCGCCGTCCCGCGCCGCCGCGCCAGCCGCGCCGTTCTCGGCGGGCGGCTTCCCGCTGAGCCAGTCCGGCCCGGGGTGCTCCGTGCAGACCGGCCGCGAGCTGCAAGTGGGCCTGGAGATCACGAACCTGTCGCCGACAGCGATCAGGCTCCGCCGGGTCGAGGTCGTGCTTCCGCTGGGCGGGCTCAAGGTGACCTCGCAAGCCTGGGGACCCTGCGGGGAGCTGCCGGCCATGGGTGAGGCGCCCGGCAGCATTCTCCCCCCTCCCCTCGGACGCGGGGCCAGCTCCTGGTTCACGGTCACCTTCCAGGTGCTCGTCAGGTGCCCGCACCCGCTGCCGGTCCAGTTCACGCTCGACTACGACCAGCAGGGTCAACCGGCCGCGATCCGGCTGCCGGGCTTCCCCGACCTGGGCCAGGTTCCCTACTCCGGATGCCGGTAAGGCAGGCGGCACGCTATCTGTGATCAGGCCGTGTGCGGGGCAACTCCAGCGCTACGCGGGGCTTCGGGCCAACGGCCCGCACACGCGCGTTCCCGCACCCTGGCACGGTCTGGCACCACACCCGAGGAAGACGCACTCGCCGCGGCATGAGCGCGCATGCCCGTGGCCGCACGATCATGAATAATCATGCAACCCCGGCTCGGTCTGGCAGGCGTGACGGATCAAGCCGGAACAGCAGTTGCGCGCGCAAATAGCCGCCGATCTGCGCGGCCAGGGTGGATCTGAGGGCGACACTCCCGGAGATGCTGATCTGAGCGTTCTGCGCGTGCGCCGCAGAGGCGTCCCGGGGAGCTGCTCCTAAGTTTTGCCCGGTCCCTATCCGCGTCAGCGCCGACTTGGGTGACCGCCCGCCACCTTTTCCGGCATGGAGCTCCCGGCTGGATTTCTTCAGTCGCCGCATTGTCCACAGGACATAGCAATACACGGCCACGCCGAGGATGATCATCACGAAGCAGGCTGGCCATTGCAGTGGCTTCGGCAGGTACAGCGGGAGGAACCAGATGCGCCCCCGTGCGTGGGCCAGCTTCAGCACAGCGGGGATGATTCCCTGAGGGAACAGCAAGATGGCACCCAGCGGAATGCCGAGTCCGATGATCGCGCCCCGCTTCCTGGCCATCGTAGCCGCGCCCCTGGCCGTGGCTCCGGCTCTAGTCGCGGCCGCATGGTCACGGCCGGCCGTGCGGGCTCGCCGCGCCTCGGCGGCTAGGTGGTCTCGTGCCGCCACCCGCAGCCGTTCCTTTTGCAGGGTCTTCATGAGCTCGTATTGGAGGTACATGGCCAGTTCCCTTCGTGGTCTACGGGTCACGGGTTGGTGGTGTTCCGCCTGTCAGGTGCGGGGCCCCTCAGGCTGCGGTGCTCGCTGTCGGCCGCCATGTCGCTGACTCGGTAGCTGCCTAGGTGGACGGGCCGCGCCAATCGCTGATCGCATACCTGGTGATGTACTGCCGCGCGGGTACCCTCCCGCGTTTTTAACGGCGCTCGGATCGTCCGGGCGGTCGGTGATACATACACCGCGGCACCGGGAAACTGGCCGTCCGCGAGCCGCCCAGTTCGCCCCCCGGGCGGTGTATATACCGGGTGGAAGCGCCACGTGATGCGGGAGGAAGGGGCGCAGGATGGTGACAGCCGATCTGCTCTCACGGGCACGGGCCGGAGATGGCGAGGCGTTCCGGGAGCTGACCGGGCCGCACCGGCGGGAGCTGCAGGTGCACTGCTACCGGATGCTCGGATCCTTCGCCGACGCCGAGGACGCCGTCCAGGAGACGATGCTGGCCGCCTGGCAAGGCATCGGCGGGTTCACCGAGGAGCGCGCCTCGCTGCGCACCTGGCTGTACAAGATCGCCACCAACCGGTGCCTCAACGCGCGCCGCGCAGCGAGCCGGCGCCCGGCCAGGGAGTGGGACGTGTCTCAGTACGAACCGCTCGTGCCGACCCCGCGCGACGAGGCCGTCTGGCTGCAGCCGTTTCCTGACGCCCTCCTCGAGGGTGCCGTCGACGTGCCGCCCGGGCCGGAGGCCCGCTACGAGCAGACCGAAGCCATCTCCCTGGCCTTCGTGACCGCCCTGCAGGTCCTGCCGCCTCGCCAGGTCGCCGTCCTCATCTTGCGCGACGTCCTCGGATTCCACGCCAGCGAGGTGGCCGGCATGCTGGAGGTGACCCTCGAATCGGCCAACAGTACCCTCAAACGAGCCCGCGCCAGCCTCCAGCGCCGGCAGCAGCCGGCCGCCGGCCACCAACCGCCGCCGGCCTCCGGCTCACCCGCCGAGGACGCGATCGTGGCGAAGTTCGCCCGCGCGTGGGAGTCCGCCGATCTCGACGCGCTGGTGGCCCTGCTGACCGACGACGTCTTCATCGCGATGCCGCCGATACCCTTCGGATACGAGGGCCGAGACGCCGTGACCCGCTACTGCGCCAGCCTGTTCGCCGCGGGCCGCAGGTTCGACCTCGTCCCGGTGCGGGCCAACGGCCAGCCCGCGTTCGGAGCCTACCTGCGCGGCCCGGCCGGCATCCGCCATGCGACCGCCTTCTACGTGCTCACCCTTGCCGGCGGCCAGATCTGCGCCATGACCCGCTTTGACAACAGCGTGCTGCCGTGGTTCGGGCTACCCCGATCGCTCCCCAGCCGATAGCCAGCGCGGCCGCTACAACGGGCCGGCACCCTGGCGTTCACCACCGGGTTCCTGCTCGGCCCCGTCACCGGCGCGACCCGCGCTCGGCGCCGGCTAGGGCGCCCGCCTGTTCGCCGTGCTCGCCGCCGCCTGCGCAGCCGCCGCAGTGAGCAGCCGCCCTGCGCATGGGCCACCACCTGCCCGCCGCCGCCAACCACATCCCCGGGCCGGGGCCCTCCCGGCCGGCCTCGACCGCCAGCCCCTGCCAGCACAACACAGCCGACAAGCCATCATGACCAGGCCGCGATCGTGAAGGGCCAACCGTACGGCGCCTGTCAGACGGTGACCGCCTTAGCCAGCGGCCGCCGGCCACAGCGGCCGATCGCCGCCGGATCAGCCAGGCGCACCCGGGACGTCTTCAGAACCGGCAATCCGGGCGAGGCTTCCTCCGTCACGGACGCTCCTAACTGGGCGTTCCGTGTCACCCAAAAGCGGCAACCCGACCATCTACAAGCCGCGCAAAATCGGCGTTCGGCGTGCCCTGTGCCACTGGAGATAGTGCTTGACCGCCGTTGAGATGAGCCGCCGCTCCTATACGAACCAGCGCATATCCATGCAACTCTGCACGTCCGCTATTCGGCAGATTCGTGTCCCCTGGTCTCCACCAGCCAATAGCTGGAGACCGCCCGTATGCCCTGGTCACCGTCGGGCCTGGAGACTGGCCGGGTGGGCTAGTGGACCTGTTGTGTACCTGCGTGGGTCAGGATCCTTGGGCGGTCTCGTACTGCTCGATCACGCCGGCCGGGATACGCCCGCGGTCGCTGACCGCGATGCCCGCTTCTTTCGCCCAGGCCCGGATATCCGCGCTGCGCTCGCGGCTTGATGCGGTACGCCCGGCCCGGCGCCGCTGTCCCCGGGCTGCGCGGGCGTGTTTGATGAAGGGCGCGAGCTGCTTGCGGAACGCCGCGGCGTTCTTGGCGCTCAGGTCGATCTCGTAGCTGATACTGGCAAGCCCGAAGCGCACTGTCTCATCCGCCGGGCCCCCATCCAGGTCGTCCTCAAGCGCGACAGTTATCTGCTGTTCCGTCCCGGCCTCCCCGGCCTGCGGTCGCTAGCTGCACCGTACAAGATCAGCCGCGGCGTCGCGGTCACCGCAACGCCGCCTCTTGCCAGCCCGCCGAAGTGGATACGCCCACCTGGCGGCGCAGTGCCACCAGCCGAGGATGTGAGTACACCCGGTTCGGGTCAGAAGAGGGCGCGCCAGTGAAGGAGGTCTGTGCATGTTCATACGGCCTTGGCGACGCCTTGGTCATGCCCGCGCCCGTAGCCGCTGATATGGTCTGGTGTACCTCAGCTGCAGGCCTGACGGTCAAGGGCCGACCCGGCCCGCCGTCGCCCTGCCAGACCCCGGACCCGGGCGCTTCCGCAGCAGCCTGGGCCCGGCCGGCCGTCGGCGCGGCACATCAAGCACATGGCGCCCGATGGCGTGCACGGCCGCGCGGTCGGGGCGCAGTAGCACGACGCGGGCCCCGGCCGCGGTAAGCACGGCACCACGTGATCAGGACTGGCCGGTAGTCGCACGCGCCGAGCCGCCAGCAGGTTCGTCTTGAGTGCCGCCAGCCGGCCGTGTGAGCTTCCGCGCCACGCCCTTGACAAACCAGGCAAGCCCGAAGCACAAGAATGCAAGGGACTCTGCGAACAGCAGCAAGGGCACAGTCCTCCCCGCCGACGGCCGGATTGCCGTGAAGAGCGCTAGCAACGCGGACAGCGCGATGCCGCCGGCGCAGGCTACGAAGACCCTGTTCTGGACCCGCCGCTGCTTGATTGCGAACAGCCCCTTCCACCACGCACGGACCCTGTCGGCAAGCTGCTTAACCGGGAACAGCGCCTTCCACCATGCACGAAGGCTCCCGCGCACTGGTGGCTGCTGTTCGGCTTGTTCAGCCTGTTCGGCCTTGGAGGGTTTGGTCCTGGTGAACTGGACGAGCACCATGAGGAACACCATGAGAAACAACACGAGCAGGGACACCACGTGGACATAACGGATCGACGACTGATGCGAGGACAGGTGGTACGTGATTAGCGTCGCCGGGCCGCACTGGTTCGCGCTCGTGAAGAACTGGTCCGGGCCATTAGGTGACTTCGAGTAGTACGGCGGCATAGTCGGGAACAACGCGATTAATATTGCCGCGAGGCCCGCCACGTTAGTGAGGCGATCGTCCCATTTGTCGTGCCCGCGATACGCGACGAAGAAGACCCCGACAGCGCACATCGCTCCGACGAACAGGTTGCGCATGTGGGTGTAATAGAACCCGCTCAACGAACCCGGGATCCACTGTGGGTTGTAGAAGCAGCCGCCGCGGTGACGGATGAATAAGAGCCAGTTCCCAATGTAGACGACAGGCACCAGCAGGATGACGATCCCGCCTATCACCGCCCGCAAGGCCCGGTAGTCCATGACCTTGTGGCGCGCAGGTCTAGCTGTATGGCGTTGCGGGCTGCCGGCAGAAGTGTCCTCAGGAGGGCTCATAGGCATAATTTAGATGAACCCTATTAAGCATGCAACGAACTGCCGGACTCGCACCAGAGCCGGCTCAATCTAGTGCACAGGTCGGCCGATGTTGCTGATCGCTTCGAGGGCCTGGCGGAGATCGTCGGGGAGCGGGTCGGCGGCAGTGATTGCGTGGGGGCGGAATGTGCTAACGCCACGCACTACTTTCGGCAATGCCGGGCGTCTCCCCAGGCTTGGCAAGGGGAGATGGTCTCGGTCAGGTGCCGGAGACCATGTAGGCGGCCAGGATGTAGTTGGGGTGGCGGTCGAGGTTCTTGCGGGCCCCGGTCGTAACGCATTGTGGTGCGCGGATCGGCGTGGCGGGCGGCGATCTGGACGTCCCGGAGGTCCACGCCAGCGTCGAGCATGGTTGTGACGAACGTGTGGCGGAGCACATGAGGGTGTGCCCGGGCAATCCGGACCCCAGCAATTGCGGCGAGGCGCCGTAGCCGGCGGGTTGCGGCGTGGCGGTCCATCCGGGCGCCGCGGCTGTTGAGCAGGATCGGCCCGCTGGCGCGCGGACCGATCGCGCGGTCGATGGCACGCCCGGCTGCTGGTGGCAACGGGATCAAGACGACCTTGGTGCCTTTGCCGCATACCCGCAGCACCCGGTGGCCGTGTTCCTCGCCGAGGTCAGCGATTTCGGCCCCGGTGGCTTCGAAGATCCGCAAGCCGAGCAGGCCGAGCATGGCCACCAGCGCGAAATCGCACGTGTTCGGTGATTCGCGGGCCGCAGTGAGCATGGCCTCGAACTGAAGGTGGGTGAACCCCAGCGTTGGCGATTCCGCCGGGACGGAAGGCCACGGACGTGCGCGGCGGGTGAGTGCTCCAGCAGCCCGTCGATCACGCAGGTCCGGTAGAACCCGGCCACGACCGAGAAGCGGCGCGAAACGGTGGATGGCTTGAACCGGCGGATCTCCTGCATCCACCGGATGTACAACTCCAGGTGCAGGCGGCGCGCGGCCAGCGGGTCCAGGGCATGTTCGGCGCACCAGGTCAGGTAGCAGCGCAGGTCGGACTCGGTGTGATAGCGGGACGCGCCCTTGAACCGGGCCAGGTGTGCAGCCGCTGCCAGCCGCAGCTGGTCAGTGGAGGGCACAGGGTGAACGGATGGGACGGACGGCAGGCCGGTGAAGTTCCTCATTCTCAGACACTGCGCCTGCCTCCGCACGCCGCGAACCCCCGGAACGTACCGGGCGCGGCAGAAGCGGGCGTTGCGAGGATCAGCCGATGCGCTCGGCCAGCGAGATGATGATCCCTTCCGGACCCCGGACGTAGGCCATCCGCCAGGCGCCCTCGTACTCGCCGATGCCACCGACCAGTCCATAGCCCTCGGCAGCCGCCCAAGCGACAGCCGCCTGCAGGTCGCCGACCTCGAAGGCCACGTTGCGCAATCCCAGCTCGTTGGCCATGGCGGCCGGTGAGCCCGGCACGGAGTCGGGTCGCACGAAGCTCGAGAGCTCCAGGCGGGTGCCATCGCCAGGCGGCTTCAGCATGACGATCTCGGTGCGGGAGCCGGGAATGCCGCAGACCGTGTCCAGGAACTCGCCCTCGACGAACGTCCTGCCCTCGACCTCCAGGCCCAGCGCCACGAAGAAGGCGGTCACGACGTCGAGATCTGCGACCGTGAGGCCGACGTGGTCGAAGCGTCGTACATGTGACACAGGCCCGTCCTCCCGTCGCCGTACCGGCCATGCATCCGCCACGGTAGGCGTTCTCAGTACCTCTCGTTTGCGGGACCTCCGCAAACGCACACCATCAGCGGTTATGGGAGTGCGCGTCCTGCCGTGAGGCTGACACACCTCCGGCCTGAGCCGCGTCCCCGGCGCATGGGCGCATCTCCGATGATGGGGCGTATGGAGTGGACCTTCACCGGCGAGGTGATCGAGTGGCGTGGACCGGCGCCGTACCTGTTCGTGGCCATGACGCCGGAGGAAAGCGAGGATCTCAAGGAGGCAGCCCGCGGCTTGATCTACTGGGGCCAGGTGCCGGTCCACGTCACCATCGGCGGCACCGAGTTCACCACTGCGCTGTTTCCCAAGGACGGCCGCTACCTAGTGCCCGTCAAGGTGGCGGTGCAGCGAACGGAGGCGATCGGGGAGGGCGCGATCGTCGAGGTGGTCTTGCGTCTCAACGCCGCGCGCCGGGAATGACGAGCGGATGGAACTGTGCCAGCCTGACGACCAGGTCATCGCGGTCAAGGTGGTCGTCAAATGAGACACCGCGCACCACCCAGGGAGCCCATGGGGAGTGGGAGGTCGGAGCGCATCTTCGCCGATGCGAGCACCGTTCGGAGTCGATGGCCCCGCCGATGCGGCGCAGATGCCGCCGGAACGTGTATGACGGGTCAGTGGCGCGCCGGGCCAGGTAGTCATCGAAAGCGGTCTGCTCGCGCAGTGTCTGCCCTTCCCGGATCCAGCGGGCCTGGTCACGCTCGGTCTGCCAGATCTGGTGCGCGGTGACCAGCACCTGCTCGGCGTGCTCTGCCGCGACGAACAACGCGCCGTCGTCATCGGCGAAGATGATGTCCCTGGCGCTGACCAGGTGCGACCCGAACCGCGCGGTGACCAGCGCTTCGGGCTCCCGCTCGTCCAGCCGCACCGGCCCGGCCGGGTAGCTGCCGTAGCTGAATACCGGAAGGCCGATCGCGGCGAGTTCCGGCGTGTCGCGGTGCAGGCCCCACACCACCAGGCCCGCCACCCCGGCGGCCCGGGCCTCCAGTACCGCCAGGTCGCCGACGCAGGCCTCGTCCAAGCGGCCCCCGTTGTCGATGACCAGCACGTCGCCGGCTTCGGCCCGGCCGAATGCCTCCAGGAACACGTCCACGCTGCCGTAGTGCCGCACTGGCAGGACCCGCCCAGCGATCTGCTGGCCGGCCACGACCGCCCGGATTCCCGAATGGGCGGCCCGCAGCGGAACACCACAGCGCACGCACGCATCAGCTACCAGCGGCGTGGGCAGATCCGCGAACGCCCCCGGCATGGCGACCTCCCAGTCCAGTACCCGGTACCGCCGGCGGCGCGCGTGTGCGGGCGGGGCCAGGCCCCATGATCCTACTGCCGCCCGGACAGCGGCAACCTGTGCCTGCCGACGGCCAGAAGCCACTACATGTGATCACCCGATCAGGAAGGCGTGACGAACTATCCGCCTTATTGCAGTATCGGTACAGGAGCTGCGGTTGTGGCCGTAGTGTCCAGAGGGTCCGATGGGCTGGCTCTCGAACCGCCTGCCGGCTGCGTGCAGCCTGGCTTATTAACGACGTGCCAGCCTGTCGGTTCCCTTGCCGTGGCGTGGTTCAAAAGAGGCGCGAACGCCCGTCAGGCCCTGGAATAAGGCATGCCCGCCACGGTCACACCTTGCGTCTTGGGGAGGCTGAGCGATGGTGGCAGTGATGATCGGTGTGGACCCGCACAAGGGCTCGCATACTGCGGTGGCGATCGGTGCGGCGGAGGAGCCGCTGGGTGAGCTGCGGGTTCGTGCCTGCGGCGCGCAGGCGGAGCGGCTGCTGGCGTGGGCGGCGGCGTGGCCGGAGCGGACCTGGGCCGTGGAGGGCGCCGCTGGCCTGGGGCATCTGCTGGCCCAGCAGCTCCTGGCGGCCGGTGAGCGGGTGCTGGATGTGCAGCCCAAGCTCGGCGCCCGGGTGCGGCTGCTCGCGGCGGGGGCGGTGAACAAGAACGACCCGAACGACGCCCGCTCCGTGGCGGTCGCTGCGCTGCGCCTCCCGCCGCGAGGTGGCGGCTGATGATCACGCGGCGGTGCTGAAGGTGTGGTCCAAGCGCTACCGGGACCTGGGCCGGGCCCGCACCCAGGTCGCCTGCCGGCTGCACGCCGTGCTGTGTGAGCTGATCGCTGGTGGTGTCTCGAAGAGGATCAGCGCAGCTCACGCCGCTTGCCTCCTCGAGGATGTGACGCCGGCGGGGGCGGTGGAGGCAGCCCGATGCGAGCTCGCCGCCGAGTTCCTGGCCGACCTGCGCCGCGTCGATGCCCAGATGCGCGAGGCGAAGAAGAAGCTGGCCACAGCCGTCCGGGCCTCCGGAACCACCCTGACCGAGGTCTTCGGGGTCGGCCCGGTCGTCGCGGCCACGGTGATCGGCGACGTCCGCGATATGTCCCGCTTCGCTGACCGGGACCACTTCGCCGCCTGCAACGGCACCGCGCCGATCGAGGTGTCCTCCGGCCGCCGGAAGATCTACCGGCTGTCGCGGCGCGGGAACCGGCGGCTCAACCACGCCATCCACATGGCCGCGGTCACCCAGGTCAGCCACCGCCACAGCCCAGGACGGGCCTACTACGAGCGGAAACTAGCCGAGGGCAAGACCCCGAAAGAGGCCCTGCGCTCCCTAAAACGGCGCCTCAGCGACACCATCTTCGCCCGCCTGCAGGCTGATGCCCGCCGGGTCAGCGCAGGCCCCCGCTGACAGGGAGCCCGGGAGGGCAACAGGGGAACGACTCCATCGCCAGCGCGGCCGGCTCACACCCCTGAACACCGGCTCTTCGGCCAAGCCACTCCCGGACCCACCACCACCCTACGACCCCCGCCAGGACCAGCGCAGAGGACCAGATCAGGCGCACCGAGAAACTCCGCAGAACCCCTTGACGCAAAGAGGCTTCGCTATGGGCAGCCGCTGGTCCCCTCGGCGCTCATCTGCTGAGGTGCGCAGATCAGGCCAGTCTGGAGTGAGTGTTTGGAGAATCGGCGGCGTCGGCCTGCGGCCCACTGTGGTGCCATCCCCGAAGTTGAAACTGTAGGTGCTGACCGGCGAGCTGCCCGCGGGCCGCGGCCGGCGTGTGAGCGGTTACCCGCCGGCGGCGCAGTGCCACTGGCTGGGCTCACCGTCAGCCAGGCATTCGGCCCGGTGATAACCCCGGTCAGGGCTGGAACTCGTACGCTCCCCGGTCGTCATAGCGCCGCGGCCCGGCTCCAGTGTTGGGCGTGGCCGGGTCGTCTATGCGTACCTTGCCCAGAATGTCCGTCGTCTGCTCTCCGGTAGCGCCGGAATTTGCCGAGTCTATCGCTGGGGAACCCTTGGTGAGCTGCAGGTTCCACGCGGCGGCGTTTACGAACTTGGGACTGGCGAAGATTCCATTCGCCTCCTGCCCAGTTGCCGCATGCAGCGCGGCCTGGGTGCTGTACACGGTTCCCGCCCACACATACTCGGCCCCGGGCCCATCTTGCCACACAAGGTTGTAATTGGCAGTCGTGGTCGCCGGCGCGGAATCATACACGCCAATGTTTCCGACCCGCCGGTTGCACCTATTTGTGTATGCGCCTGGCGGGCTGATCGGGGTTGGGTTGATTATCGCCCCGGTCGCGTTGTCTACGGAGACGTTGTTCTCAATGTCGTAGTTCCCGCTCGTACCCTCAACATTGATGCCATCCGCGCAATTGTAGAAAACGGTGTTCCCGATGATCCGGCCGCCTGTTACATTATAATCATCGATACCGTGGTCCCCGTTATCATAAGTCACGTTGTCGGCCACAAGCGTGTTGTTTGCCCCGGGGTAGATGTTGATCCCCGAGTCTTCGTTACCGTAGGTAACGTTCCTGATAATGGAGTTGCCCGGGGCGATGTCATTGATGCCATTAGCGTTCCGCTGGTACTGGTAGGCGTTGTGGTATGAAGTGTTGCCCTGGACGGTTACCCCGGTGGTTGTCCCGGTCAGGTAGATCCCATGGGCCGAGTTATCGTGCGACACATTGCCCGAAACAGTTCCGCCCGCTAGGCCGCTTAGATAGATTCCTGCTGCGGTAGAGCCGGAAACCGGCTGGCCCGCGAAGGAAACAGTGTTATGAGAGATGACAATATTGCTTCCACCGGACACGGAAATTCCATACGACGACGTGCCCCTGACGGTGAAACCGTTGACCACGATATAGTTACGGCTGGAGATGGCGAAGGCCCTAGTCCCGCCACTGATCGTCACGCCAGCGTTGGCCGTGAACGTGATCGGGCTGTCGGCCACCCCTGAATTTGCGGGGTTGACCGATGTCCCAGTGTACGTCCCCGCGTTGACAAGTGCCGTATCCCCCGCCTGCGCCTTCTTCGCCGCCGCCCCTATGGTGCAGAACGGCTGTGATGCACTGCCAGGACCGGTATCCGAACACGACGCCGACGTATTATCCACAACATAAGTCGTGGACGCCTGTGCGGCTGTCGCCGACAGCACGCTCCCAGCAACCACGGCGGTGATCATTATACTGGCCACATCACGCCTGACAGCACTCATGCCATCGCCCCCTGAGTGTGATAGTGAGCCGAATCGCTTAACAATCTTTAGTGTCCTTGCGAAAACATTGGCCAGCGTGATCAGCCTTAGCGAAGCTGCCTTCCTACAGGGAAGGAGAGCAGGTTTGCGAGCCACGGGGCACGTATCTGGTACGGTCATATGCCGTGCGCCGAATATCCCCCCTGGCAATTTGGACGCCAACGCGCAAACTCGCTGGTCAGGATTGCCTTGAGTCACCTGAGCCGCCTGCCGTGACTCAACGGTAATTCGACTCCCACCGATAATGCGACTCACGCGAATCATAGTTCATGTTGCCTGAAAGGACAAGGTTTGGTTTCGACCCAGCAACAGCCGATCCCGCGAGTGACGAACAAGAACACCGCGGGGCCCGCACGTGCCCAGCCTGCGCGCTGACCGGGGCGGCGGCCAGCGTTCCCCCACCGACCTGTCCGATGCGGAGTCGGCACTCATCGAGGCGCTGCCTCCCGCCCCGACCGGCGGTGTCCTTGCTTCCCGCTCTTGCGGCTGGGTGCAACGCTGGTGACCATGAACGACATTGCCCAGCGGCCAGGCCCGGGGACCGATGATGACCCTGCTGTGGACGACCCCGGTGGCCGCCTGGCCGCCTATGTAGCCAGAACCCAGACGGCGCTCGACCTTCTGGCGCTGGCCACGCTGTGGATCGTGGTGATCCCTCCCGGCGACTTCAGCACCTCACATGACGTCAGGGCTATCGTGCTGACCATCCAGGCTGCTGTCCGGGTCGTCTACGGGATCGACATCACCATCCGCAGCGCCCTGGCCCGCCGCCATGTTCATTACCTGCTCACCCATCCGCTCGGGATCGCCTCGGTGATCTTCCCGCCGGTACGCGTGATCTTCAGTTTCCGCCTGGTCAGGTCGGTGTTCCGGCGCGGGCACCTCAGCCGCTTCTTGCTGGCCGCATCGGTGCTGGTCATCAACGGCGCGATCATCGTGTATCTGCTCGAGCGCCACGCGCCCAAGTCCAACATCCACACCCTGGGTGAGTCACTGTGGTGGTCGGCGGTGACGGTCACCACCGTCGGCTACGGCGACTTCTACCCGGTCACCATCGCGGGGCGGATCACGGCTTGCTTCATCATGGGCATCGGCCTGCTCACCCTGGCGGTCGTCACCGCGCAGGTAGCGTCGAGTTTCGTCGCACAAGCACCAAGCAGGGCCCGGCGCGGCCCGCAGGCGAAGACGGCCACACCAGGGGTGACGCTGGCCGAGCTCGACCGGCGGCTTGCCCGGATCGAAGAGCTGCTCACCGCCGCCGCCACCTCACCATCGCAGCGAGCGGCCCGAGCGCCGGAGCAGGAATCAGGCAGCGACTAGCCCTGACCCTGGTGTGCAACCGCTCCGCCAGGCCGCTGCCCAGGCGGCGGACGCGCGGAGCCGCGGCTTCCCCAGCGGCTTCTCGCCCGCGCCGATCGCCACAGCGGTGTGCGCCCTCATGCGGGTCCACGCCGATCATCACTGCCATCCAGCACGCTCCGAGATCCTCACCAGGGAATGGGGACCGCAGCGAGCGCTGCCGACCGCGAGCAGGGCTCTGGCGATCCACTGGCCCAGTATCCCCGGGCAGCCATGGCCAGACGGTCAGCGCGCTGCACCCCTTGCGGTGACGTGACCTGGCGAGTATGCCCGAAGCAGGAGTCTTATTACGCTTTGTGCATCCGGTCGGTGCCGCCGCGGCGGCGGCCGGGTGCCGTCATGGCAGCGGGATCCGATGATGAGGAAACATCCAGGGGCGGCCGGAGCTGGTCTCCGGCGGCACCTGCTGATCCTCCCGCTCGTCATGGGCGTGGCGACCGCTCCGGTGGCTGGCCTCGGCGGCACTTCCCGGGCGGCCTCGCAAACGGCAGCCGCCACAGGGACTGGCTCGGCGCGGGCCAGCGCGGGACGGCTGGCCGGAACCTGGAAGCCGCCGGCTGCCCAGGCGGCAGCCTGTCACCACGAGCGCGGGCCGTTCCACGTCAGCCGTACGGTCGTCAGCGGTTCCACCGGGCGCTACATCCCGTACGGGATCAGCCTCACAGGGCTGGCGCACACTGATTACGCCGCCCGCGTGGACCAGGATGAGGCGGCCGTTACCGCCGCCGCGGATGACTGGTGCGCCAACACGGTCCGCTTCCAGGTCCGCCAGGCGAACCTCGTCAGCACCACCGGTCACGTTGACCAGGCGTTCCTGGCCGCCGTGACCACCGAAGTGCGCTTCGCCGAAGCCCACGGTCTGGTCGTGGTGCTGAACCTCCAGTGGCAACTCGACCGCGCCAGCCTCGTGGAGTCCATGCCGACGCAGCGCAGCAAGGCCTTCTGGGGTTCCCTGGCCTCCCATTTCGGGAGAGATCCGGAGGTGGTATTCGACATCTACAACGAGCCGGCGCAGCGGGCACCCTGCGGCTGGGCGTTCTGGCACGACGGCGGCGTGTGCCACGGCGTGAGGTACATCGGGATGCAGGCCCTCGCCCGATACGTCCGCGCGCGGGCGTCGAACCTGTTCTGGGTCGAAGGCATCAGCGCGGGGAGCATCCTGAACGAAGCGTGGCGCTACCACATCACCGGCGACGGCCCCCTCGAATACAGCGAGCACCGGCCCCCGGCACCGCACCAGTACAGCACGTGGGACTCGGAGTTCGGCTACATCGCCACCAGCGGGCACGCCCCCGTCGTCGAGGGTGAGTGGGCCGACTACGCCCGGGCCAGCGCACCGTGGGCGTGCTGGGACAATGCTCCGGTGTCCGCACCACGGTTCCTCAATTACCTGCGGGCCCGCGGCTTCGGCCTCATCGTGACCCAGCTCATCAAGGGCCAGCTCCTCGAGACCACGAACCTCAACGATCCCGCCCGCTTCCGCAGCAACTGGTCATGCACGGACGGCCTCGATCAGGGCGTGGGCCACCAGGCGCAGCAGTGGTTCATCAGGCAGAACAGCTGAACACCGGCGTCAAGACCCGGAGTCCCGGAGGTCACCGTCAGTGACTAGTGGCAGGCGTGCCGGGCCAGGTGCCAGCCGCCAAGGTTCCGGCCGCCATCAACGACGATGCGCTGGCCAGTAATGAAGCCGGCATCGTCGGAGGCGAGGAAGCTCACGGCGTGGGCTATGTCGCCAGGAGTTCCATCCGCCCGGCCGGCACCGACGCCAGGGCAGTGCGGACAGCGCGCGGGTCAGCCTCTCCATGGCACCGCCCGCGATGCCACCCGGCGTCCCCGCGAGGGGCCAGCGCCCGTGCGCGCACTGGCAGGGGCAGGCATTTCCGCCAGCGCTGTCCTGGCGCTGGCCAGCCCCGCGGAAGTCAGCCGGTACAGGTGCCTGCGTGGCCGGCCAGCCGGCTGCTCGTCCTCCCAGCGCGCCTCGACCAGGCCACGGTCGGCCAGCCGGATCAGTATGCGGTACAGGCTGATGCGGTCCAGGGCGCCGGGAATGGGCTCCGGTCTCGGCCGCGCTGCCCCCTTACTTCGGAAGTCCTGGCTGCTGCGCGATCAGCACGATCGAGAGGATGAGCAGCGCGGAGCCAAAGATGACCAGGGCGTAACGGATGGCGTGCAGCTTGAACGAGCTGCCGATGCCGACCAGGAACAGCACGGCGGCGAGGAAGACCGTGATCCGGACGTAGTTGTCGCCGACCTGTCCTGAGTGGTTACCCTCGGCGAACTTCGCGTCGGCTGTGTTGTCGAGCGTGTTGGCTGCCGCCTGGGCGGGCAGCTTGTACTGAGGCATGTAGGTCGGGCCTGGCGGGGCATTCGGATTGTGCAGCGGGTTGGTGGCTATCCACGCGTTGAAGGCGACCCGGAACTGCGGCCGGAACCGGCGTTCGGCGATGGCCTCCTTCTGCGGGCTGTTCAGGGTGAAGGCGATGAACCAGGCGTTGAAGGTTGACGCATCGAAATTTCGCTGGGAGAGCGCGGAGAGGTCGTCCCGGGTGGCAAGCGCGCGCAGCGTGGAGGACCTGGCAATCTGGACGCGCGAATCCGTTCCCCAGCGAGCCGCTGAGTAGCCTGCCCAGGCAGCGGTGATCGTGACCAGCGCGAGCAGCACCGCCTCGCAGATCTGCACGATCCGGGAATGACGGCCGCCGTCCTCGCCGTGACCGTGTTCCCCGCCCGCTTCTTTGGCCAGCGTCTCGCCGTGTTCATGCAGCTTCTTGCCGGCCTCGATCGGGTTCAGTCCCTCAGGCATAAGCGTTCCGTCGTTTCGCCGTCGGTCACGGCCGGGACGTGGCTGGCAGGCGGGCACGCGTTCAGCCTTGTGCGCCATACCTGCCTTCCCGGCCGTGGCCTGATCCCGGGAGTCACCCCGCCAGGATCGTCCGGCCCGGCAGGCGGGTCCTCATCCTGCGGGGGTGATGCGCGTGGTTCCTGCCGGCGGGTTACACGGCACTGGCCGGGTCAGGTCTCCTAGAGCGCCGAGGTCCAGATGTGCGGGAGAGTGCTGACCAGCGTGTCCTGGTTATCGAACGGCGGGGTGTTCGTGGCGGCCAGGTAATAGAGGCGCTCGCCGGGCCAGGTGAGCGCGCTGGCCAGGGCCGGGATGTCCTGGCCGCTGAGCCGCCGCAGGGCGCGCGGGTCGGCGGTGATCCTGGCCGGCATGTCGGCGGAGTTCCGCTCCGGCGCCGTCACCGCCCTGATCGGGCCCAGGGGAGTCGTTCAGCCAGCACGTCCGGGGCCTTGGACCCTGCCCCTGACCGGGAACGCCCGCCAGAGTGGGGGTAGCGGGCGGCTTGGGTCGCCCGTCCGGCCGCAGCCCGGTCTCGGGAGGGCGGCCGGCCAGTCTGGGAGAAGACGATGGCGGGCTTTGATGTCGCAGAGCTGTCTGCGCTGGAGATTCTGGACTCGCGCGGGCGGCCTACGCTGGCCGTGACGGTGCGGCTTGGTGACGGGACGACCGCCCGGGCGGGGGTACCGTCGGGCGCCTCGACCGGATCGCGGGAGGCCGTGGAACGCCGCGACGGCGACCCGGCCCGGTATGGCGGCAAGGGCGTCCTCGGCGCGGTCGGCGCGGTCAACACCGACCTGGCCAGCCTGCTGCGCGGCCGGTCGTGGTCCGACCTGCCTGAGGTGGACCAGGCCATGATCGATCTCGACGGCACCCCCAACAAGAGCAGGCTCGGCGCGAACGCGCTGGTGGGCGTCTCCATGGCCCTCGCCCGGGCGCTGGCCGCCTCGGCGGGCGTCCCGCTGTGGCACTGGCTGACACCGGACGGGGTCTCGCCGTCCTTGCCGGTGCCGCACTTCAATGTGCTCAACGGCGGGATGCACGCGGCCAACGAGCTCGACTTCCAGGAGTTCATGATCGCGCCGCTGGGTGCCCCGTCCATGGCGGAGGCGGTCCGGGCCGGCGCTGAGGTGTACGCGGCCCTGCGCCGTGAGCTCACCGAGCGCAAGCTGTCCACCGGGCTCGGGGACGAGGGCGGGTTCGCCCCGGAGATCAGCGAGCCGGAAGAGGTGCTGCAGCTGCTGGTGGGCGCCATCACCGGCGCCGGGTATCAGCCCGGCCCCGGCGGGGTCAGCATCGCCCTGGACCTGGCCGCGTCGGAATTCCGCCAGGCGAACGGCACGTACCTCGTCTCCGGGATCCCGCTGAGCAGCGGCGATCTCGTCGACCGGCTGGCCGCCATCACCGACGTGTTCCCGGTGCACCTCATCGAGGACGGCCTCGGCGAGGACGATGAGGACGGCTGGATCGCGCTCACCGCCCGGCTGGGCGAGACCGTGGAACTGGTCGGCGACGACATCTTCTGCACCAACCCGGCCATGATCGCCAGGGCCATCGGCCTCGGCATCGGCAACTCCTCACTGATCAAGCTCAACCAGATCGGCACGGTCACCGAGACGCTTGAGGCCATGGCCGTCTGCCGCCGCGCGGGCTACCGGCAGTTCGTGTCCCACCGGTCCGGAGAGACCGAGGACCCGTTCATCGCCGACCTGGCCGTGGGGACCGGCTGCGGGCATCTGAAGTCCGGCGCCCCGGCCCGCGGCGAGCGGACCGCCAAGTACAACCGCCTCATCGAGATCGCCGCCACTACCCCCGGCCTGCGCTACGGCATGTCCTGACCGGCCCGTCCCGTGCTGACGCGGGACCAGGCGTTAACGGGGCGGCAGCCGCCGTCAGCTGCCGCTCACGTTCAGGGCGGTCAGCACGACGAACACGATCGTGACCGTGGCGAAGACGCCGTGCCCGATGACGACCGGCAGCGGGAAATGCCGTTCCGGTGGCCCGGAGACGCCGGGGCGCGCATCCCGGCCAGCGCCGGGCAGGTCCGTTGCGGAGGGGTTGAAGAGACCGCCTGGTGCACTATGCGCGCCGGCCGCGGCGAGAGCCACCCTCGGGCTCCGGTGGGCGCGGTACACCACGATCCAGCGGGCCGCCATGATCAGCCCCAGCGTCGCGACGACGGCGAGGATCGCCACCGCCGACCAGGCGAGCCGGGTGGCGTGGCTGAACAGGTAATAGCCCCAGAGCCCCAGGCCGGTGATCGCCAGCAGGGCGTGCGCGCTGATCACCGGCACCGGCAGGCGGGTGGCCGCGCCGGACTGGAACTCGTGGTCGTACTCGATGAGCCAGATGGTCAGCAGGTAGCCCGGGTTGTGATCATGGCCGTGATTCGGGCCCCTGATTCAGGGTAGCCACCGCCCAGGAAGCTCAAGAGCGACGCTCAGGGAGCGCAGGCATGTCACAGGACTCCGGCGGGGAACCGATGCCGCCGGACCCGCGTGCGGCCAGCCGGGTGGCGGGCCCGCTGCCGGAGGCTCAGCCATCCTCGGCCACGAACCCGGAAATTCCGGTCCCGGATGAGCTGCCCCCGGGGGCGCCTGTCGGACACCTACGTGCCGGACGCCCCGCTGCCGGACCCGCTCGATGTGTCCACCCAGCAGCGCGCCGACGGCTCCTGGATCGTGACCGTGGCCGGCGAGATCGACATGAGCAATGCAGGCGCCTTCCAGGAAAGCCTCGCCCAGGCCTGGGCGAAGGCTGAGGAAGGGGAGCGCCTGCTGGTCGTGGATCTGCAGGAGGTCGACTACCTCGATTCGGCCGGGCTCACCACCCTGTTCGCGAACGCCCCGGGGATAGAGCTGATTGCCTCGTCGCTGCTCGCCCCGGTGCTGGCGATCTCCGGGCTGGCCGGCCTCGTCACCGTGCACGGGCTGGCCGGGGGGCCGGACGGCGGCTGGCCGCAGCACCGCTGGGTAAGGTGCGGACCATGACCAGTAACTGGCCGGCCTGCTCGTACGAGAACTGGCGCGCGACCTGCGACACGCTGCACGCGCACACCCAGGTGCTGGGCAAGCTGGCGGTCCGGCTCGCCCCGCCCGAGCCCCAGCTGCAGCACGCGGCGCTGCGGCTGTCCGCCCGCGGATGGGAGACCGCGCCGCTGCCCGCGCCGGACGGATCAGGGTCGCTGGTCGCCGCCCTGGACCTGCGGACGCACGAGGCCGTGGTCGAGCACAGCGGAGGGCAGGCCGAACGGGTCGCGCTGACCCCGGACCGTCCCGTCGGGGACGTGACCCGCGATGTGCTGACCGCGGTGCGCGGGCTCGGCGGGCCGGTCGAGATCGACCCGACGCCGCAGGAGGTCCCCTGGAGCGTGCCACTCGACGAGGACCACGAGCACGCGGCCTACGATCCGGGGCAGGTCCGTGACTACTACGCCGCGGCGACCCAGGCGGCCCTGGTCCTCGCGGAGTACCGCGCCCCCTACCGGGGCCGGTCCACGCCGGTCAACGCCTGGTGGGGCTCGTTTGACCTGGCGGTGAGCCTGTTCTCCGGCCTGCCCGCCGAACCGCCCTCGGCGGACTTCATCATGCGCAACGCGATGGACGCGCAGGAGGTCGCGCTCGGCTGGTGGCCCGGTGATGGCCGCTACGGCCGGGCCGCGTTCTACGCCTACGCGCACCCGGCACCGGAGGGTTTCGGCCGCCTGGCCCTCTCCCCGGCCGCCGCCCGCTGGGAGGGCACGCTGGGGGAGTACGTGCTGGACTGGGACGACGTGCGGGCCGCCGCAGATCCGCACGCGACCGCGGTGGAGTTCGCCCGCTCCGCGTTCCAGCAGGCCTGCGCGGCCTGCGCCTGGGACCCGGCCCTGGCCGCATCCGCCGCCGGGACGCCCCCTCCCGTCACCTGACCGCGCCGGCCTCCCGGCCCCGCGCCCCGGCCACCCACGCTCAGGCCACCCGCGCTCAGGCCACCCGCGCTCAGGCCCCACCCACGGTCAGGCCACCCACGGTCAGGCGCGCGCGCCGGGGTGGCCGCCCCCGCTCAGGCCGGGCCGGGCAGGGCAGCGAGGAAGGCGAGCTTGGCCAGGAAGTGCTCGGTCCCGCCGCCGTCATGGCCGTTGAACGGGTAGACCTCGATCTGCTTCGGCCCCGCGTAGTGGTTGAACGCCGCGAAGACCGTGGACGCCGGGGTGATGTCGTCCACCAGGCCGACGGAGAACAGGGCCGGCGCCGTGGCCCGCTTGGCGTGGTTGACCACGTCAAGGTAGGACAGCGTGCCGAATACCTGGTCCACCTCGCCGCGGTGCACGCTCAGGTACTCGATGAGCTCAAGGTAGGGGCGGCTCTCCGTCGTCTCCACGGCCCGCCGGAAGTCAGCCAGGAACGGGACCTCAGGCAAGGCCGCGGCCACGTCCCCGGCGAGATGGGCCGCCGCGATGGCCAGCCCGCCACCCTGGCTGCCCCCAGTCGTCACAACGGACCGTCCGGTGCTGGCCGGGTGGCGCCGGGCCGCGGCCACCGCCCGGGCCGCGTCGATGAACAGGCGGGTGTAGTAGTGCGTGCGCGGGTCGGCGATGCCGCGGGTGAGGAACCCGGGGGTACTGGGCGCGCCCGGGTCGCTGGGATCGGGGGTGTCGGCGCTGAGCCACCCGCCCCCCTGGCCGCGGGTGTCCATGATCAGGTGCGGGTGGCCCGCGCAGCTCCAGCTCAGCCAGTCGAACGGGTCGCCCCGCCCGCCGCCGTAGCCGATGTACTCGACCACGAACGCGCGGTCCGGCGGGCTCACGTGCGGCAGCAGCAGCCAGCCCTTGATGGGGTCGCCGGCGTAGCCCGGGAACGTCACGTTGACGACGTCCGCGTGCCGGATCTGCGTGTGCGTGGGGGTGAACACCGGCTCGGCGTCGTGCGCAGCCGCGGCGTCCAGCTCGCTGGCCCAGAACTCGTCGAAGTCCGCGGGCTCCTCCACGATGGGCCGGTACTGGCGCAGTTCAGGCAGGGAAAGATCGCGGAGCATAGGGTCCTCGCGGTGGGTCAGTCGGCGGGCAGCAGGGTGATCTCCGGGATGCAGCACCCGGTCGAAGCCCACCTCCCGGCGCTGGCCGGTGAGAGTGTATCCCAGTGTTACCTCGATATCCGTGCTCGACCGGCCGACCCGCAGCTCGACCTCGCCCGGGTCTACCTCGGCCGCGGGGATGCCGTCCCATGGCCGGAGCGTCGCCGTCAACTCGAGCGGCCGTCGGCAGGCCCTGCGGCGCGAGCAGGAGCTGGCCACCCCGACCCTGGCGGCGGGGCGTAGACGGCCCATGCCCGACGGGGAACAGCGGGTTGGCGTCGATGACGAGACCCTGCGCTGGCCCAGCCCGGCCGCGAGCTAGCGAGCCGGCTGCGGCCGAGCCCGCCCTCGAACACCTCTACGGCATCCGCGGAGCCTGAGCTTCCGTCCCGCCCGCCGCGACCATAGTCCCGGCGGGGCGGGCGAAAGGTCCCTACGCCGCCGCGCTCGCGCCGATGGACAGTAGAACGGGAGGCGAGGCGACATGAGACGAGCTGTGGCGGAGCCGGACGTGCCGCGCTGGCTGTGGCTGCGCTGGCTGTGGCCGGACCGCAACCCGCTCCGGCGCTCCTGCGACCGGCTGGCCACGGCCATCCTGGCCGCGACCATGCTCGCGTTCCTGGTGGGCGCGCCGGTGGTCACGCTGGCCGCCGGGCGGTGGGCCCGGTCGACCGCCTTCCAGGTGGCCAGGGCCCAGCACGCGAGCTGGCGCCAGGTCCCCGCGGTCCTGCTGGCCGACACCCCCTACACGGTGGATACCGGCTACGGCGGCGTGGCCCTGCCCGAAGTCCGCGCCCGGTGGACCGCGCCGGACGGGACGGCGCGCCGCGGGTACGTGGTGGCCCCTAGCGGGACCCGGAAGGGCCGCACCGTGCGGATCTGGGTGAACCGGGCCGGCTGGCTGACCGGGCCGCCGCTCCGTTCCGATCAGGTGACCGGGCAGGAGATACTGGCCATGGTCATCGCCCCGTTCACGCTGGCCGGGGTCCTGTTCTGCGTCGGCGCGCTGGGCATCCAGGCGGTGGACCGGCGCCGGCTGGCCGCCTGGGACAGTGAATGGCGGGCCAGGGGGCCACGGTGGAGCAGCCTCCGCTGACCCGGTTTCCGTAACACCGTCCGCTGGCCCGGTTCGGTGACCCTGTCCTGGGCCGCAGGGTCAGGCCGGGACCGGGACGTCGCTCATCGTGACGCTGACCACCACGACCGGGCAGGGCGCGTGCCGCAGGCAGGCGCGGGCCACCGGGCCGATGCCGTCTGGTGTGCATCCGGCGCTGCCCAGCACCAGCATCTCGGCGCCGTCAGCGTGGTCGAGCAGCACCCTCGCCGCCAGCCCCTCCGCGATTTCCACGGTCACCGTGCCCAGGGACATGCACCCGACCGCGGCGGTCACCTCGGACTCGAGCCGCTGCCGGGCGTCCAGGAGATCTTCCGCGTTTCCCGGGAGGCAGGCGTGCCAGGCGTAGGGCGCCACCCGTTTCGCGGCGTCCTCCCAGGCCCGCACCACATGCAGGGCCGTCCCCCGCAAGCCCGCTTCGCGAACTGCCCAGCGCAGCGCGGCCAGCGAGGCCGATGAACCGTCTGCGCCCGCCACGATGCGCGGCAGCGCCAGGATCTCGTTCAGCGCCGCACCCCCTTTGCAGAGTCAGTCGGGAAGGCCGGCGTGTCACGCGCTACCCGCCGCGTCCTGCTGCCGGAGGTACAAATACCCAATGCTGGCTACTCTCACCCACTTGGGCAGTTACGCAACGGAACTTCACCCTCTGGTCAATGCCTGACCCTCGCAGACGCAGGCGGGGAAGGGCTTGGCACCCCCCTGGAGCAGGGGAAATTTCACCGTCTGGCCGCCGCCTCGTGATCACCGGCGCAACCGGACCGCATCGAGCGGGGGCGCGGGGAGGGGCTTCCCGTGGTATCCCGGGATCTCGCCGAACCGGGTGCCCTGGCTCCAGTCGCGCGCCGCGTCCACGATGTCCTCGGGCGTCGTACCCACGAAGTTCCACCACATCACCACGGGCTGATCCAGCGGCGTGCCGCCGAGCAGGAACAGCTCCGCGTCCGCCCCGGCCGCCAGCGTCACCTGATCACGCCCCGGGGGGAGGTAGAGCAAGCTGCCCGGCGCGATCGCGGTCCCGCCGGCCTTGGCCGTCCCGGCCACCATGAAGATCACGTGCTCGTAGCCGGGCTCCAGGCCGAGCTGGCCTCGGGTGTCCCGGCCCGCGTGCAGCTGGGCCCCCACCACCGGGGAGAAGACGGTGGCCGGGGACTGCGCGCCGGCCAGCGAGCCGGCGAACACGGTGATCTCGAAGCCGGCCAGGCCGGCCGACGGTAGCTCGGCATGATGCTCGAAGGCCGGCGCCACCTGCCGCTGCGCACCCGGCAGGGCCAGCCAGAGCTGGACACCATGCAGGCGCGGGTCATGCTCCTCCGGCGATTCCTCCGAATGGGCGATCCCCCGGCCCGCGGTCATCAGGTTGAGCTGGCCGGGCCTGATCATCTGCTCGCTGCCCAGGCTGTCCCGGTGCAGCACGTTGCCGTCCAGCAGCCAGGTGACGGTCTGGAGGCCGATGTGCGGGTGGGGCGGCACCTGCATCCCGGCCACGCCGTCCACTGACGTCGGGCCGTAGTGGTCCACGAAGCACCAGGCGCCGACGCTGCGACGGTGCCGGAGCGGCAGCAGCCGCCGGACCTCGATATCCCCTACGCGGGCCACCCGGCCCGTGGTCAGCTCACCCGGATGGCCGTCCGCGCCGGGGATATCCGGGACCGATACGTCCGCATCGACAGTGCTCATGCCCCATTCTGCGCATGTCCCGCCCGCCCCGGCACCCCCGCCCGGCCGGGGGCGGGGGTCAGGCGAGGTGAGACGGGCGGCGGGCGGGTCAGGCGACCAGGGTCTTGACCGCGGCGGTGAGCTCGGTCAGCGCGGACTTGGCGTCGGAGAAGAACATGCTGGTCTTCGGGTTGACATACAGCTCGTTGTCGATGCCCGCGTAGCCGTGCCCCATGGACCGCTTGATCACGATGATGCTCTTGGCGTGGTCCACGTCCAGGATGGGCATCCCGGAGACCGGGTTCCCGGGCCGCCGCGCGGCCGGGTTGGTCACGTCGTTGGCCCCGATGACCAGCGCCACGTCCGTCCGCGGGAACTCCGGGTTGATCTCATCCATCTCCTTGAGCTGCGGATAGGGCACGTTGGCCTCAGCGAGCAGCACGTTCATGTGGCCGGGCATCCGGCCCGCGACCGGGTGGATCGCGTAGCTGACCTCCACCCCCCGCTCCTCGAGCAGCGCGGCCAGCTCAGCCACCTGGTGCTGGGCCTGCGCGGCGGCCAGCCCGTAGCCGGGCACGATGACGACCTTCTGCGCGTAGGCGAGCTGGATGGCGGCGTCATCGGCCTGGATGGACCGCACGTCCCCGCCGGGCCCCTCGATCGCCGGGCCGCTGTCACCGGTGCCGAACCCGCCCACGATGATGTTGCGGATCGACCGGTTCATCGCGTCGGCCATCAGCTTGGTGAGGATGCCACCGGACGCGCCGACCAGCGCTCCCGCGATGATCAGCGCCCAGTTGCCGATGACGAACCCGGCCATGGCCACCGCGGTGCCGGTGAACGCGTTCAGCAGCGAGATGACCACCGGCATGTCCGCGCCGCCGATCGGCAGCACCATGGTCACGCCGAAGGTCAGCGCGGCCAGGATGATGATGATCAGCACGACGACGCTGGGAGTGGCGATCATGTAGATCCCGCCGCCGACCGCGACGGCCGCGGCCGCGATGTTGACGGCCCGCGAGCCGGGGAAGGTGATCGGCGCCCCCTCGATCAGGCCCTGCAGTTTCCCGGCCGCGATGATCGACCCGGAGAAGGTCACCGCGCCGATGAGCACGTCAAGGATCGTGAAGACCGTGGTCGACTCCGCGATGCCCCCCGAGGCGAGCCGGACGTAGTCGTCGATCCCGACCAGGGCGGCCGCGCCGCCGCCGACCGCGTTGAAGATGCTGACCAGCTGCGGCATGGCGGTCATCTCGACCGTGCGCGCCGCGTACAGGCCAGCACCGCCGCCGAGGAGCGTGCCGGCGATCATCACGATCCAGCCGGTGGTGGTGACCGTGCCCGCGTGGGCGACCAGGGCCAGCGTGGTCGCCACCGCGACGATCATGCCTGCGGTGGACACCTGGTTGCCGCGCCGCGCCGTGGCGGGGGAGTTCATCAGGTGCAGGCCGAGCACGAAGCAGGTCGCGGCCGCCACGTAGAGCAGCTGGGTAATCCAGTCGAAGGCGCTCATGCCTGGCCGCCCCGCTGGCTGGCCGCCGGGGCCTGCCCGTTGCCGCTGACCGCGGCCGCGGTGTCCGCGGCCGGCACCGGGGTGCGCGACCGGCGGAACATCTTGAGCATCCGGCCGGTGACCACGTAGCCGCCGACCACGTTCATCGCCGCGAAGGCGCAGGCGATGAAGGCCAGGATGTACCCGAGCGCGTCGTGCGCGGTCACCGCGATGAGCATGGCGCCCGCGAGCACGATGCCGTGGATCGAGTTGGCCGCCGACATCAGCGGCGTGTGCAGGGTGGCGGGCACCTTGCTGATGACCTCGAAGCCCACCAGCAGGGCGAGCACGAAGATCACTATGTCAGTGAGCAGAACCGTGGTCACGGGGTCGTACCTCCGGACGTGTCAGCACCGTGGCTGGCTTCGGCGAGCAGGGCGGCGGTCGCGGGCTGGATCACAGCGCCGTCGTGGGTGATGACGACCCCGGCCTGAATCTCGTCGGAGGGGTCAATGGTGAGTGCGCCGTCGGCCACCATGTGCAGCAGCAGGGCGCTGATGTTGCGGGCCAGGAAGGCGGAGGCGGCGCCGGGGGTGGAGGCCGCCAGGTTGCCGGCGCCGATGACGGTGATCCCGTTCCCGGTGACGATCGTCTGGTCGGGCACGGAGCCGGCCACGTTGCCGCCGAGCGGGCCGGAGCCCATGTCCACCACGACCGACCCTGCGGTCATCGCCTTGAGCGCGTCCTCGGTGATCAGCAGCGGCGGCTTGCGTCCCGGCACCTGGGCCGTGGTGATGACCACGTCGTGCCGGGCGATGTGGGCGGCCAGTTCGGCCTGCTGGGCCTGCCGTTCCTCGTCGGTCAGCACCCTCGCGTAGCCGCCCTCC
Organism: uncultured Actinomycetes bacterium; assembly: GCA_963751175.1. Lineage (GTDB taxonomy): Bacteria > Actinomycetota > Actinomycetes > Streptosporangiales > Streptosporangiaceae > RYN-230. The sequence goes on along the minus strand of CAVVTM010000020.1, from coordinate 160,888 downwards.
CCGGCCGCGCTGCCCACCGAGGTGAGCTCGATGAACGTGCCGCCGAGCGATTCCACCTCAGTCTTGGTCTGCGGGCGCACGTCGTAGGCGGACACCACGGCGCCGAGCCGCCGCGCGGTGCCGATCGCCTGCAGGCCGGCCGACCCCGGTACCCAGGATGAGCACCTTGGCGGGCCGCGCGGTGCCCGCGGCGGTGGTCAGCATGGGGAAGAACCGGCCGAATGTGGCCGCCCCGACCAGGGCTGCCTTGTACCCGGCCACGTTGGCCTGCGAGCTCAGCGCGTCCATGCCCTGCGCCCTGGACAGCGTCCTGGGCAGCCCGTCCAGGCTGATGGCGGTGATCCCGCGGGACGCCAGCGTGGCGGCCAGTCCCGGGTCCGCCAGCGGGTTGAGCATGCCGAGGACCGCCTGGCCGGACCGGAGCCCGCCCAGGATCTCCTCGTCGGGCTGGCCCACGGTCAGGACCAGGTCCGCGTCGGCGAGCAGTTCCTCGCGGGTGACGACGGTCGCGCCAGCTTCCGCGTAGGCGCTGTTGGCGAACCACGCGCCGTTTCCCGCACCGGATTCTACGAGCACCTCGAGCCCGGCGCCGCGCAACCGCGCGATCATCTCAGGGACGAGCGCCACCCGGCGCTCGCCGGGTGCTGACTCTTTGACGACAGCTACTTTCATGGACGCGACCTCACGATGGCAGTGGCGTGGTCAAGAAGTAGCCTCGTCCGCATGCGACTCGGCGGTCAGAGGCCACCGTCCCGCCGCACGGGGGACCTTCGGCATGATCGCACAAGATCACCCTCCGACTCCAGTATGAACCGAAGACCTCACCCGTGGTCTCCCCCGCCCGCGGGAAAGCCAGGCTGGGTAAGAAGCCGGGCCTTCCGCGGCTAGCTGGCGCGGCGGAGGGCGGCGCTGATGCGGTCGCCCGCGGTGACCACGGCGTTGGCGTGCAGCCGCCCCGGCGAGCGGCCGAGCCGCTCGATGGGGCCCGACACCGACACGGCCGCGATGACCTTGCCGCCCTGGCCCCGGACCGGGGCGGAGACCGAGGCGACCCCGGCCTCGCGCTCGGCCACGCTGGCCGCCCACCCTCGCCGGCGGACCTGGGCCAGGGACGCGGCGCTGAACCTGGCGCCGCGCAGCCCCCGGTGCAGCCGCTCGGGCTCCTCCCAGGCCAGCAGCACCTGGGCAGCCGACCCGGCGGACATGGGCAGCGCCGTGCCGACCGGCACGGTGTCGCGCAGCCCGGTGGCCCGCTCCGCGGCGGCCACGCAGATCCGGGTGTCCGCCTGGCGCCGGTAGAGCTGCGCGCTTTCCCCGGTGAGATCGCGCAGCGCGACCAGGATCGGCTGGGCCACGGCGAGCATCCGGTCCTCGCCCGCGGCAGTGGCCAGCTCGGCGATCCGCGGTCCCAGGATGAACCGGCCCTGGGCGTCCCGGGCCAGCAGCCGGTGCCGTTCCAGGGCCACCGCGATCCGGTGCGCGGTCGGCCGGGCCAGGCCGGTGACCTGGACCAGCTGGGCGAGCGAGGCCGGGCCCGACTCGAGGGCGCCGAGCACGGCCGCTGTCTTGTCCAGCACGCCGACTCCGCTAGAGTTGTCCATGGTCCGATATTGCCGTCTCGGAATGCGAGACGCAAGTCGGGGATCGGGACCCCTCGGAGTGACACTCGGAGTGCCAGTGACATTCGGATACCAGGGGCCCCAGCTGGACGGACCGCGACGAGGCGCCCGCTGAAAGGGGTTTCACGCATGGGACGTACGCTCGCGCAGAAGATCTGGGATTCGCACGTCGTGCACCGCGCCGACGGTGAGCCCGACCTGCTGTACATCGATCTCCACCTGATCCACGAGGTCACCAGCCCGCAGGCCTTCGACGGCCTCCGGCTGGCGGGGCGCGGCGTGCGCCGGCCCGACCTGACCGTCGCCACCGAGGACCACAACGTCCCGACGCTGGGCGTATCCGGCCCGGGGCTGCCGCTGGTCGGCCCGGGCAGCCCGGTCACCGACCCGGTCTCCCGGGTCCAGGTCGAGACGCTGCGCAAGAACTGTGCCGAGTTCGGGATCCGGCTCTTCCCGATGGGCGACGCCGGGCAGGGCATCGTGCACGTGATCAGCCCGCAGCGGGGACTGACCCAGCCCGGCATGACGATCGTCTGCGGTGACTCGCACACCAGCACGCACGGCGCCCTCGGCGCGCTCGCGTTCGGCATCGGCACCAGCGAGGTCGAGCACGTGCTCGCCACCCAGACGCTGCCGCAGCAGCCCCCAGCGCAGATGGCGGTGAACGTGACCGGCGACCTGCCCTACGGGGTGACCGCCAAGGACCTGATCCTGGCCGTGATCGCCAAGATCGGCACCGGCGGCGGGGTCGGCCACGTCATCGAGTACCGCGGCGAGGCCGTGCGCAACCTGACCATGGCGGGGCGGCTGACGGTCTGCAACATGTCGATCGAGGCGGGCGCCCGGGCCGGGCTCATCGCCCCGGACGACACCACGTTCAGCTACCTGGAAGGCCGCCCGCACGCGCCGCGCGGCGCCGACTGGGAGGCGGCCCTGGGCTACTGGCGGTCGCTGCCGACCGACGGCGACGCCACGTTCGACAAGGAGGTCACGCTGGACGCGGCCGCCCTCACGCCGTTCGTGACCTGGGGCACCAACCCCGGCCAGGCCGCCCCGCTCACCTCCTCCGTGCCCGACCCGGACACGATGGACGACGCCGGGGCCCGGGCCACCGCGCTGCGCGCGCTGACCTACATGGGGCTGACCCCGGGCACGCCGCTCACCGACATCCAGGTGAACACCGTGTTCGTCGGATCGTGCACCAACGGTCGGCTCGAGGACCTGCGGGCCGCCGCCGACGTGCTGCGCGGCAAGAAGGTCGCGGACGGCGTGCGGATGCTGGTGGTCCCCGGCTCGATGGACGTCAAGGCAGCGGCCGAGCAGGAGGGCCTGGACGAGGTCTTCACCGCCGCCGGCGCGCAGTGGCGCTCCGCGGGCTGCTCCATGTGCCTGGGCATGAACCCGGACACGATGGCGCCGGGGGAGCGCAGCGCGTCCACCTCCAACCGCAACTTTGAGGGCCGCCAGGGCAAGGGCTCGCGCACCCACCTGGTGTCCCCGCAGGTGGCCGCGGCCACCGCGGTCACCGGCCGTCTCACCGCCCCCGCCGACCTCTAACCGGGAGGGAACACCGACCATGGAGCCTTTCACCACGCACACCGGCCGCGCGATCCCGCTGCGCCGGAGCAATGTCGACACCGACCAGATCATCCCGGCCGAGTACCTGAAGCGGGTCAGCCGCATCGGATTCGCCGACGGCCTGTTCGCGGCCTGGCGGGCAGATCCCGGATTCATCCTCAACCAGCCTGTCGCGGACGGCGCGACGATACTCGTGGCCGGTCCCGATTTCGGGATCGGGTCATCCCGCGAGCACGCGGTCTGGGCGCTCGGTGATTACGGCTTCCGGGCCGTCATCTCGTCGCGCTTCGGCGACATTTTCCGCAATAACGCGACAAAAGCGGGCCTGCTCCCGGTCCGGGTTTCCCCGGAATTCGCGGAATCATTGCAGGACGCTCTTGAGGTAACCCCGGACACCGTGGTCACCGTGGATCTGGTCGCCCGTGAAGTGCGCGCGGCCGCCCCCGGCGGCCCGGTGGAACTCACGGCACCATTCGATATCGACGATTACACCCGGTGGCGCCTGATGGAAGGGCTGGACGACATCTCGCTCACCCTGCGTTATGCAGATGAGATCACCAGTTTCGAGGAGCACCGGCCGCACTGGCTGCCCACGGCCGACGCAGTGGCCTGAAAGCCCCCGCAGGACAGGAAATTCGGGCGTCTGGAGGCCGACACGCCGGGATTTTACGCTGGGGTGATTGTGCCTGCGCGCTGGATCGCCTAATTTCAAGCAGGTCAGAGGTCGCGGTTACGGCTCCCTGTCCGCGCGACCTCCCGTGGGGGAACCGCAGGAGTGATTCATGAACAAGCGTGACCTGATCGATGCGATCTCCGGCCGGCTGGGGGACAAGAAGACCGCGACCGAGGCGGTTAATGCGGTGCTGGATACCATTCAGTACACCGTTGCCAAGGGCGACAAAGTGGCGATTACCGGATTCGGCGTGTTTGAAAAGGCCGTCCGCCCGGCTCGCACCGCCCGCAACCCCGCCACTGGCGCGACCATCAAGGTGCCCAAGTCGTCGGTGCCCAAGTTCCGCGCGGGCGCGGACTTCAAGGCGGTCGTGAACGGCGAGAAGAAGGCCACGGCCGCGCGGAAGCGCTAATCCGGCCGTGAGTTCATGATCATGGGATTGGCCCCGCCCTGGCGGCGCCAATCCCATGATCATGTGTGGGGGCAGGCGGCCCGGCGCGGCCGCCCCGCCCGCTTACCGCAGGCCCGGCGGCTTGCGCAGCGCCGTGGTGATCAGACGATCAATAAGCTCCCGCAACGAAAACCCGCTGGCCGCCCACATTTTGGGAAAGTACGAGGCCGCGGTCATCCCGGGCATCGTGTTGATCTCGTTGAGCAGGATCTCGCCGTCCGGCGTGTAGAAGAAGTCCACCCGGGCCAGTCCCTCGCCGGACACCGCGTCGAACGCGGCGGCCGCCAGGCGCCGCACCTCCTCCAGGTGGGCGGCGGGAATCGGGGCCGGGATCGCCATCCCGTTCGCGTCGTCCAGGTACTTGGCCTCGAAGTCGAAGAACTCCTCGCCGCCGTCCACCATCAGCTGCCCGGGCATGCTGGTGTCCGGGGGCGCGCCGTCCAGCCCCTCCAGCACGGCGCACTCGATCTCCCGGCCGGGGATGGCCTTCTCGACCAGGATCTTGCGGTCGTAGCGCCGCGCGGTCTCGATCGCCTGGAACAGCCCGGCCAGGTCATCCGCCCGGGACGTGCCGATGCTGGAGCCGCCGCGGGCCGGCTTGACGAACACCGGCCAGCCCAGCTCGCCGATCGCGTCCAGCACCCGCTTGCGCTCGGTCTCGGCGGCCGGGGTCGCGGCCACCGCGGCGGTCCCGCTGCTGTCCGCCTCGGGCCAGTCCCGGTCGCGGACCACGACGAACGGGCCCACCGGCAGCCCTTTCGCCCTGAAGATCAGCTTCATGTACTCCTTGTCCATGCTGACCGCGCTGGCCAGCACGCCCGCGCCGACGTAGCGGACGCCCGCCATCTCCAGCAGGCCCTGCATGGTGCCGTCCTCACCGAACGGGCCATGCAGCATGGGCAGGACCACGTCCACCTCGCCCAGCTCACCAGGGATGGCCCCGGGGTCGGCGGTGGTCAGCGCGCCGGGTTCCTGAGGGGGGCCAGCGGCCCACGGCAGCACCTGCCCTCCCGGCTCGGCGACCGACTCGACCGACGGCAGCTGCCCGCCGGTGAGGGCCAGCCGCTCAGGCTCGTCCGCGGTCAGCACCCACCGGCCGTCGGGCAGGATGCCGATCGGGACGACGTCGTAGCGTTCCCGGTCGATGCAGGCCAGCACCGTCCCGCCGCTCGCGCACGAGATCGCGTGCTCCGGGCCCCGGCCGCCGAATACGACCGCGACGCGGGTCTTGCGTCCTTCGTTCACGCCCGCTCCTCTCTGATCCCGCCGAAATCCTCTGCTCCCGCCCGCCCCCTCGCTGGCGAGGGGAGGCGCGCCGGAGGCGTGTTCTCCCCGAGCCGGCGGCTCGCGGGGGAACCCGGGGGGTCGCCCCCCGGGCCCGCACTGCCCAGGGCGTCCAGGGCCTGGTGCACGTCCGCGATCAGGTCCTCGCCGTCCTCCAGGCCGATCGAGAACCGTACCGCGCCCGGATCCATCCCGGCGGCGGCGAGGGCGGCGTCATCGAACTGCCGGTGCGTCGTGGACGCCACGTGGCTGACCTTCGTGTGCGTGCCGCCCAGTGACGTGGCGACCTGGCCGACGCGAAGCCGGTCCGCGAGTTCGTACCCGGCCTGCCGGCCGCCATGCGGGGTCACGGTGACGATCGCGCCGAACCGGGTGCCCTCCGGCCCCGCGTCGAACAGCCGGATCGCGGTCTCATGCCCGGGATGCCCCGGCAGGCCGGGATAGTCCACGCTGCGGGCCGCCGGGTGCCTGGCCACGGCGGCGGCGAACACCATCGCGGTGGAGCACTGGCGGCGTACCCGCAGCGGCAGCGTCTCCAGCCCGCGGCGGAGCAGGAAGGCCTCGTCGGGAGCGAGGAAGCCGCCGGTGTCGATGCGGACCGCGCGGAGCGGGGCGATGAGCGCGGGCGCCCCCGTCACCACCCCGCCGGTCGCATCCGAGTGCCCGCCGAGGTACTTGGTCGCCGAGTGCAGCACCAGGTCCGCGCCGTGTTCCAGCGGTCGGCAGACCACCGGGGGTGCCAGGGTGGAGTCCACCACCAGCAGCGCTCCCTGGCGGTGCGCGATCTCGGCCAGGGCGGGCAGGTCGGCCACGGCCGTCGTCGGGTTGGCCAGCGTCTCCGCGTACACGATCCTGGTCTCCGGGCGCATGGCCGCGCGCACCTGGCCGAGATCGGTCACGTCCACGAAGTCCGCCTGAACCCCGAACCGGGCCGCCACGTGGCGCAGGAACCCGTAGGTGCCCCCGTACACCGCGGCCGGCGCGACCACGTGCGCGCCCGCCCCGGTGAAGGTCCAGAACACCGCGCTGATCGCGGCCATCCCGGAGGCGAAGGCCTGGGCCACGGCCGGCCCGGCCAGGCCCTGGCCCTCCAGCGCGGCCACCGCGATCGCGAACGCGTCCGTGGTGGGGTTGTCGATCCGGCTGTAGCTGTAGCCCGCCGTCTCCCCGTTCAGCAGCGCCGCGTACTCGGCGCTGGAGGAGAAGGTGAAGGCCGCGGTCCGGTAGATGGGCGTGCCGAGCGGCTGCTGCGCCGGGACCGGCGCCGGCGGCAGGTGCACCGCGCGGGTGTTCTCGCCGGGGCGTCGTTCGCCGGCGCGCGGCTGGTCAGACGCCATAACGCTCCGGTTTGGCCGAGCGCGAGGTGAGCAGCATCGCGGCCTGGCCCACGGTGATCCGGCCGTGGATCACTCCCACCACCACCTCGGTGATGGGCATCTCGACCTGGTGGTCGCGGGCGAGTTCCAGGACCGGCTCCGCCGATTTGGCGCCCTCGGCGACCTGGGTGGTGACCGCGGCGACGTCGGCCACCGCCATGCCCCGGCCCAGCAACTCGCCGAACGTCCGGTTCCGCGACAGCGGGGAACTGCAGGTGGCGACCAGATCACCGAGCCCGGCCAGCCCCGCGAACGTGTGCTGGTCCGCGCCGAGAGCCGCGCCCAGGCGGGTGATCTCGGCCAGCCCGCGGGTGATCAGGGTGGCCCGGGTGTTGTCGCCGCAGCCCATCCCGACCGCGATCCCGACCGCGAGCGCGATCACGTTCTTGACCGCGCCGCCCAGCTCGCAGCCGATCACATCCGGGTTGGTGTAGGGCCGGAAATACGGCGCGTGGCAGTCCTGCTGGAGCCGCTTGGCCAGCGTGTCGTCCGCGCAGGCGACGACCGTGGCGGCGTGCTGGCGCTCGGCTATCTCGCGGGCCAGGTTCGGCCCGGAGATGACCGCGATCCGGTCCGGGCCGGCCCGGTGACCTCGGCGATCACCTGGCTCATCCGCTGGTGGGTGCCTAGCTCGATTCCCTTCATCAGGCTGACGAAGGCCGCGCCGGGAGGCAGCAGATCGTGCCAGGCGCCGAGATGGTGGCGCAGCGTCTGGGCGGGCACGGCCAGCACGACCAGGTCCGCCCCGTCCAGCACCCGGGCGGCCTCGGCGCTGGCGGTCAGCTCCGCCGGCAGCGTGATGCCCGGGAGGTAGTCCGGGTTCTCGTGCCGTGAGTTGATCGTCGCGACCAGATCCGGCCGGCGGCCCCACAGCGCGACCGGGGTGCCGGCGTCACAGAGCACCTGGGCGAAGGTGGTCCCCCACATGCCGGCGCCCATGACCGCCGCCTTCACGTCGGCGTCGCCTCGCGCGGGCCGTCGCCCGGGGCTGCCTGCGCGGCGTGATCCTGCCCCGAGGACGCGGCCTGCTCGCGGGCCACCTGGCGCGCGGCGCGGCGGGCCACAGCCGGGTGGTAGGGGGTGGCCGGCGGCTGCCCGCCGCGGAGCTCGGCCAGCAGGCCCGTGATGTCGCTCATGATGGCGTTCGTGGCCCCGCGCAGGACGTCCCGGGTCAGGGGCTTCCCGTCGTACTCACTCAGGTCCACAGGCGGCCCGGCCAGCATCCGGACCAGCTTGCGCGGCACCGCATGCGGCTTCATCTCGCCGTAGGGAAGGATGTCCTGCGCGCCCCACTGGGCCACCGGCACCACCGGGACCCCGGTGGCCAGGGCCAGCCGGGCCACCCCGGTCCTGGCCAGCATCGGCCACTGATCCGGGTCACGGGTGGCTGTGCCTTCCGGGTAGATGATCACGCACTCGCCGTCGGCCAGGGCCTGCTCGGCGACCTTCAGCACGTTCGCCGCGTCGGCTTCCCCCCGGCGCACCGGCAGCTGGCCGAGGACCCGCAGGAACGGCCCGATGAGCTTCACGTCGAACGCCGACGATTTGATCATGAACGCGGGATAGCGGCCCGCCTTGTGCACGTACAGGGACATCGCGGGCCAGTCCGCGTAGGACAGGTGGTTGGCGGCCACGATCATGCCGCCCTCGCGGGGGAAGTGCTGGTAGCCCTCCCAGTCCCGCTTCATCACCGACTTGATCAGCGGGGGGAGCACGACCTTGGTGCCGTTCCGCCACGCCTGGGAGTAACGCCGGCCCGGCCTGCTCATCGCTGCCACCCGCTCATCGGTCCTGCCCGGTCATCGGGGATCTCCCGCCCTCATCAGGCTGCTCGTCATCGCAGTCAGTCTCCCGTTCCGCCTGGTGCCCTGTCGAGGCAGCACCTGTCGAGGCAGCACCGTCGAGGCAGCACCGTCGAGGCAGCACCGTCGGGGCAAGCGCCGACGAGGCAGATCATGCGCCCGGGGCTGGGCACAGTATGGTCGCCGGTGTGACCGAGATGCCGCTCACCTGGTCGGTGGTGATCCCCGTCAAGGTACTTGCCTTCGCCAAATCGCGGCTCGCCGGCCTGGCCGGCCCGGCCCGGTCGGAACTGGCGCTGGCCATGGCGGCGGACACGGTTCGCGCGGCCGCCGCCTGTCCCGCGGTGGCGGCGGTCGTCGTGGTGACGGACGATCCGGCCGCCGCCAGCACGCTGGGCGCGCTGGGGGCCCGGATCGTCGCCGACGAGCCGGACGCCGGGCTGAACCCGGCCCTCGCGCATGGCGCGGCCGTGGCCGCGGTGGCCTGGCCGGACTCCGGCACGGCGGCGCTGGCCGCCGACCTGCCCGCGCTGCGGCCCGCCGAACTCGGCCGGGGGCTCCAGGCCGCGGCGCAGTCGCCGGAGGCGTTCGTCGCCGACGCGGAAGGCACCGGGACCACGCTGTACGCGGCCCGGCCCGGGGCCTCGTTCCGGCCCCGTTTCGGCCCGGGGTCGGCGGCACGCTACCGGGAGGGCGGCGCCGCCGAGATCGTGCTGGCCGATGTGCCCAGCCTCCGTTCGGATGTGGATACCCCGGCCGACCTGCGGAACGCGATCAGCCTGGGAGTGGGCCCGCGCACCGCGGAACTGGCCGCGCAGCTCCGCTGAGGCTGCTCAGGCCGCTGGGCCGGTTACCGTGCCGGGCGCCGTCGGCGGCTCATCCGCACCCCGACCACGATGAGGTCGATGAGGATGACCACGATGCCGATGATCAGCAGGTAGAACAGGCCCTTCACGACCACACCGACGATGCCCAGCGCGATGGCCACGATGACCAGCAGCAAGAACAGCACCATCCGATGACTCCGATCTCGCCGGTCAGCGGCGGGCGAGACGGCGCTCGCCGCTCGCTCCGGGCTGGTATTCGAGGTTGTAGTGCTTGAAGACCGCTTCCTCGTCACCGGCCGGCAGTTCCCCGTCGGTGTCGATGGAGGGCGCGCCCTTCACCTGGCTGCGCGAGTGGTTGACCTTGAGGTAGCCCGGCCCCACGGTAGCCCCGTCGAGGGGCACGAACACCAGCCGGTGCCGGGTCGGGAGGCCCACGGTGACCGTCGCGAAGGCGGGCTGGTCGGTACCGGTATCCACGTATACGGACTCGAGGGTCCCGATCTTGTGGCCACCGTCGTCGACCACATCCTGGCCGCGCCATTCCCGGATATCCGCCGCCTCGAACATCATGGGCCTCCAGTCCTTGCTGTTCCCCTTGTACCCAGCGTTTCCCTGCTCATCCGGGAAGATCAGGCGGATTGCGGGGGCATGCCGAAGGCCCGGGGGATCCAGGGTATGCGGCGCGGCCGGAGGCTGGCGGCTAGATGTGCACGATGGGGCAGGTCAGGGTTCTGGTGATGCCCGCCACGCCCTGGATCTGGGCGACGACGAGCTTCCCGAGGTCATCCACGTTGCCCGCTTCCGCCCTGACGATCACGTCGTAGGGTCCGGTGACGTCCTCGGCCAGGGTCACCCCCTTGATGCCGCCGATGCGGCGTGCGACGTCGGCGGCTTTTCCCACCTCGGTCTGCACGAGGATGTATGCCTGGACCATGCGTCCTCCCCGGGGGGCCTCATTGCCATCGGCCGGAATGGCCACGCTACCCTAAACGCAAAGACGGCACCCGGGAGGGCCCCATTACCGTCTCTGACCTGGGCGAATTCGGGCTCATCGCGTCGCTGGCCGCCCGCCTCCCGCAGGGCCCCGCCACGATCGTGGGCATCGGCGACGACGCGGCGGTGGTCGCCGCCCCCGATGGGCGCGTGGTCGCCAGCACCGATCTCCTGGTCGAGGACCGGCATTTCCGCCGGGACTGGTCAACCGCGCGGGAAATCGGCGGCAAGGCCGCGGCCCAGAACCTCGCGGACGTCGCGGCGATGGGCGCCGTGCCGACCGCCCTCCTGGTGGGCCTCGCGGCGCCCGGGGACCTGCCGGTGGCCTGGGCCGAGGACATGGCGGCGGGCCTGGCCGAGGAATGCGCCCGGGTCGGCGCCACCGTGGCCGGCGGGGACCTCTCGGGCGCGCCCCTGATCATGCTGGCGGTGACCGCGCTCGGTGACCTGGCGGGCCGGGCCCCGGTTACCCGCTCCGGGGCGCGGCCCGGCGACCTGGTGGCCGTGTCGGGCGTGCTCGGCCACTCCGCGGCCGGGCTGGCCCTGCTCCGGGCCGGCCTGACCGAGCCCGCTGGCCTGGTGGCCGCGCACCGCTGGCCGCACCCGGACTACGCCGCGGGGCCGGACGCGGCACAGCTGGGAGCCACATCGATGATCGACGTCAGCGACGGCCTGGTGCAGGACCTGGGGCACCTGGCCGAGCAGAGCGGGGTCCGCATCGACGTGGCGACCGCCCGGCTGCCCCTGAGTAACGCTTTGCGTGCCGCTTCAGATGCACTAGGTGGCCATGATCCGCTGGACTGGGTTCTGCGCGGCGGTGAGGACCATGGCCTGGTCGCGACGTTCCCGCCCGGGACCGCGCTGACCGGGCGCTGGTCAGTGGCGGGCCAGGTCGGTGAAGGTCAGGGAGTTTGGGTGGATTCGCGGCGCTTTGAGAGGTTGTCCGGATGGACGCATTTTTGATGCCCGAACAGCCGTCGCTCCCTGTTTCCGTCAAATTACAAGCATGTCACTATAGTTAGCCCGCCCTTTTCGTAGGTATAAACCCCCCAATGCGATCAGCGGGCAGGAGAGCAGCGCCCCGGCACCGGGCGCCGTCCGCAGCCGCCCGCGCGCGGGCGGAGGCGGCCCGAGTGCTGCGCGGCGCGGACGGTGATCTGCGCGGCGCGGACGGTGATCTGCGCGGCGCGGACGGTGATCTGCGCGGCGCGGACGGCGATCTGCGCGGCGCGGACGGGACCTGCGCGGCGCGGACGGCTGCGCGGCGACGGGGACCTGCGCGGCGCGACGGCGGGCTTGCGGAGGACAGGGCCGGAAAAGGTACGGCCGCGCAGGACACGGCTGGGCGGCGCGCGGGTCAGCCCGGCGCTGCGCAGGCTGGTGCTCACCCCGACGTTCGCCGCCGGTCTCGGCGTGGTGGTGGCCGCATTCCTGGCCGCCAACATGTCCCGGACCGTGCTGCACTTCAGCGCCCCCATCCCGGGCAACCCGTGCGCGGCCGGCGACTGCCATGCGCAGGAACCGCACGGCGGCACGCTGGCCTCGGCCCGCCCAGGCGTGCACATCACGCCCAAGCGCCCGCCCGCGTCCGGGCCGGCCACCGGGGTGCAGCCTGGCGGCACCGCATCCGCCGCCGGGGGCAGCGGCGGCCCTCAGCCCAGCCCTGGCCGCCAGCCGCTCGCCATCACCTACCAGCAGATCGACCACTGGCCAGGCGGCTTCGCCGACCGGATCACGATCAGCGGGCTCAGCGGGACGAGAACCCACGCCTGGACCCTGGCCTTCGGCTACCCCGGGGCCCATATCGCCGGCGTCCAGGGCGCACGCTGGGAGCCGGGCAGCACGGGTGCGGGGGTGGCCCGGGGGGATACCTGGCCCGGCTGGGGCGAGGCGCAGGACTCGACGGCCCCGGTGCGGCTCATGGTGATCGTGGAGGGCCAGCCTGCCCCGCCGTCCGGCTGCACCCTCGACGGCGCCCCCTGCACCTTCACCCATTCCGCCGTCCCGTAACACGTCCCAACGGGGCGAGAGGAACCGGGACCAGGGCACGTTTCACGCCGGGCGTGCGTGAGGACGGGTGTTTTGTCCGTTTCTGGCGAACGTTCGGCGTGATGAAATGTTCCAGTGGTCGTGACGCGCGGCGTGAGGGGCGGGGGTGCGGGGTGCGCGAGGGTGCGGGGGGGAGGGTGCGGGGGCAAGCCGGAAGGAGCGCCCGCCGTCGGCGGGCACTCGGGTGGTTGCCGCTTAGCGGGTGACTTTCCCGGCCTTGATGCAGGAGGTGCAGGCGCGCACGCGCTTGCTGGTCCCGCCAGCGCGGGTCCGCACGATCTGGATGTTCGGGTTCCAGCGGCGGGGGGTCCGGCGGTGGGAGTGGGAGACGTTGTTGCCGAATCCCGGCCCCTTGCCGCAGATCTCGCAGACAGAAGACACGGGATGCTCCCTTGCATGAACGCGATGATGGCCGATGTGCCCGGGCCCAGGCTCCCGGCGGAAACGCTCCGCCGCGGCCGTGCCTTCGGGCAGCGCTCAGGATAACCGACCAGCCACCCGGAACGCGAATCAGCGCCGGGACTGATGCCTGGCCCGCGTGGCCGGGCCATCGTGTCCTGACCGCAGCCTATCCTGTGGGGCCATGGCGAGGCTTGATGACCGGCTCGACCGGGAGTTCGACCCGCGGACGGCCAAAGCCCTGGCCAAGGCGCTGGACGTGCACACCGTGGGCGAGCTGCTGCGGCACTACCCGCGCCGGTATGAGCAGCGGGGTGACCTGACCGACCTGGCCTCGCTGCGCGACGGCGAGCACGTCACGGTGCTGGCCCAGATCTCCGCGGTCACCACCCGGACGATGAAGAACCGGCGTGGCAAGCTGACCGAGGTGACCGTCACCGACGGACACGGCACGCTGACCCTCGCCTTCTTCCGCCAGCCGTGGCGGGAGAAGGACATGAAGCCCGGCCTGCACGGCCTGTTCGCGGGCCAGGTGTCGTCCTACGGGCGCAAGCGCCAGCTCATCCATCCCGACTGCGAACTGCTGGGCACGGCCGACCCGGGCACCGAGATGGCCGCCGAGCACGCTGCCGAGATCATCCCGGTGTACCCGGCCACCCGGGAGCTGCCGTCCTGGAAGATCGCCAAGGCGATCCGGACCGTGCTGGACACGCTGGATATCGCCGACGATCCGCTGCCCGCCGAGGTCCGCACGCGTTATGGGCTGGAGAGCCAGCTGGCCGCATGGCACGCCATCCACCGCCCGGTGGAGTTCGCGGAGATCGAGCCGGCCCGGCTCCGGCTCAAGTGGGACGAGGCGTTCGTGCTCCAGGCCGTGCTGGCCCAGCGGCGGCAGGCCGAGGACGCTCTGCCGGCCACCCCGCGCATCCCGCGGCGCGGCGGCCTGCTCGAGGCGTTCGACGCGCGGCTGCCGTTCACGCTGACCAAGGGCCAGCTCGCCGCGGGTGAGGAGATCACCACCGCGCTGTGCCGGGAGCACCCGATGCACCGCCTGCTGCAGGGTGAGGTGGGCTCCGGCAAGACCCTGGTCGCGGTCCGGGCGATGCTCCAGGTCATCGACGACGGCGGGCAGGCCGCCCTGCTCGCGCCCACCGAGGTCCTGGCCCAGCAGCACTACCGCTCCATCAGCCAGCTGCTCGGGCCGCTCGGCCGGGCCGGGGAACTGGACGGCGCGGAGCACGCCACCCGGGTAGCCCTGCTCACCGGGTCACAGGGGGCCAAGGCACGCCGGGCCGCCCTGGACGACGTGGCCTCGGGGGCGGCCGGGATCGTGATCGGCACGCACACCCTCCTGTATCACCGGGTACGGCTCGACGATCAGGTCGTTTTTGCTGATCTGGGCCTGGTGGTGATCGACGAGCAGCATCGGTTCGGGGTCCAGCAGCGTGACGCGCTGCGGGAGAAGGCCCGGGGCAGCCGCCCGCACGTGCTGGTGATGACGGCCACCCCGATCCCGCGCACGGTGGCCATGACCGTCTACGGCGACCTGGACGTGTGCACGCTGAGCGAGCTGCCGGCCGGCCGCGCGCCGATCACCACGCACGTGGTGCCCGGCGCCGACAAGCCGCACTATCTCGCCCGGGCCTGGGAACGGCTGCGCGAGGAGGTGGCGGGCGGCGGCCAGGCCTACGTGGTCTGCCCGCGCATCGGCGCCGAGGACGGCCCGGGCGGGGCGGATGCGGGTGCGGCCGGGGGCGCGGGGGCGGGCGACGCCGGCCGTGACGACGACACCAACGGCGACTACGAGGTGCCCGAGGATGACACCGGCCGCCCGGCGCGCGCGGTCCTGGACCTGGCGGCCGAGCTGGCCGAGGGGCCGCTGGCCGGGCTGCGGATGCGCATCCTGCACGGGCGGATGCCCCCCGACGACAAGGACGCGGTGATGCGCGCCTTCGCCGACGGGTCGGTGGACGTGCTGGTCGCGACCACGGTCGTGGAGGTCGGCGTGGACGTGCCGAACGCGACCATCATGGTGATCATGGACGCGGACCGGTTCGGCGTGTCCCAGCTGCACCAGCTGCGCGGCCGGGTCGGCCGGGGCGGCAAGCCCGGGCTGTGCCTGCTGGTCACGGACTCGCCGCCGGGCAGCCCGGCCCGTGACCGGCTGGACGCGGTCGCCGCCACCGTGGACGGGTTCGCGCTGTCCCGGCTCGACCTCGAGCAGCGCCGCGAGGGGAACGTCCTGGGCGCCGCACAGGCCGGCCGCAAGTCCGGGCTGAAGATGCTGACCCTGCTGCAGGACGAGGAACTGATCGTGCAGGCACGGGCGGAGGCGCAGGCGGTGGTGGACGCCGATCCCCGGCTGGCGGGCCACGCCGCCCTGGTCAGCGCGATCCGGGCGCTGCTGGACGAGGAACAGGCCAAGTTCCTGGAGAAGGCGTGACCCGGGCGCGCTGGGTGAACGGGGCGCGTCGTATCAACGGGGCGCGCCGGGTGAACGGGGCGCGTCGTATCCACGGGGCGCGCCGCCAGCCGAAGACGCCGCGATGACCCGCGTCATCGCCGGCGCGGCGCGGGGCCGCCGCCTGGCCGTCCCGGCGGGCCAGCTCACCCGGCCCACCAGCGACCGGGCCCGGGAGGGGCTGTTCGGCACGCTCGTGGCGCTGCACGGCCCGCTGGACGGGGCGTGCGTGCTCGACCTGTATGCGGGCTCGGGCGCGGTCGGCCTGGAGGCCCTCTCCCGGGGCGCGCGGCGGGCGCTGTTCGTGGAGGCGGACGCGCGCGCCGGCCGGGTGATCCGCGGCAACATCGAGGCGGTCGGCCTGAGCGGGGCCGAGCTGGTCACCGACCGGGTGGAGCGGCTGCTCAGCCGCGGGCCGGCCGATCCGGACCGCTACGACCTGGCCGTCGCCGACCCGCCGTACGCGGTGTCCGATGACGAGGTGACCAGGATGCTGGCCGCGCTGGCCGGCGGCGGCTGGTTGGCCCCGGAGGCGGTCGTGGCGGTGGAGCGGGCCACGCGCTCCGGTCCGGTCAACTGGCCGCCGGGATACGCACCGGACAGGTCCCGGCGCTATGGCGACACGACGTTCTGGTACGGTCTCGCCGCAGGCGCCCAGTTGGCGGAAGAACCGTGATGGGCAGCGCAAACGATGTGACGGAAGGGCGTGACCACGTGCGTCGTGTCGTCTGTCCAGGCTCGTTCGATCCGGTGACCAATGGCCATCTCGACATCATCAGCCGGGCGGCGCTGCTGCACGATGAGGTGATCGTCGTCGTCGGTGCCAACCAGAGCAAGCATGGCCTGTTCACGGTGGAGGAACGGGTCGAGATGCTCCGCGAGGTGACCTCCGGGCTGAAGAACGTGGAGGTCGGCACGTTCCGGGGACTGCTCGTCGAGTTCTGCCGGGTCAACGGCGTCTCGGCGATCGTGAAGGGCCTGCGGGCGGTCAGCGACTTCGAGTACGAGATGGAGATGGCCCAGATGAACTACCGTCTCGCGGAGGTCGAGACGCTGTTCATCGCGGCCAATCCGGTGTACAGCTTCCTGCGGTCCAGCCTGGTCAAGGAGATCTGCCGGTACGGCGGCGACGTCACCTCGCTGGTCCCGGAGGTGGTGTTCGAGCGCCTCCAGGAGCGGCTCGGCTCGGTCTGACCCACGAGGCCGGGACCGGCCTGGTCACGAGGCCAGGCCGGTCCCGGCCACGAGGGCCATCGGGGCCGGGTGAGCCCGGGCCGCCGGGCCCTCCGCGCCTCAAGTTGGGAATCAGCTGGTACCCAGGTAGGCTGATCAGCCCAACCTCGCCAGACTCCGTACTTGCTATGCCACAGTCACGAAAAAACCCGTCGGCGCGACTCGATCCGCGCAAGCCCCTGGTCTTCAGCACCCTCGACCTCGGCCGCAGCCCCGGATCGGAGTACTCGCAGCAGCGCACTGTCCCGGCTCCCGCGTACGTGGAGGCCGGGCTGGCTGGCGTGGCCGAGGGCAGCGACGTCGAACTCGACGTGCGCATGGAGGCGGTGTCGGAGGGAGTCCTCGTCACGGCGACGGCCCGGGCCGAGGTCACCGGGGAGTGCGCACGGTGCCTGGAGCCGGTCAGCGAGCCAGTTGAGGTCAGGTGCCAGGAATTGTTCGCCTATCCCGACGGCGACGGCCCGGCCGACGCCGAAGGGTACTCTCTCCAGGGGGACCTGCTCGATTTCGAGCCGGTCCTGCACGATGCGCTCGTGCTCGCGCTGCCACTGGCGCCGCTCTGCCGGGAGGACTGCCCGGGGCTGTGCGCAGAGTGCGGCGTGCCGCTCGCCCAGGCCGGGCCCGACCACGGGCACGGCCCGGCCATCGATCCGCGGTGGGCTAGCCTGCAGCAGGCCGTCTCACGGCCCGGTGGTCTCGGGGCAGCCGGTGCTCCCGGGGCAGGCGGATCCGAGCCGGGTGAGACGGACATGAACGGGAACGGCCGGCGGGAACCCTCCGCAGGCGAACCGGACGACTGAGTTCAGAACTAAGGAGAGTTAACGTGGCTGTTCCCAAGCGGCGGATGTCACGCAGCAACACGAGGTCCCGCCGGGCCCAGTGGAAGGCGACGGCGCCGGCCCTGGTCCGCTGCCCGCAGTGCCGGAGCCCGAAGCTTCCGCACACGGCCTGCCCGACATGCGGGACCTACAACCGTCGTCAGGTGATCACTCCAACCTGATGCGCTGAAAGGGCACGGCGTGAGAGGCGGGTCAAACGGCAGCGCAGCAGGCGAACCGGACGGTACGGAGCTGCTGCGGGCAATCGACAGCGGGCTGAGCCCGGAGTTGCTGGAGCGCGCCCTCACGCACCGGTCCTTCGCGTACGAGAACGGCGGCCTGCCCACCAACGAGCGGCTCGAGTTCCTCGGGGACGCGGTTCTCGGCCTGATCGTCACCGACGCACTGTTCCGCAAGTATCCCGACCTGCCCGAGGGCCAGCTGGCCAAGCTGCGGGCGGCCGTGGTCCAGATGCGGGCACTCGCCGACGTGGCCCGGTCCCTGCGGCTCGGGTCCTACGTGCGGCTCGGCCGGGGCGAAGAGGGCACCGGCGGGCGCGACAAGTCCTCGATCCTGGCCGACACGCTCGAGGCCCTGATCGGCGCCGTGTACAACGAGTGCGGCCTGGCCGCCGCGAACGACCTCGTGCACCGGCTGTTCGACCCGGTCATCGACCGCTCCGCCGGACTCGGTGCCGGGCTGGACTGGAAGACCTCGCTGCAGGAACTCACCGCCTCCGGTTTCCTGGGCGTCCCCGAGTATCACGTCGAGGAGAGCGGCCCGGACCACCAGAAGTTCTTCCGTGCGTCGGTCCGCGTGGGCGGGCGGACGTATGGATCCGGATCGGGGCGCTCGAAGAAGGAAGCTGAGCAGCAGGCGGCCGAGGCGGCCTGGAAGGCGATCAGCACCGGGGCCGAGAGCGGCGCGGATGCCGCCGCGGACAGCGCGGCCGGGAACCCTGGCGGGAACGCGGCCGCTAACGGCGCGGCCCCCGCCCCCGGTCAGTCGGCGAACGGCGCCCGTCCGGCGGCGGAGCCCGGTGACACGGCGCCCGGGATGCCGCGTCCGGGGGTGCCGCGTCCGGGGGTGCCGCGGCCGGCCTCGGAGCGGGCCCCGCACCCGTCCCTCCCGTCCCTCCCGTCCCGCCCGGGGACGAGCCAGCCGGCGACTGACCGGTGCCGGAGCTCCCTGAGGTCGAAACCGTCCGCAGCGGCCTCGGCAAGCACGTGGTCGGGCGCACCATCGAGACGGTCGAGGTGCTGCACCCACGGGCCGTACGACGCCACCTGGCCGGGCCGGCCGACTTCGAGGCGGTGCTGCGCGGCCGGACCATTACCGGCGCACGCCGCCGGGGCAAGTACCTGTGGCTGCCGGTTGGCGAGGATGCCCTGCTCGCTCATCTGGGAATGAGCGGGCAATTGCTGGTCGGCGACCCCGGGCGCCCCGTCTCCGGGCACGTCCGGGCCCGGTTCACGTTCACCGACCAGGGTCCCGACCTGCGTTTCACCGACCAGCGGACGTTCGGCCACCTGGTCTGGTCCAGCGGCGGCGCGGAACTGCCGCCGCTGATCGCGCACATCGCGCCCGACCCGTTCGAGCCCGCCTTCGATGACGGCGTGTTCATCGCCCGGCTGCGCGCCCGGCGCACCGGCCTCAAACGGGCCCTGCTCGACCAGTCCCTGGTCAGCGGGATCGGCAACATCTACGCCGACGAGGCTCTCTGGCGGGCCCGCCTGCACTGGGCGCGGGCCACCGACACGCTCAGCCAGGCGGAGGCGGTGCGTATCCTCGCGGCGGTCCGCGACGTCCTGCAGGACGCGCTGCGGGCCGGGGGGACCTCGTTCGACAGCCTCTACGTGAACGTGAACGGTGAGAGCGGCTACTTCTCGCGGTCACTCTGCGTATACGGCCAGGAGGGCAAACCCTGCCCCCGATGCGGTTCACCTATCCGCCGCGACGCGTTCATGAATCGATCTGCCTACAGCTGCCCGCGATGCCAGCCGCAACCGCGCTCTTGGCGGTATCATCGTGACCTGCACGATCGCTCAACTTGACCGGATACTCGCGGGGTGGGACCCTAGAGGTGTCACCTGCGCGCACTCTCGCGAATCTTCGCGTGTGCGCCCACTCTGGTCACTCAGTGTGGAGGACCCATTACAATGGCGAAGGCTCTACTCGGCCACGTCGGCGGGCCTGATCCCCGCATCGTCTCTGAGATGCGCCGCCTTCAGCAGCGAGTACGTGACCTGGAGGCTGAGCTTGTCAGGCTCCAGGACATGAACGACGCGCTTGCTGCAGAAGTCGGCCCTGAACTGCTCGTTGCTGATCGGGAGCGTGAGCCGGCCCTCACCTGAGGTGCCGCTGTAGTCGCTACGAACCAGGGACGCCCCCGGCGTCCCTATTCGTTGTTACGCAAGTAAAGGTTTGGCGTTCCCCCGGTAATTCTTTCGCCGTACCAGGCTGCGTACTATCCCCGGCAGCTCGGTAGTTCTTGTGACTTTTCCCGCAAAAGCGGGCCCATCCCGCTGCCCTGGCCGCCGCGCGCTGCGCCTGGCGACCCTCGCCGGTTCTGGTAGCGACCACCGGCGGCTGCCGCAATGGCGACCCTCCGAGGTGCCCATGCCGCCCTCCGCGGGGCTCGTGGTGTCGGCCTGCGTACCCGGGTGTCCCCTGTGCCGGGATCCGGCCCGCCCCGGACCTGCGGGGTTACCGCGAATCCCCGGGAACGTCGGCTCCTCACGGTAAGGTGCGGTTCAGTTGGCGTGCCGGAGCAGCGTTGCACGGGGGCACCGGCGGACCGGGCTGGGGCACGGCGTACTGGCACCGGGCGTCCCGGGTGACAGGCCCTCGGATGACAGGACCTTGCGGCGGCCGGGCTTTCAGCGGACAGGGTTTCAGTGGACAGGGGTCCTCAGCGGCGAGGGCCTGCGGACATGGCTAGTGCCCAGAGGGGGAGGGGAGCCGGCAGGTGTACCTGAAGACCCTCACCCTGCGTGGCTTCAAATCGTTCGCCTCCGCCACCACCCTGCGCTTCGAGCCCGGCATCACCTGCGTCGTCGGCCCCAACGGGTCGGGCAAGTCCAACGTGGTGGACGCGTTCTCCTGGGTCATGGGCGAGCAGGGCGTGAAGACCCTGCGCGGCGGCAAGATGGAGGACGTGGTCTTCGCCGGGACCGCGTCGCGGCCCCCGCTGGGCCGGGCCGAAGTCACGCTCACCATCGACAACAGCGACGGTGCGCTGCCCATCGAGTACGCCGAGGTGACGATCAGCCGCCTGCTCTTCCGGTCCGGGCAGAGCGAGTACTCGATCAACGGTGACCACTGCCGCCTGCTCGACGTCCAGGAACTCCTGTCCGACTCGGGCCTCGGCCGTGAGATGCACGTGATCGTCGGCCAGGGCCAGCTGGACCAGGTGCTCCACGCGGGGCCGGAGGCCCGGAGGGCGCTGATCGAGGAAGCGGCCGGGGTTCTGAAGCACCGGCGGCGCAAGGAGAAGGCGCTGCGCAAGCTCGAGGCGATGCAGGCCAACCTGACCAGGCTGGTGGACCTGACCGCGGAGCTGAAGCGCCGCCTGAAGCCGCTCGGCCGCCAGGCGGCCATCGCGCGCCGGGCCGCGGTCATCCAGGCTGACCTCCGCGATGCCCGCCTGCGGCTGCTCGCCGACGACTACGTGACCGCTTCCGCCGAGCTGCAGCGTGACCAGACCGACGAGGCAGCCGCGCTGGCCCGACGCGCCGAGCTCGAGCGTGTCCTGGCCCAGGCGCGCCAGCGGGAGGCTGAGCTCGACAGCGACGAGCAGCAGCACGCTCCCCGCCTCGCCGCCGCGCAGGAAGCCTGGTTCGCACTGTCCGCTCTCTCCGAACGCCTCCGCGGGGTGGCCAGCCTGGCCCAGGAACGGCATAGTCACCTGGTGGCCCAGCCGGACGCCCCGCGACCGGGCCGGGACCCGCAGGAACTGGAAGCGGAGGCGGAGACCCTGCGCGAGCAGGAGGCAGTCCTCGGTGAGCGGCTGGAGACGGCGCGGGAGCAGCTCTTTGCCGCCACCGTCCAGTGCGCCGCGGCCGAGGCCGCGCTCGCCGAGGAAGAACGGCGGCTCGCGGCCAGTGCCCGCGCTGAGGCCGTGCGGGCCGAGCGCCTGTCGCGGCTGCGCGGCCAGGTCGGAGCCGCGCGCAGCAAGGCGTCCGCGGCGCAGGAGGAAGCCGGGCGGCTGGCCGACGCGGTCGAGCAGGCCCGAACCCGGGCCGAGCAGGCCCAGCAGGAGTACGAAGAGCTACAGGAACTGTGCGCCGGCCGCGACGACGACCGGGCCGGGCTGGCCGGCGACCACGAACAGGCCAGCTTCGCGCTCGCTGAGGCCTCCACGCTGGTCACCGAGCGGCGCGCCGCCGAGCGTGAGTCCAGTGGCCAGCGGGCCGCGCTGCAGGCCCGGGTCCAGGCGCTGCGGGAAGGCGTGCACGCGCTGCGTACCGGCAAGGACGCCTCGGGGACGCTGCTGGCCGACCCGGAGAGGTACCCCGGGGTGCTGGGCGGGGTCGCGGCGCTGGTGAGCGTGGATACCGGGGCCCAGGAGGCGATCGCGGCCGCGCTGGGTGGCGCGGCGGACGCCGTGGCGGTGACGGGCATCGACGCCGCCGTGGCCATCCTGGAGGCGCTGAAGAACGAGGACGCGGGCAGTGCCGGCCTGATGATCGCGTCCGGGTCGCCAGGCCACCCGGCGCCCGCGGACGGCGGGCTGCCGCCGGGTATCCAGCTGCCGGATGGCGCCCAGCCTGCCCTCGCGCTCGTCCGGGCCCCAGACGGGCTGGCGCCCGCGCTGGCCGGGCTGCTGGCCGGCATCGTCGTGGCCGCCGACCTGGACCAGGCCCGGGAACTGGTCCGCACGCACCCGGCGCTGCGCGTGGTCACCCGGCAGGGCGACGTGCTCGGCGCGCACTGGGCCTCGGGTGGCTCGGCCCGGCCGGCGAGTGAGTTCACCCTGCGCAGCGTGGCCGATGAGGCAGCGGCCGGGCTGGAAGCCGTGGAAGAACGCTGTGAGCAGGCTGCCGAGCAGCTCGCGCTGGCCGTGGAGGCCGAGGATCAGGCCCGCCAGGCGGTGGCCAAGGCCCAGGCGGCGCTCCGTGAAGTGGACTCCGCGGCCGCGGAGGTCTCCGGCCGGCTCGGCCGCCTCGCAGGCGCCTCGCGGGCCGCCCGCGACGAGGCGCAGCGGCTGGAAGCCGCCATTGAGAAGGCCCACTGTGCCCACGAGGCGAGCCAGGCCGCGGTCGCCCAGCTCGAAGCGAGCCTGGCCGAGGCCGAGGCCGTCCAGGACACGGATCACCGGGACGCGGACAGCCAGCAGCAGCCCGCCGAGGCCGGCGGCCCGCAGGGCGAGGCGGAGCCGGCGCCCGACCGGGAGGTCCTGTCCGGGCAGGTGACGGCCGCGCGGAACGCCGAGATGGAAGCGCGGCTGGAGGTCAGGACCGCCGAGGAACGGCTCCGGGCGATCGCGGGCCGTGCCGATGCGCTGGTCGCCCAGGCCGCCGCGGAACGGCAGGCCGCGCAGCGTGCCGCGGCCCGGCGGATCCAGCGTGAGCGGCAGGCTGTGGTGGCCCGTGCCGTGGCCGACGGCGCCGCGCAGGCGCTGGCCCGGCTGACCGGGTCGCTGACCGCCGCCAGCGAGCAGCGGCAGGCGGCCGAGCAGGCCAGCAAGGGCCGGGCGGTGGCGCTGAAGGAAGTGCGCGTCCAGGTCCGCGAGCTCGCCGCCGAGTTCGACCGCGTCGTGGACGCCGCGCACGGCACCGAGATGGCCCGGGCCGAGCACCGGATGCGGCTCGAGCAGATGGCGGCCCGGGCAGCCGAGGAATTCGCGGTCTCGGCGGAAGAACTGGTCGCCGAGTACGGCCCCGGCGTCCCGGTCCCGGTCATCAGCCCCGATTCCCCGGCCAGCAGCCCCGCTGAGAGGCCTGGGGACGCCGGCCCGGCGACGACCCGCTGGACGGCCCCCTGGACGCGCAGGGGGCCGCTGAGGGCGCCAGCAACGGGAGTCCCCTGGTGCCGACCCGCCCCGCCCAGCGAGGAACAGCAGGTGCTGACCGGGACCGTCCCGTACGTCCGGACCGAGCAGGAGCGCCGCGCCGCGGCCGCCCAGCGCCAGCTCGACCAGCTGGGCAAGGTGAACCCGCTCGCGCTGGAAGAGTTCGCGGCCCTGGAAGAACGGCACGCGTTCCTGGCCACCCAGCTCGAGGACCTCAAGAAGACCCGCCGTGACCTGCTGATCGTGGTCAAGGAGGTGGACGACCGGGTCCTGGAGGTGTTCGCGTCGGCCTTCGAGGACACCGCCCGGGAGTTCGAGGAGATCTTCTCGAGGCTGTTTCCCGGCGGCGAGGGGCGGCTGATCCTCACCGAGCCCGACGACATGCTGGCCACCGGCATCGACTTCGAGGCACGGCCGCCGGGCAAGAAGGTCAAGCGGATGTCGCTGCTGTCCGGCGGCGAGCGCTCGCTGACCGCGATCGCCTTCCTGCTGGCCATCTTCAAGGCCCGGCCCTCGCCCTTCTATGTGCTCGACGAGGTCGAGGCCGCGCTCGACGACACGAACATGCAGCGCCTGCTGCACATCTTCGAGGAGCTGCGGTCCGTGTCCCAGCTCCTGATCATCACCCACCAGAAGCGCACCATGGAGATCGCCGACGCACTGTACGGGATCAGCATGCGCGGCGACGGCGTCTCGGCCGTGGTCAGCCAGCGGCTGCGGGAGCGCGAGACCGCCTGATCCCTGCGGGCCCCCTCGCGCCGGGGATTGCCGGAGCGGCGGGATGGCCTGACCCTGCCGGGCGGCCTCCTCTTTGTCCGCGGCCGCGGGAGCGTGGGAGCGCCTCAGCTGTTCCGGGCGTCCCATCACGCCAGCGGCCGCGGGAGTACGAGACCGCCTCACCGTTGCCAGGGGCCCCATCCCGCCAGCGCCCGGACAGCGCAGCCCGGGGCGTCTGCGAGACTGGGGCCGTTATGGAACTTGTGATCATTCTTATCGTCGTCGCCGTCCTGGTGGTCGGGGGACTGGGCACCACATTCCTGGTCCTTCCGCGCCGTCGGCGAGTCAGCGCGCCGCCCAGGCCGCCGGTGCCGGGCCCGGGAGCCGGCCAGACCACGGCCCCGCCGGCGGGCCAGACCAGGGCCCCACCCGCGGACCAGGCCGAGGGGGATGGAAGGGGCGCGCCGTCGGCGGTGCTCCCGCCCGCCGCCGAGCCGGTCCCCCGCGAGGCGCCCCCGGCCCCGATGCGCGGCCGCCTCACCCGGCTCCGCGGGCGACTGGCCGCCTCCCGCGGCGGGTTCGGCTCCACCCTGCTCAACCTGCTCTCCCGCGACGCCCTGGACGACCAGGCCTGGGAGGACATCGAGGACACCCTGATCACCGCCGATATGGGCGTGGCGCCATCCCGCCAGATCACCGAGGAACTCCGGACCCAGGTGAAGGTCACCGGTACCCGGGACCCGGACCAGGTGCGCACGATGCTGCGCAACGAGCTCATCAAGCAGATCGGGCCGGACATGGACCGGACCCTGCACACCGGCTCGCACGGGGACCGGCCCTCCATCCTGCTCATCGTGGGGGTCAACGGCACGGGCAAGACCACGGTCGCCGGGAAGCTCAGTCGGGCGCTCATAGGCGAGGGCCAGACCGTGGTGCTCGGTGCGGCGGACACGTTCCGCGCCGCCGCCGCCGACCAACTTGAGACGTGGGGCCGCCGGACTGGGGCCAAGGTGGTCCGGTCCGACCGTGAGGAAGCCGACCCGGCCAGCGTGGCCTTCGAGGCGGTCCGGATCGGGATCGAGGAGCGGGCGAGCACCGTCATCGTGGACACCGCCGGGCGGCTGCACACCAAGACCGGCCTGATGGATGAGCTCGGCAAGATCAAGCGGGTCATCGAGAAGCGGGCCACGGTGGATGAGGTCCTCCTCGTCCTGGACGCCACCACCGGGCAGAATGGCCTCCGCCAGGCGCGGGTGTTCGCCGAGGCGGTGGACGTGACCGGGATCGTGCTGACCAAGCTGGACGGGACGGCCAAGGGCGGCATCGTCATCGCGGTCCAGCGGGAACTGGGGGTCCCGGTCAAGCTGGTCGGGCTCGGTGAGGGCCCCGACGACCTGGCACCGTTCGAGCCCGAAGCCTTCGTCGACGCCATCATCGGCAGCTGAGGAACTGCGCGGGCCCTGACGGGCTCGCCTACTGACGGGCTCCCGCTGGTGCTCCGGCATTCACCGGGCCGCGGCACATTAACCTCCGCGGCCCGGTGACCGGCCCCCGGAGCCTGGCCGCGCGCTACCCCCGGCCTGGCGCCCTCACGCACTCCACCCCTGCTCCCCGTGCTTCCCGGGCCGCCTCGTGCTTCCGCGCTTCCGCGCTTCCCGGCCGTCTCTCCGCGCTTCCCGGGCCGTCTCTCCGTGCTTCCCGGGCCGTCTCTCCGTGCTTCCCGGGCCGCCTCTCCGCGCTTCCCGGGCCGCCTCTCCGTGCTTCCCGCACCGCTCTCCGTGCTTCCCGGGCCGCCCCGCCCGCGGGCGGGGCGGGTCTGGCCCTCGGCGGGGAACTCGCGGCGTCAGCCGGGAGCCTGCCTTATGCACGATTTGACCAAATCAATTTGGACCGGTTGGTGAATTATCTGAGGATCTCAACCCGACTAAGATTCTAAATACCTTAGTAGAAGGCTGCGCACTTGTCGCGCGTATTTGTGGGACTTAGTTGTGGTCACGGTGCGCATGTGGCAAACTGCCCAGCGTGGCGATCCTGATAGGCAACAACGGTATCGGCAGCCCCCATCCGAGTTCCCGCGAGCTGGGTAACGTGGTGAGCGAAGCGGAGCCGCCGGTCCTATCGAGTACCGAAGCCATAACCCATACATTCTCGCTTGTTAATCAGGCGGGCGATGCTGCGGTGGCCTATTTCTACGGCCGCCTGTTCGCGGAGAACCCGGAACTGCGTCCCATGTTCCCGGCCGCCATGGACGCCCAGCGCGACCGCCTTTTCCGGGCCCTCACCCGGATCGTGCACAGCCTCAGCACGCCTGAGTACATGGAGGCGTATCTGAGCCAGCTCGGGCTGGATCACCGCAAGTACGGCGTGCTGACCGAGCACTACCCGGCGGTGGGCCGGGCCCTGCTGGCCACGCTGTGCCGGTTCTCCGGGAACGCGTGGACACCTGGCGCGGAGGCCGCCTGGGCGGGTGCCTATGAGCGGGCCACGCAACTGATGACCGCGGCTGCGGACAAGTCCGCGGAGCACTCCCCGCCGTGGTGGTCAGCTGAAGTGGTCGGCCACGAACTGCGCAGTCCCACCCTCGCCATCCTGACGCTGCGCCCAGAGGAGCCCTTCCCTTACCTGGCCGGCCAGTATGTGAGCATCCAGTCGGCGCACTGGCACCGGGTGTGGCGGCCGTTCTCGGTGGCCAACGCGCCACGGGCGGACGGCCTGCTCACCTTCCACGTACGCGCCGTGCCGGGCGGGTGGGTCAGCTCCGCCCTGGTCCATCACACGAGAGTGGGAGACCGGGTGAACCTGGGGCCGCCGCAGGGCAGCATGACGCTGGGCGCGGGGTCTCGCGGCGGCATGTTCTGCGTGGCCGGCGGCTCAGGCCTGGCGCCCCTCAAGGCGCTGATTGAGCAGGTCATCGCGGACAGTCAGCCCGACTGCCGGCGCCGGATCCGCCTGATCGTTGGCGCCCGCCGCGAGTCGGAGCTCTACGACTTGCCTGACTTGTGGCGGCTCGAGTCGTACTACCCGTGGCTGCGCATCAGCACCGCGGTCTCGCACGACCCGGGCTACAGCGGCGTGAAGGGAATGCTCCCCGATATCGTCGCGCGCCAGCTACCGCAAAGAAATGACGATGTCTACATCAGCGGACCCTCGCCGATGGTGGGTAGGTGCATGCAGGTGCTGCGCACCACGGGGCGGAGTAATTGGCGTATTCATGCGGACCCCGTGGATCCTCCCAGCGAGTTAACGGTTAACGCAGTCGCGGATTCCGTTGGTCATGAGTGCGCCAGCTAATAGTGCCACTCGACGCACGCTACGCTTAATGGGATGGCGCGGCGATGAAGTCAGCCCTGAGAACCTTTTTGCGCGGGGGCCTATTTACCCGCTGGACGCCCTCGGCGGTGGCCGCGCGCACCACGCCCGGCCCGGCCCTGGCCGCGGTGTGCCGCGCGCCGGATAGTTCACTGCTGCCCATTCCGGTGATGGCCGGTCCGGCGGTGACCAGTCCGGCCCGGGCCGGTTCCGCCGTGGCGACTCCAGTGATGGCCATCCCGGCGATGACCAGACCAGTGATAACCAGACCAGTGATAACCAGACCAGTCGATAACCAGACCAGTGATAACCAGACCAGTGATAACCAGATCAGCCGTAGCCAGCCCAGCGGGAGCCAGTTTCATGGTCAAGAGTTCCGTGGTGGCCAGCCCCGCAGGGCCCAACCCGGCGGCGGACAGCCCCGTCGCGGGCGGCCTGGTGCTCGCCAGCCCTGCAGTAGCCAGTCCCGCAGTAGCCAGCCCGGCAGTAGCCAGTCCCGCGCTACCCGGCCCGCCGGCAGCCGGCCCTGCGGCAGCCGGCCCTGCGGAAGCCACCCCCGCAGCAGGAGGCGCCGTGCTGGCCTGCCCCGCTGCGGACAGCCTGCTGCGAGACGCTCCGGGGATGCCCGGCCCGGGGTCGGACAGCCTGGCGCCTGATCCGGCCGTGGACCGGCCGGGAACGGAGAGCCCGGCGCCTGATCCGGCCGTGGACCGGCCGGGAACCGGAGAGCCCGGCGCCTGATCCGGCCGTGGACCGGCCGGGAACGGACCGTCTGGCGGGCGGCCCGGCCGTGGATTGTCCGCCGGCCGCCACCTCACCGGGGGCGGCTGCCGCCGGTACCGCCCCCCGGCCCGCCCGGCTGGCCAGGCCGTCCCGGCCGCGGTGGCCAGGCCGCGTGCTCCGGACTGCCCGCTTCACCGGGCTGGGCAGGTCCGCCCGGCCCGTGGACATGGATGCCGCGGCGGAGTTCATCTGGCTCCACGGCCGCGAGGTCCCGGGCGCGCCCCCGGCCGGGCCGCGGCTCCGGGAAATCCGCCGGGAGATCAGCCAGACCGGTACCTACCGGCACACGCCCGAGGAGCTGGAGTTCGGTGCACGGGTGGCGTGGCGTAACAGCAGCCGCTGCATCGGGCGGCTCTACTGGAAGAGCCTCAAGGTCCGGGACCGCCGCGACGTGGACACCGCGGCGGGCATCGCGGCGGAGTGTGCGGGTCACCTGCGCGCCGCCTCCAACCAGGGCCGGATCCGGCCCACCATCACCGTATTCGCACCCGATACGCCAGGCCGGGGTGGCCCGCGCATCTGGAACGAGCAGCTGGTCCGGTACGCCGGTTACCGGCAGCCCGACGGGTCCGTGCGCGGCGAGCCGTGCAGCACGGAACTCACCGACCTGGCCCGCGAGCTCGGCTGGGCCACCGACGGCCAGGGCCGGTTCGACGTCCTGCCGCTGGTCATCTCCACCGCTGGTGAGCACCCCCAGGTGTTCGGCATGCCGGATGACGCGGTCACCGAGGTCCACCTCATCCACCCGCGTTTCCCCTGGTTCGGCGAGCTGGGGCTCCGCTGGTACGCGGTGCCGGTCATCAGTGACATGTGCCTGGAGATCGGCGGCATCTGCTACCCGGCGGCCCCGTTCAACGGCTGGTACATGGGCACCGAGATCGGGGCCCGCAACCTGGCGGATCCCGGTCGTTACAACCAGCTACCCGACATCGCGGCCCGGATGGGGCTGGACACCACCCGGGACCGTTCACTGTGGCGCGACCTGGCGCTCGTGGAGCTCAATCTCGCGGTGCTGCACTCGTTCGAGACGGCCGGCGTGACGAT
The DNA here is from genome assembly GCA_963751175.1 of uncultured Actinomycetes bacterium. Classification (GTDB taxonomy): domain Bacteria; phylum Actinomycetota; class Actinomycetes; order Streptosporangiales; family Streptosporangiaceae; genus RYN-230. The sequence continues at coordinate 131,459 of CAVVTM010000020.1, read as the reverse complement.
CACCGATCACCACACGGAGTCACGCCGTTTCCTGACCCACCTGGCCCGGGAGGAGCGGGCGGGCCGGATCTGCCCGGCCGACTGGACGTGGATAGTCCCGCCGATCTCCGGCTCAGCCACCGGGGTGTTCCACCGTTACTACGCCGACGCGGAACTGCGGCCGGCTTACGCCCGCCATCACCGGAAACTCCCGTCCGTCCCGGTGCCGCCAGATGGCGAAACCTGCTCGTAACATGTGACACACGTCTTTCACTCCCCCGAAACACTCTGTGATGGCGGGCGAAACGCCTCAGGCGGAGGGTCGGCACAGGACAGGGTGCCCCGAGAAGGTGGTCGCATGAAGCTCATCACTGCCGTGATCAAACCGTTCAAGCTGGACGAGGTGAAGGCGGCGTTGCAGGCCTTTGGTGTCCATGGGATGACCGTGAGTGAGGCCAGCGGCTACGGCCGCCAGCGTGGTCACACCGAGGTCTACCGAGGTGCTGAGTACCAGGTGGACCTGGTGCCCAAGGTAAGACTGGAAGTGCTCTGCGACGACGAGGACACCGACGACCTGATCGGCGTGATCGTCAAGGCAGCGCAGACTGGACGCATTGGCGACGGGAAGGTGTGGGCCGTCGCGGTTGAAACGGTTGTGCGGGTCCGGACGGGTGAGCGCGGTTCAGGCGCTCTGTAGCCCCCTAGCAGCGATAGAGGTCTGATCGGAGTGCGCCGTACGGGTCGGGGGGCTGGGCAGTCATGATGTCCGCACCCTCGGCCCGTTCGCAGCCCGACGGGCCGCCCCTGACATCGTTCGCCGCCGACCGCGCCCGGCGGAGTGCGGAAACCGACCGCTGGCTGGCCTCCCTGCTGGGCGCGGAACCGGGGGTCGCCCTGGTCGCCGTGGGCGGCTACGGGCGGCGTGAGCTGCTACCCGGCAGCGACCTCGATGTGCTCCTGCTGCACGACGGGCGGGACGGCATCGCCGCGATGGCGGACCGCATCTGGTACCCGATCTGGGACTCTGGCACCCGCCTCGACCACGCGGTGCGCACCACGGCGGAAGCCCGCCGGGTGGCCAGGACCGACCTGAAGGTAGTGCTCGGGCTGCTGTATGCCCGGCATGTGGCGGGCGATCCCGACCTCACCAACGCGCTGCGCCTCCGTGCCCTGGAGGACTGGCGGGCCTCCGCCGGCACCCGGCTGGCTGAGCTGCAGGCGCTGCATGTGGAGCGGACCCGGCGCAGCGGCGAGCTGGCGTTCCTGCTCGAGCCCGACCTCAAGGAAGCGCGGGGCGGGCTGCGCGACGTGCACGCGATCCAGGCCATCGCGGCCGCGTGGGTCGCGCCCGGCCCCGGGCCGAGGGTCCGGGCCGCGTACGAGTCCATCATGGACGCGCGCCACGCGCTGCACGAGATCACCGGCCGCCCCGCCGACCGGCTCGTCCTGCAGGAGCAGGACGAGGTGGCCCGGGTGCTCGGGCTGCTGGACGCGGACGCACTCATGCGTCACCTGGCCGGGGCCGGCCGGGCCGTCGCCTACTCGGTCGACCAGGCGTTCCGGCAGGCCCAGCGCAGCCGGGGCGGCAGGCGCCGGGGCAAGGCCCAGCGCCGCCCGGTGGCGGACGGGCTGGTCGAGCAGGACGGTGAGGTGGTGCTGGCCCGGGCCGCCGATCCGGCCGCTGACCCGGCGCTCCCGCTGCGCGCCGCCGCCGCGGCCGCGCAGGCCGCGCTGGCGCTCGCGCCGCGCACGCTGGCCCGCCTGGCCGAATGCCCGCCGCTGCCGGTGCCCTGGCCGCCGGAAGCCCGTGACGCCCTGGTCGCGCTGCTCGGCGCGGGCCCGGCCGCCGTCCCGGTCTGGGAGGCGCTGGACCAGGAGGGCCTGGTCGCGAGCCTGCTGCCGGACTGGGACCGGGTGCGCAACCGGCCACAGCGCAACCCGCTGCACACCTACACGGTGGACCGGCACCTGGTGGAAACCGCCGCGCGGGCGGCCGTCCTCACCCGGGACGTGGCCCGGCCCGACCTGCTGCTGCTCTCCGCCCTGCTGCATGACATCGGCAAGGGATGGCCCGGTGATCACCGGGTCACCGGCGAGGTCGTGGCCCGGGACGTGGCCCGCCGGGTCGGGCTCGGCCCGTCCGACGCGGAACTGGTCGCCGGGGCCGTCCGGCATCATCTGCTGCTGCCGCAGACGGCGACACGCCGCGACCTCGACGACCCGGTCACCGTGGCCCAGGTGGCCTCCGTTGTCGGCGGCCGGCCGCTGCTCGAGCTGCTGCACGCGCTGGCCATCGCGGACGGCCAGGCGACCGGCCCGGCTGCCTGGAACGACTGGAAGGAAGGCCTGGTCGGCGACCTGGTCCGGCGGGTGGAGTCCCGGCTGGCCGGGGAGGCGCTGCCCGAGCCGCTGCCGCTGCGCCCGGACCAGGCCGCGCTCGCCGACGACGGTGCGCCCGCCGCGCGGCTGAAAGGCTCCGAGGTGACCATCGTCGCGCCGGACCGCCCCGGGCTGCTGTGGCAGGCCGCGGGCGTGCTCGCCTCGCACCGGCTCGCGGTGCGGTCCGCGAACGCCATCTCGCACGGGAACATGGCCGTGGCCGCCTTCACCGTCGCCCCGGAATACGGCGACCCACCCGAAGCGGACCTGGTCACCAGCGACCTGCGCCGGGCCCTGGAAGGGCGGCTCGACGTGGCGGAACGGCTGGAGCGCCGGATGCGCGCCTACCGGGAATCGCCGGTGCAGGTGGCGGTGGCCCCGCCCAAGGTCACCCTGCTTGACGACGCCTCGCGGACCGCGACGGTGGTGGAAGTGCGCGCCCACGACGCCCCCGGGCTGCTCTGGCGGATCGGCCGCGCGCTCGGCGACTGCGGTCTCGACGTGAAGGCGGCCCGGGTGGAGACGCTCGGCGCCGAGGCGGTGGACGTGTTCTACGTGGTGGACGCGTCCGGCGGCCCGGTCGGCGGTTCCCGGATCCGGGGCAAGATCGCCGCCCAGGTGCTCGCCGCGCTCACCAGCTAGCCCACAGCTATCCCGGGCCAGCTGACCCAGGATCGCCGGCCGGGGCACGCCAGTGGCACTGACCCGGTGGCCATGACCGGATAGCCTGGGATGCGTGTTCGAGACACTCTCCGACCGGCTGACCCAGGTCTTCTCCACCCTGCGCGGGCGTGGGCGACTGTCCCCGGCCGACATTGACGCGACGGCCCGCGAGATCCGCATCGCCCTGCTCGAGGCGGACGTGGCCCTCCCCGTGGTGCGGGAGTTCATCGCCCGCATCAAGGAGCGCGCGTCCTCGGAAGAGGTCTCCTCGGCGCTCAACCCGGCCCAGCAGGTCATCAAGATCGTTCACGAGGAACTCATCACCATCCTCGGCGGCGAGGCCCGCAGGCTGCGGTTCGCCAAGGTCCCGCCGACCGTGATCATGCTGGCGGGCCTGCAGGGTTCCGGCAAGACCACGCTGGCCGGCAAGCTCGTCCTCTGGCTGCAGCACCAGGGCAACACGCCGCTGCTGGTCGCCGCGGACCTGCAGCGCCCCAACGCGGTCCAGCAGCTGCAGGTGCTGGGTGAGCGGGCCGGGGTGCCGGTCTACGCGCCCCAGCCGGGCAACGGGGTAGGCGACCCGGTCGCGGTGGCCCGCGACTCGATCGAGGAGGCCCGCCGCCGCCAGCACAACGTGGTCGTGATCGACACCGCGGGCCGCCTGGGCATCGACGAGGAAATGATGCGCCAGGCCGCATCGATCAGGGACGCCACCGACCCGGACGAGATCCTGTTCGTGGTGGACGCGATGATCGGCCAGGACGCCGTGGCCACCGCCCAGGCGTTCCTGGACGGCGTTGGCTACGACGGCGTCGTGCTCACCAAGCTCGACGGCGACGCGCGCGGCGGTGCCGCACTGTCCATCGCCGAGCTCACCGGCCGCCCGGTGATGTTCGCGTCGTCCGGGGAGAAGCTCGAGGACTTCGACGTCTTCCACCCCGACCGGATGGCGTCGCGGATCCTCGACATGGGCGACATGCTCACCCTGATCGAGCAGGCGGAGCGCGCGTTCGACGAGGACCAGGCCGCCTCCATGGCCAGCAAGCTGGCCTCCGGCGAGGGCTTCACCCTCGAGGACTTCGTCGAGCAGCTGGCCATGGTGCGCAAGCTGGGACCCATCGGCAACCTGCTCGGCATGCTGCCCGGCGCGGCGCAGAACCGCGAGATGCTCAGCCAGATCAGCGACAAGGACCTGGACCGTGCGGCGGCCATCGTCAACTCGATGACCCCCGCCGAACGCCGCAACCCGAAGATCCTCAACGGAAGCCGCCGGGTCCGGATCGCCAACGGCTCCGGGGTCACCGTGGGTGAAGTGAACAATCTCGTCGTCCGGTTCCTTGAGGGCCAGAAGATGATGCGGCAGATGATGGGCGGCGGCGGGATGCCCGGCATGCCTGCCATCCCCGGCATGCGCCGGGCCGCCACGAAGAGCGCCAAGGGCAAAAAGGGCAAGAAGAAGCCCAAGGGCGGGCGCCCAGGCGGCAACCCGGCCGCCCCGAAGTCGGGCGCCAAGCCGCGCGGCGTTCCCGCGGCCGGCAATGGCGCGGCCCCGGCCCTGCCCGCAGGCCTGGGCGGGGGCGGGATGCCCGGCTCACAGGAGGAACTGGCCGCGAGCCTGGAGGCGCTGACCTCCAACCCGGCCGCCCTCCGGGCAGCAGGCAAGGTCGCCAGCAAGATGCCCCCGCCGGACTCGCTGACCGGCGGAACGTCCGGGCCGTCCAGCCTGCCCGCCGGCTTCGGCCTTCTCCGGCGCAACCGCCAGAAGCAGGACGACGAGAAATAGCCCCGGCTCCCTCTCGTGATCACGACGAAGACGGTCCCTAACGGTCTATCCGCCGTAGTCACGACGGGACCGCGCGAGGGGAGCGGGACGCCGGGAACAGCCCCGGCGGGAGCGTGATTCGCTTCGATTACGCCCTGCCCCCGTGTGTCTGGCACAATGTGACGGTCACCCCGGGATCCTGCGACGCCCTCTCACGCTCGCCGGCCCCGGGACCGAGCAGGCCGACGCGGTGGTCCTCACCCGGCGCGAACGCTGCCTGCAATCCGAGCTTTACTGGGAGAGACCACACCCGTGGCTGTCAAGATCAAGCTGAAGCGCATGGGCAAGATCCATGCGCCGTTTTACCGGATCATCGTGGCCGACGCCCGCACCAAGCGGGACGGCCGCGCGATCGAGGAGATCGGCAAGTACCACCCGAAGAGCGAGCCCTCGTTCATCGAGGTCAACTCGGAGCGGGCCCAGCACTGGCTGTCCGTCGGCGCTCAGCCCACCGACCCGGTCCGCAAGATCCTGGAGATCACCGGCGACTGGCAGAAGTTCAAGGGCCTGCCCGGCGCCGAGGGCACGCTGAAGATGGCGGCGCCGAAGGCGGACAAGAAGGACGCCTACGCGGCAGCCGTGGCCGAGGCCGTCGGCGTCGGTGACGCCGGCAAGGGCAAGGGCCGCAAGCCCGGCGCTAAGGCTGACGGCGACCAGGCGGACGCGGGCGCGAGCGGCGCGAAGGCTGGCCCGGGCCGGTCATCCAGCCGGGCGGGCGCCAAGCCGGCCACGGCGGGCAAGAGCGCCAAGCCGGAGACGGCGAAGGCTGACTCCGCCAAGGCTGACGCGGCCAAGGCGGACGCCCCGGAGGCTGACGCGGCCAAGGCTGACGCGGCCAAGGCTGACGCGGCCGAGGCTGACGCGGCCGAGGCTGACGCCGCCGAGGCTGACGCGGCCGAGGCTGACGCGGCCGAGGCTGACGCCCCTAAGGCTGACGCCGCCGAGGCTGACGCCCCTAGGGCTGACGCCCCTGAGGGGGACGCCGCCAAGGCTGACGCCGCCGAGGCTGACGCCCCTGAGGCTGACTCCGCCATGGCGGATGCGGCCGAGGAGGAGAAGCCGGCCAAGGCCAGCACGGAGGAGGCCAGCACCGACGAGGCCAGTACCGAAAAGGCGGCGGAGCCCGCTGCGGCCGAGCCGGTGGCCGCGGAGCAGGGCGACGGAGCCTGACATGCTGGAAGAGGCCCTCGAGCACCTGGTAAAGGGCATCGTGGAACACCCGGATGAAGTCCGGGTGGACAGCCACGGGCTGCGCCGGGGCCGGGTCCTCGAGGTGCGGGTCCACCCCGAGGACCTCGGCAAGGTCATCGGCCGGGGCGGCCGGACCGCCAAGGCGCTGCGAACCGTGATCGGCTCGCTGGCCGGCGGCAAGTACGTCCGGGTCGACCTGCTGGACGTGGACGAGGTTCGTTAAGCGTGTCTCGTGGATCTTCAGCCTGCTGCGCGTCCACCGGACGGGCGCCTCGCGGCGTTGTCGTCGGCGCCCATAGCTCCGCTATGGGCGCCTCCTCCGCCTTGCGATGCATCCCGCCGGCGGCCGCTCGCGACGGCCAAGATCCACGAGACACGCCTTAGCCCGCCATGCAACTGGTCGTCGGCCGGATCACCCGGCCGCACGGGGTCCGCGGCGAGCTATCGGTGGAAGTGCGCACCGATGAGCCAGACCGCCGGTTCGCTGCGGGCCACGTGCTGGCCACCGACCCGGTCACGGCGGGCCCGCTCACGGTCGAATCGGTGCGCTGGCATTCCGGCCGGCTCCTGGTCCAGTTCGCCGGGATCACCGACCGGAACCAGGCCGAGGATCTGCGCGGGGTCTGGCTCACCCTGGACTCGGCCGAGGCCGGGCCGTCTGACGACCCGGACGAGTTCCACGACGCGGAGCTGATCGGGCTGGCCGTGGTCACGACCTCGGGCGAGCCCGTGGGCCGGGTCAAGGACGTCCGGCACTTCGGGCAGGACCTGCTCGTCATCGAGCCCGGGCCCGGGGGTTCCCAGGCCCGGCCAGGTCAGGATGCCCCAGACCACGCCGAATCGGCTCAGGCTGGGCCGGTCCCCACGGGCGGGCCCGCCCGGGCCCTGGCCCGGCTGGCCCCGTGCTGGCGGGCGGCGGGCGGGCACGTGGGGCATCCGGACATGAGCTGCTGGTCCCGTTCGTGGCCGCGATCGTGCCCGAAGTCGACGTGGCCGCGGGCAGGCTCGTTATCGACCCGCCGCCCGGGCTGCTCGAGCTGGCTGCCGGGGAACCGGATCAGGCCGGTCCGGCAGGAAGCTGAGGTGAGCCGGGTGCGCATCGACATCATCACGATCTTCCCGGACTACTTCGCCCCGCTCAGCGTCTCGCTGCTCGGCAAGGCGGCCTCGCGCGGGGATATCGACCTCCAGGTGCACGACCTGCGGACCTGGGCTCACGGTGTGCACCGCGCCGTGGACGACGCCCCGTTCGGCGGCGGCCCGGGCATGGTGATGTCCCCGGAGCCGTGGGGTGAGGCGCTGGATGCGGTGACGGGTCCGGGCCCGGCACCGGCCCGGCTGGTGGTTCCCACCCCCGCGGGGGTCCCGTTCACGCAGGCGATGGCCGCGGAGTGGGCCCGTTGCGGATGGTTGGTTTTTGCTTGTGGCCGGTACGAGGGGATCGACGCGCGCGTCGTCGACGAGGCGCGCGACCGCATGCCGGTCGATGAGGTATCCATCGGGGACTACGTGCTGTCCGGGGGAGAGCCCGCGGTGCTGGTCATGGTGGACGCGGTCGGCCGCCTGCTGCCCGGCGTCCTCGGCAACGCGGACTCGGCCGCTGACGACTCATTCGGCGCCGGCGAGGGCCCCATGGCCGGCCTGCTCGAAGGCCCGGCGTACACCCGGCCGCGCGTCTGGCGCGGGCGCGAGGTCCCGCCGGTCCTGCTGTCCGGGGATCACGCGGCCATCGCGCGGTGGCGGCGCGATCAGGCGCTGCGCCGGACCGCCGCGCTCCGCCCGGATCTGGCCGCCCGCCTGGCCGCCGGCGAGGCCGGAACCCGGCTCGACGCACGGGACCGGCAGGTGCTCCTTGAGGCTGGCTTCCCGATCAGTGCGGAAGATATGGCACACTGAAGTCTGCCACCCACACCAGGCCGACCCTGCGGGTGAGCGCGTCCTGGTGCCCTCAGCGCCCAGGGACTGACTGACACCGACGAGACGATGCCACGCGTTCGCTGGCCTGTGCGCGCGTGAGGACAACTGAGGAACGCAGCCATGCACACCGCGATCGCCGAGCTGGAGCAGGCCCAGATCCGCTCTGACATCCCCGAATTCCGGCCCGGGGACACGTTGAAAGTCCATGTGCGAGTCACGGAAGGCGCCCGCTCCCGGATCCAGGTGTTCCAGGGCGTGGTGATCCGCCGCCAGGGTGGCGGGGCGCGCGAGACGTTCACCGTGCGCAAGATCAGCTATGGCGTCGGGGTGGAGCGGACGTTCCCGGTGCACACGCCCTCGATCGAGAAGATCGAGCTCGTGACCCGCGGCCGGGTGCGCCGGGCGAAGCTGTACTACCTCCGCGAGCTGCGCGGCAAGGCCGCCCGCATCCGGGAGCGGCGCTAGCCGGCGCGCTGACCGCGCTCTCCTCCGATGGCCGGGAAGGATCTCGGTTACGCGGGCACGGCACCGGCCGGCAGCCCGCCAACCCGTGCGCGCCCGATGCCGTTGTGGCGCGAATTAGCGGTCCTGCTCCTGCTGGCCGCCGGGCTCACGGTGGTCATCAAGGCCTGGGCCATGGAGGCGTTCCGGATCCCGTCCGGGTCCATGGGACTGGCCGGGATGCTGCCGCTGGCGCGGGCGTGCCGCCGGCAGAGCGCACACGTTACGGCAGACCGGCGTTAGGCTCGGACACAATGAACGACGACCGGGGTACGGGCGAGCCTGCGATGACAGGCTCTCCAGGTGTTGAACTGCCTGGCCACGACGGCGACAGGGCAGCGACCGCAGAGCCGGAGATGCCAGGGGGCGCCGGGACGATGACTCCTCCGCCGCGCCGTGACGCCACGGCCCAGTCCGCAGGTGCCGGCGGCCCTGGCGGTCAGGCTGGCGGCCCGGGCGGCACCGGCCGCGCCCAGGCGGGCCCGGCCACGGCGAAGCCGGCCGCGTCCCGGAGGAGGCGCCGCCTCTCCTGGTGGACGGAGCTGCTCGTCCTGTTCGCGCTCGCGCTGACGATCATGCTGGTGATCAAGACCTACGTGGTGCAGGCGTTCTTCATCCCGTCCTCCTCGATGGAGAACACGCTCGACATCGGCGACAAGGTCCTGGTCAACAAGCTCGTCTATCACTTCCGCTCGATCGAGCGCGGCGACGTGATCGTGTTCAACGGCGAGGGCTCGTGGGATCCGCCCAGCCCGCAGGCGTCCAGCGACCCGGTCGTCCGGCTGGCCAGCGAGTTCGGCCACGCGGTCGTCGGGCTCTTCGGCATCTCCCCGGGCGTGCACGACTACATCAAGCGGGTCATCGGCCTGCCCGGTGACCACGTCGCCTGCTGTCAGGCGGGCCGGGTCACGGTGAACGGCGTCCCGCTCAGCGAGAAGTCCTACCTGTACCCGGGCAACCGGCCGTCCGCGACCAAGTTCAACGTCATCGTGCCGCCGGGGCACCTGTGGGTGATGGGCGACCACCGCAACGTCTCCTACGACTCCCGCGGCCACATCGGCGACCCGGGTGGCGGCGCGATCCCGGAGAGCCAGGTAGTCGGCCGGGCGTTCGTGATCCTGTGGCCGCCCAGCCGGTTCCGCGTGCTGCCCATCCCGGCCACGTTCACCAAGCTGAACACCAGCCAGGCGCTCGGTGCCCGGGCGATCGGCGATCTCACGACGCCGGCCGCGCCGTTCGTGCTGGCCGGGTCAGTGGCCGTGCCCCTGACCTGGCTGGACCGGCGGCGGCGCCGCGGGCCAGACTCACACCCGACCACGCGTGAGGCCGGCGGGCGGTGGCCCGGCCGCCGGGGGAAGCGCTGGTAACGAAGTGGCGATGCCTTGGTGGCGGCATCCCGGTTACACCCCCCGGCGTGCGGCAGGACTGACGGGATACGAGCGCGTCCTGGCCCGGGCCGTGCCTGTCCCCGGTGGCCGGGATCGACGAGGCGGGCCGCGGGGCCTGCGCCGGCCCGCTGGTGGTCGCCGCGGTGGTCCTGGATCCCCGCAAGCTCTCCGGGCTCAGCGGCATCGCCGACTCCAAGACGCTCACGGCCGCGGCTCGTGAGGAGGCGTACGCCGAGGTGATGCGGACCGCGCTCAGCTGGCACCGGGTCATCATCCCGGCCGCCGAGATCGACGCGTGCGGGCTGCACGTCTGCAACATCGCCGGGATGCGGCGGGCGCTGGCGGGGCTGTCCTGCCAGCCGGGGTACGTGCTCACCGACGGCTTCGCGGTCCGCGGCCTGGGCGTCCCCGCGCTCGCCATGTGGAAGGGCGACGAGGTGGCGGCCTGCGTGGCGGCCGCCTCGATCGTGGCCAAGGTGACCAGGGACCGCATCATGACCGGGCTCGCCGAGCACTACCCGGCGTACGGGTTCGCCCGGCACAAGGGGTATTCCACCCGGAGCCACATGCGGGCACTGGCCCAGCACGGGCCGTGCCCAGAGCACCGCGCGTCATTCGCTAACGTCAATGGACCGGTCCGGGACCTGCCGGTGATGGACCAGGAGATCGTCGAGCAGGAGGTCGCTGGCCTGGAGGTGGTAGGCCCGGAGGTGGCAGGCCCCGAGGTGGCAGGCCCCGGGGCGGGCGGCCAGGCAGTGGCACAGGCGGAGGCCGGCCCGGTGGTTGACGAGCAGGCGGCTGATGAGCAGGCGGCTGGCGGGCAGGCGGCTGGCGGGCAGATGAGGTCCGGAGAATTGCTCGGCGGAGAATTGGCCTATCGTTGATGGCATCCGGACTGGACCTCCCGACGCAGGCTAATCGGAGGGGGAGGACATGAGCGCAGAAGATCTCGAGAAGTACGAGACTGAGATGGAACTGCAGCTCTACCGCGAGTACCGGGACGTCGTGGGGCTGTTCACCCACGTGGTCGAGACTGAGCGGCGGTTCTACCTCACTAACGACGTGGAACTGAACGTCCGCGCGTCCGACAACGGCGAGGTGTACTTCGAGGTCATCATGCAGGACGCGTGGGTGTGGGATATGTACCGCCCAGCACGGTTCGTGAAGAATGTCCGGGTTGTCACGTTCAAGGATGTCAACGTCGAGGAGCTGGCGCGCGCCGAGCTCGAGGTTCCCGACGACACCAAGTGACCCGCCGCTGGCCTGGCCTGGCCTGGTCCCGGGCGCCGGGACATGGACATCGCACGGCGTGGCCGTGCTCATGGCCTGAGCTTCCTCTGGGCGGCAGTTTCCTGGCCCTGCCGCTGGGTGGGCCGCCCGGATTGAAGCACGCGGCAGTGACAAAGCGGCCTTACCCGTCCACAGAATCCCGTTTCGTGCTCCGCCGTCCACAGCGCGGCAGCTGCGCCACCGCGGCGCTTCCCGTTCCGGCACCGTCATCACCGGAGGTGATGCCGGGTGAAGGACAAGGACGAGCTGGGCCGCCGCGGCGAGCAGCTCGCGGCCGAGTACCTGGAACGGGCCGGGCTGCGGATCCTGGACCGGAACTGGCGGTGCGAGACCGGCGAGCTGGACATCGTGGCCCTCGAGCGCCGCGTCCTCGTGGTCTGCGAGGTCAAGACCCGCTCGGGACTCAGGTACGGCAGCCCCCTCGAGGCCGTCAGCCTCAGTAAGCGCCTCCGGCTGCGCCGGCTGGCGTCCGCGTGGCTGGACGCCCGGGGGCTGAGGTTCGATGAGGTGCGGATTGACGTGATCGGGCTGGTCCGCGACACGTCCGGGGAGTTCACCCTCGAGCACGTGCGGGGGGTGGGCTGAATGCCGGTCGCCCGGACCCACTCGATCGCCCTGGTCGGGGTGGAGGGCCACCCGGTCGAGATCGAGGCCGACATCCAGAATGGGCTCCCGGGGCTGCTCCTGGTGGGCCTGCCCGATACGGCCCTCCGCGAGGCGAGGGACCGGATCCGGGCCGCGATCGTGAACAGCCGCGAGCAGTGGCCACAGCGGCGGATCACGGTCGGCCTGTCCCCGGCCAGCCTGCCCAAGCGGGGCAGCGGGTTCGACATCGGCATCGCGGTGGCCATCCTCGGCGCCGCGGGCTCGGTCCCGGCGGCCGGGATCGACGGGGTGGCGTTCCTCGGCGAGCTCGGGCTCGACGGCCAGCTGCGCCCGGTCCGCGGCGTGCTGCCCGCGGCTCGCGGCCGCGGCGGTCAGCGGCTTCCGGTGCGTCGCGGTGCCCAGCGCCAACGAGGCCGAGGCCGCGCTGGTCCCCGGTCTGCGGGTGCTGAGCGCCACGACCCTGCCGGGGCTGCTCAGCTGGCTGCGGGGGATCCGGGCTCCAGGCCGGTCCCGGCGGCCTGCCCGGGGCCCCGCGGTCGGCCGGCGGCGGCTGGCGGCCTGGCGGGGCCCCTGGCCCCGGCCGCGGCGGGGAACCGCCCCGTGCCCCGGCGGGTCCCGGGCCCGACCTGGCTGATGTGCTGGGCCAGCCGACCGCGCGGAGGGCCGCGGAAATCTGCGCCGCGGGTGGCCATCACCTCTGCCTGCTCGGGCCGCCGGGCGCCGGCAAGACCATGCTCGCCGAGCGGGTTCCCACCGTGCTGCCCCGCCTCGACCCCGCCGCGGCGCTCGAGGTCACCGCGATCCACTCGGTAGCAGGCGTGCTCCCCGACCGGAGCCCGCTGCTGACCGCGCCGCCGTTCTGCGCCCCGCACCACACCGCGACCAAGGCCGCGATCGTCGGCGGCGGCAGCGGGGTGATCCGCCCGGGGGCCGCCTCGCTGGCCCACCGCGGCTGCCTTTTCCTCGATGAGGCGCCTGAGTTCGGGCGCGATGTGCTCGACGCGCTCCGCCAGCCGCTGGAGTCGGGGGAGGTCGTGGTGGCGCGGTTCGGGGTGACCGCGCGCTTCCCGGCCCGGTTCACGCTCCTGCTGGCGGCCAACCCGTGCCCGTGCGCCAAGGGACCCGGACCGCAGGCAGCCTGCGCCTGCACGCCCGCGGTCCGCCGGAGGTACCTGGCCCGGCTGTCCGGGCCGCTGCTCGACCGGGTAGATGTGAAGGTCGAGTTCATGCCGGTCAGCCGGGGCGAGCTGCTCAGCGACGCGACGCTTCGCGGAGTCCAGTGCCACTGTGGCCGCCCGGGTCGAGGCGGCCCGGTGCCGGGCGGCGGCCCGGCTGCGGGACACGCCCTGGCGGCTCAACGCCGAAATCCCGGGCAGCGAGCTGCGCCGCAGCTACGCGCCCGCGGCCGGCGCGCTCGTGCCCCTGGAGCGCGCCATGGACCTGGGGGAGATCAGCGCGCGGGGGGTGCACCGCGTGATCCGGGTGGCGTGGACGCTGGCCGACCTGGCCGGGGTACCGCGTCCGACCGCCGAGCAGACCAGCGCCGCGCTCGGCCTGTGGCTGGGGGTGCCCCGATGAGCCACGGCCAGGACGGGCAGCACCGGGACCGGCTGGCCCGGGCCGTGCTGACCTGGGTTGCCGAGCCCGGCGACGCGCAGCTGGGGGTCCTGCTGCAGCAGCGTTCACCCGCGGCGGTGATCGCCGCGCTGACCAGGGGCACGGCCCTGGGGACCGCGCTGGCCATCCCGGGCCTGGACCGGGCCCGGCGGCGGTGGGCAGCCCGGCTGGGCGACGCGCCGACCGGGGTCACGGTGGAGGCCTGGCAGCGGGACGGGATCCGGCTGGTGTGCCCGGACGACCCGGAGTGGCCCAGCCAGCTCGATCTGCTCGGCGCGGGGCGCCCCTGGGGCCTGTGGGTGCGCGGCCAGGCTGACCTCCGGTTCGCCTGCCTGCGCTCGGTATCCATCGTCGGGACCCGGGCGGCCACCGGCTACGGCACCCACGTGACCACCGAACTGGCGGCGGCCCTGGCCGAGCGCGGCTGGACGGTGGTGTCCGGCGGTGCGTTCGGGATCGACGGCCAGGCGCACCGCGGCGCCCTGGCCGCCGAGGGGGTCACCGTCGCGGTCCTGCCCTCCGGGCTGGATGCCCCCTACCCCCGCAGCCATCACGACCTGTTCGAGGCCATCGTCGCCCACGGGGCACTGGTCAGCGAGCAGCCGCCCGGCCGCATGCCGACCCGGCCGGGGTTCCTGGTGCGCAACCGCCTGATCGCCGCGCTCAGCCGTGGGACCGTGCTGGTCGAGGCCGCACTGCGCAGCGGGGCGCTGAACACGGCCCGGCACGCCCGGGACCAGAACCGCCCGCTGATGGCGGTGCCGGGACCAGTGACGTCCATGGCGTCGGCCGGCTGCCACCTGGCGATCAGGGACTGGGGGGCCGTGTGCGTGACCGACGTGCACGACGTGCTCGCCTGCCTGTCGTTCAGCCCCCGCGACCTGGATGACCCGTCCCGCAGCCCGGTCCTGCCGCGCGACGAGCTGGACCCGGTCAGCCTGAGCGTCCTGGAAGCCGTGCCCGCCCGGGGTGGCCGGGGCCGGCCCGGATCGCGGTGTCGGCGGGCGTGGATTTCGATACCGTGCTTCGCTGCCTGGGTGAGCTGGCGGCGGGCGGGTTCATCGAGCGCTGCGAGCGGGGCTGGCGGGTGCGCCGGCCCCGATGAGCAGACTGGGGTCGAGGCTGCCGCCCGCCCGGGTCGGCGGGCTGTCCGGGCGACTGCGGGCTGTCCGGGCGACTGCGGGCTGTCCGGGCGACTGCGGGCTGTTTGTGCGAGCCGATTAGCCAAATTCTGCCCGATTTCGGGCAGGCTCGTTGCCATCCGGCTGGATTATCGAGCATGCTTTCCGTGTGGCAGGCGCGCAACGGCCGTTCGAGGACCTGATCGCCCACCTGACCCGGAGCAGCTCGCTGGGCCCCGGGGAGGCAGCGCGATTGATCGATGACGTGGTCGGGTACTTCTCCGAGCCAGCGGACGCGTACGTCCGCAGGCGCCACGGGGAACTCAAGGCACGGGGTCTGACCAACGACCGCGCGTTCAATCAGATCGTGGTTGAGCTTCAGCAACGGCTGGTGGCACCGCCCCAGTACACGCTGCGTCAGCTGCGCCGCATCATCTACGGCTGAGGGGGCAGAGCATGTGCGGAATCGTCGCTCACATCGGTGGGCGCGACTGCGTTCCCATCCTGCTGGAGGGCCTGGCCCGGCTGGAGTACCGGGGCTACGACTCGGCCGGCATCGCGGTCCTCAGCCGGTCCGGCGAGATCCGGGTGCACAAGACCAAGGGCCGGGTCGCCGACCTGGCCGCAGGGCTGCCCGCGCGGTTCAAGGGCAGCCCGGGCATCGGCCACACCCGCTGGGCCACCCACGGCGAGCCGAGCGACGCCAACGCGCACCCGCACGTCTGCGGGCCGATCGCGGTCGTGCACAACGGGATTATCGAGAACGCCGATGAGCTGCGGGCCAAGCTGAGCGTGGACGGGGCCGTGTTCGCCTCTGAGACCGACAGCGAGGTGCTCGCCCACCTGATCGCGGCCAGCAGCGCCGACGATCTGGAAGAGGCGGTCCGCCAGGCGCTGACCTCCGTGGTCGGCACCTACGGGATCGTGGTCCTCGACGCCCGCCAGCCCGACGTCATCGTGGCCGCCCGGAACGGCAGCCCCGTGGTCCTCGGCCTCGGCGACAAGGAGATGTTCGTCGCCTCCGACGTGGCCGCGCTGGTCCGCTACACCCGCCAGGTCGTGCACCTCGACGACGGTGAGGTCGCGGCGGTGCGCGCGGACGGCTTCGTGACCTCGACCCTCGACGCGCGCACCACCATCAAGGAACCCTCCACCATCGACACCGAGGCGGGCTCCTACGACGCCGAGGGTTACACGCACTTCATGCGCAAGGAGATCCACGAGCAGCCGCGCGCGGTCGAGCGGGCCCTGCGGGGCCGCCTGGACAGCCGGTTCCACACCGCGCACCTCGGCGGCCTGAACATGGATGCGCGCGAGCTCCGGGAGATCCGCCGCGTGCTGGTGCTCGGCTGCGGCTCGGCCTACTACTCCGGCCAGGTCGGCGCGCAGCTCATCGAGGACCTGGCCCGGATCCCGGCGTCCGCCGAGCCGGCCTCGGAGTTCCGCTACCGCAACCCCGTGGTGGAGGCGGACACGCTCTACGTCGGGGTCAGCCAGTCCGGCGAGACCTACGACACGCTGGCCGCCATCCAGGAGCTGCAGCGCAAGGGCGGCCGCGTGCTCGGGGTGGTGAACTCGGTCGGGAGCGCCATCGCCCGGCAGTGCGACGGCGGCGTGTACCTGCACGCCTGCCCGGAGATCTCGGTCACCTCGACGAAGACGTTCACCGCCACCGCGGTGGCCTTCGCCCTGCTGGGCCTGCACCTGGGCCGAATCCACGACCTCTCCCCGGCCGACGGCCGGCGGATCATCGCGGGCCTGCACGCCCTCCCCGGGCAGATCGAGGAGATGCTGGCCGGCGAGCAGCACGTGGCCGACGTCGCCGCCGAGTTGGTGAAGGCCCAGGGCATGTTCTTCATCGGCCGGGTTCGCGGCTACCCGGTTGCCCGGGAGGGGGCCCAGAAGCTCAAGGAGGTCTCCTACCTGCACGCGGAGGCCTACCCGGCCAGCGAGCTCAAGCACGGGCCGCTCGCGCTGGTGAACCCGGACCTGCCCACTGTCGCGATCGTCCCCGCCGACGAGCTGCTCGACAAGAACCTGTCCACGCTGGGCGAGATCCGTGCCCGCCGCGGGCCGGTGGTGGCCGTCGCGCACACCGACCTGGATCCCAAGCTCGCCGATCATGTGATCCGGGTGCCGAAGAACGAGCCGGAGCTGGACCCGATCCTGCTCTCCGTGCCGCTGCAGATGCTCGCCTACCACGCGGCGGTGGCGCTCGGCAACGACGTGGACAAGCCGCGCAACCTGGCCAAGAGCGTCACGGTGGAGTGAGCGCCGGCCAGAGTGACGGCGGGGCGGTCACGCGGCAGGCAAACGCCGGTATGCGCCGGTAAGGACCGCTACTCGTGAGTGCCGCTGAGTGTCGCGGTGGAGTGAGCGCCGGTCCTGCCCCAGACTGGGCTCATGGCTGACGGGTCCAGGGAGGATGCGGCTGAGCCGCTGCCGGACCGGCTCGCGGCCGCGCTGGAGGCCTTCCGGCGGCACCTTGCGGCGGAGCGCGGGGTGTCCGCACACACTGTCCGCGCCTACCTGGGCGACGTCCGGGCCCTCCTGGAGTACGCCGCCCGTGCGGGGGTAACCAGCCCGGACGGCCTAGACATCGCGGTTCTCCGGGGCTGGCTGGCCGCCCAGCACGCCACCGGGCGGGCCCGGGCCACGCTGGCCCGCCGGGCCGCGTCGGCCCGCACGTTCACCGCGTTCGGGCACGACCGCGGCTGGCTTCCCGCCGACCCGGGGCCGTTGCTGGGCACGCCGAAGCTGCGCCGGAAGCTGCCCGAGGTGATCCGGCAGGACCAGATGGCGGCCGTGCTGGCGGAACCAGGCGGACCGGGGGGCGGTCGCGGCCAGCCGTCGCGAGGCCGGGAGCCGCGGGGCGGCAGAGAGCCCGGTCCCCGCGATGAGCCAGGGCCCGGGGCTGAGCCGGATCCCCCGGGCGAGCCGGATCCCCGCGACCAGGCGGTGATCCTGCGCGACACCGCGATCATGGAACTCCTGTACGCCACCGGGATCCGGGTCAGTGAGCTGTGCGGGCTCGACCTCGGTGACCTCGACCATGACCGGCGGACCGTGCGGGTCCTGGGCAAGGGCGGGAAGGAGCGCACCGTACCCGTGGGCCTGCCCGCCGAGCGGGCCACGGCGCGCTGGGCCCGGGAAGGGCCGGCCGGTGCTGGTGGCCCCGGACAGCGCGGCCGCCCTGTTCCTGGGGGCCCGCGGCAGGCGCCTGGATCCCCGGACCGCACGGAGGGTGGTGCACGCGAGGCTGGCCGCCGTGCCCTCCGTGCCCGACACCGGGCCGCACGGCCTGCGCCACGCCGCCGCGACCCACCTGCTGGAAGGCGGCGCGGACCTGCGCAGCGTGCAGGAGATCCTCGGCCACGCGTCGCTGGCCACGACCCAGATTTACACGCACGTCTCGGTGGAGCGGCTCACGTCCGCGTTCCGTCAGGCGCACCCCCGTGCCTGAAGGGCAGGGTGCCTGAAGGGCAGGGTGCCTGAAGGGCGGGGTGCCTGAAGGGCGGGGCGCCTGAAGGGCGGGGTGCCTGAAGGGCGGGGTGCCCGAACGGCGGGGTGCCCGCACGGCAGGGTGCCCGCACGGCAGGGTGCCCGCACGGCAGGGTGCCCGCACGGGCGGGCCTGGAGGAGGCCGCCGCGTGAGGGAGCGGGTGCCCCGAAGGCCCGTGCCTGAGCGAGCCGAGAGTGCATCCGCGGGCTTGGGCATAGCGAGTAGACTGGCAAACAGGTCGTGGAGTCTGCCCGCGTTCCGCAGACGGGCTCCCGGCTAAATTCGCGCGTCCGCTCGCCGCCAGGTGCCGGCTCGGCCCCAGGCGGGACGCATCCCACCGGTCCGCGGTTTCCCACACCGCGGCGGGTGCGCCCGGGCGCCAGGCAACAACCGAGAGCGTCGGTGCGATCAGGCACGGCGCGTAACAGGAAGGGGACCGCGGGCATGGCTCCGGTCGTCACTATGCGGCAGCTGCTCGAGAGCGGCGTGCACTTCGGGCACCAGACCCGGCGCTGGAACCCCAAGATGAAGCGATTCATCCTGGCCGAGCGCAACGGCATCTACATCATCGACCTCCAGCAGTCGCTCAACTTCATCGACACCGCCTACGAGTTCATCAAGGAGACGGTCGCTCACGGCGGCTCCATCCTCTACGTCGGCACCAAGAAGCAGGCCCAGGAAGCGGTCGCCGAGCAGGCCCGCCGGGTGGGCATGCCTTTCGTCAACCAGCGCTGGCTGGGCGGCATGCTGACGAACTTCTCCACGGTCTTCAAGCGGCTGCAGCGGCTCAAGGAGCTCGAGGAAATCGACTTCGACGACGTGGCCGGCTCCGGGATGACCAAGAAGGAGCTGCTCCAGCTGCGCCGGGAGCGCGACAAGCTGGAGCGCTCGCTGGGCGGGATCCGTGACATGTCCCGGGTGCCGAGCGCCATCTGGGTGGTGGACACCAAGAAGGAGCACATCGCCGTCAGCGAGGCCCGCAAGCTGGGCATCCCGGTCATCGCCATCCTCGACACCAACTGCGATCCGGACGAGGTCACGTACCCGATCCCGGGGAATGACGACGCCATCCGCAGCGTTGCCCTGCTGACCCGTGTCATCGCCGATGCCGTGGCCGACGGGCTCATCGCCCGGGCCGGGGCGGCGGACGGGGAGGCCAAGCCGTCAGCGGCGCCCACGTCCGGGGAACTCGGGGCTGAAGAGCCGCTCGCCGAATGGGAGCTGGCGGTCCTGGAGGGCAAGGGCAGCGACGATGCCGCGGCCCAGGCCGAGGCCCAGGACCCCGAGGCAGCGGCGAGCGACCAGGCGAACGGGACGGCCCCCGAGCAGGGTGACACCCCGGCAGCCGAGCCGGAAGCCGCGGGCGTCTCCGCCGGCTCCGGTGAGTCGCACGAGGCCTGAGGCAGCGGGTCAGCGGAGCCGGGCGACCAGCCCCGCGCCACGACACAGACATAGTGAGAGATGAGGCAATGGCGAACTTCACCGCCGCGGACGTGAAGCGGCTGCGTGAGCAGACGGCCGCGGGCATGATGGACTGCAAGAGGGCCCTGGAAGAGGCGGACGGCGACTTCGACGCCGCGGTAGAGCTCCTCCGGCTCAAGGGCGCCAAGGACGTGAGCAAGCGGGCCTCCCGGACCGCCGCGAACGGCCTGGTGACCGCGGAGCTCGACGGCACTGACGCCGGGGTGCTCCTCGAGCTCAACTGCGAGACCGACTTCGTCGCGAAGACCGACGTGTTCCAGGCCGTGGCGGCGCAGATCGTGAGCGTGGCCCTGCAGCAGCGGCCCGCTGACCGGCTGACCCTGCTCGGGCTGGAAGTCCGGCCGGGTACCACCGTCCAGCAGCACATCGAGGAGGCCAGCGCCTCCCTCAAGGAGAAGCTGGAGCTGGGCCGGTACGCGCTGCTCGAAGGCGGCTACGTGGCTACCTACCTGCACAAGTCCGACCCGCAGCTGCCGCCGACCGTGGGCGTGCTCGTCCAGCTGGACAAGCCGTCGGCCGAGGCGGCCAGGGACGTGGCGCACCAGGTAGCCGCGATGCGGCCGCAGTACCTGACCCGCGACGACGTGCCCGCGAACGTAGTCGAGCACGAGCGCGGCATCATGGAGCAGATCACCCGGGACGAGGGCAAGCCGGAGCAGGCGATCCCGAAGATCGTCGAGGGCCGGCTCAACGCGTTCTTCAAGGACGTGGTGCTGACCGAGCAGCCCTTCATCCGGGACCCGAAGAAGTCCATCAACCAGTTGCTCGCCGATCAGGGGGTTACCGTCCGCGCGTTCGCGCGGTTCCAGGTCGGCCAGGCCGGATGAGGGCCGGAGCCAACTGGTGAGCGGGGACGAAGGAGCACATCCCGTGGACGGCAGCGCCACGCACCACGCGGGCGCTGCCGTGCGCGCGGATCCCGCGGCCGGGCCGGGGCACGCAGCCGCCCAGGCGGAGAGCTATCCCGAGCCCGATGCGCCGACGGCGCACCGGCGCTGGAACCGTGTGGTCGTGAAGCTCTCCGGCGAGGCCTTCTCCGGGGACGAACCGCTGGGCATCTCGCCTGATGTGGTCTTCCACCTGGCCAAGGAGATCGCCGCGGTGGTGGCCGACGGGGTGGAGCTGGCGGCCGTGGTCGGCGGCGGCAACATGTTCCGCGGCAAGCAGCTGGCCGAGCGCGGCATCGACCGGGCCCGGGCCGACTACATGGGCATGCTGGGCACCGTCATCAACTGCCTGGCGCTCCAGGACGTCCTGGAGAAGCTGGGCGTGGAAACCCGGGTGCAGACCGCGATCACCATGGGGCAGGTGGCTGAGCCCTACATCCCCCGGAAGGCCATCCGGCACCTGGAGAAGGGCCGCGTAGTGATCTTCGGCGCGGGCCTGGGCGCCCCGTTCTTCTCCACCGATACCTGCGCGGCGCAGCGCGCGCTGGAGATCGGCGCGGAAGCGGTGCTCAAGGGCACGCAGGTGGACGGGGTCTATGACGCGGATCCCCGGGCCATTCCCGGCGCGACGCGGTTCACCCAGATCGACTACGGCGAGGTGCTGCGCCGCGAGCTGAAGTTCATGGACGCGACCGCGGTGAGCTTGTGCATGGACAACGGCCTGCCCATCGTCGTTTTCGACCTGATGGAAGAGGGCAACATCGCGCGGGCGGTGCGCGGTGAGAAGATCGGCACCCTGATATGCCGGTCGGGGGATTACTGACCCGTCAGCCGCGGAAGCGTGAAGGCACAGGAACGCACAGGAGCCGCCGTGATAGACGACACTCTCTTCGAAGCTGAGGAGAAAATGGAAAAGGCCGTGGTGGTCGCCAAGGAAGAGTTTGGCACCATCCGGACCGGACGCGCGCACCCGTCCATGTTCGGCAAGATCACTGCCGAGTACTACGGGACCCAGACCCCCGTCAATCAGCTGGCCTCGTTTCACATCCCCGAACCCCGGATGGTGATCGTCCAGCCGTTCGACAAGTCGTCACTGGCCTCCATCGAGAAGGCGATCCGCAACAGTGATCTCGGGGTCAACCCGAGCAACGACGGCAACATCATCCGGGTGGTCTTCCCGGAGCTGTCCGAGGACCGGCGCAGGGATTTCATCAAGGTGGCCCGGCACAAGGCTGAGGACAGCAGGGTCTCCATCCGCAACATCCGGCGGCACGCCAAGGACTCCCTGGACAAGATGATCAAGGCCGGCGAGGCGGGCGAGGACGAGGTACACCGGGCGGAGCGGGAACTCGACGACCTCACGCACACCTATGTGGGGCAGGTGGACGAACTGCTGCGGCACAAGGAAGCCGAGCTCCTCGAGGTCTGAGATTGGGTCCCGACGAGCTGCGCCAGCCGGGCCACGCTCCCGGAGCACGGCAGCGGGCCCGGGCACGCTAACGGCTCCGGCCAGGCTGACCAGCCTGGCCAGGCCAGCGGGCCGCAACGGGACCCGGCAGAGCCGGAGCCGGCGGAGACGGAGCCCCGGACCGCCGAACTAGACGCGGTGGACCTCGGGCCCGGCCCCGCCGAACGGGCGCCAGACGCCGCGCCGGGTCCTGGTCATCCCGGGCCCGGGCCGGACGGTGCTGAGCCGAAGCGCCCCCGGGCCGGGCGCAACCTGCGCGCCGCAATAGCGGTCGGCCTGCTCCTGGGCGCCGTCGCGCTGGTCTCCCTGTTCACCGTGAAGGTCACGTTCCTGATCTACGTGGCCGCCGTCATCGCGCTCGCGATGTGGGAACTGGCCCGCGTCCTGGAGGCGCGCGGCATCCGGCTGCCGCTGGTCCCGGTGGCCGCCGGTGGCGCGGTCATGCTCGGCCTGGCTTACTACAGCGGCGAGCGGCCGCTGGTCGCCACGATGGCCATCACCGTGATCGCCGTGCTGGCCTGGCGCATGGCCGGGGGCAGCGCAGGCTACCTGCGGGACGTGACCGCGGGCCTCTTCACCCTCGCCTACCTGCCGCTGATGGCGTCGTTCGTCGGCCTGATGCTGGCCGCCCCGGACGGTCCCCGGCGCGTCCTGGCCTGGATCGTCGTCACGGTCTGCAGCGACATCGGCGGCTACCTGGTCGGCAGCCTGCTGGGACGGCACCCGATGGCCACGGTGATCAGCCCGCACAAGACCTGGGAGGGTTTCGCCGGGTCGGCGCTGGCCTGCATCGTGGCCGGTGTCCTGCTGCTGACCCTGCTCCTGCACGGCACCTGGTGGCAGGGCGTCGTGGTGGGCGTGGCCGCGGTCGGCGCGGCGACGCTCGGCGACCTGTCCGAATCCATGATCAAGCGGGATCTCCAGATCAAGGACATGGGCACGGTGCTGCCCGGCCACGGGGGCATCCTGGACCGGATCGATTCCCTGCTGATCACCGCGCCGGTGGTCTGGCTGCTGCTGGTGATCTTCCTCTCGCACTGACGTTTGGCCGCATCCGCCCTGGGGACTTGCCGGGCGACTCGTACATATCAGTCGGGGGAGATGCGGAGCACAGCGGGATGTTCAGACGTCGTTTCGGCCTGGTCTTTCTGGTCTACATCATCATCGGGCTCGTGGTCGCCTGGGAAAAGCACTACATCACGGTGAGCCTGCTCAAGGGAGTCCTGTCCGCCCTGCTCGCGATCCTGCTCTGGTGGCTGCCGCTGCTGGGGGTCAGCCTGCATATCCACTGACCGCCCGGGCCTGCCGGGCAGCGCCGCCACTTCCCGGGGCGCGGCCTCCGGGCCGCGCCCTACGGCCGTGACCACCCAGTCCCGGCGCTGCGCCGCCAGGTGCGTGACCAGGCTGGCCGATCCGCGTTCCTTGGCGAACAGCCGTTCCCGCTCGCTGATGGGCATGACCCACAGCCAGCGCACCGGGTCGCCGCCGAAGGAGAACCCGGACAGGTCCGGCACCTCCGGCCCGGGCAGCTGGGCCGGATCATCGAGCAGGAGCACCGCGGTGTTCCCGCGGCCCAGCGGGAACGTGGCGGGCTCGTGGTACCACCTGATCGTGTGGCCCGGCCCGAACCAGGTCACGGCCCGCCAGGGATAGTGCGCGAGCCACAGGAAGATGCGCGCCGCCTCGGGACTCGGCATCGTGGTGGCCAGGGCCAGCTCGATCCGGCCGGTGGACGCGGGATCCTCGGCGAACTGCTCCACGACCGGCATCCGCTGGCAGCTCATGCCGAGCGTGGACAGCACGGTGAACGGGCGGCTGCGGGTCGGCGGCCGTTCCGACACCCCGGCCGGGGGCTGCCGGCCGCCGCTGACGTCCCAGTACCGGGCGCCCGGGCCGAGCCGGCCCAGCAGGTGCCCGAGAGCCGCCTTCTGGAAGCCGGCCCACGAGCCCTCACTGGCCCGCCACCGCCAGAAGGCCGTGGCCCGGTCCGCCCGCGGGCCGAGCCCCTCCATGGCGTCGTCCAGGGACCACGCGAACGGGGTCTGGCCGATGCATTCCCGGCTGTAGCCGGGCATGCCGCGGGACATGTCCGACCAGCCGGGTATCACCGCCAGCAGCCGGCCACCCTCCACCAGGGCCACCCCGTCCCCTTCCTCGAACCACAGCGGGCGGAGGATGCGCGGGTCCAGCGGCGGGACGCCGCCGGGATGCTTGGTGTGCCCGGCCGGCATCACCGGGGCCTGGCCGGCCTCGACCTGCGCCGGGTCGGCGGCGGCCGGGGCGGCCTGGTGATTGGCCAGCCAGACCGCGGCGATCACGGCCGTCTGGTCGTACACGTACGCCGCGGTGGTGAAGCCGTCGTACTCCACGGCCAGCCGGCGGCTGCCGTACGGGCTGTCGCTGGTGAGCAGGATCTCGGCCGACCCGGCCGGGCGGCGAGATTGCCTTCTCTCCCGCCCCTGCGCAAAGTCGGCATAACCGAAATCTACTGATCCGCCGCAGGTCATCGTGGCCGCACCCGGGATATTGTTAAGCGTTCGAAACGGCCTTCTCAACGGAGCGCAGGTGCCTGGCAGAGCAACCCCCACCCGACCGCCCCGGCATCTGGCTGACCTGGACCCGGCGGAGCGCCGCGCCGCCGCCGCTGAGCTGGGCGGCCCGGCGTTCCGCGCCGATCAGCTGGCCCGGCACTACTTCGCCCGGCTGACCGATGACCCCGCGGACATGACCGACCTGCCGGCCACCTCCCGCGACCAGCTGGCGGGCAGCCTGCTGCCCCGGCTGCTCACCCCGCAGCAGGAGCTGACCTGCGACGGGGGGATGACCCGCAAGACGCTGTGGCGGGCCTTCGACGGCGCGCTCATCGAGTCCGTCCTGATGCGCTACCCGCAGCGGGTCACGATGTGCGTGTCCTCCCAGGCGGGCTGCGGGATGGCCTGCCCGTTCTGCGCGACCGGCCAGGCCGGGCTGACCAGGAACCTGTCCGCGGCCGAGATCGTCGCCCAGGTGGTCGCGGGGGCCCGGGCGCTGGCCCGCGGCGAGGTGCCGGGCGGCCCGGGACGGGTCTCCAACATCGTGTTCATGGGCATGGGCGAGCCCCTCGCCAACTACGCCAGCGTGCTGCGGGCCGTCCGGCGGATCACCGACCCGGTGCCGGACGGCCTGGGCATCTCCCAGCGGTCGGTGACCATCTCCACCGTCGGCCTGGTCCCCGCCATCCGCCGGCTCACCGCGGAAGGCCTGCACGTGCGGCTGGCGGTCTCGCTGCACGCTCCCGACGACGGGCTGCGCGACGAGCTGGTGCCGGTCAACCGCCGCTGGAAGGTGGCCGAGGTCCTCGGGGCCGCGTGGGACTACGCGGCCGCCACCGGCCGGCGGGTTTCCGTCGAGTACGCGCTGATCAAGGACATCAACGACCAGGCCTGGCGGGCCGACGCGCTGGCCGGGCTGCTGGCGGGCCGTCTCGCGCACGTGAACCTGATCCCGCTCAATCCCACGCCTGGCTCCCGCTGGACGGCGTCCGAGCCGGGCTCCAGCGCTGAGTTCGAGGCCCGGCTGGCGGCCCGCGGGATACCGGTCACCATGCGCGACACCCGGGGCAGCCAGATCGACGGGGCCTGCGGCCAGCTCGCCGCCCCGGCCCGGGCGCCTGAGACTCTCCAGATCAGCACCCGGGTACCGTAGTCGTTCATGCCGGCCAAGGAGGCTCTCGCCAGGGGTTACCGCAAGCTGGCGTGGCGGATGGTGCACCGCGCCTGGCAGACGGCCCAGCAGGCGGGCGCGATCACCGCGGCCACCCCGGCGGGCCGCCGGTTCGCCGCGTTCGGCCCCGGCTCGGTCATCGCGTTCCCGACCGGGGCGCTCTTCGGCGAGGCGTGGATCGAGGTCGGTGACGGCACGCTGATCGGGGCCGAGGTCAGCCTGAGCGCGGGCATGGTCCCCGGTCACCAGCTCGGTGACTCGCCGGTGCTGCGGCTCGGGAACCACTGCGTGATCGGCCGGGGCAGCCACATCATCGCGCACCATTCGATCGTGATCGGTGATGACGTGTTCACCGGCCCCTACGTCTACATCACCGACCAGAACCACGGCTACGCCGACCCGGACGTGCCGATCGGGCGTCAGTGGCCGAGCAACACCGCGGTCTCCATCGGCCCGGGAACGTGGCTAGGAGCTGGCGTGATCGTGCTGCCCGGGGCGCAGATCGGCCGTAATGTGGTGGTGGCCGCGGGCTCGGTGGTCCGCGGGCTGGTGCCTGACCGCTGCGTGATCGCTGGTGTCCCCGCGAAGGTGGTGCGGGAGTACGTGGCCGGTGATGGCTGGTCACGGCCGGTGCCGATCGTGGGCGACCGTACTTGATGTCTGGAATCCAAGAGGGCACGTGAAGGGACGCAAGGACCTCGTCGCGAGCGCGGCGTACCTGCCTGAGCCTGCGGCTGTCGCGGCGGCCCGCAAGTTCGTGCGGGACACGCTGTGTTCCTGGCTGGATGCCGGGCCCGGCGCGGCCGCGGATGCGGCGGCGGACGGCGGCCTGGTCGATGACGCGGTCCTGCTGACCAGCGAGCTGGTGACCAACGCCGTGGTGCACGCCGGCACCCAGGTCCAGGTCACCTGCAAGCTCGCCGCGGGTGCGGTGGAGGTCGTGGTCCGGGACAGTCACCCGGCCCGGATGGTGCCCGGTCCCGCGCCCGACGACACCGTTCCCGCCGAGCGCACCGGCGGGCGCGGCCTGCTGCTGCCCTCCGCCCTGGCCGCGGCCTGGGGGGTCAGCTACGGGACCGACGCCAAGGCTGTCTGGTTCCGGATGGGCCTTCCCGGCGGCCCGCCCGGCGCCTGCGGCGGGGACCGGCCCGGAGGCGCTGGACGCCGTGGTGCCGGCCGGGCCGTGGAGCGTCGGCAGCGTGCTCTCCAGCGCCGGGCCTCCCGCGCCGCGCCGGTCAGTGCCGTGCCCGCGACCACCGTGACCGGGAGCAGCGCCCCGGACGAGTCCGGCTATGACGCGCTGCTGGGCCAGTGCGTGGCGTCGGCCCGGGTGATCGCGTCCGCCGACAGTGCGTACGCCCTGGTCGCGGACGAGGACGGGGATCTCGGGGTGCGCGCCGCCAGCGGGCTCAGCCCGGCCGCGTGGCTGCGCACCGCGCCGTCCGTCTCGACCGTGCCGTTCATGGTGGACGGCCGGGTGACCGGGGTGCTGGCGGTCGCGGCCGCCCGTCCCGGCCGGTTCGCGGACGGTGACGTCCAGCGACTCCAGCAGCTCGCGGACCAGATGGGGCCGGCCCTGGAACGCGCCCGCCTGGCGGAGCTGGAACGGGCCCGGCGGGCCCGGATGGGCGTGCTGGCCGAGGCCAGCGCGCTGCTGGCCGGCCCGCTGGACCAGGACCGCATCCTCGCCGTGGCCGGGCAGGTGGCCGTGCCCCGCCTCGCGGCCTGGTGCGCGGTGCTGCTCGCCGGTCCCGGCGGTGACCTGCAGGCTCACCGTGGCGCGCCACGCCGACGAGTCGCAGGCCGGCACGCTCACCTGGCTGCTGAACCTGGGCTGCGACCGCGCGCCGCCGGCCGTCGCCCCGGGCCCCGGGCGCTCCGCGCCAGCCGCCCGCTCCTGGCCACTGGCCGCGCTGGTCCCGCCGGATGCCCCGGCCGGCGTGGCCGACCTCGCGGCGCGCGGCGCCTGGTGCTTCCCGCTGACCGCCCAGGGCGGCCCGCTGGGGCTGCTCATCCTGGGCGGCCCGCACGGCGGGCGGCCCTCCCGGGACGTGCAGGGGCTGGCGGAAGACCTGGCGGGCCGGATCGCGCTGGCCCTGGAGAACACCCGGCTCGCCGCTGCGCACCAGCAGGCCAGCGAGGCGCTGCGGGCCACCCTGGTGCCGCCCGAGCTGCCCCGGATCCCGGGTGTCGAGCTGGCCTTCGCGCACGACCTGCCCGGGCCGGCCTCCCCCGCCTTTCCCGGGCCGACGTGGGCGGCGGCGACTTCTGTGACGTGTTCCCGGTGGCCGGGGGACGCTGGCGATTCGCCATCGGCGAGGTGTGCGGGACGGGTCCCGCCACCCTGGCGGTGACCTCGCTGGCCCGCAACGCGCTGCGGATCCTGGGCGCGGCCGGGCTCGGTATCCCCGCCGTGCTGGACCGGCTGAATCAGCTGATCCTGGACGAGCGCGTGCCGGGCACGTTCCTGACCCTGGTGCACGGGGAGATCGTGGCGGGCGTCCCGGCCCGGATCTCGCTCGCCTGCGCCGGGCAGCCGCTGCCGCTGACGTTGCGGGGCCGAGGGGCGCCCGCAGAGCGCCGCGGTCCCCCAGCCGGTGCTCGGCGTGATCGAGGGACAGGACTTCACCGCGCAGCAGGTCACGCTCGGCCCGGGAGACCTGCTGCTCTGCGTCACCGACGGGGTGACCAGGCGGCGCGACGGCGACCGGCTGCTCGATGACGACGATGGCCTGGCGCGGTTGCTGGCCGCATGCACCGGGCTGACCGCCGACGTGGTCGCGGACAAGGTCCACGAGGAGGTCCGGACCTTCGGTGGTGACCCGGCGGTGGACGGGATGGCCGTGCTCGTCATCCGCGCCGTCACCTGACCGGCCCGGCCCGGCTCCGCCCGCCCGGCCTCGGCGTGCTTACCCTGCGGGCTGGCCCGAGCGTGCTTACTCCGCGCGGAGCCGCGGGCTGAACACCTCACCGCGCAGCGCCCGCCCGATCAGGTCGACGGCCCGCGCGGTATCCACGAGCCTGCGGCCCTCGCTGCGGTAGGCGGCCAGCACCGCGTCCACCCCGTGCGCGGGCAGTGCCCCGCCCAGTTCGGTCCGGGCGCTGCGGTACCCCTCCCGGGCTCCCTGCACGCAGGCTGCCACGTGATGGCGGGCCATGCTGGCCAGCGCGATCGGATGGCGCCGCAGCACCCCGTACAGCCGGTAGTCGGGCGGGACCACGTCGAGCAGCCAGGCCACGGCGGTGGCCTCGAAGTCGGTACTGCCTGGCGGGTGCACCCCGGTCGGCCAGCCCGGAGGAACGTACGCTGCCATGCCACGACAATAGCAAATAATCGAACATGCGTTCGCGGGTCGCTAGCGGCTGTCCCGCCGCCCGGCTGCGGAGCGTGGCTAGGGCTGAAGGTCCCCTGTCCGGCTGACCCGGGACCTTCAGCACTGGCCGCGCCAACCCCTGCCGCGCAACGCTATGAGTGGCATCTTCGGCTGAAGTTGAAGGGAAGGTGCGGGCCATGAGGCTGACTTGGAAGGACGCGGTCACGACCGTGTTCATGGGCGTGATCGTGGCCGTTTACGCAGCATTTCTGAATGGCACGAGCCTGTGGCTGATCTCCAGCGCCCGGGGCACCACCGCGGCGGTACTGGTGCTCGGAATCGTCGGCGGGTGTGCTCTCGGTGCGCACTGGCCAGCGTGTACCAGAGCGCTCCGACGCGATCGGCCCGGGCGTTCCAGGTGATCGCGACAACGCTGGGCATCGTCGCGCTCAGCGGGCGCCGTGCTGGGGCTGATCACCGGTAGCACGGCTGCGCTGGCCGTCCTGGTCACGGCTACTCTCTCGCTGTGGGTCGTGGCGACGATGCGGCATCTGTTCGCCACCCCGCGAGAGCCAGTACGCGGGCGTGACGACCACGAGGTCATCCACTCGGAGAAAACGGCAGGCTAGCGATGATCCCGCGCCCGGGCCCGGGCTAAGGCCCGGCGCCGGGGCGGGCCAGCGGCCCGGACCAGCCCGCAGGCTAGTCGGGGCAGCACTGGGTCGCTGCGGAACTGGTTCGGGCAGCGCGGGACGAGGCGGTCAGGCCTGCTCCGCCGCCAGCGACGGTTCCTCCGGGCGCGGCGGGCCTCATCGGCCTGGCGGTCGTGGGCGGCCTGATCCATCATGTCCCTGACGTGCTCGGCGGCGACTGCCGCCTGGATCACCGAATGCACGGCTTCCTCCTTGGTCCGCGGCCACGGTCATGACCGCACACCATTGAGGTTCGTCGTAAGGCCCCCGGTCCCGCATCGGGAAGATGCCCTATCTCTGCGGCCCGGGCCCGGCTAAGGCGCGCCCCCGCCCTAGCCGGCGGCGACGCGACCGGAAGCCCGGCTCAGCCGGGCCGCTCGTCTCCGCGCATGCCCACGGGTGTCAGGGTCATGCGTAGTGCTCGGTGTGCGTACGCATGATGGACTCGATGGCGAACCCTGCCGCGAATGCGGCTGCGACTGCGATGCCAAGCAGCCCAGCGAACTGACCGTTTCCAGCGGCATCCGCGTTCGTTCCGACAATCCACCACAGCGAGTCCCGGAAGGCAAGAGCTACGAGTGCTGCGATGCAGGCGATAACCGTTGCATCGATCAGCCTCCGTTGAATGCCCGCCAGCCGAGTACCACTGCGGACTACTCCGAGATAGGAACCAGCCAGCATCAAGAAGGCAAACATTCCGCAGGTGAGCAGGCCTACCGTGAGCAAGGTCGAGGCGAGGAAATATCCCTCCCGGATCCCCTGATTGAGTCCTACTCCGGTACCGAAAGTAAGTGACGCGAGCGCGGCTCCAAGGATCGGGTGCTGACGCAGGCGCACGATAACGGTCCGGTCGCACCAGGCTACGACCGGCATCACGAAGGAGCGGAAGGGCCCGAGCCAGCGGCTTTCTCTGCGGGCGACGAGGACGGCATCGCCGAGCCAGTCATCTATTGCCTCAGTGCGCGATGGGCCGGAGCGTCCGAGACGGGGCGCGCGCACCAGCATGACGACAGCCCTGATGTCGAGACCAGTGACGACGGCAAGACCCACGACGAGCGCAGCCGTCGTGGTGTCGTTCCATTGTCCCCTGTTGGCCCCAACCGCAACGCTAGTCCAGCAGGAGGCAAGGGTGGCGGTCATGAGGATGGCGGCGACCCGGCAGCCCCGGAGAACGGAGCGCGCCCGTTCTGCCGGAAGCACCTCGACCTTTCGGCAGAGCGACACCTGGACTAGGAAGAAGGCAGTCGCAAGCGGAACAAGGAACATCGCGAATGAGTAGAGCGTGTCATACGGATCGTTCAGCCAGGGCGCGTGATTGTAGACCGGCTTGATCTGCTTGGCCGGAACGGTGAAGAGGAAGAAGACGATTGCGGCCCAGAGTGTGCTGAAGACAGCTTTCCCGATCGCTCCGCGGCGCGGGTCTCCGACCGCCAGCTGCTGCCGTTCATCGCGGCGGCTCGCCTCATCGCTCATGTCCCCGAGTATCCCAGAGCGCGGCGGCACAGCTCAGCGGGCACGACTCGCCAGAGGCTGCGCTCGTCCGGTCCGCTGCACGGGCCGTCTGGGCATGCATGTCACTTCGTGTAGCCAGGCTTGCGGGTTTAGGTGACAGGTTTCGCGGCTCGGACCGCATTCAGGCCTGCCGCGCCTGATCCCGCCCGTGCGTCCATCCCCCAGCCTGCCGCCGCACTGCTCTAGGTCCCACACGTCACACTGCCCCTCCCGCCTACTTCTCACGCTGAACGTGCGCCTGAACCGGACAAAACACCTCGCACGACGCACGTCCGGCGTGAAACGTGGGCGCTGCCCATGATCAAGCGGTACGGGCCCGCCGGAAACAGTGCCCGGGCCGGTGCCGGGCCGACCGCGCCCGGCCGGGCCACCACCACCCCCAGCCCTGAGCGGCAGACCCCGCCCGCTCCGGGCCCACTCCAGGCCCGCACTGGACAAGGCCCGGAGAACCGGAGCCGGAAGGGGGGCTGGCATCGGACTACTCGGGGCAGCACTGGTTCGCTGCGGAACTGGTTCGGGCAGCGCGGGACGAGGCGGTCAGGCCGGCCCGCCGCAAGCGGCGGTTCCTCCGGGCGCGGCGGGCCTCATCGGCCTGGCGGTCCTGGGCGGCCTGATCCATCATGTCCCTGACGTGCTCGGCGGCGACTGCCGCCTGGATCACCGAATGCACGGCTTCCTCCTTGGTCCGCGGCCACGGTCATGACCGCACACCATTGAGGTTCGTCGTAAGGCCCCCGGTCCCGCATCGGGAAGATGCCCTATCTCGGCGGCCCGGACCCGGCTAAGGCGCGCCCCCCCCTAAGCCGGGGGCCGACGCCCCTAAGCCGGGCGCGGAACCCCCTGAGCCCGGGGCCGGGCCTCCTGCCCCGGGGCTGCCCCCGGGCCGCGCTCCCCGTTCAGCCGGACGGCGGCCGGCGGCCCTGGTCTGCGAGTACAGCCCACGGCGGGGGATCGTCCGGCCACCCCGGGGCTTCACCGCCCGGCCGGCGCCGGATCAGTGGCGGCCGGACCCGCCGGCTCCGCCGGGCGGGTCCCGCGGAGCCCTCGGGCGGCCCGAGGCCGAGCGTGACCGCCCCGCCGCCCGAGGCTGACCGGCCGACGGTCAGCGTCCCGCCCGAAGCCTCGGCGATGCGCCGGGCGATGTCCAGGCCCAGGCCCGTGGAGCCGGCACTGGACCGGCCGCGGCGGGCCGCGTCAGGGTCGGCGAACCCGGACCCGCCGTCGGACACCACCACCCAGGCGCCTCCGCCGGCCCGGTGGCTGACGCGCACCGAGAAGGCCGTCCCTTCCGGCGTATGCGAGAACACGTTCTCCAGCAGGATGTCCGTGCAGGCGGCGAGGTCGTCGTGGGACACCCCGACCGGGACGGGCCCGGGGGTGATCTTAATGGCCAGCTGGCGGTCCTGGTCATCGGCGAGCGGCCGCCAGAATGCCGCCCGCCCGGCGACCACCTCGGCGGCATCGCAGGCGATCCGGGTGCCCCGGCCCGCGGGCCGCCGGGCCTCGCGGATGATCTCATTCACGGTCCGCTGCAGGCCGTCCACGTCAGCTGAGCAGTTGCGCGCGCTCCCCGCCGTCCTGCAGGGATTCGGCGTCGATCCGCAGGGCGGTCAGCGGGGTGCGCAGCCGGTGGGACAGATCCGCGGCGGTTTCCCGCTCGTGGGCCAGCAGTTCCCCGATGCGCGCCGCGAGGCGGTTCAGCCCGGTGCTCACCTGGCGCATCTCCGGGGGCCCCGCCACCTGGGCCCGGGTTCCGAGGTTCCCGGCCGCGAGCTGGTCAGCGACCCGGGCCAGGGCGCGCAGGGTGCGCACCAGGGACCGGGCCAGCTGATCGGCGACGGCCACGCTGAGCAGCAGCAGGCCCAGCCCGACCCCGCCCAGCACCAGCCAGGACCGGTCCACCCCGGCCCGCAATTGCGCGCCGGGCACGAACGCCCGGATCACCGCCGTCCCCTGGGGCAGGCCCTGGACGGCCACCAGCACTTCGACCCCGCCCTGGAACGGGGTCGAGAAGCTGCGCCCCTTCGCCGCCAGCCGGACCCCGGCCGACCGGCCCGCGGGATGGCCGAGCGTCCGGCCGCTGGGCAGGAACACCGTGACGGCCTGGGCCTTGTCCTCGGCGTTCACCTGGGCGACGGCCGCCTTCAGGCCGGCGTCGCTGAGCGTGGCCACCAGCGGGGCCATCCACTGCGCCCGGACGGTGGCTGAGCTCACCGCGCGGTCGGCCGCCGAGGTGCGCAGCACCAGGGCCAGCGGCACCAGGAACGCGATCAGCACCATCGAGCTGATCGCGACCACCAGGAGGATGATCCGCAGTCTCATGACGGGGCGCCTCAGCTGGGGGCGGTCAGCTTGATCCCGACCCCGCGGACGGTGTGCAGGTACCGGGGCTCCTGGGCCGTTTCGCCCAGCTTGCGGCGCAGCCACGAGATGTGCACGTCCACCGTCTTGTCCGCGCCGCCGTAAGGCAGCTGCCAGACGTGGGTGAGCAGGTCCCGGCGGGTCACCACCTGGCCAGCGTGGGCGACCAGGTAGTGCAGCAACTCGAATTCCCGGCGGCTCAGGTCGAGCGGTGCGCCGTCGAGGGTGGCCTCGCGGCCATCGGCGTCCACGCACAGCCCGCCCACCACCACGGCGGCCGGGCCGTGGCGCTGCTCTTCCGCGCCGCGGCGCAGCACGGCGCGGATCCGGGCTTCTATCTGGCCGCCGCCGAACGGCTTGACCACGTAGTCGTCGGCCCCGGCGTCCAGCACCCGGATGATCTCGGCCTCGTCGTCCCGGGCCGTGATCACCATGACCGGGACCTTGCTGATCGCCCGGAGCATGCGCAGCGCCTCGTAGCCGCCCAGGTCGGGCAGCCCCAGGTCGAGCAGGACCAGGTCCGGCGGGGCGCTGTGCACGTGCTGCAGTGCGGTCATGGCACTGGCCGTGCTGGTCACCGCGTGCCCGCGCTCGGTGAGAGACCTGATCAGGGCGCCGCGGATGGCGGCGTCGTCCTCCACCAGGAGCAGCTGGGCCATGATCACGACGTTATCCGCAAGTTCGCTATGGTGCAGCACGTCAGGCTGCCCGGGCAGGCCGGCCACTGGTATTTGAGCTGCCCTTTACCCGCCCTTAAAGTGCGGTCAGCAACCATGGCCACCGTGCACACCCGTGTCTTCCTCGCGGTCGGGGCGTGGCTGCTCGGCGTGGTCGCGGCGACCGGCGGCAGCCTCGCCGCGGTCTCCCTGATCGGGCAGAGCCTCGCCGCCCCGCCGACCCAGCAGCTGACCGTGTCGGCGGTCAACCACGCGCTGGCCAGCGGGAGGCGGGAGCCCGAGCCGTCGCCCGCGGCCCGGCCATCCCGGGGGTCCAGCCACCACCATGTGGCCGCCACCCCCGCGGCCTCGGCCTCGGCCGCCTCTACCGGGGGCACGCTGCTCAGCTCGCGCGGCGGGACCGTGCTGGCCGGCTGCGCGGGATCGGGTGCCTACCTGATCTCGTGGAGCCCGCAGCAGGGCTACGCGGCAGACGACGTGGTACGCGGGCCGGCCGCCATGGCCCGGGTGGTCTTCCTGGCCGGGGGTGCCGGGGTGAGCCTGACCGTCACCTGCGCCGGCTCGGTCCCCTCCGCCGTGGTCAGCCCGGTCCAGGGTGATGACGACGGCGGGCAGCCAGGCGACAACTGACCTCAGCCCTGCCAGAGCTCAGCCTGCCAGAACCCAGCCTGTCAGTGCTGGCGGTGCCGGTTCTCGTCGATCAGCAGGGCCAGGGTCGGGCAGAGCTCCGCGGCCCGCCGGGCATGGCCGGCCAGCGGCCGGGGGACAGGCCTGTCGGCCAGTATCGGGTAACCCCACTGGTCCAGAGAGATCATTTCGGGCAGCAGCTCGGCGCACATGCCGTGCCCGGTGCAGGCGATCGGGTTGACCCGCAGCCTGATGCTCATTTCCAGTCCCATTCCCGTTCGTCGTCACCGGGCACCGGGAGCAGCGGGTCGCGCTGTATCCCGTAGCAGGGCCCGTGCTGGTCGTGCCACCGGGCATCGGCCGCGAACGTCTGCAGCGCGCTGCGCACCAGCTGGGTGGCCCCATCCGGGTGGCGGCACGCGCCGCGGCCCTCGATGACCGGCAGGAGCCGCCTGATCTGGTCCACGGTCCGGCCGCGGCCGCCGTGGTAGGCGAGGCCGGCCAGCGCCTCGGCCAGCGCGGGCAGCCCGAACGCGCACGGCCCGCACTGGCCGGCGCTCTCCTCGGCGAGGTAACGCACCACGCGGGCGCTCTCGGCCAGGCCGCAGGAGGTAGCCGGCAGGCAGATCACGATGCCCGCTCCCATCGCACCGCCCGCCGCCCGCAGGGCCGGCTGGCTCAGGGGGATCTCCCAGGCGTACTCGGCGGGCAGCCAGGTGCCGAAGTACCCTCCGACGAGCAGCGCCTGCGGCCGCTCGGCCGGGCCGCCGGCCATCATGACGACATCCCCGAGGGAGGTGCCGAGCTCGACCTCGTAGACACCCGGCCGGGAGATGGCGCCGCTCACGGTGACCAGGGCCGACCCGGTCGCTGAGGGATGCCCGATGCTGCGGAACCAGCCGTCCCCGTAGCGCGCGATCAGGGCCAGGTGGGCCAGCGTCTCGACGTTGTTCTCCAGGGTGGGGCGGCCGCGCAGGCCCCGCTGGTCCAGCCGGGGCGGGGTGAAAGCCGGCCTGGCGGCCCCGCCGCCCAGGAACGCGGCGATGGCGGTCTGCTCGCTGGACACGTACCGGCCGGGAATCCCGGCTATCTCGATCGGCACCGGGTCGGTTCCCGCGCTGCGCCGCTCCCCGGCCGCCTGCCGCAGGCTGGCCAGCAGGCCGCTCTCCTGCCGGTGCACGCACAAGATGGCCTCCCGGGCCCCGACCGCGTCCGCCGCCAGGGTGATCCCGTCCATCACCAGGTGCGGCAGGCGGGTCAGCAGCAGCCGGTCCTTGCCGCTGGCCGGCTCGCCCTCCGCCCCGTTCGCCAGCACCACGGCGGGCCCTCGCCCGCTGGCGACCGAGCGCATCTTCCGGCCGGTCGGGAAGCCCGCCCCGCCCCGGCCGGTGAGGCCGGACCGTTCCACCATGTCGATCAGCCGTTCCGGGCGCTCCCGGCCGCTGTGCCCGCGCAGCGGGACCCGGCCGTAGCGCCGCTCGTGGTCACGCAGGCTGACCGGCTGGTCGTAGCGGATGCCGGCCAGCAGGCGGGGGAGCTTCTGCTGCGGCGGGCCGTACGGTGAGATGGCGAGTGTCCCGGCCCGGGGGATCTGGGACCGGGTAAGCCGCGCGCTCACCAGTGGTACCCGCTCAGCGAGAGCACGACGGGGAGGCCTACCGCGGCTGCGGCCATCAGGCTGAGCCGGAGCACCCGCCGTTCCGGCCAGCGCTGCAGCAGCCGCCAGGCGACCGCCGCGGCCACCACCGCCACGCAGCCGGCCGTCATCGCGGCTGCCCACGAGGCGCGGGAGTCGGTGCCTGCCCCCACGCCATGCGCGACCGCGACCGGCCAGCACGCGTACCCGCACCAGTGCACCAGACGCCAGGCCCGGTGACCCAGCCTGATCCGGGCCAGGCTGGTAGCCAGCACGGCGATGAGCAGGTCCAGCGCCACTGCGCCCAGTCCCACCCAGATCCGCTTGTAACCGGAGATGAACGGGATGAACGCGGCGCTCAGCTGGATGGAGGTGTAGGAGTCGAGCACCGTGGTCCCGACGTGCAGCACCAGGAACGCCAGCACCAGCAGCGAGATGTTGCGGTGCAGGCCCGCGGTGAGGAACCGCGGCCAGCGGGGGCTGGTGAACCGCCCGGCGGTCAGCACGCCGAGCAGCACGCTGGCGGTCAGCAGCAGCAGGGCGACGAGGCCAGCGGCCCGGGTGGCGTACCACAGCCCGGGGCCGCTGAAATTCATCGTCATGCCGGGCACCTGGTCTGGGCCCGGGCGGCCGGGGCCGGGCCGTTGGCCCCTGGCTCCGCTGGCCAGCCGGCCACCGTCAGCGCCGTCCCGTCGCGGCGGGCCAGCCGGGCCGGCAGGCGCAGGCTGGCGAGCCACCGGGTGGCCTGCTCGCTGCGGATGATCGCCGCCGTGCTGGCCGCGTTCGCGTCCACGCAGCTGGCGGCGGCCACGCTCACCGCCCGCCAGCAGGTCCGGGCGGGCAGGCCGGTCGCAGGCAGCACGATGTGATGCAGTTCAGCCGTGCCCCGGCGCCAGGCCCGGACCGCGGGGCTGGAGGTGGCGAGCCCGCCGCTGGTGATGATGATCGCGTGGGCGGGCCTGCTGCCCGGCGGGAGGCCGTCGAATCCCGCGTCGTCCGCGATCCCGATGTGCCAGCCGCCGGCGGGCGGCGGCCCGGACACCCGGATGTCCCCGCCCAGGTTCACCAGGACGCCGCAGCCGGCCTGCGCCGCGATGAGGACCGCCGCGCGGTCCGCGGCCAGCGCCTTGGCGGTCGCGCCGAGATCGAGCACCACGCCGTCCGGCACCCGGGCCACCCGCCGCAGCGGGTCGAGTTCCACGGCCGTCCAGCCCGCGGCGGGCGTCACGGTGATCTCCGCCGTCCCGGCGTCCCGGCGGACCTCCGCGAAGTCCCGGTCGTAGCCCAGGCCGATCAGCGACTGGCCGCAGGTCGGGTCCACATCGCCGTCCGTTGCCTGGGCGGCGGCCAGCGCGGCCGCCAGGGCCTGGGTGAGCAGCGGGCTGATCCCGACCTCGCGGCCGGCGGCCCGGTTGAGCCGGGACAGCTCGGAATCGGCCCGGAACCTGGAACAGGCGGCGTCGATGGCGGACAGCTCGGCAGCCAGCATGGCCGCTGCGGCGTCCCGCGCCTCCGGGTCGGTGACCAGCACCGACGCCACGGTGCCCAGCGCCGGAAAGGTCACCCCAGCCGGGCCGGTGTCGTGCCCGGCTGGGGTGACGCCGGCCGGGGACGTCCCGGGGGGCTGGGACGTCCCGGCGCCGGGTCCGGACGGCCCGGGGGCGAGTCCGTCCGGGCCCGGCCACCTGCGGCCGGCCCACGGCTGGCCGGCGGCTCCTGCCCGGCGCGCGCCCGCCGGGCCTGCCCATGTGTCATCAGCCCGTGCTTCATCAGCGTGCGGGCCATCCGCCGGTGTCTCATCCGCCGCCGGACGATCCGCTGGACGTGCTCTGCACCGGGCTCGGCGCCGGGGCGGGCGCGGGCGGCGTGCTCGGCGGGGCCAGGGTGGGTGACGGTGGCGGAGCGGCCGCCGGCTGGGTCGCGGCCGGGGACGCCTGCGTGCTCGGCGGCGCCTTGTGGGCCTTATGTTTCCGGGCCGCGGCCCGGTGCGTGTGGGTAGGCGCCGGGGTGGGGACGCCTGCGTGCTCGGCGGCGCTGGAGGGCTTGACCGCGGTCTGGCTGCTGGCCGTGTGGGCCGGGGCGCTGCGCGCGAACAGGACCGCCAACGCGGCCGCGGCGATCGCGCTGAGCTGGGTCGTGCGCCAGGTCAGCCGGGAAAGGCGGCGCAGGCCGTGGGCCCGGCTGCCACCAGTCGTGCCGTCGGCCCAGCTGTCATCCGCCGGCCCGTCGAAGCGCAGGGTTGGATCGCTGTGCGGGGGTATCTGGTGCCGGGACGGGCTGACGCCAGGCCATCCCTGGTCCGGCCCGTCTGGCGGGTATCTGTCACGCATGGGACGTCATTCCAGCGGAACGCAGGTTAAGAGCCCGCCAAGAATGGCTCAAGACGCGTTTCCGGGCCGGTCCCCGGGCCCGGCCATGACCGGCCGTCTCCGGTACGCATGCCGTGCAGCCTGTCCCCCTGCGAGACATGTCCTTAACATCCAGGGCATCTGCGCAGGTGAGGATGCACGAGGTGAGCAGCACGTGCACGTTGTGGCGCGGGCACGTGATCGTCTGCGGCCTGCAGGGGCGTGGGCCTGCGGATCGTCGAGCTGCCCAACCTCCGTCCGGCATAATTTCGGGTTCCGCAACGTTCCATCGACTGCAGCCCTGGCCGCACCCTGGTTCGTCGGCGCGGCGCTCGGGCTGGACGTGCTGAACACGTTCTACGTGGGTGACGAGCCGCTGCTGGTGGCCCGGCTGAAGGTGACCTGCGGCGGCGGCCTGGATGGGCTGGCCATGCGGGACCTGGGTGCCCGGACCCGCATCCTGGCCATCAGCCGGACGCTGGACCAGGGGTACCTGGAGCATCCGCCGCGCCGCGGCACCCGGCTGCGGGCCGGGGACGAGGCCTACCTGATCGCCCCTATGAGGAACTGCTCGCCGTGCTCCGCCGGGACCGCCCGACCCCAGGGTTCGGCCTGCCGCGCTCGCCGGATAGCTCGGTGGTCAGCAGCGAATAGAATGGAGCTGGCGCCAGTGTGTGCCGCTCCCACTTCCGAGGTAAATGAGATTCCCGTATGCCCGCTCGCCAGACCCAGCTCGCCACCCGTGACGAACTGCGCAACGTAGCCATCGTCGCGCACGTCGACCACGGCAAGACGACGCTGGTTGATGCCATGCTCTGGCAGTCCGGCGCGTTCCGGGTCGGCGCGAACGTCGCCGACCGGGTCCTCGACTCCGGTGACCTGGAGCGCGAGAAGGGCATCACGATCCTGGCCAAGAACACCGCGGTGGCGCACGGTGGCCTGACCATCAACATCGTCGACACCCCGGGGCACGCCGACTTCGGCGGCGAGGTCGAGCGTGGCCTGTCCATGGTGGACGGGGTGCTGCTGCTGGTGGACGCCAGCGAGGGCCCGCTGCCGCAGACCCGCTTCGTGCTCCGCAAGACACTGGAGGCGAAGACTCCCGGTCATCCTGGTGATCAACAAGGTGGACCGGCCGGACGCGCGGATCGCCGAGGTGGTGGACGCCTGCTACGAGCTGTTCCTCGACCTGGACGCCACCGAGGAGCAGATCGAGTTCCCGATCGTCTACGCCTCCGCGCGGGCCGGCCGGGCGTCCCTGACCCGCCCGGCGGACGGCACCCTGCCCGACTCCGACGACCTCGAGCCCCTGTTCGCGGTGCTGCGGGACACCGTGCCCGCACCGTCCTACGATCCGGACGAGCCGCTGCGCGCGCACGTCACCAACCTGGACGCGTCGGCCTACCTGGGCCGGATCGCGCTGTGCCGCGTGGAGTCCGGCGAGATCACCAAGGGCCAGCAGGCGGCGTGGTGCCGGCGCGACGGTTCCATCGAGAAGGTCAAGATCACTGAGCTTTTCCGGACGGAAGCGCTGGAGCGGGTGCCCGCCCAGAGCGCCGGGCCCGGGGACATCATCGCGGTGGCCGGCATCCCGGAGATCATGATCGGCGAGACGCTGGCCGATCCCGATGACCCGCGCCCGCTTCCGCTGATCACCGTGGACGAGCCCGCCATCTCGATGACCATCGGGGTGAACACCTCGCCGCTGGTCGGCCGGGAGAAGGGGTCGAAGGTCACCGCGCGGATGGTGCGCGACCGTCTCGACCGCGAACTGGTCGGCAACGTGTCGCTCCGGGTGCTGCCCACCGACCGGCCGGACACCTGGGAAGTACAGGGCCGCGGCGAGCTGGCCCTGGCCGTGCTGGTGGAGACCATGCGCCGCGAAGGGTATGAGCTGACCGTCGGCCGTCCCACCGTCGTCACCCGCGAGGTGAACGGCAAGCTGCACGAGCCGGTGGAACGGCTGACCGTGGACGTGCCCGAGGAGTACCTGGGTGCGGTCACCACGCTGCTGGCCCTGCGCAAGGGCCGGATGGAGCACATGACCAACCACGGGACCGGCTGGGTGCGGCTCGACTTCATCGTCCCCTCCCGCGGCCTGATCGGGTTCCGGACCCAGTTCCTCACCGACACCCGCGGCACCGGCATTGCGCACCACGTGTTCGAGGGGTACGAGCCGTGGTCGGGCGACATGCGGATGCGCCCGACCGGGTCGCTGGTCGCCGACCGGACTGGTGCGGCCAGTGCCTACGCCATGTTCTCCCTCCAGGAGCGCGGCACGCTGTTCGTCGCGCCCGGCACCGAGGTCTACGAGGGGATGCTCGTCGGCGAGAACTCGCGCGCCGACGACATGGACGTCAACATCACCCGGGAGCGCAAGCTCACCAACGTGCGCCAGTCCACCGGCGAGGAACTGGAGCGCCTGGTCCCGCCGCGGGTCCTCAGCCTCGAGCAGGCCCTCGAGTTCTGCGCCGACGGCGAGTGCGCGGAAGTCACGCCGTCCACGGTCCGGCTGCGCAAGATTGTCCTGGACGCCAAGGACCGCTTCCGCGTCCGCGCCCGCCGCTCCCGCGGCGAGTAGGCACCGGCGCCGACGTACGCCAAATCTGGGTATTGCCGCAGCCGGTCGCCAGATTATGCTGGCGGCTCCCGGTGGAGACCTCGGGGGGGAAGATGATCACTCGCGAACGGCTGCCCGTGAGCACGCCCGCAGTGGAACTGCCGGAGCCGTGGCGCTCGGCAGCCGTCACCGTCGTGCTGCCCACCTACAACGAAGCCGCTAACCTTCCCGCGGTCGCCGCCGCACTGTTCGCCTTGCCCCTGCCCGGCCTGCGGATTCTGGTGGCTGACGACAATTCCCCTGACGGCACCGGCGACATCGCTGACCAATTGGCCGATCGTTATGGCGCGCCGAAGATGACCGTCGTGCACCGGCCGGCCAAGCAGGGGCTCGGGCGCGCTTACGTAGACGGCATGACGCGTGCCCTGCGGGCGGGTGCCGATTTCGTCGCCCAGATGGACAGCGATCTGTCCCACGCGCCCGAGTACCTGCCCGGGATGCTGGGCACCATGCTGGCGACCAACGCCGATGTCGTCATCGGCTCCCGCTACGTCGCCGGGGCGAGCCTGGCGCAGGAGTGGGCCTGGCACCGGAAGGCGCTATCCGGGTTCGCCAACATATACGTTCGCATGCTCCTGAGGCTCGGAATGCGCGACGTCACGGCCGGCTTCAAGCTGTGGCGCGGTCCGGCGCTCACCTCCCTGGAGATAAGCAGCATCCAGAGTAATGGCTACAGTTTCCAGGTAGAAATGAACTACCGGGCCGTCAAGCACGGCCTGAAAATTGTCGAGCTGCCGATTCGCTTTGCCGAGCGCAAGGCCGGCGAAAGCAAGATGAATCTCCGTGTGCAATTCGAGTCAGCACTGATGCCCTTCCGGCTGCG
This sequence comes from uncultured Actinomycetes bacterium, assembly GCA_963751175.1. Classification (GTDB taxonomy): domain Bacteria; phylum Actinomycetota; class Actinomycetes; order Streptosporangiales; family Streptosporangiaceae; genus RYN-230. Next base: position 89,334 of record CAVVTM010000020.1, on the reverse strand, counting down.
CCGCCGGGCAAACGGCGCTAGACGACCTATTCCAAGGGGTCAGTGATCGTAGGCGACGAGTGAGCGCTTGACGGGCTGGCCGGTGTGGTCGTTGTGCCAGATCGCGGCGGTGAGGGCGAGGATGCGCTGCAGGACTCTGGCCATGACCCCTGATGGGGTGTGGCCGCCGTGGCGTTCGCGGCCGGGCTGGCCTTTGAAGGTGTCGTTGACCGATTCGATGATCTGGCGCAGTGGCCGGAAGCACCGGGTCCCGGGCCGGGCAGGCTCGCCCTGGCGGGCCGGGCGCAGCAGGCAGATGCCCCCTTCGGCCAGCGCGGCCTCGAAGTCGTGGCCGTAGTAGTTCTTATCCGCGATGATGACCTGCCCAGCCCGGCCGGCGGCCAGCGCGGGCTCGTCCAGGATGCCCAGGAGGACCTGGCGTTCATCAGCCTTGGCGCCGGTGAGCGCAAAGCCGATGGGCAGGCCGTGCAGGGTGGTCAGCAGGTGCAGCCGCAACCCCCAGAAGTAGCGCGAGTGGCTGGCGCAGTACCCCAGCTCCGCGTCACTGATCTGCGGGCCGATCCCAGCCGCCGGGCGCCACGGCGCCCGGTGCGGCGATTCCTTCAGCAGAGCATCGGTTCTGACGTACAGTGCGGTCGCGAGAGTGTCCAGGTCTGTCGTCACAAACCGATCTTGGACGCCTCGCCTCGTCTCCGCCCGCATCCCTTGGAATAGGTCGTCTAGCTGAAATCCCGCGGTCTCCGGCCTGGTTGGGTCCCGCTGCGGTGGCTGTTACCTGCTGTTCCTGGTGGTGACTGTGAGGCATGGGTGGCCCCTGATGCCCCTGCAAGACTCGGGCACGGGAGGTACACTAAATTTACCCGAATGCCATGGCTGATCCTTGACACCCCGATTTGCGGTGCAATGATTGACGGGTTGCTTTAGTGCGGTCCGCCGCTTATTAGAATGTTAGGACCGGGCGTGGCCTGGGTGGGGGGTGGCGACATATTGCATTCCCAGCGGCCTTGCTTCTCCTGCAAAAGTAAAGCTGGAGTAATACAGGTATGTGTTTCCTCAAGCATGCCCATCGCGGCGGGCCGCGCGGAACCGCGGCCGGGGATGTGAGCCAGCATCCCGGGGCGGAGGAGTGCCGCGCATGCGCCTAGTTCTCTGCGACGACAACCGGATCTTGTGCGAAGCGCTCGCTGCGGGGCTGGAAGCCTGCGGCCATCAGGTAGCCGGAATCGCGACCAGCGTGCCTGAGGTCATCCGGGCGGTAGCTGCTCTTGACCCGGACGTCTGCCTGCTGGATCTGCGCTTCCACGGATCGCCGGAGGGCCTCGACGCCCTGCGCGTGATCAGCAGGGAGTACCCGCGCACCAAGGTCGCTGGTGCTCTCCGCCGTTACTGACGCCGCAACCGTGACGCTGGCCCTGGAAGCCGGCGCCGTTGGCTTCCTGCGCAAGGACCAGAGGGTCGGCCAGGTCGCCGACGCTCTCCGCATCGTGGCCGACGGCGGCCTGGTGATATACGCGGCGCCGAGGCGGGCCCGGAGAGCGCCCTGCGGCGCCGCCGAGCAGCCACTCGGTGAGCTCTCACCCCGGGAGACCGAAGTACTGCACAGGATCGTCGCCGGGCAGGACACGGCGCAGATGGTGCACGAGATGGGGATCACCACGAACACGGTGCAGTCCTACGTGAAGAGCGTCCTGGCCAAGCTGGGGGCACATACCCGTCTCGAGGCGGCTGCCCTGGCCAGCAAGCGGGGGCTGCTGGTGACCCTGGGGCCCGCCCGGCCGTCCTCCCGGCAGGACCGGGACCCCGCGTCAGTGGTGCACGGTGACCCCCCAGCCTGACGTAGTCAAGCGCACGGCGGGATGGGGTTTCGCGACGCAAGGAGGGTGAGCGAGGCTCAGGCCATGGGGCTCCGAGTGTTCATCGTCGACCAAGAGCGTACCTTCGCCGACGCTCTGGCCAGCAGGCTGGAGGCCGAAGGGGAGATCGTCATGGTGGCCGCCGTCAGCGTGGCGCGGCCTGCGCTGCCCCCGGTCGTCGCCCAGGATGCCGACATCATGCTGCTCGACGCCGATCTGCCTGGGGACGCAGCGTTCACCCTGTGCCGGGAGGTGGCGCGCTGTGGCCCTGCCGCGCACGTGATCATGTTGAGCTACTCCGTCGAGCCGGAACGGGTCACGGCCGCCGTGCTCGCGGGCGCGGCCGCCTGGATGCCCAAGGGCGAGTCGCTGGAGTGCCTGCTCCGCGTCATGCATGGCATCGTGCAGGGAGAGTCGTGGCTTCCTCCGGCCGTCACGGGACACGTCCTCACCCTGCTGCTCCGTGGTGATGTGCCACAGCGGGGAAGCGACCTGCTGCTGGCCACGCTTACCCCGCGGGAACGCGAGGTACTGGCCTGCCTGGCCGAGGGCGCCGCGCGGCGGGAGGTGGCGGCCCGGCTCAGCCTTTCTGCGAATACGGTCCGGACCCACACCCAGAACCTCATGGCCAAACTCCAGGTCCATTCCGCATTGGAAGCCGTGGCGCTGACCCGGTCCGAGCTGCGGCAGGCGGCCGCCCCGGCCCACGATCATCAACGGGCGCGGGCGGGTGGCCCGCAGCGTTGGTGAATTCAACCTCTCCTGGCCCATGGCACGGTAGCCACGGGTGACCCCGTGTCAGATGGTGGGGACCTCAGATGACCGCCTTCAGGTTCACGATCGAGGGGGAGATAACCGCAGCGGATGCCGCCGAAGCTTACAGCGCCCTTACTGAGGTGCTGACGCGGGCTGAAGAATCCCTGAGTTCGTACGCGACGCACGTAGAGCTGGACGAGGACATCAGGGTCACGTTGGCGCCCCTGAGTAATTCGCACGATTAAGCCGCGCGACAGATGCGCGGCGGACGGTCCAGGACGACAGCACAGCTGCACGGGGGAGCAGAGATGCGCTCTGACATATCCACGCCGCGACGGCCGGCGATCCGCGGCGTTGCCACCGTGCACGCTGCCTAGTAGCAGGTGCGACGATGGTCACCCGGTTCGGTGAAGCTCCGCTGCTGAGCATGCGCCTGCTCGGCGGATTCCACGTGCAGCGAGCCGACACAGCGCGCGCGGTGTCCGATTGGCAACGGCGCAGCGCTAAGACCCTGACCAAGTTGCTGGCGACATGCCCGGGACACACGCTGCACCGCGAGCAGGTCCTCGACATTCTCTGGCCGGGGGTCGACCTTGAATCGGCTCTCAACAGCCTCGGCAAGGCGCTCCACGCGGCTCGCCACGCATTCGAGCCCGACCTGCCGCGGAGAATGGACTCCGCCTACCTTCGGCTGACGGACGCCATGCTCACGCTGGACACCGAGCATGTCGTGATCGACGCGGACCGGTTCGAGCAACTGGCGGAGACATGCGCTGCGCGGGCTGGATGTCACGGCCTATGAATCCGCGCTCGCCGCGTATGCCGGCGAACTGCTTCCCGAGGACCGTTATGCCGACTGGTGCGCTGAGCGCCGCCATTCGCTGGCGGAACTGACGGCTCCGCCTGCTGCTCGGGCAAGCGGCGGCACTCGAGAAGCGCGGAGCCTGCAATGAGGCAGCAGATTGGCTCCGCACCGCGCTCGGGCAGGACCCGACACGCGAGGTGGTGCACCGCCAGCTCATGCGCTTGTACGCGGAAATGGGGACCCCCGATCAGGCGGTGCGGCAATTCCAGCTGTGCCAGGACGTCCTGCGGCGCGAACTCGACCTGGCACCCCAGCCCGAAACCGTCTCCCTCTACCGCGACATCATGGCCAGCCGGATCCCCCGGCAGAGTCCGGCGGCTGGCGGCAATCACCCGGAAGCTGACCGCCATGCCGAGACGGCCGGCCCTGCCCGCCAGGCGCCTCCGCCCCGGCATGCGTCCGCAGGGTCCGGCCCGCCGCCCGCGGAAGGCGTCCCGGTGAGGCCGTTCGTCGGCCGGGAACGATTGATCCAGCATCTATGCGGCCAGCTCATGCACGGCACGCATCAGGCAGGCGCGCATCGTGCTGATCAGCGGAGAGGCTGGCATCGGCAAGACCCGGCTCCTGGAAGAGTTTGCGGCCAGCGGGCAGGCGGCCAGGGAGCGGCCGTGCTGTCGAGCGGGCAGGGCGCCCATGCGAGACCGTTCGCCTGCGGCGTATTCGCGGTGGCGCTGGAGCACTACGCGGCGAGCCTTCCGGAGCCGGAGCGCGGCGAGATGGCGCACCGCTACCCGGCCCTCGCCCGTTTCGTCCCGTCTTTGCGGTCCCGGGGCGAGTTCCCGGCGGCCGTGGCCGGCCCGGGCGACTATCACCTCGATCTCATGCCCGCCGTCGTGCGGCTGCTGGCCGACCTCGCCCGCAGGCAGCCAGTGCTGCTGGTCCTGGGTGACCTGCACGAGGCCGATCCGCTGAGCCTCGACCTGCTCCGCTACCTGGCTCACCTCGCTGCCAACCGGCCGTGGCTACTGGTCGGGAACGGTCCGTGAGGAGGAAATTGAGGCCGGCTCGGAACCCGGACAGATGATGGAGGCCATGATCCGGGAGCGCCTCTGCCTCAGGATCGGGCTGCGCGGTCTTCCCCGCCGGGATTGCGACGAGCTGGTGCGGGCCTTGCTTCCGGGCGCTTGCCCCGACGATGCCCTCCTCGAGCAGGTCCACCTGCGGTCGAGCGGAAACCCGTTGTTCGTGGGAGAACTCGCCCGGGAGATCCGTGAGCGCGGCGACCGCGCGAAGCACCGGGAACGGGGAAGAACCGGCACTGGCCACCGCCCCCGTGCCCGCCCGCGTGCGCGCCCTCGCGACCATGCGCCTGGCCACCATGAATGAGGCCGTCGCGCCGGGTGCTGGGGCTGGCCGCCGCATCCGGGGCAGCAGAAATCTCCCTCGGCCAGTTGCGCGCCGGGGCAGCGGCGCTCGAGCCCCCTGTCTCGGAGGCCGCGCTCTTCGACGCCCTGGACCACGCGCTGCAGATGCGCATCCTGGAAGAGCGGAGAAGAGGTTATGCGTTTTGCCAGCCGCTTTTTCGGGCCGCGCTTTACGAAAGCCTTTCGCGGCACCGCCGCGATCAGCTTCAGGCCGCCCTCGCCAGGCCCGAGGGCCTCAACCCGCCCCGGATGGCCATCAGCCCGGCCAGCTGAGCCGACGTGCACAGCCCGGCCTCTGGAACTCTCCTGGTATCGCCGCGGCATCTCGCGTCCTCGCCTGCGACTTCTTGCCGGGAAGACGCGCGGAAGAGGGCTGGAAGTCAGCATGTCACATGCTTGATGGCAGGCAGGATGCGCGAGCCGACCGTTATGTGCCTCGCGGTCCTCCAAGCCAGGCGCTGCATCCCATGAGGGACGTGGCACCCGCCTAGGAAGGACTACAGAGAGCGCGAGGTAATGGCCGGACAGCCTTGGTATGTCGTCATCAGGAAGACCTTGCGCGATCAAGCAGGAAAGCGATCCTGGCTGCTGCCCAGCCTGCTGGGGCTGATGGTGACGGGATTCGCGGTCTGGGTCGCGCGTGGCCACGTCGATCCGGCCTGCCTCGATCCTCTACCTGCTCTACGTGATCATCACCCTGATCCTGGGCATCATCGCCCTCACCACGCTCGTCTGGATGCTCTACGCCTGGCGGACCCCGCATTCATTCGCGGAAAGCCGCCTCCTCCGGGATGACCGCGAGCCGGCCTGCACATTCTCGCTGATCGTCCCGGCCCGGCACGAGGAGGCGGTGCTCGACGTAACCCTGGAACGGCTCAGCCGCAGTGACCACCCGGCGTTCGAGATCATCGTGGTCGTCGGCGACGACGACCCGGCCACCGCCGAGGTGGCCGAGCGCGCCGCGGCCCGCCATCCCGGCCGGGTCAAGGTCATCGTGGATTCGAATTATCCCAAGACGAAGCCCAAGGCGCTGAACACGGCCCTGCCGCATTGCACGGGGGCGATCACCGGCGTGTTCGACGCCGAGGACGACGTTCATCCTGATCTCCTCCAGCGCGTCGACCAGTGCTTCCAGGCTACTGACGCCGACATCGTGCAGGCCGGCGTGCAGCTGATGAACTTCCACTCGAGCTGGCTGACCGTGCACAACGTGCTCGAGTATTACTTCTGGTTCCGGAGCCGGCTGCACCGTCATGCACGCCAGCGCTTCATCCCGCTCGGCGGCAATACCGTCTTCATCCGCACCCCGGTCCTGCGCGCGGTGGATGGCTGGGATGCAGAGTGCCTGGCCGAGGACTGCGAACTGGGTGTCCGGCTGAGTTCCCTCGGCGCCCGGACCGCCGTCTTCTACGAGCCCGAGCTGGTGACGCGTGAGGAGTGCCCGCCTACGCTCAGCTCGTTCGTCCGGCAGCGGACCCGGTGGTGCCAGGGATACCTGCAGACGCTGTCCCGGGGTTACTGGCGGCGGCTGCCCCTGCCGCAGCGGGCTCTCGGCGGATACATCCTGGCCATGCCGTTCGCCATGGCGATCGCCTGGCTGCTGATCCCGATCGCGATCGGGACCGCTATCGGGCTCAAGGCCCCGATCGAGATCACCCTCATCACCTTCCTGCCCGCGCTGCCCATGGCGTGCATGCTCGTGGCGGACATCGTCGGCCTCGGCGAGTTCTGCCGGGAGTACCGGGAACGGCCCTCGGTGCGTGATTATGCGCGGCTGATCCTCGGCCTGCCCCTGTACCAGGCCGTTCTGACCTTTTCCGCGGCCCGGGCCGTGGCCCGGGAAGCTTCGCGGCACCCGGGGCTGGGAGAAGACGGCGCACCTGGGCCTGCACCTCGGCCGAGCCGGCCGATGGCGCAGCGTGGCCGCGCCCGGCGCGCCCGGCCAGCCGGTGCTGCGCCGGCGGATGGCGGCCGTGACCGCGGCCCATAAATGGCTGCGGCCGCAGGCCGTCGCGCCTCCGGAGCGCCACGGCCGGTGCCCTGGACACCGGGCCTGACGTGGTGGCCTACGCGCTGGCCCCCAGCGTGGTCAGCTCGCCGCCCCCGGCGGCGCCGGCCGCTGGCCGGTGGCCGCGAATCCCGTGCCGCCGGAGTATCGTCGACGGGTGCGGCCGGCGGTCACGGCCGGTGACGGCCAGGGCAACGGGCATCGCCCGGGCGCCTGGGCGCGGGGCACGACGGTGCCGCGCCATCCGCGCTGGCCGAGGCGCCGTCGGCCCGCGCGGCCGCGCGGGCCCCGGCGGGCGCCGCTCGCCGCGCTGGGCGGCATCCGGCGCGGCGACTTCCCGGGCGGAGCACGCTGGGCCGGGACGGCCCGCGACCTGCTGAGCCGGGTCCTCGCCTCGCGGGCCGACCTCGTGCTGCAACTCGTGCTGCTCGGTGTCGTCGGCGTGGTGGTGGGCGTGAACCTGGTGCACTGGCCGGCCGCGCAGTTCGACGAAGGTACCTACATGGCGAAACGCGTGGGCGGTGCAGTTCGGCCGCCTCGCGTCCCTACACCTACAGCTACGGCCATCCCCCGCTGGCCTGGCTGCTCATCTCGCCTCTGGACGTGGGCCAGCGGGCTTCTCGGGCACCCCAGCTACTCGCTGGCTACGGGCCGCGAGCTGATGCTCGTGGTGAACCTGGTCAGCTGCTCGCTCGCTGTACGTCCTGGCCCGGCGGCTCGGGATTCGGCCGGATGGCCGCCGCCGCCGCGGTCCTGCTCTTCGGGCTGTCCCCGCTGGACGTCTTCTTTCACCGGGCGATGCTGCTCGACAACCCGTCCATGGCCTGGGCGATCGCCGCGTTCGTGCTCGCCTGGACGCCGCGGCGGCGCCTGTGGGCCTTCGCCGGCAGCGGCGCCTGCTTCGCGGCGGCTGCGCTGTCGCAAGGAAACCACCCTGACCGCTGCTGCCCGCGCTGCTGTACGCCGTGTTCCAGAACTCCGACCGGCGGACCCGGCGCTACTGCCTGCCGCTGTTCCTGTGCTCCTTCGTCCTGCTCGGGCGGCTTCTACCCGCTCTACGCGACCCTGAAAGGCGAGCTCCTGCCCGGGCCCGGGCCATGTGAGCCTGCTCGGCTACCTCGACCGTCCAGCTGTTCACCCGGAAGGGCACGGGAAGCCTCTTTGACCCGCACAGCCAGGCCCACGCGATAGTGATCGCCTGGCTGCACCTCGACCCGTGGCTGCTCGGGATCGCCCTGGCGCTCCTCCCCGATCGCGCTCGCCCGCCGCACCACCCGGGCGATCACGCTGGCCTACCTGATCCAGGTCCTGACGGTTCTGCGGCCCGGCTACCTGCCGAACATGTACGTGATCGGGATGCTGCCGTTTGCCGCGCTGATCGTGCCGGGCAGCATCGAACGTGACGTGGCACCGGGTGCCGACGGCCTGCCGGCCGTGCATTCAGCTGGGCGGCACGTCGCCGTGGTCAGCGGACTGGTCCTGCGTGGCCCTGGTGGTCGTCGCGCCGCGCTGGGAACAGGCCGATCAGGTGGCCATGACCGTCCGGCTGGACGGCCCGGAAATCGCGGCCGAGCACTGGCTGGTCAGCCACGTCAGCCACGCCGCAGCGGCTCATCGTCGGCGACCAGTACTGGATCTACCTCATCGAGCACGGCTTCAACCATCACCCGATGCGGGGCGGGTTCTTCTCCCGCACCGTCGTGTCCTACTGGCCGCTCGATTACGACCCCGCGGTCAAGAAGGCGTTCCCGGCGGGGCTGGCGGGACTTCAACTTCATCGTGGTGACGCAGGCCATGCGGGACACCCTGAACCAGACGCCGACGGCGGCCGCCGCGATAGCGCACTCACGGCTGGTGGCCGTGTTCGGACAGGGACTGCAGCAGGTCGAGATCCGGGCGATCGCCGGCAACGCGGGCTGCTGCTGCCGCGCCGCGCGGCCGGCCACCGCGGCGCACGGAGCGCGTCGTCGCCGGCCGGGCTGCCTGTGCCGCATCCTGGCCCGACGGTCCCCGGTTACACCGTCCAGCCCGGAGACACCCTGTCCGGCATTGCGGGCAGGTACCGGCTCCGGGGCGGATGGCGGGCTATCTACCAACGGAACCGCGGGATCGTCGGGCGCAATCCGAACGTGCTCTACCCCGGCGAGCACCTCACTCCCTAGGCATTTCTTAGGCAGCCAGCACATGCCTTCTCCGCAGCCCGATAGCGCTCCCCGGCTACTGCCGTCACCTGAGGCGGGGCCGCCCTCAGTGCCCGCCGCCGCGCCGGGCGGCAGGCGGGGGGCGGCCCGGCACGCGGGGCCGGCCGGGCCCCGGCCGCCGTGGGCCCGGCCGTCCTGGCCCGCCGGGGCCAGGGTCAGGCGGCCTGCCCTCACCCTGGTCATATTCATCCTGCTGGCCGCGGCGGTGACCGTCACGGTCCGGGTGGCCACGGCCTGCCCCGACTGCCAGCTGGCCGTGCACGTGGCCGGGAACCGGCTGATCGACGCGCAGGGGAAACCGATCCGCCTCCTCGGCGTGAATCGGTCTGGCGCGGAATACGCCTGTGTCCAGGACCAGGGTCTCATCGCCGGGCCGACGGGCCCGCGGGCCATCGCCGCCATGACCTCATGGCGGATCAACGCCGTGCGGCTGCCGCTCAACGAGGACTGCTGGCTGGGCATCAACGGCGCTCCGCGGCGCTACAGCGGCGAGCGGTACCGGGCGGCGATCCAGGCTTATGTCGCCCGCCTGCACCAGGCGGGCCTGTACGTGATCCTCGACCTGCACTGGAACGCGCCGGGCCGGGAGCGGGCGCTCGGCCAGCTCCAGATGGCAGATCTCAGCCATGCCCCCGCCTTCTGGGCGTCCGTGGCGAGCACGTTCAAGGCTGATCCCGCGGTCGTGTTCGACCTCTACAACGAGCCGAACGGGATCAGCTGGCCGTGCTGGCGTGACGGCTGTGACCTGCCGCAGGGCTGGAGAACCGCGGGCATGCAGGCGCTCCTGGACGCGGTCCGCCGCACCGGCGCCCGCCAGCCCGTGATCGCTACCGGTCTCGGCTGGGGCAGCGATCTCTCGTCCTGGCTCCGGTACCGGCCGCACGACCCGGCGAGACAGCTGGTGGCCGGTTTCCACGCCTACCGTTCCCGCAACTGTGCCACGGTCGGCTGCTGGAACGGCACGGTCCGGCCAGTGGCGCGGGCCGTGCCGGTCGTCACCACCGAATTCGGCGCGGCCGGAGGGTGCTCGGCCGGGTTCGCCGACCAGTTCATGTCCTGGGCCGATTCAGCCGGCGTCTCCTACCTGGGCTGGAGCTGGAACCCGTCCGGTTGTGCCGCCCCCGCGCTCATCAGGACCTGGGGCGGCCAGCCCACGGCGTACGGCGCGGGGGTGCGGGCGCACCTGCTCAGCCTGCACTCCCGGAGCCGGCCAGGACAGGGCTGAGCACAGCCCGCCGGCCCGGCTGGCCCGCGCAGGCCGCCGGCGCCATTGCTTCCTATCTGGCCGGAACCATAGGTTTGATGGGGTGGATGCGGCTCAGGCGGCGGCGGGCTCCGGCGGCGCATGCCGCGCGTGCTGCGCCAGATACCAGCTGGCGGCCAGCTGGACACCGTCGCGGAGGCTGGTCCCCGGGCGGTAGCCGAGTTCCCGCCGTGCCTTGTCGATACAGTGCCGGTTGTCGGTGCCGAAGAGCTTGACCCCGAGCCGGGTCACCATCGGCTGCGCCTCGGTGCCGCTGACCACGGCCACGCGCTCGGCGATGTACGCCGGCGCTGTAGAGGGCACGATAGGGGACATGGACCCGGGGCGGGCTGCTGCCGGTCTCGCGGGCGATCGCTTCCAGCATCTCCTGCTGGGTCAGCGGGCTGTCGTTGGTGATGTTGAAGGCCTGGCCGACGGCGTTCGGGTGATCCAGCGCGAGCATCAGGCCCTGCACGACATCGGTCACGTACACGAACGGCAGCGCGTTGTCACCGGCGCCCACGATGACGCCCTTGCCCGCGCGCAGCCGGTCCGCCATCCGGCCGAAGTGCAGATGGTCACCGGGTCCGAAGAACGTGCCGGGCCGGATGATGACGGCAGGCAGGTGCTGCTCGGCGATCATCCGCTGCACGGCCAGGTCACCGGCGGCCTTGGTGACCGCGTAAGGCTCGTTGAACGGCCTGAGCAGGAAGTCCTCGCGGGCAGGCTGGCCCAGGTCCATGCCGTAGACCGTCCACGAGCTGACGTGCACCAGCCGGGGGACTCCCTCGGCCAGCGCCGCGCGGCAGACGTTCTCCGTGCCGGTCACGTTGACGGCGCGGTAGTCCGCCATCGGCCGCCACAGGCCCATCATGCCGGCCAGGTGGAAGACTGCCCCCACGCCGCTCATCGGCGCGGTCAGGGTCTCCGGCTCGCGGATATCGCCCCGGTAGACCGCGACGCCGTGCTGGTCGAGCCAGCGGGTGTCCTCGGCCGGCAGCGCCAGCACCCGGACGCTCATGCCCTGGTCCTGCAGGGCGGTGACGAGATGCCGGCCGAGCAGGCCGTTCCCGCCGGTGATCAGGATGTCCATGTCACTGCTTCCTCCTCCCGGACCGGCGACCAGTGCCGGCGTTGATGAACGACATCGGCCATGCTCGGGAACGCCTGTTCCAGCCAGGCGACGGCGTAATGCTTACGGGGCACGACGACCTCCCGGCGCGGACGCCGGACCAGGCCGGCGATCGTCGTGGCCACCAGGTCAGGCCCGGGCATGCGCGCCGCAACATGCCGGGTCATCGCGGTGTCGATGTTGGCGGGAGAGACGAGCGAGACGGAGACGCCGCTCCCGGCCAGCTGGCGGCGCAACGCCAGCGAGAAGCCGCGCAGGCCGTACTTGGTCGCGGAGTAGACGGGCTCCATGGCCACCCGGCCGGACAGCGACCCCACCGAGATGATGGTTCCGTGGTGCCGTTCCAGCATCCCGGGCAGCAGGCCGCGGGTGAGGCACATCGCGGCGAGCAGGTTCACCCCGACCAGGCCGCTGATCTCACCGAGCGGGCTGCAGGCGAGCGGCCGGTACCAGCTGCTGCCAGCGTTGTTGACCAGCACGTCGACCCGCCCGTAGCTGGTCAGGGCGCGCTCGATGAGCGACAGCACGCCGGCCGGCTCGGTGAGATCGGCGGGGATCGCCAGGGCTTCCCCGCCCGCTTCGCTGATCGCCTGAGCCTGGGCGTCCAGCTCCGGTGCCCGCCGCGCGGCGAGAATCACCGACGCGCCCCGCCGGGCCAGCTCCCGGGCGGTGGCCGCGCCAATCCCGGAGCTGGCCCCGGTCACGATCGCCACCTCGCCGGCCAGCTCGGCGGACCGCGCCAGCGGGACGGAGGGCGCGAGCCTGGCATATCGCAGCATCCCGATCACACTCCCTCGGTCGGCTGGCTGACCACGGGAACCAGCACCGGCCGCGAGCGTGCGTTCCCGCGGTACCACATGGCGGCCAGCTGGATCCCGTCGCGCAGGCTCACCATCGGCCGGAAGCCCAGCTCGCGCCGGGCCTTCCCGATCGAGTACCGGTTGTCGGTGCCGAAGAACGCCACGCCCAGCCGCGTGATCGGCGGCCGGTGCGCGGCGGGGCTGAGCGCCGCCAGGCGCTCGGCGAGATAACCGGCCGCGTAGAGCGGCCGGTAGGGCACGCGACGGCGGGGCGGACTGGCGCCGGTCTCGCGGGCGATCGCCTCCATGAGCTGCAGCTGGGTCAGCGGATTGTCGTTGGTGATGTTGAAGGCCTGGCCGACCGCCGCCGGGTGGTCGAGCGCGAGCAGCAGGCCCTGCACTACGTCGGTGACGTACACGAACGGCAGCGCGTTGTCGCCCGGGCCGACGATGACGCCCCGGCCTGCGCGCAGCCGGTCGGCCATCTTGCCGAAGTGCAGGTGATCGCCGGGCCCGAAGATCTGGTCCGGGCGGATGATCACGGCCGGCAGGTGATCCTCGGCGATCATGCGCTGCACGACCCGGTCGCCCGCGGCCTTGGTGACCGGGTAGGGGTCGGGGAACGGCGCGAGCGGGAAGCTCTCGTCGGCGGGCCTGCCCAGCGCCATCCCGTAGACGCTCGAGGAACTCATGTGCACCAGCCGGCGGACGCCCGCGGCCAGCGCGGCCCGGCAGACGTTCTGCGTGCCGGTCACGTTGACGGCGTGATAGTCGCGCATCGGGCGCCAGACGTCCATCATCGCCGCGAGATGCAGCACGGCGTCCATCCCGCCCATGGCGGCCGTGACGGCCGCCTGATCACGCACATCGCCCCGGCACACCTCGATGCCGCGCTGGCCGAGCCAGTGCGTATCCTCGCCGGGCAAGCGCCAGGACGCGGACCGTGTCACCGCGATCCTGGAGCGCCGACGACCATGTGCCTGCCCACGAAGCCGTTCCCGCCGGTGACCAGCACGCTGCTCATGGCGTCACCACCGCCCTTTCCGGCACCCGGGACTCGCCCAGGTACCACTCCACGCTGCGCCGGACGCCTTCGGCCAGTCCCACCTGCGGTGAGAAGCCCAGTTCGCGCCGCGCCCGGCTGATGTCGAAGCGGTTCTCGCCGCCCAGCAGCTGGATGCCGTAGCGCGTGACCGGCGGCGGCTGCGGCCGCCGCGCCAGCCGCCCGCAGGCCCTCCGCGCAGGCTGCCGCACAGCAAGGCCAGCCGGTAGGGGATCCGCCGCCGTGGTGGCGGCACGCCCAGCTCGGTCCGCGATCGCCGTCGAGGTACTGCCGCTGCGTGACCGGCTCGTCGTTGACCAGCAGATAGGTGCGGCCTTCCGCTCCGTCCACCCGGCCCGCGAGCAGAACGCCCTCCGCCACGTCCCGGACATAGATCAGCGGCACGTGATTCGCGCCGCTGCCGAACATGGCCATCCGGCCGCTTTCGATCATCCGCGCGAAGCGCCCGAAACTCGCTGGTATCACGCGGTCCGTAGATCCAGCCGGGGCGCACGATCGTCACCGGCGCGCCCTCGTCGCGGATCATGCGCTGCAGCAGCCGCTCGCCCGCGACCTTGGACCGGCTGTACGGATTGGGCTCCGCGCGCAGCGGCGCGGTCTCGTCGGCCTGGCCGCCGCACGTCGTTGCCGTGCACGGTGATCGAGCTGACATGGACGACCCGGCGCACCCCGGCGGCCATGGCGCTTCTCACCAGGGTCTCGAGGGCACGCACGTTCGTCTGCCAGGTACTCGGCGGCCGGGCCCCAGGGGCCGGTCCGGGCCGCGCAGTGCAGGACCTGGTCCACCCCGTGCAGGGCCGCCCCGATCGCGGCGCGGTCGCTGATGTCCGCGACGTGAACATCGGCCCCCGCCGCGGCCAGCCGCCCGGCTGACGTCGCCCGGGCGGATCAGCGCCCGGGGCCGCTCGCCGCGCTCCAGCAGCAGATCGGTCAGGTGGCCGCCGAGAAAGCCCGCGGCTCCCGTTACCAGTACCGTCATGCCTTCTCCAGCTCCTTCCGCGGCATCGCCGCCAGTCGCCTGCCTCGCCCGCGACCGGCTCTGGATGCGGCTCCGCCTGTTCCCGGGCCAGGCGCATCGTGCCGCGCAGGGTCAGGCCCATCAGGCTCAGGCAGGCCAGGCCGGTGCACGTCATGAGCAGCCCGGTCAAGGGGTGGGAGAACAGGAACATCGCGCCCACTCCGGAGCGGCTGATGCCGAACGACGCCGGAGAAGATCAGCAGCCCGATGAGCTCGTTGCTGCCGACCTGGCCGGGTGGCGAGGGCAGGATGAAGGACAGGTTGAAGAAGGTGTACCCGTAGAGCACGACCAGCACGGGGACGACCACGCCGACCGCCCGGAAGGCGAGCAGGCAGAAGAGCGCGTCGAGGCCGAGTGCCGACCGCGGTGTACAGCGCGGCGATGAGCAGCAGCCGCGGCTGCCGGATGAGCGCGAGCAGCGTGTCGACGAACCCGGTGACGAAGGCTCGATGCGCGCCCGGGCCCCGTCCGGGCAGGAGCGCCTCGGACCGGCCGGATGATCAGCGGTCAGGGCCCGTTCCCGGCGCCACGCCGCGAGGGCGAGGATCCCGGCGCCGAAGGCGACGACGGCCAGTGCCGAGAGCAGCAGCGCCCAGAGCGGGCCGCTCAGGTGGAGCGGGACGAACGGCAGGACAGCGAGCAGGGCGACCACCGGCAGCAGGTCCATGGCCTTGTCCATGCTCACCGCGGCCAGCGAGCTGGTTGACCGGGATGCCGTCCGTGTGCCGCAGCAGCAGGCTCATGCCGATCTCACCGCCGCGGACCGGGAGGAGCCAGTTGAGGAAGATAGCGACCTGGTAGATCGCGACCGCCCGGCGGACGCTGACCCGGCAGGGTCGCAGCAGGCAGCGCCAGCGCAGCGCGCGCACCACGTAGGCGGTCAGGAAGGCCACGCCGCAGAGCAGCGCGATGCCGATCTGCAGATGCTGCAGCCGCTGGTACACCGCCCCCACGTTGACCAGCCGCAGGAAGGCCAGGACCAGGGCGGCGCCGATGACCAGCCCGGCCGTGGTGCGCACGGCCACGGCCCGGGCCCGGGCTGGCCCGGCCGCGGTCGCGGCGGCTAGATCCATCGGCGTGGCCCCCTCCCGCCGGCGTGGGCGCTCTCATGGCAGGCCGCACAGCGAGATCAGGTTCCCGGCCGAGTACGAGGGCAGCAGCCACGGCTGGCGCCGGACGTGGGCGTCGATCCGCGTCTGCGAGCCGCAGGCCTGGCAGCGGTATCCGTCGCGCTCCAGGGCGGCCGCGCGCGCCCGGTCGCATGCGGGCCGCGTGCTGCGTGTCCAGGGCGACGTGCAGGCCCATGCCCAGGGCCACCGGCAGCAGCCGCGGCCAGCGGAGCCCGGCAGCCGCCGCGGCGAGCAGCGCGACGGGGGAGTGCAGCAGCCGCGTGCCGGGGTGCTGCGGCGGGTGGGCCTCGTTGAAGAAGCGCATGGCCGCCACCGGGTTCAGCTGCCGGTGGCGCAGGCAGAACCAGGCGTAGTGGTCCGCGTCGATGAGCACTCCGCCCGCGACCAGTCCCGCCGCGCCGCCGCGGGTCCACCGGCGCAGCAGCGCGGCGCCCGCGGTGGAGAGCAGGACGTGATCCCGGACCCGCACTGCCGCTCCCTTCCTGCCGAAGCTGACTTCAGGACGCCGCGCTGGCCTGGAGGAAGCCGTGCGCCGGTACCAGGCCATGGCCGCGGCGGTGCCGGCGGCCAGGTCGGTCGTCGCGGTGAAGCCGAGCAGGCGCTGAGCCTTGGTGACGTCGTACATGCGGCTGTGCGTCAGGAAGTCGAGTCGGCTGCGGGTCAGCGGGGCGCGACTGCCGGAGGCCGGGCGGCAGCCAGTCGCCGACCGCCGCCACCGCCTGCGCGGCCAGCATCGGGATGTGCCCGGCCGGCAGGCGGGTGCCCTCGGCCTGGGCGATCGCGTCCGCCAGGCCATCCAGCGGCACCGGCTCCGGGCCCGCGAGGTGGAAGCACTCGCCGACCGCCGCGGCCGTGCTGGCCGCACCGCACCAGCGCCTCGGTCATGTCGTCGATGTAGATCGGGTGCAGCCAGACCTTGAGACGGCCGATGGGCCGGAACACGCCGCGCAGGACCGCCGGAAGAACGGCAGAAGATGGATGATCACCCGGCCCGTAGACGAGCCCGGGCCGGGCGATGACCGCCGGAAGGCCAGCGTGGCACGCCTCCAGGACCGCCGGCTCGGCTTCTGCCTTGGTCGACTCGTAGACGTTGGTCGGCCGGCATGGCGCGCCTCTCATCGGCCGGGTAGTCCCCGGTCACCCCGAGCACGCCCGTGGTGCTGCAGTGCACGAGTCGCTCGAGGCGGCGACCCGTTCTGGCAGCAGTCGAGCAGCAGCTTGGTGCCGGTCACGTGCGTCCGCCGGTACTCCGAGGCCGGGACACCCGGCTGGAACCAGCAGCGGCCCGGCGAGGTGGTAGATCACGTCGGCGCCGGTCACCGCGGCGTCGGACCGCGGCGCGGTCGGTGATGTCGCCGAGGATGACCTCCGCGCCCCTGCTGGCGAGCCAGCGCCGCCCTCCCCGGCGAGCGCGCCAGCACGCGCACCCGGGCACCGTCGGCGAGCAGGCGGCGGGCCAGGCTGGAGCCGAGGAAGCCGGTCGCGCCAGTGACCAGGACGGTCCCGGCTGGCCCCGTCGCCGGCCGGCCGGGCCCCGGCCGGCGCTGCCCCGGCAGGCCGCTCGGTCATGCTGGCTCCGGGCTCGCGGGCCGCTGCTTCGCCGTCGTCACCCGCGACCGGGCCACGTCGGCCGCGACCTTCGTGACCGTCGGGCCCGTGCGTCAGCATGTTCGTGTAGGCGGCGTTGGCCAGCGGGCAGTAGCACTCGCCGGCCTTGATGCTGCGCCGCAGCTCGTCGGCCCGTCCCGTCCGCCAGACCGAGCCGAAGTCGTAGTCGTGCTCGCGCAGGTTGCCCATGGACTGGGCGCGGATGCAGCAGGTCCAGACGTCGCCGTTGGGGGCGATCTGCGCCGAGGCCACGCCCGGCCATGCAGGGAATCACCTGTCGGTGCTCGCGCAGCGTCCGCTTCACGATCTCGTAGTACTGGCGCCGGAACGCCTGGGTGACCTCGGCGACGCCGGTGAGGTGCTGGTCGCGCATGCTTTCCAGCAGCGCGTCGATGGCGACGGTGTACTTCTCGGCGGTCGGCGTGATCCCGAGGCCGACGGTGTCCAGCTCGACCCGCTCCTCGGCGATCTCGGTGATGTACGAGTCGGGCTTGAGCTCGCGCTGGACGTACTCGCACAACTCGGCGAAGTCGGTCGACGTTGAAGTTGGAGATGACGGTGTGGATTCCGAGCGTCAGGTGCTTGTACTGCTTCTTCAGTTCCTTGAGTGCGGCCCGTAGGTGGCCATCGCGTGCGTCCAGTTGTTCCGGACCCCGCGGATCTCGTCGTGCCTGGTGCCCACGCCGTCCAGCGACAGGTTGATGATCACCTCTGACTTCGGCGCCGCCTGCAGCACGTGCTCGATCCGGCCAGGGATGATCTTGTGCTGAATGCCGTTCGTCGGGATGTTGATGATGCCCGGGCGGCAATGGCGGTACGCGCTTTCCACCATGTCCGGGCAGGTCCTTGCGCAGCGTCGGCTCGCCGCCGCTGAACGTGAACCAGTACGGCGCCCGGCCCAGCGACTCGAAGACGCGATCCCATTCCGCCCAGGATCAGGTCGTCGTTGGGGAGGAGCCATACATTGCAGGTCTTGCACCGCGAATTACAGCGGTAGCTGACGCTCACGGTGATGTTGACCGGCAATCTGATCGGGTGGCCGGTCGCGTACGACGCCTTCAGCAGGGGAATCTCGGGCAGCACTTTCGTCAAGCCCATGGGATGTACACCTCCTGAGCCGGCGACTCGGGGCGGCCGGCCGGGTCTCGAGCACGGGTATCGGCATGGACCAGGCCAGCGGTGGCCCGGCCTGGGGAAAGGCGATCAGGCCGCAGGCGAAGCTGACCGGGGCGGCCAGGCGGCCGCCGCCGGTCGCCAGGGGTGTCGCTTCCAGGCTGGCCACCAGCCCATGGACGGTCTGCTCCGCGGCTTCCCGGTCGCCGGGCAGCAGCGCGATGACGGTGCCGCTCTGCTGGATGGCGACGATGGCGGCCGTCCCCAGGGCCTGCCTGATGTGATCCGCCGCCCGGCGGGTCAGCTGGCGGCTGGCATGCAGGCCTATCTCCAGTTGCTGCCGGTCGAAGTTCGACGATGTGGAACACCGCGACGTTGTGCTGCACCTGGGCACTCATCCCCTCCACGATGTGGTCCTTGGTGGTGGCGGAGATCTCCCACACGGCAGAAGAGTGGCGGCGCATCACGTCGTAGCCGCCGAGCGCGCGGGCCGTGGCCTCGAGCCCGATCGTGCCGATGCTCCACACCGCCGCGCGGGGCGTGGCGAACGAACCTGACCCGCGCAGCGCCCAGGCCACCCGCCGGGTATTCATGGTCGGGGCCGAGTAGTCCTGCTGCTCGCGCACGCGCAGGTGGCCCGCGTAGATCCGGCGCCGCTGGCGCAGGAAGTCGCGCACGGTCGTAGGGCCGCGGTTGTAGACGACCGCGGCGGGTTCGTAGACCAGCTTGTAGCCGAGCTGGCTGATGAGAGCCTGGATGGAGATCTCATCGACCGCGGTGTCGAGCGGGATGCTGGGCACGACGTTGCGGAAGGCGACGATCTCCCCCAGCTTCGGTGACTGGCGGGCGATCCGGTCGTGCAGCCGCCACTGCAGGTGCACCGCGTGGCCCAGGAAGTTCGCCTCGCTGTTCACCGGGGTAGGGTGCCCGCCGACCATGCCGACGGCCGGGTCCTCGAAATGGCGCAGCAGCGCGTCGAAGGTCTGGTCCCCGGTGAGCACGTCGGCGCTGACCATGACCAGTATCGGGCTGCGTGCCGCCTCGATGAACTGGTTGATGGCCGAGGCCTTCCCCTCCCGCCGGGCCTGCTCGATGAGGCGCACCCGCCGGTCGCGGCCGGCGATGTCAGCGACGATGGCCGCCGTCCGGTCCTCGCAGCCGCTGGCCACGACGATGAGTTCGGTGATTCTCCCCGCCGCAAGCTGCTGCCTCAGGATGCTGTCCAGCGCGGCGGCGATGTTGGCTTCCTCGTTGTAGGCCATGACGCCGACGCTGCAGTCGGTCTCGTGCACCGCGCTCCACCTCGCCCCGTGTCGCCGCTGCGTGCCGTGGGTCCCCCCCAGGCTGTGTGCCGTGGCCGGCGCCGACATGACGATCGTGGCGGGGCGGCGTTCCACGCCGCTTCCAGGCCAGTTCCGGGAGCCGGGCCCGGCGGGCGTCGCCCGGCCGGGCGGGCTGGACAGCACGGGGCGGCCTCACGCCTGCTGGCGCATGGCGCGCCGGGCAATCTGGCGGACCCGGTGATCGACGCGCCCGCCGTGGTCGGCGCGCTCGTTCATGGCCCCCAGATGCGCGTCGCGCAAGAAGGCGGGCGTTTCGCTGCTGGCCAGCCCCTGCCGCTGCCGGATCTGCGCCAGGTCACCGAAGTGCTGACTCGCCCAGTAGAGGTTCATCCGGCAGGCCGTGCAATTCCACTCTTCGTCGGGAGTCTGCGCGCCACACTGCGGGCATTCCATGGTTCACCTCTTGCGGCAGGCGTCAGATGCACGCCGGAACCCGTCCGGCGTGCCCATCATGGCCGCCGTTCATTCCAGGTGATTTCCAGTGCTGGCCCGGGGGGACGGCAGGTCAGGGGCGGCCGAATCGCACCAGCACCCGGCCCGCGGGCAAGCCGGTCAGCATGATGGTGTGCTCGCGGGAGTTGCCCGACCAGTGGCTGCTGGGCAGCGCATGGCCGTTGACCGCGACCCCGGCCGGGACTTGCCCCGCATACAGTTCCGCCTGCGACGTGCCGCCCAGCGGGTCGTTGCGGAACCGCAGGTACGTGCGGTTGTCGGTACTGGCCGAGAGCACTTCGCCGTCGGTTCCGGTGAGGTACATCCGGCCGATGCGCGAGGGGACACTGGTCACGCCGAAGGTCAGCGTGGTCCGGTGGGCCGCGAGCATCTCGCCGGAGATGAAGTAGCTGGGATAGGCCCGGCCGTTGACCCGGATAGACCGGACGTAGGGCGTGGCGGGCGAATTGCCAGGAGCCTGGATGATCGTGTCAGAGCGTCCGTGGATCACGGCCCGGGCCACGGCCGGGCTGTTGAGGATCCACTGGCTGCCCGGTGACTGAACCGGATAGATGCCGAGGTTGGCGAGGATCTCCGCGCTCGCGTTGTCGGTGTAGTACACCGAGCCTCCGCCGGGCAGTTGTTCCCACATGCTGAGCGAGCTGAATTCGGGCAGAAAATAGTCCCGGATGACTTGCTGCGACACAGCTGGGCTGTTCGCCGAGATAGCGAGGTACGGCTGCGTGAGCTGGTAATCGTTGTACCAGGTGCCCGGTGCGGCGTAGATGCTGGTGATCTTCGAGCTCATTCCGGCGTCGCCGTAGACAGCCGCAAGTCCCAGCCCGTCCTGCGGCTCGTCGAAGGCGTAGTTCCTGGTGCTGCCCTCGAATAGCCCGGCACCGGCCGGCGCCCAGCTGCCGTCGGTGTTCTTCGCCTGGAAGATCCCGCGGGCAGCGTTCCAGTTATGGAGGTACGCCCGGCCCCACGGGTAGTACGTCCGGTAGGTCGCGTAGTCGCCGAGCACATACCCAAGGTGGGCCAGCCCCTGAAGCTGGGTGGAGAACTCCAGGCCCCGGGACAGGTAGTTCTGGGTCCCGATGTTCGCGGGGACGTAACCATATTTGTAGAAGCCCTCCCGGGCCAGGTACATGCTCTTCGCCTTCATGCCCATAGTCCTGAGGATCGCTGTCTCCGCGGTGTGATAGTCCACACCGGTCACGCCCTCGAGCCTGGCGGCGAGAAAGTAGTAGCTGAAGAACCCCCATTGCTGGTCGGCCCACGCGTCGGGCGTGTACGGATCCCAGTTGCCCATGAGGAACCCGTCATGGCGGTACTGCGACAGGTACGTGTTCAGCACGTCACGCATGACGGCCGGTTCTAGCAGCGTCAGGAGCGCATAGACGTTACGCCCCTGATCGAACGAGCAGCGGAAATAGCCGCCGTCCAATCGCTCCCACCAGATGGATGAGCCGATCGTGAGCAGCCGCCTGCTCGGAGCCACCGGCGAGTACCCGGATCCGTTGTCAGTGACGTTGACGATGTTCGCGTACAGGGTGTAGAGACCGGTGTAGATCTCCCTGACCGTCGGCATGCTCGCGCGCTGCACGTCGATCTGGCCGAGTTTCGCGTTCCAGGCGTCCTTGAGGTTCTGCACGGCCCGGGCGAAGTTGAAGGAGGGGAACTGGTCGGTGAAGTTCTGCTCCGCCCGGGCCATGCTCGTCATTGAGAGGGCAACCGCGACGGTGACCGGCCGCCCGGGAGTAAAGGTGAGGTACCCGCCCATGTTGTCGCCGGCGACGCTGGCTGCGCCGGCGGCCACGCCACGGCTGCTGAACGTGCCGTGCCTGGCGGCCGGCGGCTGAACTTGACATAGAAGTAGGAGCGGTAGCGTCCGCCGTCGCTCAGGGTCACCTCGGCCGTGCGGCTGTCGACATACCGGAAGCTGCTGTCTGACCACGTGACGTTGGAGTTCTCCACCTCCCGCACCAGCAGGTCCACGGCCGCATACGAGGTGACTTTGCCGAAGTAGTAGCGGTACACGGAAACGTCCGGTGTCACGGTCAGGGCGACGCGCGAACCCTTGGCGGCCGAGTTGGCGCCGTAGGCGATGGTGGCCTGCGACGGGCTCGCGGAGATCGAAGCCCGCCAGTCCGCGGCCGCGTTAGCTGTCACCTGGTCGACCGTGGGGTACAGCCGCAGCCCCCGGGTGACGCTGTCGGCTATCTCGCCCTCTGGTGTCGACCACAGGCCGATCCGGCCCAGCGGATAGCGCAGGAAGACCTGGCCCGGGCCCTGGTTGTTGTCCACGAACCGCGTGTAGTCGGTGATCCGGAAGTTGTGCGTGACCGTCACCGCCGGGTGGCGGCAGCCGGTGAGCATCCCGGCGGCGGCGAACAACAGGGCCGCGGCCAGCACGGCTCGTCCCCGGCCCGGCCCTCGGCGGCCTGGCCCCCGGCGGCGTGGCCAGATCCTATGGCCAGTGCCCCAGCTCAGCCGCATCCAGTCGCCCCCCTGGCTCAGCCACCGGCCAGCGGCAGCGACACCGTGGCCTTGACCCCGCCACCTTCGCTCCGCCCGTACCCGACCTGGCCGCCGCATCTGATCAGGCACCCCGCTATTACCGAGCGGCCCAGGCCAGTGCCGGGTGGGATCCTGGCGAACCCCGGCCCGTCGTCTTCCACGACCAGCACGCCGTAGCCGTGGTCGCTCGCTATGCGGAGAGTGACCTGGCCGTCAGGCCCGGCCGCCCGTATGGCGTTGCTCAGCAGGTTGGCCATCATGCGCCGGGCATCAACCCGGCCGATATCGGCCAGCACCGGGCAGGCTGGCGTCAGCACCTGCAGCCGGCCCTGGTAGGTGAGCTGCTCACTGGCGACCACATCGCTGGCGAGCCGACCGAGATCGGTCGGCAGTGGTGCGTCGGCGCTGTCGCCGCCCAGGGACTGCTCGATCAGCTCGGCCAGTGACTCGGCCTCGCTGACGATCCGCTCCAGCCACGAGCATGCCGCGCCGGGGAGCCCGGGCACAGCCAGGGCGGCTGCCGCGAGGTTCAGGACTCCGGCCACCGGCTGCCGCATGTCATGGCAGACTTCCCGGATGCGCTGCCCCGGCGCTGATGGTCCGGTCGGCGCCTCGGCGTCTGCTGCGGTGCCGTCCCCAGCCAGCCACGATCCAGCCCGCCCCGCCGCTTGGTTCACGGACTCCATTGCTCCCCCCGCCCCTGCGCACCGCCGTTGTCAGCCGCCCCGACCGCGCGACGTGGCCGGACGCTGCCGCCGGATCCCGGCGCGACGATGAGCCCAGCTGGGCGGCAGGAATTGCGGGCATGCGGAACCTGCAGGAGACAACTACCTAAACCCCCGTTGGCGCCTTCGTGCCCATCGTGCCGCAGGAAACGGCACTTGCGAGTGCGCCTTACACGAGACAAGTCTTGTCGCCTAGGTCGCGAAGCAGGCCATACCGCGGAACGATATGTTGTCGCTTTGTTATATTTGAGTAACTCTATGACGTCAATTGCTGACTCTTCGTGATTCGGCGCGTGGGCCATCCCGTGACGACGTAGCGACGCGGAGGCCTACTTGATAAAGCCCAGGTAAATCACGCTGAGCAGGCCGAACGCGACGCAGTAGATCGCGAACGGGGTCAGCGTGCGGGTCTGGAAGTAGCGCATCAGGAACCGGACTGAGACGTACGCGCCGATCCCGGACAGGACGCTGCCGACCAGGATCGGGCCGTGGATGCCGTGGCCTTCCGGGCCGGTCAGCTTGGGCAGCTCGAGCACGCCCGCGGCCAGGATGACGGGGGTGGCGAGCAGGAACGCGAACCGGGCCGCGTCCTCCCGGGACAGGCCCCGGGCCATGCCGGTCACCATGGTGACACCGTCCCGGCTGATCCCGGCCAGCAGCGCGAGGATCTGCGAGGCACCAATGGTCAGGGCCCGCAGGTAGCCCATCCGGGACAGCCGCTCGTCGGCCTGGACCGCCTGCACCAGCTCGTCCTGCCGCACGGCCTGCTGGCCCGCCGCGTGCCGGGCCTGCCGGGCCATCCCCGGCCCGGCGGGCACGGGCTGCCGCCTGGCCCCCGCGGTGGCGAGGACCAGCGCCTCCTGCCGCTGCGCGGCCACCTGCTGGTCGGCCCGCACCGAGGCGCGCGGGCGGAACCGCTCGCCGCAGTAGAGGATCACCCCGTTGATGATCAGGAACACCCCGGCCACGATGGGCTTGCCGAAGATCTCCCGGAAGGGCTTGTCCGCGACCACGCCGACCAGGCCGACCGGGATCGTGGCCAGGATGATCATCCAGGCCAGCCGCTGGTCACGAGTCTGCACCTCGCGGTAACGGAGGGAGCTGAAGAAGCCGCCGATGATCCGGATCCAGTCCCGCCAGAAGTAGATCAGCAGGGCGATCGCGGTCGCGACGTGCATGCCCACGATGAAGGCCAGGTAGGGCGAGTTGGCTTTGGCCACGTTCAGGTCGCTGGCCCAGCTGCCGCCGATCAGCGCGGGGATCAGCACGTTGTGCCCCAGGCTGGACACCGGGAAGAGCTCGGACACCCCCTGGACGAGCCCGACGACGGCAGCCTCGAGGTAGGTCAGATGGGTCATGGAAGCCTTTCAGTCTGCGGGGTGCCAGGGTGCGGGCGCCCTGCGGGCAGGACCCATCGTACGGAAAAGCAAAGGCCGGAAAGCGCTACTTGATCGCGCCGAGGTAGATCACGCTGAGCAGGCCGAAGACGAAGCAGTAGATCGCGAACGGGTACAGCGTGCGGGTCTGGAAGTAGCGGACCAGGAACCGGACCGAGAGGTACGCGCCGACCCCGGACAGCACGCTGCCGAGCAGGATCTGGCCGCGGATCCCGTTGCCGAGCGGGCCCGCCAGGTCGGGCACCTTGAGTACCCCGGCGGCCAGGATGACCGGGGTGGCGAGCAGGAACGCGAACCGGGCCGCGTCCTCCCGGGACAGGCCCCGGGCCATGCCGGTCACCATGGAGACACCGTCCCGGCTGATGCCCGCGAGCAGGGCCAGGATCTGCGACGCGCCGATGATGAGCGCCTCCACGAAGCCCATCCGGGACAGCCGCTCGTCGGAGGCCAGGGCGAGCGAGATCTCGTCCGCACGCACCGCCTGATGGCCGGACGCGTGCCGGGCCGGCTCATGTCCCGCCGTCCGCTGGCGTACCGCCTGGCCGGACCCGGGTCCGCCGGGTACCGGCTGGCCGGGCGGCCCCCCGCCGCCGCCGGGATCAGCCGCCGCCAGCGCCCTGCCGCGCTCGGCGGCAACCACCTGGTCGGCCTGGACCGAGGCCCGGGAGCGGAACCTCTCCCCGCAGAACAGGATGAGGCCGTTCACGATGAGGAATACCGCGGCCAGGATCGGCTTGCCGAACAGGACCCGGAACGTGTGCTCGGCGAACAGGCCGACCAGGCCGACCGGGATCGTGGCCAGGATGATCATCCAGGCCAGCTTCTCGTCGCGGGTGGCCACCCGCGGGTGCCACCCCTGCCAGTGCGCCAGCGAGGTGAAGAAACCGCCGATGATCCGGATCCAGTCCCGCCAGAAGTAGATCAGCAGCGCGATCGCGGTGGCCACGTGCATGCCCACGATGAACGCCAGGTACGGCGACTCTGGCTTGGCCACGTTCAGGTCGGTGGCCCAGCTGCCGCCGATCAGCGCGGGGATCAGCACGTTGTGCCCGAGGCTGGACACCGGGAAGAGCTCGGTCACCCCCTGGATCACGCCGACCACGGCGGCCTCGAGGTACGTCAGATGGGTCATGTGGACCTTTCCATCCCCGGGGATCCAGAAGCTGGCCTGAGACTATTAGACCTGCTGAGCGCGCCCGGGCAGTCTCAGTCAAAGTTTCAGTTAAGAAAATGAGCCCTGGCTGGCCGGCGGCCGGGCTGGCCGCACGGAAGCCAGGCTGTTCATTCCGGCCGGGCCAGGCTCTTCCCGTACCCCCCGCGAAGTCCCTAATATCTCCCGTCGGGGGGACGAGAAGAGGGGACCACGATGCCTGCTCGCCCACTCCCGCGCCCGGCTGGTTTAATCCGGCGTGCGGCCCTGCCCGCCGCGGCCGCGGCGCTCACGCTGGTGACCGGGCTCCTCCCGGCCCAGGCCGCCACCCCCGGCTGGCGGGTCACTGAGGTGCTTCCCGCCTCCACGGAGATCTACAGCACGGCGGCCACCTCCGCCGCCAATGCCTGGGGCGGTCGGCATGAGCTGCGGGGATCCATGCGTAGGAGGAACGAATCTCCTGGCTGAGCACTGGACTGGTTCGCAATGGCAGGCAATCGCCCCGCCCGCTGGATTCAGCACCTCGGTGGGGGACGCGGTGACCGCGGCCAGCTCACCGTCCAATGCCTGGGTGTTCGCCAACCAGGGCAGCAACGTGGACAGGGCGATCGCGCTGCGCTGGAACGGCAGCTCGTGGACTGGCCAGTCCAAGTTCCCGGCCTGGTCCGGCGTGAAGGCGTCCGTGGTCATCGGCAAGCGGGACGCGTGGGCGTTTGCGCAGATCATCTCCCCGAACTCGAACTACGTGGCCCACTACAACGGCACGACGTGGTCCAAGGTGGCCTTCCCGGGGAAGGTCATACCGCAGGACGCCAGCGCGCTCAGCTCCCGCAACATCTGGGCGGTCGGCCAGGGATCGTCCACGATGGGGATCGTGCACTGGAACGGCACATCCTGGACCCGGGTGCAGCTGCCGAAGGTGAGCCTGCCTGCCGGAGACCGGATGAACGGGGCGGGCATCGTCGCCATCACCCCGGATAACGTGTGGGCCGACGCCTTCCTGAGCGCGGGGATGGGGGTCGCGCCGGGCATCGTCCTGCTGCACTGGAACGGGAAGGCGTGGTCGCGGGTCAGCGTGCCGTACCCGACGGTCCAGCCCGGCGCCATCACCCAGGACGGGCAGGGGGGTGTCTGGCTGACCGCCTACGCGCCCTCGACCTTCAAGCCGTACCTCTACCACGACAACGGCGGCCACTGGCAGCGGGTGGCGGTACCGGCCGCGGCGAGCAGCAGCACCCAGCTGAACGCGCTGTCCTGGATCCCCGGTGGGACGTCCGTGTGGGCCGGCGGGGCGTCGTTCCCTGACTCGAACCCCAACGGGATCAGCCAGGCGGCCTTCCTGAAGTACGGCCCCTGACAGGCTGGCGGCGGCCCGCCGCGACCATGAGACATCCCGGGCCGGGGACCGGCCTGGGATGGTTTTCGTTTGCGGGATCTTAAGAGGTTTTAGCTCTTCTCGGCCGGGACGGGCGGCGTGTCGTGATGGGGCCGGCGGCTGATCTTGCTGCCGAGCCAGGTCAGCGGGTCGTACTTGCGCCCGACCACGCGCTCCTTCATCGGGATCAGGGCGTTGTCGGTGATCTTGATGTGCTCCGGGCAGACTTCGGTGCAGCACTTGGTGATGTTGCACAGGCCGAGGCCGAAGTCGTCCTGGGCGATCTCCCGGCGGTCGGCGGTGTCGGCCGGGTGCATTTCCAGCTCGGCGATCCGCATCAGGAAGCGGGGGCCCGCGAACTCGCGCTCGTTCTCCGGATGGTCGCGGATCACGTGGCAGGTGTTCTGGCACAGGTAGCACTCGATGCACTTGCGGAACTCCTGCGACCGCTGCACGTCGATCTGCTGCATGCGGAACTCGCCCAGCCCGACCGACGGGTCCGGGGTGAACGAGGGGATCTCCCGGGCCTTCGCGTAGTTGAACGACACGTCGGTGACCAGGTCACGGATCACCGGGAACGTCCGCAGCGGGGCGAGCGTGATCGTCTCGTCCTCGGTGAACGTGTTCATCCGCGTCATGCAGGCCAGCTTGGGCCGCCCGTTGATCTCCATGGAGCAGGATCCGCACTTGCCGGCCTTGCAGTTCCACCGGACCGCGAGGTCTCCCGCCTGGGTGGCCTGCAGCCGGTGCAGGACGTCCAGGATTACCTCGCCCTCGTTCACCTCGACCGAGTAGTCGGCCAGAGAGCCCTGCCCGGCGTCACCGCGCCAGACCCGGAGCTGTGCCTTGTAGGCCATCAGTGTGTCTCCTCTGGAGCAGCGGCGGGCAGCCCGGCGAGCTCCCCTTCCGTCATGTATTTCTTGAGCTCGGCCACGTCGAACAGGGCGATCAGGTCGTCGCGCATCGCGGGCAGCGGCTGCCGGGTGAGCGTCACCCGGTCGCCCTCCAGCGCGCAGATCAGGTTGATCTTGCGCCATTCCGGGTTCATCCCGGGGAAGTCATCGCGGGTGTGCCCGCCGCGGCTTTCCTGCCGTTCCAGCGCCGCCTGCGCCACGCAGTCCGCGATGAGCATGATGTTGCGCAGGTCCAGGGCCAGGTGCCAACCCGGGTTGTAGGCGGAGCCGCCCTCCGCGCTGACGTGGGCCGCCCGCGCGCGCAGCTTCTCCAGCTCGGCGAGCGCGGACTTGATCTCATCCTCCCGGCGGATGATGCCGACCAGGTCGCTCATGGTCTGCTGGACCTCAGCGTGCACCGTGTACGGGTTCTCCCCGCCCGAACGCTCCAGCGGCGCCACTGCCTCGGCCTGCGCCGCGGCCACCTCTGCGTCGGCCACCGCCGGGCGGTCGCCGTTCAGGCTGGTCACGTAGTCGGCCGCGCCCATCCCGGCCCGGCGGCCGAAAACCAGCAGGTCGGAAAGGGAGTTGCCGCCCAGCCGGTTGGAGCCGTGCATGCCGCCGGACACCTCGCCGGCCGCGAACAGGCCGGGCACGCAAGACGCCCCGGTGTCCGGGTCCACCTCCACCCCGCCCATCACGTAGTGCTGGGCCGGGCCGACCTCCATCGGCTCCTTGGTGATGTCCACGTCGGCCAGCTCCTTGAACTGGTGGTACATGGACGGCAGCTTGCGCAGGATCTCTTCGGCCGGCCGCCGGGAGGCGATGTCCAGGAATACCCCGCCGTGCGGTGACCCGCGCCCGGCCTTGACCTCGGCGTTGATCGAGCGGGCGACCTCGTCGCGGGGGAGCAGTTCCGGCGGGCGCCGGTTGTGCTCCTGGTCGGTGTACCAGCGGTCGCCCTCTTCCTCGGTCTCCGCGTACTGCGCCCGGAACACGTCCGGCACGTAGCCGAACATGAACCGCTTGCCCTCGGAGTTGCGCAGCACCCCGCCGTCACCGCGCACCGACTCGGTGACCAGCAGCCCGCGCACCGACAGCGGCCAGACCATGTGCGTGGGGTGGAACTGGACGAACTCCATGTTCAGCAGCTTCGCCCCGGCCAGCAGCGCGAGCGCGTGCCCGTCCCCGGTGTACTCCCAGGAGTTCGAGCTGACCTTGAAGGTCTTCCCGATGCCGCCGGTGGCCAGCACCACGGCAGGCGCCTCGAAGAGCACGCACTGCCCGCGATCACGGAAATAGCCGAACGCCCCGGCGATCCGCTCGCCGTCCTTCAGCAGCTCGGTGATCGTGGTCTCCGCGAAAACCTTGATCATCGCCTCGGGGTCGCCATGTTCCCTGGCGTCTTCCTGCTGCAGGGCGACCACCCGCTGCTGCAGGGTGCGGATCATCTCCAGGCCGGTCCGGTCGCCCACGTGCGCGAGGCGCGGGTACTCGTGGCCGCCGAAGTTGCGCTGGCTGATCTTGCCGTCCTTGGTCCGGTCGAACAGCGCGCCCCAGGCCTCGAGCTCCCAGACCCGGTCCGGGGCCTCCTTGGCGTGCAGTTCGGCCATCCGCCAGTTGTTCAGGAACTTTCCGCCGCGCATCGTGTCGCGGAAGTGCACCTGCCAGTTGTCGTTCGGGTTGACGTTGCCCATGGCCGCGGCGCAGCCACCCTCGGCCATGACCGTGTGCGCCTTGCCGAACAGCGACTTGGAGATGACCGCGGTCCGCTTGCCCGCCTGGCGGGCCTCGATCGCCGCCCGCAGGCCCGAGCCGCCGGCCCCGATCACCACGACGTCGTAGGGGAGCCGTTCAATGTCCGTCATTGCCATGCCTGCCTCAGTGGAAGATCCGCGGGTCGCTGAACGCCCCGGCGGCCAGCAGCAAGATGTAGAGATCGGTCAGCATCAGCGTGCCGAGCGTGATCCAGGCCAGCTGCATGTGCCGGGCGTTCAGCTTCGAGATCTGGGTCCAGGCCCAGTACCTGGACGGGTGCTTGGAGAAGTTCTTCAGCCTGCCGCCGATGATGTGCCGGCAGGAATGGCAGGACAGCGTGTACGCCCACAGGAAGACCACGTTGACCAGCATGATGATGGTGCCCAGGCCGAGGCCGAAGTTGCCGTCCGGTCCCCGGAACGCCTGGGTCAGGTCGTAGGTGTTCAGGATCGAGACGAGCAGCACGAAGAAGAAGAAGTACCGGTGCAGGTTCTGCATGATCAGCGGGAACCGCGTCTCGCCGCTGTAGGTGGCGTGCGGCTCGCGGACCGCGCAGGCGGCGGGAGCCTGCCAGAAGGCCCGGTAGTAGGCGCGCCGGTAGTAGTAGCAGGTGAACCGGAACCCGAGCACGAAGGGCAGCGAGACGATCGCGTACGGGATGATGGGCGGCAGGGCCGGGAACCATATGCCCAGGCTGTCCGAGCCCGGCACGCACTCGCCGCTGACGCAGGGCGAGTAGAACGGGGTCAGGTAGTGGTACTGCGGCACGAAGTACCACTTGCCGAGGAACACGTGCACGGTCGCGTACGTGACCCAGATGGTCAGCAGCGTCGCCGTGATGATCGGCGCGCGCCGCCAGTTGTCCTTGCGCAGCGTGCGATCCGGTATCTGCGCCCTGGTTCTGGCCGGGGCCTGACTTACCTGCGTCATCGCTGAAGGTCTCCGCCCTTGAGCTGAGTGGGGTGCTTCCGCGTCTGCCGGCTGCCCCCGCACCCGCCCGCGCACTGCACTGGAAACTTTATTCAAATGCATATCATTACTAGGCCTGGTGACGGTGCTCGCTGCGTGTGACTCTCACTACACCGCGCCTTCACGCGGAACTTGTGCTGCTGATCGCGGCGCTCATGCCCAGTGCCTCGCGCAGGAAATCCACCTGCAGGAGCAGCAGGTTCTCGGCCACCTCCTCCTGCGGCGTCATGTGCGTCACCCCGGACAGCGGGAGCACGCGGTGCGGCCTTCCCGCGGCCAGCAGCGCGGCAGACATCCGCAGCGTGTGCGCGACCACCACGTTGTCGTCCGCCAGACCGTGGATGAGCAGCAGCGCGCGGGTCAGCCGCGGCGCGTCGGCCAGCAGCGACGACTGCTCGTACACCTGCGGCTGCTCGTCCGGGAGGCCGAGGTAGCGCTCGGTGTAGTGCGTGTCATAGAGGCGCCAGTCGGTGACTGGGGCGCCCGCCACCGCCGCGTGGAACACGTCCGGGCGGCGCAGCACGGCCAGCGCGGCCAGGAAGCCGCCGAACGACCAGCCGCGGATCGCGACCCGGCTGGTGTCCAGGTCGGGGTGACGTGCGGCGGCCGCCTCCAGCGCCTCCACCTGGTCCTCGAGCACGGGCCCGGCCAGGTCGTGCCAGACCGCCCGGTCCCATTCCGGGCCCCGGCCCGGAGTGCCCCGGCCGTCCGCGACCAGCACCGCGAAGCCCTGCTCGGCCAGCCACTGCGAGGTGAAGAACGCACCCTGCACGGCCAGCACCCGCTGCGCGTGCGGGCCGCCGTACGGGTCGAGCAGCACCGGCAGCCGGGCCGAGCCCGGCTCATGCCAGGACGGGAGCAGCAGCGCGCTGCGGATCTCCCGGGCCCCGGCCGCGAACCGGTCCGGGCGGGGGGCTGGCACGTTCGGAGTCTCGGCCAGCACCGCGATCCGGGCAGCCTCGGCGGGGGCCGGGGTGCCGGTGGCCGGGGTGCCCGGGGTGCCGGTGGCCGGGGTGCCGGTGGCCGGGGTGCCGGTGGCCGGGCGGCCCGGGGTGTCGGTGAGGACCCGGACGTCGGCCCCGGGCTGGGCCATCGTCCGGCTGGTGATCACCGTGGTCCCCCCGGCCCGGGCCCCGTCGTGCACGCCCCCGGGCGGGCTGATCTCCTGCAGGCCGCCGCCGGGACGGCAGAGCCACAGGCTGATGGCCGCAGGATCATCCGCCGACGCGGTGAACAGCACTATGTCGCCGTCCACACTGAGGATCTCGCGCACCTGCAGGCCGGGCGGGGTGAGCGCGGCCCCGGCCCCCCGGGCCAGCTCACCCGGCGTTCCCACCAGCAGCCGCCGGGCCCCGTCCGCGTCGGCGGCCCAGACGATCCGGCCGTCCCCGGTCCGCGCGGGCACCCCGGGCACGACGTCCACCCATCGCGGGTCGGTGTCCTCGCGCAGCACCGTCGTGGCGCCGGTCGCCGGGTCCGCCGCCAGCAGCCGCACTACCCGCTGGTCGCGGCTCTGCACCACGATCAGCGGGTCGCCGCCGGCCTCCCAGGCCACCGTGACCAGGTAGGGAAACGCCGCGCGGCCGGTGTCCACCTCCACCCGGCGCCCGTCCAGGCCGGCCAGCATGAGTGAGACGTCGGCGTTGGGGGTGCCGGCCGAGGGATAGGCCACGGAGGCCGCCGGGCGCGCCGGGTTAGCCGGGTCGGCGATGTGCCACCGCTGGACCGGGTTCTCGTCCACCCGGGCGACCAGGAGGCTGGCCCCGTCCGGCGCCCACCAGTAGCCGCGCATCCGGCCCATCTCCTCGGCCGCGACGAATTCGGCCAGGCCGTAGGAGACGCCCGGGGTGCTCCCCGGGCCGGCCACCACCGTGTCGGCGCCGCTGTCCGGGCCTGCGACGTCCGGGCCCGCGACGTGCGGGCCTGCGACGTCCGGGCCTGCGACGTCCGGGCCTGCGACGTCCGGGCCTGCGACGTCCGGGCCCGCGCTGTCCGGGCCCGTGCCAGCTCCAGCCCCAATCGCACCTCCATCCCCTATGGACTCGCCAGTCACAGAGGCCCTACCAGCCTCATCAGCCTCAGGGATATCGCCGTCGATCCGGGCCACGTGCAGCGCCCCCTGGTGCACGTACGCGACCCGCGTGCCGGTGGGATCGGGCCGGGGATCCAGTGCGGGGGACCGCGCGCCGATCTCACGGAGCCCGCTCCCCAGACCGCCGGTTCCATGGCCGCCGGTTCCGTGGCCGGCGGTTCCCGGGCCGGCGGTTCCCGGGCTTGCGGTTCCGGAGCCGCGGGAGGACCCCAGGCCGGTCACGTACACCCGGCCGGCCAGGGTGAACGAGGCCACGGTCATCGCGCGGTCCGTGGCGAACCCGACGATCCCCCCGGCCTGCTCCCGGGCGCGCTCGCGGCGGGCCTTCTCCTGCGGGGAGAGTTCGTCGGCGCCTGGCTCCAGCGTGGCCGGATCGGCTACGAGTTCTTCCTGCCCGGTGTCCAGGTGAAGCTGCCACAGGCAGGTCACCGGGTCGGCGCCCCCTTTGCTGCGCAGGAACGCGACCCGGCTGCCGTCCGGCGCCACCGTGAACGAACGCGGGACACCGAGAGAGAACCGCCTGGTCCTGGCCTGCTGCCGCGGGAAGCTTTCCGTCATGGCCCCGATCCTGCCACCGGGGCGGGCCATGCGCGGCCGCCAGCTAGTCTCGCTCCGTGTGAGCACACCCGAGACCCAGGGCGGGCTGCTGCTGGTGCACGCCCATCCCGATGACGAATCGATCGAGACCGGCGCCACCATGGCCAGGTACGCGGCGGCGGGCGTCCCGGTGACGCTGGTCACCTGCACGCTGGGCGAGCTGGGCGAGATCATCCCGCCTGACCTGGCCTACCTGGCCGCCGGGCGCGGGGACCTGCTCGGCAAGTACCGGATCGGGGAGCTCGAGGCCGCCTGCGCCGCGCTCGGCGTCCGGGATCACCGGTTCCTCGGCGGCCCGGGCCGCTGGCGCGACTCCGGCATGATGGGCCTGCCGAGCAACGACGACCCCGGGAGCTTCTGGCAGGCAGACCTGGACGAGGCGGCCCTGGACCTGGTGGCCATCATCCGTGAGGTGCGCCCCCGGGTCATGGTGAGCTACGACGACCGCGGTTTCTACGGGCATCCCGACCACATCCAGGCGCACCGGGTGGCCTGGCGGGCCTTCCAGCTGGCCGGTGATCCCGGGCTGCCCGTGCCCGGCCTGCCCGGCGTACCCGGCGTACCCGGCCGCTGGGACCCGTGGCCGGTGCCCAAGTTCTACGCCACAGCCGTGCCACGCTCAGTGCTGGCCGCGGCGACCGACCTGCCCGGCCGGGACGGGGTGGTCCCGCCGGTCCGCTTCATCGCCGAGCCCGCCGCCGAGACCGTGCCGTTCGGTGCTGCGGACGACGAGGTGAGCACGGAGATCGACGGGTCGGCGTACCTCGGCGCCAAGACGGCCGCGATGCGGGCGCACGCCACCCAGATCACGGTGCACGAGCCCTTCTTCGCGCTGTCCAACTGGGTGGGCCAGCGCATCCTGGCCCGGGAGTACTACACGCTGCTGGCCGGCCCGCGGGGCCCGGCCGGGCCGGCCGCCCGCGAAACCGACCTCTTCGCCGGCCTCGGCTGACCCCGGAAACGATCCCGGAGCACAGCCAGGCGGGATAGGCCGACGTTTCACGCCGGGCGTGCGCCGTAACCGGGCAAATCCCCCCGTCATCGCGCACGTCGGGCGTGAAATGTGCCAGGTCGGCGTAACTGGTGGGGCTGATAGGGCTAATGTGCCAAGGTCACGCGCGGCGGGGACCGGCGGGGGTGTGGCGCCGGCCAGGCGCGAGGTGGGCGCGGGCTGGCGTATAGCCTGCAATCCGTGGACAGCTTGCCCAATCCGCCCGCGCCGCGGGACGCCCAGGCGTTCGTCGCCGGCGGCGCCTACGCGCTGCTGTTCCTGCTGGGCGCGCTGGAAGGGCTGGTCGGCTGCTTCCAGTACTCCCGCTCGGTGGGTTCCTTCCCGCTGGCCGCCCTGGTACTGGCCGCCGCGATCGGAGTCATCTGCGTGCTCGGGGCGGCCGGCATGGGGTCGGCGGCCGGTGCGCTGGGCCCGGCGCTGGGCTGGTTCGGCGTGTGCGTGGTGCTCAGCCTGCCCACCCCCGGCGGGAGCGTGCTCATCACCAACTCGACGGCGGGCGAGCTATACCTGTACGGCGGGTCGGTGTGCGCGGCCGCCGCGCTGATCGTGGCCTTCGTGCGCCGGGCCCGGACGGGCCGGCCCGGGGCTCTGCGCCCCGGCGCCCGAGCATCAGTTCATGACGATGGTCGACGGCACCGACTTCCGGCGCGCCGCCGGCCAGTTCGCCAGCGGCATCATGGTCGTAACCACCCACACCGACGGCGTGGACCACGCGATGACCGTGACCGCCTTCGCCTCGGTGTCCCTGGATCCGCAGCGGGTGCTGTTCTGCGCCGAGAAGATCGCGCGGTTCCACGACGCGGTGCTGGCCTCGGGGACCTGGGCCGTGTCCGTGCTGGATGAGGATTCGGAGAAGATCGCCCGCTGGCTCGCGACCCGGGGCCGCCCGCTGGACGGCCAGCTGGCCGGGATCGCACACCACCCTGGCCCGCAGACCGGGGCGCCGGTGCTGGACGGCGCGCTGGGCGTGATCGAGTGCCGGACCACGGCAGTGCACGACGGCGGTGACCACACCATCGTGGTCGGCGAGGTCATCGGGGCCGGCGAGGCGCCGCCGGGCGGCCGGCCGCTGATCCACTACGGCGGCCGGTACCGCACGCTGACCAGCGACTGATCCCGGGCGGGTGCTAGGCGTGGACCGCGGCCTCGATCTGGTCCAGCCCCCAGTCCAGGTCCGGCTCGCTGATCACCAGGGGCGGCGCGAGCCTGATCGCGGTTCCGTGCGTGTCCTTGGCCAGGACGCCACGTGCCGCGAGCCGCTCGCAGGCGACACGGCCTGGCAGCGAGGTGAATTCGATCCCGGCCCACAGGCCGCGGCCCCGCACCTGGCGGACCAGATCGTGGGGCAGCGCCGCCAGCCGGGCGTGCATGTGCTGGCCCAGCTTCGCGGACCGCTCCTGGTACTCGCCGGTGGCCAGCAGCGCGATCACCTCGCGGCCCACCGCGCAGGCCAGCGGGTTCCCGCCGAAGGTCGAGCCGTGCTGCCCGGGCTGGAAGACGCCGAGGACATCCCGGGAGGACACGACCGCGGAGACAGGCACGATCCCGCCGCCGAGCGCCTTGCCGAGCACGTACATGTCGGGCCGTACGTCCTCGTGCTCGCACGCGAAGGTGGCGCCGGTCCGGCCCAGCCCGGACTGGATCTCGTCGGCGATCATGAGCGCACCGTGCTCCGTGCACAGGTCCCGGACCGCGGCCAGGTAGCCCGGCGGCGGCACCACGACGCCGGCTTCCCCCTGGATCGGCTCGATCAGGACGCCCACCACGTTGGGGTCCATCGCCGCGGCCAGCGCAGCGGCGTCCCCGTACGGCACGACGCGGAATCCGGGGGTGTACGGCCCGAACGACGCGCGGGCGTCGGGGTCGGTGGAGAAGCTGATGATCGTCGTGGTCCGGCCGTGGAAGTTGCCGTCGAACGCCACGATGACCGCCTCGTCGGCGGGCACGCCCTTGACCTCGTAGCCCCACTTACGGGCGGTCTTGATCGCGGTTTCCACCGCCTCCGCGCCGGTGTTCATCGGCAGCACCATCTCCATGCCCGCGAGGTCCGCGAGCTCGGCGCAGAACAGGCCGAACTGGTCATGGTCGAAGGCCCGGCTGACCAGGGTCACCCGGTCCAGCTGCCGCTGCGCGGCCGCGATCAGGGCGGGGTGGCGGTGGCCGAAGTTGAGCGCCGAGTACGCCGCGAGCATGTCGAGGTACCGGCGGCCGTCCGCATCCGTGACCCAGGCGCCCTCGGCCTCGGCGATCACGATGGGCAGCGGGTGATAGTTGTGTGCGCTGTGCGCCTCGGACAGGGCGCGCAGGTGTTCCGTTCCCACGGTCATGGTGTGACCCCCTTTCATGGCCGGAGTTCCAGTGTGCAGCATTTGGGGCCGCCCCCGGCTTTCCGGAATTCCGACATGTCCACCGGCACCGGCTCGAACCCGCGCGCGGCCAGCTGGGCCGACAGCGCCATCGCCTCGGCCGGCAGGACGACGTGGTAGCCGTCGCTGACCGCGTTCAGGCCGAGTACCGCGGCGTCCTCGTCGGTGGCCTCGATGAGCTCGGTGAAGCACGCGGCGAGGGCGGCCTGGCCGGCGTCGTCGAACGCGGCGGGATAGTAGGCGGCCGTGTCGGCGCCCAGCACGCACAGGGCCGTGTCCAGGTGGTAGAACCTGGGATCAACCAGGCGGAGGCTGATCACCGGCAGCCCGAACAGCTCCTCGAGGTCGTGCCGGACGCCGGGCTCGGACCGGAAGCCGTGCCCGGCCAGGATCACCCGGCCCGCATGCACGATGTCCCCCTCGCCCTCGTTGATGCGCCGTGGCTCGTGCACCGCCGTGAAGCCGCGGTCGCGGAACCAGTCCAGGTAGGCAGGTCCTTCCGCGGTCCGCTCCGGATGCCGGAACCGGGCACCCAGCACGGTGCCCCCGATCACCGTGGCGCCGTTGGCTGCGAAGACCATGTCCGGCAGGCCGGGCCGGGCGTCGATGAACTGGACCGCGTGGCCGAGCGAGCGGTAGGTGTCACGCAGCAGCTGCCACTGGAGCATGGCCCGCGCGGTGTCGACCGGCTCCCCGCTGGTCATCCAGGGGTTGATGGAGTACTGCACCGTGAAGTGGTCCGGGGAGCACATCAGGTAGGCCCGGGGCTGAGGCAGCCTGGATCGCAGAGCTGCGGCCGGGGCGGTGGTGTACGTCTCGGTCATCGAGCCTCCTCTCGCGCCATGAATCAGTGATTCAAGGGTATGGTCTGCGGCGCGGCACAGAAGTGTGCAGGACCTGCGAGTAGGCGAAGATTCGTTGCGAAGTTCAAGATAAAGCCGGTGGATCATTGCGTATTAACATAAACGGGCGCGCGTTTACACCGCTCGTAACATGCGTGTAGCCCGGCGGACATGAAAGGTTGTTTCCCCGGGGCCGGGTCTTCCGGACGCAGTGTCCCGGGGCATCCCGGGGCCCGGGCGGTGGCCCGCGGAAAGCGCCGCCGGGTCAGGGGACGCGGACGGTCCAGGCCTGGCCCTGCGGCGTGTCGGTGACGGTGACGCCGAGCGTGCCGAGCTCATCGCGGAGCCGGTCCGCGGTGGCCCAGTCGGCCGCCGTCCGGGCCGCGGCCCGCGCCTCCAGCAGTTGCGCCGCCTGGTCCGGGAGCGGCCTTGGTGCGGGTTCCCGGCCGACATCGCGCGCCAGGTCCAGGCCCAGCAGCTGATCGGCGTAGGCGAACGTCTCGAACTTGGCTCCCGGCGGGAGCTCGCCGTCCTTCTCCAGGCTGCGCAGGACGCGCAGCGCCGCCGGGGTGTCCAGGTCGTCATCGAACGCCCCGGTGAACTGGGTGACATACTCCGCGCACATGGGCTTGCTGGGCGAGCGGGCCCACTCGGCCACCCGCTCCCGCCATCGCCGCAGGGTCCGGTCCGCGGCCTCCAGCACCGCCCAGGTCAGGTTCAGCTGCTGCCGGTAGCGGTGGTCCAGGAACGCGAGCCGGAGCGCGAGCGGGTCCAGCCCGCGGGCCGTGACGTCGGCCAGCAGCACCACGTTGCCGGTGGACTTGGCCATCTTCCGGCCCTCGAACAGCAGGTGCTCGCCGTGCACCCAGTGCTGCACCACCTCGTGGCCGGTCACCGAGTTGGACTGGGCCCGCTCGTCTTCGTGGTGCGGGAAGCGCAGGTCGATGCCGCCGGTGTGCACGTCGATGGTCTCGCCCAGGTAGTGCAGCGACATCGCGGAGCACTCGGTATGCCAGCCCGGGAAGCCGGTACCCCACGGGGCGGCGTAGGTCAGTTCCCGCGACGCGGGTCGCTGCCTTCCACAGGGCCCAGTCCGCGTGGAAACGCTTGTCCGGGTCGACGCTCTGCTGGCCAGGGCGGGCGCCGCTGCGGTGGCCGGGCCGCAGGTCAGCGAGCCGGTTGCCGGACAGCTCGCCGTAGCCAGGGAAAGACCGGGCGTCGAAATACACCGAGCCGCTGGGGACCGGGTAGGCGTGGCCCGTCTCGATCAGCCGGGCGATCAGGTCGATCATCATGCCGATGGACTCCGACGCCCGCGGGAACGAGTCGGCCGGGTGGATGTTCAGCGCGGCGCAGTCCGCGTGGAACGCGCCCTCGTAGTGCCGGGCGATCTCGAGAGCGCTCTTCCCCTCGGCCCGGGCCTGGGCCAGGACCTTGTCCTCGCCGCCGGGATCGATCTCGGTGTCGTCGGCCAGGTGCCCGACGTCGGTGATGTTCTGGCAGCTCGTGACCAGCAGCCGGTGCCGCCCGGCGGTGCGCCGGATCAGGTCCGCCAGCAGGTAGGAGCGCAGGTTGCCGACGTGCGCGGGCCGGTACACCGTCGGCCCGCAGCTGTAGATACTCAGACGGCCACGGCGGGCCGGTTCGATCGTCTCGAGCTGCCTGGTCCGGGTGTCATAGAGGTGGAGCACACCCGACAGCCTATGAGTGATCCCGGGACTAGGAGAGGGCGGCGAGGCGCCGGGCGGCCGCGGCGATCCGCTCGTCGGTGGCCGTGAGGGCCACCCGGATGTGCTGGGCCCCGGCCGGGCCGTAGAACTCGCCGGGGGCGACGAGGATCCCCGCCCCGGCGAGCAGCTGCACCGACGACCAGCAGTCGTGCCCGGGGCGGGAGGCCCACAGGTACAGGCCCGCCTCGGAGTGGGTGATCGTCCAGCCGGCCTGCTCCAGGGCCGCGCGCAGCTGGCCGCGGCGGGCCGCGTAGACCGTGCGCTGCCGTTCCGCGTGCGCGTCGTCGGCCAGCGCCGCCGTCATGGCCGCCTGGACCGGGGCGGGCATCATCATCCCGGCGTGCTTGCGGATCTCCAGCAGCTCCGCGATCAGCGCCGGGTCCCCGGTGACGAAGCCCGCCCGGTAGCCGGCCAGGTTGGACCGCTTGGACACCGAGTGCACCGCGAGCAGGCCGTCGGGCGACCCGCCGCACACCTCCGGATGCAGCACGGACACCGGCTCCGCCGTCCAGCCGAGGCCGATGTAGCACTCGTCGGAGGCGAGCACCGCGCCGCGCTCCCGCGCCCAGCTCACCATCTTGCCCAGGTGCCCCGCGGGCAGCACGCGCCCGGTCGGGTTGGAGGGCGAGTTGACCCATACCAGCCGGGCGGGTTCCGGGCCCAGGGCGGTGAGGCCATCCGCGGCCACCCCCCGGGCGCCCGCCAGCCGCGCGCCGATGTCGTAGGTCGGATAGGCCAGCTCCGGGTACACGACCACGTCCCCGGGCCCGCAGCCGAGCAGCGCCGGCAGCGACGCGATGAACTCCTTGGTGCCGATCAGCGGCAGGACCGCGTCAGGGTCGACCGTCACCCCGAGGCGCCGGGCCAGCCACCCGGCCGCGGCCTCGCGCAGCGCGCGGGTGCCGTGGGTGGCCGGGTAACCGGGAGCGTCAGCCGCGGCCCTGAGGGCGTCCTGCACCACCTCCGGGACAGGGTCCACGGGAGTGCCCACGGACAGGTCCACGATCCCGTCCGGATGGGCCCGGGCCTGCTGGCCGTAGGGAGCGAGCAGATCCCAGGGGAACCGGGGCAGCCGCGCGGCGAGAGTCAGCTCGCCTCTCCCTGCGGCGGCAGCTCCGCCACGATGGGGTGGTCCTTGTTGATCTTCCCGACCTTGGAGGCGCCGCCAGGCGAGCCGAGGTCGCTGAAGAACTCCACGTTGGCCTTGTAGAAGTCCTTCCACTGGTCGGGCACGTCATCCTCGTAGAAGATGGCCTCGACCGGGCAGACGGGCTCGCAAGCGCCACAGTCCACGCACTCGTCAGGGTGTATGTAGAGCATGCGCTCGCCCTCGTAAATGCAGTTGACGGGGCATTCCTCGATGCAGGACTTGTCGAGGACGTTCGACACAGGGCTGCGCAATTATGTACGTCACGTCGGAACTCCTCTTCCGGCATTGTCCCGGTGGGTCTGGGGCCTCCCAGTATCCCGGTCCTGGGCAAGTATGTCGCGAAGGCGGCCGCGGCCGCGCCCGGGGCCGCCAGTTTCACCAGCCGGCCGCAGGCTATCAGGAGAGCTGGATGGTGCCCGCTGGCGGTGCACCCGCGTCACGAACCCAGCCCTTGAGGCCGGCGGCGGCGCGCCACTGGTACCCGCCGAACCGCACCTGGTGGATGCCGTATTTGCTTGC
This sequence comes from uncultured Actinomycetes bacterium, assembly GCA_963751175.1. GTDB lineage: Bacteria > Actinomycetota > Actinomycetes > Streptosporangiales > Streptosporangiaceae > RYN-230. The sequence continues at coordinate 48,309 of CAVVTM010000020.1, read as the reverse complement.
GTGGGTCACCAGCCAGGATGTCACTTCCCAGCCGAGCCTGCCATGCCCGATCCGGACCCGCATGGTGTGGCGCGGCCCGGTCCGGGCCAGGTCCGCGGTGGCCTGGCCGAAGGTGCTGGCCAGCCCCTCGGTGATGCCGGCCGCGTCGGGATGGTGCGGGCCCGCCGCGGCGGACCAGCAGTAGACCGCGTGGTCGCGCTGGCCGGTGAACGCGCCGGCCATATCCACCGCCATCCGCTCGTACTGGATGTAGGCGGATCCGTCCGCGCTGTGCTGCACCGCCTGGGCGGCCTGGTACACCGGCATCGTCTGGTAGCCGCGGACGGCCTTCAGTGCGCGGAAGAACTTGGTCGTCGCGTAGACGGGGTTCTCGAGCTTCCTGGCCGGCCCCAGCCCTGCGAGGGCCGCTGCTGGAACACGCCGACGGAATCCATGTCCCCGTAGGTCAGGTCGTGCAGCTTGGATTCCTGCATCGCGGTCGCGTAGGCGATGGTGACCGCCGCGCGGGGCATCGACTGCTGGTGTGCCACGCCCGCGATGGTGGACGCGATGCTGGCCTGCTGGGTGTCGAGCAGCACCGACTGGTGCGCGGCGGCCGCCGAGCATCCTGACCCGGTCAGCACCGGCCCGATCACGGGGGCGAGGCTGCGTACCGCCAGGTAGATGCCGGCGGCGACGAGGAGCAGGCTGGTCACCATGACCGCGCGGCGCTTGGTTTTCCTGCGCTGCGGGCGTGGGGGGCGCGGCCGGCTGTTGGGCACATGCAGAAGTTACCGGCGCGCTCAGACGGGAGTGACCCAGACCGCCGCATGTGCGCAGCCGCACATGAACCCTTGACCCTGACCATGCCGGCGGGTGACGAGCCGGGAACATCAGGCGACGGCACGGTGTCGTGGCGGTGCCGGGATCATGGCCGGGAGGCCCGGGGGCGGCCAGCCGGCGGCCCGGCCGCCGCGCTACCCCAGGAGGGTCCGCTGACCTGGCCATCCCACGTGGCAGGATCGAAGGGTGCAATCTGAGTCACGTCGTCGGATCCGCCGCCAGGGGCCTGCCCTGCTGCGCGGCGATTTCATCCCTAAGACCACTACCGACCAGCGGCTGCTCGACAAGCGCGGGCCCAGCGACTGGGTGCACACCGACCCGTGGCGGGTGATGCGGATCCAGGCCGAGTTCGTGGAGGGCTTCGGGCTGCTCGCCGAGCTCGGCCCGGCGGTCTCGGTCTTCGGCTCGGCGCGGGTCCGGCCCGGCAGCCGCGAGTACGAGCTGGCCGAGCGCATCGGCGCCGGGCTGGCCGAGGCCGGGTACGCGGTGATCACGGGAGGCGGTCCCGGGGTCATGGAGGCCGCCAATAAGGGGGCCACCAGCGTGGACGGGGTCTCGGTGGGCCTGGGTATCGAATTGCCCATGGAGATGGGTCTCAACGACTACGTCGAGATCGGGCTGGAATTCCGCTACTTCTTCGTCCGCAAGACGGTGTTCATCAAGTACTCGCAGGCCCTCGTGGTGCTCCCCGGCGGCTTCGGCACGCTGGATGAGCTGTTCGAAGCGCTCACGCTGGTGCAGACCGGGAAAATAACGAAATTCCCGATCGTGCTGGTCGGCAGCGACTACTGGTCCGGCCTGCTGTCGTGGATCCGTGACACGGTGCTGGCCAGCGGGAACATCTCGCCCGGGGACCTGGACCTGCTCACCGTGGAGGACGATCCGGCCGAGGTGGTGCGCATCATCCAGCAGGCCCACGCGCAGCACAACGGCGCCGACGCCGGGCTGGCCCGGCCGGCCGGGCCGGAGGACGGGCCGGTAACCGGGGACTGAAACCGCGCCCGCCGGCTACTCGTGGACGCCGGCAGGCGCCAGGCGTGGGACGATTCTTATTGTGCCGATTCTGTTGCTGCTGGCCGGGGTGGTCATTCTCGCCGGCGTGGTGACCGTGGCCATGGGCCACGGTGGCGAGATGGCGGAGTTCGCCCTGGATTACCTGCCGCCCGACGTGATGACCGCGGCCGACGTGGCCATGCTCCGGCCGCCGTCCGCGCTCTGGGGCTACAACGCGCAGGTCACCGACGAGGCGCTGGGCCGGATCGCGCAGGTCATCACCGAGCGCGATGTGGAGATCGCCGTGCTTCGCCAGCAGCTCGCGGAGTTGCGGTCGGCCACCGGCGCCCATCCGGCCATCACGGCGACGCTGCTGGCCCGCGCGAAAGCGGCCACGGCCCGCAGGGATACGCCCGGCCTGGACGTGCCGCCCCCCGGGCCTGCCGGTGCCATCGCCCCGGAGCCCGGTTCAGGCGCCGGGTCAGCGGACAGCGGGTCAGCGGGCACGGGGGCAGTGCCCGCCGGGTCAGCGGACAGCGGGTCAGCGGGCACGGGGGCAGTGCCCGCCGGGTCAGCGGATACAGGGTCAGTGCCGCGCTCCGAGGAAGCGGCCGCCAGCCGCGATGACTGACCCAGGCCGCCTGCCGGAGCCTGGCCCGGACGGGAAGCTGCGCTGCCCGTGGGCGCTGTCCGCCCCGGAAGAGCTTCCCTACCACGACGAGGAGTGGGGGCGGCCGGTCCGCGATGACCGGGGAATCTTCGAGCGGCTGTGCCTGGAAGCCTTCCAGGCCGGCCTGTCCTGGCTCACGATCTTGCGCAAGCGGGAAAACTTCCGGGCCGCCTTCGCCGGCTTCGATCCCGCCGTGGTGGCGGAGTTCGGCCCGGACGACGTGGCCAGGCTGCTCGGTGACGCCGGCATCATCAGGAACCGGTCCAAGATCTCGGCGGTCATCGGGAACGCGAGGGCCGCCCTGGCCGTCCCGGGTGGCGTGGGCGCGCTGTTCTGGAGCTATGCCGGGGATCCGGTGGACGCGCGTGCCGCCGGACCGCTCACCATCGCCGACGTGCCCGCCTCGAGCCCCGCGTCCAAGGACCTGGCCCGGGAACTGCGGGCCCGCGGGTTCTCCTTCACCGGCCCGGTCACGGTCTACGCGGCCTTCCAGGCCTGCGGTGTCGTCGACGATCATCTGCGCGGTTGTTTCCGCCGCGGGGCTTTCCGCGAGGCAGGATGCTGAGCATCGGCCCGGCGGCGTCTCCGACCGGAGGCGAGGGGTCGCGGTCCGGGAGGCGGGATGCTGAGCATCCCGGTTCGTGGATAACACGGAGCGTGTCACACTGTGAGCGGACAGTGCGGGAGGTGTCATGACCAGGGGGCGTGATGCGTGGCGGCCGGCCACCACGGGCCGGGAGGAGCCGCCCCCGGTTCCGCCCGGCGTGGACCCCGCGGTGCCCAGCCCCGCCAGGCTCTATGACTATTACCTCGGCGGCACGATCAACTACCCGGCGGACCAGGACGCGGCGGAGCGGATCCGCGCGGACCTGCCCGAGATCTCCGACATGGCCTGGGCCAACCGCGGGTTTCACCAGCGGGCCGCGAAATGGCTGGCGGCCGAGCGCGGGATCAGCCAGTTCATCGACATCGGGTCCGGGCTGCCGACCCAGGGCAACACCCACGAGGTCGTCCGGGAGGTCGCGGCCGACGCCCGGGTGGTGTACGTGGACAACGACCCGATGGTCCGCGCCTACGCGGGGCAGTTGCTGACGGACAGCCGTCTCACCACTTTCGTATTCGCCGACCTGCGTGAGCCTGCCCAGGTGCTGGGCAACCGGCGGCTTCAGGCGCTGATCGACTTCACCGAGCCGGTCGGGCTGCTCATGTCCGCGGTGCTGCATTTCGTGGCCGACAGCGCCGACCCGTGGGGACTTGGTGGCCCGGTACACGGAGGCCCTGGCACCGGACAGCTACCTCGCCCTGTCCCACGTCACCGCGGACAACGTGCCCCAGCGGGGGGTGCGGACCGGGCTGTCGGTGTACCAGCAGGCCACCGAGAACATCTACCTGCGCCCCCGGGCCGAGGTGGAGCGCTTCTTCGACGGGCTCGAACTCGTTCCGCCCTGGCCGGGAGCGGGGCGGCGGCTGGCGTACATGGGGGAGTGGGGGGCTGAGGATCCCGCGCTCGCGGACAGCGATGGCTCGCGCTGGGGATACGCCGGGGTGGCCCGGCGGCCATGACCAGAGGAGGGATGCTGTGACCAGGAAGCCCAGCGTGGAGGATCTGGGCATCGAGGTAGACGCCCAGCAGTGGCGGCGGTCCGGGGACGGCGAAGGCTCGATCGAGATCGCCTTCGTGCCCGGCGCAGCCGGAGCGCACGAGTGGGTGCTGATGCGCGTGACCGGTGACCCAGACGGCCGGATCCTCGTGTACGACCGCCACGAGTGGGAGTGCTTCCTCGACGGTGCCCGGGGCGGCGAGTTCGACGACGGGGCCAGCTGACCGCCAGCGCCCGGCCGTCGTCTGGCCCTGGTGCCGCGGGCGGGCGGCGGGCGTCGGGCGGGCGGGCCTTCCGGCGGGCGGCGGGCGTGCTGCGTGCGGTCGCCGCTGATCCGGGAGGTGCCGCTACGGCGCTCCCGGCGTAACCTGGGAGTCTCATGGGAGTATGCAGAAATCTGCGATTCACAAGTTAGGTAGCGCTATGCTGCACGCATCATCCTGCCCAGGAGGAGATCCCGATGGCTGACGATGCCTACGGCGCGACCGTAGCCAAGCGTCGGCTGTCCCGTCGCCTGGCCGAACTCCGGACGGAGAGCGGTCACACGGCGAACCACGTCTGCGACATCCTCAACTGGGGACGCGGCAAGGTGGGCCGCTTCGAGGCCAACCAGTGGAAGCGCCCTGAGATGAGCGACATCAGGGACCTGCTGCGGATCTACGGCGTGGACCCCGCCACCGCGGAGGAGCTCGAGGAACTGGCCATCCGCGCGCGGGCCCGGCCCTGGTGGCGGGACTACACCGACATCTTCGAGAACGAGTTCCCCGGGTTCGAGAACGATGCCGAGCGGATCCAGGTCTGCATGCCGCTGGTGGTGCCCGGCCTGCTGCAGACCCAGGACTACGCGGAAGCCTTCATGCGGGCCGGCCCCCGGCCGCCCGCCTGGCGCCGGAAGGCGATGGAGACGCGGCAGCGCCGGCAGGAAATCCTCGACCGCACCAACGGGACGGCGCCGCAGCTCGTCGCGGTGATCACCGAGGCGTCGCTCATGTACCGCTGGGGCAGCAGGCCGGAGCGGCGCGAGCAGATCGAGCATCTCATCGAGATGAGCGGCCGGCCCAACGTCGAGCTGCGCATCCAGCGTTTCGCGGACGGCCCCAGCCCGGGGGTGTCGTCCTCGATCAACATCTTCGACCTTCCGGGAGACGAGCCCCTCGTCTTCACCGAAACGGACACGGCCATCCAGGAGGTAAGCAGACCAGAAGAGGTGAGCTTGTATATCCAGGCTTTCAGCCGGATCCGGGATTCGGCGCAGGAGCCTGGCGATACCGTGCTTTATCTGGAACACCTCGCTCAACAACTGGAGTAGAACCATGACTGACCTGTCTCGAGCACAGTGGCGCAAGGCGCGCCTCAGCAGTACCTCTAACGGCGGTTGCGTGGAAGTCGCCGCCAACTTCGTGGATGTCGTCGCGGTGCGGGACAGCACCCGGCCCAGCGACGGCGCTCACGTGGTCAGCCGGGCGGCGTTCGCCGAGTTCCTGTCGGACACCAAGGCAGGCCGGTTCGACCTCGACCGCTGATCCCGTCGGCCAGGCCGGTGGGCAAGCCAGGCCGGCCAGGCTGGCCAGGCAGAGAAAATCCCCCGGGTGGCGGCCCGGGGGATTCTCTTTGTGCAGGGCCTGTCTCGAGGCCTCGGTGGCGCCGGTTCGGCAGCCGCCGCGGCCTTGACTGTACTGCCATGAGCGGTGGGCTGGCAGTCCCGGCCCCCCCGCTCGTTACCTCATAGCCACAGCAGTGTCACCTTACGTAGCGTTACGATGAGGCGGCCGCAGGCCGTCCGTTTGGTAAAGACTCGTTCAACCCGGACCGACAAGCGCGGATGTCGTTGCGCGGCGGGCGCATGACTCATAATCTGTGTTTCACAGATTGCGGGCCGGGAAGGCTGAGGATCATGTTAGGGTCGCTTGCCGCGGACACACCGCACGACGTTACGGCGGCCGTGCCGACGCCGGCCGTGACCATATCGGCAGGCGGCTGCTCCGCCTCCCCGCTCCCGCTGGATGCCACGTGCTCCGCCGTGGCCCGCCACCTGTTCCGTGCGGCTGCGGCCGGGATCGGGCTGCCGGCCGAGTCGATCTACGACGGCGCCACCATGGCCAGCGAACTCGCCGCCAACAGCATGCACGCGCAGGCGGGAATCCAGTTCGACATGCGCGGCTGCCCCGTGGCAGGCGCCCCGGAAATCTGGCTCTACCTGCGCCGGGTCGGCGGGGCGCAGGAGCTGGTCTGCAAGGTCTTCGACGCCCTGCCGCGCTGGAAGGACGACGCGCCGCCCGATCCGGCCGTGCCGGTGCCCGTGGATGCGGTAAGCGGGCGCGGGGTGCACGTGATCGAGGGCCTGTCCGGGGGCCGCTGGGGCCACCACCTGACCCGGGCCCGGCTGGGCGGCTGGAAGGTCTCCGGCAAGGCGGTCTGGTTTGCCCTGCAAGTCCCGGACACCAGCGCCCTGGACCGGTTCCGCCTCCCCCAGCCTGGTTCGGTGCAGGCCGCCGCCACCCTGGAGCGGATGCTCTCTGAGCGCGGGATCGGGCACATCGTCCGGGCTGACGCCCCGGCGTCTGGCATGTCGGTGCTGTCCATCCGGCGCGGCCTGACCGTCTGGTGCCGCAGCCGGGTGGTGTCCTGGACCGGCCGGACCGGTCACCGTGAGTGGCGGGCCTTCTCCGACCTGGTCGACGCCGCCGAGCAGATCGTCTGTGCCCACGAGGAGCTGGCCAGCGCGGACACGGCCGGCCAGGCCCGGTAACGCGTTCCCCTCACCGGCCCAGGAAGCGCGGCTCCTGCTTGCGGGTGAACGCGAGCGTGGCGGCCTGGTGATCAGCGGTGCGGCCCAGGGCGGTCTGGACCTCGGCCTCCTTCTCCAGGGCCTCGGCGAGGCTGTGCCCCGCCGCGTAGGCGAGCTGTTCCTTGATACCCGCGTAGGCGGCGGTCGGGCCCGCGGCCAGCCGGGCGGCGAGCGCGCCCGCGGTCGCCATCAGGTCCGCGTCCTCCACCACCTGATTGACGAGACCGAGTTCCAGCGCGCGCGGCGCGCGGATGGGGTCCGCGAGCATCAGCAGCTCGGCAGCCCGTCCTGCCCCGGTCAGCCGGGGCAGCGTCCACGACACGCCCGTGTCGGCGGCCAGCCCGACCCGCGCGAACGCCATCAGGAAGCTGGCGCCCTGGGCCGCGATGCGGATGTCGCAGGCGAAGGCCAGCCCTGCCCCGGCGCCGGCGGCGACCCCGTTGACGGCGGCAACGACCGGTTTGGGCATGGACATGATGGCCAGTACGAGCGGGTTGTAATGCTGGCGGACCGTATCCAGCGCGGCCGGTGCCCGGGGCGGCGGCGCTGTCCCGGCGGGGGGCGGGCCCACGGCGGACGCGGCCCCCGCGGGTGCCGTCGCCGCCGGGGCCCCGGACGGCGGTGCCCCGGCAGCGGGACTGGAATCATCGTCCCGGCCCGGCATCCCGGGCCACGGCTGCCTCCAGGAGTTCCGCGTGCTCGCGCAGGTCCTGGCCTGCGCAGAAGGCCTGCCCGGCGCCCGTGATCAGCACCGCACGGACCTCCGCGCTGAAAGCGGCCTGGCCCAGCGCCGCGAGCAGTTCTGTCTTCAGTTCCGCGGTCAGCGCGTTGCGGGCCTGTGGCCGGTTCAGCGTGATGGTGGCTACCGCTCCATCGAGGTCCCAGCGGACGCTGTCGGTCACCGGACTCCTCCTCGGGACAGGCCGCAGGCGGTGCCTCAGTGACTCCTGAGACGGCAGTTACCGACGGCGGCGGGCGGAAGGGAGTGTTGATCGTTACCACTGTAGGCCGGAACTCTGGATAATAGAGGTACTGATCAACACGGCTGTGGGTGGCCGGACCCGCCGCAGGCGCCGGGATTCCGGCGCGGGCAGGCCTCCGCGAGGTCTCATACGGCCCCGAGCAGGAAGGGGATGCGGAATGGCGGCGATGAAGCCGCGGACAGGTGACGGTCCGCTCGAGGTCACCAAGGAGGGCCGCGGCATCGTGATGCGCGTCCCGCTCGAGGGAGGCGGGCGGCTGGTGGTCGAATTGTCCGCGGATGAGGCTGCCCGGCTCTCGGACGCGCTCAAGTCCGTCACCGGCTGAGTCTTGCCGGTCAAGGCGAGGGTTACGGTCGCGCCAGCGGCTGGCCTGGAACCGCTGGCGGACTACCTGGCCGAGGCAGGCCGGGGCACGGCCGCGGCGCCGGCCCTGATCGCCGTTCCCGTACGCAGCCCGGAGGGTGCGGCCCCGGGCCCGGTGCCTGGTGCCGGCGTGTCCAGCCTGGACGGGTACCTGGGCGTCAGCGCGGCCCAGGTCATCGCGAGCGCCGAGCTGACCGGCCGGGCGGGTGAAACCACCCAGACGGTCATCCGGCTCGGCACAGAGGCCTGTGCGGTCCTGTTCCTCGGTGTGGGTGACGCCTCACCGGGAGCCCTGCGCCGGGCCGGGGCGGCTCTGGCCCGCCACCTCCCGGCCGGGCGTACCGCGCTGACCACGGCCGTCGTCGATGAACCCGACGACGCCGTGCAGGCCTTCACGGAGGGGGTCCTGCTCGGCTCCTACCAGTTCACGATGAAGTCCGCGGGCGCGCCGGCCAGTGATCCCGGTGAGATCCGGCTTCTGCTGGCCGGCGCGGCCAGCCGGGCGGCCCTGGTGGAGCGCGCGGCGGCCGTCGCCGGTGCCGTGGCCCTCGCCCGCGACCTCGCCAACACGCCATCGATGACCAAGACGCCGGAATGGCTCGCGGCTGAGGCGGCCGGGGTCGCCTCCGAGCACGGCCTGTCCTCCCGTATCTGGCGGGAACCTGAACTCGCCGCCGGCGGTTTCGGCGGGCTGCTGGGGGTGGGCTCGGGCTCGGCCCATCCGCCCCGGCTCATCGAGCTGAGCTATCAGCCAGCGCAGGCCGACCGGCACGTGGTGCTGATCGGCAAGGGCATCACGTTCGACAGCGGTGGCCTGTCACTGAAGCCCACCGACGGCATGAAGACGATGAAGACCGACATGGCGGGCGGCGCCGCGGTAATCGGCGCGATGTCCGCGCTGGGCCGGCTCGGGTCAGGGCCCGGGTCACCGGCCTGGTGCCGGCGGCGGAGAACATGCCGTCCGGGACGGCGCTGCGGGTCGGTGACGTCATCACCCACTACGACGGCCAGACCGTCGAGGTGCTCAACACCGACGCGGAGGGCCGGCTGGTCCTGGCCGACGCGCTGGCCTACGCGGATGCCGTGCTGGCCCCCGACGTCGTGGTCGACCTGGCCACGCTCACCGGCGCCGTGAGGGTGGCGCTGGGCGCCTCCATCGCCGCCCTGTTCGCCACCGACGACCAGCTGGCCGCGGCGCTGCTGGACGCGGGGACGGCCAGCGGGGAGCAGCTGTGGCGGATGCCGCTCGCCGAGGACTACCGCGCAGGCCTGGACTCCCCCGTGGCCGACCTGGCCAACATGGCCAGGCCGGGCGGCGGGGCCGGGTCCATCGACGCGGCCCTGTTCCTGCGTGAGTTCACCGGCGGCCGGTCCTGGGCCCATCTCGACATCGCCGGCGCGGCCCGGGCGACCGCCGACGACGGGGAGAACACCAAGGGCGCCACCGGCTTCGGCGCCCGGCTGCTGCTCCGGTGGCTGACGGCCACCCCGGCAGCTGGCGGCTAGCCCCGCTTGACCGCGGCGAGCAGCCCGTCGCCGACCGGGAGCAGCACGGGCACCAGCCGGTCGTCCTGCCGTACCTGCTCGACCAGGTCGCGGATGGCGATGGTGCTCGGATCGTCCCGGGTGGGGTCCGCGACCCGGCCGCCGGCCAGCGCGTTGTCGAACGCCACCACCCCGCCCGGACGCAGCAGCCGCAGGGCGGCGACCAGGTAGTCCGGGTACTCCTGCTTGTCAGCGTCGCAGAACACCAGGTCGTAAGCGCCGTCGGTGAGACGGGGCAGCACGTCGAGGGCCTTCCCGCTGATCAGCCGGTAGCGGTTCGACGGGAATCCCGCCTCGGTGAACGCCTTGCGGGCCAGCCTCTGATGCTCAGGCTCGGCGTCGACGCTGGTCAGGACCGCGTCCGGGCGCATGCCGCGGAGCAGCCAGATACCCGAGGTACCGCAGCCGGTGCCTATCTCCACGACCGACCTGGCGCTGACGGCCGCCGCGATGAAGCGCAACGCTGCCCCGCCGCCCGGCCCGATCGGCGGGGCCCCGCCGATCTCGGCCGCCTCGCGGCGCGCGGCCAGCAGCGGCTCGTCCTCGGTGAGGTAGCCCTCGACGTAGGAAAGGTTGGCCTCTGCGCTCACAATGTGTGCCTTCCGGTGCATGCTTATCCCAGTCCGGCAGCCTATCGTTACGCGCCGTGACCCGGGAACCAGCGAGGCCCGTTCAGGCGTTATCTATTGACGCGAGCCAGAAACCCGCGCACCAGCACTGATGGAGCGCGTTCGGCCCGGTCGGCGAGATGCCAGCCGCGGCGTACAGCAGAATCCGAGCAGTTGTGGTGCGGAAGGGGATGCCCGGGCACCATGGTGGTAGAGGCAGACGGCACACGGCGGGACGGCGAGATCGTGGACATGCCCGGCACCACGCCGAACGAGGCATCCGGCTGGACGCCTCCGACCTGGGAAGAAATCGTGCGAGAGCACTCCGCCCGGGTCTACCGGCTCGCCTACCGGCTGACCGGCAACACCCACGACGCCGAGGACCTCACCCAGGAGGTCTTCGTCCGCGTGTTCCGGTCCCTGTCCAGCTACACGCCGGGCACCTTCGAGGGCTGGCTGCACCGGATCACCACCAACCTGTTCCTGGACATGGCGCGGCGCCGCCAGCGCATCAGGTTCGAGGGGCTGGGTGACGACACGGCGCAGCGGCTGCGCGGCGACGAGCCCACGCCTGCCCAGGCCTTTGACGAGCGGCACCTGGACGGCGACATCCAGGCCGCGCTGAAGGCGCTGGCGCCCGAGTACCGGGCCGCGGTCGTGCTCTGCGACATCGAGGGCCTGTCCTACGAGGAGATCGCGGACACGCTGGGGGTCAAGCTGGGCACCGTGCGCAGCCGTATCCACCGTGGCCGCGCCCAGCTCCGGACCGCGCTCGACCATCGTCGCCCGCGCCGCCCCGGGATCGCCCCCAGGGACGTGGCGCCCGCGGTCGTCGCGCCCGGAGTCGTCGCGTCCAGAGTCGTGACGCCCGGAGTCGTGACCCCGGTGGCCATGTCCGCCGCGGAGGAGACGGCTCCCGTGCCCCTGGCCGGTGACCTATGAGTCATCTCGGGCAGCGCATCTCCGCCCTGATCGACGGGGAGCTCAGTGATTCTGAGCGGGACCGGGTCCTGACCCACATCGCGGGCTGTGACGCCTGCCGCCAGGAGGCGGTGGCCCTGCGCGCACTGAAGCAGCGGATGCATTCCCTGGGCGAGGCCATGGTAGACGCGGCGCTGACCGGGCGGCTGATGGCCATGGCCATCCCGCCGGACGCCCGGCCGCCGTGGCGTCCCCGGGGTGTGCTCCCGGCCACCCGGATGCTGACCGCCGGCATTCTCGCGTCCGCGGTGGCCGGCCTCGGCGCGGCGGCCTTCTTCGCGGGCGGCGAGCAGCAGGTTCCCGGCCCGAAGGTCACCCCCGCGGTCGACACGTTCCTCGTCCAGCACGCGATCGTCACCGGCGACCTGCCGGTGACGCAGGCCAGCGGGACGGCGGCCAGCGGGACGGCGGCCAGCGGGACGGCGGCCAGCGGGACGGCGGCCAGCCCCCGCGGCTCCGCCACCGCGGTCCCCGCCACCAGATCCGCCAGCGTCGCGGCCGGCGTGTCGGCCAGCGCCGTGACGGGGGCGGCGGCAGCGGCCTCCGCGGCCCGTGCGGGCCGCCAGTCCGGCAGCCGCCAGTCCGCCAGCGGCCAGTCTGATAGCGGCCAGTCGGGCAGCCGCCTGGCCGCCGGGATGATGCGCCTCGGCCTGCAGAAGCCGCTCGCCGTGGCCACGAGCCCGGTGCCCGGGGGCACCGCAACGGCGACCGTGTCCGCGAGTCCGGGACCGTGAGCTGACGGATGTTCTCGCGCACTACCCCCCCGTATGACGGGGCCGGTCCTGAGCACGACCCGCTCCCCCTGCGTATCGCCACGGCCGTGGTGGTCCTCGGCCTGATCGCCGCCGGTGTCACCGTGATCTGGCGGGACATGGCGGGCTCCGGCGGGGACCTGGTGCCCCTGGCGGCCAGCCACGGAGAGCTGCGCCAGTCCGCGGCCGCCCGGGCACCCGGGTCCCATGGTCCGGGCCAGCCGTACGGAGGCCAGGCGCCCGCGAGCCCTCCGGCGGTGGATGGGAGCACGGCGGGCGCGGGTCTGCGGCTGCTCAGCGAGGCCGCCGCCGCCTGCCGCCGGGTGTCGTATCAGGGTGTTCAGCTGACCGCCTGGCGGGGCCCGGGCGGCAGCTGGACCTCCGTGGTGAACGTGTGGCACCAGAGTGATCGCCAGACCCTGATGCAGACGGCCTCGCTGCCCACCGCGGCCCTGCCGCGATACAGGGGGAGCACCGGCGACCCGGACGGTGACGACGACGCCGGCCAGCGGGATCCCGAGGGCATCATGACGATGACCTCGCAGATGGTCGCGTTGCTGGCCGAGAACTACCAGGTGTCCATGGCCGGCCGCGGTCAGGTGGCCGGGCGCCCCGCGCGGGAACTCGTGCTGCGGCACCCGGACGGCCGGCTGGCCGCCCGGTTCTGGCTGGACACCGCGACCAAGCTGCCGCTGCGCCGGGAGACGTTCGATGGCAGCGCCCGGATGGTCAGCGAAGACGTGTTCGTGAGCCTCACGCTCGGCTCACCCGCGGCCGCGGCGGCGCCGCGCACCGCGTCGGTGCCCGGGGGCAAGCTGCTGGCCAGCGTGCAGCTGGCCCGGCTGCGGGCCGCGGGCTGGCCGCTTCCCGCGCACTTGCCCGGCCAGCTCAGCCTGGTCCGGGCCAGTGAGACCAGCGGCCCGGCCGGCTGGGTGGTCAACCTGGCCTACTCCGACGGGCTGTCCGTGATCTCGCTGTTCGTGCAGCGCGGCCATCTGCCCGACCGGCTGAACGGGTGGTCGCAGGTCGCCATGCGTGGCGACCGTGTCTACGCGGCCGGGGCCGACCAGCGCAGCGTGGCCTGGTCCGCCCGCGGCTTCGTCTACACTCTGATCGCTGACGCCCCGGACCAGACCCTGGACCAGGTGGTGGGGGTTCTGCCGCACAACGGCGGACCAGGATTCTTCGGCCGCATGCGCCGCGGCCTGGGGCGCCTGGTCTCCTGGCTCAACCCGTTCCGGTGAGGCAGCCGGGCGCCGCGGCTGCGCGCCGCGGCGCGGCGTCCGGGGCCTGGGCCGGGCATCCGGGACACGGTCCGGCGCTCCGGAGGAGGCGTTACGGCAGATGACGGTCTACAGTGAGGGAAAGTCCGTGAGGGCTGCCCCGGCCGCGCCCCGCCTGGAGAGCTGACGTGTTCGACCTATCCATCGGCAAGCTGCTCGTCCTCGGCGTGATCGCGCTGGTGATCTTCGGGCCCGACCAGCTGCCGAAGATGGCCTCCCAGCTCGGCCGTACCCTGCGTGACCTGCGCCGGATGGCGGACGGGGCGACCAGGGATCTCCGTGAGGGCCTGGGGCCGGAGTTCTCCGACTTCGACGTGCGGGATCTGCACCCGGGTAACTTCGTCCGCAAGCACCTGCTCGACGACGGGCTGGACGGCGACTACGACGGCGCCACGCCCGGGACGGCGGAATCCGAGGGCGAGTACATGGCCGGCCGGACGGCCACGGCCACGCTGGCCCGCGAGGAAACCCCGCCCTTCGACCCCGAGGCCACCTGAGCCCTCTGGCCGGCGTCACTCCAGCATCATCGGTAGCCCCCGGTGCGGGTGTTACCGAAGGCCGCCACCCGCACGGCTGGGCTCCGCCGAGGGCAGCTCAGGCGGGGGTCAGCCCCAGCTGCCGTCCCGCCAGGCCGCGCGAGCGGTTGGCCATGCCGTTGGCGATCCCGCTCAGCTGCTGGGCGGCGGGGGACTCCGGGTCAGCCAGCACCAGCGGGACACCCCGGTCACCGCCTTCGCGCAGCCGGACGTCGATCGGCACCTGGCCGAGCAGCGGCACCGGCGCCCCGGTCACCCGGGTCAGTGCGTCGGCCACCGCCTGGCCGCCGCCCGAGCCGAAGACCGGGACGGGCTCGCCGCAGTGCGGGCAGGCCAGCGACGACATGTTCTCGATCACGCCGGTGATCCGCTGGTGGGTCTGCACCGAGATGGCCCCGGCCCGTTCCGCCACTTCTGAGGAGGCCACCTGGGGAGTGGTGACCACGATGAGTTCCGCGCCCGGGACCAGCTGGGCCACGGAGATGGCCACGTCGCCGGTGCCCGGCGGCAGGTCCATCAGCAGCACGTCCAGGTCGCCCCAGTACACGTCGGCGAGGAACTGCTGCACCGCGCGGTGCAGCATCGGGCCGCGCCAGACCACCGGCGCGTTGCCGGTGGTGAACATGCCGATGGAGATCACTTTCACGTCATGCGCGGTCGGCGGCATGATCATCTGCTCGACCTGGGTGGGCGGGTCGGTGACGCCCAGCATCCGGGGCACGGAGTGGCCGTAGATATCGGCGTCGAGGACGCCCACCTTCTGCCCGGCCCTGGCCAGCGCCGCGGCCAGGTTGACCGTGACCGAGGTCTTGCCGACCCCGCCCTTCCCGCTGGCGATCGCGAACACCCTGGTCAGCGACGTGGGCTGGGCGAAGGGAATCTCCTTCTCCGGGCGCCCGCCGCGCAGCTTGGTCTGCAGCTCACGCCGCTGCTCCTCGCTCATCACGTCCAGGTCGACCCGGACCTCGGCCACGCCGGGCAGCTTGCTGACCGCCGCGGTCACGTCCCTGGTGATGGTGTCGCGCAGCGGGCAGCCGGACACGGTGAGGTAGATATCCACCCGCACTACCCCGCGGTCGTCCACGGCGACGTTCTTGACCATCCCGAGCTCGGTGATCGGGCGGTGGATCTCGGGGTCGTTGACTCCCGCCAGCGCCTGCGTGACCTGCTCGGCGGTGGGGGGTGAGGAAACAGCGGGCGGCATGACCATGCCCTCATGCTACGGAGCGTCGAACCCTGGGTCGAACGGGACGACCGGGCTGAGCCGGTAGACCGCCCCGGTCCGCGCCCAGCGCTGCGCAGGGGAGGGATCCCCGGGGCTGGCGGGCTCGTTCAGGCGCCCGGCCAGCAGCGCGCCGATGATCCCCGGCCACTCCTGCGAATCAGGCTCGACCCGGCTCACCCGGGCGGTCCAGCGCACCAGCAGGCCCCCCGTGTCCTTGCTGGCCACCGCGACGGTGACCTGGCTGGCGTCGCCGAGCCCGGGGATCTCCTGCTCGCCCGGGCCGGTCAGCACGTACGCGGCGTCGCGCCAGACGTGCCACGCCGGCCGCGGCCACTCCTCGCCAGCGCCCTGGCCCGGGACCGTGATCCAGATCAGGCCAGCCCGCTTGGCAGCCTCCGCGATGAGGGCGAGCTGGCCGGCCTCCGGCTGGTTCCGTCCGGCGTCCGGCTGGGTATCGCTCACGCAGCCAGCGTGCCAGAACAGGTCGGGAAGGCTGTGCCCGAACGGCGTCGTCGTTCCGCCCCCGGCGCCGTGATGCTCGGGCGTAGAGATGATCGACGAGGCGTCGCGCACGCTGGGCCTGCGCTCACCGGCGGTCCTGAAAACGCGCCTGGAGACGGAGGCTGTCCGCGCCCGGCTTTCGAGCCGCGGGGCGCCGGAGACTCAGCCGAGCACTCCCCAGGCGGTGAGCGTCTCGGCCAGGCCGCTGGTCAGGGGCAGGCTCGCCAGGTCGGCCGGGCTCACCCAGCGCGCATCGGCCGCGTCGTCGCCCGCGGCCAGCATCCCTCCCGTCACGGTGGCCGCGTAGTCCCGGATGTCCACCACCGCGCCGCGCAGGCCCGGCCGCTCCACCGATCCCACGAGCGCGCCGCACGTCACCCGGAGCCCGGTTTCCTCCTGCGTCTCCCGGACGACGGCCTGCTCGTCGCTCTCTCCCGGCTCGATCCGGCCTCCGGGCAGCGACCACCGGCCCGTCTCCGGCTCGTGTCCCCGCTGGATCAGCAGGAGCCGCCCGGACTGGTCCTTGATGATCGCTCCTACGCAGGGAACCCGCGGCGCTGGCACGCGGCCAGTATCCCCGGCCAGAGCGGGCGGACTCAACGCCCGTGGGCCGGAGGCCACGGCGATCGGGGCCTCCTGGTGCTTGACGTGAGCGCGGCTGGAGATCAACGTCATTACTCATGATGAAGGCTCCGATCTGCCCTCGCTGCCAGGGCGAACTCAGCGAGCCGAGCGCCTGGCACAGCGCCTGGCAGTGCGCCCGGCACGGGGCGGTGCAGCCGCTCCGGCCCGCCCACGTCCCCTCCACGGAGGGGCTGCACGCCCTGCTCAAATCGACCGCCGTGCCGGTCTGGCTCCCGTGGCCGATACCGCTGGGCTGGCTGGTCACCGGGTTCACCGGCGCGGGCGATGACCGCAGCGGGACCCTCGGCTGTGCGGTCGCCCTGTCCGGGCCCAACCCGGTCGGCGGCCCGGGGGAGATGCTGGTCGTCTCCGAGGAGCCGGGGCTGGGCCTGGGAGCGGGCCTGGCCGGGCTGGACGGCCCGGATCCCGGGGAGGGATTCGCGGCGGGCCCGCCGCACGCGCTGGTCCAGTTCGGCAACCACGAGTTCCCGCTGTGGAGCGTGGAGTCGCCGGGTGCGGCAGTGTTCGCCGGGGAGGTGCTGGCCAGCTGGCTGTGGATCATCCTGTGGCCGGACACGGCCGGCACCCTGCTGCTGGAGACCCTGTCCCTCCGCGATCTGCGCGACCCTGGGCAGGACCTGGACGTGCCGTTCGGCGCGCTCTCGCCCCGGCTGCCAGCCTGAGGCCCCGCCGGACACTCAGCCGCGGTCGCCAGCCTGAGGGCCCCGCCGGACACCCAGGAACAGAGCCCGGCCCGGCAGCGGCCGCCGCGCCGTACGATGAGCCGTCGTGCGCATCGACCTTCACTCACACTCCACCGCGTCGGACGGCACCGACCCGCCCGCCGAGGTGATGCGCCGCGCCCGCGCCGCCGGCCTCGACGTAATCGCCCTGACCGACCACGACACCCTGGCCGGGCAGGACGAGGCCCGCCAGGCCTGCCCCGAGGGCCTCTCGCTGGTCAGCGGCATGGAACTGTCGGCCCGGCTGGATGGGCACAGCGTGCACATGCTGAGCTACCTTCCGGGCGGGGCCAGCCCGGAACTCGCCGCCGAGTGCCAGGCCATCCGCGACGACCGGGTCCGCCGCGGCCAGGCCATGGTGGAGCGGCTCCGGGACCTCGGCGCGGACATCACCTGGGAGCAGGTGGCGGCGCTCGCGGCCGGGGGGAGCGTGGGCCGCCCGCACATCGCCCGGGCCATGGTCGCCGCCGGTGCGATCGCCACGCCGCGCGAGGCGTTCGGCCCGGACTGGATCGGCGCGGGCGGCCGGGCCTACGTGAGCCGGTACGCGCTGGACCCGGCCCGGGCGGTCGGGCTGGTCCGGGCCAGCGGCGGGGCAGTGGTGCTGGCCCACCCGGGGGCGATCTCCCGGGGGTGGCGGATCCCTGATGGGGCCGTCGCGGCCCTGGCCGGGGCCGGGCTGGCGGGCCTGGAAGTCGACCACCCCGATCACGACGAGGCCGAACGGGCCCGGCTCCGGGCCCTCGCCGCCGACCTGGGCCTGGTGACGACCGGGGGCAGCGACGACCACGGCGACCTCACCGGGCACCGGCTCGGCATCGAGACGACCAGCCCCGCCGCATTCGAGCAGCTGATGGCGCTGGCCGGCGGGGCCGCCGGGCCCCGCGGCAGATAAGCGGCCGCGGCCGCGAGACCGGCTGGTGTCGCTCCGGCACCGAGCCGCAGGGTCTGCGCAAGCCACGCTTCTGCGGCCGGGAGTGCCGCAGCCAATACCGCTCCCGCAGCCGTGTGGCTCGGGGATACTGCTGAGACTGCGCATGCCGGTCAGGGGGCTGCCATCAAGTTCTTCTGGGAAGTCTTCGTCACCCTGCTGGTGATCACCGACCCGGCGGGCACCGTGCCGCTGTTCATCGCGCTGACCCGCGGCCGCGAGCCCCGGGAGCGGCACCGGCTGGCCTGGCAGGCGGCGCTGGTCGCGTTTGGCGTGATCCTGGCGTTCGCCCTGTTCGGCCGCGAGGTCCTGACCTACCTGGGCGTGGAGCTGCCGGCCCTGCAGGGCGCCGGCGGCCTGCTGCTCCTGCTGGTCGCGCTCGAACTGCTGACCGGCAAAGCCTCCGAGCCCACTGAGGCGGAGTGCGAGCAGATCAATGTGGCGTTCGTCCCGCTGGGCACGCCCCTGCTGGCCTGCCGGGCGCGATCGTGGCGAGCATGCTGTTCGTCCAGCGGATCCATAATGGGGCACAGGTGGCCGCTTTCGGGCTCGCCCTGTGCGCCGTGATCGTGGTGCTCTGGCTCGCCATGCGATTCTGCGGGCTGGTCAAGCGTGTCCTGCGGGACAGCGGCGTAGAGCTGCTCACCCGGATCTCGGGCCTGCTGCTGTCCGCGATCGCGGTCCAGCTGGTGGCGGAGGCCGTCCAGGCGTTCGTGAAACAAGGATGAGGAAGGAAGGCCGGCCATGGAGGCGCGGATAGAGCGGGTGGCGTCAGCGGGGGACGCGGACGCCCCCGAAGCCAACGCCTGGATCGTGGGCGACGACGAGGAGGTCATCGTGGTCGACCCGGGCCGCGACGGCAAGGCGGTGCTGGCCGCCGCCGGCGACCGGGAGATTCTCGCCATCATCTGCACCCACGGGCATGCCACCCACGTCGCGGCGGCCCCGCAGGTGGCGGCGCGTGATGAGGCCCCGGTCGCGCTGCATCCACGGGACCGGCTGGTCTGGCGGGAGGCGCACCGGGACGGCGACCCGGACATCGAGATGGAGGACGGCGGGATCTTCGAGGTCGCCGACGTCTCGCTGGAAGTCATCCACGCGCCGGGGCACAGCCCGGGCTCGGTGTGCCTCTACAGCGAGGAACTCGAGGCCGTGTTCGCGGGCGATGTCCTGATGGCCAGCGGCCCGGTTCCGCACCATCACGAGTACCCCGACTTCCCGGCGCAGCTCAGCGCGATCGGAGAGCACCTGCTGACCCTGCCCGGGCCGACCCGGGTCCTGCCGGGGCACGGTGAGGAGACGACCGTGTCGGCGGCCCACAAGCAGTTCGACTCGTGGGTGACCGCGGGCCCGGTGCACCTGCCCGCGGACCCGGGCTGACCGGATGCGGCGCGAGGAGCAGCTCGGGCTGGACGGCATGCCCAGCCGCCTGTACGCGTGCACCCCGACCCGGCTGAGTACCTGGCTCAGCTGCCCGCGGTTGTACCGGATGAGCTACCTGGACCGGCCTGCCCCGCGCAAGGGGCCGCCCTGGGCGCACAACAGCCTCGGCGCCAGCGTCCACAACGCGCTGGCCGGATGGTGGCGGCTGCCGCAGGCGCAGCGGACCGTGCCCGCCGCCGGCGGGTTACTGCAACGGGGCTGGATCAACGAGGGGTTCGCCAGCGATGAGCAGTCCGCGGCCGCCCGTGACCGGGCGCGCGGCATGGTCGAGACGTACGTCGCCGGGCTCGACCCGGCCGACGAGCCGGCCGGCGTGGAGCGGACCGTGGGCGCCCGGACCGACCGGATCACGTTCTCCGGCCGGATCGACCGGCTGGACGACCGGCGATCCGCGGCCGGCGAGCGCGACCTGGTCGTGGTGGACTACAAGACCGGCCGGCGCCCGCTGAGCACCGACGACGCCCGGGCCTCGCTGCCGCTGGCGCTGTACGCGGTCGCCGCCGGACGGGTGCTGCGCCGGCCTTGCCACCGGGTGGAACTGCATCACCTGCCCACCGGGACGGTGCACGCCTGGGAGCACACGCGGGCCGCCCTGGACCGGCACGTGGGCCGGGCCGAGGACATCGCCGCCGAGTGCGCGGCGGCCGACCAGCGCTACCGGGACGGGCTGCCGCCGGGAGGCCAGGACGAAGTGTTCCCGCCCAGCCCGGGCCCGGGCTGTGGCTGGTGTGACTTCCGCGCGGCGTGCCCGGAAGGCGCCGCCGCCACGCCCGCCCGCCTGCCCTGGGACGGCCTGGCCGGGCTGGCAGAATGAGCTAGTGAGGTGAGACAGCAGAGCCGCCCGGCTGACCTGGCGGCCGGTGCCGGCCTCTAGGCCGGGCGGGACGCCCGGGCCTGGTGGCACTCGGTCGTGTTCCAGAAGCTGGTCAGCGTGCTCGCCGTGGTCTCCGGCGCCTCCACCGCGGGGGAGTGCGCGGCGGCCGGGATGCAGACCCGCTGGGCGCGCAGCCGGGCCGCCATATCCTCCTGGGCGGCTGGTTCCCACGCGTCGTCGTTCTCACCGTAGAGAACCATGAGCGGGACCGCGGTGAGCTGGGCCAGGGCCGCGGTCCGGTCGGGGCAGGTGAGCAGGGCCTCGGCCATCGCCCGCAGCCCGGTGGGGGAACTGCTCAGCATCCGCGTGCGCAGGAAGTCGATGATCCCCACGGGGACGCCTCCCGCCGTGGCCTCCGGCTCCAGCCGGGTCTGCCAGATGCGCTCGATCTCCGCGCCCAGCCCTTCCGGGCCGGTCCCGTCCAGCTCGGCCAGCAGCTCCTGCAGGATCCGGGCCCGCGGGCCGGTCAGCGCCCCCGGGCCGGAACTCATCAGGGTGAGCGAGCTGATCCGCGCCGCCCGGGCCAGCAGCACCTCCCGGGTCACCAGCCCGCCCAGGGAGTGGCCGAGCAGATGGACGCCCCGGCCGCCGGCCGCGCCGGGCGAGCCGTCATGCCCCTCACTGACCCAGTCGGCCACCATGGCCACGTCGGCGGCCAGCGCGGCCAGCTGGTAGGCGGCCGCGTCATCCGCACCGGGGGTCTCGAACTGGCCGCGCATGTCGATCGCGACCACCTGGCGGCCGGCGGCCGCCAGGGCCTGCAGGATCAGCAGAAAGTCCTCTTTGCTCCCGGTATATCCCGGGACGAGCAGCGCAGGCTGCCGCTCGTGCACCCCGCTGGGCGGAAGCGCTTCGAGCGCCGCGAACTTGCCGCGGCTGGTTTCGAAAGTCAGCCGCCGCACCCCGGAGGGCAATTGCAGGGCTTTTGGAGTACTCACAGGCGGCCAGCCTACCCAGGGATGCTCCGGTTAAGCCCTGCCCGGCCTTGACGATTCCTGGGCTTCCCCATGGAGACGGCTAACTAGCCGTGCTGCCTTTCCGGGTGCGGCCCGACCGGCGCCGGCGGCGGCGTGGCTGGCTGGGCTCCTCGGATCCCTCGGCCTTGACCGGGGCCGCCCGGTCCGGCTGGGCCGTCTCGGTGCCGCGCACCGTCACCCCGGACCGGGTGCGCTTGCGCACCCTGGTCTTGCGCGGCTGATCCGTGCGGGGGCCCTGATCGCCGCGGGATCCCTGGTCGCCGCGGCGTACCGGCCGCCGCGGCGTGCGGGCCTTCCCGGTCTCGCCCACGTCCTCGAGTTCTTCCGCCTCGAGGCCGGCCCGGCCCCGCTCGGCGCGGGGCAGGCTGCCCTTCACGCCCGCCGGGATGTCCAGCGCGGCGTACAGGTGCTCGGAGGTGGAGTAGGTCTCAGGTGGCTCCGGCTGGCCCATGCCGAGGGCTTCGTTGATGAGCTTCCACCGGGGCATGTCCCGCCAGTCCACGAACGTGACGGCGATGCCATCCCGGCCGGCCCGGCCCGTGCGCCCGGTGCGGTGCAGGTAGGCCTTGTCGTCTTCCGGGCACTCGTAGTTGATCACGTGGGTGACGTCGTCCACGTCCAGGCCGCGGGACGCGACGTCGGTGGCGACCAGCACGTCGATCTTGCCGTTGCGGAACGCGCGCATGGCCCGTTCCCGCTGGCCCTGGCCCAGGTCGCCGTGCACCGCCGCGGCCGCGAAGCCGCGGGTGGTCAGGGCCTCGGCCACCTGGTCCGCGGACCGCTTGGTCCGGCAGAAGACCATGCTCAGCCCGCGCCCGTTGGCCTGCAGGATGCGGGCCAGCATCTCGATCTTGTCCATCTGGTGCGCGCGGAACACGTGCTGCACCGTCAGCGGGACCAGGTCAGGCTCGTCACCATGCTCGGCGCGGACGTGCAGCGGCTGGCGCAGGTGCCGGCGGGCCAGCTGGACCACATCGCCCGGCATGGTGGCCGAGAACAGCATGGTCTGCCGGGTCGGCGGGGTGAGCTCCAGGATGCGCTCGACGTCGGGCAGGAACCCGAGGTCCAGCATCTTGTCCGCCTCGTCCAGGACCAGGGAACGCAGCCCGGACAGGTCCAGGTGCCGCTGCCCGGCCAGGTCAAGCAGCCGGCCGGGGGTGCCGACCACGATGTCCACCGTGGCCCGCAGGGCGTCGATCTGGGGCTCGTAGGCGCGGCCGCCGTAGACGGTCACCACCCGTGCGCCCCCCAGCCTGCCTGCCACGCGCAGGTCCTCGGCGACCTGGCCGGCAAGTTCGCGGGTCGGTACCACGACGAGGGACACAGGCGCGGAAGGCCGGCTGGCCGGCGCCTCCGCTACCTGCTGCAGCAGCGGGATGCCGAAGGCGAGCGTCTTGCCAGTGCCGGTGCGCGCCTGGCCGATGATGTCGTGCCCGCCGAGCCCGATGGGCAGGGCCAGGCTCTGGATGGGGAAGGGCGAGGAGATGCCGGCGACATCCAGGGCCGCGCAGATCTGCTCATCAACGCCAAGGTCACGGAACGTTTGCGTCACGTCCGGAGATCCTGCGGCCGGGTTATCGTCGGCCGGTGGTTCTGCTACGGACGAGGTCAATGTGGTTGTCAGTTGAATCAGCTTCCATCAGTGGCCCGCTGTCTGGGCACGCCTATATACGTGCCCTTGCCACTGCGGACCTGGCTATCGGCTCCACCGGCAGGCCTCGCCCACCAGTGCAATAAGGCATCCGGCCGGCTTGCGCTGGCGGTCTCGCCGTTGGGTCCTGCCATCGCCGTCACGCCTGCGCGCCGGGCTGGCCAGGAGCCTTACTGCTAGAGAGAACACGGCAGAGGGTTGCCGCATTCCATTCCAAGTTCTGGCTCGCAGTGTACCAATGTGTCCTGGCCTGCGGGTGGACCAACTCGCGGTGGCCCGGTTGTTACGCTTCGCGGGTGACCGAAGCACAGCGGCGCAACGATGCGCCGGGCGACCCCCGCGAGAGGAGCGAGCCAGACCTGCGCAGCGAACCAGGCCTGCAGGGTGATACCGAGCGTGACGGGATCATTGACCTGCTCGGCCTGCTGGCCTACGCGGAACTGGACGCCTACTTCCGGCTGACCGAGGACGCGGCGCTCGCCCCCTCGCTCGCGGACAAGGCTGCCCTGGGCGGGATGGCGGTCGCCGAGTTCGGCCACTTCCGGCTGCTGTGCGAGCAGCTGTCGGCCCTGGGGGCCCAGCCGGACCAGGCAATGCTGCCGTTTGCCCCGGCGCTGGACGCCTTCCACGCCCGCACCGCCCCGGCTGACTGGCTGGAGGGCCTGGTCAAGGCGTATGTGGGAGACGGGATCGCGGCGGACTTCTACCGGGCGGTGGCGGAACTGGTCGACCCGCAGACCCGCGAGCTGGTGCTGCGCGTGCTGGCCGACACCGGGCACGCCGAGTTCGTGATCGCCCGGGTCCGGGCGGCCATCGCGGCGGACCCGCATCTCGGGGGACGGCTCGCGCTGTGGGCCCGGCGGCTGGTCGGGGAGGCACTGGCCCAGGCGTACCGGGTCGTGGCAGACCGGCGTTCGCTGGCCGGCCTGCTGGCCGGGGCCAGCCCCGCCGCCACCGCGGACGCGAGCACCGCGGAGGCGAGCACCGCGGACGCCAGCACCGCGGACGCCAGCACCGCGGACGCGAGCACCGCGGACGCGAGCACCGCACCCCCCGCCCAGCTCGGCGACATCGGGCGCATGCTGGCCCACATTACCGACGCGCACGCGCAGAGGATGGCCTCGCTGGGCCTGGCCAGCTAGCCGGGCCCAGCGAACAAGGCCCAGCGAACCGGGCCCAGCGAACCGGGCCCAGCGAACCGGGCCCAGCGAACAAGGCCCAGCGAACCGGGCCCAGCGAACCGGGCCCAGCGAACCGGGCCCAGCGAACCGGGCCCAGCGAACAAGGCCCAGCTACCCCAGCCCGGCCGGGCTAGTGGAAACCGACGCGGCGCTGCTCGACGTCAGCCAGCTCGACGTAGGCGATCTTGGCGGCCGGGACGAGGAACTTGCCGCCCTTGTCGTCGGGCAGCACGAACAGCCCGCCGTCCTCCGAGGTCATGGCCTGGGTGAGGGCGCGTTCCAGCTCCTCAGCCGAGACGTTGGTCTCCACGATGAGCTCACGCGGGATGGACTGGATCCCGATCTTGACTTCCACGGCGCTCCTGTGCTCGGACAAATTGGGACAGCGGCGGAGGGTGGCTCAGCCGGTACGCGGCCAGCCGCTGATGCCGCGCCAGGCTAGCCGGGCCATGAGCTGCTCCGCGGCGTCCTTGGGGATGGCGCGGTCGGTGCTCAGCCAGTACGTCGCGCTGATCTGCGCCATCCCGACCAGGCCGATGCCGAGCAGGTGGGCCTCGTCGTCGCCCAGCCCCGCGTCCTCGCGGATGAACTCACTGATCATGTCTGCGTGCACGCGCATGGTCGCGTCGAGCCGGTCCCGCACCGCGGGCTCGTTGCGCAGGTCAGACTCGAAGACCAGGCGGAACGCCTCACCAGTGCTGGCGACGAAGTCGAAGAACGCCTGGAAGGTGGCGCTGACCCGCTGCTTGTTGTCGGTGGTCGAGGCGAGCGCGTTGCGGATGGTGCCCGTCAGCGCCTCGACACTTTCGTCCAGCAACGCCAGATAGAGGTCCAGCTTGCCGGGGAAGTGCTGGTAGAGCACGGGCTTGCTGACCCCGGCCCGCTCGGCGATCTCGTCCATCGCCGCCGCGTGGTAGCCCTGTGCGACAAAGACTTCCTGGGCGGCGCCCAGCAGCTGCCGACGCCGGGCTTGCCTCGGCAGCCGCGTACCGGCCGTACGGGCCTGCGGTGTTGCTGTCACGAGACTCTCCGTTGCGTCAGTCGGGCGGCAATTCCGCCCGATGCACGCCATCCTACGACCGCTCGTCCCCCGGGAAGGGGGTAACGGAGGGTGACGCCCGGTGCTGTCCGGGGGGTCACATCAGCCAGATCTGGAGTGCCGGTCAGCGGTACGAGTCCTCGTCCTCGTCGGCGGACCCGGCCTTCTGGTGCTGCTCGACCACGTCGGCCGGGTTCGCCTCGTCGGGCAGCTCGAAGTCTTCCCGTTCCCCGTCGTCGTTCTCGTCATCCTCGCCCGGCAGAGGCTCGTGCTGCTCGATGGCGTCCTCGATCGGGACTTCGGGGTCTTCTATGGATTCCGGGCTGATGTCACTCATCAGCGCCCCTCAGGTGTTGTGTGACGGTTGGGTGGTCACCCGGCCGGGCCCCGCGGTGGGCGGCGCGGCCGGTTTCCTTGAGGGTAGTGCCCCCGGGGCCTGGCCCGGTGCAGACCCGGGGGTCTTGGCGCGGGCCTGCCCCAGCAGGGTCCGGGCCGGCTGGGCGCCCGGTGCTGCCGCGCCCGCGGCCGCCGCGGCGTCCCCGGCGGCGTCCCCGGCGCCGTTCCCGGCCGCCCCGCCGGCTGTCCCGGCCGCCCCGCCTGCGCCGACGGCCGCACCCGCGCCCGCATTCCCGCCCGTCCCCGGTCCGGCGCTACCGCCTGCAACGCCGCCCGTCTCAGGCCCTGCGTCCCCGGCCGCATCCCGGCCCGCGTCCCCGGCAATGCGCCCGTCTGACCCCGGCCCGCCGCCGGCGTGGCCCGCGGACCGCTGCGCCAGCCCCCGCAACGGCGTCCCGACCGCCTCACCGTAGGTCGGGAACGCGTGCACCACGTCGGTCAGGACCGCCAGCGGGATCCTGGCCCGGATAGCCAGCGTCACCTCGCCCATCCATTCCTCGGCGTCGGGCCCGATAGCCGCCGCGCCGATCAGGATGTCGCCCGCCCCGGCGTCGGCGTACAGCTCGACCCGGCCGCGGTCGTCGTCTTCCACCTGGGCCCGGGCCGTCTCGGCCAGGTCGTAGCTGACCGTGATCAGCTCGACCCCGGTGGCCGCGGCGAGCGAGGGTGACACGCCCACCGTGTAGACCGACGGCGAGGTGTAGACGGTGCGCGGGATGGCCCGGTAGTCGGCGGCCCGGTTCCCGCCCAGCAGGTTGGCCGCGACGATCCGCGCCTGGTAGCGGGCGGTGTGCGTGTACGGGGCGACCGCGGTCACGTCGCCCGCCGCCCAGACCCGCCCGGTGCTCTTCCCGGGGCTGGCGGGCGCGGTTTTCCCGGGAGCGCCGGGAACAGCGTCCCCGGGAGCGCCGGGAACAGCGTCCCCGGGAGCGCCGGGAACAGCGTCCCCGGGAGCGCCGGGAACAGCGTCCCCGGGAGCGCCGGGAACAGCGTCCCCGGGAGCGCCGGGAACAGCGTCCCCGGGAGCGCCGGGAACAGCGTCCCCGGGAACGCCGGGAACAGCGTCCCCGGGAGCGTTGGGAACGACCCGGCAGGTCTCGTCCAGCGGCAGCATCTCGCCGGGGCCGGCGGAGATGCCGAGCTCCTCCAGCCCGAGTCCGGACAGCCGGGGCCGCCGGCCGCTGGCCAGCAGCACCCGGTCGGCCTCGATCCTGGTCCCGTCGGCCACCGTGAGCGCCAGCCCCTCGTCGGTGGTCTCCGCCTTGACCACCGCGGACCCGAGCCGCAGGTCCACCCCGGTCCGCCGCAGCGCGTCGCCGAGGATCTCGCCGGTGAACTGGGCCTCACCGGACAGCACGTACGGTTCCGCCTCGATCAGCGTGACCTGGGACCCGAACGCCGCGTAGATCTGGGCCAGCTCGCAGCCCACCGGGCCCGCGCCCAGGACGACGAGCCGCCGGGGCAGGTCCGGGCAGGAGAGCGCCTCCGCGCTGGTCCAGGCGGGCACGTCGGCCAGGCCCTCGACCGGCGGCGCGACCGGCTCGCTCCCGGTGCACACGACCAGGTCCTGGTAGCGCAGGGTCACCGGGCCCGCCGGGGTCAGCCCGTTCAGGCTGTCCTTCACCGGGTGAGGCTGGACCTCGACCGTGCCGGGCCCGGTGATCCGGCCAGTGCCGCGGATCAGGGTCACGCCGGCCTCGGCGAGCTGGGCCGCGGCGGCCGCGTCATCGAGGTGCCCGGCGACCTCGTCCCGGCGGGCGACCGCGTGCTCCCAGGTCTCGCCGCGGCGGGCGGACTGGAGCAGCGACTTGGAGGCCATATCGGCCAGGTACGGCGCCTCGCCACCGACGAGGCCCGCCTCCACCAGAGCCGTGGACCGGCCGGCACGCGATACCTCGACAGCGATCAGGCTGCCGGAAGTCCCTCCGCCGAGCACGACGACGTCGAAGTCAGGCACGTGCTCATCCTCCCCCGACTCGCTGGACGTACGCGGTCCGTTCATCATGACAGCCATACCCAAAGCCAGGCCCCCCAGAGGGGCACATTCCCCGCATCTGGGTAGGGAGACAGCATGCGCAGCATGTGGAAGGGGTCCATCTCGTTCGGTCTCGTCACGATCCCCGTGAAGCTCTACACCGCCACCGAGCAACGGGATGTGACGTTCCGCCAGGTCCACGCCGAGGACGGCGGCCGGATCCATTTCCGCCGGGTCTGCTCGCTGGACGGCGAGGAGGTCCCGTTCGCCGACGTGGCCAAGGGCTACGAGCTGCCGGACGGCGAGATGATCGTGCTGACCGACGACGATCTCGCCGAGCTGCCGCTGCCCACGGCCCGCAGCATCGAGGTGCTGAACTTCAGCCCGGCCGACCAGGTGGACCCGATCCTCTGGAACCGCAGCTACTACGTGGAGCCCGAGCAGGCCGGGACCCGGGCCTACGTGCTGCTCCGGGACGCGCTGGAACGCTCCGGCAAGGTGGCCGTGACCCGGGTCGCGCTGCGCCAGCGCGAGTCGCTGGCCGTCCTGCGCAGCCGCGATGGCCTGCTGGTCCTGGAGACGATGCTGTGGCCCGACGAGGTGCGCACCCCCGACTTCGGGTTCCTCGACGAGGACATCGACGTCCGCACCCAGGAACTGCGGATGGCGTCGTCGCTCATCGACTCGATGACCGAGGACTTCGACCCGGATGAGTACCACGACGGGTACCGGGAGGCGCTGGAGCAGCTGGTCGAGGCCAAGGCCGAGGGCCGCGACGTGACCGGGCCCGCCGAGCCGGCTGCCCCGGCCGAGCCGGCCAGCCTGCTGGATGCGCTCCAGGCCAGCCTGGACGCGGCCACCCGGGGCCGCGGGCCGGCCCCGGCCAGGCGCGGGACAGGCCGGAAGGCCAGCGCCTGACCGCTCAGTGCGAAAACCCCCAACCCCCAAATTCTCCGCAACGAAAACCACCCCAGTACCCTGACTGCGCCAGGGGATCCACGATTGGGCGGGAGCTGATGAGACAACGCACGCTCGGCCAGGGCCTTTCCGTCGTCGAACTGGGCCTGGGCTGCATGGGCATGAGCCAGTCCTACGGGGCCCCGGATAACAAGGAGTCGGTGGCCACCATCCACCGGGCTCTCGACCTCGGCGTGACGTTCCTGGACACCGCGGACGCTTACGGCCCGTTCACCAACGAGCGCCTGGTCGGCGGCGCGATCAAGGGCCGCCGGGGCGAGGTCGTGCTGGCCACCAAGTTCGGGAACCAGCGGCTGCCGGACGGCAGCCGGATCGTCAACGGCCGGCCCGAGTACGTGCGCGAGGCCTGCGACGCATCGCTGAAGCGGCTCGGCACCGACCACATCGACCTGTACTACCAGCACCGGGTGGACGCCGGGGTTCCCGTGGAGGACACCTGGGGCGCGATGGGCGAGCTCGTCCAGGCGGGCAAGGTCCGTTACCTGGGCATCTCCGAGGCGGCGCCGGCCACCGTGCGGCGGGCCCACGCGGTGCACCCGATCGCGGCGGCCCAGTACGAGTACTCGCTGTTCAGCCGCGAACCGGAGGATGGGCTGCTGCCCGTGCTCCGCGAGCTGTGTATCGGCCTGGTGTCCTACAGCCCGCTGGGCCGCGGGCTGCTGACCGGATCCCTGGACGCCTCGGGCGGGTTCGGCGCGAAAGACTTCCGGAGCGGCCACCCGCGCTTCGAGGGCGAGAACTACGACCACAACCTGGCCGTCGCGGCCCGGGTGGCCGGGATCGCGCAGGCCAAAGGGGTCACCCCGGCCCAGCTGGCCATCGCCTGGGTGCTGGCCCAGGGCAATGACATCGTGACCATCCCCGGCACCAAGCGGCGCACCTACCTGGAGCAGAACGTGGCCGCCGCCGACATCGTGCTCACCCCGGAGGACCTGATCGCGCTGGGCAAGGCGGTACCGCGGGACGCGATCGCCGGGGAGCGGTACCCGGCCTCGTTCATGGCCCACGTCGGCCTGTAGCTGATGGCACTGGATCGGCGCCTGTGATTATTACTGCCCCCCGGGTCATTACCGCGATGCCCGGCGTCCCGGTGCTCGAGCCTGGTTTCGTCGTCACGTCCGGGGACCGGATCACCGATGCGGGCCAGGGGCCGCCGCCCGGGACCCCGGACGTTGAGCTGGCCGGGGGCGTGCTCGTCCCGGGCCTGGTCAACCTTCAGGTCAACGGGTACTTCGGGGTCGAGATGCAGGCCGCCGACCCGGACGGCTGGGCCACCGTGGCCGGGCGGCTCCCCGCGACGGGGTGCACGGCCTTCCTCCCCACGTTCATCACGGCCCCGGTGAAGCGGCTGGCCACGGCGCTGGATTTCGTTGCGGAGAATTTGCCGGGGCGGAGGTGGCGAGGCGCGCGGGTGCTCGGCGTGCACCTGGAAGGGCCGTTCATCTCACCGAGGCGGCGCGGCGCGCACAACCCGGACTGGATCGTGCCGCCGTCCCCGGCCGCGCTGGACGAGCTGCTGGCCGCGGGGGCGGGCCTGGTCCGGCTGGTCACCCTGGCCCCGGAGGTGGACGGCGGGCTGGCGGCGATCCGCCAGCTGGCTGGGGCCGGCGTGCTGGCCAGCGTGGGCCACAGCAACGCGACCGCGGCGCAGGTCGCGGCGGCCACCGGGGCCGGGGCGCGGATGGTCACGCACCTGTTCAACGGGCAGCCGGGGGTCAAGTCCCGCGAGCCCGGCGTGGTCGGGCAGGCGCTGACCGATCCCCGGCTGACCAGCGGCCTGATCATGGACACCCACCACGTCTCGCCGGCCAACTGCACGCTGGCGTTCGCGGCTGCGCCGGGCCGGATCTGCCTGGTCACCGACGCGGCGGCGTGTGCGGGCATGCCGCCGGGGGAGTACCTGCTCGGCGGCGAGCCGATCACGCTGCCGCCGGGTGACGGCGTGCCGCCGCGCCGGGCCGACGGCGGGCTGGCCGGGTCGGCGTTGCGGATCGACCGGGCCGTCGCGAACATGGTCGGGGCCGTGTCGGCCCGGGGCGGCGGCCCCCCGCTCCGCCCGCCCGGGGGACTACCCCCGGTCCTGGCGGACGGGGCGGCCCTGGCTGAGGCGGTGGCCGCCGCATCCCGGGTCCCCGCCGACCTGATCGGCCGGCCGGACCTGGGCCGGCTCGCCCCGGGGGCCGCGGCCGACCTGGTGTGGCTCGACGACGACCTGCGGGCCGCCGCGACCTGGATCGAGGGTGAGAGGGTGTACCCGTGAGCATGTCTGGTGCCTGCCGATGACCTGGTGCGTCAATGACTGAGCCGACCGCGATGCTGACCGAGATCGGGCAGCAGCCCGCCGCGCTGCGGGCCACGCTGGAGGCGCTGATGCCGCGGGGCGGCGAGGCCGCCGCGCTGGCCCGGGACTGCCGCCAGGTGCTGTTCATCGCCCGGGGGACCTCCGACAACGCCGCGGTGTACGGGTCGTACCTGCTGCAGGCGCACGCCGGGACGCTGGCCACGCTGGCCTCCCCGTCGATCGCCACCGAGTACCACAGCCGGATGGACCTGTCCGGCGTGCTCGCGGTGGCGCTGTCCCAGTCCGGGGCGACCGAGGAGATCGTCGAGACGCTGGCCTGGGCGCGGGACTGCGGCGCGCGGACCCTGGCCATCACCAACGGCGGCGGCTCGCCCCTGACCCAGGTCGCCGACGTGGCGTTCGTGACCGTGGCGGGCGCGGAGCTGGCCGTCCCGGCGACCAAGACGTTCACCACCCAGCTGGCCGCGCTGGCCGTGCTGGCCATCGCGCTGGGAGCCGACCTGGACCCGGGCCTGCTGCGCGCCGCCCCGGACGAGATCGAGCGGATGCTGGCCGGGCCGGATGACACCGCGGCGATCGTGGACGAGATGACCGGCGCCAGACCGGACGGCCGGGCCCCCGCTCTGCTTCCCCGGGGGGCAACCCCCGGCCCCCGGGATGGCGTAGTGGTGTCCGGGCGCGGGCTCGCGTACGCCGCCGCGCTGGAACTCGCGCTCAAGCTCAAGGAGGCGTGTTACCTGCACGCGATGGGGCTGTCCTGGGCGGACCTGCTGCACGGGCCGATGGCGGTCGTGGACGCGGCCACGCCGGCCATCATCGTGGCGGCCGACTCCGGGCCCGCCCTGCCGGGCAGCATCGAGCTGGCCCGCCGGGTGGTCGCGGCGGGGGCGCGGGCCTACGCGATCGGCGGCGGCCCCGGCCTGGCCGAGGCGAGCAGCCTCGCGGTGCCCGGTCCCCGGCTGCCCGAATGGCTCGCGCCGCTCGGGCTGATCGTGCCCGGGCAGCTGCTCACCGAGGCCCTGTCACGGCGGCTCGGCATCGACCCGGACAGCCCGCGTGGGCTGAGCAAGGTGACCCAGACCGCGTGATGAGCGCCAGTACCGCGGGGCCGCCCGCCGACGGATTCCGGGCCGCCGTCTTCGATCTGGACGGCACGCTGGTGGACAGCGAGACGCGCAGTCACGAGAGCTGGCGTCACGTGTTCCGGTCCCGCGGCATGGTCCCGGACGACTCGCTGATCCGCGCGTTCGTCGGCCGCCGCGGCGTCGACATCCACGACCTGCTCAAGGAGCGGGTGCCCGAGCACGACCCGGCCGAGCTGATGGCCGCGTCCAGCGCGCACTTCCACGCTCCGCACCAGCCGCCGCTGGGGCCGCTGGCCGGCGCGGTCGAGCTGGTCCGGCGGATCGGCGCGGCCGGTGTCCCGCTGGCCCTGGTCACCTCGGCCGGCCGCCGCTACGCCGAGCAGATCCTGACCGAGCTGGGCGTCCGCCCGCTGTTCTCGGTGGTGGTGACGGCCGAGGACGTGACCGTGGGCAAGCCGGACCCCCAGGGGTACCGGGCCGCGGCCCGGGGGCTGGGCATGCCGCCCGCGGCGTGCGTGGTGTTCGAGGATGCCCCGGCCGGCGTGGCGGCCGCGAAGGCGGCCGGGATGTACTGCGTAGCGGTGGGGACCACCCACTCGCCGGAGGAACTCGCGGCCGCCGACCAGGTCGTCCCCGACCTGACCAAAGTCACCTGGCCCCCGGCCACCGACTGACCCCGTCCCCGCTGAACCGCCTGGCCGGCGTGCTCGTTGACCTATTGAGGACATCGTGGCCGGTTCTGGCCCCAGAACCTTCCGGGATTCCGTGGGAACGCGGAGACCCGAGGCCGCCTGAGTTTGCTAGCGGGGATACGGATGAGGCGTTGGATCTTCTTGGTGCTCGGCGTCCTGCTGGCGATCGCGGGCGTTGTCTGGATCCTCCAGGGCCTGAACCTGCTTGGCCAGTCAGGCGGCATGAACGGTCAGCACATGTGGGCACTCATCGGCCTGATCTGCGTGCTTGCCGGGCTCGGCTCCATCACGGCCGGCGTGCGCGCACGCCGGACAGCGGCACGGACGCCGGGAGCACACTGATGCTCCCGGGGCCCGGCCGTCCTGATTGCCGTCGTCGGTCCCATCGCCATGCTGCTCTACCGCAGCCGCCAATAGCTCCTCCCACCACCCGCTAGCCGCGGCCCGGGTGGGCACCGGCCCCCGCCGCGTTAACGTGGTGGGTTTTGCGCCGCCGGCGGCGCAAAACCCACCACGATCATGGGAATCGCCGTTATTGCTGGCGGTAGACCTTGTGCTGGGCGGCCTGGGCACGGGGGCGGAGGACCAGGAGGTCCACGTTCACGTGGGAGGGACGGGTGACCGCCCAGGCGACGGTGTCCGCGACGTCCCCGGCGGTCAGCGGCTCGGCCACGCCCGCGTAGACCGCGGCGGCCTTCCCGGCGTCCCCCCGGTAGCGGTTGACCGCGAACTCGTCGGTGCGGACCATGCCCGGCGCGATCTCGATGACCCGGACGGGCTGGTCGTACAGTTCGAGCCGCAGCGTCCCCGCGATCGCGTGCTCGGCGTGCTTGGCCGCGACGTATCCGCCGCCGCCCTCGTAGGCGACGAAGCCGGCCGTGGAGGACATCACCACGATGGTGCCGTCACCGCTGGCGATGAGCCTGGGCAGCAGGGCCTGGGTGACGTGCAGGGTGCCGAGCACGTTGACGTCGAACATGGCCTGCCAGTCCGCCGGGTCGCTCTCGGCCACGGTCTCCCCGCCGAACGCCCCGCCCGCGTTGTTGACCAGCACGTCGCAGCGGTCCAGCCCGGCCGCGAACGCGTCAACCGCGGGCCGGTCGGTCACGTCCAGGACGACGGCATCCGCCTCGCCGTCCTTTGCGCGGATCTGGCTGGCCAGGTCGTCGATCCGGCCGGCCCGCCGCGCGGCCAGGATCACCCGGTAGCCGGCCTCGGCCAGCTTGATCGCGGTAGCCGCCCCGATCCCGCTGCTCGCCCCGGTGACGACCGCAACTGATGGCATGGGCCTGCCTTTCGAGCTCATCGGCCTTCCGGCCTTGTCCGGCCTTCCGGTGTGGTCCGGCGTTCCCGCCTCCGCTGGCCTTCCGGCCTCTCCCGGCGATGGGGTGATTCTGCCAGCCCGCGGTCCGCGGCTGGGGCGGGTGCCTCATGCAAAGAAAGCTTTGGATATCCGCTCCACCCCTTCCCAAGGACCCTTTGCAAAGCTATCTTTGCATCCATGGCAGATGACCCTACCGCCGCTGACCCCACCGCCGGGGGGCGGCCCGCGAATCGCTCAGTCACCCGGCTCCGGGATCCCCGGGCGCTGCGGGCCCTGGCGCACCCCATCCGGCTGTCGCTCGTCGGGCTGCTGCGGGTCGAGGGCCCGCTGACCGCGACCCGGGCGGCGGAACTGCTGGGGGAGAGCTCCGCCAGCACGTCCTTCCACCTGCGCCAGCTGGCCAAGTACGGGCTGGTCGAGGAGGCCGGCGGGGGCAAGGGCCGGGAACGCCCGTGGCGGGCCACGGCCATGTTCACGAACCTGCCCGACGTGGCGGAGAACCCGGATCTCGCGGTGGCGACGGACCTGCTCAGCTCGGTGATCGCCGACCGCTACTTCGAGGACGTGATGCGCTGGCTGGAGGCCCGGCAGGCTGAGCCGGAGGAGTGGCAGCGGGCGGCCCAGTTCGGTGACACCTTCCTGTATGTCACCCCGGAGGAACTGGCCGCGCTGGGCGAGCAGACCCGGCAGATGGTGGATCAGTACATCGACCGGCAGGCCCATCCGGAGCTCCGGCCGTCCGGCGCCCGCCTGGTCGCCTACCTCCACCTGGCCTTCCCGCTGCTGCGGCCGTTCGGCCGCCTGCCGGGGGAGGCGGCCGCGGCGGCCGGTGGCCCCCCGCACGCGGACGACGCCCCGGACGTCGGCAGCCAGGAGGACGGGAGCGGCCAGTGAGTATCGCCGTCGCGCCGGGACGCCTCACGTCCGCGGGTCCCCCCGCTGCTCCGCGAGACCGCCTTCCGGCGGTACTGGGGTGCCCAGAGCATCTCGCTGGCCGGCGACCAGATCTCCTCGATCGCGCTCCCGCTCGCGCCGATGCCCCGCTTCCGGCTTACCGCCACCTCGGAGGCAAGTGACCAAGTACACCAGTGACAGCTCAAATTTTGGAGCTGATGGCCCCTTCTTCCGCATCATCCGGGAAGGTCTCGATGGTCTCGTCAACGGAGAGGACTACTTCGACCTCCTGACCGACGATGTGGTCTTCGAGTACGTCATCTCTGTTCCCGGCTACCCCAGGCGCGTAGAAGGGCGACAGAACATCATCGACCTGTACAGCGGTTACGGCGACTTCATGACGGTGCACAGCGCTGACAGTCTCCGCGTCTACCGGGATCCGGAAGCGTCGGTCGTCGTCCTCGAGTACGAGGTGCACGGCGCAATCGCGCGCAGACAGGCCGACCGTACAACAATCGCTTTGTCTCCGTCATTACCGTCCAGGACCGCAAGGTGACGCACTGGCGGGACTACCTCGACCCGATCGCCGTGTTCGACGCCGCGGGCTGGCTCGATACCCCCGCCTGAGCAATCACGCCCGGTTCACCCGGGCGATGCAGACTGAGGGCGGGACTGCGGGAACCACGAAGCCCCAGGTGAGCAAGCCGCAGGCCTCGTGGGCGGCCAATCCTGTCACAAGCCAGGACGGTGCCCTTCGCGTTAACCGAAATTATCCCCGGCGGGCACATTCAGAGGCTCCGCAGAAGCCTTGCCAACAGCCATCAGAATCCCGCTGGGCAACCTAAGAACATCAGAAGCCGGCTGGGGCCGCCGCCGGCGAGGAGCTTAAGAGGAGAGACGCCGTGACCGGCATCGTGATCGCGAACTTCCCCATCATTGCCCTGATCGTGGCCGCCGTGGTCGGCATCCCGCTGTGGATGACGTTCAAGCACCCGCACGCCACCCGGACTATGCCGAGGCCCGCGCCCACTTCGGGGCCAAGGCCGCCACCGAGGCTCACACCAGCGACTTCGTGCCGACGACCAAGGTGGCCGCGTTCGACGGCCTCACCGTCGCCCGTCAGCACCTGGCGCCGCGCACCATGGTCCCGGGCCGCCGGCACGCGACCGCCGGGCCGTGCCGTCCGTACCCACGCCCAGGGCACCCCGGCCCGGACCGCCCCGGCCCGGACCACCCAGCCGGCTGGCCCCACCGACGCCCGGTGACCCACGGTGCGGGGGGAAACACGATCTAGCACAGCACGACGGCGACGCGGCGGGAGACGGTGAGCTCCCGCCGTGCCGCACGTCCGGGGGTTTGTGTGACACCAGGTCAGGCACTATGGACCGACCAAAAATGACGTTTAGGACAAATGCAGCATGAGGGCGGGTAGTCTCGCACGGCGATGAACTGCCGCCGTAGCCGCCGCCACCGGCAGACCACCAGGGCCGGGCTGCCCTACGACCTGGGCCTGTTCGCCGGGATCAGGGCGGCGGTGGCGAGCTACTCCGACAGCAGCGTGTCGCTGAACGCGGCCGCCGCCGTGCTGACCGGGCGGCTGCGCCCGGCAGGCCGGCTGCCGGTGGGTATCCCCGCCGCGGCCGGGGGGACCTCGTTCCGGTACGGGACCGGGCTGACGTACTGAGCATGGGCTCTGGGTTACCGGCCCGCTGGCTGGCGTCAGCCCGCGGCGCTTACGATCGGGACGTGTTCGACCCCCAGCTGACGTCCCAGCCCGCCCGGCCCTCCCAGGACGCTGCCCCCGCTCCGGCCGGGGACCGGCCGCCGCTGCGCGGGGTGATCGCGGACTGGGGCGGGGTGATGACCAACCCGATCACCGAGACCGTGCGCGCCTGGATCGCGGCCGACGAGATCGACTACGACAGCTACCACACGGTGATGAAGGCCTGGGTGACCGGCGCCTACGACGTGGCGGGCGAGGACAACCCCATCCACGTGCTGGAACGCGGCGAGTGCAGCAACGAGGAGTTCGAGCGGATGCTGGCCGCCCAGATCGTGCGCCGCGACGGCGGCCCGGTGGTCGCCGAGGGGCTCCTGGACCGGATGTTCGCCGCCAGCGTGGTCAGCCAGCCCATGCAGGACCTGCTCCGCCAGGTCCGCCGGGCCGGGCTGAAGACAGCCATGCTCTCCAACTCCTGGGGCATCAGCGCCTACCCGGCCGACGTGCTCGCGGAGTTGTTCGACGCGGTGGTCATCTCCGCCGAGGTCGGCATGCGCAAGCCGGAGGAGCGCATCTTCCGGCACGCGACCGGCCTGCTCGGGCTAGACCCCGCCGAGTGCGTGTTCATCGACGACATCGAGGCCAACGTGCAGGCCGCGGAGGCCCTCGGGATGACCGGGGTGCTGCACACCGAGCCGGCCGCGACCGCGGCCCGGCTGGCCTCGCTGCTCGGGCTTTCGTAACGGCGCCGGGTTTCCGCGGGCCAGGCCCGCAGACCCGCCGCGCGCCGCGGCTGGCTGCTCTAGCCTGTCCCCGTGGCCGACGATCCGAGCCCGCCGCACCCGATACCACGGGCACTGATTCCCCCCACCCCGGGACGATCGGCGAACATGCGCGCCAACCGGCGCACCGACACCAAGCCGGAACTGGCGCTGCGCAGCGCGCTGCACCGGCAGGGCTTCCGGTTCCGCAAGGACTTCCGGCTCGATCTGGACGGCGGCGCGCGGGTCCGGCCGGACATCGCGTTCACCGGCCGCCGGGTCGCCGTGTTCGTGGACGGCTGTTTCTGGCACGTCTGCCCGCAGCACGGCCGGGACCCCGCGGTCAACGAGTCGTACTGGTCACCCAAGCTGCGCCGCAACGTCGAACGCGACCGGGCCGCGGACGCGGCGCTGGCCGCGGCGGGCTGGCGGGTGGTCCGGGTGTGGGAGCATCAGTCCCTCGACGAGGCGGTGGCGCTGGTGGTCGAGGTCCTAACGGCGTAACCCGGGAGAATCATGCGCGTCTACCTGCCGGCCACCTTGCCGGCCCTCGCCGGCGTGCTCCGCGCGGCCGAGATCGGCCCGGCCCCGGTGCAGGCGTTCACCGTGACGCCCGCCCTGCGTGAGTGGTACGCCAGCGCGGACGTCGAGGAGCTCGAGTACGCCGCGCTGATGCACGCCGCGCGGGCGTCGCTGCGGCTGCTGCGAGCCGACCCGGACGCCCCGCGCCGCCGCGTGGTGCTGGCCGCCGACGTGCCCGACGAGCAGGCCGGCCGGGGCGGGGGGTTCGACGGCGGCTTCGAGGAGCCGACCCTGGTGCTGCTGTCCGTGCCGGTCCCGCTGGCCCGGGTGGTCTCCGGGCACGTGGACGACCTCGCCGCCGTCGCCGACGTCAGCGAGGCGGTGCAGGCCCTGGCCGCGGCCGACGCCGGGGACGGCGACGCCCAGTTCCTGGTGGACGGGGCGGAGGGCCACGAGCTCCTGTGGTACGCCACCCAGGAACTGGGCGATCTGATCGGGTGACGGGGCGTGGCACCATGGGGGCACCGCATCTGAACAAT
Organism: uncultured Actinomycetes bacterium; assembly: GCA_963751175.1. GTDB lineage: Bacteria > Actinomycetota > Actinomycetes > Streptosporangiales > Streptosporangiaceae > RYN-230. The sequence goes on along the minus strand of CAVVTM010000020.1, from coordinate 10,007 downwards.
TCCGGGGAGATCCTCATGGACGCCGTCAGCAACGTTCCGCCGCCGGTCAACGAGCCAGTCCGGGCGTACGCACCGGGCAGCGCCGAGCGCGCCGCCGTCGAAGCCAAGATCAAGGAACTGGCCGCCAGCCCGGCCGAGCTGACCATGGCCGTGGGCGGCGAGCAGCGGATGGGCGGCGGTGACCGGATCGCCGTGGTCGAACCGCACAACCACGCCCACGTGCTCGGCCATCTCGGCAACGCGACCGGCGCGGACGTCTCCGCCGCGATCGAGGCGGCCGCCGCCGCGGCGCCGGCCTGGCGGGCGCTGTCCTTCGACGAGCGGGCCGCCGTGTTCCTGAAGGCCGCGGAGCTGCTGGCCGGGCCGTGGCGGGCCACGATCAACGCGGCCACGATGCTGGGCCAGTCCAAGTCGGTGTACCAGGCCGAGATCGACGCGGCCTGCGAGCTGATCGACTTCTGGCGCTACAACGCGCACTTCGCCCGCCGGCTGCTGGCCGAGCAGCCGTCGTCGGTCACCGGCGAGTGGGACCGGCTGGAATACCGCCCGCTCGAAGGGTTCGTGCTGGCCATCACCCCGTTCAACTTCACCTCGATCGCCGCCAACCTGCCCACCGCCCCGGCGCTGCTCGGCAACGTGGTGCTCTGGAAGCCGTCCCCGACCCAGCAGTTCTCGGCGCACTACACGATGCGGCTGCTGGAGGCGGCCGGGCTGCCCCCCGGCGTGATCAACCTGGTCACCGGCGACGGCCAGGCGGTGTCCCAGGTGGCGCTCCCGCACCGGGACCTGGCCGGCATCCACTTCACCGGGTCCACCGCCACGTTCCAGCACCTGTGGCGCACGGTGGGCGAGAACATCGCCAGCTACCGCGGCTACCCGCGGCTGGTCGGCGAGACCGGCGGCAAGGACTTCGTGATCGCGCACCCTTCGGCCGACCCGGACGTGCTCACCGTGGCGCTGATCCGGGGCGCGTTCGAGTACCAGGGCCAGAAGTGCTCGGCCGCGTCCCGCGCCTACATCCCGCGCTCGGTCTGGGACCGGATGCGCGACGGCTTCCTGGCCCAGGTGGACGGGCTCACCGTGGGCGACGTCGCGGCCGACCTGTCCCTGTTCATGGGCGCGGTCATCGACGCGAGGGCGTTCCGGAAGCTGTCCGACGCGCTGGCCCGGGCCCGGTCCCGGCCGTCGATCCAGGTGCTGGCCGGCGGCGACGCGGACGGCTCCCAGGGGTACTTCGTCCGGCCGACCGTGCTGGAGTGCAGCGACCCCGGGGACGAGGTGTTCCGGACCGAGTACTTCGGCCCGGTCCTGGCCGTGCACGTGTTCGACGACGCCAGGTACGACGAGGTCGTGGCCCAGGCCGCGGACGTCGCCCCCTACGCGCTGACCGGCGCGATCATCGCCCAGGACCGGGACGCGATCGCCGCTGCCACCGAGGCGCTGCGGTTCGCGGCCGGCAACTTCTACATCAACGACAAGCCCACCGGCGCCGTGGTGGGCCGGCAGCCGTTCGGCGGGGCCCGGGCCAGCGGCACCAACGACAAGGCAGGCTCCATCTTCAACCTGACCCGCTGGGTGAACGCGCGGGCCATCAAGGAACTGTTCGCGCCGCCGACCGACTATCGCTACCCGCACATGGGCTGACGGGAGCGTGGTCTCCGCCGGCGCGCGGCGGTGGTATCCACCCGTCAGCTGGGCGTGGTGCCCGCCGTGGCCGAGAGCCGTGACCGAGAGCCGTGACCGAGAGAGGGCAGCCGAGATGAACGCAGGAGAGCATTACCGGGAAGCTGAGCGGCTGCTCGCCGCGGCCGCCGCGGCTCACGTCTCCAACCCGCTGGGCCCCGTGCCCACGTTCCTGGTGGCGGCGGCGCAGGTGCACGCCACGCTCGCTGCCGCTGGGTCGGCGGGAAGCTAAAGCCGGACCTGGCCCGCTAGCTGGGGCGCTCGATCCCGGCGGTTCGGGAGCGCCGGAGCCCGAGGGCCGGCCCGCGCGGTGCGGCCGGTGGAACAGGGGGCTGACCCGCTGGGACGGGCCCGGCGGGCCCAGGACCGAGGCTGATCGGGCGTGCGGGAGGCCTGCCCAGGCATAGGCTGACGGTGCCCGCCGCGAGCGGGATGCCAACCCCGGAGGTACCCATTAACCGCCTGGTCCTGTGGAACATCGATCTGACCCTCCTCGACGTCGGCCGGGTCACCCGGGAGGCGTACGCGGAGGCGTTCCGCCGGGTCACCGGGCGGTCGCTGAGGCAGCTGCCGCAGATGAACGGGCAGATGGAATCGGAGATCTTCTTCGACGCGCTCGCGCTGAATGAGGCCGGGGCGGGCGCGGCTGCCGGGGCGGCCGGGGCGGCCGGGACGGGCGGGGCGGCCAGCCCGGGCGGGATGCCCGGCGTGACGGGTCTGGGCGGGGAGGAACTGCTGGCCCGGTTCAGCTTCGAGCTGGCCAACGCGTTCGCGGCCCGGCGAGAGCTGCTGCCCGAGCAAGGACGGTTGCTGCCCGGGGCGGCGGACGCCCTGGCCGAGGTGGCGGCCGGGCACGGGGTGGTGCAGACCGTGCTGACCGGCACGATCAAGCCCAACGCGGTCGAGAAGCTGCGCGCGTTCGGGCTGGAGAAGTACTTCGACCTCGAGATCGGCGGGTACGGGTCGCAGGTGTACCCGAAGGGTGTCCAGCTGATGATGACCCGCAGCCGGGCCGCCGACAAGTACGGCACCCGGTTCGACGAAGGCTCCACCGTCTACATAGCCGATTCCACCCGCGACGTGACGGCCGCCCAGACCGGGGGTGCGCGGTGCCTCGCGGTCGCCAGCGGCCGGTCCACGGTGAGCGAGCTGCGGAAGGCCGGGGCCGACCTGGTCTTCGAGGATCTTGTGGACACCGCCGGGGTCGTGCGTGCGATAGACCGGCTGACACTGGCCGCCGCTGGGTGAGCGGGTCCGCCTGGCGGTGATCGTGGTGGCCGGCGGCTTTCCGGTGTTGGGTTTCTGGTGGTGGCCTTCCGGTGGTGGCCTTCGGCGGAGCGGAGCCGGACGGCATAGGGTGGCCGCGTGTCCGAGCAGGCCGCCGGCGACTCGCCTCCCGCCGGAGTTCCGCAGGTCCCGCTCAGCACGATCGTCCGTGAGTGGGGCCGGATCGGCTGCATCGGGTTCGGGGGGCCGCCCGCCCACATCGCCCTGCTGCGCGCGCTGTGCGTAGAGGACCGGCACTGGCTGCCGCCCGGCGACTTCGAGGACGGGCTGGCCGCCTGCAACCTGCTACCCGGCCCGGCCTCGACCCAGCTGGCCATCTTCTGCGCCTGGCGGCTGCGCGGGCCGGCTGGGGCGGTGCTCGGCGGCGTCTGCTTCATCGTCCCTGGCCTGGTGATCATCCTCGGGCTCGCGGCGCTGTTCCTGGCGCCCCGCCCGCCCGGCTGGATCGCCGGCGCCGCGGCCGGGGCAGGCGCGGCGGTCCCTGCGGTGGCCGTGGCCGCCGCGGCGGGCCTCATCCCGGCCAGCTGGCGGCGGGCCGGTAAGAGCGGGGCCGGTGCCTCCCAGGCGGGTGCCTCCCAGGCCGGTGAGCCCCTGGCCGGTAGCTCCTCCCAGGCCGGTGAGCCCCTGGCCGGTAGCTCCTCGCAGGCCCGTGAGCCCCTGGCCGGTGGCTCCCTGGCCGGTGAGTCCCGGGCTGATGGCTCCGGGGCCGGCGGGAAGAGGCCGGGAATCCGCGCCGCGCACGCTCGCTGGATCGGCTACCTGGCGGCCGGCGGGGCCGCCGCGGCGACCGTCGGGCCGTGGCTGGTGCTCGTCCTCGCGGCCTGCGGGCTGGCCGAGGTCGCGGCGCGGACCCAGCGCGGCCGCCGGCGGCGTGACCCCGGTCATCCCGGGTTGTCCGCCGCCATGCTGCCGCTCGCCGCCGCGGTGCCTGCCGCGGCTGGCCTGCTCGCGGTGGCCTGGGAGGGCTTCAAGGTCGGTGCCCTCTCCTACGGCGGCGGCTTCGTGATCATCCCGCTGATGCAGCGCGACGCGGTGCACACCTACCACTGGATGACCGCGGGCCAGTTCCTCAGCGCGGTCGCGCTCGGCCAGGTCACGCCCGGTCCGGTGGTGCAGACCGTGGCGGTGGTCGGTTACGCGGCGGCCGGGGTGGGCGGCGGCCTGCTCGCCGCGCTCGTCGCGTTCACCCCCTCCTTCCTGTTCGTGCTGGGCGGCGGCCGCTACTTCGACCGCCTCCGGGCCAGCCCGGCCGTGCAGGCCTTCCTGACCGGGCCGGCCCGGCCGCCATCGGCGCCATCGCCGGGGCCGTGATCCCCCTGGTCCTGGGCCTGGCGCATCTGTGGCAGCTCGGCGTGCTCACGCTCGCCGCGGTCTGGCTGCTCGGGCTGCGCCGCGGCGTGGTCACGGCGATCGTGGGCGCCGCGGGGCTCGGGGTGCTGGCCTTCGCCGCCGGTGCCCCGGTTGGCTGAGCTGGACTGCGGGCTGAGCTGGACGGCGGGGTGAGCGGGCCCGCGCCGCCGGGGTGAGCCGGACCACACCGCGGGCCGCGCGGCTCCCGTTGCGATGCGGCGGCTGACCATCGATGCTGGGGCCTATGTCAAGAAACGACGAGGTGACGCGGCTGCTCGGCAGCGATTACGGCGAGATTCTCTGGGAACCGGGCCCGGAGGTGGTCGAGCAGGCCCGGATCACTCAGTACCTGCGCTGGATGGCCGAGCATCACGGTGTCGCCGCCGCCGACTACCAGGATCTCTGGGAGTGGTCGGTCGCCGAGCCCGGGGCGTTCTGGGACTCGCTGTGGGAGTACTTCGGCGTGGCCGGGGAGCGCGGCGACGGTCCCGCCCTGAGCGGGCAGCTGCCCCGGGCCACCTGGTTTCCTGGTGCCACGCTGAACTACGCGCGGAACGCGCTGCGCACGGCCCGGACCGATCCGGGCCGAGTGGCGATCATCGCCTGCGCCGAGGACGCCGCGCCTTGGACCTACACCTACGGCGAGCTGTCCGCCGAGGTGGGCCGGGTCCGCGGGGCGCTGCGCGCACTCGGTGTCGGCCAGGGGGACCGGGTGGCCGCGTTCCTGCCGAACGTCCCCGAAGCGGTCATCGGGCTGCTGGCCACGGCGAGCCTGGGAGCCATCTGGTCGTCCTGCTCGCCGGACTTCGGCCCGCACAGCGTCATCGACCGCTTCGCGCAGATCCGCCCCACGGTGCTGCTCGCGGTCGGCGGCTACCGCTACGGCGGCAAGGAGTTCAGCCGGGACGAGGCTGTGAGCGAGATCGTCGCCGGGCTGCCCGGGCTGGCTGCCCTGATCATGGTGAACGGGCCGGACGCCGCCCCGGGCGGGCCGGGACCCGCCACCCGGGCGGCGGCCGGCCAGGGCGGGGTGCGCACGCTCAGCTGGGCCGACCTCCCGGCCGCGGCCGGTGACGGCCAGCCGGAGTTCGTGGACGTCCCGTTCGGGCACCCGCTGTGGGTGCTGTACTCGTCCGGCACCACCGGGCTGCCCAAGGCGATCATGCATGGTCACGGCGGGATCGTCCTCGAGCACCTGAAGGCCCTGGCCCTGCACCAGGACCTCGGTCCCGGCGACGTGTTCTTCTGGTACACGACCACCGGGTGGATGATGTGGAACTACCTGGCCGGCGGGCTGCTGGCCGGGGCGACGGTAGTGCTCTACGACGGCAGCGCCACGTACCCGGGCACCGACGCGCTCTGGCGGCTCGCCGCGCAGACCGGGGTGACCTACTTCGGAACCGGCGCGCCCTACCTCCTGGCCTGCGCCAAAGCCGGGCTGGCTCCGGGCCGCGACCTGGATCTGTCCGCCCTGCGCGGCATCGGATCCACCGGATCCCCGCTGCCGCCCGAGGGCTTTCACTGGGTCTACCGGGACGTCAGCGAGGACGCGCAGCTCGGCTCGTTCTCCGGCGGCACCGACGTGTGCACCGGGTTCGTCGGGCCCAGCCCCCTGCTGCCGGTGCGGGCCGGCTCATCGCCGGCCGGTGCCTGGGCGCCAAGGTCGAAGCCTTCGACGCCGCCGGGCAGCCGGTCACCGGGGAAGTCGGCGAGCTCGTCATCACCGCGCCGATGCCGTCCATGCCGGTCGGCTTCTGGAACGACCCGGGCGGCGAGAAATACCAGGCCAGCTACTTTGACGCCTATCCTGGAGTCTGGCGGCACGGTGACTGGATCACCATGCTGCCGGACGGCGGGTGCGTGATCTTCGGACGCTCGGACGCCACCTTGAACCGGGGTGGCGTGCGGATGGGCACCAGCGAGTTCTACCGGGTGGTGGAGCGGCTGCCGGAGGTCACCGACAGCCTGGTGGTGGACACCGGCCAGCTGGGCCGCCCGGGACGGCTGGTGCTGTACGTGGTCCTGGCTGAGGGGCGCGACCTCGATGACGACCTGACCGGCCGGCTCCGGGGTGCGCTGCGCAGCGAGCTGTCACCCCGGCACGTGCCCGACGAGATCCACCAGGTCCCCGGGATCCCGCGGACGCTTTCCGGGAAGAAACTGGAAGTTCCGGTGCGCAAGATCCTGCTCGGCACACCGGTCGCGGAGGCGGCCGACCCGGACGCGCTGGCCAATCCCGAGGTACTCGGGCTTTTCGCGCCGCAGGAGGAACCCCGCGTAGAGTCGAGGTCAGGCGATGCGCAGCGATCAACGGTGATTGAGGGAAACGCGTGACAACACCACAATGGCGTGGTGCGGCGCCAGTGAGTGACGCCTCGGCCACGGACAGGGAAGCCCTGCTGGCCGAGGCGGCCCAGGCGGTCAGCGCCGGGGAACTGGACGACCTGCACGTCGGGGACCTGCTCTGCTATTTCCGGGACTACTACCGGCACGTCCCCGTTGAGGACCTGGCGGCGGCCGGGCCAGACGCGGTCGCGGCGGCCGCGCTGGAACAGGCCCGGCTCGCGGCACACCGGCCTCAGGGCCGGGCCCTGGTCCGGGTGCGGCCGGCCGGCTCGCCCGGCGCGTTCGACCCGTCCCGCCGGGTAGTGGACATCGTCACCGACGACATGCCGTTCCTCGTCAACTCGCTGACCATGGAACTGACCCGGCACGGCCTGGACGCCGACCACATCCTGCATCCCCAGCTGCTGGTCCGCCGGGACGTGGCCGGGACGCTGCACGACGTGTGCGGGACCCTCATGGGCCGGGGCAGCGACCACGACGAGATCGCCGAATCCTGGACGCACATCGAGATCAGCGGGCCTTCCGGCGACGGCGCTCCCGCGCACAGCCCGGCCGCGCGGAACACCGCCGCCGAACTCGAGCAGGACCTGCACCGGGTGCTCCACGACGTCCGGGGCGCGGTGGAGGACTACCCGCGGATGCAGGCCAAGGCCACCTGGCTGGCTGACCGGCTGGCCTCGGAAGGCGCGGGATCTCCGGCCGAGACCGTGGCCCTGCTCCGCTGGCTGGCCGACAACCACTTCACCTTCCTCGGCTACCGCGAGTACGACCTGGTGGACGGTCCGGACGGGATGGCGCTGCTCGCGCTGCCCGGCACGGGCCTGGGGATCCTGCGGCACGACAAGCCGGGCTCCACGTCCTTCGCCGCGCTGCCCCCTGAGGTCCGGTCCCGGGCCCGGGACCGCCAGCGCCTCATCCTGACCAAGGCGAACTCCCGGTCCACCGTGCACCGGCCCTCCTACCTGGACTACATCGCGGTCAAGCGGATCAATGACGTGGGCGACGTGGTCGGCGAGCACCGCTTCCTCGGGCTGTTCACCCACGCCGCGTACCACGAGAGCATCACCCGCGTCCCGGTGCTCCGGCGCAAGCTGGCCAGCGTGCTCGAGGCGGCCGGGATGACCGCGGACAGCCACGACGGCCAGGACCTGACCGAGATCCTCGAGGGATACCCGCGCGAGGAGCTCTTCCAGATCTCCGTGCCGGAGCTGACCCCGATCGCGCTGGGTGTGCTCGCGCTGCGGGAACGCCGCCAGACCCGGCTGTTCCTGCGCCGGGACGTCTACGGCCGGTACATGTCGTGCCTGGTGTACCTGCCGCGGGACCGTTACACCACCGCGGTGCGGCTGCGCGCCCAGAAGATCCTGCGCGAGGCGTTCCACGGCGCGGCCGTGGAATACAGCGCGACGGTCGGCGATTCCGCGCTGGCCCGGCTGCATGTGGTGGTCCGGGCCGAACGGGGCCGCCGTCTGCCCCAGGTGGACACGGTGCAGCTGGAAGCCAAGCTGGCCGCCGCGGTGCGCTCCTGGGAAGAGGACCTTGCCGCCGAGGCGCTGGCCGAGCTGGGCGAGGCGCAGGCCGGGGAACTGCTCGCCGACTGGGCGGAGGCTATCCCGGAGACCTACAAGGCTGACGTGCCCGCGGCCTACGCGGTGAGCGACCTCACCCGGGTGCGCGGCATGCTCGGGTCCGGCACGCCGGTGGCCTTCGACCTGTGGGAGGCAGAGGGCTTCTCCGGCGGGAAGCCCGTGGAAGACACCGGGCAGCCGGGCGCGGACGACCGGCCGCGTGTCTGGCGGCTGACGATCTACCGGACCGGATCGCCGATCACCCTCACCGATGTGCTCCCCCGGCTGCACCACCTGGGAGTCGAGGTGGTGGACGAGCACCCGTACGAGTTCTCCGGGCCCGGGCTCCCCACCCCGTTCTGGATCTATGACTTCGGGCTGCGGCCCCGCAGCGCCCGGCCCGGCCCGGCCACGGGCGAGGCACCGGCCAGCCCGCCGGCCACGCAGGCGGCATCCGCCAGGCCGCCGCATCCCGGCCCGGTCAAGAGCCTGGTCGAGGACGCGCTCGACGCACTGTGGCGCGGCCAGATCGAGGACGACGGCTTCAACGCCCTGGTGCTCGACGCCCACCTGAGCTGGCGCCAGGTCACGGTGCTGCGGGCCTACGCCAAGTACCTGCGCCAGGCTGGCACCCGGTTCAGCCATTCCTACATCGAGCGGGTGCTGCGCTCTAACACCACGGTGACCCGGCTGCTGGTGCGGCTGTTCGAGTCCCGGTTCGACCCGGCCCGGCAGGCCGGGCAGGTGGAGCGCAGCGAGGCCATCACCGAGGAGATCCGAGGTGAGCTCGACGACGTGGCCGTTCTCGACCACGACCGGGTCCTGCGCGCCTACCTGGGCCTGATCCTGGCCACGCTGCGGACGAACTATTTCGCCGACCATGCGGTCGGCCACGTGCCGGACGCCAGCCTGGGCCACGTCCCGTACCTGGTGGTCAAGCTGGACGCGGCCGCCGTGCCCGATCTGCCCGCGCCCCGGCCGAAGTTCGAGCTGTTCGTCTATTCACCCAGGCTGGAAGCGGTGCACCTGAGGTTCGGGGCGGTGGCCCGGGGCGGGCTGCGCTGGTCCGACCGCAGCGAGGACTTCCGCACCGAGATCCTCGGGCTGGCCAAGGCGCAGGAGGTGAAGAACTCCGTCATCGTGCCGTCTGGCGCCAAGGGCGGCTTCGTCTGCAAGCGGCTGCCCGGCGCCGCCGACCGGGACGCCTACCAGGCCGAGGTCCTGGCCTGCTACCGGACGTTCATCAGCGCCATGCTGGAAGTCACCGACAACTTGCAGGCCGGCCGGGTCGTGCCGCCGCCGGGGGTGGTCCGCTACGACGGGGACGACCCCTACCTGGTGGTCGCGGCGGACAAGGGCACCGCGACGTTCTCCGACACCGCCAACGAGATCGCGCAGAGTTACGGGTACTGGCTGGGTGACGCGTTCGCCTCCGGCGGGTCCGAAGGCTACGACCACAAGAAGATGGCCATCACCGCCCGGGGCGCGTGGGAAGCGGTCAAGTTCCACTTCGCGACCATGGATCTGGACGTCGGCACCACGGACTTCACGGTCGCCGGGATCGGCGACATGTCCGGCGACGTTTTCGGCAACGGGATGCTGCTCTCCGAGCACATCAAGCTGGTGGCGGCGTTCGACCACCGGCACATCTTCATCGACCCGGCGCCGGACCCGGCGCGCAGCTTCGCGGAACGGCAGCGCCTGTTCGGGCTGCCCCGCTCCTCCTGGGCCGACTGCGACCCCGAGGTCATCTCAGCAGGCGGCGGCGTGTGG
>CAVVTM010000019.1:0-111652 GCA_963751175.1 uncultured Actinomycetes bacterium | reverse complement strand
GTCGACGGCCGGACCCCGAACGGGCTGCTCATCCCACCGCGGTTCTCCATCCAGCATCTGCTCGGCTCGCCCCGTTTCGCGTTGCAGAAGACGCTGCTGCAGCTGCCGCATGCGGAGCCGCAAAATTACACCGACCAGGTCACCGACGTTCTCGCCTTGATCGCTGGAACCTACCGCTCTCCGCAGGGGGAGGAGGCCCACGTGGTGCCGGGCGAGGGCGCGGCGCTGCAGGTCTGGATCCTGGGCAGCAGCGGCGGTGAAAGTGCCGAGGTCGCTGGCCGGAACGGCCTGCGCTTCGCCGCTAACTACCACGTCAGTCCGGCCACCGTGCTCGAGGCGGTGGACGGCTACCGGGCCGCGTTTCGGCCTTCCGTGGTCCTCGGCCAGCCCTACGTCAGCGTGTCAGCCGACGTCGTCGTGGCCGGCAGCGAGGCCGCGGCCCGTGAGCTGGCCGCCGGCTACGGCTTGTGGGTCCGCAGCATCCGCACCGCCGAAGGCGCCATCCAGTTCCCCACTCCCGAGCAGGCTCGCCGCCACGTCTGGAGCGAGGCTGACCGCGAGCTGGTCGCCGACCGCATCGATACCCAGTTCGTCGGCAGCCCGGGCCAGGTCGCGGACCAGCTGGAACGTCTCCGCGACGCCACTGAAGCCGACGAACTGATCGTCACGACCATTACCCACGACCACGCCGACCGTGTCCGTTCCTACCAGCTACTCGCCGAGGAGTGGGCCCGACGATGACCCCACCACGCACGGCTGGGCTACTTGTTGCCGAGCACCATCAGCGCCAGCAGCTCGTAGCAGATGTGGGCGGCAGCCACGGCGGTCATCTCGGCGTGATCGTAGGCGGGCGCGACCTCGACAACGTCCGCGCCCACCAGGTGCGTCCCGGCCAGGCCCCGCAAGATGCCGAGCACCTCCCGAGAGGTGAGGCCGCCCGCCTCGGGTGTCCCGGTTCCCGGCGCGTGAGCCGGGTCGAGCACGTCGATGTCGATCGAGGCGTACACCGGCCTGTCCTTCACCCGCTCGCGGATGGCGGCGACCACACCGTCGATGCCGATGCGCTCGATCTCCATCGCACTGACCGTCCGGAAGCCGAGTTCCGCGTCCTCTTCGAGGTCGCTTTGGGCATAGAGCGGCCCGCGGATGCCGACGTGCATGCTGTGCTCTTCCAGGAACAGCCCTTCCTCGGCGGCGCGCCGGAACGGCGTGCCGTGCGTGAGCGGCGCGCCGAAGTAGGTCTGCCAGGTATCAAGGTGAGCATCGAAGTGGACGAGGGCGACCGGCCCGAACCGCTGGCTGGTGACCCGGAGCAGCGGATAGGCGATGGTATGGTCGCCGCCGATCGCCAGCAGGTGCGCGGCCCCGGCGAGCAACCCGGCCGCGGCCGCCTCGATCTGGTCCATAGCCTCCTTGATGTCGAACGGGTTGCACGCGATGTCGCCTGCGTCTGCGACCTGCTGGGCGCCGAACGGCGCTACCTGCAGGCCGGGATGCCACGGTCGCAGGAGCCTGGAACCCTGCCGGACCGCGGCTGGTCCGAACCGGGCACCCGGACGGTACGACGTGCCGCTGTCGAACGGGACGCCGACAACGGCCACGTCACAGCGCCCGACCTCGTCCCGCCGCGGCAGCAGCGCGAAGGTCGGCGGCCCGGCGAAGCGCGGTATCCGGCTGGCGTCGATGGGGCCGCGCTCGGCCCCAGGCTTGCCCTCGGTACCCGTCAACCTGACCTCCTGCCCTCCGCGATGGCAATGCGGCCACGCGTAACGAACGTGCGGCCTGATCTGTCGCGCCTTTCAGGGCCCGGAGTACCAGACGATGCCGCCTGACGGCAATAGTGCCGGCAACAGAACATGGCCTTGATCTTGGGCTAGCCCACAACCTACGGTGTGGTCATGCCGCAGGATGGCGTGATCCGGGTGGAAGACCTTTTGCGCTCTCCCGCACTGCAGCTGCGCCTGATCGCGGGCGAGTCAGGCACATCGCGGCGGGTCGCCTGGGCGCACGTGAGCGAGCTTGAGGATCCGACTCCCTGGCTTTTCGGCTCTGAGATGATCATGACGACTGGGATCGCCCTCCCGCGCGGCGCCCAGCGGCAGCGTGCCTACCTGGAACGCCTCGACGACGCTGGGGTGGCGTGCCTGGCCCTGTCCGAGCAACTCCATGTACCCCCGCTGACCGCGGCTTTCCTGGCTGCTGCGAGCGAGCGCGGTTTCCCGGTCGTGGAGGTCCCGCTGCCGGTGCCCTTCATGGCCATCTCACAGGAAGTCGCCGCAGCGGTGCAGGTTGACACCGGCCAGCGGCTGAACGCGCAGCTGCAGGTCTTTGGCGCCGTCCGGTGGCTGGCCGCAGGGAACCTGAGTACCCGGGAGATTTTCGACCGCCTCGAGCGCCTGTCCGGGTACCGGCTCTACGCGTGCACCACCGGGCGGCGCCCGCTGCTGGACGGGGTGCCTGCTCCGCCGCCGGAGCACGCGAAGCTCATACCGACCACGCCGACCAGCCCGCCGACGGTGCCGGGCGGGTATGTCCTGCCCGTCTCCGGGCGGCGGGGCACCGTCGGCTACATCCTGGCGATGGAGGCCGCCGACGCCACCCCGGCCGGTGTGTCAGTGGTCCAGCACATCGCCACCGTGGCCGCCCTTCAGCTGTCCATGCAGGCCCACGAGCGGGAGACACTTCGCCGTGAAGGCGCGGAAACCCTGGCGGAGATGCTCCGCGGCGCGCTGGACACGGCCGTGGTGGCCAGGCGGCTCGCCATCCACGGGTTCCCTCCGGACGCCAGGCTCGTGCTGGCCATCGTGCGGCCAGAGAACGCCGGTGCCGACGGCGACGCCGTCGCAGACACGCTCGCCCACGGCAGGTTCCCGCGGCTCGTCCTGCGGCAGGAGGAGGAACTCTACGTGCTGATCCCCGATAACCGGGCCGCTAAGGCGGCGCTAGCCGGCAGTGGCACCGTTGTCGGGACCAGCCTGCCTTTCCGGGCCGGGGCCTCACTGCGGGTGGCCAGGCGTGAGGCTCAGTGGGCCATCACCCGTGCCGTGGAATCGGGCCGGGACGTGGTCAGTTACGGTGACGACCGCACGGGACGGTGGCTGACCACCGACTCGGCGGATCTGCAGACCCTGGTGGACGACGTGCTGCGCGCCGTCATCGAATACGACGACACGCACAGCGGCGACCTCCTGCCGACGATCCGCACCTGGCTCGAGCATGATCGCCAGACCGATAAGGCCGCCAAGGCGCTGCACATTCACCCGAATACGCTGCTCTACCGGGTGCGGCGGTTCGAGCAGATCACCGGGCGTTCCCTGGCCTCGACCGAAACACTGGCCGAGACGTGGCTGGCGCTGCGCGCTGCCGCGACTCCAAGGTCCCGATAGACCCTTGTGATCCGCAACAACAGACCCTGCTGATTCTGTGTAACGCACTATTGACTCGCTGATGCGTCGTCCCCCAACGTTGCGTTATTGATCGCAGGCCGCATTCTTCGCACAAGAGAAGAGCTTGCCGTGGCTACTAAGGACGAGGCGCCGGTACGTGCGCAGGGGCCGGGCATCCACGGGATCGAGACGCGCTCGATCGATTGGGTCCCGGATAACGAGCGGCACGGCAAGGTCTGGCACCAGGCGCCGCTGTGGTTCCTGGGCAACTTCCAGTACTTCACCATCCCGATTGGCTTCATCGGGCCAGCGTTCGGCCTGTCCCTTGGGTGGACGATCGTCGCCGGCACGGCAGGAATCCTGGTGGGTACCCTCTTCATGGCCCTTCACGCGACCCAGGGGCCCACCCTTGGGCTCCCGCAGATGATCCAGTCGCGCGCCCAATTCGGCTTCCGGGGCGTCATCGTCGCGCTGTTCGCCATGCTGTTCACGTACATGGCCTTCAACGTGGCCGACCAGGTGCTCCTGGCGCAGGGTCTGCACGGGGCCTTCGGCTGGAACGCCAATCTCGTCGCGATCGTGGTCACCGTCGGTGCCGCGCTGCTGGCGATCTACGGCTACGACTGGGTGCACCGCGTCTTCCGCGGGATTCTGCTGATCCTGCTCCCGCTGGTGGCCATCATCACCATCGGCGTGATCGCCGGCAAGGCGGGAAGCGTGGTCAACCACCACGTTTACGGGTTCAACTGGACCGGTTTCATGGCCCAGTTTTCCGCCGCGGCGGCTTACAACATCACTTACGCGGGTTATGTCTCCGACTACTCGCGCTACCTGCCGCGCGACACGCCACGAGGCAAGATCATTGGCTATGTGTTCGCTGGTGCCGCAACGCCGGCGATCTGGCTGATCGCCCTGGGCGCCTGGCTGGCTGTCCGCCTGGGCGCGACCGATGGCCTGGTCGGCCTGCAGACGGCCGGCAATAGCGTGATCAGCCACCTCGGCGGGGTAACCGGCTTCCTGTCGGCCGTCGCACTGGCCGCGACCATGGGCATGAATGCCTACGGCGCGATGCTTACGACCCTGGCCGGGGTGGACGCCTTCCGCAAGGTCAACCCCACGCGGAGCGCCCGGGTGATCACCATTTTGGTCCTGACAGTGATCTGGTTCGTGATCGCCAAGGCGATCACCACCACCGCGGTCGGCGTCGTGGACACCGTGCTGACGCTCATGCTCTACCTGCTGGTGCCGTGGACAGTGACCAACCTGATCGACTTCTTCTTCGTGCGGCACGGCCATTACGCCATCATGGACATCTTCCGGCCCAACGGGATTTACGGGATGTGGTCGTATCGCGGCCTCATCGCCTACGCCGCCGGCTTCGCGGCCGAGATCCCGTTCATGGTGCTGCTCAACCTGGTCACCTTGAAGAGCTACTACACCGGACCGCTAGCTAACGACCTGAACAGCGTGGACATCTCCTGGATCGTGGGTGCGGTGGTGACAGCGGTGGTCTACCTGCTGCTGACCCGCAACCTCGACGTCGGCGCGGAACAGGCGCCGATCGAGCGCAGCGACGCTGAACTGCGGAGCATAGACTCGGCCGCCGGTACCTGAGCGACTGCTTCGGGGCACCTCTGCCCAGCGCCGAACTCGCGCGCGGTTGAGTCGCCCCAGGACGCATCCAGTCGCGTCTAGCGGGACGAGTCCCCTGGGCGCTGGAACGCATCAGTCCCTGCGGGCGTGGCAGCAGCGTCCTGGCTCAGCTCGGCGCGGGCAGTGGTCATGGCGAGCTCGATGAGGCGCTTGCGGGATGGCTGATGCATCGCTGCCGTTCCTGTACGGCGGTGACATGATCGCCGAGGGGCGCGTCTTCCCGGACCGGGTCGAGTACAACTCACTGCCCTGGAAGTACGCCGCCGGAACACCCAACATCCTCGGCGCGATCGTCTCCGCGCAGGCCCTGCGCATCCTGCTGGACCTGGCGCTAACCCCGGACCGGCCGACCTATTTTGGTACCGCCAGACCCCTTGGGCGCGCCGCCGTCGAGGCCGCAATGGACCGCATCTCCGGCTGGAATAAGCAGCTGACGAGCAGGGCACTGGATGGGCTGGGCAGCATTCCGGCGCTGACCGTCTACGGTCAGCGCGATGCGGCGCGGCGTACCTCGCTGGTCGCGTTCAATCTCGCTGGCCGTGATCCCGCCGGTGTGGCCGAGGCCCTGAACCGGGCCGGGGTGGAGTCGCGGGCCGGCTGTCACTGCGCGACGCTCGCGCATCACGCGCTCCGGCTGAACCCGCCGGCGAGCTGCCGCCTGAGCTTCTACCTCTACAACACCCCGGACGAGGTCAACCAGGCGGTGGCGGCGGTGGCCGCCATCGCCACCGGCCGCCGCGCGCCCGTGGCGCCCTGGTATCGGTTCCGGCACCGCGAGCCTGGCCCCCGGCCCGCGCGCTGGCCGGTCCCGGTGGCACCGGCATGACCTGGCTGGTGGTGGTGCTGGTCACGTTCTTCGTCCCGCCGGCCGCCCTGAGCGCAGCCGTCACCGCGGTGACCACCGCGCATCACCCGGCGGCACGCGCCCGGAGGTAGAACCATGCACACCCTCGTATCGTGCCCTGACTGCGGCGTCCCGGCCGAAATCACCGAACGCTTCTGCCTGCCGAGCACGGACGGCCGCGTTGATCACATCGCGTTGCACTGCGCCGCCGGCCATCACTTCCGGATGGCGGCGGACAGGCTGCTAGCCCTGCAGCCGCAACCGCAAGCCCGCAACGGCCAGCAGCCTGAAGGCCTGCTGTGCTGATCACGCCCCGCGTGCCGCCGCGCACCCACCAGCTCTGCATCCACTGCCGCCAGAGCCCCGCCGGGTTCTGGGTCAGCAGCAAGAACGACACGGTGGTACGCCGACCCTGGTGCCTGGCATGCTGCCAGGAGCTGGACCGGGCCCGCTGCGACGTAACCACGTTTGGTGGCTGGCGCGAAATTACGGCCTGCATTCTCCGTGTGATCGGCGGGTCAGCTCGCACATCTCGCCATCCGTGCTGTCGCCTGGTCAAGGATGTCGGGGCTCGTGGCGAAGTTCAGGCGCGCGTAGCCGCTGCCCGCGGCGCCGAACCGCAGGCCGGGCTCTAGTGCGACGCGGCCGCGCTCGAGAAACCGTTCCCGGGCCTGGTTGTCCGTGCCGAGGGCGGCGCAGTTGAGCCAGGCCAGGAACGTCGCCTCGGGCGGGTGCCAGGTAAGCATGGGCAAACGCTGGCGTAGCAGATCGGAGAGCAGGGCCCGCCGATGGTCGAGGGTGGCAAGGAGCTGGTCGAGCCAGGCCTCCCCCGCCGTGAACGCCGCGACGGCGGCAATGACGCCGAAGTGCCCGATGCGCCACCGGGTGTCTGCAGGGAACCGGCCCGTCACCGCAGCCATGCCTGGTGCGCCGGTGACGACGGCAGCGCACTTCAGCCCGGCCAGATTCCAGGCCTTGCTAGCCGAGAGCACACTGACAGCGATCTCGGCGGCGCCGGGCACGGTCAGCAGGGGGATGAACGTGGCCCCGGGAAGCGCCAGGGGCCCGTGGATCTCGTCGCTGATGA
Organism: uncultured Actinomycetes bacterium; assembly: GCA_963751175.1. Classification (GTDB taxonomy): domain Bacteria; phylum Actinomycetota; class Actinomycetes; order Streptosporangiales; family Streptosporangiaceae; genus RYN-230. Next base: position 104,682 of record CAVVTM010000019.1, on the reverse strand, counting down.
TGGCCACCCGGTAGATCCGCGCGAGCCGCACCAGCGCGGCCAGTTCGTCTGCAGAGTGCACCCGCCCGACTGGGTTGTGCGGGTTACACAGCACATAGGCCGCCGGGTGAGTGGCGAACGCCGCCTCCAGCGCGGTGAGGTCAAGATGCCACCCGGCGCCGTCGCAGGCCAAGGGCACTTCCAGCAGCCGGGCTCCGGCCTCGGAGACCCAGTCAAAGAACGGCGGGTACACCGGCGGGCTGATCACCACAGCATCACCCGGGCGGGTAAGCACCCGGAGCAGCTCGACGACGCCTACCCCGACATCGGTGACGGCGGTCACTGACGCCGGATCAAGGTCCCAGTGCCACCGGCTGGCGGCAAACCCGGCGAGCGCTTGTCCAAGGTCGGGCCAGGCCATCGCGTACCCAGCGTCGGACCGCTCGACGGCCTCGTGCAAGGCCTCTGCGATCGGTGCGGCGAGGGCGAAGTCCATTTCGGCCACCGTCAGCGGCAGCACATCGGCTGGATACGTCTGCCACTTCGCACTACGCCGCTGCCTGAGGTTTCCGAGCGGGTCTACTGACAACTCAGGTCGGGCACCGTCCATGAGCACAGCTTTCACCACCGGATCAGCCAGATCGAATCCGGGGCCGTCCCGGTGGCGTGCAGGTCCGGACCGGAACCTCGCGCCGCTCTCTCACGCCCGGCCGCGCACTGCTCAGGTACCGGCAGACGGGCGATGATCGTAAACTCGTCGCATGGCCAGGTACTTCGACGTTCATCCGGCCAACCCGCAGCGGCGCGCGATCATCAAGATCGCCGGCATCGTGCGCGCAGGCGGCGTGATCGCCTACCCGACGGACTCCTGCTACGCGCTCGGGTGCCGGCTCGGCGACAGGGACGGCATCACCAGGATCAGGTCGATCCGCCACCTCGACGACCGGCACCACCTCACGCTGGTGTGCCAGGACTTCGCCCAGCTAGGCCAGTTCGTGTACGTTCCCAACCCGGTGTTCCGGGCTATCAAGGCGGCGACCCCCGGCAGTTACACCTTCATCCTGGCCGCGACCAAGGAAGTGCCGCGCAGGCTGCAGCACCCGGGGAAGAAGACCGTCGGGGTGCGGATCCCCCGCCACGTGGTGACCCAGGCGCTGCTCGCCGAACTCGGCGAGCCGCTCGTCTCGAGCACCCTGCTGCTGCCCGGCCAGGACGAGCCCATGACCCAGGGGTGGGAGATCGCTGAGCAGCTTGACCACGCCGTTGACGCAGTGATCGACTCCGGCGACTGCGGCACCGAGCCGACCACGGTGATCGACTTCTCCCAGCACAAACCCGAGATCGTCCGCCGCGGGGCAGGCGACACATCCGGCTTTGAGTGAACTACGGCCCACAACCCTCGCCCCCGCCGGCACCCTCCGGCGCCGAATCGAGCATATTAGTGCAGGGCTGACAGGAGGCCCTGGTGAATCAGCCCGGCGGCATCTGGTGGCACATCGTGACTCGGCGCGCTGCCGTGCCGGGCTGGCCGGCCTCACCCCGATCGGGTGAGGCAATCCCTGCGGCGGGGGCGTGTTCTGAATGCGGCGGTATGCCGCTCCGCTCGTGGTCACGCTCGAGATGGGCGAGAAGGCTCAAAGATCCTGGACTGCTGGAAGGCCTGGCTGGGCCAGAACAACGCGGTCGTGCTGACCGTCTTGTTTCCGGTCTTCGCTGTGATGTTGATCGGCAAGGGGGCCACCGGAATCTAGGAATCGTTTGCTCACCCAGCCAAAAAGGGACCATAGCCAACCTCGTTGGCATTAAAGAGGGAGTGGTATGGACTCCGCACGGAAGCCGTCGGTCCTCTTTGTCTACTTTACTTACACGAACCAGACGCGGAGGGTTATAGACGCGATGGCCGAGGTGCTTCGCCGCCGCGGTTGCGACGTGACCTTGGCCGCGATCGGGTTCACTGACCCTCGCTACGCCGGCCGGTTCGAGGAGTTCCCCATGCCGCACCCCTTCCGGGAGCTGGTGGGGATGATCCCGGCGGAGTCACCCCGGCGCCGCCCGGCGAGGATCGCCATCCCCGATGTCGTAACGGACCGGGAGTACGACCTGGTGTGCATCGGGTCTCCCACCTGGTGGCTGTCCACGGACGTTCCGGTCCGCTCCTTCCTGGAGTCCGACACCGCGGGCCGGGTTCTGGGCGGGAAGCCGTTCGCCGTGGCCGTCTGCTGCCGCCGGTACTGGAAACACAACCTCAAGACGGTCCGCCGGCTCGGGACGAAGCGCGGAGGTAGCTTCGCCGACGGGATTCACTTCCGCTACCAGGGAGGCCAGGTGCGCTCGCTACTGTCACTGCTGAGCTACCTCGGGTCGGGCGAGTATCGCGAGCGATACCTCGGGGTCAAGATCCCGCGAACCAACCTTCAGGACTACCACCTGGAAGCGGCACGGACATTCGCCTGGCTGGCCACCCGCCTGGCAGGCGCTGGCGTGCCGGACTAGGCGGTGCCCGCATGGTGGAGGGCTGACCGGCGGTGAGCGCCGAGTTCTTCGCGCTGGCTTTCCTCGCGGCGCTGAATCCGAAACTGCTGGCCATCGATCTCCTGCTGATCGAGAACCGGCGCGCACGGGCGATGTTTCTGTGCCTGCTGCTCGGCGGCCTGACGGTGGCCCTGACGATCGGTCTGCTGGACGTGCTCGTGTTCCACGCCGATGCCCTCAAGGCCCAGGCATCGGTAAGCGCGGGCGTTGACCTGGCCCTCGGCCTGCTTCTCCTCGCCGCCGGCGGGCTGCTCGCCACGGGGCGCCCGGCCCGGCCGCCGTACGGCACCCGGGCCGGCTGGAGACCAGCCAGAGAAGAAGGACGGCTGGGCGCAGCGAGTGCTGCGTGAGCCCCGGCCCGGGCTCGCCATGCTCGTCGGCGCACTGATCGGCATCCCGGGCGCCAGCTATCTCGCCGCGCTGCACATCCTGGTCACCGGTAAGTCCTCTACCGCGACCCAGTCATCGCGGTCGCCGTCTTCGTCCTCATCGATTTCTTGCTGATCATCATTCCCTTTGTGTTCCTGGAACTCAGGCCGGAGGCCACCAAGTCGCTGCTCAAGCACACCCAGGACTGGCTGCTGGGCCACGCCTTGCAGCTCATGGCCGCCATCGCCCTGCTCCTGGGCGCCTACCTGACCATCAGCGCCCTGATACGCCTGAGCTGATCGCACTCCCCAGCCGCGCGCCCGGCGGGGAGCGAGCAGGCGGGCAGCGGGCCTGAACCGCAGGTGAGAACGCCAACGGCCGGAAGGGCCTAGCCCGGCAGGGCCATTTGTCGCGCTTGACCTGATCCGGGCTTAGGCAGATCATGAAGCGGCAGACCGTCCCGGGGGGCACAGTCGGAAGCATGAGCGAAAGCGACGTGCGTCAGCGGTCCGACCGATCGCACCGCGCGAGCCGGCCGGTGCCTGACCTGTTCGCGTCGAAGCTGCTGCGTCCGGTGTTGCGGCCGGGGACTGTCCGCCGTTTGCCGCTGATCGAGCGGCTGGCGCGGGGCGATCCGCGCCCGATCGTGTCGGTGGTCGCGCCGGCTGGCTATGGGAAGACGACGCTGCTGTCGCAGTGGGCGGAGCGCAACGGCCAGGCTTTCGCGTGGGTGTCGGTTGACGAAGGAGACAACGACCCGAAGGTCCTGCTCACCTACGTCGCGGAGGCGCTCGATGCGGTCGAGCCGATCGACGGGAGGGTGTTCGACGCGCTGGCCTCCCCGGCGAGCTCGGTGCCTGGGTCGGTGGTGCCGCGGCTGGGGGCGGCGTTCTTGTCGATGACCTCGCCGGTCGCGCTGGTCCTGGATGACGTGCACGCGCTGCATAATTCCGAATGCCGGGCCGCGCTGTCGGTGCTGGCTGATCATGTGCCGGGCGGCTCGCGGCTGGCGCTGGCCGGCCGGGCCGAGCCGCCGCTGCGCATCGCGCGGCTGCGCGCCGAGGGCCGGATTCTGGAGATCGGCCCCGGGGATCTGTCGCTGACCGCTGACGAGGCGTCGTCGCTGTTGCGTAACGCTGACGTGGCGCTCGGCGTGGATGAGGTGGCCGGGCTGCATCAGCGGACTGAGGGATGGCCGGCTGGCCTGTACCTGGCGGCTTTGTACCTGAGGGAGGGGGGCCCGCTGGCGACCGCGGCGGTCTCCTTCGGCGGGGATGACCGGCTGGTGAGCGAGTACATGGAGTCGGAGTTCCTGGCGCGGATCTCCAGCCGGCAGCGGGTGTTCCTGACCCGGACCGCGGTGCTGGAGCGGATGTCCGGGCCGTTGTGCGAGGCGGTGCTGGACTTGCCGGGTGCGGCTGCGATCCTGGCGGATCTGGCCCGGTCGAACGTGCTGCTGGTGCCGCTGGACCGGCGGGGGGAGTGGTACCGCTACCACCATCTGTTCCGCGACATGCTCCTGGCGGAGCTGGAGCGCCTGGAGCCCGGCCTGCTCCCGGTGCTGCGGCGCCGCGCCGCCGGCTGGTGCGTGGCGAACGGCTGGCCCGAGGAGGCGCTGGGATATTCGATGGCGGCGGGGGACGCCGGGGCGGCCGCAGGGCTGGTGGGGAAACTGGTGGTGCCGGCGCACCGGCAGGGCCGGGTCACCACCATCGGCCAGTGGTTCCGGTGGCTGGAGGACCGGGGCGGGATCGAGGGGCACCCGATGGTCGCGGTGCTGGCCTCGCTCTTCTGCGCGCTGACCGGGCGGCCGGTCGAGGCCGAGCGGTGGGCTGATGTGGTCGATCGCTGGCAGTACGGGGATCCGGCCCGGGCCGACGACCCTTCCACTGAGGCGTGGGCTGCCGTGCTGCGAACGTTCTTGTGCCGCCAGCGGGGCCGAACGGATGCGCGCCGACGCAGACGAGGCGGTGCGGAGGTTCGCGGCGCAGAGTTTCGTGACGCCGGCACCTGCGTTCCTGCAGGGGATCGCGCGCATCCTGTGCGGTGACCTCGATGGTGGCGACGCGTCGCTGGAAGATGGGATCCGCGTCGCGGAGGAAGTCGGCGCGCACGAGGATCGCGCGCTCGCCCTGTGCGAACGATCGCTGGTCGCGATGGCCAGGGGCGAATGGAGCCAGGCCGACATCTTTGCCGGTCAAGCACGCACCGCTTTGCGCAGGGCCGGGATCGAGGAGAGCTACGCCACGCCCCTGGTCAGCGCGGTGCGGGCCCGCACAGCCATGCACCGGGGAGATATCCCGGCGGCGCGTCAGGAGCTCGTCACGGCTCAGCGGCTGCGGCTCTTTGCTGACCTACGCGCTCCCCTACTTCGCCGTTCAGGCCCGGATCGAGCTCGCTCGCGTCCACTTCGCGCTCGCCGACCTGGCCGGGGCCAGGACGCTCATCCGGGAGATCGATGAGTTGCTCAGGCGGCGGCCCGGCCTCGGGAACCTGTCCGACGAGGCCCGCGCGCTCCGGGCCCAGCTCGGGAGGGAGCGCGGTTCGAGCACGCCCGGGGCGTCGGCCCTGACTGGTGCCGAACTCCGCCTCCTGCCGCTGCTCGCCACCCACCTGTCGTTCCCCGAAATCGCCGCGCAGATGTTCCTGTCCCCCAACACCATCAAGTCACAGGCGAACTCGACCTACCGCAAGCTGGGCGCCTCCACCCGCAGCCAGGCGGTCACCCGCTCCCGCGACCTCGGCCTCCTCGACAAGTGATGGCCTGGCCTCTTCCCCTTTGCCCCATGGGGATGATGCCGCTCCCGTTCGCGCGGGTCTAGAGCCCGCCGAGCAGGTCACGCAGCGCCCCGGGTGTAGGCGTCGAGTGCCGCACGACCGCGGCAGGCAATGGCGGCGGCGCTGCCGAGGAGCACGGCGAAAAGGCCCACGCCGGCGACCGCCCACGCCCCGGCCGGTCCCGCGAACGCGCCCACAGCGGCGGCGGCGGCGACCGCGAGGCCGGTGTCGCACGAGCGCCAGTTTGCCCGGGCCGCCATGATGCCCGCCCAGGCCAGGCCGGGCGACGAGCAGCGGCACCGTGGCCGGGTACAGCCCGTACACGATCGCACGGCTCACCCCGGCGCCAGCCAGCGCCCCCATGACCACGAACACGCCGACCCATGCCACCGCCAGGACGGTGATCTCGGCCGGGCGCAGCCGGGATCTCCCGCTCACCCCGGCGGTCGCGCGTTTGGCCACCGCGACTGTCGCGCCGAAGTTGACCACCACGAACGCACACACGATGGGGATGGCCACGGCAGTCGTCGGACCCCGGTAGGGACCTCGGGTCCGGAGACGCCGACGCCGTCCTCGCTCAGGTGCAGGGCCGCAGTCTGCGACCTCCGGACGCCCCCGCCACCGCCAACGCTTCGCTGGGGGTCCACGCGCTCAGCTGCCGCGGGTACGAGATTGTACGGCTGGCCGGCGATGGCGGGTCAACGCCGGACATCGCGCGGAATCTGTTCCTCAGCGAGCGCACCGCCGAAACTCACCTGCGCGATGCGCTGCACGAAGCTCGACGGCAGCTCCACGCTCGAGCTCCGCGGACGGGCAGCGCGACTCGGCATCTGCCCCGGCCAGGATGGCCGGTTGCCGGTCGCCGCGCCCGGACCCGCCAAGCCGAACGCGATCAAGACCTGGCGCGACGGCGAGGTGCTGTCGGGCGCCAAGTCCGACGCCGGGGACGCCGCGGTGATCGCCGAGTACCTGCGGCTGCGCGCGCACAAGCTGAAGGCCGCCACCCCCTACTCGGATCAGACCCGGGCGCTGCGCACCGTGGTGCGCACCCGCGGGGACCTGGTGGAGATGCGGGTCGCGGCCACCAACCAGCTCTCCGCGCTGCTGGACGCGCACTGGCCCGGCGCCAGGGCCATCTTCGCCGACGCCGGGTCGCCGGTCAGCCTGGAGTTCCTCACCCGCTACCCCACCCCGGCCGCCGCCGCGCACCTGGGCGAGAAGCGGATGGCCGCGTTCTGCGTCAAGCACGGCTACTGCGGCCGGCGCACCGCCGCCGAGCTGCTCGCCCGCCTGCGCTCCGCACCAGCCGGGACCACCGGCGAGGCGCTCACCGAAGCGCTGCGCGATGCCGTGCTCGCCGCGGTCGGCGTGCTCACCGCACTGAACGCCTCGGTGAAAAACCTTGCCGCTCCCCGCCGCCCACCTCGGCCCGGACGGCGCGATCCGCTGGGCCTGCAACAAGCGGTTCCGCGTCGCGATCACCACTTCGCCGACGGGCAGGATCAGCCCCTGGGCCGCGAAGATCTACAACACGCCCGCGCCAGCGGCATGACGGCGGGTTCGTGGACCGCAAACCCGCCGCCCGCAGACCCGGGGATGGGCAGGACGCCTGGCAGCTTGCGTTGCGCCTGCTAGCGGATGGGCTGAGACTGAAGTCATGTCGGATTCCCGACTGCCGTCGGCCTGTGGCGTGCGGCTGGCAGAGCTTCTGGCGGTTCTCTCCCTGGGCGCGGACCTCGGCATGGGTCAGCCGATGGACCACGCCATGAGGCAGTGCCTCATCGCGCTGCGTCTGGGGAACTGGCTCGGGCTGGAGCGGCACGAACGGGCGAGCCTGCATTACGTGTGGCTCATTGCGTGAGTCGGGTGTCACATCGACGCGTACGAGCAGGCCAAGTGGTTCGGTGACGACCTGGCCCTCAAGGGCGACTTCCGGTTGCGTGACATGACGGGCATGGCGCCGCTGGCTTTCACCGCATCGCACCTGGGTGCGGGCAAGCCGCTGCTGGAGCGCGCGCGGATGGGCGCCAGGTTCCTGGTCAACGGGCATCGCGAGGTTGACGACATGCTCGCCAGCCACTGGTACGCCGCTGATGCCCTGGCCGAGAGCCTCGGCCTGGGCCAGGATCTCCGCGCCACGTTGTCCCAGACTTTCGAACGCTGGGACGGCAAGGGAGTGCCGAGCGGCACCAAGGGAGAGGAGATCCTGCCGGCCGCCCGGATCGTGGGCCTCGCCGATGTCCTGGAAGTTTTTCATCGCAACGCAGGTGCGGAGGGGGCGGTCGCCGTGGCGCGTGAGCGCCGCGGGACGCAATTCGCGCCCAACGTGGTTGACCTCGTGGTCAGTGAGGCTGACACCCTGTTTACCGGCCTGGACCGGGTGAACAGCTGGGAAAACGGTGATCGCGGCCGAGCCGGGCCTGGCCCGGCCGCTCACCGAGGACGAGCTGGACTCAGCGCTCGAGGCCATCGCCGACTTCACCGATATCAAGTCGCCGTTCACGCTCGGCCATTCTCGTGGTGTGGCCGAACTCGCCGCATGCGGCGCCCGTGAGCTGCAACTTGGCTGCGAGGCCGAGGCTCACGTGCGCCGGGCCGCGTTGGTCCACGACGTGGGCCGGCTGGGTGTCTCCAATGCGGTCTGGGGACAAGGCGGGTGAGCTGACCGCGGGCGAGCGCGAGCGGGTCCGGCTGCACCCGTACCTGACCGAACGCATGCTGGCGGCCTCGCCTGACCTGTCAGCTCTGGGCGCAACGGCCGTCCAGCATCACGAGCGGCTCCACATGCGCTCACTGTCGACCGGACTGCGCTGAGCTTCGAGCACCGCTCATGCAGCGACGACGGAAACCCGTCCTTCGCGCTCTGGTCGTGGCGGGTGAGCCCCAGCGACCATGGGTCAACGCTGACGGTGTCCTGGTCGGCCAATCCCCGGTCCTTCTGGCGCAAGCTGCTCATCGCCCGCGCCCGGCGGCCACTCCTTGCCGATGAGGTCAGAGCTTCCCTCGCCGGGATGGACGACTACCTGGCCAGCGGCAATCGCGCGCCGTCACACTCGAAGCCCGCCGGACCGGCTACCTGACCGAGTTCGCCGGCCTACGGGTCACAGCGTCAGCTGCCGTCAGGCTTCCACTGGATGCCGTGCTCGGCGAGCCAGCTGCGCTCCTGCGCAGGAAGATCACCCGGAGCGGCCGGATGCCCCTCCATCGTGTCCGGCTGGAGGCCACCGGTACCTCCGACATGAATGGCCCATTCGTCACCGGATTCGAGCACGATCTTCTCGAACGCGGGTGGCCGGCGCAGCAGCAGCCGCCTGCTGCACCGCGTGCATGACCACTCTTCGGCGCCGGGCTCCAGCGTCCTCGTCCGCGTCATCTCATGCGGGGCGGGCAATGGAACTCCAATCCACGGAGACGAGCCTTCTTGTGCATAGCCTGCCACGCCGTATGTATCTGACGGCGGGTACCGCACTCCCTAGGAGTGGTCACCCGGATTATCCGGCGCCGGGACGGGGGCCTCGGCGGGCACGTGCCCGCACGGTAGCACCATACGGAGGAGACGCAGCAATGCCACTTCAATCAGGATCACTGCAGACACCGGTGACCGACTTCGCCGTCGCCGGCATCCTGGACGGCCAGGTAACGGGCATGGATGTGCTCGACCCGACCGAGAACAACGAGAAGATCGTGCTGCTCGAGGTGGACGACGAGTTCGACGTCCAGGTCAGCTGGCAGCTCACGGGGGCCGCGACACCCGTCGTCGGCGGTACGTGGATCGTCTCGCTGTTCAGCAGCAACATGGACGGCGTGGGCACGATGACCGGGCTCATCGCCGGGCCTGCGACCATCCCGATCACTGGCAACGTCAGCCCGCTGAAGTTCCAGCACACCTTCCAGGTGGCCCCGCCCAAGCCCAAGGTGGGCCTGTACAAGCTGACCGCAACGATCAGCCACTCGCCGACCGGCAACCCGGCCAAGCTCTCCGAGATGTTCGGGTTCGCGGAGTCCACCCCGATCAACATCGAGAACACCGTGGTCGAAAGCAACTGACCGCGGCTACCTCGCTTTCGGGCCGCCGCGACGCCTGACGGGAAGCAGAGCCCGGGCGTCGCGGCGGCTGGCGCGCGGCGGCTCTGGGCGGCATTCCACCTGCCTCAGCGGCCGCTCACCGAAGCCGGCCCCGGCGACTAGCGTCACCGCGAGGACGATTTAGCTAATTTATATTAGTGATAGAGTTCCGTCATGGAACAGGAGGAATCGGGTCTCGCCGCGCTGAGCGGCCTTGGCGATCCGGTGCGCCGCCGGCTGTATGAGCTCGTGGCCGGGCGCGCCGAGCCGGTAGGCCGGGATGAGGCGGCTGCGGCGGCGGGGATCGGCCGCCCGCTGGCGGCGTATCACCTGGACAAGCTGGTCACCCTGGGATTGCTGACCGCCTCCTATCAGCGGCCGTCGGGCCGGGGCGGCCCTGGAGCTGGCCGGCCGGCCAAGGTGTATGCCCGTTCCGGGAGCGAGTTCACGGTGACCGTGCCACCCCGGGAGTACGAGCTGGCGGCACGCCTGCTCGCGGTGGCCGTCGAAGCCGACCGCAGCGGCGCGAGCCGGGCCGCGTTGCATGACGCTGCCCGGCAGTTCGGCGGCGGCCTGGCGAGACAGTACCGGACGCCCGATCGTGGCCGTCAGGACCCACTGCAGGCCGCGGAGGGCGCGCTGCGCGCGCACGGCTTCGAACCGTGGCAGGACGAGGACGGCACCGTGCGCCTGCGTAACTGCCCGTTCCATCACCTGGCCACCCAGCACACCGAGATCGTCTGCGGCATGAACCTGGCCCTGATCGACGGCCTTGTCGAAGGCCTCGGAGCGAGCGGGCTGCACCCGGCCCTCGATCCCCGGCCCGGATGCTGCTGCGTAGCGATCGGCACGGGCCCGGCCACAGATGACGCGCGGAGGACGGAACTCTGATGACACAGGAACTCGCCCCCGACCTCGCTGAGCTGGCACCGCCGGTGCCGCAACAGGTCTCCGGCCCCGGCGAATCTTCCCGGCCAGTGCTGCGGATAGCCAGCAGCAAGGCTGGCGTCGATCTGGCCGCGGCGGAGCGGGCCGCGGCTGATTTCCTGGCCGCGCTCGGTATCGATCATGACCGCGAGGGGCTGCGGGAAACACCGGCCCGGATGGCGCGCGCCTACGCGGAACTGCTCGACGCGCAGCCGCTGCAGCTGACCACGTTTCCCAACGATGAGGGCTACGACGAACTGGTCCTGGCCCGCGATATCCCGTTCCGCACGCTCTGCGAGCACCACCTGCTGCCGTTCTCCGGTGTCGCGCATGTCGGCTATCTCCCCGGCGGACGCATCCTGGGCCTGTCCAAGCTGGCCCGCCTGGTCGAGCACTTCGCGGCTCGTCCGCAGACCCAGGAGCGGCTGACCAAGCAGGTCGCCGACTGCCTGGACGCACACCTGAACCCCCGCGGCGCGGGCGTGCTCCTGAGGGCCGAGCACTCATGCATGTCCTTGCGCGGAGTACGTGCCCACGGCGCCACCACGGTGACCTCGGCCCTGACCGGGACGCTACGCGCCGACGCGCAGGCCCGGGCCGAGTTCTTTGCGTTGGTCGGCTCGCCGGGCTGACCGTTTGTGCAAAACAAGCAGGAAGGGGACCGCCGTGAGCGAGCAGGCCACCCCGCAGTGGCGCCCGGCACCGGCCGTGACCGGGCCCGGTCATGCGCCAGCCGCCGGCCCGGCCCCACCGCGGATCCTGAGGCGGGCGGGCGCAGCGCGGCAGGCGCGGCGTGGAGCCCGGAGGCGTGCGGGCGCGCCACCAGGCGGGCCTGGAGCGCGGCAGGCGCGCGGGGAGCGCGGCGGCGGGCGGGGAGCGCAGCAGGCGGGCCGGGAGCGCAGCAGGCGGGCGGGGAGCGCGGCAGGCGGGCGGGGAGCGCGGCAGGCGGGCGGCCACTTCGCTGCCCCGGACAGCGCGCCCGGAGGTCCTGAACGGGACATGGGGTAACCTGTAAGGTGCTATAAGTAGCCATTTACAGGCCATTTCTTTGAGAACCGGGCGATCAGGCTGGATGGATCAGACCAGGGTCGGGGCGGGGTGAGCCGGGGGCCAGGCGGCGGCCTTCCCGCCGAGGGAGTCAGCGTCGGCTCCGCCGCGGCGCGGATGATGCTGGGCAGCCAGCTCCGGCGGTTCCGCGAGGCGGCGGGGATCACCCCCGATGCGGCGGGGTGGCATATCCGGTCGTCGCGTTCCAAGATCAGCCGCATGGAGAACGGGCGGGTGGGCTTCAAGGACCGCGATGTGCGGGACCTCCTCAGCCTGTACGGCGTGACCGATCCCCAGGTCACCGGGGCGATGCTGGCGCTGGCCGGGCAGGGGCACACCCAGGAATGGTGGGCCCAGTTCGGCGACGTCCTGCCTAGCTGGTTCGAGCCCTACCTGGGCCTGGAGGCGTCAGCGTCCCGCATACGGTCCTTTGACCTGCAGTTCGTCCACGGGCTTTTCCAGACCGAGGCCTACGCCCGCGCGGTGACCGCACTCGGTCTCCGGGGCGCCTCCCCGGAGGAACTCGAGCGGCGGGTGGCGGTGCGGATGAAACGGCAGGAGCTGCTGACCGCCGCGACGCCGCCCCGGGTCTGGGCAGTCATCGACGAGGCCGCGCTCCGCCGCCCGGTGGGCGGGGTGGCGGTGATGCGGGCCCAGCTCCGGTGGCTAGCCGAGGCCGCCCAGCTGCCCAACGTCACCCTGCAGGTCGTGCCGTTCGAGGCCGGCGGCCATGACGCCGCCGGCGGCTCCTTCACGATCTTGCGTTTCAGCGAGCCCGACGTCCCCGATGTCGTGTACATCGAGCAGCTCACCGGCGCCATCTACCTGGAAAAGCCCGCCTCCACCGACCATTACCTCGACATTATGAACCGGCTGAGCGCCATCTCCCTGAGCCCGGCGCAGACGATACCTTTCTTCGAGAACGCCAGCCGCGAGCTGCAGGTGTCGGCGCAGGCATATTCAGGACACACGCGGCCCGGGCAGCCAACGGGCACCTAGTGAGAAGGGCACCATCCGATGAGCAGGCAGGACGTCTCCGCCGGCCGCCAGCGCAGTGACGCCGGGGCCGCCGAGCCGCCGTCCTTCGACGTCACCCGCGCTCATCCCGCGCGGGTCTATGACTACTGGCTCGGCGGGAAAGACAACTACGAGGCGGACCGGGAAGCAGCCGAGCAGTTCATCGAGGTGATGCCGAACATCCTGGCCGGCGTGCGGGCCAATCGGGCGTTCCTGCGCCGTGCGGTCCAGTACCTGGCCGGGAAGGCCGGGATCCGGCAGTTCCTGGACATCGGGACGGGCTTGCCGACCGCCGAGAACACCCATGAGGTGGCCCAGGGGATCGCACCCGAATCCCGGATCGTGTACGTGGACAACGACCCGATCGTGCTCGCGCACGCCCGGGCCCTGCTGACCAGCACTCCCGAAGGCGCCACCGCCTACGTGGACGCCGACGCCCGGGACACCGGCAAGATCCTTGAGGCCGCAGCCGGGATCCTCGACTTCAGCCAGCCCGTCGCCGTCATGTCGCTGCTGGTCCTGCAGTACGTCCCGGATGCGGATGACCCCCACGGGATCGTCTCCCGGCTGATGGACGCGGTTCCGCCGGGCAGCTACCTGACGATCTCGGACACCACCACAGACATCGACACCGAGCGGGTCACCGATGGGACGGCCCGGCTGAACGCCCGGCTGGGGCCGGCCCAGTCCACGCTGCGGACCCGCGACCAGATCGCGCGCTACTTCGATGGCCTGGAACTCGTCGAGCCCGGGATCGTGCCCATGCCGCAATGGCGGACCCTGCCCAACCCGCTGGTGATCCCGGTCTTCGCAGGCATGGGCCGCAAGCCCTGACGCGCCGCCGGCCCGGCTACCCCCGCGGCCCCGTCCGATGCGCGGCGCCGGCTATGAAAGTGACCGTGTCCACGCCCGACATCACGTTCCAGGTGCTGGACGGGACGGCGGCCGGGTCGCACGCGGACGAACTGCAGGCCCTGCACGCGGAGGTGCATGCCGCCCCGCCGTACGGCCGGGGCGGGGAGGCCGGGCTGCTCGCGGGCCGCCTCCGGGTGCAGCGCCGGCAGCCGGGCTACGTCCTGGCCGAGGCCCGTCACGGCGGGTATCTGGTCGGGTACGCGGCCGGGTTCCCGCTCCGGCCGTCCACCTCCTGGTGGCGGCACCTGACCACCGCGCTGCCGGATGACGTCACGGCCGAGCATCCCGGCCGCACGTTCGCGCTGGCCGAGCTGCTGGTCCGCGCGCCGTGGCGGCGCCAGGGCATCGGCGCGGCCCTGCACGACCTGGTCCTGCGGAACCGGCCCGAGGAGCGGGCGACGCTCACCGTCCTGCCGGCCGCCGCCCCGGCGCAGGCCGCGTTCCGGGCCTGGGGGTGGCGCAGGATCGCGCGGACACGCGACCCTGCCCCCGGCTCACCGGTCTGCGACGTGCTCGTCCTCACCCTGCCGGCAACGCGGTGATGCACCAGCCTGGACACGCAACAGGCCCGCCAGGGACGGTGGCCGTCCCCGGGCGGGCCTGAGCGCGCCTGGTCGCTACTGAGTGACCGTGTCCGCGCGGTGCGGGAGCTTCCAGCCCGGCCGGACAAAATGGCAGGTGTAGCCGTTCGGGTACTTCTCCAGGTAGTCCTGGTGCTCAGGCTCGGCCTCCCAGAACGGCCCGGCGGGGTCGACCTCGGTGACCACCTTGCCCGGCCACAGGCCCGAGGCCTCGACGTCGGCGATGGTGTCCTCGGCGACCTGCTTCTGCGCCTCGCTGGTGTAGAAGATGGCCGACCGGTAGCTGGCCCCGATGTCGTTACCCTGCCGGTTACGGGTCGTCGGGTCGTGGATCTGGAAGAAGAACTCCAGCAGGTCCCGGTAGGAGATCTGGTCCGGGTCGTAGGTGATCTCGATGGCCTCGGCGTGGGTGCCGTGGTTCCGGTAGGTCGCGTTCGGCACGTCGCCGCCCGTGTACCCGACCCGCGTGGAGATCACGCCGGGGCGCCTGCGGATCAGGTCCTGCATGCCCCAGAAACAGCCGCCGGCCAGGATGGCCTTCTCGGGAATGGCGCTCATCGTGTTGCACTCCTCGTGTCGTCTGTCTGCTCGAACAGCGTGCGGTGGGCCCCGTAGCCCTCGCGCTCCAGGTCATCGACCGGGATGAAACGCAGGGCCGCGGAGTTGATGCAGTACCGCAGGCCTCCCTGGTCGGCGGGCCCATCGTGGAACACGTGGCCCAGATGACTGTCCCCGTGGGCGGACCGGACCTCGGTCCGGATCATGCCGTGGCTGAAGTCCCGCTTCTTCACGACGTTGCCCGCCTCGATCGGCACGGTGAAGCTCGGCCAGCCGGAGCGGCTGTCGTACTTGTTCACGGAGGCGAACAGGGGCTCGCCGGACACCACGTCTACGTAGATGCCGGGTTCCTTGTTGTCCCAGTACTCGTTGCGGAACGCCGGCTCGGTGCCCTTCTCCTGGGTGACCCGGTACTGGTCCGGCGTGAGCTGGGAAATGGCCTGGGGGTCCTTGTGGTAGGTGTCGGACACCTCAGCTCCTTCGGTTGCGGCCCCACTGGTGGCGGGGCACTACATACAGCACAGCGTCCTGGCGTGCCTGCCTGTTCCCGCAGCCCAGCACGCTCACGGGGTGCGCCAGCCCGGCTGCCCGGCGCACGCCGCCCGGGCCCTGGCGGCGTGCCGCGCATGAAACGCGATTGCGCCGCGCAGGAGCTTCGGGAAAGGCTGGGTCCCATGCCGACGCGCCTGGTTCATCTCGTGGCTGATGCCAGCGACCCCGGCCGGCTGGCCCGGTTCTGGTCGGGCCTGCTGGGCTGGGAGATCGCCGATGAGACACCGGACGAGGTGGACGTGTGGCCAGCGGGCTACACCTATCCCGGTCCGGCCGCCGTGCCGATGGTCTTCGTCCCGGTGCCCGAGCTGCTGGGCCGCAAGAACCAGACCGGCAAGAACCGGGTGCACCTGGATCTGGCCAGCCAGTCGGCGGCACACCAGGCCGAGCTGGTCAGCCGGGCCAGGGACCTGGGCGGCGCCCCGGTGGACATCGGCCAGGGCGACGTGCCCTGGGCCGTCATGGCCGACCCGGAAGGCAACGAGTTCTGCGTGCTGGAGCCGCGGGACATCTACCGTGACACGGGCCCGGTCGCCGCGATCCTGACCGACTGCGCCGACCCGGCGGCGCTGGCCCCGTTCTGGGCCAGCGCCGCTGGCTGGGAGATCACGCACACCGAGGATGACCTCGTCGGGCTGCGGTCACCCGCGGGCACCGGGCCCTACCTGGAGTTCCTCCGGGTGCCGGACCAGAAACTGGTCAAGAACCGGGTCCATCCCGACGTGGCCCCGTACCGGGGTGATGACCCGGCGGCCGAGGTGGCCCGGCTGCGTGCCGCGGGCGCGGCCCTGCCGACGTGGGCCAGGGCAGCGAGGTGTCCTGGACGGTCATGGCCGACCCGGAAGGCAACGAGTTCTGCGTGCTGTCCCCGCGCTAGCGGGGACAGGATCAGGCCGAGACCAGGTCGCAGACGAAGATCAGGGTCTCGCCCGGCGCGATCGCGCGCCCGGCCCCCCGGTCGCCGTAGGCCAGGCCGGGCGGGATGATCAGCTGCCGGCGGCCGCCGACCTTCATGCCCTGGACACCCTGGTCCCAGCCGGCGATGACGTGCCCCACGCCCAGCTGGAACTGCAGCGGCGCGCCGCGGTTCCAGCTGGCGTCGAACTCCTCGCCCGTGGAGTACGCGACCCCGACGTAGTGCACCTCGACCGTGTCGCCCGCCTTGGCGACGGTGCCGTCGCCTTCCCAGACGTCAGTGATCTGGAGGTCAGCCGGCGGCTCGCCCCCAGGAAAGTCGACCTCAGGCTTCTCCATGCTCATGCTCGCGTCTCCATACGGAATGTGATGCGGTCGGCACAACGACAGCGCAGTCTACGTCAGGCAGCCCGGCCCCATACGCAGGCGCGGTAAGAGCGCGATCAGGGCGCGGCCAGAAACGGCGAGCTGGTCAATCCGGCCTCCGGGCTGTGCCTGACCGATCCCGGCGGTAACACCGGCGCCCGGCTGGACATCGAGACCTGCACCGGCTCCGCGCAGCAGAAGTGGGCGCTGCCCAGCGGGAGCGGCGGAGGCGGCGGGGGTGGTGGCGGCGGAAGCTGCGGCACGGCCAACCTCGCGCTGAACAAGACCGCCACCGCGTCCTCCACGGAGAACGCCGGTCCTCCCGCGGCCAGTGCGGTGGACGGGAACACCGGGACCCGCTGGTCGAGCGCGTTCTCCGACCCGCAGTGGCTCCAGGTCGACCTGGGCTCGTCCCAGCCGATCTGCCAGGTCACGCTGAACTGGGAGGCGGCCTTCGCCACCGCGTTCCAGATCCAGCCCTCACCCGACGGGACGAACTGGACCACCATCTACTCCACCACCAGCGGAACCGGAGGGACCCAGACCCTCAACGTCTCCGGCACCGGCCGCTACATCCGCATGTACGGCACCGCCCGGGCTACCCAGTACGGGTATTCGTTGTGGGAATTCCAGGTGTTCTGACCGCTGGCACCTGACCGCCAGCAGCGCGGTGCGGCATCGGTGCCGCCAGAGCAGCACCGATGCCGCACCCGCGCGGCCGGGTGCGGGCGGCCGGGTGCGGGCGGCTACTGGCCGCCAGCGATGACGCTGTCCCCGGTGGCGTACGGGATGAAGCTGCCATGGTGGGGGTTCGGGTCGAGGGGCTTGCCGAGCGCGGGGAAGGCCCGCTGCGGGCAGGTCGTCCGGTCGCACACCTTGCACCCCGGGCCGATCGGGACCAGCGCGGACGGGCTGCCCAGGTCGAGTCCGTGGGAGTACACGAGCCGGTGCGCGTGCCGTAGGTCGCAGCCCAGGCCGACCGCGAACGTCTTGCCGAGCGTGCCGTAGCCGCCGTAACGCCGCGACACGGTCCGGGCCACCCACAGATAGCTCCGGCCGTCGGGCATCTGGGCCAGCTGGGTCTGGATCTCCCCCGGGTGCACGAAGGCCTCGTAGACGTTCCACAGCGGGCACGAGCCGCCCACCCGGGAGAAGTGGAAGCTGGTCGCCGACTGGCGCTTGGAGATGTTGCCCGCCCGGTCCACGCGCACGAAGATGAACGGCACGCCGCGGGCACCGGGACGCTGCAGCGTGCTCAGGCGGTGCGCGACGGTCTCGTAACCCACGTCGAACCGCCGCTGCAGCAGTGCGATGTCGTAGCCTGCCGTCTCCGCGGCGGCCAGGAACGGCCGGTAGGGCAGGACCAGGGCGCCGGCGAAGTAACTGGCCAGGCCGATCCGGCAGAGCATGCGGGCATCGTCACCGGACAGGCCGGCCCCGCTGACGATCTGGTCGATCTCCGCGGCCAGTTCGACCGAGGCCAGGAGGGTGGCCAGCTGGAACGCCCGCTGGCCGGCGTTGAGCAGCGGGGACAGGGTCAGCACCCGGGCCTCGGGGTCGTAACGCCGCTTGACGCCCTGGTCCCGGTCGGGAAGGTCGGCCACCCGGATGCCGTGCCGCCGCGCCAGCCGCTCGGTGATCCCCGCCTCGGTGTTGCCGACCTTGAGGTCGGCCTGCGCGAAGATCTTCTCGGCCGCGAGGTCGAGCGCCGGGAAGTAGTTCCGCCGGGCGTAGAACAGCTCCTGCACTTCTTCCTGCGCCATGGGCGGCGGCACCGACATCGACCCCGGCTCGCCCGCGTCGATGCGGGTCATGATCGTCTCGTTGACGTCGCGGCCGTGCCGGTACCGGCGGTGCAGCTCGATGACGTACCGGCCGACAGCCGGCATGGCTGCGGCCAGCTCCCGGATCTCCGCCATCGAGATCTGCTCGCCGACCGACGGATCCGTGAGCACGTCACGGAGCTGCGCCACGAGGCGGTCGGTGTCCTCAGTCGAGAACTGCTGCAGGTCCGCGTCGAACACGCTGGCCAGCTTGAGCAGGACGGAGGCCGTCATCGGGCGCTGGCTGGACTCCAGCTGGTTCACGTAGCTCGGCGAGATGCCCAGTGCGCTGGCGAGTGCGGCCTGGGTAAGTCCGCGTTCCTCACGGAAACGGCGAAGCCGCACCCCGACCCGGGCTTTGGTGACCACTATCACACCCTGTCTGGCGACGTTCGCGCCCTACTCGATCATCGTTCACCGGCCTGCAACTTCCAGGCCCCCGCGAATAGTCGCGCAGGTCCCGCGGGCCTTGGCTCGGCGAATCGGTCTAGACCACCGCTCATCGCCTTCACAAGTGTTACAAAATCGCTCGCTGAGCGCCACAAACCTCCACACATGCAGGTCTACCACTCCGCAGGGCTTTGAGTGCATCTTGTTAAGGTGGCTCCGGTTTCATTTTGAGATCCCGCGCTAGACGAGTTGCGGGTGGGGGCCGGTGATTGGGAGGACATCCTGTGAGTGACGCTATTCCAGGACTGCAGCAGCCGCCGACGGCACACAGCGGCCTGATTGACTGGGTAACGGACATCGCAGCCCTGACCCAGCCCGCCCGCGTCCAGTGGTGCGATGGCTCCGAGGCGGAATGGGATGAGCTCACCAGCCTGCTGGTCGAGCAGGGCGCGCTGCTGCCGCTTAATCCGGACCTGCGGCCGGGGAGCTTCCTGGCCCGCTCGGACCCCTCAGACGTCGCCCGGGTCGAGGACCGCACGTTCATCTGCTCGGAGAAGGAAGAGGACGCCGGCCCGACCAACAACTGGATCGCCCCGGCCGAGATGCACGCCACCTTCTCCGACCTGTTCGCCGGCTGCATGGCCGGCCGGACCATGTACGTCGTCCCGTTCTGCATGGGCCCGCTCGGCTCGCGGATCTCGCAGCTCGGCGTGGAGGTCACGGACTCGCCGTACGTGGCGGCCTCGATGCGGGTCATGACCAGGATGGGCGGTCCTGTGCTCGACGAGCTGGGCACCGACGGCTTCTTCGTGCGGGCGGTTCACTCGGTGGGCGCCCCGCTGCAGCCGGGCCAGGCGGACGTGCCGTGGCCGTGCAACAAGACCAAGTACATCTCGCACTTCCCCGAGACCCGGGAGATCTGGTCCTACGGGTCCGGGTACGGCGGGAACGCGCTGCTGGGCAAGAAGTGCTACGCGCTGCGGATCGCTTCCGCCATGGCCCGGGACGAGGGCTGGCTGGCCGAGCACATGCTCATCCTCAAGGTCACGCCGCCGGAGGGCGAGGCCAAGTACATCGCGGCGGCCTTCCCGTCCGCGTGCGGCAAGACCAACCTGGCCATGCTGCAGCCCACGGTCCCGGGCTGGCAGGTGGAAACCATCGGCGACGACATCGCCTGGATGCGGTTCGGCGCGGACGGCCGGCTGTACGCGATCAACCCGGAGGCCGGCTTCTTCGGTGTGGCCCCGGGCACCAGCCAGGTCACCAACCCGAACGCCCTCCAGATGCTGAGCAGCAACACGGTCTTCACCAACGTGGCGCTCACCGACGACGGTGACGTGTGGTGGGAGGGCCTGACCGACGAGCCACCCGCGCACCTGACCGACTGGCAGGGCCGCGACTGGACGCCGGCCTCCGGCAGCCCGGCCGCCCACCCCAACTCCCGGTTCACGGTGGACGCGGCGCAATGCCCGTCGATCGCGCCGGAATGGGACGACCCGGCCGGGGTGCCGATCTCGGCCATCCTGTTCGGCGGCCGCCGGGCCACGGCGGTGCCGCTGGTCACCGAGGCCTACTCCTGGCCGCACGGCGTCTTCCTCGGGGCGACCATCGCGTCCGAGAAGACCGCGGCGGCCGAGGGCACGGTCGGCGAACTGCGGCACGACCCGTTCGCGATGCTGCCGTTCTGCGGCTACAACATGGGCGACTACTTCGGCCACTGGCTGAAGATCGGCGGCATGACCGAGCCGGGGAACCTGCCCCGCATCTACGCCGTCAACTGGTTCCGCAAGGACGGCCAGGGCCGGTTCGCCTGGCCCGGGTTCGGCGAGAACAGCCGCGTGCTGAAGTGGATCACTGAACGGCTGTCCGGCCAGGCGGACGCGCAGGCCACTGCGATCGGCAACACGCCCACCCCGGACTCCCTGGACACGGACGGCCTTGACGTGAGCGAGGCGGACCTGGCCCTGCTGCTGTCGGTGGACGCCGGGACCTGGCAGGACGAGGCCGACCACACGAGGGAGTATTTCACCACGTTCGGCAGTCACCTGCCCGAGCAGTTGTGGGATGAGCACGAGGCTCTGCTGGAACGGCTGAAGACCGCCTCCAGCTGATCAGCCTGCGGCCTGGCCGGCCCGGTGTGCGGGCCGGCCAAGGCCGGGACGGCCGGAGCCGGGGCGCGCTGAGCGGGACCTGAGCGGGCCGCGCTCAGCCGCGGCGCCGCTCGGCGCGGTGGAACAGGAGCCATGCCGCGGCCAGCGCGGCGGCGAAGGTGGGCAGCCAGGCGACCCGCTCGGCGATCCACAAGCCCCCCGACGGTGCCGTGAGCAGGCCAGGGAGCCGGCCGATCATCGACCCGGCCATGATCACCGCCAGGAACGCTGACTGGTGCCAGAGGAAGAGCGTCATCGCGGACAGGTTGGCCAGCGCGACTGCGGCCCACACCACGGGGCGGCGCATCAGCCGGGCCAGCCACGGCCGCAGCAGCAGCGCCAGGCCGACCTGGGCGACACCGAAGGTGACAGCGGCCAGCGTGGGCGGGTTCAGGTTCGAGATGCGCGCACCGTTCACGCCCACCATGCTGGCGGGGTATCCCGCCCAGGCGATCAGCGCCGCGGTGGCGCCCGCGCCCGCGGCCAGCATGACGGCGGGCACCTTCCAGCCGCGGAACGACCCGCGCGCCCACGCGATGCCGAGCAGGTAGGGCACCATCCAGCCGGCCCCGACGTTCAGCCAGCCGAGCCAGGCGGGGCCGCCGAGGCCGAAGCGGGCCGCGTCCACCCCCGCGACCAGGGCGGCCGGGGCGAGCGCCGCTGCCGCGCCGAACCGGCGGACCAGCGCCACGGCCACCGGGGTCAGCGCGGTGAGCCCGGCGAACACGCACAGGAACCACAGCGGGCTGAGCACCAGCATCACCATGGTGTGGATGGTGGCGGCCCGGACACCAGCAAGGATCATGGCGATCGTGAGCGGCACCCAGACGGCCGCAAGCACCAGCACCGGCCGGCCCAGCCGGGCCAGCCGCCGCCGCAGCCAGGCGAGGTAGGCGGCCCTCGCCAGGGACTCCGGGGGGGCTCCGGGGGGCCGCCCCCCCGGGCTGGCCGAGCTCTTGCCCGCCGCGTAGCCACCGACGAAGAAGAAGATCGCCAGGGTCTGGAAGATCCACGAGACGGGGGCCAGGGCCGGCAGCGCGGCCAGCGGGCTGGTGTCGTGCAGCTGCCCACCCGCGGGCGAGCGGGTCAGCACCAGCGCGGTGACCAGCCAGTGACCGAAGATCACGCCCGCGATGGCCAGGGCCCGCAGCGCGTCGACCGTCCGGTCCCGTCCAGCAGGCGTGGCCGCGTCGATCCGAGCGGCGAGCCTCCGCAGCGCGAGGCGGGGCGCGCCGGAGGCGTGTCCCCTCCGGGCCTGCGGACCGGGGGGCTCCGGGGGGCCGCCCCCCCGGGCTGGCAGCGCGAGAGACCGGGCCCTTGGCGCCGTCATCGCGTGACCTTCGCGGGCTCACCCAGCGCGATATAGGCCAGGTTGCGCAGCGAGACGGTGCCCGGCTGCAGGTAGCTGCTGTGACCGCTGCGGCCGCAGGCGAACCGGCGGGCGCCGAAGGACGGCGCGGTGGGGTCCGCCCCGAAGCCCAGGCCCAGCAGGCGGATGTGGGGCACGTGCCGGATCCAGTCGCCCGCTTCCCGGCCGGCCCACACCCGGGCGGTGGTCTGCAGGGACCGCACCGAGTCCGCATCCATGCCCGGGCTGCCGTACACCGCGATGTCGGTGACGGGCAGCTGCGGTGCGGCCAGCCCGCACACCACCGACCCGTAGCTGTGGCACAGCAGGGCGACCTGATCACCGCGGCGGGCCAGGCTGGTCACCAGCGGCCGCAGGGCCTGCGCGCCCTGCCCCGCGTTCCCGGATGTCAGGACGGCCGGGCTGAGCAGGCTGGGGGTGCGGTAGCCCAGCCAGGCGATGACCGCGAGGCGGGTGCCGGGATCAAGCCGGCGGGCCTGCGCGGCGAGCGCCCGGGCCCCGCCGTCAGGCGACGCGGTCCCGCGGGCACCGAACGTCGCCAGCGAGGTGTCTGAGCCGGGCACCAGGATGGCGACCCGCCGGGCGGCCGCCAGATCGCCGATCACCTCGACGGCCTCACCCTGGCCTTGTGGGTCGAAACCGAGGAAATGCTGCCGGTCCAGAGCCTTCAGCGCCCGGGCCTGTCCCGGGTCGCCGGAACGGGCGGCCGCCCGGGCGGCCCGGTCGATGACCCGCGCGCTGGCGGCGTAGCGGGCGGACAGCGCCTGCGGGGTGAGGGCAGGCAGCGGCACCGGCGGGTCAGCCGGGGGGGACGGGCTCACCGCGGCCGTCAGCGTGAAAGCGGCGGCGGCTGCAGCGGCGGCGAGAGCGGTCACGCGGAGCAGTCTCATGGCGTGTCCTTCCTGGTCCAGTGGGTGCTGGCCAGAAAGCTACGGACGGCCCCGGGTAGCCTGCGTCACGCTGCAGGGCCCATTGCGGGGCTGCCCCGGAGGTCCTGGCGGCAGCCCCCGGCCGGGTGACCTGCGGGGCCGGCCCCCTACCTGAGTAGGGCCGGGCAGATCCCCCGTCAGGGTCACGAAAGGCCCGGGCCTTCGCACTTACGCTGAGGTCATGAGTTCTGGGGCCTCGCGCCGGAAGGCAGTGGTCACGGCCGGGGCCAGGATCCAGGCCGTGGTCCGGGCGGCGGTGGCGACCGGGGCCACCGACCCTCCGTCGCCCCCTCCGGCCTGGCGGCAGCGCCTCCAGCTCGGCCCCGTGGACCTGGTGTTCCTGGCCGACGTCGTGCTCGCGCTCATCCTCTGGGGCACCACAGATTCCTGGCTGAACACGCAGAACGGCCGGCACCACCACCCGTACAGCACCCAGATGCTCCTGCTGTACGCCGCCGTGCTGGCCGCGCCGCTGCTGCTGCGCACCCGCTTCCCCGCCACGGCCTGGGCCACGTCCGCGGTGAGCCTGGTCTGGATATCCATAGCGATCGGTCCCCGCACGCTGTCCACCGCCGTCTACCCGGTCGCGGGCCTGCTCGTCTACGGCCTGTGCCTGTACGCGGTCGGGGTGCGCGGCAAGGGCTGGTTCGTGCTCTGCGTGGCCGCAGTCACCGTGCTGGGCGCCATCGTCGTGGACGCGCAGACCGGTGCGGGCGCCATCCTGGCCGCCATCCCCCTGCTGAGCGGGGCTATCGTCCGGGCCCGGCGCAACGGCCGCGCCGAGCTCGTCCAGCAGGCCCGCCGCCTGGAAGGCGAGCGCGCGCTGCTGGAAGAACGGCAGCGCATCGCGCGGGAGCTGCACGACATCGTGGCCCACCATATGTCGGTGATCGCCATCCAGGCCGAGGCCGGGCCGCGCAAGGTCAGCGATCCTCCGCCAGAACTCATGGAGAGCTTCGCCGACATCCGGGCCAGCGCGCTGAGCGGGCTCGGCGAACTGCGCCGGCTCCTGGGCGTGCTGCGCGACGGCAGCGCGGACACCGCACCGCAGCCGGGTCTCGGTGAGCTGGCCGGGCTGCTGGAATCGGCCCGCAGCGGCGGCGTGAGCGTGACTTCCACGGTCAGCGGCCCGCCGCGGGCGCTCCCCCCGGGCGTGGATCTGTCCGCCTACCGGATCCTGCAGGAGGCGCTGAGCAACGCCATGCGGCACGCGCCGGGCTCCGCCGTGCGGGTGGAACTGGCCTATGCGCCCAGCTCCCTGGTCATCAAGGTGCGCAACGGCGCCTGCCCCTCCGTCGCGGTGGGCCGCGGACGATCCCAGCCGGCGGCCGGGAACGGGGCGGGCCCCGGGGACCGGGCCTCCACCGGCGGGGGCGGTCACGGCCTGATCGGCATGCGTGAACGCGCCGCCATGCTGGGCGGCCACCTGGAGGCGGCTCCCACCGAGGAGGGCGGGTTCCTCGTCGCTGCCGTCCTGCCCGACCCCAAAGACTCCCGGGAGAGCCGGCCATGACCGTCCGTGTCGTGATCGCCGACGACCAGGGCATGGTCCGGTCCGGGTTCACCACCCTGCTGAACAGTGAGCCCGACATCGAGGTCGTCGGCGAGGCCGTGAACGGGCAGGAGGCGGTAGCCCGCGCCGCCCAGCTGCAGCCGGATGTGATCCTGATGGATGTCCGGATGCCGGTGCTGGACGGCCTGCAGGCCACCCGGCAGATCACGGCCCGCGGGAGCGTCCCGAAGGTCCTGGTGCTGACCACCTTCGACCTGGACGACTACGTGTACCAGGCGCTGCGCTGGGGGGCGAGCGGCTTCCTGCTCAAGGATGCGTCGGCCCGTGAGCTCGCCGATGCGGTGCGGGTCGTCGCCGCCGGCGACGCACTGCTGTCCCCCGCGGTGACCAAGCGCCTCATCGCTGAGTTCGCGCGGATGGGCGCCCCCCGGGGACCTGACCGCAAGAAGCTGCGGGATCTCACCGAACGTGAATCCGAGGTGCTGGCCCTGGTCGCCCGGGGCCTGTCGAACGCGGAGATCGCGGGCCACCTGGTGGTGGCGGAACAGACCGTGAAGACACACGTCAGCCGCATCCTGATGAAGCTGGGGCTGAGAGACCGTACCCAGGCCGTGGTCCTGGCCTACGAGACCGGCCTGGTCCAGCCGGGCGGATGAGCAGCCATCGGCTTCTCCGGCCGGGGCGGGACGCCGCGTTCGCGGTCACCCTGGCCGCCGGGCTCGCCGCATACAACAACGTGGCGGGCCGCCAGCGCTGGCACGAGAGGTGGTATCCGGCCGTCAACCTTGGTGTCACCGGCGCCGCGCTGGCGTCGGCCGCGGCCAGCGGCCTGACCGTCGCCGACCTGGGCTTGCAGCCCGGCCGGGCTGGCCTCAGGAGTGCGTTCGGGCGGCCCGCCTGCCGCGGCCCTGGCCGCGGGCTGGCTGATCCTGGCCGCGGTGCCCGCGACCCGGCCCCTCCTCGGCGATCAGCGGATCACGGGCCTCAGCTGGCCCGAGGTGGCCTACCAGACTGCGGTCCGCATCCCGGTCGGCACGGTGCTGTGGGAGGAAACCGCCTTCCGTGGTGTGCTCCAGGCCGCGCTGGGCCGGGTGCTGCCCTGGCCGGCCGCCCTGGCCGTGAACAGTGCCCTGTTCGGCATCTGGCACATCCGGCCCACCATCGATGCGCTGCGGGTCAACCGGGTCGCGACCGGGGGCCGGGCCGCACCGGGGCCGGTCGCCGCGGCCGTGGCCGGGACGGCCGCCGCCGGGCTGCTGCTGTCCGCGTTCCGCGAGCGGTCCGGGAGCCTGGCCGCGCCGGTGCTGCTGCACCTCACCGCCAACTGCGGTGCCGCACTGGCGGCCCGGTCGGTCGCGGAATGGAATATCCGCCGTGCCCATGTAGTTGCACGTTCAATTAGATGAGCCACGATCACGGCCGGGCGAGCCGGCCAGAGCAGGTTGGAGCAGCGATGCAGTTCGGGGTCTTCAGCGTGGGCGACGTCACGGCCGATCCCACGACCGGCCGCACCCCCACCGAGCACGAGCGGATCAAGGCGATGGTCACCATCGCCCGCCAGGCCGAGGAGATCGGCCTCGACGTGTTCGCGACGGGAGAGCACCACAACCCCCCGTTCGTGCCGTCCTCACCGACGACCATGCTCGGCTACATCGCGGCGCAGACCGAGAAGCTGATCCTGTCCACCGCGACCACGCTGATCACCACCAGTGACCCGGTGAAGATCGCCGAGGATTTCGCGATGCTGCAGCACCTGGCCGACGGCCGGGTGGACCTGATGCTCGGCCGCGGCAACACCGGGCCGGTGTACCCGTGGTTCGGCAAGGACATCCGCCAGGGCATCGACCTGGCCATCGAGAACTACCACCTGCTGCACCGGCTGTGGCGCGAGGACGTCATGGACTGGGAAGGCCGGTTCCGCACGCCCCTGCAGGGGTTCACCTCCACCCCGCGGCCGCTGGACGGCGTGCCACCCTTCGTGTGGCACGGCTCGATCCGCAGCCCTGAGATCGCCGAGCAGGCGGCGTACTACGGCGACGGGTTCTTCGCCAACCACATCTTCTGGCCGACGGAGCACTTCGTCCGGCTGGTCGACTTCTACCGGCAGCGCTTCGCCCACTACGGGCACGGCTCCCCTGACCAGGCCATCGTCGGCCTCGGCGGCCAGGTCTACATGCGGAAGAACTCCCAGGACGCGGTACGCGAATTCCGGCCCTACTTCGACAACGCCCCGGTGTACGGGCACGGGCCGTCACTGGAGGAGTTCACCGCGCAGACCCCGCTGACCGTCGGCAGCCCGCAGGAGGTCATCGACAAGACGCTCACGTTCCGCGAGCACTTCGGCGACTACCAGCGGCAGCTGTTCCTGATGGACCACGCCGGCCTGCCGCTCAAGACCGTGCTGGAGCAGCTTGACCTGCTCGGCGAGGTCGTGCCGGTGCTGCGCCGGGAACTCGATGCGCTCCGCCCGGCCAGCGTGCCCGACGGCCCGACGCACGAGGCCCTGGTGGCCGCGTCCGTGGCCGGGGCGGACGAGCCCGGGACGGACGAGCCCGCGGCTGAGGGCCTCGCAGCGGCTGAGGGCGGCGCGGAGCTTGAGGCGAGCCGCCGGTGAGCGCGCGCACCATCGCCGTCGTCTCGGCTGGTCTCAGCCAGCCCTCCTCGAGCCGCCTGCTGGCCGACAAGCTGGCTGCGGCCGCCGCCGGGCACCTGCCGGCCGGGACCGAGGTGATCACCATCGAGCTGCGTGACCTGGCCCACGACATTGTCAACGCGCTGCTGACCGGGTTCCCGGCCCCGGCGCTGCGCGAGGCGATCGAGCAGGTGCTCCGCGCGGACGCCCTGATCGCGGTCACCCCGCTGTACAGCGGCTCCTACAACGGGCTGTTCAAGTTGTTCTTCGACGTGCTCGACCCGGGTGCGCTGGCGGGCAAGACCGTCCTCATCGCGGCGACCGGCGGCACGGCCCGGCACTCGCTTGCGCTGGAACACGCGGTCCGCCCGCTGTTCACTTATCTGCGCGCCATCACGGTCCCCACTGCGGTCTTCGCGGCGACGGAGGACTGGGGCACGGCGGGCACTTCCGCCGAAGCGCTCACCGCCCGGATCGACCGGGCCGGCGCCGAACTGGCCGGCCTTCTCGAGCGGCGGGAACCAGCCTCCCAGGAGGACCCGTACGCGTCCGTGACCCCGTTCGAGCAGCTCCTGCACGACCACCGTTCTTCGACGTGCTCGACCCGGGTGCGCTGGTGGGCAAGACCGTCCTCATCGCGGCGACCGGCGGCACGGCCCGGCACTCGCTCGCGCTGGAACACGCGGTCCGCCCGCTGTTCACTTATCTGCGCGCCATCACGGTCCCCACTGCGGTCTTCGCGGCGACGGAGGACTGGGGCACGGCGGGCGGCTCCGCCGAAGCGCTCACCGCCCGGATCGACCGGGCCTGGCGCTGAGCTGGCCAGCCTTCTCGAGCGGCGGGAACCAGCCTCCCAGGAGGACCCGTACGCGTCCGTGACCCCATTCGAGCAGCTCCTGCACGACCACTCACCAGCCCCTAACTTCGGGCCTTTATTTAAAAGTCATAAAAACGGTTATCGGGATCTTGGAGGTCCGTCTCCCCTAGGAGATGCTGGCGGACGGAGCGCGGTAGCACTGGTGCTACCGGCAGAAACGGACCTCTGATGAACCTGAGACACCCCCCGCTCACAGAAACGGGGCCCGGAGAAGCAGGGACCGGACCGACAGGGACCAGCGAAACAGGGACCAGGGCGGGCCGCCCGCGGGAACGGACGTTCTCCGGTGCTGGCCGCCGGCTCCGCCGCGGGGCGGTCCTGGCGGCGGCCCTCCTCGGCGCCGCCGCCATGTCCGCGACCCCGGCCTGGGCCGCTCCCGCGGGGACGGCCAGCCCGGCGCAGGCAGCCAGCCCGGCGCAGGCGGCCGCCACGGGAACGGTCAGCCCGGCCGGGCACGTGGCTGGCGAGCCGGACTTCGGCCCGAACGTCTACGTCTTCACCCCCAGCATGCCGCAGAGCCAGATCCAGGCCACCGTGGACTCGATCGCGAGCCAGCAGATCCCCAACCAGTTCGGCACGCAGCGGTACGCGCTGCTGTTCGAGCCAGGCACCGCCCGCAGTTCGCGAGCGGCGGGTTCATCGCCGACTCGGCGTTCTCCGGCGGCACCGTGATCAACGGCTCGCAGCAGCAGTTCATGGTGCGCAACAGCAACCTGGACGGCTGGAGCAACGGCGTCTGGAACCAGGTCTTCTCCGGGGATGTCGGTGCTCCGCCCACGACGTTCCCGCCGACGACTTCGGGTCCCTACACCACGCTGCCCGCCAGCCCGGTGACCCAGGAGGAGCCGTTCCTGCAGACGGACTCAGCCGGTCACTACAGCGTCTTCGTGCCGGCCCTGCAGCACAGCTCGTCGGGCACAAGCTGGCAGGGCGGCGCCACGGCGGGCGCGTCGGTCCCGGTCAGCAAGTTCTTCATCGCCACCCCGCCCACGCCGGTCCTGGCCATCGACGCCGCCCTGGCCCTGGGCCGGAACCTGCTCCTCACTCCCGGTGTCTATGACCTGAAGGCGCCGATCCTGGTCACCCGCCCGAACACGATCGTGCTCGGCCTGGGTTTCCCCACCCTGGTCCCGCAGAACGGCACCGCGGCCATGCAGGTGCTGGGCGTGCCGGGAGTCAAGCTATCGGGGATGATCTTCGACGCAGGCCCGAAGAACTCGCCGGTACTGCTCCGGGTGGGCGGGCCGCTGGCCCCGGCGACCGGCAGCGCCTCCGATCCCTCACTGCTGCAGGACGTGTTCTTCCGGATCGGCGGGGCCACGGCGGGCTCGGCCACCGACAGCCTCGTGGTCAACAGCTCCCACGTGATCCTGGACGACATCTGGGCCTGGCGCGCGGACCACGGCGCGGGCGTGGGGTGGACCAGCAACACGGCTGACAATGGCCTGACCGTGAACGGCAACGACGTGACCGCGTACAGCCTGGCCGTGGAGCACTACCAGAAGAACGAGGTCGTCTGGAACGGCCAGGGCGGTGAGGACATCTTCTACCAGAACGAGATGCCCTACGACCCGCCGAGCCAGGCCGCCTGGATGTCCAGCCCGACCACGGACGGGTATCCGGCGTTCCTGATCATGCCCAAGGTGACCAGCTTCACCGGATACGGCCTGGGCAGCTACTGCTTCTTCAACCAGGGCGTGCCGATCGAGTCGGCCACCGCGTTCCAGGTGCCTGACGTCCCGGGCGTGCAGCTGCACGACC
Organism: uncultured Actinomycetes bacterium; assembly: GCA_963751175.1. Taxonomy (GTDB): domain Bacteria; phylum Actinomycetota; class Actinomycetes; order Streptosporangiales; family Streptosporangiaceae; genus RYN-230. The sequence goes on along the minus strand of CAVVTM010000019.1, from coordinate 74,637 downwards.
TGCTCACCCGCTTCCTGAATGCCTCAGGCGGCATCGAGCACGTCGTCAACACCACGGGCGACGCGGTGACCGCCGCCAGCCCCGGCCCGAGTTACGTCGTCAGCTACCCCTGACCGGGGCCGCCAGGGCCCACCGGCGGGCTCCGGGAGAGTGAGTTCGCCGACCGCCCGCCACGCCGCCGCACGGCAGGTTTTTCACGGCCGTGTACACGCGGCCGGGGCCGGAAACGGCCGGGCATTCCCGCAGGTGAACCCCTTCCCCCATCCGGGCCGTTGTGGTCTGGTAGAGGAGGGGGGTGAAAGCCTATGGGGGTCCCAGCCAGGCATCGAAAGCTGCTGCGCTCACAGCGGGCCGGCGCAGCCCGGGCCACGTCGCCCGGGCCCGTACACCGGCGCTGAACAGCTAGATCTCTCCCCGCTGCCGCTGGAGCCTGCGCCACTACGGATCCCGCTGCCGCCGCCACGGGGCCGCGCCTTGCTGCAGGCGCGCCGCGACCCGGCCGCTGGCCGGGCGGTGCGCCGTCGTACGCCTCACGGGGGAGGAACGAATCACCATGCGCTTTACCCAAAGACTCGTCACGCTGATGACCGGGGGGGTGATGGTGGCCGGGGTACTCACCGCCACCGGGATCACAGCTCCCGCCGCCTACGCTGGCCTGCCCATTCCCGGCCTGGTCAGCGGCCAGGCCAGCGACATGACTCCCGCCGTCCCGGGAGGACAGTGTTACCCCGCAGCCGACCAGAACAAGTGCCGGCGCGTCCTGGTCCTCAAGCAGATCGGCGGCTGGATCTACGCGGGCGGCATCATCAGCAGCGTGACCGACCGCATCACGGGCGTGACCACGTCGGGCTTCCATAACATCTTCCGGTTCAGCGCCACCACGTTCCGGGTGGATACCTCGTGGAAGCCGCAGTTCTACTCGTCAGCTCAGGCCAACAACACCACCGCGTACCTGGACTCAGGAGTGACCGGGATCGCCAGCGACGGGGCGGGCACCCTTTACGTGGCGGGAAGCTTCTCCACGTTCGCCCAGGCTCCGGCCGGGCGTCACCCGCCGGGAGTCGCCGCCCTCAGCGCCCGCACCTGCGCCCTGCAGCCGTAACGCCAAGGTCTGCACCGGCGGGGGCGGCTGCGTCGTGAACGATGTCGAGTTCGTGAACGGCCGGTCTGGCTCGGCGGCCGGTTCACGCAGGTGGCTGGCCAGGCCGTCACCGGGCTCGCGTTCGTCAACGCGGCGACGGGCGCGCTCACCGGCACCCAGCTACCGGTCTCCGGCGTGGTGACCAGCACGACGAGCACCAAGGTGGCGCAGATCGCCGTCAATCCGCAGCAGACGCAAGCGGTGATGATCGGCAACTTCGCGTCGGTCGGCGGCCAGACTCACAAAGAAGTGGCCGTCCTGGACTCACGGGGACCGACGGGGCCACCTCGATCCCTGGAATGATCCGACGAACCTCAACGCCAGCAACTCCAGCAACTGCAGCGCCAAGGACACCTGGGCCCGGGGCGTGGACTGGGACCCGACCGGCACCTTCTTCGACATCGCCGCCAGCGGCGGCGGGGGTTTCGACGCCTTCGGCGGCACGGCGCGATGTGCGACGCCTTCTCCCGGTTCCGGAGCAACGGCGACCCGAACACAGCGTTTCCCCTCATCGTGCAACGTCACCGGGTTCGACTCGCTGTTCACGGTGGTCGACACGGGCGGCGTTGCGTACACCGGCGGCCACAACAAGTCGCTCAATCACGCGGTCAGTCAACGGCGTGGGTGAGGCCAGCGGAAAGCCACTACGGATCGGGGCCATCGACGTGAACCCTGCGGACTCCGGCTACGGCCGCGCTATCACCACCTTCAACGACTCGACGGCCTGCGGCCGCGGGGTGGGCTGGGCATCCTCCCGAGCACCGGGCCGGCGTCACGTCGCGGCGATGCGGAGGGCGTGGCAGCGACTCCACCTCCGGCGCCTGGCCTTCTTCCCGGCGGGCGCTCCCGCAGGCACGCAGCGCGCCGCCCGGGCGCTGCCCGGGCCCGGGCTGACGGCCGGCGAATCTCCGCGGGTGGTCCTGCTGCTGTCGGACTGCCTGCCCACGGCCGGCGGCGATCCCGCACTGGCCCTGACCGGGATCAGCCGCCTGCACGTGTTCTGCCCGCTGCCGACCGCGGAATCAGAGCGGGCCGCCACGGCCCTGGCCCGCCGGGGGCGTGGCGTGAGCCAGCCTCTCCGGACCCTGGCTGACGTGGCGCCCGCCCTGACCCGCGTGCTCGGGTGAGCACTGGTGCCCCGCACGGGCCGTTGCTACGGCACCAGGTAGGTGCTGAAGCCGTTAGCGGTGGAGTTCAGCGCCCCGGCGTTCGCCTCGGTCACGCTCCCCGGGCCGGTCATGATCAGCGGCGAAGTGGTGAAGTAGCCCGAGAAGGCCAGCTTCGTGCCCTTGTAGTTGGTCAGCTGGCCCCCGCTGAACGCGGCCACCTTGAGCTGGGAGGCGGGCGCGGTGAAGGCCGGTGCGCTCCAGGGGGTGTCGCCGAACTCGGAGCCGATCCGGACCTCCTTGAAGGAGACCCCGGTCCCGACGTTCAGCGTGAACACGGAGGTGGTGTGCGCGGTCACGTCGTTCACCGTGAAGGTGAGGTCACCATTTCCCTGGTTGTAGAAGATCTCTTCCTGCACGGAGTGCCCGACTGGGTAGCTGGTGGACCCGAACCCGCCGGACGCGTCCTGGCAGTTGGCCAGCGATGCGGCACAGATCAGGGCGTGGGTGGAGTTATTGAACACCGCCACATTGGGCGACCACGGGCTGCTGCTGGTGGTGTCGGACACGCCGAGGACGTACACCCTGCCGCCGCCCCAGAACTGGACCGACTGGCCGAGCCCGCCGATGGAGGCGCTGTACTGGCTGGCGTTACGCAGGTACACGGTGGCCTGGGCGTAACGGAACTGCGCCCCGGTGAACTGGTACCCGGCTTCTTCCTTGGTGGGAATGACCGGGCCGGTGGCGGCGCTGGCCGCGGTGGCTGCCAAGCCAGCCGGCAGGGCCAGTGTCACCGCAGCCGTGGCGAGGGCAAGAAACCTGGTAAGCCTGGACATGGGAATCCCCTTCTCCTGGCGACCATTTCAGGGTCGTCGTTGACCACTGTCAGCTAATGGCCTACCGCATCCAGCGGTCACGGGAACAGAGGACTTAAGCCCCCTTAATTCAGGCCCAGAGGGGGCCTATGCCGTTTCGCGGCCGCCCGGGGACGCGCGGGCGGCGCTCGATCCGCACGCTGTCCAGGAGCTCCTGCGGCCGGCTGAGCCGGTCCTCGCGCTGCGAGCGCATGGGCTCGGCGAGTTCCATGAACGCGAAGGCGGCGGGCCAGTCGGCCGGGCTGTACCCCGCGGCCAGGTCGCAATGATGCAGCTCGACCTCGACCAGCCGCCGGGCTCAGCAGCTGCGCCGCCGGGAACGGCGCCGAGCCCAGGATCCGCACGGCACGCGGCCAGGCCTGACCGGGCAGTTGCCGGGCCACGGTGCGCAGCGCCATCGCCGAGTCGGCCACGTCCGTCACGAGATCCTTCGCCGTCTGGGCCGCGCTGCGCTCGATACCGGCCGCCCGGTCCTCGGCGCTGGCGTATGCCGGGCGGTCCTGGCCGGACCGGGCCCCGACCAGCAGGGTGCGCATCGCGTCGGCGGACCGGGCCAGGTGGGCCAGGACATGGGCCCGCGTCCACCCGGGCAGCAGCGACGGGCGTCGCAGCCAGGTCGGACGCCATGATGAGCGCCCCGCCCCGGTAGAAGGTGCCCGGCGAGACGAGCATCCGCCCGTACCGGATCGGGACCAGTTCGGGCACCCGGGTGGCCGCCTGGTCCTGTAGCAGCGTGACCGGGTCCGGGCGGCCCGCCGCGGGCTCCCAGCGGGCGTGACCCGACCGGGGTGCCTCGCGCCGTGCGGACCGGCCCCGGGCGATCCGGTCCTCCAGGCTCAGGTCCGCCAGCCGCCACCGCGGCGCCGTCCGTCCCCGCCGTACCATCGCAGCCACGCCTCGCGCCGCCCTCCGGTGGTCCCGTGAACAGCAGCGTTCCCGGGCCCGGGGCGCGCTAACCGCAGCACCGAACCGTTTGAGAAAGGTTGGTGATGGTTTGCCCGGCTTTGCCGGGGACGGATCGGCCGCCGCAGAGTCAGCCGGCCTCGGATCAGCCGGCGCCCCGCACCCGGAAGAACATCGTGGGATGCCACCAGGCGTTCCAGTGATGCCAGCCGATCCGGGTTCCTGAGTCCAGGGCACCGAACGTGTGGCCAGGCCGGATGAAGAACTCCACATGTCCGGTGCCGTAGAAGGCCAGGTCACCTCGTCGTGCCTGGCGCTCGCTCTCCCGGATCAGGCGCCCCGAGTCGAGCATGTCGGTGGTGGACCGGCCGAAGTGGATGCCCTCCCGGGCGTACGCGGCCATCACCACCCCCGAGCAGTCGTAGCAGCTCGGCCCGGTACCGCCCCAGCAGTACCAGTGGCCTGCCGCGTGCTGGTAGGCCCATACGTAAGCCGCCACATGTGGGGCCCGGGACCCGGCGGAGGCGGCTTGGGAAGTGGTGGCGAGGGGGATCGCCGCTAGGGATGCTGTCGCCAGAAAAGTGATCAGAAGACGACGGAATAGGCGATACGGACCCACAAGGGGCTCCCAGATCGCAGGGTGCCTTCCGCTGCGGTGGCCACGGGTTCACGGTGACCAGCGAGACTCAGCCGGAAAGCCCGACAAGCACAGCACCCTAACTCACGGGGAACTCTTAGTACGGTATTTGGGCGGTATTAACCCCACAATGCCCCGCAGCCCGGCTCACCGGACCACGGGTCATGTGGGCTCTGACCTGGGGTTATGAACTGCGGTCCCCGGCGACAGCGAATCCGCTGCCGCTGCCGTTTTGGGCCCCCGGGAGGGCTTTGCTAGCCCGGAGGACTCGATCATGTGATCTGGCCCGGCCTGTCAATGGCTCAGTTTTCCGGACAAGGTGCGGCCCAGGTAGGAGCCCAGCGCGAAGAAGCCGGCGGTGACGGCGACATACCCCATCGTCTGGCCGAACAGGGCGTGGCTGCGGTCCCGGTCCATCGTCTCGACGCCGCGGAAACTCAGCGAATCGCTCATGGGATCACTCTGCCAGCGGACGGCCGCGGCTGTCTTCACCAGGATGGCCTGCACAACCGGTCAGCGGGAGGGATGGGCAGTCCCCTCCCTTCCGTTGCCGGCCTCCCGGCGGCATGCTGGAAGCGACGGCGCCGTGGTTGAGGTCGGCGGCGCGGACGCGGCAAGGGATGATCTTGAAGTACACGGTGCGAACGGCCGACGGCAGGCGACTTTCCACCCAGGCGAGCGGTGATCCCGACGGAAAACCCGTATTCCTCCTGCACGGGACACCGGGGAGCAGGTTAGGACCGCATCCCAGATCCGCCGTCCTGCACCGGCTGGGAGTCCGGCTGATCTCCTTTGACCGGCCGGGGTACGGCGGATCGGATCGCGCAGCCGGCCGGCGGGTCGCCGACGTGGCCGCCGACGTGCTGGCCATCGCGGACGCCTACGGCCTGGAACGCTTCTCGGTGGTCGGCCGGTCGGGTGGCGGCCCGCACGCCCTCGCGTGCGCGGCGCTGCTGACCGGGCACGTCACCAAGGCCGCCGTGCTGGTCGGACTCGCCCCGCACGGGGCAGACGGGCTGGACTGGTTCGACGGCATGGCCCAGTCCAACGTCATCGAGTTCACCGCGGCGGCCAACGGTTACGAGAACATCGTCGCCCACACCAAGGCGGTGGCCGAGGAGGTCCGGGCCAACCCGGCCAGCCTGATCGCCAGGCTCCAGGCCGAGCTCCCCGACCCGGACCGGCGGGTGGTCGCGGACCATGGCATCCGCTCCATGCTGATCGAGACCTACGCCGAGGCCCTGCGGATCTCCGACTACGGCTGGATCGACGACGCGCTCGCCTTCTGCTCACCGTGGGGGTTCGATCCGGCGTCCGTGACCGTTCCCGTCCTGCTGTGGCATGGGGACAGCGACGTGTTCTCGCCCGCCAGCCACGCCCGGTGGCTGGCGGACCGGATTCCCGGCGCCGCCGTGGTCGTCCAGGCGGGGGCGGCTCATTTCGGCGCCCTCGACGTGCTCCCGGACATTCTCCGGTGGCTGTCCGCGGGCCGTCCCGATCATCGCACCCTCAATCACCGGCGGCCCATCGATCACCGGTTAGTGGGCCACGCGAGGTCAGCAGGCGGATAGGGATCAGATCTGCTGCGGTTCCAGGTCACGGTTGATGCGCTGCCACTGCTGCAGCTGCGCGGAGTCCGGGTGACTGGCGCCCAGGACCCGGGCGAAGTCGGTGAGGACGCGCGCCCGGAGCTCCTCCGCGTCGTGCACGTGCCCCGCCTGGCGCTGCGATACGGCCAGGTTGGCCTCGCAGACCAGGGTGTCCGGGTGAAGGGCGCCGAGCGTTTCCCGCAGGAGCGCGATGGTCGGGCGCTCCAGAGCCTCGGCCGATCCGGGATCGCCTGAGTCGCCCCGGCAGTTGGCCAGGTTCACCGCGCAGGACAAGGCCAGCGGGTGGCGGTCCCCGAGCTCGCGCCGCATCCGGGTCAGTGTGTCGTCGGCCAGCGCGAGCGCCTCAGGAAGGCGCCCCAGGCACCGCAGGTAGCAGGCCAGGTTGTTCGCGGCGACCAGGGTGTTCGGGTGATCGTCACCCAGGCTGGCCTGGTGCGCGGCTTTCACCCCGGTCACCAGGTCCAGGGCCCGCGGCATGTCATCGACCGCCGCGTAGTCGCAGGCCAGGTTCAGCGCGCAGGATTGCGCATCGGGGGAATCGCTGCCGTAGCGGCGCTTGTAGCGCTCGTACGTGTCCTGCGCCAGCGTCATCGCTTCCGACTGCTCGCCCGCCTTGCGCAGCGACACGGCCAGGCTGGCCGCCGTGAGCAGGGTCTCGGTCATGTCGTCGCCGAGGACCTCGCGGTATCTCTCCCAGGTGTCGCGGAGCAGGTTCACCGACTCGCGGAACGCGCCCGCGGCCCGCAGGTCGAGCGCCAGGCTGGCCACGGACAGGAGGGTGTTGGGATGCTCCCGGCCCAGGACCTGCCGCTGCCGGTCCAGGGTTTCCTCGTCCAGCCGCCGCGCGGTGAAGCAGTCACCCACGAGCCGCAGCGAGCTGCCCAGGTTGTGGGCGGCGGCCAGGGTCCGCTGGTAATCCTCGCCGAACTGCTCCTTGAAGCTCTCGTAGGTTTCCTGGTCCAGGGCGAGCGCGGCCTGGAAGTCGCCCAGCGCACGCAGGTCGGCGCCGAGCCCGTTCGCGGTGATGAGCGCGTGCGGATGATCCGGCCCGAGCACCTCGCGCTGCCGCTCCAGGACATAGGTGTCCAGATCGCGGGCGTCGCTGAACCGGCCTTGTGAGCGCAGCACGTTGGCGATGTGGAATTGCAGGTGCAGGGTCTGCGGGTCATCGGACCCCAGCTGGTGGCGCCACAGGGTCTCCAGCCGGCTGGCCAGGGCCAGGCAGGACTCGAACTCGCCGTGCTTCCACTGGTAGCGCACCCAGTCGATGAGCAGCTGGCGGGTCCGGGCGTCGTCGCACTCCTCCGCCACCGAGGGGCCCAGATGCGGCCAGATGATGTCGTAGGTCGACCAGTTGGCCGGATCGTCGGTCTCACCCTGGCGGGGCCGCGCCCCGACCAGGATCTTGTGCACCTCATGGCGTGCCTCGACCTGCTCCTCATCGCTCATCTGCGAACGGATCACCGCCTGCACGAGCCGGTGGATCTGCAGCGAGTTGCTGCCCTGGTCCACCTTCACCAGCGCGAACCGGCTGATATCGCGGATCACCCGGCCGAGCATGAGCTTCTCGCTGAGCGTCTCGTCGAACGGCAGCAGGGACTCGTTCATCTCGTCGCTGTAGAGCAGGTCCATGGAGATCGGCCCGGGCGAGAAGAACGCGCACAGCTGCAGCAGCCGCACCGCCGCAGGCGACCGCTGCTTCAGCCGGTCGAAGGACAGGTTCCAGGTCGCCACGACCGGCATCGGGTAGTCCGGCGGCTGGTTCAGCGCCAGGATCCGGGTCGACTGGGTCGCCAGCTGCTCGACGTACACCCGGGCCGGCATCCCGGTCTGCTCCAGCCACGCGCTGGCCTGCTCGACCGCCAGCGGCAGGTGACCCAGCGCGTCGGCCACCCTCTTGGCGTCCGCGAGGTCCAGGTCGGGCACGTGCCGGAGCAGGTGCGCCGACGCTCTCGTCCCGGGTGAAGACGTCCACCTCGAGGGGCTCGGCCGAGTGCGTCCAGGCCTGGTTCCGGGAGGTGATGAGGACATGCCCCGATCCGGTGGGCAGGTAGGGCTCGAGCTGCTTGGGGTCGTCGGCGTTGTCGAAGATGAGCAGCCAGTGCGGGGTGCGTGTCGCGGCGCAGTTCCTCCAGCGCCGCCTCAGCCGCCTCGGCCACATTGTCGCTGACCTTCAGGCCCATCTTGCGGGCCAGTTCGGCGAGCGACCCGCTGGTCTCCTCGGCCCGTTCCGAGGGCACCCACCAGACCAGGTCGTAGTCGGCCATGAAGCGGTGCGCGTACTCCAGGGCGAGCTGGGTCTTGCCCACCCCGCCCAGCCCGTACAGGGCCTGCGCGACCACGACGGCCCGGCCGCCCCCGGCCAGCTTGTCGCGCAGCAGCTCGAGCGTCGCCCCACGGCCGGTGAAGTCGGCGTTCCGGGCGGGCACGTTCCAGATCGGCGGGATCGTCCCCGGGAACCTGGGCTCTTCGGCCTGGGTCCCCGACCGGCCGACAGGCTGGGCGGGCCGGTCCAGGGCCCACAGCAGCTTCGCGGTCGCCTGGGCCGCGTCCATCCGGGCCAGGTCCACGACCGGATGCTCGTTGAACGGCTCGGTGATCCGGATCTCGCTGACCCGGACGGGGATCAGCTGACGGTGCGTATCGGCGGCGTCGGCCGACGACAGCGTCTTCCAGATGGACCTGGCGTCGGGCGAGTGCAGGTACGCGGAGGAAAGGACGGCGATGGCGCGGGGTGCCACCTGCAGCTCACGCTCAGCCTGGATGCTGCCCCGGGCCTCGCCGGTCGCCGCCGCCGGCCGTCAGCACGGTGCTGCGCGGCAGAACGCGGAAACCGGCCCGGGTCAGCACGGCCTCGATCCAGTCCGCCCACATCCGGTCCTCGGGCACGTAACTCAGGTAGACCTGCGTGGAAGACGCGGGCTGCCGCCGGGCGAACGCGTCCTTGTACTGCAGCCGGAGGTCTTCAGGAACCGGCCGCATCGTGCTCACGTGCCCGGCGGTGACGGCGTCGGTGATCCGCTCGAACGAGGAGAGCAGGGAGGCAGGCGAACCCGGGTCGTCCCCGAACGTGGCCAGCGTTTCCTCGAAGGCGTAGAAGGGCTTGTACGGGACCTCCACCGAGGCCCAGTACAGCGCCGAGCTCTCCGGGGTCATCCCGGCCGGGAACCCCTCGAACTTCATCCGGGCCAGGGCCCGGCCGACGTCCAGCTTCTCTTTCTCGCCGTCCTCGATGCGCATCGGCACCGGCAGTACCCGGATGTTACGGTCCCGGTAGCGCCTGCTGATCTGGCGGGCCACGTCGGCGGCACCCTCGATGCTCTGATCACTGAGCGTGAAGCAGATCGTTAAGACGTCCGGAAGCTCGATCGTGCAGATGTCGGCCACGTCGCTCAGCCCCGTGCGGCTGTCGATGAGCACGTAGTCGTATTTCTGCTTCATGTCGTCCCGCATGGCCCGGAAGAAACGTCCCCCGCCGAGCCGGTCATAGAAGTTGTCCCAGTCGAGCGAGCAGACCGCGGCGGAATAGTCGCGGTTCTGGCGCCCGGCCGAGAGGAAGTCAAGCTTGCCGCCATCTGGAAAGCGCCATTCCAGGGAGACCGCATGCCGTTCGACGCTGGCGAATTCCCGGTGCCAGTCATCGCTGCGCGGCCCGGGATCAACCGCCGCCGAGGCATAATCATTGATTATCTCGATCACACCGGGTGTGGCGCTGACGGTTGATTCGTCCAGGAAGGGATGGAAGAACTTGTGCAGGCCCGGTGATTCCAGGTCCCAGTCGACGGACAGGACACGCTTTCCGTTGGTGGCCAGTATCCAGGCCACGTTAGCCAGCGCCATCGTCCGGCCTGTGCCGCCCTTGTAGGAGTAGAAGGTGATGATCTGGCCCTCGCCGGTCTCACTCATCGGGCATCTCCGGGATCGTTAGGGTCGGCTCTCCTGAGCCGCGGGCGCTCGATGACAGGACCTGCGGGCGGATGGGCAGTCGCTTCTTTACGGAATCTCTTCAGCATGATCATCGTCATCTCAGGCAGGAGCTGGCCAAAATCCTGGAGGGTGGGGATTCCGCTCGCGGCCATCTGGCACCGGCGCGGGACGCTGGCCAGCTTGCGCCCGAGGTGCTGCTGCAGGCTGGCGCGAAGGTCATCCCGGGCCTCATGCGCTCCGGTGTCCTGGCTGCTCCAGGGCACCAGCACGCTGACCCAGGGCTCCTCCACCCGGTCCAGGCGGTTGAGCTGTTCCTGGTGCTTGGCCGACAGGCTCACCCAGGGATCCACCAGGCAAAGGCTCGGCGGTACCGGGCACTCGGCGCTCGTCCAGCTGGTTACGTCGTCGTCGAAGGCCCCGACGAGCGGCTTGCAGTCCAGGCACTTCTTGGCCAGTTCCTGGGCATAGTCGGCCAGCGGCTGAGGGTAATCCGGCCGGTACGGGCTCCACGTATGCGGCGTGGCGCCGTAGTAATCAGCTGACCGGCCGGGCGGGAGGGTAGAGGTGTCGTGGGCCAGCACCGCGATCTGGAGCCGGCCATCCGCGGTGCGCCGTGCGCTGGCGGGGCCGAAAGCACTGGGCAGCGAATCAAATTCCCCCCTCGCGGCGTGCTGGGCTGCGGCTTCGTCAGCAAAGGGGACACTCTCGTCGCCAATGGCGATGATCCGCTCGGCGAGCCTGTGCACCGCGCGCTGGTAGTCAGCTCGGTAATTCTGCAGTTTCATGATCCCGTAGAACCCCTCGGCGCAGTAGCGCTCACCCAGGAACTGGTGGTCGAACTGCACGGACTGCGCGACATAGGGCAGCCTGTGCCGGGGGAGCCTCGTCCACAGGGCCGGCACGATGGCGTCGACCACCTGGCGGCCCCGGGCTCTGTGGGTGATCTCACGGCGGGCAAAGGCAAACCATTCCCGGCCGCAGTTATCGCTCTCGAAGTACCGCCGTGAGTACAGCGGCACGAATACGCGGCACCTGGCCAGCGCCGACGTCAGTTCCGGTGACCACTGAGCGCCGATCCGATTTTCGCGGTCCATGAACCCGGCTTCTTCCGGCCGGGCATCGGTCATTTGTAATATGGCGGCGCAGAGGTCTTTGTAGAGCTTGTAAACCCAGCGGTCCGGATCATCACGATCGGACGGGTCCCGTTTCGGTGTCCGTGCGTAGCTGAGGAAGAAGTATGGCCTGTCGTCTCGCCCTGAACCCATCGGCGCCATATCCCCCTATCACGCCAGTCTCACCAGTCCCCGCAGTGAGACCAGAAACCATTCATCACTGCAAAGCGCCGCGGCGAAATGATGATATAAGAGATTTCTGCTGGTTACCAGAGGGTATCGCCGCGCTGCGCTGCGGAAGGGCCAGCCAGGCCGCGCGCTCAGGCGCCGTGGCCGGTGCCGCCAGGACCGATGAGGGCGGCGACGGTGCCGCGCATCTCCTCGACGAACCGCGTGCCGAGCGACGTGAGCGCGCCCGAGTCCAGCAGGGTCCCGATCGCCTCGCCTGTCTGGGCGCGGCACTCGCCGAATCGGCGCCCGGCGGTGTCGGCCGCCGTGCCGGACGCACGCTGCTGCCTTACGCGCCAGACCTCCGTGACGGCCAGGTGCGCGTAGGCGCCGTGCAGGAGCCCGTCGATCCGGCCCTTGCCCTCACCCCACGGGGCGGGAAAGAGGCGGTCGTCGGCCTGCTCATAGAGGTCGTAGAGATCGAGCACCGCATCGAGCTTCGCGTGCTGGAACTCCCGGATGAGCAGCAGGGCCAGGCGGCCCGGCCCGGCCGGAGCCGACGCGGCCACGGCCCCGAACGCATGCCTGGCCACCGCGCCAGCCTCAGGCCCGTCCTGGGCGGCGGTCAGCGGGGTCAGCGTGGTCAGGCCGGCCGCCAGCGCCGGGGCGTACGCGGCGTGCTCGCGCCCGATTTCCTGCCATGCGGCCAGCAATTCGCGCTCCCACCGGGCGGTCTCGGCCTCGGTCAGCCGGGGCGCGGCCGGCCATTGCCCACAGTCCCGGTACGGGTCGGTGTCGTCGAGAGCCACCCGCAAGCCGCCGGCCTGCAGCCTGCGCACCGGCTGCCATTCGCCTGATCTGCTGTTCCCGGGGGCCGCGTCAGCGCGGGACGTCCCGGCGAGCAGCGCGGCCCGGTCCAGGGTCCAGCAGGAGTCGCCGACCCGGATGACGACTGCGTTGCTGATCACGCTGACGCGCGCTGTCTCCGGGTCGCCCGCGGCCGGCCACTCCCCCTCCTCCGGGCCCAGGACGAGCCGGCCGAGTGTGGGGAGGTGAATGGACGCGTTCACGACCGGGACCGTGACCGCCGTCCCCATGCCAGCACGGGTCGCGCCCGCAGCCGCGACCGCCCCCAGGTAGCCGAGGTCAGCGGCCAGGTCCCGCACATTTCCGGCCTGGCCCTCGTCGCCCCCGGCCGCGGCCAGGCCCAGCCGCCCGAGGCAGTGCACGGCCCAGACCCGCAGGTAGGGGTGGCTCAGGATGTCATCAAGGGCTTCCGCCTGATCACGGTCCAGGGCGGCCAGCAGATCCCAGGCCGCCCGCAGTTCCGCCTGGTCCGCCGCGGGGACCGCGGGCGCCGTGGTCCCGGCCTGGTAGACCGCACCCAGCAGGCCGCGCAGCAGGCTCCGCTGGCCCTCGATGAGCCGGCCCACGGACCCGGCGCCGCCGGTACCTGAAGCGAGCGCACGGAAATCCGCGTCGTCCATGGCGTGGACCGGGAGCCGCGGGACGGCCGGAGGCTCCTCGGGCAGGTGGCTCCCCACGTGGGAAATCAGCGACAGCAGGTCCGCGCAGTAGACCGACGGATTGTCGAAGCCGTTCAGCGCCCGGTAGCGGTGGGTATAGAGGCCCCCGCCGCAGCTGCCGACCACCGGGCACTCCTGGCACGTCGCGGACAGGGCGGCTATCCCCTGCTGGCGGGCCAGGATGTCGGGATGCCGGGCGACGTCATCAAGAGCGTGGTCGAAGACGTTCATCCCGGTTTCCGGCGCGCCCTGGAACGCCACCTTCAGCGAATCGACCTGCTCGTAGCTGCCGTCGGTCTCGATGACGACCAGACCGACGGGCCCGAGCCCGAGCGCCTCGGTGAAGCTTTCACCACCGCGCAGCGTGGACATGATCGAATCGAAGGTCCGGATTTGCACGGGGCGGCCATCACCGAGCCAGCGATCGAAGATTGCGATCAGCCAGTCGGCATACTCGCTATCCGCGGCGGGCGTGCGGGCGGGGGGATCGTGCCATGTCGCGTGGGGCAGGAGAAAGTCGATCCGCGGGGGCTGCAAGTCCATGAGGGACTCGTAGGTCACCAGTGGATCATTGGCGATGTCGATCGTGCACAGTACCCCAGCGAAGAGATCACGGAAACGGGGGGCGCGCAGCAGCCCGATGGCCCGGATCACCTTGTCGTAGCTGCTGCGGCCATCCGCGTAGCGGCGGTGGCGATCGTTAGCGGCCCGGTCCCCGTCAATAGAGATGCCGACCTTGACCTCGTGCTCAGCGAAGAGCTCGCACAGTTGCTGGCTGAGCAGGACACCGTTGGTATGGATCCTGAGATCGAGCGCGCACACACCGCGCAGTGCCGCGCGAAGCTCGGTCACGACCCGCCGCAGCCGGGAGTGACCAGCGAGCAGCGGCTCCCCGCCGTGCAGGACAACCTGCACCATGGGCAGCGAGTGCGACGCCACATGCTCGGCGATCCGCCGTCCCGCCTGCGAGATCACTTCGTCAGAGATGACCGTGGGGCGCCCGCGCCAGCTCTGGTCGGCAGCCTCATAGACATAACAATGATCGCAGGCCAGGTCGCAACGGCTGTGCAGCTTGAGAACGACCTGGCTCAGCGGGAGCGGGCCGCCCTGATGGTGGGACGTGGATGGCCTGCCCATGTCAGGCCCTCTCTGGATCAGATGGACGAGCTGAATTCCTGTGCAGGCCGGGCCGGGACATCCACCCCAATGCGGCGAAGCGCCTCATTGACGTCTGCCGTACGCATAGCCGAATTGTCCGTCAAGGAGACACCACGAAGATCTGGCACCCCAGATGCAACAATCGTTACGGTACCGCCGGCATTCTGCATAACCGCCCCACCAATCTACGCCCACACGGGTTGTTGTCACATTGGGTAATCAAACGTGACCCAGGCTCTTCGGCGGGTGCATCACACTCCGCGGGTGATATGCCGGGGACTCGCCTCTGACTCGGCCACCGGCGAGGCGAGGTAGCCCTCTCTCGGCCGACTGCATCGGCTAACAGTAGGACCCGCGCAGGGTCCGCGTCCATTCAAACGTGCTTCTGGCCAGATTTTGGCCCGTGACAGCCGGCGCCGATAGGGAGCCCGGTGGCCAGCGAGCATCATTGGCGCGACCTGGGTGTCCTGGCCTGCCCACTCGCAGGCCCCGGGCAGACGGCCCGGCCGCCGGGCTAGGCGCCGTGGCCGTTCTGTGACAACGTCGAAGTTAAGGTCCGTATGGCCGATTGATTGAGGGAAAGTTCTTTCTGATTGGTAGCACGGCCGTGGTCGGCGACGGCCCGCTGGCGACGATCCGGCGGGCGACGGTCCGCTTGAGTCAGCGGGCCGCGTGGGTGATCCCGGCCCTCCTCGGCAGCGTTGTGACGGGATACCTCGCCTGGGGAGCCTGGGTTTCGGCCGCCGACCGGTGGTGGCTCTACCAGACCGGGGCCTGGTGGCGGGTCTTGCTCCGCCCCGGGTACGTCGCCGCGCCGCTGGTTTTCGCGGCGCTGTGGCTGGCGGCTCTGCTGTGTTACTGGTACCCGCGGCGGCTGATACCGCAGGCCGCCGGGATCACCACGGTCGTGACCATGGTCGTGACCGGCGGGGTGCTCACTACTGCCGCCCTGGTCCCGTGCCGGGGCAGGCAGACGCCCAGCGCCGCCCTCGGCTGGGTGCTCGATCTGTACGTGGGCAACCCGCCGTCCTTTCCCCTGGGCGCCTGCCGGCTGCCGCCCGCGCTGGCCTACCAGATCGGCGGCCCGGTCTGCCTGGGAGCGACGCTGACCGGGGCCCTGACCGTGGCGGCGGTCCTGTGGCGCCAGCCTTTGGACCGGATGCGGGCCCGGATGGTGTGGGACGCGACCATCCTCACCGGGCTCGACAGCATGACGCTCCCGGTGTTGCAGCGGCTCGCGCAGACCTTCCGGCCCGCCAGCATCGTGGTCATCGAGCCCGACGCCAGCCATCCGCTGCTGGACGAGGCCCGCGCCACCGGAGCCCGCGTCCTGATCGGGCAGCCGTCGTCCCCGCGGGTGCTGCTGCCGGTTATCGCGGGCCGGCGCGGCTGCGCGCTACGGCGGCTGTATGCGCTACGGGACGACGTTGCGGACAATGAGGCGATCCTCGCCGCCGCCAGGACCATCCTGCGGCGCTACCAGCCCGACCCGGACCGCCAGCCCCATCTGGTGGCCCGCATCGACGATCCGCGCCACGCCGATCACTGGCGGGGCTGGCGCATCGGCCGGTCCAGCCGCTGGTTCGAGGATGCCCTCAGCGCCCACGAATCGACCGCCTCCGCCCTGCTCGACCAGGTCTTCCGTACCCAGGGGAACCAGTTGCTGCTGTGCGGGGACAACACGCTGGCCCTGGCCGTCCTCCGCGAACTGGCCCGGCGGGCCTGGGAACGGCAGGAGCTCGCCGAAGCCGCGGCCAGCGCCCAATCCGCGGCCAACGGGGCGGGCAGCACCACTGGCGAGGCCGCCCCCCTGCCGGTGCAGCACGTGCTGCTGCTGGACCGGCGGGCCGACGACCTGCGCCGCGAGTACCTCGCGACCTCCCCGCCGTCTGTGGTCCGCGCGCTGCGTGACGTGCGGGCCGAGCCGCGTCCCTGGATGGACGGGCTGCTCGCCATGCTGGACGCGATGCCCGCGGCGGCCGCGGCCGGGACCACCGTGGTCGTCACGGACGCGCTGAGCGAGCGCGGCATGCACGAGGCCGGGCGGGTGGCCCGGCTCCACCCGGGTATCCCCGTATTCGTGCAGACCTCCGAGGGCGCGGGCACCACCGGCGCGATCTTCGACCTCCTGCAACCCTTCCAGCGGGCGCTCCTGGTGGGCGGTGAGGTCCCCGAGGACACCTGGACCCGGGTGGCCCGCCACTGGCACGAGTGTTACCGGCTCAGCCACCCGCCGGCGCCCGGGAATCCGAGGACGCTGACCGGCCGGCCCTGGGAGAGCCTGGACGACTTCATCCGCCAGGACAACATCCTGCAGATCCGCAGCATCATGACCGCGGTCGTGGCCCGCGGCCGGAGCTGGGTCCCCGGCCGCGCGGTCGCGCCGGGCAGCTTCATCGAACTCAGCGATCATGACCTGGAAGCGGTCGCCCGGGCCGAGCACACCCGCTGGTACCGGCGGCGGCTCGGGGCCGGGTGGTCGGCCAGCCAGCCGGATGGCCCCAGCGCCCGGCACCTGCGAAACGCCGTGGCCAGGCACGCGGCCGACGGGAACGGGGCCACCGGGAACGGGCTCGTGAACAGCCGGGTGGTCTCGTGGGCCGATCTTCCCCCAGCCGGGCGCCACCAGGCCATCGACTTGCTGCGATCACAGCTCGCGCAGCTCGAGGACGTGGGCTTCATGCCGATCATCCCGCCCGGCGGGCCCCCGGGGGCGGCCGACTTCCGGCGTACCGGAACGGTGCGCGCGAGGCGCCTGCCCGCCCGCTGGCCGTGGACGCGCCGGTCAGGCGATGAGCTCCACGGCAACGCCGGGGACTGGCGGGTGATCGACGACGCCGGCGATGAGCGGACCGTGCGCGACCTGGCCTTCCGGGGCAGCCACGCCCCGCTGGGCGGTGGCTTCTGGCTGCGCACCGGCACGTTCCGTGCCTGGCAGGTCAGCGAGACGCTGGTCCTGCGGACGATGGAGGGGCGGGCGGTCGCCCAGCCCGGGGACTGGGTGGTGGAAGGCAGCCACGGAGAGCGCTGGCCCGTCACCGGCGAGCAGTTCCGGCGCACGTACACCACCGCCGGCGATCCCGGTTCCTGATCAGCCGGCGCCGCGGGCCAGCCAGGGTCCGCCTGCGGTCACGTCGCCGCGGACCGGCTACGGCGCCGCGCGGAGCAGGCTCTCGATCCGGCTGAGCTGATCGCGGAGGCTGGCCACGTCGTCCTTGGTGGCGCCCTGGTCGCCGTGCTTGAGGCTCAGCACGAGCTGCCCGCCGGGCTCGAGGACCCCGTCCTGGACATCGCTCACGTCGTCCCCGTTCTGCAGGCGGACCGCATGATCGACCTCGCTTCGCCGCAGGCCCAGGTGCACCAGGGCGCGCTGGACCACGTGCCCGTCACGGATCACGGTGGTGGGCCGGCCGTCGAAGATCCGGGCCGCCGTGGCGTTGCTGGCGACCACCCGGTTGACGGCCGAGTTCACCGTCACCAGGGTGATGGCGCCGACGATCCCGCCGGTCAGCGAGGTGTCGTTGCCGATGACCGCGTTCTGCACCACGTTGGACAGCAGGAAGATGACCACGAAGTCGAACGTGCTCATGCTGGAGAGCCCGCGCTTGCCGGTCAGCCGGAACAGCAGGGCGATCAGCGCGTACACGAGGACGGTGCGGAGGACCTTCTCGGCGAGCGGGATCTGCTCGATGAACATCGCGTGCCACATCCAGGCCTCCAGGTTCCTCGGCAACGGGCTCACGGCCGTACTTCCCGGGCACGCTCACATGACTCGCCATTGTCCAGCGCCAGCTCAGCCGGCCAGGGGCCCCCACTGGGCCCGCAGCCACGACGGGTCGGTGATCCACACCGCGAGGGCCAGCAGCGCCCCGGACAGGATCGGGTCGATGATGAATAGTTCCGGGAGGGTGCCGGTGGTGAAGGCCAGCGGCTCCGGCAGCAGGTGGAAGCGGCGCCGGGACCACGGGTAGCCGAGCATGCAGCCCGAGTCGGTGAGCATGTCCCCGGTGATGTGGGTAGCGCAGCCGAGCAGTACCGCGATGGGGATGAACCGCAGGCCGTACCCGTACCAGATCCCGGCGGCGGCCACCGCGATCCCGGCCAGGTCGGCGACGTGGCCGCGGGCGACATGGAGGGCCTCCAGGCCGGCGGACACGCTGAGCGTCATCAGCAGCGCGAGTCCCGCCTTGCCACCCAGTCCGCCCGGAACTGGCAGGAAACCCAGGCCAGGGCGGTAAAGACCGCGATGCCGAGGAAGGAGTGGGTGGCGTGCCGGTGGCCGCCGCTGATCCGGCCGAAGATCCACGCGACGGCCTCGGACACGAATCCGAGCGACCGGGCCGGCGACGACCCGCACTTGTCCAGGTCAGGCAGCAGCGCCATGCCCGCGGTGAAGCCGGCGAGCGCCCCGGTCTGCGGGATCGGCAGGTGCAGGAAGATCCCCGCGGCGAGGCCGGCCACCCCGCCGGACAGCGCATGCGAGTGCCCCAGCATCAGCCCCCGAGCCGGTGCTGCGCGCGTGCCCCTGCCATTCCCACCGCCCTCCGCGGGCAGATAGTAACGAAGCCGGGCGAACGCCCCGGGGAGGCGCGCGGGGCCGGCCGCGCGTGTCGCTCCCGCACGCCGGCGCACCCGGTCCGGCCGCGCCAGACCGGCCTCCATCGCCCCAACGAAGACCGTCCCGGGCCGGTCCCCCGGGCGGCACCGGGCGGTTCTGGTGGCGCCGGGCCGCGCGGTGCCCGTTGCCGCCCAGGAGGCCGGGGTCAGGGGATCAGGGGGTTACGCCGGACAGGTTGAGCCCGATCACGCCGGCCAGGATCAGCCCGATCGAGACCAGCTTGGCGGCGGACACGGTGTCGCCCAGGATGATCATCCCGATCACGGCCGTGCCGGCCGCCCCGATACCGGTCCAGACCGCGTACGCCGGGCCCACCTCCAGCCGGCGCAGGGCCAGGCTGAGCAGGCCGAAGCTGATCAGCGCGCAGGCCGCGAAGCCGATCGTGGGCCACAGGCGGGTGAAATGGGCGCTCTGCTTGAGCAGCACCGCGAAACCCGTCTCGAACAGCCCTGCGGTCACGATGAGAAACCATGCCATGGCGAGACCCTGTCCGGCCGGGCGGGTCAGACGGTCAGCGGCCGGCCGGTCTCCAGCAGCGTCTTCAGATCGCTGAGGATCCAGGCCCAGCCGCCGCTCACTGCCGCGTGCCGTCCCTCGACCAGCGCCGCCGTTCTCGGGGCGCCCGCCAGGTCGTGAATGAGCGTCAGTGCGCTCACGCCACCGTAGCCTTCCTCTATCTCCCAGGTGAGCCGGGTGTCCACCTCGGCCCGGGTGCCGGCGTCGAACAGGACGTGCCACGTCTGCACGAGCCGCCGGGGCGGATCGGCCTCGAGGACCTCACCGTCGAAGACCACGCCGCAGATACCGCGCATCTTCATGCTCACGCTCGCGAAGGCCCGGTAGGCGCCGCCCGGCCGCATCTCGTACTGGGCCGGGGCCCGGTAGCCGTACTGCTGGGTCCAGCCGGGCCGGGTCAGCGCGTCCCAGATCTCCAGGGACGTGGCCTGGATGAAGATGCGGTGGGCCTGCACGGCCGGGGTCGGCGCGGTTGGGCTCGGCGCGGCAGGGCCCGGCGCGGTCTGGGTCCGCACGGGGAGCAGGTCCTCGGTTGCGGCGGTCATGTCCTCTCCTCTGCTCGGTGCCGCGGATGGCCAGCAGCGCGGCGGCTGGGCCGCCCTGATCCGCGCCTCGGGGGGATCATCGGATCAGGGCGACCGGATCAGGTAACAGGCCGCGGGTGCAGAGGTTGTGCGCCTGATGTGGTGACCGGGTGGAGAAACCGGGGCCGGGCGCGCTGGGCCCGGGTCAGCACGCGGGCCGGGGCAGGACACCAGCCCGGGGGCAGGACACCAGCCCGGGGGCAGGACACAGCCCGGGGGCAGGACACCAGCCCGGGGGCAGGACACAGCCGGGGCAGGACACGGGCCGGGGCAGGCCGGCCGGGTCGAGCACCAGCCGGATCAGGCCGCCGGGAGGCTGAGCGTCATCTCCGTGCCGCGCCCGGGCTGACTGCTGGCGGTCAGCTGTCCGCCGTGGGCCCGCGCGAGCTCGGCCGCCACCGCGAGACCGATGCCGCTGCCGGAGATCTGTGACGCCTGCCTGCCGCGCCAGAACCGCTCGAAGATGTGCGGCAGCTCGTCGGCGGGGATCCCCGGGCCGGTGTCGGCGACCCGGAGCACGGCGGACGGGCCCGTGGTCCCGGTCTGAACCGTCACCCGGCCCCGGGCCGGGGTGAACTTGAGCGCGTTGGTGAGCAGGTTCGTGACCACCTGGTGCAGCCAGCGCGGGTCGGCCATGACCCAGGCCGGGGCGAGCTGCCGCTCGACGGTGAGGCCGGCCGCCTCGAACCGCCCGGTCAGGCTGTCCGTGGCGGCCGCGGCCACCTCGGCCAGGTCGCAGCGGTGCAGCGACAGCTGGAGTGTGGCCGCGTCGGCCGCCGCGAGCGTCTGCAGGTCGTCCACCATGCGCGCCAGCCGGAGTACCTCGTCGCGCAGCGAGGCCAGCTGGTCCGGGGTCGCCTCGACCACCCCGTCGAGCAGGGCCTCGTGGCCCGCCTGCAGGATCGCGACCGGCGTGCGCAGCTCGTGGGCCACGTCGGCGACCAGGTCGCGGCGCAGTTGCTCCTGCCGGTCCAGGGTGTCCGCCATCTGATCGAACGCGGTGGCCAGCTCACGGAGCTCGCCGGGCGCCGCGACCGGGCCGACCCGTGCGGCGCGGTCCCCCCCGCCCATGGCCCGGGTCACGGTGATGATCCGCTCGACCGGGCGGGTGATCCGCCGGGCCACGGCCAGGCCGGTCAGCAGCGCGAGCAGCGCGGCCAGCCCGGCCGCCCCGGCGATGGCCCGCAGCAGTGCGCTGCGCAGGGTGTGCTCCGCCCCGCCCAGGCCCGAACCGCTGAACCGGACGGCGGCCGTTCCGACCCGCTGGCCACGCACCACGACCGGCGCGCTGAGCTGGGTGCCGGGGTGCCCGGCGAACCCGGGTGAGGACGCCACGGCCCGGCCCGCCGCGTTACGGATCTCGGCGTCGGCGCCGGTGCGGGCGGCCAGATCCAGCACCGGGCCCAGGTCCGCGGCGCTCCAGCTGTTCGTCTGGTCCCAGACCGCGCCCGCGGCCACGGCGACCGCGCCGGCCAGCTGGGCCCGCTGGCGTGCGGCCAGGGCCGACACGTCCGCGGCGGAGAACACGGCGGTCAGGCCGGCGAGCAGGGCGATCGCCACCAGCGCCACCCCGAGGAAGGCCAGCGCCAGCCGCAGGCCGATGGCGCCGCTCCGGGCCGGGGCACCGGGCCCCGGGGTCCCGGGCGGCTGGGTACCGGGCGGCGGGATGGCGTGGTCAGCCATCGCGGGGCAGGCCGAGCCGGTAACCCCCGCCCAGCACCGTCTGCACGATCCGCGGGTTGCCCGGGTCCTCCTCGATCTTGCGGCGCAGGTTCTTCACGTGTGAGTCGACGGTGCGCTCGTAGCCCTCGAACTCATAGCCCCGCACCCGGTTGATCAGCTCGAACCGGGAGTACACCCGGCCCGGGACGGTGGCCAGTGCCAGCAGCACACCCCACTCGGTCGGGGTCAGGGCGGCGGCGGCGCCCCGTACCGTGACCTGTCGCTGCGGCTCGTCGATGACCAGCTCGCCGCCGCCGTAGCTGGCCACGCCCTGCGCCTCCACCGGGTTGCTGCGGCGCAGCACCGCCTGGACCCGGAGCACCAGTTCCCGGGGGCTGAACGGCTTGGTCACGTAGTCGTCGGCGCCGAGTTCCAGGCCGCGGATCCGGTCCTCCTCGGTGCTCCTGGCGGTCAGCATCAGGATCGGCGTGGGCCCGGCCGCGCGCAGCTCGCGGGCGACGGTCTCTCCCGCCACGTCCGGCAGGCCGAGATCAAGGATCACGAGGTCCGGGGAGGCCGACCCGGCCAGCGTGAGCGCTTCCGCGCCGGAGTCGGTGCTGAGCACGGTGAACCCGGCCCGCTCCAGGTACGAGCGGACCAGCTCGCGCAGCTTGCGCTCGTCCTCCACGACCAGCACTGTCGCCGCCATCGCTGCTCACCTGCCTCTCCCGGCCGCCGCCGGGTTACCCGGCCGGATCACCAGCTCGCCGCCATGTTCCCATGATCCCGCAATACGGGACCGGGACCCGGGACGCCCGCCGGGATGAGCGGGGTTTGCGGTCCGGCTCCACACCATCGCCATCACAGCTCCACCTGCCCGGCACCGCCGCCGGCTGCACTGATGGAATGACCGGCAATGACCTGATCGTGATCGCGCCGTGGATCGTCTTCGGCGCCGCCCTGGCCGTCGTGCTGGCCCGGGTGCTGAGTTCCCGGCGCCGCGGGGGACGCTGGTGATCGACCTGGCCCAGCTGGACATCAGCTCCCCTATTTCCTACCTCGTCGCGGTTCTCGTGCCCGCGCTCGACGCGCTGATCCCCCTTCTGCCCAGCGAGACCGCGGTGATCGCCCTCGGTGTCGCGACCGCGGGCCGCGCCGACCCGCGGATCGCGGTGCTGGTCGCGCTGGCCGCGCTCGGCGCGTTCCTCGGCGACAACGCCGCTTACCTGCTGGGCCGCCGGTTCGGCCGGCCGTCAGCCGGTGGATCTTCGTAGGCGAGCGGGGGGAGCGCCGCCGCGCGTGGGCGCAGCACTCCCTGGAGGAGTACGGCACCCGGATCATCGTGGCCTGCCGGTTCATCCCGGGCGGCCGGACCGCGGTCACGCTCACCTGCGGTCTCATCGGTTACCCCCGGCGCAGCTTCATGCTGGGTACCGCCCTCGCGGGGGTCCTGTGGGCGAGCTACGCGTTCTTCATCGGCCGGCTCGGCGGCCAGGCCTTCGAGGGTCGGCCGTGGGCCGGGCTGCTGGTCGGGCTGGGTCTCACCGTGGTGGTGAGCGGCGTGGTCGAGGCGTTCCGGCGGCTCCGCCGCCGCGCCCGTGCCCGCCGCACCCCGGGGCCTGCTCCCGCCCCCGGGCCAGGTCCTGACCCTGACCCTGACCCTGACCCTGGTCCTGGTCCTGGTCCTGGTCCTGGTCCTGGTCCTGGGATCGGGTGCTCCACACCTCCTGCACAGGTTCTGCAGACCGGCTCCACCGGGGCCGTGTGTGCTGGAGGAAGAGCGGGCGGCCGGGTTGGCCACCCGGCCCGCCGCCCGCAGGGGTAGCCGGGCGGCGCCCGCAGGCGCGTGGGGAGCGGGCGCCGCCTGGTCCGGTCAGCCGGGGGCCTGACCGGACGGGCTGGCCGTGTCGGGGGTGTACTTGCCCCGGCTGGACCCGGCCTCGTCGGTCAGCCGGAGCAGAGCCTGCGCCGCGCCGATGAGCGCGGCGTCCCCCGCCGCCCCTTCCGCTTCCAGCGCCTTGGCCAGCGGGCGGCCCCACCGAGCGGGGTCCTCGGCGTGCTGTCTCAGCACCATGGCGCCGTTCGGGCGGCCGCGGAGCCGCTGCTGGGCCAGCGCCACCAGCTCGGTGTGCGTGCCCGGTAACGCCAGCGACCCGGGGGTGGCCCTGGCTCCAGCCGTCAGCGCGGTCACGATGAGCTTTATCGGGTCCATCTCTCTCCTCGGTCGGCATCGCGCCCAGGCTGACCCTGGGCGGTGTGACCCCCCGCGTGGCCCCCTGCCGTGTGACCTTCTGCCGTTCGAGCTTCTGCCGTGTGACCCTGTGCCGCCTGACCCGGGCCGGCTTGACCCGGGGTGGCGCCCGGGCCGGGCAGTTCGGCCTGGCCCGGTGCGGGCAGCGGGCCTGTTTCCCGGGCGGGCAGCCGCACGTCGGCCGGGTCGGGCAGCGGCGCGGTGCTGACGCGGGGCAGGGTGACGATGGCCGGGTCGCACTCCACCGACGTCAGCGCCGGGCCGCCGGAACCCCGGGTGACCAGCAGCAGCGCCTGGTCGGGCAGGTTCTGCAGCACCGAGGGCTCCACCGCGTACTCGTAGACCCGCTGGCTCGCCGCGGCGTTGCTCCAGTTAGTGCTCTCGGCCCAGGACCGGGCGGTGGACCAGTTCCGGGACACCGACCGGCTGCGGGAATGGCGCCGGGACTCATCGTGGCCCGCGTTCCGCAGGCTGTGCCGCCGGATGATCCCCTTCCAGCCCGCGTGGCCGCCGATGTGGATGGTGTCGCTGACGGCCTGGCCCTCGGTCTCAGTGATCGTGTGCGTGTCGCTGCCCCCCAGGGAGGCGGTGACGTTCGAGAGCACGAACCGGTGCTGCCTGCCGATGTAGGCCGCGGCCTGCTCCGCCTCCCCGTGGTGACCCAGCCGCATGAACGCCGCCGCGCCCCCGCCCAGCATGCCCAGCCCGGTGTCGCGCAGATGACGGAACAGGAGCGTCAGCGGGACGCCCCGCCGCTCGCACGCCCCGGCCAGCCGCTCCAGGTGCGGCCGGCTGATCTCGTCCGCGCCCGCGATGATGACGGCCGGGGCCGGATCGTCGCTGCTCGTCACCTGCACGGTCAGCCACTGGACCGTCAGTGCCGCGAGGACCTCGGCGCGGGCGCTGCGGGCCGCGGGCTCCAGGGCCAGGCACGTGTAGTAGGCCGGCGGCTCAGGGGCGGCCGGAGGCTGGCCAGGCTGCCCCGTGTGCTGGGCGAGCCCGGTCAGGAAAGCTTCGATCCGTACTAAATTCGGCTCGATCTGGCGCCGGTATTCCGCCGGGAACAGCTCGGTCGAGATCAGCGCCTGCTCCGCCGGGCTGAGCACGGCGGGGCGGTCGGCGTGGCCGAGGGCGGCCCGGACTGCGGAGGCCAGCCGGGCCGGCGTGACGTCGCCGCCGAGCGCGCCATGCAGCTGCTCAAGGACGCGCGTGTCCACGGCCCGCTCGGCGCGGGCCGCGCCGACCGTGCCGCCCGCGTGCACCGCCTCGGCCAGGGCGTCCGCGAACTGGGCCGCAGACAGGCCGGCGAGCACGCCGGAGGCGCCCAGCTGGGCGGGCAGCAGCCAGACCGCGGCCGGCACGCCCGCGGCGCGGGCGGTGTCGGTGAGCTCCTGGCAGACCACCTCGCCGGTCAGGTCCACGGCCAGCACCGGCTGGCTGGCCAGCAGCGAGGTGCCGTGCGTGGTGAGCAGGGCCTGCCAGCCGCGCAGGCTGCCGCCGAACACATCGGCCCGCAGCGTGCTGGCGGGAAGCTCGGCGCTGCCCCACTCGTCGACGCGCTCCAGCCGGCCCAGCTCGGCCCGCTGCCAGGCCTCCTCGCGCTGCTGCCAGGCCGCGGCCGCGCGCTGGTGGTCGTCGGGGACCAGGGCTATCGCGGCCGCGGCCTGGCGCGCCTTCCGCCACCGCAGGAACGTGAGCGTCATGCCCGGGCCGCAGATGAGCAGGACGATCAGGTCGCTCACGACCGGGGGCCCGCTGCCGTTGATGTTGGCCGCGCAGCCGTTAGCCAGCAGCAGCACGACGAACAGCAGGGCGCTGGGGATACCGAGGAACTTGCGGATCTTCCGGTACGCCTTCTCGGCCGCCTCGGCCTGCTGCACCGCGGCGGCCCGCGTCGCCTCGAGATCGGGCCGGGACTCGGGAAACGGCGTGGCGAGCTGGCGGCGATCGCGGAACACCCAGCCCAGGCGGGGCCCAGGCGTGAACAGGCTGGCCCGCCGGTCCGCCTCGTGCGCGACCGGTGCTGGCTGCATGCTCATGCCGATCACTCCCCTGGGCCTGGGCGGTTCCGGTCGGGCTGAACGCGGAGCCACGCACCCCTGGTAGGCAGGTCGTGATGCTACCAAATACTCGCTGACCGCTCCTTTTCCTGCCGACGGCCGCAGGCCCTGAGTGTTTCCGCGAGATAAACAACGGCGCACCCCATTACTGCCGGGTTTCATCTCCAGGCCGCCCATTGACCGGAGCCGCCCTCCGTCTTAGCGTCAGAGAGAGCTGATTGTTTCGGTGGGCAAAATTTCCGGCCACACTCATCGCTGGCAGCCGGAGGGGTTGGCGATGCGCCTTTACCAGGCAGGCGCGCTGCTGACCGGCGCGCACAGTGAGCTCATCCACGACGCCGGCGTGCTGGTCGACGGCACCCGGATCGTCGCGGCCGGCCCGATCGGCTCCCTCACGGCGGAGCACGCCATCCCACCGGACGTGGTTGACCTGGGTGACCTGACGGTGATGCCCGGGCTGGTGGACGCGCACGTTCACCTCGGCTTCGACGGCGGCCCCGGCCCGGTAGCCAGGATGAAAACGGAAACCGACACCGAGCAGCTGATTCTCATGCTGCGCAGCGCCCGTGAGCTGCTTTCGGCGGGCGTCACCACGGCGCGGGACCTGGGCGCGCGGTCTTTCCTCGACATCGCGGTCCGCGCCGCGATCGCCAGCGGGATGGCCGACGGGCCGCGGCTGGTGACCGCGGCCCGGCCGCTCACCCCGACTGGGGGCCACTGCTGGTTCATGGGCGGGGAGTGCGACAGCGCGGACGAACTGCGCCGGATGGTCCGGCTGCACCACAAGATGGGCGCCGACTTCGTCAAGGTCATGTCCACCGGCGGGTTCATGACCGAGGGGGCGCCGCCGTGGACGGCGCAGTTCAGCCCGGCTGAACTGGACGCGGTGGTGACCGAGGCGCGCCGGCTCGGCAAGGGGGTCGCGGCGCACGCGCACGGCAGGCAGGGCATCGCCCAGGCCGTGGCGGCACGGGTGGACACCATCGAGCACTGCTCGTTCGCCGGGCCGGACCGTAAGTACGGCTCGGATTTCGACCCGGCCGTGGTGGAGGAGATCGCCGCCGCTGGCATCTACGTATGCCCGACCATGAACGTGCACGCGCCGGCACTGCGTGACCGTTTCGGCGGCGCGCTGGATAAGGTGATCATGGGACTGTACTCGGGCGGCGCGCAGATCATCGCGGGCACGGACGCCGGGATCGACAACTGCCCGCACGACGCCTACGTCTGGGGGCTGGAGGCGCTGGCGATGGCGGGGCTGCCCCCCACGGAGATCCTGGACGCAGCCACCCTGCGGGCGGACCGGGCGCTGGGCGTGGACGACCGGACCGGGACGATCGAGCCGGGCAAGGACGCGGACCTCATCGCGGTCCGCGGCGACCCGCGGTCCGACATCTCGGTCCTGCACCAGGTGGACCTGGTGGTGGCGCGCGGCGCGGAACACCGGCCCGCGCGGCACCACAGCCGCCCTCCTGCCGGGCCTCTCCCGAGCGGGCCGTACCTGGCCGGCCCCCCGGGGTATGGCGCCGGCCGCCGCGGGACCGGCGCTGCAGGCGGGCACGGCCAGTGCGCTGGCGGCCCCGGCCGGGCCCAGTCCCCGATGACCACGCTGGCCGAGTTGCTCAACCGGATCACCGTCGCCGAACTACGCCGCCGGGGCGGCCTGAAGTGGACCTACGCGGGCCCGGACGTGCTCGGGGCGTTCGTCGCCGAGATGGACTTCGGCACCGCCCCCGAGGTCGAGGCGGCGCTCCGCGAGGTGATCGCGCGGCACGACTTCGGGTACCTCACTCCCCAGGCGGCGCGGCAGATGGCCGAGGCCTGCTCGGTGTGGCTGGCGGACCGGCACGGCTGGGCCGTGGACCCCGAGCGGATCCGCCCGCTGCCCGACGTCATCAAGGGACTCGAAGCGGCGATCACCCTGTTTTCCCGCCCGGGCAGCCCGGTGATCCTGCCCACCCCCGCTTACATGCCCTTCCTGAGCGTGCCCCCGCTGCTGGGCCGGGAGATTATCCAGGTACCGATGACCATGGCCGGGGGGAAGGCGGTCCTCGACCTGGACGGCATCGACGCGGCCTTCCGGGCGGGCGGCCAGCTGCTCATCCTGTGCAACCCCTGCAACCCGGTGGGCCGGGTGTACAGCCGGGCCGAGCTGGCCGGGGTCAGTGAGGTCGTGGAGCGGCACGGGGGCCGCGTGTTCGCCGACGAGATTCACGCGCCGCTCATCTACCCCGGGCACTGCCACGTCCCGTACGCCTCGCTCA
The DNA here is from genome assembly GCA_963751175.1 of uncultured Actinomycetes bacterium. Classification (GTDB taxonomy): domain Bacteria; phylum Actinomycetota; class Actinomycetes; order Streptosporangiales; family Streptosporangiaceae; genus RYN-230. Next base: position 46,519 of record CAVVTM010000019.1, on the reverse strand, counting down.
GCGAGGTGACGGCCGGGCACACCCTCACCTCGACCTCGGCGTCTAAGGGCTGGAACCTTCCCGGCCTGAAGTGCGCCCAGCTCATCCTGAGCAACGACGCGGACCAGGAAGCCTGGGCGGAGGCAGGCCGGCTCATCGAGCACGGCGCGAGCACGCCCGGGGTCCACGCCAACATCGCGGCGTTCACCGCGGGCCAGGACTGGCTCAGCGAGGTGCTCGATTACCTCGACGGGAACCGGGTGCTGCTGGGGAACCTGCTCGCCGAGCGCCTGCCCGAAGTCCGGTACCAGCCACCGGAGGGCACCTACCTGGCCTGGCTGGACTGCCGCGAGCTGGGCCTCGGCGACAACCCGGGCGAGTTCTTCCTGGACAAGGCGTGGGTGCTGGTCAACGACGGGCCCGCGTTCGGGAAGGCGGGTGCGGGGCACGTACGGCTCAACTTTGCCACCCCCCGGCCGGTCCTGCTCCAGATCGTCCGGCAGCTCGAGCAGGCCGTGGCCAACCGCTGACCGGAAGGACTGATGCTGTGCCCGCGACCGTCCCCGTCATCGACCTGACACCCTGGTTCGATGGCGGCTCCCAGGACCGGGCCGGGGTCGCCCGGCAGGTGGACGAGGCCCTGCGCTCGTCGGGATTCCTGCTCATCACCGGTCACCGCGTGCCCGGGGAGATGCGGGCGCAGACCCGCGCCGCGGCCCGCGAGTTCTTCGCCCTGCCCGCGGAGATCAAGGCCCGGTACGCGATCACGGTGGGCGGCCGCGGCTGGATCCCGCCCGGCGCGGAAGCCAACGGGTACGCGGAGGGCACCGCCACGCCGCCGGACCTGAAGGAATCGTTCTCGCTGGCCGCCGACGTGCCGACGGGTAACGCCGAGATCGACGCCCGCTGGTTCCGGCCCAACGTCTGGCCGGCCGAGGTCCCGCGGCTGCGCCCGGTGGTGCGCAACTACATCGGCCGGATGCACGCGCTATCGGATGAGCTGATGTCATTGTGCGCGGTGGCCCTGGGGCTGCCGGCCGGTTTCTTCGCACCATTCCCTGATCACCCCACCTACGGGGTGAACCTCAACTGGTATCCGCCCGCCGACCCGGACCGGCCCCCGGAACCCGGGCAGTACCGGATCGGCCCGCACACCGATTTCGGCACCGTCACCGTGCTCGACCGCGAGCCGGGGCGTGGCGGCCTGCAGATCTACACGCTCGACGGGACGTGGATGGACGCTCCGTACGACCCGGCCGCGCTGACCGTCAACATCGGCGACCTGCTCGCCCGCTGGACCGGCGACCGCTGGCGGTCCACCCGCCACCGCGTGCTGCCCCCGCAGGCCGAGGCCCCGGACGAGGACCTGCTCTCGCTGATCTTCTTCTACGAAGCCAACCACGATGCCGTGGTGGAGTCGCTGCCCGCCCCGATCGGCCGCACCAGCTTCCCGCCCGTCGTCGCGCACGAGTACATCGGGGAGAAGCTCGACGCGATCGGCGTGACCTGAGCGATCGAGCTCAGCCGCTACCCCGGGCAGGATCGGCCGGCATAACAGTCCGGCTAACAGACCCGCAATTCCGTGAAGCGCGACGACAATGGGTGCCTAATGCCACAAGATAGGGCGCCTACGGTAGCGTCCGGTTGGGTAGTGCGGGATTCCGGGGCACGGGATCGATCCAGGAGTGACCAGATGAGCGTATCCAGCTCCGCGGGCTCCCAGCAGCCCATCGCCGCGCGGCGGACGGTCCGGTTCACCTTCGCCGTCACCGTGGCGATCCCGGCCATCTGCATGATCTTGCTCTGGGCGCTGGCGGCGGGCGCGGTGCTAGGCAGCTCGCTGAAGGGGCATCGCTTCTGGTCGCCAGATCACCGCGAAGTCGTCGAATTAACGATCCTGGTCGGCGCGGGGCTCCTCATCGCCCTGATATGCATCATTCTCATGGGCCGCTTCTCCGCCAGGATGTCGCGCGATATCGCCGGGCTGGCGGCCACGGCCCGCCGCACGGCGGATGAGCAGCTTCCCCAGTTGCTGGAGCGGCTCCGCCGCGGGGATGCGGACATCCCGGCCAGCCTGCCCGGGCCGCAGTCCCGGCCGAGGCCGAAGAACGCGGAGATCGCCCAGGCCCTCGCGGCGGTGGCCACCCTGGAGCAGACCGCCGTCGGGGCAGCGGCCGGCGAGGCCGGGCTGCGCAACGGCCTCCGCCAGGTGTTCGTCAGCCTGGCCCGCCGCAACCAGTCACTGCTGCAGCGGCAGCTCCGGCTGATCGACGCTCTGGAGCAGAAGGCCTCCGACTCCGCGGCGCTGGCCGACCTGTTCGCGCTGGATCACCTCACTACCCGGATGCGGCGGCACGCGGAAAGCCTGGCCATCCTGTCCGGGGCGGCGCCCGGCCGGTCCTGGACCGAGCCGGTGCCGGTCATCGACGTCATCCGGGCCGCCATGGCCGAGGTCGAGGACTACCGCCGGGTCACGGTCCTCACCACGTCCGAGGACGCGGTGGCCGCCCCCGCTGTCGCGGACATGATCCATCTGCTGGCGGAGCTGATCGAGAACGCGACCATGTTCTCCCCGTCGGGAACCCGGGTCGAGGTCCGGGCGGAACGCGTGGCGAATGGCTTCGCCGTCGAGATCGACGACCGCGGGCTCGGCATCGAGCCCGCCCAGCTCACCGAGATCAACCAGCAGCTCGCCCAGCCACCGGACTTCGACCTCGCCAACGCGGACCGGCTCGGCCTGTTCGTGGGCGCCAAGCTGGCCGCCCGGCACAGCGTCCGGGTCTCGCTGCGTCAGTCCCCGTACGGCGGCACCACCGCGATCGTGCTGATGCCCAACAGCATCATCGTGCTGGTCTCCCCGTCCCCGGCCGCGGCGGCTGCCGCCGACACGGGCCCGCTGCCCGCCGCGCGCCGGGTCACCGGGCGGCCGGCCGCGCTGGACCTCGGCTCGGGCGCGGCGCTCGCGCTGACCGGCAGGCGCGCGATCCCGCCGTCGCTGGCCGGCCCAGCCCAGCCGGACGAACAGACCCCAGCCGGGGAATGGAGCCCAGCCCGGGGAACGGAGCCCAGCCGGGGCACCCGGCGCCGCGGAACACGGTGCCGCCGGGAACCAGCGTGCCGCCCGCGAGCCACGCGCCGCCGGGCAGCACGGTGCCCGCCAGCCACACGCCGCCGGAAAGCCCCGTGCCGCCGGAAGGTCTCGTGCCGCCGGAAGGCAACGGGGTGGCCGCGCCCCGCCGGGGGCTGCCGCACCGCACCCGGCAGGCGAGCCTGTCCCCGCATCTGCGTGACAGCCTCGCGGCCGGCCGCCCGGTGCGGAGCGCGGCGGCTGCGCCGTCCGACGGCCGCACTCCAGAGCAGGCCCGCGACCTCGCGGCGTCCTTGCAGACGGGCTGGCGGCGCGGCAGGACGGACGACCCGCCTGAGCCGCCGGAGGCGGCTGGCCCGCCGCTGCCGAGACGGACCGGGTCCCCCGCTACGGACAGCGAGGAGACGTGATGCTGGAGCAGGAGGATGCCGGGAGCAGCCAGGACCTGAGCTGGCTGCTCGACGACCTGGCCAGCCGGGTGGAGCACTTCCAGAAGGCCGTGATCCTGTCCCGGGACGGGCTGGCCATCGCGGCCTCCACCGGCCTGCGCCGGGATGAGGCGGAGCGGCTGTCCGCGCTCGCGGCCGGGGTGCAGAGCCTGGCCAGCGGCGCGGGCCAGCACTTCGGGGTCGGTGATGTACGCCAGACCATCATCGAACTGGAGCAGGCCCTGCTGTTCGTCACCGCCGCCGGACACGGCAGCTGCCTGGCGGTCCTGTGCCCGGTGAACGCCGACGCCGGGCTGGTCGCCTACGAGATGGCGATGCTGGTGAAACGGGCCGGACCTCACCTGGCCGCCCGGCCACGGTTCCCGGCCAGCCAGATCACGGCGGACTGAGCCCCCCATGGGCGGCAAGTGGGTCGACCGGGACTCGGACCCAGTCGTGCGCCCCTACGCGCTGACGGGCGGGCGGACCGAGCCGGCTGACGGCGAGGTGCTAGACCTGATCGCGATCATCGTGGACTCCGGCCGGCCGGTTCAGCCCGCTGACCACCTTGAGCTCAGTCCCGAGCACCGGCGGATCCTGAAGCTGTGCCAGCAGCCGGCCACGTTGGCCGATGTTGCCTCCGACACGGGCCTGCCGGTCGGCGTTATCCGGGTCCTGCTCGCCGATCTCATCCAGCAAGGCCGGGTCAAGGTGCTGCCGGGACGCCCCGGCGGCGAGAAGCCCAGCGCTCAGCTGCTGAGGGAGGTGCTGCATGGGCTCCGGGCTCTCTGACAGCGCCGGGGCCCCCCTCGCGGCTTTCAAGATCCTCATTGCGGGCGGCTTCGGCGCGGGCAAGACCACGCTGGTCAGCGCGATCAGCGAAGTCCGCCCGCTGCGCACCGAGGAGGCCCTCACCAGCGTGAGCCTGAGCCGCGACGACCTGCAGGGCGTGGAGAACAAGACCACGACGACCGTCGCCATGGACTTCGGCCGTATCACCCTCGGTGACCGCCGGGTGCTCTACCTCTTTGGCACACCCGGCCAGGAGCGCTTCTGGTTCATGTGGGACGACCTGTCCTTCGGGGCGCTCGGCGCCGTGGTCCTGGCCGACACCCGCAGGCTGGCTGACTGCTTCGCGTCCGTCGACTACTTCGAGAAGCGGGGCCTGCCGTTCATCGTCGCCATGAACTGTTTCGACGGCGCGCAGCTCTACGAGCCCGCTGAGGTCCGCGCCGCGCTCGACCTCGGGCCACATGTCCCGGTGGTGGCCTGCGACGCCCGTGAGACGGATTCGGCCAAGAACGTCCTGATCACCCTGGTGGAGCACATCCTGGCTGGCATCCCCGGCGAAAGCCACGGGATGCCGGCTCCCGCGGCCCCACCCCTGGTGTAGGCGTTGCGGGCCGCAGTGATATCACAGATGATCGCGTCTAGCGGCCGGGCTGGCCGCGGAGCAGGGGTAGCGGGTTGATCAGCCAAGTACCGGCCGGCGGGCCGGTGGAGTCGCCGGACGGCCAGGCACAGTGGCCAGTCCGCACGGGCGTGGTGCCCCCCCTCGCGGACGGGTTCAGCACCAGGCCGGAGAGCGCACCCCGGGTGGGTGCCGCGCTGGTCCCCGGCACCGCGGTCGTGCTGGTGCCGGGCCGCGGCGCCGGGGCGGGAACGCGTGACTGGGCGGGATCGTGCGGCAAGACCCAGCTCGCGGCGTTCTTCGCCGAATCACTCTGGCGGTCCCGTGAGGTAGACCTGCTGGTCTGGGTGCCCGCGACCAGCCGGGCATCGATGCTGGCCGTGTACGCGGAGGCCGCGGAGGCCGCGCTGGGCACCGATCCCGGCGCTGACGCCGAGGCCATCGCCGGGCGCTTCGTGAGCTGGCTCGGCGAGACCAGGCGGCGCTGGCTGGTGGTCCTCGACGACCTGTCCGCCGCGGCCGGCCTGACCGGGCTGTGGCCGGCCGGGCCAGGCCGGCCAGCTGCTGATCACGGCGACCAGCCCGGCCGTCCTGCCTGGCAATCACCGGGCCCTGGTGCTGCCGGTCGGGGCATTCAGTTCCCGGGAGGCGCTGAGCTACCTGATGGGCCGCCTGACCGCCGACCCGGACCAGCGGCTGGGGGCGATCGACCTCGTCGAGGACCTCGGCTGTGAGCCCATGGCCCTGGCCCAGGCCAGCGGTGTCATTGCCACCTCCTCCCTGTCCTGCCGGGATTACCAGGGCTACTTCACGGCCCGGCGGGACGAGCTGGCCACGAACGCGGGAAGCAAGCCGGCCGCAGCCGCGGTCAGCTGGCTGTTCTCGGTCGAGCAGGCCGACCGCCTGGCCCCCGGGGGAGCGGCCCAGCCGGTGCTGGCCCTGGCGGCCCTGCTGGACGGCCACGGGATGCCCGCCACCGTGTTCAGCTCCCCCGCGGCCGGCGCCTACCTGGCCGCGGACGGCGCCCCCGCCGCGGCTGCCCGCGAGCTGGGCTGGAACACCCTGCCCATCCTGGAGCGGACCGCGCTGCTGGCCCTCGACCGGTCCGCGTCGCCGCCTACGGTGCGGATGAGCCCGGTGATCCAGGCGGCCATCCGCGCGGTCATGCCGGACACGATGCGGGACCGGGCGATGCGGGCCGCGGCCGACGCGCTGGCCGAGGTGTGGCCCGCGAATGAGCCACCCTGGCTCGGCGCGATGCTCCGGTCCTGCGCCGCCAGCCTGCAGCAGCAAGCCGGGAACCTGCTGCTGGCAGACGGCTGCCACCCGGTGCTCATGCGCGCCGGGCAGAGCCTGGCCCAGGCCCGGCTGGCCGGCCCGGCCGTCGGGTACTGGCACGAACTCGCCGCGGCGAGCGAGGCGACCCTCGGGCCCGGTCACCCGGACACACGGATGATCGACGAGCGGCTGGCCGATGCCTACCTCACGGCCGGCCAGTCCGCGGAGGCCGTGGCCTGGTTCCAGCGGGTGCTGGCGGACCGGGTCACGGCGCTGGGCACGGACCATCCCGGCACCGTCGCGACCCGGCGGGATCTCGGCCAGGCCCTGATGGCCGCCGGCCTGCCCGGGGAGGCAGTCACCGTGCTGAGCGGCGCGGTGGGTGATTACGACCGGACCCTGGGCTCCGACCATCCCGACACGATCAGCGCCCGTGAGGAACTCGCGGCCGCGTACGGGGCCGCGGACCGCCTGCCCGACGCGATCCCGCTCTACCGCCGGGCGCTGAACGACCGGGAACGGGTCCAGGGCGCCCGGCATCCGGACACGCTGACCACCCGGCAGAAGCTGGCCGACACTTATCTGGCCGAAGGGCGGCTCAAGGAGGCGACCTCGCATTACAAGAAGGTCCTCGCGGACCGGGAGCGGGTCCTCGGCCAGGACCACCTGGACACGATCGCGGCGCGCGGCAACCTTGGGTCTGCCTATCATTCGGCGGGCAAGATGGCGTCCGCGGTCCAGCTGTACGAGCAGACATGCGACAGCTACCGGCGGGTCCTCGGCTCCGACCATCCAGATACCCTGGCCCGTTGCGCCAACCTCGCCAGCGCCTACTACTCCGTGGGGCGGCTGACCGACGCGCTGACCCTGCTCCGTGACACCGTGGCCCGGTGTGAGCGCGTCCTGCCGCCGGACGACCCGCTGATGGCGGCCGTGCGGGAGAGCCTGACCAACCTGGCCGGGAGCTGACAGGATCCAGCCCATCGCCCGGCCGGCGGGCGCGCCGGCCCGGTCAGCATGCTCCGGATGATCCCCCGGTCCCGGCGCTAGCCCGGCCGGCTGAGCAGATAGCGTGCCGTGCCGATGCCCGGTTCGGTCATCTCGGCTTCCGGGTACGCGGCCCGGCCATCCGGGATTCCGGCCCGGTCCTCGGAGACATGCACGATCTGCCAGCCGTCCAGGGACAGCCGGTCGAGGCAGGCGAGTACTTCCCTGATCGGGTAGCCGAACTGGGACACCGGCAGGCCCAGGTCCACGGGCACGTGCTCATCGCCGTTGAACAGCCAGCCGGCCCAGGTGTGCAGCTCGGCGATCTGGACGGTCTCCCGCCATTCCGCGAACTGCGCGGCGACGGTCGGCTGCGGTTTCCGGGCGCGGAATTCCTCCGCCACGTAATCGTGCACGTTCTGCGGGTCCACCACGCTCTCGGTCCCGTCCGGAAACCGGATCCGGGCCACGTCCACCCGGGGACCGCCCTCGTGCAGGCGCTCCTTGCCCACCGCGACATCCGTGCCTGCCTGCCAGTCCGCGAGCTCGCGCTCCCAGGCCGCGCTGTTGCGCCCGAACACGTCCGCGGCGACCGCCCTGACCCGCTCGTCCCACCACCGGCGGGCGGCCTCGTCCCCACCGTCCCTGGCCACCACGAGAGGCTCCTGGCCCGGGATGTCCACCATGTCGAACACCGCCCGCGTGATGACCAGCATCGCGTGCCGCACCGGCATACTGCCTCCCCGCCCGATCGGCCTCGTGAGCGGTCCCTGGCGCCGCCGCCGTCCGCTGGCCCCTCGTACCCAGAGTCGCCACGATAATCCGCCGGTTCCGCGGCAGATACGTACTAGTGCCGGGGGTGGTTGACGACATCAGCCACGAGGGCCTTCGGGTCCTGCTCTGCGAGGAGGCGTCTCGTTTCAACGCATAAAGACCTGGAAGGCCTCCCGCGACAACTCCCGGAACCCGACGCTGTAGAACAGCCCGCGCGCCTTGGGATGCCCCGGCGCACCCAGGCAGGCGACCGTCATATGAGTGCCCCCAGCCGCCCGTGCCAGATGCATCCCGTGCAGAAGCATCGCCGTGCCCAGCCCCAGACGCCGGTAGCCCGGATGCGTCCCGACCGGCTCGAACTCAGCGGTCTTGTTCGCTTCGTCGAGCCACATGATCGTCGAGGATGCCATCGTTCCGTCCGGCGCCTCCACCAGGATGTGTAGGTCGCCGCGATACGCCGGGCCCAGCCCCACGCCACCAGATCCCCGGCAGAAAACCACAGCCGACGCGGCCAGGTTGCGCCGTGGCTGGCGTGCCCCTTGCCCCAGTTCCAGGCCAGCTCGCCGAACGTCGCTTCGCTGTTCACCAGGTCCAGGCGGGTGGCGGTGACACGCTGCGCCAGACCCTGCATGAGCTGCACGTCCGCGGCGGTCACAAGCTCGACGTTCGGCATTGTGCGCCACTATGTCAGGACTCCGCAAAGCCGTCGAAACGTTTTCCGGGGCCGCCGATCGCAGCAGTCAACAGCACAACGCGCGAAGGGCATCGTGGTGGCGGCGGAGCCGATGGCAGGCCGGGCAGCCATGTCCTTCGATTACGCCGGCCAACTGCGGACATCGACCGACGCGTGTCACGACCTGCAGGGCGAACATTGCCTGCTACGGCACTAGATGCCCGGGGCCTGCGGGGCAGGAGCCAGGCGGGCGAGCACGATGTCGAAAGTGACACTGGTCCAGGGCTCATCGAGTGGGCGCCCGTCGGGTCCCGGTCCCGGCGGGTGCTCAGCGAAATCGGTGATGAGGCTCTCCTTGACGCCGAACACGGCGTCCCGGTCCAGGTACGGATCCCCCGCGACGAAGATGTGCGTGATCAGCGTCCGGTACCCCGGCGCATCCACCTTGAAGTGCAGGTGCGCGGGCCGCATCGGGCCCCGGCCCGCCGCGGTGAGCAGGTCCCCGACCGGCCCGTCATCAGGGATCGGATAGGGGGCCGGGCGCACCGACCAGAACCGGTATCCGCCGTCCGGGGCACCGCGCAGCCAGCCGCGTCCCCCGATCCGGCCGTCGGGGTACTGGACGTCGTAGAACCCGTCCTCGTCGGACTCCCATACCTCGATGCGGGCCCCGGGCACCGGCTCACCGCCGGTGCCGCGGACCGTGCCGGACACGTAGCAGGGACGTCCCCGGGCCCCGCCGGTGATATCGCCGCCCAGCGGCACCTCCGGCGAGCCAGCCACGAAGAACGGCCCGACCACCGTCGATTCGGTGGCTCCCGCCGACGCCGGGGCGTTGATGGCCACGGTCAGCATCGACAGCCCGAGCACGTCCGAGAGCAGGATGAACTCTTGCCGCCGGTCGTCAGTGATATGCCCGGCCCGGGTCAGGAAGCCGATGCCCTGCTCCCACTCAGACTCGGTAAGCCGCACGTCGCGGGCGAAGTCGTGCAGGTGCCGCACCAGGCTCTGCATGATCTCCCGGTAGCGGGGCGTGTCCGCGCCGCCGAAGCTGGCCAGTACCTCGGCGGTCACCTCCTCTTCACGGGCGGCCTGCGCCGTGCCGGAAGGGACCGGGCTGACCTGCCCCGGGCCGGAAGGGACCGGGCTGACCTGCCTCGGGCTGGCCTGGACCGTGCTGGCCTGGACCGTGCTGGCCTGCCTCGGGCTGGCCTGGACCGTGCTGGCCCCGACTGGGCCCGCCGGGACGGCGCCCGGCGGGACGGGCCCGGCGGGGACCCGGCCCAGGCCTGGCGGAGCAGCGCCTCGAGCTCGCCGGCGCCGGCCGGCACCGGGTTGTCCGGGGGTACCGCCGGCTCGATCAGCCGGGCGGCCTCGGCGAGATTCTCCTCGCGCAGCCCGATCTCACGCAGCCCGTTGGGCAGGCCGAGGTGCGCGGCGAGCGCCTGCAGCGCGGCGGCCGGGTCCCCGGTGCCGAGGGCCTGGCCGATCCGGCGGGCCGCGTCCGGCGCTCCCGGCGCGTTGAAGGCCAGCACGTACGGCAGCATGATCGCGTGGGTCTGCGCGTGCGGCAGGCCGTACCGGCCGCCCAGCACGTGGCAGATCTTGTGGTGCAGGCCGGATCCGGCGACCGCGAACACGGTGCCGGCCAGGTACGCCCCGTACAGCACGTCCCCCCGCGCATCGAGGTCCGTCCCGTCCCGGACGACCTCCGGCAGCGCCGCGGACAGCACCCGGATGGCTTCCCCGGCGGCCAGGGCGCTGACCGGGTTGCGGCCCGGGGCCCAGAACGCGTCCACGCAGTGCGCCATGGCGTTGAGCCCGCTGGCCGCGGACAGCGGCCCGGGCAGGGATACGGTCAGCTCCGGGTCATAGATCACCAGCCGGGGCAGCACCCGGGCGTCCACGCCGGTGGTCTTGCGTTCCCCGTCGCTCAGTCCCCAGACCGGGGTGACCTCCGAGCCCGCGTACGTGGTGGGTACCGCGATCACGGGCAGCCCGGTGGTCAGCGCGACCGCCTTGGCCGTGCCAGTCGCCGACCCCCCGCCCACACTGAGCACCGCGTCCGCGCCGACCGCGGCGGCCTGCTTGCGTGCCGCGTCCGCGACCTCCACCGGCACGTGCGGCTGGACTCCCGTGAACGTCCCCGCGATCCGGTCCGCCAGCGGTGCGGCCAGCTTCCGGGCGACCGTGTCCCCGCCTCCCGCGGCGATCATCAGCAGCCGGGATACCCCGAGTCGCGCGACCTCGTCCGCCAGCGCGGTACGCGCCGCGCCTGCCCCGAACACCACCCGGCCGGACAGCGCGTTACGCGCGAATGGCTCCATCAGACCTCCGGGCCTCGATAACGCGGCGCAGGTCAGTTCCTGTCGCGCCACGAACCGCCTGGCTACCCGGCGGCCGAGGCCGGCCGTGCTCCCGGCGCCCCGGCGTGTCCGGCGGACGCCAGCCCTAGCGCACGTTACCGGCGTGCGCGCCGCCGCCTGCCACCGGTCAGGCGCAGCACGCCGACCACGAGCAGCGCCACCAGGGCCACGAAGAACAGGAAGTGCAGGGCGGAAATCACCAGCGAGACGACCAGGAACGCGGCGAACACCACGAGCAGGACGAGCAGAATTTTCCCCATACACCTACGATATGCCAGCGCCGCAGTCCGAGCAGCATGCCGGCGGCGAGAGCTACACGAATGAAACCCTCCCGCCCCAGGGGTACCTGACCACCGCCGCACCCGCTGATAGATAAATAGATATCACCGTGCTAGTCTCGTGTTATCAGCTCCACGAGTGGAGGAGGCCGAGATGGCCACACACAGCCCAGCAGTGCCCAACCCGGAGGCAGACAGCTCCGGGCCGCGCACCATCGCCACACCCATCGCGCAGCACCCGGGCCCCCAGCCACCTGCCCCGCGGCTCACCGAGCGGCCCGCGCATTCGACGCCGGGCCTGGTGGTCCTGGTCCTCACCATCGTCGCCGAACTGGTCGCGGTGGGCCTCCTGATCCTGTCCAAGCCGGTCGGCGGCGCGGGCGCCGTGGCCCTGATCATCATCGGCGTGCTCCTGCTGCTCGCGGCCATCCTCGCCCAGCGCGGCCTGATGCAGGTCATCGCCGGTGAGGCCCGCGTGGTGCAGTTGTTCGGCCGGTACAACGGCACGGTCCGGGAGCCCGGGCTGCGCTGGGTCAACCCGTTCACGATCCGGCGCCGCGTGTCCACCCGGATCCGTAACCACGAGACCCCGCTGGCCAAGGTCAACGACGCCGACGGCAACCCGATCGAGATCGCGGCGGTCGTCGTGTGGCAGGTCAAGGACACGGCCCTGGCGCTCTACGCCGTTGACGACTTCGTCCAGTTCGTGGCGACCCAGACCGAGACCGCGGTCCGGCACATCGCCACCAGCTACCCCTACGACACGAGTGATGCTGGCCAGCTTTCGCTGCGCGGGAACGCAGACGAGATCACCGAGCGGCTCTCCGCCGAGATTGCCGCCCGTGTCGCCTCGGCCGGCGTCACCATCATCGAGTCGCGGCTCACCCGGCTGTCCTACGCAGCCGAGATCGCCCAGGCGATGCTGCGCCGCCAGGCGGCTAGCGCCGTGGTCGCGGCGCGATCGAGGATCGTCCAGGGTGCCGTCGGCATGGTCCGGCTGGCGCTGCAGCAACTCGAGGAACAGGACGTCGTCCAACTGGATGAGGAGCGCAAGGCCGCTATGGTGTCCAACCTGCTGGTGGTGCTGTGCAGCGAGCAGGCCACCCAGCAGGTGGTCAACACCGGTTCGCTGTACCAGTGACGAGCGACTCTTGAGGGGCGGGTGTCCGGTCAGGTGAGCGAACGTAAGGGCATGCTGCTCCGGCTCGATCCGGCCGTGCACGACGCCCTGGCCAAGTGGGCCGCCGACGAGCTCCGGAGCACCAACGCCCAGATCGAGTTCCTGCTGCGCCGGGCGCTGGCCGAGGCGGGCAGGCTGCCCGGGAACACCTCAAAGATGCGGCCGCGGGGACGGCCGCCCGCTGCTCCGCGGGCCAGCCAGGCCAGCGAGTAGGCCCGCCGACGGTGCGGCCCGGCCGGGCCGCACCGTCCCGCGCCAGCCGCGGGCTGGCCGGGCAGGCGGGCCGCCGCTGGTAGCCTTTCGGCCTCGTGAGCACCCCCGCGACCGCACCCCACGAGGATGGCAGCCGCCTGGACGCTCCGGCCCGCCCCGATCTGCTCCTGTCCCTGCGGAGCTGGCAAAAGGCAGCGTACCGGGAGTATTTCCGCCTGCCCCGGCGCGACTTCCTGCTCGTCGCCACCCCGGGAGCAGGCAAGACGGCCTGGGCGCTGACGGTCGCCGCTGAGCTGCTGGCCCGCCGGGAAATCGCGTCGGTCACCGTGGTCACCCCCACCGAGCACCTGAAGCACCAGTGGGCGCAGGCCGCGCACTACGTCGGCATCTCCCTGGACTCCTCCTACCGCAACGCCCAGGGCCGGGCCTCCGCCGAATTCACCGGGGTGGCGGTGACCTACGCGCAGGTCGCCGCGCACCCGATCCTGCACCGGCAGCGCACCGTGAACCGGCGCACCCTCGTGATCTTCGATGAGATCCACCACGCGGGCGACGCGCTGTCTTGGGGGGACGCGGTCCGCGAAGCGTTCGAGCCCGCACGGCGCCGGCTGGCGCTCACCGGCACCCCGTTCCGCAGTGATACCAACCCGATCCCGTTCGTGACCTACACGCCGGACACCGACGGCAGCAGGCGCAGCGTGTCCGACTACGTCTACGGCTACGGGCCGGCCCTCGACGACGGCGTGGTCCGCCCGGTCATCTTCCTCGCCTACTCCGGCGAGATGCGCTGGCGGACCCGGGCCGGTGACGAGATCACCGGCACGCTGGGCACGCCGATGCTCCCCGATCAGCTCGCCCACGCCTGGCGGACGGCACTGGACCCGCAGGGCGAATGGGTGCAGCGCGTCCTGGAGGCCGCGGACCGCCGGCTGCACCGAGATGCGCCGGGGCATGCCCGACGCGGGCGGCCTGGTCATCGCCGGTGATCACGCGGACGCCCGGGCCTACGCGGCCCTGCTCCGCCGGATCAGCGGCACCAGGCCGGTCGTGGTGCTCTCCGACGACCCGGCCGCCAGCCGCAAGATCGGTGCCTTCACCGACTCCGGCGACCGGTGGATGGTGGCCGTCCGGATGGTGTCCGAAGGGGTGGACATCCCCCGGCTGGCCGTCGGCGTCTACGCGACCAGCGTGGGTACCGCGCTGTTCTTCGCGCAGGCCGTGGGCCGGTTCGTGCGGGCCCGCCAGCGCGGCGAGACCGCCTCGGTGTTCCTCCCCTCCATCCCGACCCTGCTCGGCTACGCCGCGGAACTGGAAGCCGCCCGCGATCACGTGCTGGCGGCCCGTCCGGACGACGCCGAAGAGCGCGAGCTGGCCGAGGCGCAGCGCCGCCGGGATACCCCGGATCAGAACAGCGAGCTGCCGTTCGAGGCCCTCCAGGCGTCCGCGCACTTCGACCGGGTCCTCTACGACGGCAACGAGTTCGGGACTGCGGCGGCGGAAGAGGACTTCCTGGGCCTGCCCGGGCTGCTCGATCCCGAGCAGGTCGCGCTGCTGCTGCGCAAGCGGCAGGCCGAGCAGCTCAAGCAGCGATCACGGGGCGCCGGCGCCGGCGGCGGCACCGGCCCGCAGCCCTCGGGACCGGGGCGGGGGGTTCCCGCGTGGGCTTCCGTTGCGGATCATGAACCGGAAATGGCGGCGGACGGTGCAGCCGCCCGCGGCGCGGCCGCTGCGCCCGCGGCGGCGCCGGTCCGGCGGGAGGTACTCGCCGGCCTGCGCAAGGAGCTGAACGGGCTGATCGGCGCCTGGCATCACCGCACCGGGCAGCCGCATGCGGTGGTGCACGCGGACCTGCGCCGGGCGTGCGGCGGGCCGCCGCTCCCGCAGGCCACCGCGGAGCAGATCCAGGCGCGCATCGACACGATCCGCCGCTGGGCCAGATCCGGCCGCTGACCGCGCCCGAGGACCAGGCACGCGGCCTGCAGCGACCGTTACGGCCGCCATTTTCCGGACGGCATACCTTGACACGTTATGCACCGGGGATAAAGCTCTGGGAGGCCGCCTGCGAAATGGCGGGGAAATGAGAACGGGGCCCCATGAGAACTGTGCGCGTGCCTGCTTGCCTGCGGCCCCTGACGGCTGCCTTCCTGGCCGCCGCCACGTGCGTAGCCGCCCTGGCCGCAACCCCGGCCGGGGCCGCGGCGCTGCCCGCCCCCGCCACCTTCGGCACGAGCCCGGCCCCGCTGAGCGGCTCCGCCTCCGACCCATGCGGGTTTACCCAGCCGTACGGCTACATCCGGTGACCTATGACTTCGACCTCAAGTACCCGCCGGCCGACGGGCGCGGCGACCTGAATGGCGGCGGCGTCCCCGACCTGGCGGCCGTCACCACCGGCGGGAAGCTGCAGGTGTACTTCGGCAAGGGCCACGGCCACCTGGGACCCAAGACCGTGTTCGCCGACTCGGGGACCGGATGGAAAGGCGCGCTGATCGCGCAGAATGGCGACTTCACCAACGGTCCTTACCAGGATCTGCTGGCCGTCCAGAAGGGGAGCCTGTTCGTCTACCCGAACAATGGCCTGGGCGATTTCAGCGCCTACGGCGCCCGGCTCGAATACCGGCCGAACGGCGGCGACTGGCCCGGCGTGACCCAGCTCATCGCCCCGGGCGACGTGACCGGCGACGGCCTGCCCGACGTCATCGCCCGCGAAGGTGACCTGCTGCTGCTCTGGGCCGGCCAGTTCTCCGGCTTCGCGCCGGGGGTGGCCATCGGGACGGGCTGGGCGGGAATGTCGGTGGCAGGGCGGCCGACTTCAACGGCGACGGGATCACCGACCTGCTGGCCCGGGACAGTACCGGCAATCTGTGGCTCTACCCGGGCGACCTGCTGGGCGACGGAACGTTCGGTGACACCACCACCCGGGTCCTCGCCGGTACCGGCTTCACCGCCGCGAAATATCCGTTGGTGACCTCGATAGGGGACGCTAACGGCGATGGGGTGCCGGACCTGTACGCGACGACCGCGGGCGGCGGCCTGGTGTTCATCCCGGGCGCCAGCGGCGGCGTTTTCGGCACCCCGGCCGCCGTGACCGGGACCAAGACCAACTGGGGAAACGTCACCAGCCTGGGGTGAGCCCTCGCCTGGGCCGGCCTGGCGGGCGCTGCCCGCCAGCCGTGACTGCGGGCCGCGCCCGGATCGCCTATGTCGCGGTCCAGCCGCCAGGCTCCGTCACGGCATCCCCGGAACCCACTGCTGGGCTCCTCGTCCTCGTCGTTGACATGATCCCGCGCGGGGCGGTAGGACCGGAAACACTTTCCGCCCAGACCCTGGACGCCTGATGCCCTCTTCCGCAGACCTGCCGCCTGGTGTCCAGTCCCAGCAGATCGGGACGTCGCGCCTGCGCACGCACGTGCTCACCGTGGGCCCGCCGGACGCGCCGCCGCTCGTGCTCGTGCACGGCAACGTGTCCGCCGCCCGGTTCTTCGCCGAGACCATGGTGGCGCTGGCCGGCGGCTACCGCTGCATCGCCCCCGACTTGCGGGGCTTCGGCCGGTCGGAGCGGGCGCCGGTGGACGCGCGCCGCGGCGTCCGTGACTTCTCCGACGATATCCGCGCGCTGCTGGCCGAGGGCGGGCTGCTGCCCGGGGCCCAGCCGGTGCACCTGCTCGGCTGGTCGCTCGGCGCCGGCGTGGTGCTCCAGTACGCGGCCGACCACCCGGGCGCGGTCGCGTCGATCATCCTGGAGAGCCCGATGTCCCCGTTCGGCTTCGGCGGGACCAAGGATCTGGCCGGCACCCCCTGCTGGCCGGACTTCGCGGGCTCGGGCGGTGGCACCGCCAGCCCGGAGATGGTCCGCCGGATCGAGGCCGGCGACCGGAGCACGGAGGACCAGACCTCCCCCCGCCAGATGCTCACCCACCTGTACGGCAACCCGGTCGCGCTGCCCCGCGACGTGGAGGACGCGCTGGTCGAGTCGATGCTGGAGATGGCCATCGGCCCCGCCAGCTACCCGGGTGACACGGCCGCCTCGGAGAACTGGCCGGGCGCCGCGCCGGGCGATCACGGCGTCAACAACGCGATCTCCCCCAGGTACTGCGACCTGTCCGGCTTCGCGGCTTCCGGGGACCAGCCGGACGTGCTGTGGATCCGCGGCGATGCGGACCAGATCGTCTCGGACACCTCGCTGGTGGACCTCGGCCATCTCGGCGCGCTCGGCGCGATACCGGGCTGGCCCGGCCCGGACGTGTTCCCGGCCCAGCCCATGGTGGGCCAGATGCGCGCGGTGCTCGGCCGCTACCAGGCGGCCGGCGGCCGGTACACCGAGCGCGTGCTGCCGGGCTGCGGGCACTCACCGCACCTGGAGCGCCCTGCCGAGTTCGCGGCCGCCGTCACCGGGTTCCTGGCCAGCGCCCCTGCTCTCTGACGGCGTCGGTCGTGATCATGGGTTTGCTGTCGCTATAGCGACAGCAAACCCATGATCACGATTCAGCGCCCGGTGCGGGTGGTAACGGTGTGACCGTTGGGGCGGGTGGGTCACGATCTAGGGCCGTCCGCTACGGAACACAGCTGCGCGGCCCGCCGAGGGTCTGTCACTGCCTCCCGGCGCGGCTGAATCCTCATAGACTCGCCGCGTGCCCCCTCCCGGATCGGCCCCCGCGCTGAGCGGTGGGACGGACGGCGCGCTGGACGTGCTGCGCCGGGTCTTCGGGTACGACTCGTTCCGCGGTCCCCAGCAGGACATCATCGAGCACCTCATCGCGGGCGGCGACGCACTCGTGCTGATGCCGACCGGCGGCGGCAAATCGCTGTGCTACCAGATTCCCGCACTGGTCCGGCCCGGGACCGGGGTAGTCATCTCCCCGCTCATCGCGCTGATGCAGGATCAGGTGGACGCCATGCGGGCGCTCGGCGTCCGGGCCGGGTTCCTGAACTCCACCCAGGATCCCGTGCAGCGGCGCGAGATGGAGTCCGCGTTCCTGGCCGGCGACCTGGACCTGCTCTACCTGGCGCCGGAGCGGCTGCGCACCGAGTCCACCCTGGCCCTGCTCGACCGGGGCACGGTGTCGCTGTTCGCCATCGACGAGGCGCACTGCGTGTCCCAGTGGGGGCACGACTTCCGGCCCGACTACCTCACGCTGTCCGGGCTGCGCGAGCGCTGGCCGGCGGTGCCCCGCATCGCGCTGACCGCCACCGCCACGCAGGCCACCCGGACCGAGATCGCGGACCGGCTGGGCCTGTCGGGCGCGCGTCATTTCGTGGCGAGCTTCGACCGCCCCAACATCAACTACCGGATAGTGCCCAAGGCTGAGCCGGGCCGTCAGCTGCTGACCTTCCTCCGCAACGAACACCCCGGCGCGTCGGGCATCGTCTATTGCCTGTCGCGGGCTTCGGTGGAAAAGACAGCGGAGTTCCTGACGGCCAACGGGATCACCGCGCTGCCGTACCACGCAGGCCTGGACGCATTCACCCGGGCCCGGAACCAGGCCCGGTTCCTTCGTGAGGATGGCCTGGTCATGGTGGCCACGATCGCGTTCGGGATGGGCATCGACAAGCCCGACGTGCGTTTCGTGGCCCACCTCGACCTGCCCCGCTCCGTCGAGGGGTACTACCAGGAGACGGGCCGCGCCGGGCGGGACGGCCTGCCCTCCACCGCGTGGCTGGCCTATGGCCTGCAGGATGTGGTCCAGCAGCGCAAGCTGATCGACACCTCCGCGGGAGACCTGGCTCACCGCCGCCGCCAGTCCGCGCACCTGGACGCGATGCTGGCGCTGTGCGAGACGATCGAATGCCGCCGCGCCCAGCTGCTCGGGTACTTCGGGGAGGACGCGGGGGCGTGCGGCAACTGTGACACCTGCCAGTCGCCGCCCGAGGCGTGGGACGGGACCATCGCGGCGCAGAAGTTCCTGTCCGCGGTGTTCCGGCTGAAGCATGAGCGCGGCCAGCGGTTCGGCGCCGGCCAGGTGATCGACATCCTGCTGGGCCGCAGCACCGCCAAGGTCGCCGAGAACGGGCATGACTCGCTGACCGTGTTCGGGATCGGCACGGAGCTGACCGACTCGCAGTGGCGCGGGGTGGCCCGCCAGCTGCTGGCCCAGGGCCTGCTCACGGTGCAGGGCGACTACGGCACGCTGGAGCTCACGGCGGGCAGCGACGAGGTGCTCGGCCGGCGGCGTGAGGTGATGCTGCGCCGCGAGCCTGAGCGCCCGCCCCGGGCCCGGGCGGCCCGGGCCGCGAAGGCCGCCGCGCCGCCGGACGACATGCCCGCCGAGGCCGCGCCGCTGTTCGAGAAGCTGCGCGCCTGGCGTGCGGGCGCGGCCAAGGAGCAGGGCGTCCCCGCCTACGTGATCTTCCATGACGCGACGCTGCGGCAGATCGCCACGCAGGCACCGTCCACTCTGACGGCGTTGTCCGCCGTGAGCGGGGTAGGAGAGGCCAAGCTGGCCCGGTACGGACAGCAGGTACTGGACGTGCTCGGCGGCGCGCAAACCTGAGCGGAGGAGGAGCAGCCATGCAGATCGGCGTGGTCTTCCCGCAGACCGAGCTGGACCCGGAGGCAGGGGCGGTGCGGGCCTACGGGCGCCGGGTCGAGGAACTGGGGTTCCGGCACGTGATGGCCTACGACCACGTGGTGGGCGCGGACCCGGCCGTGCACCAGGGCTGGAGCGGCCCCTACGACGTGCGGACCACGTTTCACGAGCCGATGGTGATGTTCGGCTTCCTGGCCGCGCTCACCTCGCTGGAACTGGTGACGGGGATCATCATCCTGCCGCAACGGCAGACCGCCCTGGCCGCCAAGCAGGCCGCCGAGGTGGACCTGCTGTCCGGCGGCCGTTTCCGGCTCGGCGTGGGACTGGGCTGGAACGAGGTGGAGTACGAGGCGCTGGGGCAGGATTTCCGCACCCGGGGCCGGAGGATCGAGGAGCAGGTCGCGCTGATGCGCCGCCTGTGGACCGAGGAGTCCGTGACCTACGAGGGCGAGTTCGACCGGGTGACCGGCGCGGGGCTGGCGCCGCTGCCGGTGCAGAAGCCGATCCCGGTCTGGTTCGGGGCGCAGTCCGAGCGCGCCTACCGCCGGGTCGGCCGCCTCGCCGACGGGTGGTTCCCGCAGGTCAGCCCGGGGCCGGAGCTCGACAACGCCAAGGAAATCGTCCACGCGGCCGCCCGGGAAGCGGGCCGGGACCCGGCTCAGCTCGGCATGGAGGGGCGGATCAGCTGGCGCGGTGACGCGCGGAAACTGGCCGAGCAGGCAACGCGGTGGAACGATGCGGGCGCCACGCATCTGGCGGTCAACACGATGGGCGCGGGGCTGGCCAGCCTGGGTGATCACCTCGGTGCCTTGGAGCAGGCGGCTGTGGCTCTGGGGCTGCGGTCTAGCTAGACGCTGCCCCACGTACCCCGTCCCCACCAGTCCCATTGAACCCAAGCCCACCCGAAGCCATTAACGAACTGGCCTCCTCACCGCGCCGGGCGTCCGGAGGCGCCGGGCATAATGACCTGGGGCTGGCGACATGCCCCGCTCCGACTTGCTGGCCGTTCGGGCCGTGAGGTGATCTGGCGGCGGCCGCCCGCCCGGCGGGACATCCCGGGCGGCGGGACGTGGCGGCGTGGCCGGGATGGGATCTTGATGGCGGACTCGGCTGGCGAGAACACCGGGGACTGGACCGAGCCGGGGCTGTTCACCGTCGCCCCCGGCGTGCACCGGATCCCGCTGCCGCTGCCCAACGACGGGCTGCGGGCGGTGAACGTCTACGCCATCGAGTCAGGCGACGACCTGGTGCTGGTGGACGCGGGCTGGGCGCTGGCCGAGACGGGCGGCCTGCTGGACGCGGCCCTGGACCGGATCGGCCGTAACTCCGCGGAGATCACCCGCTGCCTGGTCACGCACGTGCACCGGGATCACTACACGATGGCGGTGATCCTGCGCCGCCGCTTCGGCACCCGCGTGGCGCTGGGCATCGGCGACCGCCCCTCGCTGACCGCCGTGGGTGACGCCGAGCGCGAGCACATGGCCGAGCACGTTCTGCGGATGGAGCGGGCCGGGGCGGAGCCGGTGATCCGTGCGCTGCACGCGGCCTACGGGAACACGCGGCCAGAACGCGAGGACGTGTGGGAGCTGCCTGACGAGTGGCTCAAGGACCAGGCCACGATCCAGCTGGACGGCCGTGAGCTGCGGGCCGTGGCCACCCCGGGTCACACCCAGGGGCACACCGTGTTCGCTGACCTCGACCGGACCATGCTGTTCGCCGGGGATCACGTGCTGCCGCACATCACCCCGTCGGTGGGCTTCGAGGCGGTCATGGCTGAACTGCCGCTCGGTGACTACCTGCGCTCGCTGCGGCTGATGCTGGACCTGCCGGACATGCGGCTGCTGCCCGCGCACGGGCCGGTGACCGAGACGACCCACGCCCGGGTGCACGCCCTGCTGGCCCATCACGAGGACCGGCTGAACGCGTGCCTGGGGCGGATCGAGGCCGGGGCGCACACCGCCTACGAGGCCGCGCTGGCCCTGCCCTGGACCCGGCGGGGCCGCCGGTTCGCCGAGCCTCGATCCGTTCAACCAGATGCTCGCGGTCCTGGAGACGGGGGTGCACCTGGACCTGCTGGTGGCGCAGGGGCGGCTCACCCGCGAGTCCACCGACAAGCTGGTCACCTACGCCCTCCCCGGCCCGGCGGCGGGCTGACCGCGCCGGCCCCTGGCCTGCCCCCGGCCCGCTGACTGCGGCCGCCCCCTCGCCTGTCCTTCCCTGGGGGATGCTACGGTATATGCATGCGTATGTATCTAACCGGGCACCTGATCCCGCGGGCGGCACGATGACGGTGACCGAGCAGGGACGGCCGAACCCCCGGGGGGAAGCCATGGTGGCCGAGCTCAGGTGGGTACACGACATGATCCGGCACGACCTGGGCGTGATCCGCCAGATGGCCACGGACGCGGAGGCGGGCCGGCCAGCGCGATCCGGGGCGCGATCCAGTCGCTGGCCTCGGGCAGCGCGGTCTGGCAGCTGAAGGTCAGCTGCCTGCAGCACTGCCGGTTCGTCCATTCCCACCACACGCACGAGTCGATGCTGCTGTTCCCGGCGCTCCGCGAGGCCAACCCGGCCCTGAACCCCGTGGTGGACAAGCTGGAAGCCGACCACGCGCACGTCTCCGATCTGCTCGACGAGGTCGAGGCCGCGTCGCACCAGCTGGGTGAGGCGGGTGAGCCCGCAGCCCGCGAGCGCCTGGTCACCGCCTTGCGCACGCTGAGCGACGACCTTCTGGCCCACCTCCAGTACGAGGAGGAGCACATCTCCGGCACGCTCCGCACCTGGACCCGCTGGCCCGGCTGGTAAGGCCGTGGGGCGATGACGACGGCGGACGTGACAGCGGGGCAGCACCCTGGCGCACCTCATGACGAGCACGCCTGCGCGCAGGCCTGGGCGGCCCTCACCGCCGCGCATGCCCTGGTGACCGAGCAGCTGAGCGCGGCGCTGACCCGGGCCTGCGGGCTGAGCATCAACGAGTTCCAGATCCTGCTGCGGGTGGACCGGGCCCCAGGCCCGGGGGTGCGGCTGGGCGAACTGTGCCCGGCGGTGCGGCTGACCCAGCCCTCGCTCAGCCGGGCGGTGACCCGGCTGGAGCGGCACGGCTGGCTGCGCCGGTCCGGGGCCCCCGGCGACGGGCGCGGCGTGCTGGTCACGCTGACCGCGGCGGGCCGCGAGGTGCTCGCCCGGGGCAGCGCCGTGCACACCCAGACGGTCAGTGAGCTGATGCTCGATCGCCTCACCCCGGACGAGCAGGACCTGCTCGCCCGGGCCCTCACCCGGGTCGCGGAAGGCCACCCGGAGACACCTCCCGGGGCTTGCTGATCCCGGGGACATTCCCACCGTGCAGGAGCACTCATGACACAGCCAGCCGCATTCGGGCTGAACGTCGACCCCAACGCCGGCGGCCTGGCGATCGCCGGGCGCATCGCCGCCATCGCCGATTCGGCCGGCCTGGAGTACGTGGGCATCCAGGACCACCCCTACAACGCGGAGTTCCTGGACACGTTCACGGTGATCACCTGGCTGGCCGCCCGGACCAGCCGGGTGCACCTGTTCCCCAACGTGGCCAACCTGCCGCTGCGGCCGCCGGCCGTGCTGGCCAAGCAGGCCGCCAGCATCGACATGCTCAGCGGCGGCCGGTTCGAGCTCGGGCTCGGCGCCGGCGCCTTCGCCGACGGCATCGAGGGAATGGGCGGCCCGCGGCGCACGCCGGGCCAGGCCCGCGCGGCGCTCAGCGAGGCGATCGACATCATCCGGGCCAGCTGGGCGGGCGAGCCGTTCAGCTTCCAGGGGACCTACTACCAGGCACCCGCGGTGCGGCCCGGCCCCCGCCCGGCTCACCAGGTCGGACTGTGGCTCGGCGTGGTGGGACCGCGCTCGGCGGCGCTGGTCGGAGCGAAGGCCGACGGCTGGTCGGTGTCCGCCCCGTACGTGCCACCGGAACGGCTGCCCGAACTGAACGACATCATCACCGGGGCCGCGCTGGAGGAGAACCGTGATCCGGAGCGGATCACCCGGCTCTACAACGTCATGGGGATGATCTCCGCGGAGGACCGCGGGCCGTTCCACGGCCCGGTGGAACGCTGGATCGAAACGCTGGCCAGCCTGTACACCGACAACCAGATGAACGCGTTCGTGTTCTGGCCGTCCGGGGACCGGGAACGCCAGTCCCGCATCTTCGCCGAGGAGGTAGTCCCGGCGGCACGGGAGGCACTGCGGGACCCGGCCGGGGCTTAGCGGCCGCCCGGCCACGGTCAGGTGCGCTCCGGGTCCAGGGCCGGCCCGGTCAGGGCGCGCAGCCCGCGCCGGGCCCGCGCCCGGCTCCAGCCGTGCCGTCCGCGCAGATGCACGTACGGCCAGCAGAGGGTGTTGAACAGCAGGTCCGCGGCCTCGCGCGGGCTGCCGCCCGGGGACGCCACGGTCTGGTCGATCGCACCGTCCTGGAACAGCCGGATGAAAGGCTCGATGAAGCTGACCCGGCTGGTCGAGGCCCGGTGGAAGATCGTGTCCGAGGCCAGCAGCAGGGGCAGGTGCGCATCGATGACGTCGAACAGCGCCTCCAGCGCGCCGTCCAGCCGTTCGCGCGCCGTCCCCGGCCCGACCAGCACCGGCCACATCACCCGGCGGTAGTCCTGGTCCAGCTGATCGATCAGCGAGGCGACCAGGGCCTCGCGGGTGGCGCCCAGCCGCCAGGCCGTGACCCTGGACAGGCCGGCGGCCTCCGCGACCGCCTCGATGGTCAGGCCCTGCCACCCGGCGTCCTCGAGCACCCGCTGGGCCGCCGCCAGCAGGCGCGGGTCCTGGACCGGCACCACGGCCGGCTCGCTGGCGGCCCCGCGGTCACCGGCCGTGCTCTCGCTGCCCACCCCGCGATGTTATCCCGCTGCTGCGGCCACAAGACGGGATCGCCTCCTTGATGAAACACCTATGTTGCATATGATGAACATCAATGTTCTCTGCCCGGTGAGAGGGGCCAGGTCATGACAGGCGCGACGGACTGCTACTACTGCGTCAGGCACCGCACCGGGGAGGACCCGCCGCCCGGCGGATGGCTGGTCGAGGACGAGGACTGGCTAGTCGGGCACGGCCCGGCGCACATGTCGCTGCCGGGGACGCTGCGGATCGAGTCACGCAGGCACTTCACGGACTTCGCCGAGATGACCGGCGCCGAGGCCGCGTCGTTCGGTGTCCTGCTGAGGGAGCTGTACCGGGCGGTCCGGCCGGTGACCGGGGCCGAGCGGATCCACCTGCTGGCCACGATGGACTACCAGCCGCACTTCCACGCCTGGCTCTACCCCCGCGCCGCCGCGGACCCGCGGCGCGGGACCGCCTTCCTCGACCACGGCATGGCCTGCCCGCAGGAAGCAGCGGAGGCGGCGGCTGCGGAGCTGCGCGGGATGCTCCCCGCGGCCCGGGGATGAGACCACCCGCGCGGACGCCGCGCGCCGGGGATGAGAGCAGCCACGCGGTCTCCCCGGACGCGGCATAAGACGGAGCCGCACGGCCTGCAAGGCCCTGGGCATAAGACCACCCGCGCCGCGGCGGAGGGCGGGTGGATAGGGTTTCTGGCGTGGAATACCGAACTCTGGGCAGATCAGGACTCCGGATTTCCGTCCTCACCATGGGCACCATGACCTTCGGCGGCACCGGGGGGTTCGCGAGCGTCGGCTCGACCGGCGTGGACGAGGCCCGGCGCCAGGTGGACATGTGCCTGGACGCGGGGGTCAACCTCATCGACACCGCGGACGTGTACTCGGCCGGGCTGTCCGAGGACATCGTCGGTGAGGTCCTCGCCGGCCGCCGCGATGACGTGCTCGTCGCCACCAAGGTGCGGATGCCCATGGGCGACGGTCCCAACGACGCCGGCCTTTCCCTGCACCACGTCGTTTCCGGCTGCGAGGCCAGCCTGCGCCGCCTGCGCACCGACCACATCGACCTGTACCAGGTGCACGAGTGGGACGGCGTGACGCCGCTGGAGGAGACGCTGGAGGCGCTGGACCTGCTGGTCCGCTCGGGCAAGGTGCGCTACGTCGGCGTCTCCAACTATGCCGGCTGGCAGTTGATGAAGGCCCTCGGCACGGCCAGCCTGCACGGCCTGCCCCGGTTCGTCAGCCAGCAGATCTACTATTCGCTGCAGGCGCGCGACGCCGAGTACGAGCTGATCCCGGCGGCCGTGGACCAGGGGCTGGGCGTGCTGGTCTGGAGCCCGCTGGCAGGAGGGCTGCTGTCCGGGAAGTACCGCCGGGACCAGCGGCCGAGTTCCGGTTCCCGGCAGCTGACCGACTGGAACGAGCCGCCGGTCTATGACCAGGAGAAGCTGCACGACACCGTCGAGGTCCTGATCGAGATCGGCGCCGAGCACGAGGCATCCGCGGCCCAGGTCGCCCTGGCCTACCTGCTGCGGAAACCGGCCGTGACGTCGCTGGTGATCGGCGCGCGGACCACGGGGCAGCTGGCGGACAACCTGGCCGCCGCCGAGCTGAAGCTCAGCGACGCGGAGATGGAGAGGCTCGACAAGGTCAGCGCGCCGCCCCTGCTGTACCCGTACTGGCATCAGGCCAAGACGGCCCGCGACCGGCTGTCGCCCGCAGACCTGACCCTGCTCGGACCTCATCTGTAAGCGCCGGTACCTTGGGACACAAGTACCCTGACGGACCCGTACCGCAACACTGAGCACCAGGACCGCTGATGACCCTGGATGGCGCGCCGCGACCCGCGGCCGGTCCCGCACCGCAGCCGGTGACGCAGCCGGTAGCGGCGCCGCTGACCGGCGCGGCAATCTTCCTGGTCGTGACCGTGCGGCCCGGCCCGGACAGCGACGCCGCCGTCCGCGGGCTGTGCGGTGACCTCGCAGGGCTGCTCCGCGCGGTCGGGTTCCGCGACCTGGACGCCAAGCTGACCTGCGTGGCGGGCTTCGGGACCAGCCTGTGGGACCGGCTGGCTGGCCCCGACCGGCCCGCGGGGCTGCACCCGTTCCGCGAGATCCAGGCCGGCGACCGGCATGCCGTCGCCACCCCCGGGGACCTTCTGTTCCACATCCGCGCGGAGCGGCTGGACCTGTGCTTCGAGCTGGCCACGCACATCACCACGCGGCTGGGCGACGCCCTGGACAGTGCCGACGAGGTGCACGGCTTCCGGTACTTCGATGACCGGGACCTGATCGGCTTCGTCAACGGCACCGAGAACCCGGTCGGCGACGCAGCGGTCCAGGCCACGGTCATCGGGGATGAGGATCCCGCGTACGCCGGCGGCAGCTACGTGATCGTCCAGAAGTACCTGCACGACCTGGCCCGGTGGAACGCCCTGCCGACCGAGGAGCAGGAGCGCATCATCGGCCGGACCAAGCTGTCCGACATCGAGCTCGATGACGCGGTCAAGCCCGCGTACGCGCACAATGCGCTGACCACGATCACGGAGAACGGCCAGGAGATCAAGATCGTCCGCGACAACATGCCGTTCGGGCACGCCGCCAGCGGCGAGTTCGGCACCTACTTCATCGGGTACGCGCGGTCCCCTGCCCCGATCGAGCAGATGCTGGCCAACATGTTCGTCGGGCGGCCGCCGGGCAACTACGACCGGCTGCTCGACGTCAGCCGCGCGGTGACCGGCAGCCTGTTCTTCGTCCCGTCGGAGCCGCTGCTGGAGAGCCTGGCCGATGACGGCGGGGACAGCGGCGCGCAGGAGGCAGGGCCGGATGACAGCAGCACCGCTGAGGACGGCAGAGCTGACGACCAGGCGGCCGGGCCGGCCGCACCGCCCGAATCCGCCGGATCGCTCGGCATCGGCAGCCTACGAGGAGTGACGCAGCATGGATAACCTGCACCGGGAACTCGCCCCGATCTCCGACGCAGCCTGGTCCCAGATCGAGGAAGAGGCCACCCGCACCCTCAGGCGCCACCTGGCGGGGCGCCGGGTGGTGGACGTGTCCGGGCCGGACGGAAGCACGCTGTCCGCCGTCGGCACGGGGCATCTCCGCGACATCGAGGCCCCGCACGACGGGGTGCTGGCCCGGCAGCGCGAGGTCAAGCCGGTCAACGAGTTCCGCGTCCCGTTCCGGGTGAACCGGAGCGCAGTCGATGACGTGCTGCGCGGGGCCCAGGATTCCGACTGGCAGCCGGTGAAGGACGCCGCCCGGCAGATGGCGTTCGCCGAGGACCGGGCCGTCTTCGAGGGATACGCGGCCGGGGGCATCGCCGGGGTCAGGCAGGAGACGAGCAACCCGCCCATGACCCTGCCCGGTGATGTGCGCAGTTACCCTGAGGCGGTCGCGGAGGCTCTTCGCTACCTGCGGATCGCGGGCGTCAACGGCCCCTACTCGGTCGTGCTGAGTGCCGACGCGTACACGGCGGTGAGCGAGACACGTGACCACGGCTATCCGATCCACGAGCACATCAAGAGGCTGATCAGCGGGGAGATCATCTGGGCCCCGGCCATCGAGGGCGCCTTCGTGCTCACCACCCGCGGCGGCGATTTCGACTTGCACCTCGGCCAGGACATCTCCATCGGCTACCTGAGTCACGACGCGTCCAGCGTGGAGCTGTACCTCCAGGAGACGTTCACGTTCGTGGTCTACACGTCCGAGGCCGTGGTGGCCCTGGCCACCGCCCCCTGACCCGGCGCAGCGGGCCGGGCGCCCGCGCGGGCCAGCCCGCCCCGCGTCCGGGCCCGTTCTGCTCATTGGTCATTCGGCCCCATTCACAGGATTCTCGTTGCTAGCGTTGTGAGCATGTCCGTGAAGACCTTCAGCATCAGCATGGGTGAGCGCGCCTACCGGCAGGCTCGCGCCGAGGCTGACCGCGCAGGGCTGTCCATGTCGGCGTGGATGACGCGGGCCGCGCGGGAGAAGATCCAGCGCGATGCGGCGAGCGCGATCGCCGAAGCCGACCGGCTCACTGGTCACGACTGGGCGGAGTGGACGGAGGCTAACGCAGGCGACTTCCCGCCTAGCGCCGGCAAGGGCGCCGCGTGAACCGCGGTGACATTTTCGCGTACAAGGGAGTAGCCCGGGCCGGGTATGTGGCCATCGTCAGCAACGACGGCTTCAACGCGATCACCGGCCACCCTGTGGTGGTCAAGGTCAGCGACCGGCCTGACCTGACCGAAACTCCCTACGTCGTGGCGCTCAGCCACAACGACCCGGTCTCGGGGCACCTGGAGTCCTACTCCGCGGTGCGGGTGCGCCGCAGCAGGCTTTCGGGCGACCGGATCGGCCAGCTCGCCGAGGAAACCATGCGCAAGCTGGACGACGCGCTCGCGCTGATCTTCGACTACGAAACCTGAGTCCGGGCGCTCCGCGAATCGGGCGGGCGCCCGAATCGCTGGAGCGCGGCCTGCCTGGTCGTGCCGAGCACATCCCTCAGCCGAAGTTGTGGAAGCCCGACCACGGACCGGCCAGATGGACCGTCATCGCCGCGATGAGCAGGCCGCACACGACCGAGGCCGCCAGCAGCAGCCACCGCGTGGTGCGGCCGGCCAGGACGCCGCGGGCCCGGTTGAACCCGGCCGGCCTGCGCAGGTCAGATCCGATCAGCCGCGGCAGGCGCGAGGCGTACGCGAGGACATGAATCGTCATCACGCCGAACCACAGCACGAAGAACGCCTTGTGCAGGAAGAGCCACGGCCCGGCCGCCGACCCGGCGAGGGCCAGCGCCACCCCGGTGCCGATCACGCCGACCGACGTGATCAGCACGAACGGCCCCAGCAGGCGCAGCAGCGGCGCAGGAGGGCCCTTGCGCCGGTACTCGGGGGCCCCGGCGTAGAAGCGCGTGAAGCGGTAGATCACGGAGCCGATCTTGAGCGCGACCGGGCCGATCAGCAGCATGCCGAGAAAGAAGTGCGCAGTGATCAGCTGGTGGATGGACAGGATGGTGACACCCTCAGCGGCGAACAGCACCAGCAGCAGGGCGCCGACCGCCGCGGTGAGCCGCTCGTTGCCCTCGGCGCCGCCGGTGCTGTCCCTGGGAACAGCCGGCCGGGCCGGGCCGGGCTGTTCCCAGGGACGTGCGGGAGGCCGCGGCCCGCGGGGCGGCGCACCGTGGCGGCCACGCGGATGCTCCGGGCCGGGGTCGTCGCGAGGGCCGTAGGGGCCGAGCGAGCGGCGGGGGCCACGCGGGACACCGGGGTCACGATGGGCCTCAGGTCCCGGCCGGTAGCCCGTCATCTGCTCACTTCCCCCTGTTTCCCTGCGGGCCGCCTGGCGCGACCGCGGACCGGCGGCCGCGATGCTGCCGGGCCGGACCCATGCGGGTCAGCTGATCCCGCACCTCAAGCCTGCTGGGGCGGGGGCCGGGAACTGGTTCAGGAACTGTTCAGAACCGGTAAGGAAAAACCCGACCTCAGTCGGACCCTGGCCCAGGCCGGCGGCCGCGGTCCGGCGGTTCGGCCGGCAGGTTCACGGTGACGGTCAGCCCGCCGCCCGGGGTATCCGACAGCGCCGCGGAACCGCCGTTGGAGGTCACCAGGCGGTGCACGATGGCCAGGCCGAGCCCGGCGCCGCCCGGCGTGCTGCTGACGAAGCGGCGGAACGCCATCTCCTGCTGGCGGGGTGTCATCCCCGGCCCGTCGTCCGCCACCACCACCCGGGCCCCGTCCCCCTCGGCGGCCACGCTGACCTGGACGTGGCCGCCCGCCGGGACCGCGTCGAGCGCGTTGGCCAGCAGGTTGTCCAGGATCTGCTCCAGGTGACCCTCGCCGGCCATGGCCAGCACCGGGCCGGTGCACGACTGGCGCAGCTCGACCCCGCGCTCCTCGGCCACCGGCCGCCAGGCGGCCGCACGGTCCCGGGTCACCTCGTCCACCCGGATGCTGACCGGCTCCACCAGCACGTTCTCCGCCCGCGCCAGGGCCAGCAGCCCGTCCACCAGGTGGGATAGCCGCGCGATCTCATCCTGCGCCCCGGCGAGCTCCTCTGCCGTCTCCGCGTCGGAGTCCTGGCTGAGCACGTCCAGGCGGAGCCGGAGTGCGGCCAGCGGCGTGCGCAGCTGGTGGGACACGTCCGCCATCGTGGCCCGGTTCCCGTGCACCAGGGACTCCAGGCGGCCCGCCATGCCGTTGAAGTTGCGGGCGAGCCGCCGCACCTCGGGCGGCCCGTTCCCGGCGGCCGAGCGGGTGTCCAGCGCCCCGCCGCCGAGCCGCTGGGCGGCGGTGTCCAGGACGCTCAGCGGGCGGCCGACCCACCGGGCCAGCGTGATCGCCACGATCGCGGCGGCGGCCAGGCCGGCCAGGGCCACCGCGGCCAGCCAGGTCCACAGGACGTCGACCCGTTCCTCCAGTTCCGCGGACGACCTGGACAGGACCACGGCCCCGACCACCCCGGTGCCGCTGTCCCCCAGCACCGGGACCATCACCCGCAGCCGGTCATCGACGCTGCTATCCACGACGGTCCGGCCGTGCAGTACCGAGGTCAGCGTGGCGGCCGGGATGGCAGCGTCGCCGCCGCTGGTCCGGGTGACCAGCCGGCCGCCGGCGCTGTACACCCGGACCTGGTCCCCGGCCTGGCGGGCCTGCGCCAGCGCCCGGGCCACCACGGCGCTGCCGGCCGGGGGCGCGTCGGCCAGCCGGTCCTCGGCCAGCCCGGCCAGCGCCCGGGCCGACAGCAGGGTGTCCTGCCGGAAGGAACTCCGCTCGTGACCCGTGGTGATCAGCCCGAGCGGCACCACGGTGGTCACCAGCAGCGCCCCGATCAGGGCGAGCATCGTGAGCACGATGCGCCGGGCCATCAGACTTCGCCGAGCCGGAAACCCCTGCCGTAGGCCGTCTCGATCAGCCCCGGCACGTCGAGCTTGCGGCGCAGCGCCGCCACGTGCACGTCCAGCACCTTGGTGGGGCCGTACCAGTGCGCGTCCCAGGCGCTCTCCAGGATCTCCTGGCGGGTCATCACCCGGCCCGGGTCGCTGGCCAGGCACTCCAGGATGTCGAACTCCTTCGGGGTGAGCGCCACCTCACGGCCGTGCACGGTCACCTTCCGGGTGCGCAGGTCGACGGTGAGCGGGCCATGCCGCAGCACTTCACCGCCCGGCCGGACCCGGCGCAGCACGGCCCGGATCCGGGCCAGCAGCTCGGCCAGGCCGAACGGCTTGACCAGGTAGTCGTCGGCCCCCGCGTCCAGGGCCAGCACGCGTTCCGGCTCCTCGCCCCGGGCGGTGACGATGATGATCCCCGCGTCCGAGCGCTGCCGCAGCCGGCGGCACACGTCCACCCCGTCCGCATCAGGCAGGCCCAGATCGAGCAGCACCACGTCCGGATCGCCGGCGGCCAGCGCCTCCTGGCCCGTCATCACATGGTCCACCCGGTACCCGCCCCGGCTCAGCCCGCGCACCAGCTGGGTCGCCAGACTCGGATCGTCCTCCACCACCAGGACACTCGGGGTGCCCTTCGCGGAGGGCAGCCCGGCGCCGGCAGCACTGCCCGCCACGCTCATAGGGACCACCGTAGGGCTACCGGGGCCACGCCACGACCATCACCGGCCGGCGTGCTCCGGGCGGGCCTGCTCCGCGGCGCGGGCTGACCCTAGAGGGGCAT
Source organism: uncultured Actinomycetes bacterium (assembly GCA_963751175.1). Taxonomy (GTDB): domain Bacteria; phylum Actinomycetota; class Actinomycetes; order Streptosporangiales; family Streptosporangiaceae; genus RYN-230. Next base: position 14,821 of record CAVVTM010000019.1, on the reverse strand, counting down.
CACCACGATCGGCTTGGTGGTGGGGTGGCTGGTACCGCCGGCCGGCTCCACGGTCAGCGCGACCGCGTCCCCGGCGGCGAGCCCGGAGGCCAGCAGCGGCGCAGTCCGCCCGGCCGCCGGGGCCGGGAGCAGCCCGGCCGGGCGGGCGCTGCGGCCCGACACGAACCACAGCTCGTACACCCTGCCCCCGCGCAGCGCGGGGAGCCCGGCCGTGCTGATGATCAGCGCGTGCCGGGACTGGGAGGCGACCACCGTGGCCACCCCGCCGGCCGTGGTCCGGCGGACGGTCAGCCGGGCGTCCGGCGCGGCCAGCACCGCGGCGACCGAGCGGTTCTCGGCCTGGGCCTGGTCCAGCTGCCGCTGGGTGGAGGACTGGACGACCCCCAGCGCCACCGCAGCGGCCACGGCGGCCGCGGCCACGGCGGCCGCCAGCCGGGGCAGCCAGGGGCTGCGGGCCGTCCGCAGCCGGGCCGGCGCCGCCTCGCGCACTTCGGGCGGAAGCTGCCGGGTGACGGACGCCGCGGTGAGCACCCGCTCACGCAGCCCGGGTGGCGGGCTGGCCGCTACGGCCAGGGCCAGCCTGGTCGCGGTCTCCCGGAAGCCGCGGACCTCGTTCTCGCACGGCGGGCAGCGGTGCAGATGGTGCTCGAACCGGTCCAGCTCCAGGCCGGTCAGGGAGTCCAGCGCGTACGCGCCGGACAGCCCGTGCAGGTCGTGGCGGCCGAGTTTCACATGACGGCCCAGTTTCACCAGCTCACCCCCATGCAGTCACGCATCCGGATCAGGCCGTCCCGGACCCGGGTCTTGATGGTCCCGAGGGCGGTGCTGAGCAGCGACGCAACCTCCGGATAGGTGTACCCCCCGTAGTAGGCCAGGGTGATCGACTGCCGCTGCAGCTCCGTCAGTGAGTCCAGGCAGCGGCGCACCCGCTCCGCGTCCAGCCGCGATTCCACCGTCTCCGCGACGCCGTCCGCGGGCACGGCCGCCACGGTGCTGGCCTTCTGCTCCCGCTGCGTCTGCGGCGCTCGCCGAGCGCACCCGGTCGATGGCCCGCCGGTGCGCGATCGTCATCACCCAGGTCATCGGGCTGCCCCGGCTGGCGTCGAAGCGCGACGCCGTGCGCCACACTTCCAGCAGGACTTCCTGGGCGACTTCCTCGGACTGGGCCGGATCCCGCACGACCTTGCGGATCAGGCCGTAGACGGGCCGGGCCAGCCGGTCGTAGGCCGCCTCGAAGGCGGCCTCGTCACCCCGGGCCACCATGATCAGCAGCTCGCCCAGGTCTTCCTCGCGCCCCGCGAGGGGCCGGGGGCCTGGCCGGGAATCGGGCACGTCAGGGGTGCTCATGATCGGTATTCGGAGCCTCCGGCTGGCCGGATGGGTCCGGTGCGCACAACGCGGGGCCCGGCCCTGGCTGGCCGGGCCCCGTGCTGCGGGGCCTGCTAGCCGGCCAGGTGCGCCAGTTCCGGCACGAACAGGGCCGCGTTGACGGTGCCGACCCCGGAGGCGAGGTCATAGCCGGGCCGGGCGCTGAACCCGGTCACGGTGTGCACCGTGCCGCCCTGGCTGAACGAGACGGTGTTGTTGCCCTTGGTCACGTCCACGATGCCGGCGGCCTTGCCCGATCGCCGACATCTTGTACAGCGCCGGGTTGATCAGGCCGAGCGGGTGCCCCGCGACCTGGTCGGCGAGGGCGACCACGCCGGCGAACAGGGGGGTGGCCTCGCTGGTGCCGCAGGTCGGGTACCAGCCGGCCGGCTGGCCCTTGAAGCTCTGGTACATGTCCACCGCGCCGTTGCAGGCCCCGCTCATCGAGATGTCCGGCACGCCGCGCCGGCCGCCGATCACGCCCGCCACGCTGGCCTGGTAGCGGGGCCGGGTGAACACCACGGACTTGCCGCCCCCGCCGGCCAGCGGGTTCGGGCCGTTGCCGCCGAAGATGTACTGCTGCGTGGGCACGTTGTAGGTGTCGTTCCACACCACGGAGTGCCACGCGCCCTTGGCCGACTGGCGCAGCTGGGTACCGCCGACCCCGGTCACCAGCGGGTCGCTGTCCGGCCACGAGGTCACCGGGTGCAGGTAGTAGGTGCTCTCGTTGTACCTGACGTCGGCCGCGCCGCTGTCGCCGGAGGCGGCCAGCACGGTCACGCCCTTGCTTCGCCGCGTCCTGGTAGGCGCCGCGCAGGTTGCGCAGGGACTTCTCGGACGGGAAGGTCTGCTCGGTCGCGCTGAAGCTCTGGCTGATCACGCCGCCGAGGTGGTGGTTCACCACGTACGTCTCGGCCTTGACGATCGCCGGGAAGCCGGACGTGCCCTCGTTCTCCGAGGTCGGCGTCTCCACCAGGAGGATGTTCGCGCCGGGGGCCATCGCGTGCGACCACTCGACGTCCAGCTCGGTCTCGCCGGCCCAGCCTTCCCGGTTGGAGGTCGGCCGGTACTTCGGCACCGGCCCGGCCGGCTGGATCACCTTCAGCGACGGCGGGTTGGGCAGGTGGAAGGTCTTGTCGAACACGGCCAGGTCGTGGCCCACCGTCGGGGACCCGTAGGAGTCGACGATGACGATCGTCTGGCCCTTGCCGGTGATGCCCTTGCTGAACAGGGGGCCCACGTTGTAGGCCTGCCGGACCTGGGACGGCTGGTAGCAGGCGATCTTGTAGTGCGCCTCGCAGAAGGACGTGGTCGGCGGGGCGGACCGGGCGTCCCGCACATGGACCGCGGCCGGGCTGATCGCCACCGTGGCGGTCGCGGCCACGGCGGCGGCACCGCCCGCGGCGGCTGTCGTACTGCCCGCCACCGCGGCGGCCATGGCGGCCGAGCCCACGGCGATGGACAGGGGGCGGCGCACTCGCATCCCATCTCCTGGTTCTGACGGCCGGGACAACCCCACCGCCGTCCCGTGGCCCACCCGACACTAACAGTGGCAGCTGCCCGTCGCGAGGGGCATCGGCCAAGGTCGCGGAGGGCGCGCCCGGCCCGCCGCCGGTAGGCTCGCGGCCATGATCGTGGTCGTGGCCGGCGTATCCGGCAGCGGCAAGTCAACGGTCGGTTCCCTGCTCGCGGGCAGGCTGGGCTGGCCATTCACCGACGCGGACGCGCTGCACCCGGCGGCGAACATCGCCAAGATGCGGGCGGGCCATCCGCTGTCCGATGCTGACCGGCGGCCCTGGCTGGCCGCGGTGGCGGCCCGGATGGATGAGTACGCCACCGCAGGCGAGTCCGCCGTCCTGGCCTGCTCCGCACTGAAGCGCTCCTACCGGGAGGAGCTGCTGGCCGGGCGGCCGGCGGCCCGCATGGTGTTCCTGCACGTCAGCCGGGAGGTGCTGGAGGCCCGGCTGCGCGCCCGGCACGGGCATTTCTTCCCCGCCGCCCTGCTGGACACCCAGCTCGCCGACCTGGAGAGCCCGCAGCCAGCCGAGGACGTCCTGGTGGTGGAGGCCACCACCCGGCCGGATCAGGCCGTGGACGAGATCATCCAGCGCCTTCAGCTGAGCCCCCCGCAGGAGAAGATGAGTCCATGAAGCTGAAGCTCGACCTGCACGACATTTACAACCGGGGCCAGGACATCGACCGGGCCCTCAGGGCGATCATCGACGAAGCCGTGGCGAAGAAGGCGCCCGTGGTGGAGATCATTCCGGGCAAGGGCTCAGGTCAGCTGAAAAAACATGTCCTGAGGTTCCTTGAGCAGAAAGAAATCAAGCAGCTGTACAGCCGGGTCGAGAAGGACTCAAAGAACTTCGGCCGGGTCTTCGTGCATTTCCGGTGGAAATAGGCGCGTCTTCAGCCGGCCCATGGCCGGGGTGGTGGCCCGGGCAATTCTGACCCATCGCGGTGGTTTGCGGTGCCGGGGCGCGAACCGCTGATGTACCCGGGCGTCAGCGAACCGCCCGTCGGGAGGGTACGTCGATTGCCACACACAGCCCACAGTCCTACTCCCCCCTCGCCACGGTGCGCGGGCCGGGACCTGGCCATTGTGAAGGCCGTCGTCGTCCGGCCCGATTCCCGCGTTTCCACTCCCCCGGGAAGAAGGCACCGGGGCCCTCATCCCCCCCATACGCAGACAAGCAGGGGACTACGACTCGTAGTCTCCCGCATCCGCCGGCGCGTTTGTCATGGTGGCATGAACCGTCTTGGATGTCCAGTGAAAGCGCAAATCGAAGCGCCATTCTTAAAGTACTAATTTGCTTAGCTGAGTAGATTTATGGACCTATACCCCGTTCTGGCCCGGCGACTACACATGGCCAGGCCCGCGTAGTCGCCGCCGATGGCGGCGGGTTCCGGGAGGTCGTCTCCCCGGGAAAGCGGAGCGGGGGGGTAATCGCCCGGCTGGCGGCGCCTGCCGGGCGGCCCGCACATACCTCGCACCGTGGGATGATTACCGCATGCGTCTGCTGATCCGGGCCCTGCTCACCGCGGCGGCGCTCGCCGTGGCCACGGTCCTGGTGCCCGGCATCCAGCTTGGCCACGGGAGCACCGCGTCGAAGGTCCTCACCCTGCTCGCGGTCGCCGTGATCTTCGGGCTGGTCAACGCGATCATCAAGCCCGTGGTCAAGGCGGTCGGCTGCCTGTTCTACGTGCTGACGCTCGGGCTGATCGCGCTGGTGGTCAACGGCCTGCTGCTCTGGCTGACCAGCTGGGTGGCGGGCGAGCTCTCGCTCCCGTTCCACATCACCGGGTTCTGGGCGGCCTTCTGGGGCGCGATCATCGTCGGGGTCGTCGGCTGGCTGCTCGGCGTGCTGGTCCCCGAGCGCGGCGACCGGGAGTAGCGGCCCGCGGCGGTCAGCCGGAGACGGGTTCCAGGAACTCCAGCCGGTTGCCCAGGGGATCCTCGCTGTAGAACCGGCGCATGCCGGGGAAATCACCGTCGGGCCGCACCGGGTACCCGGCCGCGCGCAGCCGGGCCGCCCAGGCGTCGAGATCCCGCACGAGCAGGCCGGGGTGCGCCTTGCGGGCCGGGCGGAAGTCCTGCTCCACGCCGAGGTGCAGCTCGATGCCGTGGCCACGGAACCAGCAGCCGCCCCGGCGCGGCCAGGGCGGCCGGCTTGGGGATCTCGTCCAGGCCCAGCACCCCGTGATAGAAGTCGCGCAGCGCCGCTTCGCTTCCCGGCGGGCAGGCCAGCTGAACATGATGGATCATGTGCACCTCCAGGAGGACACCACCGGGGCGGCCAGGGCCGCCTGGCCCCATCCGCCCGCTCCTCAGTTTATCTTGACGTCAAGACAGTATTCCAGGCGGGAGCGCCCAGTGCGCGAGACGATCACGGCGAAGTTCGAGGTCCTGGACGAGCGGTTCCGGCGGGTCCACGGTGACCGCCAGCTCGAGGTCCTGCACACCGGCTGCCGCTGGACCGAGGGCCCGGCGTACTTCCCGGCCGGGCGCTACCTCGTGTTCAGCGACATCCCTAACGACCGGCTGCTGCGCTGGGACGAGACCACCGGTGCGGTAGGCGTCTTCCGCCAGCCCTCGCGCTTTGCCAACGGTCATACCGTGGACCGGCGGGGCCGCCTGGTCAGCTGCGAGCACGGCGCCAGGCAGGTCACCCGCACGGAGCCGGACGGGTCGGTCACGGTCCTCGCCGACCGTTACCAGGGCCAGCGGCTCAACAGCCCCAACGACGTCGTGGAGCGCGCGGACGGCTCGATCTGGTTCACCGACCCGGCCTACGGCATCGACAGCGACTACGAGGGCCATCAGGCCGACAGCGAGATCGGGGCCTGCCACGTGTACCGGATCGATCCGGGTTCCGGCGCCCTGCGCATCGTGGCCGGCGACTTCAACCGGCCCAACGGGCTGGCGTTCACCGCGGACGAGCGGAGCCTGTACATCTGCGACAGCGAGGAACGGCATATCCGGCTGTTCACCGTGACCGACGACGGCACCGGCCTGGCCGGCGGGGAGATCTTCGCGCGCTGTGACGGCGGGGACCTTCGACGGCATCCGGCTGGACAGCGAGGGCCGGCTCTGGGCGGCCGCCGGCGACGGGCTGCACTGCTTCGACCCGGACGGGACCCTGCTGGGCAAGCTGCACGTGCCGGAGATCGTGGCCAACCTGACCTTCGGCGGCGCGCAGCGCAACCAGATCTTCATGTGCGCCACGAGTTCCGTCTACTCCATCCGGGTCACGGCCCGCGGCGCCCGCTACCCGGGCTGATAGGGAGCTGGCCTGCCGGCGGCAGCCACCGGGAGCTGTCCGCATGCACCCCGGCGGCCAGGACCGGCAGGCCCGGGCGAAGGCCGCGCGGGAGCCGTACCGCAGCGTCACGGCCGCCGCCCATGTTGTCGCACGCGGCGCCCCGGCCCCTGGATCACCGGCCGCCCCTGCAGGTGGGTGAACAGGACGTAGCGCGGCGATGGGGCGGGTTAGTGAGGTCGGGGCGGCGGTCGGCGAACAGGTCGTTGCGGGAGTTGATGCGCTTGTCCCGGGCCCGGGGCAGGTCGCACTCGGCGGTCAGCACCGCGGGCTGGCCGGCCAGGACCGGCCCGGCCAGCGGGTAGCCGTCCGGCCCGGCGATGAGGCTGCCGCCCACCCAGCCGACCCCGCGCTCGGTGCCGCACCGGTCCGCGACCACGATGAACACGCCGTTCACCGCCGCGCCGGCCTGCACCTTCACCACCTCGGACGGCCGCTCGGCGGGCGGCCGGGGCGCCAGCGGCCAGTTCACCGGGGCGGCGATCAGGTCCGCGCCCGCCAGGGCCACCTGCCGGACCCATTCGGGGAACTCCAGGTCGTAGCAGATCATCACGCCGACGCGGCCTTCGGGCAGCTCCACCACGGGCGGGGCGCTGGCCCCGGGGGTGAAGACCAGCTTCTCGGCGTCCCACAGGTGCGCCTTCCGGTACACCGCACGGACGCCGGACGCGTCCACCAGGGCGGCGCTGTTGAACAGCTCGCCGGCCGGGCCGAGCTCGCAGAAGCCGCCCACGATCACGGTGCGGTGCCGGGCGGCGAGCGCCTGCCACTGCCGCAGCGCCGGGGACTCACCGGCCGGGCTGGCCAGGGCGCGGGCTTCCGCGGCGCCGGTGAACACGTACCCGCTGTCGCACAGTTCCGGGAGGACCACCAGGCCGGCCCCGGCGGCGGCGGCGGACTCGACCGCCGCGGCCGCGGCGGCCAGGTTGCCGTCCGGGTCGCCGACGGCCAGGCTGAGCTGGCAGGCCGCGACGACCGTCACGCCGCGGCCTCACCCGGCAGCAGCAGCAGCTTCCCGGTCGTCCCCCGGGAGGCCAGGTCCGCCTGGGCCCGGGCGGCCTCCTCGAGCGGGTAACGGCCGCCGACGCGGACCGACAGGCGGCCCTCGGTGATCCAGCGGAACAGGTCACCGGCGCGCCACAGCAGCTCCTCCCGGGTGGCCATGTAGTGGCCCAGCGTCGGGCGGGTGACGAACAGGCTGCCCGCCGGGTTGAGGCGCTGCAGGTCGAACGGCGGCACCGGGCCACTCGCCGCGCCGTAGAGGACCATGTAGCCGCGGACCCGCAGCGCCGACAGGCCCGCCTCGAACGTGGCCTGGCCGATGCCGTCGTAGACCGCCGCCACCCCGGCGCCGTCGGTGACCTCGCCGGGCCACCTCGGCGAAGTCCTCGTAGTCCGTGACGTAGTTCGCCCCGGCCTGCTGGGCCAGCACCGCCTTGGCGGTGGTGGACGTGGTGGCGACGCTGACGCCGCCGCGCATCGCGATCATCTGGGTGAGCAGCAGCCCGACCCCGCCCGCGGCCGCGTGCACCACCACGTGGTCGCCCTGGCCCACCGGGTACGTGCTGTGGCAGAGGTAGTGCGCGGTCATGCCCTGCAGCATGACGGCCGCGGCCACGTCCAGGTCCATGCCTTCCGGCACGGGGACCGCCAGGGCGGCGGGCACCGCGACCTGCTCCGCGTAGCTGCCCGGCACCTGGGTCCAGGCGACCCGGTCCCCCACCGCGAAGTCGCGCACGGAGGGCCCGACCGCGGCCACCGTTCCGGCGCCCTCGGCCCCGGGCACATAGGGCAGGCCGGCCGAGGCGTACGGGGGCCGTCCCTCCCGCTGGTAGATGTCCATGTAGTTGACGCCGGCCGCGGCCACGTCCACCAGCAGCTGCCCCGGCCCGGGTTCGGGCGCCGCGACCTCCCCGATCTGGAGGACCTCAGGACCGCCGTGCTGGCTCCCGATCACTGCGCGCATGAGCCCATCCTCTCCGTCGAGTCGCCGACAGTAGCCTAGGTGGCAAAGGGGGTGGTTCCGGGTGCGGATCGGCGAGCGGGTACGGGCCGTGCACCTGAGCCAGTACTGTCCCGGCGGCCTCGGGTTCCCGGCCGGCTCACCCGGCACCGGCCAGCCGGCCGACGGCGACGACCCGGCCGGCCAGTCCGGGCGCAGCTCGCCGGCCACGAGGCGCAGGCCGCGGGCCGCCGGTGCGCGCGCTGCGGACGGCGAGATAAGCCCCGGGCAGCCGGTGCGCCGCCGGGCCGATCACGACTGGGTTCACGGCGACTGCCGCTGAAGCCGGCCCGCTCGGCCCGGCGCGCCGAGCCCGGCCCTCCCGAGCCCGGCCAGCGTGCGGCCTTCAGCCACCGGAATCCCCGGCCGCGGCGATGACCTGCAGCGCGGCCCTGACCCGCGATTCCTCCAGGAAATCGGACTGCCTGCGCGCCCGGGAGATGAGCCCATCCAGCTGCCCGGCGTCGAGCCGCACATCCCGGTCCGCGAGCGCCCGCAGCGTGCGCCACCCGGCGGCCTTGCCCTCCACGCCCAGGCGCATGATCTCCAGCTCCTCGAGGTTGCTGAGCGGGGACCGCGTCCTCAGGTGGCCGTTGGGCTTCAGCCGGCCTTCTCCCGGCCCACGCGGCCCAGACCTTGTAGCCGCGGACCGGGACGTCGAGCGTGCCCATGATCCGCAGCGCGGCCCAGCCGCCAGCGGGGCGGCGGCCAGGCGCAGCGGGCCTCTGGCCACCTCCACCCGGGGGCGGTGTCCCAGCCGACGATGCCCAGGATCGCGCGCAGGTGGGGCGGGACGTGATGGAGCACCACACGCCGGCGGCCATCCGCGGCCAGCCCCACGATGACCCGCAGCCCGGCCAGGTCGCTGTAGTCCAGGGCGGCCAGGTCCAGGTGGACCTCGTCGAGATCCGCCGCGATCTCCGCCAGCTTCCCGGACAGCCCGCCGACGGTGGACTCGTCGATCTCGCCGGCCAGCGCGTAGCTGGCCCCCGGGCCGTCCGCGGGACCGGAACCCTGGGCGAAGCCGGGGATCCGCGTTATCCGCAACACCCCGTCGTCGTAGACCGGGGAGTCGTCGCCGAGCTGCGGGGGGCGCGGGCCGCTGGGCGCGATCACCCGGCCGCCGGCCGCCGGGCCCGGCCGCGGTGATGCGGGTCCCGGGGCCCCGCTCGGTGATGGCGCGGGCCGCAGACCCGGGTCAACGACGGTACAGCCCAGCTCAGTCCGGAACACACGATGCCTCCTGCCAGCGGTGACGGCACTGACCTCGCCGACTGCTGCCAGAGGGGGCCGCGGACTCAGGTCCTGGCGGCGCGATGACGAACATCGACGCTACGAACTACCGCAGGGTCTGGGCGGTGTCGTGACGACGATTACGAGTATGCCGGAATCCGGTCGGCAGGCAAATCCGCCTGAAGGACGACTCACCGGACTTGACAACCTCGGGTTGACAGCGACAACCCCCGGTTGTCATGCTGATGTCATGAACGCACCGGAGCGCACCGCCGCCCAGCAGGACACCATCCGCCGCCTCAAAGAGGTCCGCGCCGAGGCCCTCAGGCACGTCCGTATCGCCCAGGATCTGGCCCGGGAGCGCCGCGACCTGATCCGCAGCCTCACCGAGGAGGGCGTCTCCCAGGCCGACATCGCCCGGGAGCTCGGGGTGTCCCGCCAGGCCGTCCAGAAGATGCTCGCCGTCTGACGCCGCCTGGACGTTCAGCCGGCGATCTGGCGCGCGATGAGGTAGGCGCCGAGCAGGATCAGGGCGATTCCGGCGAGCCGTTCCGCGCGCTCGCGCCATCGCTCGCCGATCCGGGCCCCGACGGCCAGGCCGAGTTGCGCCGCGACGAAGGCCTGCAGGGCGATGGCCACGATGACGGCGGTGAGGGGCAGGTGGACCAGGCCGATGGTGACCCCGATGGCCAGTTCATCCAGGCTGATGCTGATCCCGAGGGCGATGAGCGCCAGCCCGTGGCTGCCGGTGAGGCGGCTGGCCTTCTCCTCCTCGTCCTGGTCGCCGTTGAGCAGCATCCAGGCGCCGACGGCGATGACGGCCGCGCCCGCCACGTAGTCGGCGACCCGGCCCAGGCCGCGGGCCAGCAGGGCGCCCAGGCCCAGGCCGATGAGCGGCATCCCGCCTTCGAAGATCATGAAGATCAGGGAAATGCGCAGCCGCTGCCGCACCGTCGTCACCTGGCTGGCCCCGATCGCGGCCGCTACCGCGAAGGAGTCCAGGCCGAGCGGAAGCACGAAGGCCAGCAGCTTCAGCACCAGCTCAGGCTTTCACGACCAGATAACGGACTTACCGGGGCTGACCTGGCCCGGTAGCTGCGGAGCGGCCGCGCGCCCGGGAGGGCCCGCAGACATCCCGGTCGGCGTTATGACACGATGCGGTCTGAGTGTTCGCGCGCTCCGGGGTCGGTGCAATTCCGCCGGCGGTGATAGTCCGCGACCCGGCTGCCTCCGTAGCCGGTTGAGCCTGGGGTCGAACCTCCAGGACCGACCGTGAACGTCCGGATGGGCGGCGAGTGCTCCGCGGCTCGTCCTGCCCGTGATGGCGGCGGATTCCAGTCCGCCGTGCCCGCGCGCGTTCTCGTGCTCGCTACCCGGAACGGCGCAGCCCCTGGCCGGCGGCGCTGCCCGGTGGCGCCGACCGCGGCGGAGGCGCGTGCCGCCCCACCCGGACGGCCTCCGTGGTGTGCAACCCGGCACAACCGGTGCCGCGCGGCTGCATGCCGCCGGAACGGAGTGAGCCGAACTGGCCGGTGGCCGATTTCGCCCGCGGCAGCGATCGTCATCGTCTTCCCGACGAACCGCGCGCGACCGAGGGCGACCTCATGGTCGCGGCCGAGCACGCTGACGCAGCAGGCCCTGGCGCTACCTGCTCGACCACACCGCCGGGGTGGTGTGCGCGGCCCTGCCGCGGCCGCTGCGCTGAGCTGGAACCTGCCGCAGACGGTCCTGGCCAACTCCGGCCTGCCCGAGACGGCGTTCACCGCTCGGTGGACCTGCGCGCCCGGCGCCACGACCGGCATCCCGGCGGCCGAGCGGGCCAGGACCATCCAGGCCCTCGCCGATCCCGCCACGCGGCCGGAGGATCGGCCCGGCCCGGGCACGTCTTCCCGATCCGGGCCGCCCAGCGGGCGGTGTCCCTGGACCGCGACGGCCACACCGAGGCGGCGGTGGACCTGTCCCGGCTGGCGGGCCTCCCGGGCGTGACCGCGCTCTGCGAGATCGTCCTGGCCGACTGGGCATGGCCCGGTACCACGACCTGGCGGAACTCGCGGCCGCCGAGGGCCTCGGCCCTGCTCTCGGTCGGCGATCTCGCCGCCTACCGCGTGGCGTGCGATATCCAGCGGAGCGCCCGCGGCAGGAGGCCGCCGATCGGCTTCGTGATCGCGCCGGACAGCTCGACGCCGATCACCTCGAGTCCTTCGCCGGCAGAGCCGGGACGCCGGACGCCTGACGTCTGTGCGGGCGTTGGCGACCTGCCTCCCGGGTGATGGCCGGGGCTGGTCCAAATTCGTCCAGGCTGGCCGGGCCCGATGACCGGTTCGTGCCGATCATCAACCGACAGCCTCACTCCACGCCCGGGACAACTGAGCGGCGACCAGGAAGCTCTGCGCGTGCCGGCCGGCCGGGTGCCCGTCGCTTCGCAGCTTGTCGACTCGCGGCCAGGATGCTTCGCGCTCGTTCGGATGGTCGTCTCCTCCATGGCGCCCGGGCGGCGGGCTGGTTTCGGTTCGGGCGGCCCTGGCCGGGCCTGCCGCACGAGGGCATCCCGCGGCGGGCCGGCTGGGGCCCGGGTCAGCAGTTCCCCGGACGGATGCTGGGCCACGCGCGTGCCCGGGTATTGGGGGCCCAGCCTGGCCCGGCTCCCTCCGGACGGCTGCCCGTGCAGCGCGCCCGGGCAGAAGCGCAGCAGGATCGTCTTGATGATCGAGGTGTGATCGAACACGGTGTGCGACACGGTGCGCGGTTCCAGCCACGGCGAGACGATGATGGCTGGCACCCGCACGCCGTACCGGCCGAACATGCCGGGCTCATCGTCAGCGGCCTCGGCGGCGGCACGTGATCGTAGAAACCGCCGTGCTCGTCGTACCGACGATGACCAGCAGCGAACTCGCCCCCTGCGGGCTGGCGGCCAGCGCGTCGTAGATGGCCAGCACCAGGTCCTGGCCGTCTTTGATGTCGGCCATGGGGTGGTCGTCGTTGACGGGGAAGCCGAGCGGGTTGAAGTTGGTGAACGCCGGGTCGATCCACGACACCGAGCGCAGCGGCCGGCTGCGGCGTCTTCGAGGAAACTCGGGATCTTCGGGTTGCAGGTGATGTCGAACACGGTCTTCCACGGCTGGCCGGTCTTGCGAAGTCGCCGAACCGCTGATGGTGGCCCGGCGGTAGTGAACATCGGCCAGGCGCAGCGTCCCCGGGTCGAAGGAATACCAGCGCCAGGGGACGTGGTGAGCGTCCAGATGACGGACGAAGGGGCTGTGGTACAGCGGCGGCACATAGGACGGCCGGTCATCCCGGCTTCCGGCCGCCGCGCGCACAGCGCATACAGCCGGTTGGGCAGCGTGGAGCCGGACCCGCCGGTCACCGCCAACTCCCCCGCCAGGTGGTCGTAGACCGGCACGTCGGTGCTGTCGCAAACCCCATGACGCAGCCCGGGTCGCCGTCCTCGGTTCCCTGCGCGGCCAGGGTCGCGCCTGCGCTGGCCACGAATCCGCTCATGCTCCCGGCGACCTGGGTATCGATCGCGCCCGCGGCACCAGGAACTGGTGCCCGCCCCGGGCGCGCCGTTTCCGGGCGATCTGCGCCTGCCAGCCGCAGACCCGGCCGTGATGGACGGTTCCTCCAGATCCGACCACAACATGGTCAGCTAGCTAGACAATCACACGGCTCGCTCCAGGCCAACGCCCAGCCTTCCCGTCTTGCTGCGGTCTAGGGCGCGAGGTACTTGACGAACCAGTCGCGGGCCGGGCCACTTGCGTCGTCGAAGCCCTTGACGTAGGCGTCGAAGTGACCGCCCGGCAGGATGTTCAGCCGCTTCGGCTCGTGCGCCTGGTCATAGGCCGCAATGGCCAGTTCTGACGGGGTGAGGTGGTCTCCGCGCGCAGGCAGCAGAAGCAGCGGCGTCGGGCTGATGTAGGGCATGTAGCTGATGGGCTCGTATTCGGTGAACATCTCGACGCTGCGCAGCGTCACCTCGTTCCTCCAGGAAGGCGCACGGGACTTCCCCGTCTCGGTGAACCAGGTGTAGGAGTCGGCCGTAGGCAGCGCGGATGGTGCGAGCGGATCCTCGTCGACTACCGGGACCATCGCCGGGGGGTCACCCCGGAACCGGGCCAGGCGATCGTGGTCAAACATTTCGCGGAATCCGGCGATGAAATCGGCGCGAACCAGGGCACGGACGTTGTCGTGCCCGCTGATCAGGGGAACCTGGCTGACAATCGCCTTTACGCGGCGGTCGATCGCGCCGACCACCAGGACGTGGCCTCCGGAGTAGCTGCTCCCCCAGATCCCGATGCGGTTAGCGTCAGTCTCGGGAAGGGTGCTCGCGTAGGTGATGGCGTGCCGATAGTCGCGGACCTGGGCCCAGGGGTCGATCTCCTGGCGCGGCTCGCCGTCGCTTGCGCCGAAGTTCCGGTTATCGAACACCAGCGCGTTCAGTCCCGCCGCCGCGAAGACCTCCGCGAAGCTGTCGAGGTACATCTCCTTCACGGCGGAGAACCCATGCGCCATAACTACCGTCGGCGCGGCTCCAGCCGAGCCTTCGGCCACGTAGAGCCAGCCTCGCAGGGTGACGCCCTCAGCGTCGAACTCGATGTCGCGACGAGCCATCTGGACCTCCTGGTCGACGTGAGCCCAGGAACTCGTCCGGCTCAGCCCTGGGCCGCTTCGACCTCAGTCTCAGCGAAGCCAGCGAGAGGGCCTTGAACTGCCGCGACACGACCTTGAACCGGTGCGCCACCCTCTCCGGCCGCGCGGGCGGCCCCCCGGTAGTCCGTCGGCGAGCTTCCGTAATGCGCCTTGAACGTGCGGCTGAAGTGACTGGAATCGGAGAACCCCCAGCGATGGGCGATCATGGAGATCGGCCGGTCGCTCCTGGTCAGGTCCTCACGCGCCCGAGCGAGCCTGCGCACCCGGACAACCTCGCTGACGGTCTGCCCGGTGGCGTTGAAGACACGGTTCACCGTCCGGATAGACACGCCATGCGCGGTGGCGATCGCCGCTGGCGTCACCGCATCGTCGAGCAGGTGCCGTTCGATGAAGCGATCCATCGCCGCCCGGAGTGCCGGACGGGCTGTGCTCGTGGCCGGGACATCACCCTCAGTCCGCAACGCGCCCATGAACAGTTCCAGAGTCGCGTTGCGGGCAGCGCTGATGGACGACGAGTCAAGATCCGGAAGGGCGTGGCTCAGGATGTCGAGGTACGCAGTGAGCAGGCGGGTTGCCGGGGCCAGCCCATCCAGCATGACGCCGCCCGGTCATGCACGCCCGACCGCTGACCTCGTCGAACGCTGCCCGGGGGATCAGCAAGCTCCGCTTCGACAGCGGCTCCCAGACCGTGAACCGCGCCGGTTTTGTGCTGTCCCAGGCGACAGCATCACCGGGCTTGAGCGCAGCTTCT
>CAVVTM010000018.1:0-90046 GCA_963751175.1 uncultured Actinomycetes bacterium | reverse complement strand
GCCCGGAGGAGCCGTTAAAGAATAGCTGGCGCCGGATCCGTTGGAGCGGGTGTCGCTCGACGCGTTCCTCGCCGCCGCTCGCTCGGGGCTCTTCCCGACGCCGCCACCCGAGGTCCGCACCGACCACGTCGCCGATCCGCGCGAGTGTCCGCGCACGGTCGAGACGATCCTCACGTTGCTCCCGGCCACGGGCGCGGTGCGGTTCCACGACCTGACCCTGGGCGCGGGGGAGAAGCTACGAGATCATCGTGCGGTTCCGCGCCCGGTGCTCGAACTCTTCAAGCAGGGCGTCATCGACCTCGAACAGTCGGAGAGCTTCGCCGATCTGATTGTGCGGCCGCTCGCGCGAGGCGAACGCGTCGAGCTCGACCTCGCGTCGATCGACGACTCGACCGAAGCCCATCCCGTCGGTGAAGGAGCGGTTGAGGAGCATGAGTGACCCGGGTTTGAGCACGACGCGTCGATTGACGTGGAGGCACACGGCGCGATCGAAGCCGTCGTGATGGTGCGACCGATCCGGTCGACCCGGCAGTCCTGGCGCAACTCATCGAGGTGCCCACGCGCGGTCGAAGAGTTGTGCGACGAACTCGCGGCCGAGTACGAGCGCGAAGGGCGCGGGTTCGTGCTCGTACGCATCGGGGTGGCTACCGCTTCCAGACCCATCCCGAGGCGGCCGCGTACGTCGAGCGCTTCGTCCTCGACGCGCAGACACGCGCGCCTTTCGGGCCCCGCTCGAACGCTCGCGATCGTGGCGTACAAGCAACCGATCCCCACGGGCGCAGGTCTCGGCCATCCGGGGCGTCAACGTCGACGCAACGCTGAGGACCTTGGTTCGCGCGCGGGTACGTCGAAGAGATCGGTCACGATCACTCGCCCGGCAACCCGACTTGTTCTGCGACCACGAGCCATTCCTCGAACGGCTGGGCATCGATTCGCTTGCCGATTTGCCGTCGCTGGGTGACTTCGTCCCTGACTCCAGCCATCGTCGAGACGCTCGAGCGGGGCCTGCGCGGCGTCGACCACGAGCTCGAGCCCGACGACGAGCACGGTGTCGACACCGATGGCGAGACCGGCGCCGCTCCCGAGCAATAGGTGCTCGCAGAGGGCGAGCGGCTGCAGAAGCTGTTGGCGCGGGCCGGCTTCGGCTCGCGCCGCGCCTGCGAGGCTGCTGATCGCCGCGGGCCGCGTGACGGTCGACGACGACGTCGCGATGCTCGGCCCCCGCGCCGATCCCGCACGCGCCGCGTATCACCGTCGACGACGTGCCGGTGGTCGTCGACTCGACGCCGTGTACTGGCTCCTGAACAAGCCGACCGGCTACGTCACGACGGCCAGCGATCCGCAGGGACGGCCGACGGTGGTCGAGTTGGATCCCGTCGGAACCGCGCGTGTTCCCGGTCGGCCGGCTCGATCTCGACACCGAGGGCCTGCTGTTGTTGACCAACGACGGCGAGCTCGCGGAATTGCTGACCCATCCGAGGCACGGGGTCGAGAAGGAGTATCTCGCCGAGGTCGAGGGCATGCCGTCGCCGCGCCTTGCGCACGCTGCGCGACAGGGCGTCGAGCTCGACGACGGACCGGTGCCGGCGGTACGTGCGCAGGTCGTGCAGAAGTCGACGCGGCGCGTGAGCGCGGTGGAGATCACGGTCAAGGTCGGCCGCAAGCGCATCGTCCGCCGCATGTGCGCGGAGATCGGGCATCCGGTTCGCCGGCTCGTGCGCACCCGATCGGGCCGCTGCCCGACCCGGAGCTCGCGCCGGGCGTCTGGCGTCCGCTCGACCGCGGTCGAGGTGCGGGCGCTGTACGTCGCCGGCCTCGACGAGCGCCGCGGCACCGCCCGACTAACGTGCATCCCGTGAGAGTGCTGGCGTTGCGCGGGTGCGACCACCTGCGCCGAGGACAGCAAGGGCGAGATCGACGCCAAGACCCAGGCGCTCGTCGACGAGATGCTCACCCGCAACGGCATCGCGCCACGATGACCTCGTCAGCATCATCTTCACCGCCACCGACGACATGACGGCCGAGTTTCCCGCCACCGCGGCCCGCGCCGCTCGGTCTGGGCGACGTGCCGTTGATCTGCGCCCGGGAGCTCGCGATCGTCACGGGATGCCGCTCACGATCCGGGTGATGATGCATTTCTACGGCGACCAGCCGAGAGGCGAGCTCCACCACGTCTACCTCGAGGGCGCGCGCACCTGCGCGACGACCTTCCTGTCTGACGTGGCCGGTCGGGTCGCGGTCGTCGGAACCGGGTTGATCGGCGGATCCGTGGGGCTCGCGCTCGCCGGCGCGCGGCTTCGACGTGGTCGGGTTCGATCGCGACGAGTCCCGGCTGGCGCGCGCCAGCAGCTCGGTGCGATCACCGAGGTCGCGGCCTCGCTCGACGACGCCGTCGCGGGCGCCGAGCTGGTGATCGTCGCGGTGCCGGTCGGGGCGATCGCGGCGGTGGTCGTCGCCGCGCTCGACGCGGGCGCGGCGGTGGTGACCGACGTCGGGTCGGTGAAGGGCCCGGTCGTGTCGGAGGTCGAAGGCGAGCGGCCCGACTCCTCCGCCCGTTTCGTCGGCGGTCACCCGATGGCCGGTTCGGAGCAGGAAGGCGTCGACGGCGCCGACGCGACGCTGTTCGTCGGTTCCACCTGGACGCTCACGCCGACGGCCAACACCGACGAGCGCGCGTACACGCTCGCTGCTGCGCGTCGTCCGAGACCTCGGCGCGGAGGTGGTGACGGTCACGCCCGCGCACCACGATGAGCTCGTGGCAATCGTGAGTCACGTGCCGCAGCTCGCCGCGTCGACGCTGATGGACGTGGCGACCGCCAACGAAGACGATCGGCGCACGATGTTGCGGCTCGCCGCGGGCGGGTTCCGCGACATGACGCGAATCGCGGCCGGCCATCCGGGCATCTGGCCCGACATCCTGGCGACCAATCGAGACGCAGTGCTCGCCGCGCTCGACGACTACGTCGGCGCGCTGTTGCACGCGCGCGAAATCGTCGCGTCGGGCGACGCGCGAAGACTTGCTCTCGCTGTTGGAGCGGGCCCGGTCGGCTCGCCGCAACCTGCCCGTAGGCGCGTCGATGGCCACCGATCTCGTCGAGCTCCGCGTCCCGGTACCCGACCGTCCGGGCGTGCTCGCCGAGGTCACGACGCTTGCAGGCCGGCTCGGCGTCAACGTCGCCGACGTCGAGATCGCGCACTCGCTCGAAGGCGGTGCGAGGTGTGGTCGTGCTGGTGGTGGCCGCCATCGACGCCGAGGCCTACGAGAACGGGCTGCGAGATCTCGGGTATCACGTGTCGCGGACCGAACTGGCGTGAGCCTGCCCAACGAGCTCGGCTTCGGCGGCGTGCGCGCGTTGCACGGCCGGCTCCGCCTCCCGGGCGACAAGTCGATCTCGCACCGGGCGCTGCTGTTCGCGGCACTGGCCACCGGTCGCAGCGTCCTGACCAACCTCGCGACCGGCGACGACGTGCTCGCGACACGTGCCGCGCTCGACGCGCTCGGCGTGGGGATCCGCACCGGCGCCGAAGCGGTGACGGTGAGCGGCACCGGGCTCGGTGGGTGGCGCGAGCCGGAGATGGTGCTCGATTGTGGCAACAGCGGCACGACCATGCGGGTGCTGTCGGGTGCGCTGGCGGGCCGGCCGTTCCTCTCGGTGCTGACCGGTGACTCGTCGTTGCGCCAGCGGCCGATGCGCCGGGTGTCGGAGCCGTTGCGCGCCATGGGCGCCCGTGTCGACGGCCGCGCCGACGGCGCGTTCGCACCGCTGGTGATCCGCGGCGGCGACCTGCACGGTCTGCGGCACGAGCTTCCCGTCGCGAGCGCGCAAGTGAAATCGGCGCTGATGCTCGCGGGGCTGCAGGCCGAGGGCACGACCGAGATCGTGTCTCCGGCGATCAGCCGCGACCACAGCGAGCGGATGCTTGCCGCGCTGGGCGTCCCGGTCGAGGTCGAGGGCTGCACGGTGCGCGTGCAGGTCGGCGCGCCGGAGCCGTTCCAGCTCGATGTGCCCGGTGATCCGTCGTCGGCGGCGTTCTTCGTCGTCGCCGATGAGCAGTAACGTGCCTATTACGGTCCTTTTGCGTCGCGGGACCGCTCGCCCCGGTTTGACCCTTCCAGCAATCCCTCTTACCATGAGATGAGACATTCCCCAGCCACACGGAGCTGTTTCCGCCTTGAGCGGCAGCCCAAGGCGGCGGTCTGACGGTGAACGGCGTCAGCCTGCGAGATTAAAGCGGCTAGCACGCTGAAATAAAGGGCTTGCAGCCGGAATCCGCCAAAGTGACAGGGCGAAGCAAGTTTGATCGGCTGCCATCAGCGCCTGGAAGGCAAAACGTTGAGTTCTACCGACACTATCGAAGGCAACCTTCAACCGGAAGCGGCTCGAGGCCATCGGCGAGATTCTCGAAGGCAAACGGCTGGATCCATTGCCACGCGTACCGGCAGGACGAAATCCTCATGCTGATGCGCCTGATGGAGCGTTCGGCGTGCAGATCGCCACGCTTCGAGCACACCCTCGAGGAGAGCTATAAGATGGCCGACGTGATGGCGCAGCACGGCGCGGCGGATCGACCTTTTCCGATTGGTGGGCCTACAAGTTCGAGGTCTTTGACGCGATCCCCTACAACGGCGCGCTCCTGCGCAACCCCGGCGTGGTCGTCTCTTTCAACTCCGACGATGCCGAGCTGCCCGCCGCCTTTACCCCGAAGCCGCCAAGGCCGTGAAATACGGCGGCGCGCCGCCGGACGAGGCCTTGAAGTTCGTCACGCTCAACCCAGCGAACCAGGTGCGAATCGACCGCTGTCGGCTCGCTCGAGCCGGGCAAGGACGCCGACATCGCCGTCTGGATCCCGCTTCGCCGCTACGACTCCCGCACCATTGCTAGCAGACGTGGATCGACGGAAAGAAATACTTCGACCGCGCGCAAAGCCTGGAGCGCACGGCCCTGGACAAGGAACGCACGGCACTCCTGGCCAAGGCGAAGAAGGCTGCCAGGCTCGCCGGCGGCGGCAGCGGGAGCAGCGGAGCGGGAGACGGCTCCTTCTTCCGCGCGTCTTTGGAGCATGAATCCGACGGCTCTGACCGTCGCTGCGTCGAGTAGGAACGGATGCCGAACGCGAAGCTCATGCCACATCCAATGTTCATCACCTCCCCGACAGCGCGCACCCGCAATCTCGTAGCGCAGATTTGCAATCTGCTGTATCGCAGGTTTTCAACCTGCCGGCATCAAAAAACTGGCGCGCGCGGCTTGCATCGGAACTCCAGCGGACTGCAAATCCGCGATACGGCAGATTACAGATCTGCGCTACCGCTGGAGCTGCGCCGCTCCGGTGCTTGTCGCGGAGTTGATCCTGGTTGCTTTCGCTGCGGGCTGGCCCCTTAGCCTCGCCGCAGAGACGCTTCTCCTCCGCGGCGCCACGGTCCACACCATCTCGGGCGACACCCTTGCCCCCGGGGAGGTGCTGCTTCAGGACGGGAAGATCGCCGCCGTGGGGAAGACGGCTTTCGGCGGACGGGGCCGCGATCGCGAATCTCACCGGCCAACACCTCTACCCCGGCCTCATTGCCCTGGATACCCTCGTTCTCGGCCTTACCGAAATCGAGCGGCGTGCGCTCTACCCAGGACACGACCGAGGCTCGGCGATGACTCACCCCGGACGTCGAGTCCTGGATCGCGGTCAATCCGGACTCCGAACTGGTGCCCGTCACCCGTGCCAACGGCATCGCCTATTTCGAGCCCGTGCCCGAGGGCGGCATCATATCGGGCCAATCGGCCCTCCTGGCCACCGTCCGGTTGGACGTCGAACAGATGGTCGTTCACAAAGCCCCGTCGCCCTGCATCTCTTCTGGCCGGCATGAACCTCGATACCACCCCGAAGGAGCGGTGAGGGAGAAGTCCAAGTCGAAGTCGCTTGACTAACAGGCTAAAGAGCGGCGCGCCCACATGCAGGCCACCCGCGACTTCTTCGAGGAGGCCAACGCTTACGCCAAGGCCAAGGATGCCGCGACCAAGGCGGCTGGCGCCCGCCCCCGCCGTAGGTCCCCGCGTGGGAAGCCATGCTTCCGTACGTGACCGGCCAACTCCCCATCATGGTTCACGCGAATGAGGTGCGCCAAATCCGCGCCGCCTCGGCTGGGCGAGCACCAACTCCTATCACAGTCGTTCCTTGGCCGAGCTCGGGATGCCTGGATGGTGGCCGACCAGCTCGCGGCCCAAAAACATCCCGGTCATCTACGCGCACACCTTTACCTTGCCCGCCCGCGACACCGCCTCCTACGACGTCCAGTTCACGCGCGCCCGAGGTCTTGCACAAAGCGGCGGGCAGTGATCGCCTTTGCCGTCGGCGCCCGGATAGCTTTAATGCGTCCGCTGACCAAGAACCTGGCCTACGACGCGGCCCAGGCGGTGGCGTTCGGCCTGCCCGAAGCCGAGGCGCTCAAGGGCCTCACGCTTTACCCGGCGCAAATCGCCGGGGTCGCCGACCGCCTCGGCTCCATTGAGGCCGGCAAGGAGGCCACGCTCTTTGCTGTCGACGGCGACATCCTCGACATCCGCAGCCACGTGAAACACCTCTGGATCGCCGGCAAAGAGGTCAGCCTTGAAACCGCCACACGCGCCTGTACGAGAAATACAAAAACCGGCCCCGAGAGAAGTGATTATCTCGGCGATGGAGACGAGAGGAACGGGGCATTACAAAGTTAAAGCGTTAAAACGTTAGAACGGGGGGGATTATGAGCACCGACTACGATCTGATTATCCGCAATGGCACGATCTATGACGGCAGCGGCGCGCCGCCGATCATCGGCGACGTCGCCGTGAGTGGGCAGGCTATCGCTGCGATCGGGGATGTCGGTCCTGCCCGCGCGAAGACCGAGGTGGATGCCCAGGGCCTCGCCGTGGCGCCGGGTTTCATCAACATGTTGAGCTGGGCCAACCGTTCCCCTGCTCGAGGATGGCC
Source organism: uncultured Actinomycetes bacterium (assembly GCA_963751175.1). Lineage (GTDB taxonomy): Bacteria > Actinomycetota > Actinomycetes > Streptosporangiales > Streptosporangiaceae > RYN-230. The sequence continues at coordinate 83,089 of CAVVTM010000018.1, read as the reverse complement.
GCTCCCAAAGCGACATCCGGCAGGGCGTGACGCTGGAGATTTTGGGGGAGGGTTCTTCGATGGGGCCGCTCACGGACACGATGAAGCGCACGATGCGCGACCAGCAGGGCGACATCAAATATGACGTCACCTGGACCACGCTCGGCGAATACCTGGACCACCTGGTCCAGCGCGGCGTCTCCTGCAACGTCGCCTCGTTCGTGGGCGCCACCACCGTGCGCGTGCACGAGATCGGGTATGCCGATCGCCCGCCTATTCCAACCGAGCTCCACCATGCAGCAGTTGGTGCGTGAGGCCATGGCTGAGGGCGCGGTCGGTATTTCCTCGGCCCTCATTTATGCACCCGCGTTCTACGCGAAAACCGAGGAGCTGATTGCCCTTTGCCCGCTGGCGACGAGATAAAGGGCAATGTTTTATCGGCTTGGCGGCGCTAAAACACCTGTGTTTTTGGGTTCAAATTGATTGCTGAGTAGGCCTAAAAAGTCTAAATATGATTGTGCCCTAAAAGCTTGCGATTCTGAATTTTCGCTTCACCATTTTAGCGGCTCCAACAGGTTTTGATTTTGGGTATCCGTGGCCAACAATAATAACGACACCAAGGGGCTGCCGCCCGCTAATCCGCACGAAATTTCCCCGATCACCATCGAAGAGGAAATGAAGAAACGCTACCTTATCCTATGCGATGAGCGTTATCGTCGGCCGCGCCTTGCCGGATGTGCGCGACGGGTTAAAGCCCGTGCATCGGCGCATTCTTTACGCCATGAGGAAGCAGCCTCAAGCCTGATACAAAAAATACAAGAAATGCGCCATCATAGTCGGGGAAGTGTTGGGTAAATACCATCCGCACGGGGACACCGCGGTTTATGACACCATGGTGCGCATGGTCCAGGAGTTTTCCCTGCGTTATCCTCTGATCGACGGGCAGGGCAACTTTGGTTCCATCGACGGGGATGCGGCCGCGGCGATCGTTATACCGAAGCACGCATGGCCGCGGTTGCCGAAGAAATGCTCAATGACATTGAAAAACAAACGGTTGATTTTAGTCCTAATTTCGACGGATCCCTCGAAGAGCCGGATATTTTGCCGGGCATGATCCCGAATCTTCTGGTCAACGGTTCCTCAGGTATTGCGGTGGGCATGGCCACCAACATGGCCCCGCATAATTTGGGCGAGGTCATCGACGGCATTGTGCATTGATGGACAACCCAGCCACCACCATGGAAGAACTCCTGCCAATTCTTCCGGGCCCCGATTTCCCCACCGGCGGCATTATCATTGGGCGCGCGGGCATTAGGTCAGCCTCTCAGCACAGGCCGTGGCTCTATTATTCTGCGTTCCAAAGTTGATGTGCAGGAAATCCGCAAAGACCGCAACGCCTTGATCGTCACCGAAGTTCCCTATCAGGTGAATAAATCCACCATGGTGGAAAAAATCGCTGATCTGATCCGCGAAAAAACTATCGATGGCATTGCCGACATTAGAGATGAATCAAGCCGCGAAGGGGTGCGTGTTGTCATTGAGTTGAAGCGCGATGCCGAGCCGGAAGTGGTGCTCAACCAGCTTTGGCGTTTTTCACAACTGCAAAGTTCTTTCAGCGTCAATAACATTGCGCTGATGCGCGGACGGCCTGAACAGCTCACTCTGATTGATCTGCTCAAAGCTTTCGTCATCTTCCGCGAAGAAGTGATTACGCGCCGCACCAAGTTCCGCCTACGCAAAGCGCGTGACCGCGCCGATGTTTTAGTTGGCTTTGCCATTGCCGTGGCCAATATCGACGAAGTGATCAAACTGATCCGTGGCTCAAAAAACTAGGCGACGCCCGCAACGCTTTGATGGCGCGTGCTTGGCCCGCCAAGCTGCTGGAACCATTGATGCGCTGATCCGCTGATCCGCGCCATGTGTTGAAGCCTAATGGCACTTATGTTCTATCGGATGAACAAGCCCGCGCCATTTTGGAATTGCGTTTGGCACGCCTCACACAGCTGGGCCTTGATGAAATCACCGAAGAGTTGAACAAGCTGGCGGTTGAGATCAAGAATCTGTTGGAAATCCTATCCAGCCGCGCCCGCGTTCAAGCCATTATCAGGGCTGAACTTGCCGAAATAAAAAACAACTTCGCCACGCCGCGCCGCACCGCCATTGAAAACAATGAGGGTGAAGTTGATGATGAAGACCTGATCCAACGTGAGGATATGGTCGTCACTGTTTTCCACGCTGGTTATGCCAAGCGCGTGCCTCTGTCTGCCTACCGCGCCCAGCGCCGTGGTGGCAAAGGCAAGACGGGTGCGCAGGTGCGTGATGAAGATTTTGTCACCAAGCTTTTTGTGGCCAACACCCACACGCCCATTTTGTTCTTCTCGTCCATCGGCATGGTTTACAAACTCAAGGTCTGGCGCTTGCCAGTGGGCAACCCGCAAGCCCGTGGCAAGGCGCTCATTAACATGCTTCCGCTTGATCAGAACGAACGCATCACCACCATCATGCCCATGCCGGAAGATGAAACCAGTTGGGCGAGCTTGCAAATGATTTTCGCCACCGATTCTGGCGACATCAGGCGCAACGAAATGGCGGATTTTGAAAGCATCAACCGCAATGGCAAAATTGCCATGAAACTAGAAGAGGGCGACGCGCTGATTGGTGTTGAGGCCTGTTCCGATGCCGATGATATTTTGCTCACCACCGCACAGGGTCAGTGCATCCGTTTTGCTGCAACCGATGTGCGTGTGTTCCAGATATTCGTGGCTCAACCGGTGTGCGGGGATGCCCACATCGCCGGCACGTCAGCGCCGCCCTCCTCGCTGATCCGCGCGCCGAAGCGGAGCAGCGCGGGCTCGGGCGAGATCCTTCCCGCGATCAGGCCCTCCCCCTGCCGGAACGTGGCCGAGCGCTGGATCGCGCGGGCCGGAACGAACGAGAACGCGGCCTGGGCGAAGGCGGCGTCCGCCGGCGGGTTTTAACCAGCAGCAGCACCAGGTGTCGGCCTGAACGACGTTCCGCGAGATCTGCAGGCGCTGGTCAACACCAGGGCGCCGCCGAACTTGCGGCCCTCGGCGGCGATGCGGATGGCGCGCTCGCTCGCGAGAGCGGCGAGCGGGTCCAGCGGCTCGGCCGGGCAGACGTTGTGAGCCTCGTCGATCACGATCAGGACCGGGCGGCGTTCGGCGCGGTGGCGCCACAGGTCGCCCAGCACGACCGTGGCGACCAGGGACTGCTCGTCGCGGGTGGGCAGCGAGCCGAGGTCGATGACGACGCAGCGGACGCTTTCGTCGTGGATGGCGTCGAGAACCAGCCGGCCTGGCCGCGCGCCCATATCGTGTAGCGGTCGACACCCAGGTTCGCCAGGCGCAGGGCGAGGCGGCGTGCCTCCGGGTCATCGCTTCCGTTCAGTGCCTCGATGGTGGGGGTGTTCTCGCTGGCCAGAAAGGCGACCAGGGCGGCGTACTCGTCGCGGTCGGTGATCGGGTCCAGGCGCAGCGCTGCTGCCTGGGCGGCGGGCGAGACCTCGGCCGCGTGCAGCCGCAGCCGCCGCTCGCCGTCCGCATGGGCGGAGTAGACCGCGACCCCGGCGGCCGGCTGCCGATAGCGCTCAGCCAGGACCGGGTCGGCGTCAGAGCGAACCTGGCCCAGCCGGAACGAAGTCGGAGTTCGGGTCGAGCACAACGACCCGCAGGTCCGTCTTCGATCAGCAGCCGCTCCAGGATGACCCCGAGCGAGTAGGTCTTGCCCGACCCCGACTGGCCGCACAGGAAGGTGTGCCGGCTGAAGCCCCGGGCGTCGGCCAGGCAGGGCGACTACCTCAAAGCCGTCCTGTTCGACGAGCATGTTGCGCACCCCGATGCGCACGACGGGGTGGTCGTCTGCCAGCACGATCCGAATCGGTCGATCCATTTAGAAATATGCCTCCGAAATGCGGCCAAAAAATCAGGCCGGTAATTCTGCCTCCAGCATACGCTCCAGGTTGCGGTCGGCGGCACGCAAATCGCTGAGCAATGCCATACTGTTATCCAGGTGGTTACTCTCGGCGCCAGCGGGAAGTTCCTCAAACAAAGCCCCGATGCGGGCGGCCTGGATGGCGCCGGCCATTCCGCAGCCCTTTGATGGCATGACCGATACGCCTAACCTCGGCGTCATCGCCTTTGGCGATGGCGGTCTCGAGGGAATGGATTCGCCTGTTGAGGTCGGAGGCGACAGTGGCATAAATCTCGCGCACCGCGATCTCGGGCATCATGCCGCGGAACTGGGCCAGGGTTTGACCGAGGCCACCAAGGCAGTCGGCATGCTGGATCTCGTCCTGCCCGACGCTACCCTCGGCACACTGCGCCGGTTCTGGCCGGATTCCAGCATGGTGCGGTACGCGGCCCAGCTGGCCAGCCGTCCGGGGACGGTGGCCCGGCGGGCCGGCAAGCTGGCCGCGGAACTCGCCGGCATCGCGGCGGGCAGTTCGGCGATCGCCCCGGCGCACCGCGACCGCCGGTTCGCAGACCCCGCGTGGAGTGAGAACCCGCTGCTCAAGCGAGCCGTCCAGACCTACCTGGCCCTCGGGCGGGACGGCCGAGGAGCTGCTCGCTGACGCCGAGCTGGACTGGCGGGACAACACGCGCCTGAAGTTCATGCTGACCAATCTCATCGCCGCATCCGCGCCGAGTAACAACCCGCTGCTCAGCCCGGCCGCCTGGAAAGCGTTCATCGACACCGGCGGGCTGAGCGCCGTCCGGGGTATCCGGGCCCTGGTCTCGGATATGTCCTCGACCCCGCACATCCCGACGATGGTGGCACCCGACGCGTTCCAGGTCGGCAAGGATCTCGCCGTGACGCCGGGAGCCGTGGTGGCCCGCACCGACGTCTACGAGCTCATCCAGTACAAGCCGACCACGCCGACGGTGTACCAGATCCCGCTGCTCATGGTCCCGCCGATGATCAACAAGTACTACGTTACCGACCTCGCGCCCGGCCGCAGCATGCTCGAGTTCTTCGTGGCGCAGGGATATCAGGTATTCGTGATCTCCTGGCGTCAACCCCGGCAAGAACGCCAGGAACTGGGATCTGAACACCTACGGCGAAGCAATCGTGGACTCGATCAGCACGCTGCGCGACATCACCAAGGCCCCCAAGGTCAACCTCATCGGCCTGTGCGCCGGCGGCATCCTGTCCTCGATGGTCAGCGCGCACCTGAGCGCGACCGGGCAGCTCGACCAGATCGCCAGCCTGGGCCTGGGCGTGACGCTCCTGGACATGACAGAGGCGGGCACGACAGTCTCGCTGATGGACGAGAGCACTGCCGCAGGGTCTATCCTCGCCTCCCGCAGCCGTGGCTACATGGACGGGCGCACGCTGGCCGAGGTGTTCGCCTGGCTGCGGCCCGATGACCTGATCTGGAACTACTGGGTCAACAACTACCTGCAGGGCAAGACCCCGCCGCCGTTCGACATCCTGTACTGGAACGCGGACACCACCAGGATGCCCGCGGGGCTGCACCGCAATTTCATCGAGATCGCCATGGACAACGCGCTGACCAAGCCCGGTGCCGTCAGCATGCTCGGCACCCCGGTCGACCTGTCCAAGATCGACGTGGACAGCTATGTCGTGGCCGGCATCGACGACCATATTTCACCATGGCCATCGGCCTACCGCGCCACCCAGCTGCTCGGCGGCACCGCCCGGTTCGTGCTGTCCAACAGCGGGCACATCGCCGCGATGGTCAACCCGCCATCCAACCCGAAGGCGACCTTCCGGCTCGCGCCCGGCGGAAACCCGCCCGACCACCGCGAATGGCTGGCCCAGGCCGAGACGGTCCAGGGCAGCTGGTGGCCGGACTACACCACGTGGCTGGCGGAGCGAAGCGGCGACATGAAGCAAGCCCCGCGCAAGCTGGGCAACGCCACATTCCGGCCGCTATGCCCCGCACCAGGGACCTACATCCTGCAGCGGTAAGTGCAGCGGGGCGGCACCGGGCCGCCCCGGCCGAGTGCTACCCTTCGCGGAACTGGACGCCGAACCCGCCGCGGGGGTAGTGCCATTTCAGGGCCCCCGGGGCGGCGACGGCCAGGCAGGTTCCGCACTCGAGACAAGCTGCGTACTCGACAGAGATGGTCCCGTCGGGTTCCTCGGTGTAGACGTGGGCCGGGCAGCAGGCGACTATGGCCTTGCCGGTTCCGGTGGCCTTGGCGATCTCCTGGTTGACCTCGATGTGACATTCCTGCTCGTCGAGGACGAACCGGTTCTTCGTCAGCCGCTCAGGGACGGACAGTGGTTTCATAGCGCGCGTGCTCCTGAAATGCCGTCGCGGACCAGTTGCCTCATCTTCACCGGCGACTGGGCTCAGCGTCTTACGTGCGACGCCCAGGAGGTGCCGGCGGGGCTGGGTGTCGAGGTTGAACGCACCGTAGAGGACGTCGGCGAAAAGCTCGCCATACTGCTTGTACATGCGCTCGGCTTCAAGAAAGGCGGGCGCCCTGGCGTAGGTCTTCATGTCCTGGCCGGCGTAAGAGGCAAAGAATCTCTGCCGGTACCCGGCCAGGCCTGCCTTGGACGTGTCGTCTTGCTCCAGGCCTGAGATGATGCCCTCGGCGGCGGCGACCGCCGAGGCGACCGCCAGGTCCATGCCGCGCACGGTCAGCCCCGTATTGAGAGTGAGCCCGGCGGCGTCACCGACGACGAGCATGCCGTCCATGGTGATCTCGCCGATCATCTTCATGCCGCCCTCGGCGACCAGATGGCAGCCGTACTCGGCCAGTTCGCCGCCCTCAAGGTAGGGGGCAATGAACCGGTGCTGAAGGAAGTGGTCGAAGATGTCGGTGACGACCTTCCCCTTGGCGGTGAGATCGTCCAGGCGCACGACCACGCCCACGGAAATGGAGTCGATGTTGGTGTAGAGAAAGCCGCCGCCCCCGACGCCCTCGGTGCAGTCACCGACCGCGGCGATGGCTGCGCCCTCGTCGCCGGTCAGGTTGAATCGTGCCTCGATCGTCTCCCTGGGCAGCGACACCACGGATTTCACGCCGACAGCCAGGTGGTTCAGCGGCTCGTTCTTGCGCAGCCCGGCCTCCTTGGCGATAAAGGAATTCACCCCGTCGGCCGCGACGACCACACGGGCACGCAGTTCGTCCTCACCGGCCTGGACGCCCACGACCCGCCGGCCAGCGGCACCGTCCTCGGTCAGCACCCGGTCCACGCGGACCCCGGGCATGATGAGGACACCGGCCTCCTCGCACTTCTCGGCCAGCCACGCATCCAGCTTGGCGCGCAGCACCGTGACGGCGTTAACCGGGTCCGCCAGACGCGTGTCCTGGTAGTCGATGCCGACCGAACTCCCGGCGTTGAGGAAGTTGATGTAGTTGCGCGTGATCCGGCGCTCGACCGGAGCCTCGTCGAGGAACTCCGGGAAGACCTCCTGGATGCCGCGGGAGTACAGCACGCCGCCGGAGAGGTTCTTGGCGCCGGGCGCCTCGCCCCGCTCGATCAGCAGGACCGAGCGTCCCTGCCGGGCGAGCTGGTAGGCCGTGACGCAGCCGGCGATACCGGCACCGATAACGATGACCTCGAAGTCAGGCTCAGCAGTTTCTGGCATCTGGCACCGTCATTTCAGGGCGGCGGTGATCGCCGGCACGAGCTGGTACAGGTCGCCGACGAGGCCGTAGTCGGTTTCTTTGAAGACCGCGGCGTTGGGGTCAGAGTTGATCGCCACGATCGTCTCCGCCCCCTGCACGCCGACCATGTGCTGCAGCTGGCCGGAGATGCCGACCGCGAAGTAGAGCTGCGGGGCGATGTGCGCGCCGGAACTTCCGATGTAGCGGTCCTTCCCCATCCAGTTCAGGCCCTCGGCCACCGGGCGGGAGCAGGCGATCTCGGCTTTGGCGGCCGTGGCCAGCGCCTCGATCATGACGAGGTCCTCCTTGGCCTTGAGGCCGCGGCCGACGCCGATCACCCGGGGGGCGGCGTTGAGGTCAACCTCGTCGAAGCCGGACGTCTTGGTCTCGATCACCTTCATGGCCAGCGGCGTGGCGGCGGCCTCCTCGATGGGCACGCTGCCGCCGACCGCGGGCGGGACGCTGCCGCCGTCCAGCAGCAGGGCTACCGGGCCGGAGACAGCGACGGTCTCGTCGGCGATGTCGCCGAAAACCGCGTTGACCACGATGACACCGGCGCCGTCGGCTGAGACCGAGCGGGCGCCGGTCAGCACGGCCGCCCGCAGCCGGGCGGCGGCAGCACCAAGGAGCACCCGCTCGCCTGGGTTACGCCCGCCGAGGACTACGCGGGGTGGCTCGGCCGCGACGATGCCGGCGACCGCTGGGGCGTAGGCTTCGGTGGGCGCTTCGCCCGGCGCGCCGCACCAGACCACCTTGTCCACACCGCTCGCCGCTACCGTCTCGGCCACCGACCGGGATCCGGCCACGACCGCCCCGACCTGCCCCCCCAGGGTACGCGCGACCGTGATCAGGTTGCTTATGGCCGGCTGCTCCCCGACGACGATCCAGGCGCTCACGCTCATTGTCGAGTCCTTTCTCCAGTCCTGTGGCGGGTCGTCACAGCGCTCCGGCGCCGCGCAGCGCGGCGACGAGCTCGGCAGCGGCGGCCGCTGGGTCGGTAGTGTCGACGAGCTGGCCCTTGCGGGCCCTGCGGTCCGGGCGTGACCGGCCCGTGACCGTCATGACCGCGCTCCTCGCCGGCACGTTCAAGGCGGTGAGCTCCAGATGCTCCACCGGTTTCTTGCCCGCCGCGAGGAGGTCTTTCATGCCCGGTACCCGCGGCACCGCGGCATCCGCGGACGCGGCCAGCACAGCGGGACCGGAAATCTCGAGCACCTGCGTGCCACCGGGGATGGCGCGCTCCACGCGCAGCGCGCCAGCCTGGCCATCAGCCGCGGTGACCTCAGCGACAGCCGGCCAGCCAAGCTCGCCGGCCAGCACGGTCGGCACCATCTTGGCCGCCACATCCACCGACGAGTCGCCGGTGACCACCAGGTCCACGTCGCCGATATGCCGCACCGCCGCCGCGAGCACCGCAGCCAGCTCGGACCGCCCGGCGTCCCGCAGCGACTCGTCCTCGACGATCACCACCCGGTCCAGGCCACGGGACAAGGCGGCCTTGGACGCGATGGCCACACCGACCCCCTTCGCCCCTACCGTCACGCCAATCAGCTCAGCACCCGCAGCTTCGGCGAGACGGCGCGCCAGTTCTATGGCCACCGGATCATAGGCACTGATGCCGGGCTTCGCCCGGCTCCAGTCCACCGTGCCGTCAGCACGTACCGTGGCCTCTTCCGGGTCGCACGTCCACTTGTAGGCGACCACAATTTTCATAACGCTCCTCCCGGCAGTGGCCACCGCGGCAGGCGGACACGATGGCTGCTCGAAGACACCTCGCGTCACCTCCCGCACCGGCCTACAGACCCATTTTCTTGACTACCGCGCTGCCGTCCACGACCACCTCGCCCCGCTGATTCGAGATCGTGGTGGTGAGCTTTATGATCCTCTTGTCATCGCGCTTCTCGGTGACCGTCGCTACCGCCGTGACGGTATCGCCGATCTTGACCGGGGCAGTGAACCTGAGTTCCTGGCCCATGTAGATGGAGTTCGGGCCTGGAAGCTGCGTACCAAGCACCGCTGAGATCAGCCCGGACACCAGCATTCCGTGCGCGACCCGCTCCTTGAACAGCGACTGCCTCGCATATTCGGCGTCGATGTGAATCGGGTTGAAGTCACCGATGAGGCCGGCGTAGAGCACGACATCCGCCTCGGTAATCGTCTTAGCGAATGACGCCGAATCGCCGACCTTGATTTCGGCATAGGCTAGCTCAGGCACAATTTCTCACTTCCTCCACTCGCCAGCATCGAACGATCGGCATTCCCGGTCCGCTTACCCTCACCGCAGGCAGCTTCTTGCTATAACCATGCGCTGCACCTCGGACGTTCCCTCGTAAATTTCAGTTATCTTGGCGTCACGCCAGTTTCGCTCCACCGGATAGCTTTCCGTATAGCCGTAGCCGCCGTGGATCTGGATTGCCTTGCCAGCCACCCGGGTAGCGGTCTCCGAGGCGAACAGCTTTGCCATCGCTCCTTCGGTGGAATAGGGGCGGCCGTTGTCCATGTTCGATGCGGCACGGTAGGTAAGGAGCCGGGCGGCGTCGATCTCGGTGGCCATATCGGCTATCATCCACTGAATAGCCTGCAGACTGGCTATTGGCTTGCCGAACTGGACCCGCTCCTTGGCGTACGCTACCGACGCGTCGAGCGCTGCCTGGGCTATGCCCAGTGCCTGCGCGGCGATGCCGATCCGCCCGCCATCGAGCGTCTGCATGGCTACCTTGAAGCCGTTGCCTTCCCCGCCCAGGAGCGCATCGCTGGGAATGTGGCAGTTACTGAAGTAGAGGGGCGGCGTGCTGGAGCCGCGGATTCCCAGCTTGTGCTCTGCCTCTCCGACGGAGAACCCGGGTGCGTCTTTCTCGACGATGAAGGCACTCATCCCCCGCGTCCCCTGGTCTGGATCGGTCTTGGCAAAGACGATGTACACGTCGGCGTACGGGGCGTTGGAGATGAAGATCTTCGATCCGTTGAGAACGTACTCGTCTCCGCTCAGGATCGCCGTGCAGGTGCCGGCGCCCGCGTCCGTTCCCGCGGCCGGCTCGGTCAGGGCGAAAGCGCCCAGGCGGCGGCCGGAGGCCATGTCATAGAGATACTTGTCTTTTTGAGCCTGAGTTCCGAACTTGAAGATCGGCCAGGTGGCAAGCGTCGTGTGCGCCGTCATGATGACCCCCGTGGTGGCGCACGCTCTCGACACTTCTTCAAGAGCTATCACGTAGCTCACGTAGTCCGCGCCGGCACCACCCGCCTCCTCGGGGTAGGGCATGCCCATAAGGCTCAGGCCCGCCATCTTAGGGATGACTTCTTCGGGAAAGCGGTGGTCGCGGTTGACCTCGGCCGCGATCGGCGCGAGTTCGCGCGTCGGCGAACTCCCTGACCGTGCTGCGGACCAGCTCTTGCTCGTCAGTCAACTCGAAGTCCATGTACGGGCACCTCTCTCATATCGGCCATCCTGGCCTGTTTAACATCTGGTTCCCAGGACGGCCAGGTCCTCGGCAAGAGCGGCCGAAACTGAAGTTGCTTCTGCAGTTCTCCCACCCAGGCAAGCTGTGTATCAGGCAGGTGGCCCTAACACCAATAGCGCATGCCAACGTCCCACGTTTACATACGATGAATATAGGCTGACCGGCGCTGGCCACGTAGGGCCGAAGGTCCCCGCCTTGCCGGTGCCCGTGCTACTGGTGTGGCGCGTGAACGCAGAACGGCTGCTCCTGCCTGTGGGGGCGCGGACGCTGTGGACGTCTGCAGGCTCGACGCGGTGATTGCGGGACGTTCGTCCCTTGCCACGGTGCGTTCTTTCAGCCCAGCATCGAAGGCAAGGTACCAGGACAGGCCAGGCGGCCGGCCTGGCCAGCCTGAAAAGCTCGTCCGCGTTGAAGGTCTCCTGGCTGCGCGCCGGTCTGCCTGCACAACTGGGCGAGATCCGGGCAGTCGGCGACAGCCTGGACATGTGAAGGGGAACGTCATGACCGAACTGAACGATGTTGTCGTGCTGTCAGGCACCCGGACCGCCATCGGCCGGTATGGCGGCGGCCTCGCGGGCGTGCCGCCGTGCGACCTGGCGGCGACGGTGGTCCGCGAGGCCGTGCGCCGGTCCGGCGTCGATCCGGAGGATTTCGGCCACGCGGTCTTCGGCAACGTGATTCACACCGAGCCCAGGGACATGTACCTGAGCCGGGTCGCCGCCGTCAACGGCGGCCTGCCCGTCACCATGCCGGCGTTCACCGTGAACCGGCTGTGCGGCAGCGGGCTGCAGGCTATCGTCTCGGCGGCCCAGGCCATCACCCTGGGTGACGCCGAGGCCGCGGTGGCGGGCGGGGCCGAGTCCATGAGCCGTGGCCCGTACTGGCTGCCGGGCATGCGCTGGGGCCAGCGGATGGGAGACGGCAAGGCCATTGACGCGGTGGTCGGCGCCCTGGGCGACCCGTGGGATGGCTGCCACATGGGCGTGACGGCCGAGAACGTGGCCGCGGACTACGGGATCTCCCGCGAGGATCAGGATGCGCTGGCGGTCGAGAGCCACCGCCGGGCCGCGGCCGCGACGGCGGAGCACTACTTCGACGAGCAGATCACTCCCGATCCCGGTAACCGTGAAGAAGAGCACGGTTGACATGGTGACCGACGAGCACATCCGGCCGGACTCCAGCATGGAAGGCATGGCCCGGCTGCGCCCGGCGTTCTCCAAGGAAGGCACGGTCACCGCCGGAAACGCCTCAGGAATGAACGACGCCGCGGCCGCCGTCGTGCTCACCAGCGCCACGTACGCCAGCAGCCACGGCCTGCAGCCGATGGGCCGTCTGGTCGCCTACAGCCACGCCGGCGTCGAGCCCAGGGTCATGGGCATCGGCCCGATACCGGCAGTCAGGAAGATCCTGGATCAGACCGGCCTGAAACTCGATGACATCGACGTGTTCGAGGTGAACGAGGCATTCGCCGCTCAGGCCCTCGCCGTCGTTCGCGAACTCGGCCTGCCGCTGGACCGGACCAACCCCAACGGCAGCGGCATCTCGATGGGCCACCCCGTTGCGGCCACCGGCGCCATCCTCACCGTTAAGGCGCTCTACGAGCTGAAGCGGGTATCTGGGCGCTATGCACTCGTCACCATGTGCATTGGCGGCGGTCAGGGCATCGCCGCGATCTTCGAGCGGCTCTGATCACAGTCGGCACCTGAGGCGTGCGAGGCACCGGTCGAGCAGCAAGCCCATCGTGGCGGACTCGTCCGGTGCCCGCGGCCTTAGCAGCCGCAACAACCGCCAGACAAGGGACGATCTGGTGAGCATGCCTGCTGCCGGCATGTACGCGCTGCTGACCGACGGCAGCACGGTGGAGATCAGGCCGGCCCGGCCGCAGGACGCTGAGGCGGTACGCGCGATGCATGCTGCCATGTCGCTGGACAACATTTACCTGCGGTTCTTCACCACGAACCCGCGCATGGCCGGGCGGGAAGCCAAGCGGGTCTGCCGCGAGCCGGATTCCGACCATGCGGCGCTCCTGGCCTGGCAGGACGACCGGCTGGTCGGCGTCGCCGCCTACGAGCCCGCCGGGAAGCCCGGCGTCGCGGAGGTCGCGTTCGCCGTCCCTGACGACATGCACGGCCGCGGTATCGCCAGCCTGCTGCTCGAGCATCTGGTCTGGCAGGCGCAGCGGCGTGACCTGCGAACGTTCACTGCGGAGACGCTGGCGGAGAACTCGGCGATGCTCCGGGTATTCGCCAACGCCGGCCTGCCCGCGAAGCGGCGGATATCCGACGGCGTGGTCAAGCTGGCCTTTGACCTGCCAGGCCGCGAAGATGCTTACCGGCTGGGCAGTTACCTGGAGTCCGTGGCCAGCAGGGAAAGCCGCGCGGATGTGGCGAGCCTGCGCCCGCTGCTGCAGCCACGCTCGGTCGCCGTGGTGGGCGCGAGCCGCCATCGCGGCACCGTGGGCCAGGCCATCCTGAACAGCATCGTGACCAGCGGCTTCACCGGGCCTGTCTATGCCGTGAATCCGCATGCCGAGGCCGTGGACGGGGTGCCGTGCGTTTCATCCGTCGATGACCTGCCCGAGCAGGTGGAGCTGGCGGTGATCGCAGTGCCGCCGTCCGCGGTGCCCGAGGTGGCAGCGCAATGCGGGCGCAACGGAGTCCGGGCCCTCGTGGTCATGACTTCCATCCGGGGCGCCGCGGGCGCGGAACTGCTGGCTGTCTGCCGCCGGTATGGCATGCGGCTGGTTGGGCCGAACTGTTTCGGCGTGATCGTGCCCTGGATCGGCCTGGACGCGACCTTTGCTGCCGGCCACCCGCTGCGCGGTGTGGCGGGCCTGGTCGTGCAGTCCGGCGGAGTGGGGATCGCGCTGCTCGAGCAGCTGTCCAGGCTGGGTATCGGCGTGTCATCGTTCACCTCGGCCGGCGACCAGTACGACGTGTCCCCTACCGACCTGCTGGCCTGGTGGGCGCAGGATGAGGTGACTCAGATAGCGGTCCTGTACGTGGAGTCCTTCGGCAACCCGCGTAAATTCGCCGGCACGGCCCGCCGGGTCGCGCAGCGGATGCCGGTACTTACGGTCCTCGGCAGCCGGTCCCCGGCAGGCCACCGTGCCGCCTCGCACACATCGGCGGCACCGACGCCGCTGATCACCCAGGAGGCCCTGTTCGACCAGGCGGGCGTCATCGCCACGACCAGTCTCGGCGAGCTGGTCGAGGCCGCCGCGCTGCTGGCCTGCCAGCCGGGGCCGGCGGGCAACCGGATCGCGATCGTCGCCAATGCGGGCAGCGCGGGCGCGCTGGCTGCCGACGCCTGCGCCGACCACGGCTTGCAGGTCGTGCAGCTCAGCGCGGCCACGCAGCGCGCGCTGCGAAGGCTGCTGCCGACGCATGCGGTGGCTACCGGGCCGGTGGACACCAGCCCGGTGGTGACGACTGACACCTTTCGTGCCTGCGTGGAGAAAGTAGCCGCCGATGACGGCGTTGACGCGGTGCTCGCGGTGGCGGTGCCCACGGCCTTCTCTGATCTGAGTGCCGCGGTGGCTGCCGCAGTCGTCAGCAAGCCGCTGGCGGTCGCCCTGCTCGACCAGGCCGAGTCCGTAACACGGCTCGAGCGCCAGCCGGTAGCGCAGCCGGCCTCCGGCCCGAACGCGGGCACTAGCGCGGCGCACGGTACCCCCGCGGCCGACCCGCGGGCTGCCGATCAGGCGGCGGCAATCATCGACGTGGCGGCGGCGGCTGTCACCGGAGTGCCCTGCTATGCCGACCCAGGTAATGCGGCCCGCGCGCTGGGCCACGCAGTCCGGCACCAGGCCTGGCGCCGACGGCAGCGCGGCAAGGTCCCCGAGCTGGACGGGCTGCGCGCGGCTGATGCACGCACCCTCGTCACTGGTTTCCTGGCTGGCTGCGCCAGCCGGCGGCTGGCTGCCGGAAGTGCAGGCCGCCGACCTGCTGTCCTGCTATGGCGTCCCGGTGATTCCCACCATGGCAGCGGCCAGTGAACATGAAGCGGTCGAGGCGGCCGCGCCAGTTGGGCGGTCGCGTCGTCCTCAAGGCGGAGGCTGAGGGACTGGTGCACAGGACTGACGCTGGGGGCGTCAGGGTCGATCTGCGCACTCCGGAGGAAGTGGCCGAGGGTTACCGGACGCTGGCGGAAGACTTCGGGCCTCGGCTGCAGCGGGTGCTTGTCCAGCCAATGCTGGCCGGCGGCGTCGAGGTGGTCATCGGCGTGGTGCAGGAGCCCGTGTTCGGGCCGCTCGTGGTGTTCCGGCTCGGCGGCGTGGCCACCGAGGTGCTCGGTGATCACGAGGCCCGGCTGACCCCGCTGACCGATACCGACGCCGACGCGATGATCAGTTCGGTGCGCGCCGCGCCGCTGCTGCTCGGCCACCGGGGCATCCCGCCGGTGGACACCGCCGCGCTCGCTGACGCGCTGCTGCGGGTCTCCAGGCTCGTCGACGATCTCCCGGAGGTCAGCGAACTAGACCTCAATCCCGTCGTCGCCCGGGAGGACGGCGTCTACAGCGTTGACGTGAGGGTGCGGGTCAGCCCGGCAGAGCACAGGGACCCACTCCTGCGACGGTTGCTCTGAGCACGCCAAGCTGCATCCATGCGTGCCGGCGTCCCGGTGTCCATCAGGACGACACCTGGCGACTGTGATCCGGCGCGTCAGTGCGGTCGCATGGTTCCCTCGCGCAGGTACCGCACATGCCATGACAATGCCTCGTCGAGCAGGTGCGGGGTATGCCTGCCGGGTCCGGTGGCCGTGGCCCGGTCGAGGTAGTCCTGCAGCGGCGGCCGGTAGCCGGGGTGCGCGCAGTGGTCGATGATCTGCTGGGCGCGGCGGCGCGGCGGCAAGCCGCGCAGGTCCGCTACGCCCTGCTCAGTGACGATGACATGCACGTCATGCTCGGTGTGGTCCACGTGGCTGACCATCGGCACGATGCACGAGATCGCGCCGTTCTTGGCGGTCGACGGTGTGAGGAACATGGCGACGTAGGCGTTGCGGGCGAAGTCACCCGAGCCGCCGATGCCGTTCTGCATGCTCGAGCCCATGATGTGGGTGGAGTTCACGTTGCCGTAGATATCGGCTTCGATCATGCCGTTCATGGCCAGGCAGCCGAGCCGGCGTATCACCTCGGGGTGGTTGCTGATCTCCTGCGGGCGCAGGATGATCCGGTCGTGGTAGCCGCCGATGCCGGCGCGCAGATCGGCGAACCCGTCCTCGCTGAGCGAGAAGCCTGTCGCCGAGGCGACGGTCATCGTGCCTGAACGCAACAGCTGCAGCATGCCGTCCTGGATCACCTCGGTGTAGGCGGTCAGTGGCGAGAACGGCCCGCTGTCAAGCCCGGCAAGCACGGCGTTAGTGATGTTGCCGACGCCGGATTGCAGCGGCGGCAGCGTGGCTGGCAGCCGCCCGCGCCGTATCTCGTGGGTCAGGAAGTCCAGGACGTGCCCGGCGATCAGCTGCGAGTCGCCGTCAGCCGGTCTGGACGGGGAGCTGTAGTCGGGGTGATGCGTCGGGACAATGGCGATGATCTTCTCCAGCGGGCAGTGCAGGTACGGCACGCCGATCCGGTCGGAGGGCCGGAGGATCTGGATCGGCTCGCGGCGCGGGGGCAGCGCGGTGCCGGGGTAGATGTCGTGCATGCCCTCCAGTTCGATGGGCTGCCAGGAGTTGACCTCGAGGATGACCCGCTCGGCCAGGTCGATCCACGTCGTGTTGTTGCCGACCGAGGAGGACGGGACCAGCGCCCCGTCGTCGGCGATTCCGGCGACCTCGATGAGCGCGACATCGAGGTGGCCGAAGAACCCTTCCGACACCATCTGCGCGACGTGCGACAGGTGCACGTCCACGTAGTCGAGCAGCCCTGCGTTGATCTTGGCGCGGGTCACCGGGTCGGACTGGTAAGGCATGCGCAGATCGATCCCATCGGCAGCCGCCAGCGCCCCGTCCAGTTCGGGCGCGGTAGATGAGCCGGTCCAGACGCTGACCGCGAAACGGTCACCCCGCTCGGCCGCGTCGTTGACGCGGCGGACCAGCGCGGCCGGCACAGCCTTCGGATGGCCGGAACCGGTGAACCCGCTCATCCCTACATGATCGCCCGGCGCGATGAACGCGGCCGCGTCCTCAGCCGGCATCACCCTGTCAGCGAGAACCTTGCACCGAAGCCGCGACCGGTCGGTCATCCTCATGCTCCCCCACCACCCAGAACGTTATGACGATCCGGATTACGCCGACGGTGTACGAATCTCTGCCCCGCTACGGTCACCCATGGCCTGACCTGGGACTATGCGGCTGAGGACGGCCCCGCCGCCAGCACTGTCCGTCGTGTCCGTGGCGGCGGCAGATGACATGCCGTCCATCAGTGGTCATGTGGCAAGGGCCGGCCGTGCTCACCACGAAGGCACCACCGAACGCGGCGGAGAATCATTCGCTGCTGATCGTTAGATAGATGAGGCCTGCGATGTCCCGAAGCGTTGCGTCCGCCAGGTCGGTGGCATTCTCCACGTGGTGATGAGCCGCTGGTCCGCGGAGTCTTCCACCCACATGGTGTATGGCCCGGTCAGGACAGCGTGCGCATCATCAACGTCATGTTCGCCAGGCTTCGAAAAGCTGTCCCGTGTCAGTGTCGTACGCCGCATTGATGATGAGCTTCATGCAGCGGACCCTAGCCGTCCCCGCGAGGCAGGTCAACGACACATAACCGCAGTGCGGTAACTGACTTACCGGCCCGTTCAGACCCAGCAGCGAGCTGAGATTCTTTCTTCTGCTGATACGCATGCTCCGCGCAACCCTGCGGATGGGCGCACCGTCTGGCGGGACTGACAGCCAATAGTTGAGGAGAATGCCAGCCAGCTGGCCTCGCCTGCAGCCCTAGCTATCTGGAGAAGCCCCCGTGCGGATTGACGGCTGTACCCTGGCCGAAGAGGCGCTGCCGCCAGCCTGGATCGGGCGCCACGGTCGGGGCTGCACCGTGCCGGATGCGGTCGGCGGTCAATTCTGTGATGGCTGCTCCACCGTCCACTTCTTCAGGGGCCGTCAGCCGCAGCCTCACACGGTCGAGGGGGCGGTCACAGCCCTTGGCCGTTCTCGCGTCCGTTCCTCGAGCCTGGTTCCAGCCCTCGTACGGTCAGCGGGAGCGGCCCGACGATTGCCCGGCGGTACGGCTACAATCGCCGGTTCCCCGATTGTAGGGACAATTGCGCTCCACCAGCCTCTCGCGGAGGCGGTCGTCCTCGGCGGTCACGGAACGTTGCGCCCATCGGGGCGCGAACGGAAGCTGCCACCCGGCAGGCCAGCGGCGGTGAGGGTGGCCCGGCGGCCTTTCGACCCGGCCGGTCAGGACTTGTGGCCCCTGGTGCCGGCGCTTTTCCTCCGCGACCGTTACCGGCAAGTAGTGGTACTGGAATAGCGGAGGCGACGCCATGTACCGGAATGAGATCACGTGGAGAATCCGGCTAACCCTGTCCGACGATCCGCGCAGCCATGCGCTGTTTCACGAGGCCCTCTCTGACTATCCGGTGAGCGTCGTCCGCCTGGTACCACGCAGTACCGGCAATGCCGAGATAACTGGTGAGGTGCTGATCGAGCTTGCGCACGACGAGTCCCTGGGCACCCTGCTCGGCGCGCTGCACTTCATCAGCCCGCAGGTCTTCGCGACCCGCGCTGACCCGCCGGCACCGCCAGCCAGAGGCCCCGGGCTCCTTGCCTCACGCTAGCTGCCGCCGCGGCCGGAACATCCGGTCGGTGATCTCCCTGGCATGTGCGACAGGGTGGAGCGCCAAGTGCCGGCACCTGGGAACATAGACACGTTGCTGGCCTGCCCGACCAGGCGCGCGCTGGGTCCGGCCTGTACCGCTGAGCTGGAGGTGTACGTGCATGACCACTGACCGGCCTCGGCCGGCGGAGGCCGGCAGCAACTGGACGCCTGCCCGGCTGCGCACCATGGTCAAGACCCGGCGCCGGCGCGCTGCAGCGGGTGAGCAGACGGGGACACTAGCCCTGCCTGGCCGCGTCCTGCAGGTCGCAGTGCGTGGCGGGGACCCCCGATGGCCGCCGCTACTGCTCTGCAACGGCATCGGTGCCCGCCTTGAGCTGCTGCAGCCGTTCGTCGACGCACTCGATCCGCAACGGGCAGTGATCCGGTTTGACCTGCCGGGCATCGGCGGGTCCCCTCAGCCGGTCATCCCCTACCACCTGTGGACCTCGGCGCCGTTGCTGAGCGATCTTCTGGATCAGCTGGGCTACCAGCAGGCCGACGTGCTGGGCATCTCCTGGGGAGGCGGGCTCGCCCAGCAGTTCGGGCTGCGCTACCCGGCCCGGGTGCGCCGCCTCGTGCTGGTGGCCACAGGCACCGGGGCGCTGATGATACCCGGCCACCCCCGCGTCCTGCGGCACATGCTCACCCCACGGCGCCACCGCGATCCGGGATACTCCGCGAGCATCGCCGGTGAGATCTATGGCGGCAGCCTGCGCGCCGACCCCTCGCTTGCGAGCGGCCTGCTTCACCCGGATGCACTCCCCGGGTCAGGCAGGGGGTACTACTACCAGTTGCTGGCCGCGGCTGGCTGGACCAGCCTCCCGCTGCTGCCACTGCTACGCTCTCCCACCCTGATACTCGCCGGCGACGACGATCCCCTCACCCCTCTGGCCAACGCGCGGATAATGCACCGGCTGATCCCGCGCAGCGAACTGCACATCTACCACGGTGGCCACCTCGACCTCATAACTCACCCCAAACCCATGGCCACCATCGTGGAGGCCTTCCTGAACACCCAGGCCGAGGCCCCCGGCAGCACCGGTGACGGCGCGCCCG
The DNA here is from genome assembly GCA_963751175.1 of uncultured Actinomycetes bacterium. Taxonomy (GTDB): domain Bacteria; phylum Actinomycetota; class Actinomycetes; order Streptosporangiales; family Streptosporangiaceae; genus RYN-230. The sequence goes on along the minus strand of CAVVTM010000018.1, from coordinate 63,230 downwards.
CCTGACCGTCGCATGCGGTCTACCCGCGAGCATCTGTGGAGAACAGCGCCCAGATGACCTTCCCCATGTCACCAGAGGTGGTGTAGCCCCACTGGTCGCTGAGCGCAGCGATCACGTGCAGTCCGCGGCCGGTTTCGTCAAGGAAGTCCGGCTCCCTGGGAACCGGGACCGCCATGCTGGCGTCGGCGACAGCGCATATGACGCGGTGCCCTGGATGTAGCAACCCGAGCTGGATCGGCCACCCGGCACGCGTGCTGGAATCTGGCCGTGCATGCTGCAACGCGTTGGTCACCAGTTCCGACACGACGATCGTGATGTCATCGCAGCGTTCTGCCACGCCCCATTGGTGCAAGGTGCTGGTCGTGAAGTCCCGGGCCCGGCGAACCCGGCTGGCCTGCCCGCCGGGCGTGGGCGTGCCGATCCGCCGGAGGCAGGCCCAGCGCATGCCGGCATGATCCGGTCCTGGCGCCAGCTCACCGCTCATCAGGGCGGCCATTTCCACGGCAGGTGTCAGCCCGCGGCTGGCTGCGCTGCCCGCCAGCTGTGCTGCCTGTGCTGTCGTGACCATGGGCTGGATCCGATGGTGTTGCTCAACCTGCACGGCCGGAGTCTCCAAGGTATTCCCGGTGCCGTCCCTGGGCCGGCACACGGATGAGTGCCGCCTCGCCGGCCCCGGTCACGCCTCTTCCGGCCCGGCGCCCAGCGCCGCCGGTGGCATCGTCGCGGACGGCTGCGGCCATCAGGGCGGCCGCGAGGACAGCCTTGTCCCGGTCCCACCGCACGATCGGGCGGGTGGTCCGGAACTCCGGCGCGCTCCGCTGGCATTGGGGGCAGGCCAGCCGGCTGAGTGCATCGACTCGCCATCCAGCTGCGATCGCGCGGGCGCGGATGTCAGCTTCCCCCAGCGCTGCGGGATGCGCATAGTGCGAGATGCACGAATCCATCTCGCACCACGCGATAGGTATGCGCAGGGCATCGCCGATCGGTGCCCGTTCGATGATCTCAACGTTTCCGGGCATCTCAGGGCCGCCGCTGACAATGTCCGGCGGCCGGGGGGTAGCGTTCGCAGGCTGACCGTCAGCAGTGGCCGGTTCGCTGCCACTCCCGGATACCGGGTCAGCGCGACCGTCCTCACGCAGCTGGTCGAGCCAGCCCATGGCCCGGGCGATCGCGTCCTCGTTCCTGACGTTGGTCTTCATGGCGCACACCTCCGACGCAGCACCTGTGGCTGCTGTACGACTGTTTGAACCGCTGTCGGGCAGTCCGGTCCGGCGCATCTCAGGACAGCCCTCCAGTGGAGGACGCTGATCGGGGAAGGCGGTATCAGGGCCGCGATGAAATCCAGCACCGCCCATTTTTTGGAACTATGAAAGTGATGGAACAAAGAGGGCAGACCAGCCAGTAAACCGCTGCCGCGGGAAGTCGGTTAACGGCCAGGACGCAGGGAATCGGAACATGTCGCCAGGTGGGCCCCGGCTTCCCTGCGGTGCACGTACGGTCTCTTGACCACTACTTCCCCCTTGGCTACCCGTCCCCCTGACGACCAGCCTAATGCCTGGACGTCCTCAATCCCCACCGTTCTCCCAGCGGATCACATTCAAATAAACTTCTGATAAACTTTTGGCTCATCTTATGCATTGATGCAGCACTCGCTGTGGACATATTTCTATTTCCCGCTGTACACAGGGTGTGGAAGGTCCCTATCCAGGTAACGGCCGTGCGTGATGAGTGGCGGCCCGGAAGTCCACAGCGTTGTCCCCAGCGCTGCACACAGATCCGGGGCGCATATGCACAGGTCATCCACAGATTCGCCCACAGACATGCCCTGATCAGGCGGCGGGTGAGCCGGTCTGTAGGCCGGGTTCTGTGCGCCCGCCAAGGAGGCGGGCTGGGACGACACACCGCACCGAGGCGCTTACGGTCTGCAGACCCGTGGAGCGACCGGTTCGACCCGGTCGGCCCAGGACTGCGCGGCCAGCTGACGGTCCTGTCGTCGGCACGGCCCGTGCTGCCGGACTCCGTGACGATCGCGCCTGGCACAAAGGCACCACCTCGACAGGATGAGGCTAGAATTACGACCCTGATCAGCATGGGGATGGTTGCTGGCTTGCTTCCCCGGGGGGAGGTCAGATGGAGCAGCCGCGGCCGGCGGTGCACCGGACCATACTGGTCGTGGACGTCGAAGGCTTCGGAGATCAGCGGCGCACCAATCCACACCGGCTCGCGGTGCGCGATGGCATGTATCGCGCCGTGCAGCAGGCGTTCAGCAAGGTCGGCATCCCGTGGGCCGAGTGCTACCAGGAGAGCTGCGGTGATGGTGTCTTTGTCCTGATTCCGGCGGAGGTACCCAAGGGCCTTTTCGTGGAATCGTTGCCGCGCAAGCTAGCTGAGGCGCTGCGAGATCACAACGCCACACACCGCGCCGAGGAGCAGATCCGGCTCCGGATGGCGCTTCATGCGGGCGAGGTCCATTACGACGAGCACGGAGTCACGGCAGCGTCGATCAACCTGGCGTTCCGGCTCCTAGACGCTGGCCCGCTCAAGTCCGCTCTGAAGGACTCGCCAGGAACACTTGCGCTGATCGTCTCGTCCTGGTTCTTCGACGAGGTTGTCCGGCACTGTTCGGCCAGCGACGCCGCCACCTACCGGCCTGTCCAGGTGGCCGTGAAGGAGACCACCACCGTCGCCTGGATCAGCCTGCCGGATCAGCCTTATCCGCCGGACGATAAAGAGCTTGAAGCAGTACCGGCCGGCCCGGCGACGCCGGTGCCACGCCAGCTGCCTGCCCACGCCCCGCATTTCGTAGGCCGCGACGACGAACTGCGCCAGCTCACTCAGGTGCTGGATGCAGCCGCCCCCGGCTGGGACCCGATTGCGGTTCTCGCTATCGATGGCACTGCTGGCGTCGGCAAGACCACCCTGGCCCTGCGCTGGGCGCATCAGGTGGCCCAACGGTTCCCGGACGGTCAGCTGTATGTGAACCTGCGGGGTTTCGACCCATCGGGTGCCCCGATGGCCCCGGCTGAGGCGGTCCGCGGCTTCCTTGACACATTCGGTGTGCCTGCGGATCGCATCCCGGCGGGCGCGGAAGCACAGGCGCGGTTGTATCGCAGCCTGATGGCAGGAAAGCGGATGCTGGTGGTGCTGGACAATGCCAGGGACGCCGACCAGATCCGCCCGCTGCTGCCCGGCCCCGGGGGCTGCACTGTGCTAGTCACCAGCCGGCGGCGGCTTGCCGATCTGGACGAAGCGGTGCCGCTGACGCTGGATACGCTGCCGCCCGGTCAGGCTGAGCAGCTGGTTACCCGCCTGGATCCCGCATCATCGCAGGAGCCTGAAGCCGTCGGCGAGCTCGTACAGCGGTGCGGGTGCCTGCCGCTGGCCATCCGGCTCCTGGCCGGGCGCCTGCGGCATCACCCCTCCTGGACGGTCGCCGACCTCGTCGCGGCGCTGGAGGAGGCGCGTGACGAACTGGAGGAGATCCAGGCCGGAAGCCTCACCGTGGCCGCCGCCTTCGAGCTTTCCTACCGGGACCTTCCAGCCGACCAGCAGCAGATGTTCCGAGGTCTGGGAACCCATCCCGGCCCGGACATCGACGCCCGCGCCGCCGCCGCCCTGAACGGCACGGACCTGGCGCAGGCACGACGGATCCTCGACGCCCTGTATGACAACCACCTCATCGAGGAAACAGCCAGAGATCGCTACGGGATGCACGACCTCCTCCGCGCGTACGCCCGCACGCTCGCCGCAGGCGATGAGGCCACGGACCGCGACGCGCGCACCGACCGTCTGCTGGGCTTTTACCTGGCTTCGGCCCGCGCCGCCGACCGGCACCTCGCCCTGCACGCTGATGCCGCCGAACCGGACGGCGGTCCGCCAGGGACTGTCCCGAGCCTGTCCACCTGGGATCAGGCGCTGGCGTGGATGCAGGCGGAGCGCCTGAACCTGCAAGCCTGCGTGGAGTATGCCGCCGCCACGGGCCGCCACTCCGATGCGGTCGGGATCGCCGCCGCGATGGGCACATTCCTGTACGACGCCGGGTACTGGGACCAGGCCCTGAGCATCCACCAGGCTGCCGCTGCGGCGGCAGGGGCTGCCGGTGACCGGCGCGGCCAGGCAGCAGCGCTGATCAACCTCGGTGCCGTGCAGCGCCTGACCGATAACTATCCGGCCGCGGTCAAGACCCTCGCCCAGGCGCTCGACCTATCCCGTGGCCTGGGCGATCGGCTTAGCCAGGCACGAGCACTCATCGATCTCGGCGCTGCACAGCGCCTGACCGATGACAGCCCGGCCGCAACTCATGCCTTCTACCAAGCGCTCGACCTGTTCCGCAGCCTTGGCGACCGGCTTGGCCAGGCGACCGCCCTCTGCTATCTCGGTGGCGTGAACTACGAGAGCGGTGACTATCAGGCCGCAACCGAGACGCTCACCCAGGCGCTCAGCCTCTACAGCGAGCTCCGGAACCGGCTCGGCCAGATGAACTCCCTCCTCTGGATCGGCACACTGCAGCGCACGACCGGTGACTACCCGGCTGCGACCATGAGTCTCACCCAGGCACTGAACCTGTCCCGCAGCCTCGGGAACCGGCTCGGCGAGGCTAACGCCCTGCACTACCTTGGTGCTGTGCGGTGCGCGACCGGTGACTACCCGGCTGCGGCCAGCGATCTCACCCAGGGGCTGGACCTGTTCCGTGGCCTCGGCGACCGACAGGGCGAGGCCAACGCGCTCTGCTATCTCGGTGCCCTCCAGCACGAGACCGGTGACTATCCGGCGGCGACTACCAGTCTCACCCGGGCACTGGACATATCCCGCGACGTTGGCGACCGGCAGGCCCAAGCCGAAGCGCTCACTTACCTCGGCAGGCTCTACCTCGCCTCAGCCAACCCGGACGATGCACTCGTCAGCTTCAGGGACGCCCTCGATGTCGCCAGCAAGCCACCAAGCCTGCTGCACCAGGCCCGGGCGCTGGAAGGCATTGGCAGATGCCGGGCCCGCAGCGGCGACACCGACGCCGCCGCCGACCACCTCAGCCAGGCGCTGGCAATGTACCAGCGGCTGAACGTGCCAGAGGCCGCAGAGGTCACCGAAGCTCTGGCCAGCCTCAGCATCGACCACGCCCTCTGAGAACGGTTCACCGGACGCGCCAGTTCGTGCCAGGAGCAGCCTGCAAGATCGCCTGGCGTTAGCCCGGTCTGCGACCACTTAGCGCCTGCTCGCGGCCGGGCTACCCGGACGGCGAACGGCGAGATGGGCGTAGGGAACACGCCGCAGGGGCCCACGGCTTCCGGGTCGGGTGCTGTGGGCATGAAGGCAGATCAGCAGCCCGGCGCTTCCCCGTCGCTGCCTGCGCTGGCCAGCGGCGCATCGTGCGCGCATGTCGCAGGGCGGGCGGTTCGGAGGGCAGGCGTTTGGACTGTTTCCCCGGCGATGAGGTTACATTCGGCTCATGAGCTCCATAGGCCCGAGACCGCGGGCCCGGCGGATGGGTCACACGGTGGCCGACTTCGAGCAAGACCTCGCTGACAACCTGTATTACGAGCGGGGGACGACGGTGGAGTCGGCCAGCGCCCAGGACGCCTACTGGACCCTGGCCGTCACCATCCGCGACCGGCTCGCGGAGCGCCGGGCCAGGACGGCCGAGGCGCATTATGCGGCCAACCCGAAGTTCGTCTATTACCTGTCGGCGGAGTACATGCTGGGGCGCCAGCTCCGCCAGAACGTGATGTACACCGGCACCGCCGACCTCGCCCGCCAGGCGCTTGCCAGCGTCGGTGTTTCCGCCGATGCCCTTGAGGCTCTCGACGTGGAGCCGGGGCTGGGGAACGGGGGCCTGGGCCGGCTGGCCGCCTGCCTGCTCGACTCGCTGGCGACCCTCGACATACCGGCGGTGGGTTATGGCATCCGGTATGAGTTCGGGATCTTCAAGCAGGTCTTCGAGGATGGCGATCAGGTCGAGCATCCCGACGACTGGACCTTCTACGGCAACCCGTGGGAGTTCCCCGCCCCCGACGACCGCCAGGTGGTCGGGTTCTACGGCCATACCGAGCCGGTGGACGACGATCAGGGAGGGCTGCGTGCCCGCTGGGTGCCGGGGGAGACGGTGCGCGGCGAACCCAGCCACATGCTGGTCCCCGGCTACGGCACCGAGACGGTCAACATCATCCGGCTGTGGCAGGCCCGGGCCGGCCGGGAGTCGTTCGACCTGGCCCTGTTCAACGCCGGTCACTACGCGGAGGCCGTCGAGGCGCGGATGCGCTCGGAGCACCTCACCAAGGTGCTGTACCCCAGTGACAGCACGCCTGCCGGCCGGGAGCTGCGGCTCAAGCAGCAGTACTTCCTGGTCTCCTGCTCGCTGCGGGACATCATCCGCCGGTTCCGGTTCCGCAACAGCGACTGGGAGACCTTCCCGGACAAGGTCGTCATCCAGCTCAACGACACCCATCCGGTGCTGGCCATACCCGAGCTGATGCGGCTGCTCGTCGACGAGAACGGGGTCGGCTGGGAGCAGGCCTGGTCGATCACCCGCCGCACCTTCGCCTACACCTGCCACACCCTGCTGCCCGAGGCCCTCGAGACGTGGCCGGTGCCGATGTTCGAGCGGCTGCTGCCGCGCCACCTGGAGATCATCTACGCGCTCAATCACTTCTTCCTCGACGACGTGCGCGCCCGCTACCCGGGCGACGGCGAGCGCATCGCCCGGGTGTCGCTGATCCAGGAGGTCCCCGAGCGCCGGGTGCGGATGGCCAACCTGGCCGCTCGTCGGCAGCTTCGCCGTCAACGGCGTGGCCGAGCTGCAGTCGCGGCTGCTCACCCAGACCACGCTGCGGGACTTCGCGGACCTGTGGCCGGAGAAGTTCCTGAACGAGACCAACGGCGTCAGCCCCCGCCGGTTCCTGCGCCTGGCCAACCCGCGCCTGTCCGCCCTGATCACCGCCCGGCTGGGCGGCGAACGGTGGCTGACCGACCTGGACCGGCTGCGCGAGCTGGAGGCTTTCGCCGGCGATGACGAGTTCCGGGCGCAGTGGCGCGAGGTGAAGCGGCTGAACAAGCTCGACCTGGCCGCCCATGCCCTCGCCGCCACCGGCATCACCATCGATCCCGGCTCACTGTTCGACGTGATGGTCAAGCGGCTGCACGAGTACAAGCGCCAGCTCCTCAAGCTGCTGCATGTCGTCACCGTGTACAACCGGATCAAGGCGGATCCGGCCGCCGCCATCACGCCCTGCACGGTCATCTTCGCCGCGAAGGCGGCGCCGAGCTACCAGCAGGCGAAACGCATCATCAAGTTGATCAACTCGGTCGCATCCGTGGTCAACGCCGACCCCGACGTCGCCGGCCGGATCAAGGTCGTCTTCCTGCCCGACTACAACGTCTCGGTCAGCGAGCTCGTGGTGCCCGCCGGCAATATCTCCGAGCAGATCTCCCTCGCCGGCAAGGAGGCATCCGGCACCGGCAACATGAAACTGGCCCTCAACGGGGCCGTCACCGTCGGCACGCTCGACGGCGCCAACATCGAGATCCGCGACCGGGTCGGAGCCGGCAACTTCTTCCTCTTCGGCCTCACCGCCGACGAGGTCACCGCCCTCCGGCAACGCGGGCTACTCCCCCGACACCTATTACCGCGACGACGCCGAACTCAAGGCAGCCATCGACGCTCTCGCCTCAGGTGCCTTCTCCGGCGGCGACCGCGACGCCTTCGAGCCGGTCATCGCCTCGCTCCTGCAACGGGACGAGTACATGGTCCTCGCCGACTACCGGTCCTACGTCGACTGCCACGACCAGGCCGCGGGCCGGCCTGGGCCGATCAGGACCGGTGGACCCGAATGTCGATCCTGAACACGGCACGCTCGGGTTTCTTCTCCTCCGACCGCACAGTCCGCGGCTACTGCCGCGACATCTGGCACGCCGAGCCCGTGCCCATAACCCCGGACGTGGCGGCCGGCCCGAAGAGGGATTAGCCCAGATAGTAGTCAGATGGCATGCGGTTAGGAATACGGCGATTAAAAAGCATAAGCCTGGAATTGAGGCGGGCAGCCAACTCTTGGGCGCACCGCTCTGCTTCGGTTGAAGATCCGTGCAAATGCCCGCATACGTCAGTCTTCGTGTCATAGTCGTAGGCGATCTGCAGTCGGCCTTCCCAGGCTTCCGACCACTCATATGGTGAGGTTGCTTCCCAGCGGTTCACCTCGCGTCACCTCCTAGGCGGGGCTAGGAGAGTGTTTAGCCTCCCCTGCTGACCAGAGTCATCACATAGCCCTTTTCGCCTGCGTACCAGAGCGGCGAGTCCTACGGCAGGGCCAAAGGTCCATGTGCATCTACCGTGACCCGGCAGCGTTCCGTTCAGCGTCGGCTGTCGTCTTGGGGCAGGCACGAGCAGTCCACGCAGACAGACCCGCCCTGGGCCCAGGAGTCGGCGGTTTCTGGCTGACCACAGCGCAGCCACGTCTCCCCTGGGCCAGGCGGCGGGCGAGCCGGCCTGTAGGCCGGGTTCTGTGCACCCGCCGAACGCGGGCCGACGGCCATCCATCTGGGACTGCCATTGCTGACAGCCTCATGCGGTCTACCCGCGAGCATCGGGCGGGCCGCCCTCAAACGCTCGCGCAGTCCCCCGGCAAAGCCGGCGGTCCCTTTTGACCTTGCTCCGGGTGGGGTTTACCGAGCCGCCGCAGTCACCTGCGGCGCTGGTGGTCTCTTACACCACCGTTTCACCCTTACCCGGGTACCGGAGGCAAGCCCCGTACCCGGGCGGTCTGTTTTCTGTGGCACTGTCCCGCGGGTCACCCCGGGTCGGCGTTACCGACCACCCTGCCCTGCGGAGCCCGGACCTTCCTCACCGGGACCATGAGTCCCGGCGCGGCCGCCCGGCCGGCTCGCCCGCCGTCTACACAGCATAGGGCGGCCCGCCTAGTCCCCGGGGGCCTAATCCCGGGGAGCCAGATGCCCGGTGTCGTTGAGCGACCGGACCACCGCCGGGCCGTCGGCGTACCAGTCGACCTCGCACAGGCACGCCACGTCGAGGTGCATCCGGCGCAGCGCGGCGGGCGGGGCCAGCAGCGCGTGCCGGCAGCACGGTCTTCATCGGGGTGACGTGGCTGACCACCACGATCCGGCCGGGATCGGCACGGCGCCAGCAGCCGGTCGAGCGCGGCCAGCACCCGCTGGCCGGCGGCGGCGAAGCTCTCGCCGCCCGGCGGGCGCCACCGAGGTGTCCTTCATCCAGGCGGTCACCTCGTCGGGCCAGCGCTCCATCGCCTCGGCGTAGCTCAGCCCCTCCCACTCACCGAAGTCCGCCTCGATCCAGCCGTCGTCCACCTCCACCGGGGCCCCGGTGGCCGCGGCGACCGCCTCGGCCGTGAGCCGGGCGCGCTGCAGCGGGGAGGTCACGATCAGCTGGATGCCGCCGCGGGCCGCGAGCCGCTGGGCCGCCGCCTTCGGCCTGAAGCCTGCCGGCCTCGGTGAGCGGGATGTCCCCGCGCCCGGCGAACCGGCGCTCGACCGACAGCGGCGTCTGGCCGTGCCGCAGCAGGACCGTGGTGGTGGGCTCGCTGTGCGCCGCCGTCCAGCCAGGGCCTGGCCGCGGCGCGGGGCGCGGGCCCTGGGTCTCAGGGAACGAGTCCCGCCCGCCGGCGCCATTCCCCGCCGCCGTCCCTGGCCTCGTCCATGGCCTGGTTGGCCAGCCGGTCGGCGTGGGTGTTCCGGGCCCGCGGCACCCACTCGTAGGTGACCCGGCCCAGGCGGCGCCGGCGGCCGCGCTGGCCCGGGAAGCGAGCGGCTGCAACGCCGGGTGCTTGATCTGCCAGCGTCCCGACATCTGCTCAACGACGAGCTTGGAGTCCATCCGGACGTCGGACGTCCGAGCCTGGCGCCAGGTCCGCGGCCCTTTCCAGGCCCGCGATGAGCCCGGAGTACTCGGCGACGTTGTTGGTCGTGGTGCCCAGGCTCTCCTGGAGCTCGGCCAGCACCTCCCCGGAACCGGCGTCCCGGACCACGGCGCCGTACCCGGCCGGCCCCGGATTACCGCGCGAGCCGCCGTCCGCCTCGACGACCAGATTGCCGGACACCTGCCTGCCAGCCGCCTGCTTGCCAGCCACGGGGGCGGCCCGTCACAGCCCGGACTCGGGAGTTCGGACCAGGATCCGCCGGCACTCCTCGCAGCGGAGCACCTCATCGGGGTCCGCCGCCCGGATCCGGTTCAGGTCCACCGTGTTCAGCGAGAGATGACAGCCCTGGCACCGGCCGCCGCGCAGGGCCGCCGCGCCCACCCCGTGCTGTTCCCGCAGCTTCTCGTACAGCGCCATCAGGTCGGCGGGCTCCCCCGCCGCGACCTCCGCCCGCTCGCCGCGGGCCTTGCCTGCCTCCTCGGCGATCTCGGCCAGGGCCGCGTCCCGCCGGTCGACGACGTCCTGGAGGCTGCCCGGCCAGGCCGGACCGCTCGGCGGCCAGGGTGTCCCGGCGGCTCTGCGCGGTTTCCCGGCGCTCCATCACGTCGAGCACGATCTCTTCGAGGTCAGACTGCCGGCGCACCAGCGAGGTGATCTCCGACTGGAGGTTCTCCAGCTCGCGGGCGGAGGAGACCTGGCCGCTCTCGAGCCGCTTGCGGTCCCGGTCCACCCGGGTGCGGACCTGATCGACGTCCGCCTCGGCCTTGACCTGCTCCCGGCCGACATCCTTCTCCTCGGCTTCCAGGGCGACGATCTCGTCGTGCAGCTCGCGATCCCGGGCCTCGATCCGGTCGGCCTCCTCGATCTCGGGGAGGGTGCGCCGCCGGTGATCCAGGCGGTTCAGCTCGGCGTCGAAATCGGCCAACTCAAGCAGCCGCTGCTGCGCCTCGGGAGATGCTTTCACGGGTCCCCACGTTAGCCTGCCGCCGGCGCCAGCGGAAACGGGCCGCCGCCAGCGCCCGCGGCAGGGGCGATCACGAGGGCAGGGCGATCTTCACGATCATCCGCGAGGTGGGATGCCTGGTCCCGCCGGCGGGTTCTGCGGACACCGCGAACTCGTCGCCCGGGCGCACGCCCGCCACGATGACCGGGGCCGTCATCCCGGCCCGCGGCGGCGGCAGCATGCCCGCCGCCCGGGGCCCGGCCCGGCCCATCAGCCACAGCTCGTAGCGCTGCGAGGACGCCAGCGCCGGCAGCCGGGCCGCGGTGAAAACCAGCGCCCGGGCGCGGTGCGACATGACGATCGTCGCGGTTCCCTGGCCGGTGGCCGTCACCGTCATCATGGTCGCGTCCGGCGCATTCAGCACCGCGGCGATGGCCCGGCTGCGGGCCCGCTCCTGGTTGAGCTGCTGCTGGGCGCGGAACGCAAGGCCGCCGAAGGCCAGGGCGATGGCCAGCGCACCGCAGGCGGCGGCGATCCCCCACCGGCGGCCCGGCCACCTGGCCCGGGCTGTCCGCCCCGCCCCGGCAGGCCAGGCGGCCACGGGCGGCCGGGTCACGGGCGGGTTCTGCCGGGTGCGTGCCGCGGCCGCCATCACGCGCTCGCGCATCCCGCCGGGCGGCTGGGTGGCCAGGGCGTCCGCCAGCCTGGCGGTGGCCTCCCGCAGTCCACGGGCTTCCTGGGCGCAGGAAGGGCAGCCGCTGAGGTGCCGCTCGAAACGCGCCCGGTCAGCCTCGCCGAGGGCGTCGAGGGCGTAGGCCCCCGCGAGCGTGTGCGGATCGGTGCGGCGGAACCAGTGCATGCTCACCGCCTAGTCCACCCCCAGGCAGTCGCGGAGCCGGATCAGGCCGTCGCGCATCCGCGTCTTGACCGTCCCCACCGGCACCTTCAGCAGCACGGCCACCTCACGGTAGGTGCAGCCGCGGTAGTAGGCGAGGGTGATCGACTCCTGCTGCAGGTCGGTGAGCGAGCTCAGGCAGCGGCGGACCCGCTCGGCGTCGAGCCGCGCGGCCACGGTCTCCGACACCACGTCGTAGGAGACCTCGGCCCGGGCCGCGCGCTGCTCGCGGTTCGCCGAGGCCTGCTCGGACCGCACCCGGTCCACGGCCCGCCGGTGCGCGAGGGTCATCACCCAGGCCATCGCCGTGCCCCGGCCGGCGTCGAAGCGGGAGGCGTCGCGCCACACGTCCAGCAGGACTTCCTGGGCCACCTCCTCGGCCTGGGCCGGGTCGCGCAGCACGGTCCGGGCGACGCCGAACACGTGCGCCGCGAGCTGCCCGTAGACAACGCCGTACGCGGCCTCGTCGCCCCGGGCCACCTGGCCGAGCAGCGCACCGAGATCGCCGCCGTCCCGGCCGCCGGCCCGGCCCCCGGAGCCCGGCTCCCCCGCCCCGGGGCCGCCAGCACCCCGCTCTCCGGCCGGAGGCCAGGGCTGGCTGTCGGTCATCCCCATGTCCTTAATTCGTTGCCGGAACCCGGACGGCTTGGCCGTCCTGGGCAATCGACGGCAATCCGCCTCGCGGTCGGCTACGAATAGTCTCTGTGAGGGATCATTCTGACTCGCCCGCGGCGTGGCGTGGGGTACTCGTCGGCCTGCTGATGGCCTGGGTCGCGCTCGGGGTGGGACAGCTGGTCGCCGGGATCGGCCGGCCGCAGGGGTCGCCTGTGGCGGCCGTGGGCAGCGCGGCCATCGATCACACCCCGCCCCCGGTCAAGAACTTCGCCATCTCGGTGTTCGGCTCGCACGACAAGACCGTGCTGATCATCGGCATCCTGGTGGTGCTCGCGGTGTTCTCCGCCGTCATCGGGGTCGCCGCGATGCGGAACCTGCGCTACGGCTACGCGGGGCTCGCCATCTTCGCGGTCATCGGCCTGGCCGCCGCGCTGACCCGGCCGAACGCGGCGCTGGTGGACGTGCTGCCCACCCTCATCGGCGCCCTGGCCGGGGCTTACGCCCTGGCGCTGCTGGTCCGGGCGGCGGGGGGCCGGGCGCCCCGCAGGCGCGCCATCCCCGGGACGGGCCAGGGGGCCGCCCCGGGGCCGGCCCGCCCCCGGGGCGCCGCCCCGCAACCCGATTTCACCGTGCCCGCCGACCCCGCCCTGGCGGGCCCCGCGGGAGCCGGGCCGCCTTCCGGTGACACCGGCTCTCCCGCCGCGGGCCAGCCCGGGCCCCCCTCCCGGTTCCGCAGCGGCCCGCCGCCGGCGGCCCGCCGCGACCCGGCCCCCTGGCAGCCCGGCCGCCGCAGCTTCCTGACCACCGGGGCGGTGGCGCTGGCCGTCGGCGGGGTCGGCGCCCTGGCCGGGCGGTCGCTCTCGGAACGCTCCAACGTGTCGGCCGCCCTGTCCAGCATCCGGTTTCCCCCGGCTGCGCAGCCGGTACCGCCGCTGCCCGGCGGCGTGGATCTCGGCATCAAGGGCCTGAGCCCGTTCATCACCCCGAACTCGTCGTTCTACCGGGTGGACACCGCGCTGCTCGTGCCCCAGGTCGCGCCGCAGTCCTGGACGCTGCGCATCCACGGGATGGTGGAGCGCGAGATCACCATCGACTTCCACGAGCTGCTGAAACGCCCGCTGATCGAGGACTACATCACCTTGTGCTGCGTCTCCAACCCGGTCGCCGGTCCCTACATCGGGAACGCCAAGTGGCTCGGCGCGAGCCTGGCCAGCCTGCTGCGGGAAGCCCGCCCCCGGGCCGGGGCCGAGCAGCTGCTGTGCACCTCGACCGACGGCTTCACCTCGGGCACGCCGCTCGCCACGGTCATGGACGGGCGGGATGCGCTGCTCGCGGTGGCCATGAACGGGGCCCCGCTTCCGGTGGCGCACGGCTTCCCGGCGCGGATGGTAGTGCCCGGCCTGTACGGGTACGTGTCCGCCACCAAATGGGTCACCGACATCAAGGTGACCACGTTCCGCGGCGAGTTCGCCTACTGGGCTCAGCGCGGCTGGTCGCAGCAGGCCCCCATCAAGACGGAGTCCCGCATCGACGTGCCGGGCGGGTCAGTGCCGGGCGGGCCGGACGCCGGTGGCCGGGGTGGCCTGGGCCCAGCGACAAGGGGATCGATGCGGTGCACGTCCGGGTAGACCGCGGCCCGTGGCAGCAGGCCATGCTGGCCGCGGTCCCCGGGATCGATACCTGGCGCCAGTGGGTCTGGGAGTGGGACGCGGCCCACGGTACCCACGTCATAGAGGCCCGCGCCACCGACGCCACCGGCTACACGCAGACCCCGCTGCAGGAACCACCCGAGCCCAACGGGGCGAGCGGCTACCCGAGCGTCACGGTGTCCGTCAGCTGACGTTTTCCTTCTCCGCAACGAGGACCGCCACCCGTGCTCCCGCCTAGAGAAGCTGGTCGCGGATCTGGCCGGACAAGTAGGCACTGAGCCAGCGGGCGAGTTCGTCGAACACGCGCCTGCGGGCCGCCCCGCCGGGCAGCGCCTGGCCGGGCCGGGCCCCCTCGAGCCTGAGCCAGGTCACGTGCGCGCCCAGCCGGATCGTGGCCTTGCCGCGCGCACCGGGCAGCGCGAGCAGACCGCTGGTGCCGCCCGGCGCGTCCCACTCCTCGGACGGGCACAGGACCAGGACCGGGCAGCTGATGTCCAGGCCGCGCCGGACCCGGCGGCAGGCCACCGTGAGCAGCGGCGGGGTGCGCCGGCTCGGCACGGTGACCCGGCGTCCGGCCGTCCGGGCCAGCCAGGACCCGCCCCGCAGCGACGGGCTGGCCAGGACCAGCGCGTCGGCGGCCTGGCCGCTGCGCCGGGCGTGGCACCACAGTGCCGCGATGATCGCGCCGCTGGCGTGCGCGCACAGCACCACGGTCTCGATGCCGTCCGCCTCCCGGACGTGCCGCACGGCCGTGTCCAGGCAGGCCAGGTACTCCCCTAGCTCCTCCGCGTTGCTTTCCGCGGGAGGGCGGCCCGGATCCCCCAGCCGGCGCAGGTCCGCGACGTAGAAGTGGAAGCCCCGCTCGGTGTACCAGCTGGCCAGGTCCGCAGGCACGAACGAGTCGGTCATGCAGTGCAGGTAGATGACGGCCCGCTTGGTCGGACGGGCGCTGCGCCGGCGGAGCACCGCCCCGTCCAGGCCGTGCGTTCCCGACGGCTCCTCCTGCAGCAGCGGAAGAGCCACCGCCTCGTACCCCTCGGCGCCACCGTGCACATCCGTGATGAGACCCATTGCGCGTTCCCCCGTCGCCCGGCAGCCCGGCCCCCGACTCCCGCCAGCACTACCCACATACGAAACGTCACCACGCAGTTTGGCATCGTGATCTCTGAATCACGGGGCAAACACGCGGCCCGGCCACATCGCTGGCTGCGCGTTTGCCGTCACAGGGGAGAATTCGGCCCGGCGGCCTCCAGCCGGCCCGCCGATTCCCGGCCGGCGGGGGGCCTCGTAGCCTCAGACCATGACCACGGGCGAGCAGGACCAGATCGAGACCGAGCGGAAGTATGACGTGGACGCCGGGTTCGTCCTCCCGGACCTGGCCGGATCCGGCGGCGCCGTCAGCATGGCCCCGCCCGACGTCCAGCGAGCTGGCCGCCACCTACTACGACACCGACGACCTGCGGCTGATCGGAGCGCACATCACGCTGCGCCGCCGGACGGGCGGGGACGACGCGGGGTGGCACATCAAGCTGCCGGTGGGCGGGGATACCCGGCGTGAGGTCCATTTCCCGCTGGGGCCGCCCGGCCAGTCGGTCCCCGGCGAAATCGCCGCCCGGGTCGCCCGCTGGTCGGGCGGCGCGCCGCTACGCCCCGTCGCGCGGCTGGAGACCCGCCGGACCGTGCACCGCCTGCTCGGCAAGGCCGGCGTGGTCCTCGCAGAGGTGGCCGATGACCAGGTCACCGGGTCGCGGCCAGACCCGGCTGACCCGGAGCGGTGGCGCACGCAGGACACCTGGCGGGAGGTGGAGGTCGAGCTGAAGTCCGGGACCCGGGAGGTGCTGGACGCAGCCGCCGCCGGGCTGGCCGCGGCCGGGGCCACAGCGTCCCAGTCCCCCTCCAAGCTGGCCCGGGTCCTCGGCACCAGTTAGCCCCAGCACGGGCCAGCTCCCGCACGGGCTAAAGGATCAGGTCGTCGGCGGGGCGGCGGGCCGTGGCCGCGGCCGTGTGGGCCCGGCCGAACTCCAGCAGCATCTGCGGGGCGCCGGGAAGGAAGAGCCGGGACCGGATCAGCGTCCGCAGCGGCGGCGACTCCATCGGCTGCGTGTTCAGCGCGGCGAACACCCACGCGCTCGCCGCGTGCACGAGCACCCGGTTCAGCGCCTGCCCGGCCCGCAGCCAGTCGGTCGGCGAGTCTCCCGAGGTGACCAGGATGGCCGTCACCGCGGGCGGCTGCCCGTCGGTCTCGAGCTGGCCCTCACCGCGGCCCTGGTCGAAATCGCGCCGCGTGAGCGCGCCGTCCCAGCCGGCCGGTTCTTCCTCGCCACTCGGCAGGGCGGTGTAGGCGCTGGCCGGCACGCCGTCCCTGGTGTCGCTGTCCCGCGCCCGGGTCCAGGCCCGCAGCTCGTCGCGGACCATGGGGTTGCGCTGCTGCCAGCGTGCCGCCGCCTCGACCAGGTCCCGCAGCCGGTCCCGGGACGGCTCGCCCACGAGGACCAGGGTGGCACCCTCGGCGATCGCGTCATGCTGCAACCGCAGGAGCAGCCCGGCCGGGATCGGGTCGGGGCTGAAGGGGCCGCGGTGCGTGTGCCGGTGCGGCACCGCCGCCAGCATCTCCCACTCCTCGGGGCTGAGCGGGGCCTGCCGGCCCAGCCGGACGCGGGCGAGCAGGCTGGGGTGACCCGGGTCGGGCAGCAGTTCCACGACGGCCCGGTACCCCAGGTGCCGGATGCCCAGCCGCAGCCCGAACAGGGCCGCGCCGCAGCTGATCAGCATCTCCCGGCCCTCCGGGTCGATCACCCGGAGCCGCCGGCTCCGGTCGGAGTACAGGTCGAGGCCGTTCTCGTGCACCCGGAAGCGCCAGGGCTGGGTGTTGTGCACCGACGGTGCCCGGCCTGCCGTGGCCACCAGGGACGCCACCTGGTCGGGGGTCAGGGTCACGCCGGCGGGAGGCTTACTGATACTGAGCGGGATATCCGGCATATCTCCCCCTGCCTGCTTAATGACAGCGTGCGGTGGCACTGTGGCGCGGCGCAGAGCCATCTGTCCCCGCTGCGGGGGACCAAAGACCCGCCGCCAGCGTGGGGTCGCCGGCATTCAGAGCTGCCGCAGAAGGACGGGAAAGCCCAGCCACAGACCGCTGCGGCACATTAGGGGTGCTAGCTTCCGTGAAGGAGTCATGATGAACAGCAGCAACCCCCGGACCGTGACGGCCATGGTGGCGCGGGAACGGGCCCGCCGCCGGCTCCGTGCCGGGACCGCCGGTGCCGGTGTGCTCGGCCTGGCCGTCGCAGGCGGGCTGGCCTTGACCCTGCCCAGCTCCACGCACAGCACGTCCGCCGCGTCGGGCACGTCAGCCGGGTCCACGTCGGGATCGTCGTCGTCGCACGCGGCCTCGGGAGGTTCCGGCAGCAGCAGCTCGTCCCCGGGGACGAGCAGCTCGTCGTCGGGGACGATCGGGTCGCCCTCCTCGGCGCCCTCGTCCAGCTCCGGTTCGGCCAGCGCCACCTCGGGCGGCTCATGATGCCTCCACGGGGCGCGGGCACGCAGGAGCCGGAGGCGCCGGCGGCCGCGGACTGGCTTGCCCTGGGCACCCAGGTCTGGCTGCTGGTCACCGACCCGGGCCAGCTGGCCGAGGCCCGCCGCCTGCTCGAAGCCGACCTGGACGCGGTGGACCGCGCGTGCAGCCGGTTCCGGGCCGACTCCGAGCTGATGCAGCTCGGCGCGGTCGCCGGGCCGTCCAGCATGGCCGGGCTGAGCCCGGGTGAAGTGAGCCCGGCCGGGGCGGGGCCGGGCACGGCCGCGGTGACCACAGCCGAGGTGAGCCCGCTGCTCGCGGAGGCGATCGTGGTCGCACTGCGCGCGGCCCGGCTGACCGACGGGGACGTCGACCCGACCGTGGCGGACGCGATGTCGGCCCTCGGCTACGACCGTGACTTCGCACTGCTGCCTGACGCGGGCCCGCCGGTCCGGCTGACCGTGCGCGCGGTGCCCGGCTGGCGCCAGGTCGGCTTCGACGAGCAGTCGAGGCTGCTGACCCTCCCCCGCGGCGTGCACCTGGATCTCGGGGCCACGGCCAAGGCGTGGGCCGCGGACCGCTCGGCGGGGCGGCTGGCCGGGGCCCTCGGGTGCGGCGTGCTCGTGGGGCTGGGCGGGGACATCGCGGTGGCCGGGCCGCCGCCCGAGGATGGCTGGCGGATCCGGGTGCAGGATGTCACCGGGCGGCCGGAGGACCCGCCGCAGGGACCCGCCGCCGTGGTGGCCATCCGGGAAGGCGGGCTGGCCACGTCCAGCACCACGGCGCGGCGCTGGCGGCGGGGCGGTGATGTGCTGCACCACATCCTGGACCCGCGCACCGGCCTGCCCGCGCCGGTGCACTGGCGCACCGTGTCCGTGGCCGCTGCGACCTGCGTCAACGCCAACACGGCCAGCACCGCGGCGATCATCCGCGGCGCCGAGGCTCTGGATTGGCTCTCAAACCTCGGTTTGCCCGCTCGCCTGGTCGATGTGGCGGGTACTGTCCGGACGGTGGGTGGATGGCCCACCGAGACCCATTGAGCAGGGTCTGAGCAACCGATCAGCGGTCCCAGGACCCCCGCCCGGCCAGGAATCACTGAGCGCAGAGGAAACTTCATGAATCACCGCAGGGCAGACGTGCGCGCCGCCGTGTTCCAGCGGCAGCGGAGCCAGGGCCATCTGCGGGCCGTGACCGTCACGGTGGGCGTCGCGGGGGTGGTCACGGCAGGTGCGGTCGCGGCCATCCTGCCCGGCTCGACGCACGCCGCCGCGAGTTCCGGGACCGCGGCCAGGCCCGTCTCCGCCGGCGGCGCATCCACGCCCAGTAACTCAGGCAGCGGCGCATCTGGCCGTGCGGCATCGGCCGGCAGCGCCTCCGCTGCCAAGGCCAAGGTCACCAAGCATCACCGTCATCACCCCCGGCGGGCTAGTCCGGCGGGGACCGCGAGCACCGCCCCGGCCGCCCCCGTCCCGGCTCCGGCGCCGACCACCGCGCCGCCGCAGACCGTGTCCGGCGGCTCCTGAGGCGGCGCCGTTGACTCGCGTGCCGCCGCCCGTGCCGCGCTCAGCCGACCGGATCCGGCTCGGGCCGGCCCTCGGCGTCGAGCCCGCGCTGCCCCGGTCTCGCCGGCCGGGAGTCATAACGCCACATCCCGGGCAGCAGCCAGCAGGTCACCACGGCGGTCACCATGCTGAGCACCCCCCCGGACCAGGCCGCGAACTGCGGGCCGCCGAGGGCCGCGGCCGCGCCCGCCTCGGCGTCACCGAGCCGCGGACCCCCCTGGATGCCCGCGTAGATGAGGCTGTTCACCCGGCCCTGCATCCCGTCCGGGGTCACCTGCTGCACGATCATCATGCGGAACACCGCCGAGACGACGTCCGCGGCCCCGGCTGCGGCGAGCAGCACGAGGGCGGCGGGCAGCCACGGCACCAGGCCGAACGCCGTGATCGTGAGGCCCCACACGACCACGCCGACCGCCACGGCCCGGCCTGGCCGGTGCACCCCGCTCACCCGTCCGGTGAGCAGCGACCCGGCCAGCGCGCCGACGCCAGGCGCGGCGTTGAGGTAGCCCACGGTGGCGGCACCCCCGCCGTACAGCGTGGTGGCCAGCGCCGGGAACAGCGCGCGGGGCATGCCGAACACCATCGCGCCCAGATCGATCACGAAGATGCCGGCCAGCGGCTGGCTGGACCGCAGGTACCTGAGGCCGCCGATCAGCGACGCGAAGCTGGCGGGCTGGCCGCCGCGGTCAGGGGGCAGCGCAGGCAGCAGCAGCACGGTGACCAGGGTCACCCCGAACGAGGCCAGGTCCAGCCCGTACACCAGGGCGAACCCGGCGTGCGCGATCAGCAGCCCGGCCGCGGCCGGCCCGGCCACCGCGGTGAACTGGTTCGCGGCGGACTGGACGGAGATGGCGGCGGGAAGCTCCGCGGGGGGCACCAGCCGCCACAGCGAGGCCCGGCGGGCCGACCAGTCCAGGCCCTGGAACGCCGCGGCCTCGGCCGTGCAGGCAAACAGCGGCCAGACCTGCGGATGGCGGAGCAGCGCGTTCGCGGTCAGGCCCGCGCTCCCGGCCGCCAGCATGAACTGGGTGAACAGCATGACCCGCCGGCGGTCCCAGGCGTCCACCAGCGGCCCGCCGAGCAGCGACCCGGCCAGCAGGGGCACCAGCTGCCCCAGGCTGACCAGCCCGACCATGGCCGTGGAGCCGGTCAGCCGGTACGTCTGGTACGAGACAGCCACGATCGTGAGCTGGCTGCCCACCTGGGACACCAGCTGGCCGCCCCAGAGCCGCCTGAAGTCCCGGTGCCGCCGCAGCGGCCCGGTATCCACCAGGACAGCCCCGACGATCCCGCGGGACCGGGACCAGTGCGCGCGCAGCCGGGACCGTCCTGCGCGCCGGGCGGGCTGCGCAGGCTGTCCGGGCATGCGGCCTCCACCGGCAGGACGGCGCGTGCCGCACCCCGGCCCGCTCGCTCGTGCTCAACGGGCGGCCCGGCGGGGATGGCCGGGCCGCGGCGACGTTCGCTGAGTCGTATGTATACCGAATGGTCCCCCTCTCCTGCGCGGCTGGGGGCGGATCGGGGCAGGCCAGAGCGCTCAGAGGAAATTGAGAGGCGGGCTATAGGGGAGCCTGCACCAGGTCGGCGATTCTTATCCCAGAGCGTGATCACCACCCTGGCCGCGAGAGCGTCCCCCGCGCCCGCGGCCACCGCCGGAAAGGCACCGATGAACGGAATCACCCAGAGCACCGCGCTCTGGTACGCGAGCAGGGCCACCGGAGTGGTGAGCCTGCTGCTGCTGACGGCGGTCGTCCTCCTGGGCGTGCTGGTCAACCGCCAGGGACGGCTGCCCGGCCTGCCCCGCTTCGTGGTCACCGGGCTGCACCGCAACCTGTCCCTGCTCGGCGTGGCGTTCGTGGCTATCCACGTCATCACGGCCGTCGCGGATCCCTACGTCACCATCCGGATCGTCGCGATCGTGCTCCCGTTCGCGTCGTCGTACAAGCCCCTGTGGCTCGGCCTGGGCGCGATCTCGCTCGACGTGGTGCTGGCGCTGATCCTGACCAGCCTGGCCCGCGCCCGGATGAGCCGCCGCCTCTGGCGGTCCCTGCACTGGCTCAGCTACGCGGCCTGGGCCTCCGCCCTGGTGCACAGCCTGGGCAGCAGCAACGACCTGCACAGCGGCGTCCTGCTCTACATGGCCATCGCCTGCGCCCTGGCCGTGGCCGGCGCGGTGGCCTGGCGGGTCACCCACGCCGGGCGGGAACTGCCGCGCGAAGAGCGCGCGGCGGCCACCCTGGCCATGATGTCCCCCGCCAGCACACCCCCGCCCCGCGGTGCCCCGCGCGACGATGCGCGGCCCCGTGCCTCAGGGAACGGTGCCTCAGGGAACCGTGCCCCCGAGAACGTCCGCTGACCGACTCACGAAAGCCGATACGCGATGACCTATGGCACCACCGTGCCGTACCCCGCCCCGCACCCCGGGCCGCACGACAGCCACCGGGCCCGCAGGGGACCGGCCCCTGCGGGACCGGCCCGCACCGGATCCGAGGCGCCCGGCGGCGACCTGCCGAGGCTGCTGCCGGTGCATGGGGCGGTGCCGGTCGATCTGCGCACCCACCTGTCGCGCCACGCGGCCCCGCCCTACTTCGGCCACCCGGGGAAGCTCATCCCGGTGCTGAAGGCGGCCGGGCTCACGGGCCGCGGCGGCGCGGCCTTCCCGGTGCACCGCAAGCTGCAGGCCGTCGCCGAGGCCAGGACCCGGCCGGTCGTCATCGGCAACGGTGCCGAGGGCGAGCCCGCCAGCGACAAGGACAAGTCGCTGCTGTGGATCTCGCCGCATCTCGTCCTGGACGGCCTCCAGCTGGCTGCGGAGGCGGTGGGCTCGGAGGCCGTCGCGCTCTACGTGCACCGCAACGCACGGCTCCAGGAGCGGCTGCGGGCCGCAGTCGCGGAACGCGCCGCGGCCCGGGTGGACCTGGCCCCGGTGGAGATCATCGACGCGCCGCCGCGCTTCCTGGCCGGTGAGGAATCCGCGCTGGCCAGCCGGATCAGCGGCCAGCCTGCCATGCCCCGGTTCAAGCCGCCGCGCGTGTTCGAGCGCGGCGTGGTGGGCCGGCCGACGCTGGTGCACAACGTGGAGACCCTGGCCCACATCGCCCTGATCGCCCGGTACGGGCCGGCCTGGTTCCGGTCCGCGGGGACGCCGGGTGAGCCGGGCAGCATGCTGTGCACGCTGCACCAGGCGGACAGCCGGCGGGACGTGGTGGAAACCGAGCTTGGCACGCCCCTGCGTGATCTGCTCCGGCTCGAGGGCACCCAGGCGGTGCTCAGCGGCGGATATCACGGCGCCTGGCTGCCGGCCGCGGACGCGGCCCGCATGACGCTCAGCAACGAGCACCTCCAGGCGGCCGGGGCCTTCGTGGGCGCCGGGGTCCTGGTGGCCCTGCCGGCCGGCCGCTGCGGGATCGCGGAGACCGCGCGGGTCGCCCGCTACCTCGCGCTGGAATCAGCCGGGCAGTGCGGGCCGTGCTTCAACGGCCTGCCCCGCATCGCGGCCGCCCTGGACGAGGTGGCCAGTCCCCGGCCGGACCCCCGCGCGGTCACGGACATGATCCGCTGGGCCGGGCTGGTCGAGGGCCGCGGCGCCTGCCATCACCCGGACGGCACCACCCGGTTCGTCCGCAGCGCCCTGCACGTCTTCCGGGAAGAGATCCGGAACCACTCGGCCGGGCGGTGCGTGGACCCGGCCCGGGAGCCGTTCCTGCCGCTCCCCGCGGACACCGCGCTCGATGCGGCGGACTGGAGCTGAGATGAAGAAGGAGCTGCGGGTCGACCCCACCGCGTGCTGTGGCCACGGCCTGTGCGCGGAACTGCTCCCCGAGCTCATCACGCTGGATGAGTGGGGCTACCCGATCGTGGCCGGCGGGCCGGTGCCGCGCTCCCTGGACAAGCATGTCCGCCGGGCCGTGACCGACTGCCCCGCGCTGGCCCTCAAGCTGCTCCCCACCTCCTGAGAGGATTCTCAGAGGCAACGTAGAATTACCGCCTAGATACCGGACGCAAACTGGGACAATGATGAGTGACGCGCAGGCAGGGCAGCCCGCCACCCCGGGCCAGCCGGGCAGCACGGGCCAGGCGGCCCCGATCAGGCGGCTGGACGGCAGCCCCATCAGGGTGCTGGTCGTCGACGACGAGCCGAGCCTGGCTGAGCTGCTGGCCAGCGTGCTGCGTTATGAGGGCTGGGAGATCATGACCGCCGGGGATGGCGCGTCCGCCGTCCGGGCGGCCCGTGAGTTCCGGCCCGACGCGGTGGTCCTGGACATCATGCTGCCGGACTTCGACGGGCTGGAGGTACTCCGCCGGGTGCGGCAGGAGTCCCCGCACGTCTGCGTGCTGTTCCTGACGGCCAAGGACGCGGTCGATGACCGGGTAGCCGGGATCACCGCGGGCGGCGACGACTACGTGACCAAGCCGTTCAGCCTGGAAGAGGTGCTGGCCCGGCTGCGCGGGCTGCTGCGCCGGGCGGGCCTGGCCCGCGCCCGCGGCGAGACCCAGCTGGTGGTCGGCGACCTGACCATGGACGAGGACGCCCGGGAAGTCCGCCGCGGCGACGATCTGATCGACCTGACCGCGACCGAGTTCGAGCTGCTGCGGTTCCTGATGCGCAACCCGCGCCGCGTGCTGTCCAAGGCCCAGATCCTGGACCGGGTCTGGAACTACGACTTCGGCGGCCAGGCTCACGTGGTGGAGCTGTACATCAGCTACCTGCGCAAGAAGATCGACGCGAACCGCGAGCCCCTGATCCACACCGTCCGCGGCGTCGGATACGTGCTCAAACCCGCAAGCTGAGGATGTATTGATGAGCAAGGCCGGCGACGAGGCCGGCGGGCGGCCGGGCGCCTTCCGCCGCTGGCTGGGCCGCCGGACGCTGCGCGGCCGGCTGATCGCGGGGCTGCTCGCCCTGCTTGCGGTGGCCTGCGCCGTGGTTGGTCTCGTCACCTACATAGGGCTGCGGCATGGCCTGATCGAGCCAGCTCGACCAGCAGCTCACCGCGGCCAGCACCCGGTACGGGGGCTGCCTCGAGGCCGGGCCGCCGGACACCGACCACGGGGACACCGGCAACGGGCAGACCCGGACCCTGCAGCCCGCGGCCAGGGACAGTGACCACGACATCGACAACGTGCCGGGCGGCGCCCAGATGTGCGGCCGGGAGCAGGGCGGCCAGACGTTCAGCGCCTCGATCGACGGCGGCAAGGTGATCTACCCCACCGTGGCCAACGGCCAGTGCTACCTGACCCACGCCGACCTGACCGCCCTCAAGACGCTCAAGGGCGACCACCCGGCCGAAGACCGTGTCGTTCTCCTCGCTCGGCCCCTACGAGCTGATCGCGTCCCCGGGCAAAGACGGGACCACGGTGGTCACCGGCCTGCCCCTGGGCCCGGCGCAGAACATCCTCACGGACGTGGAGCTCACCGAGGCCATCGTCTTCCCCGCGGCCCTGATCCTGACCGGCCTGCTCGGCACCGGGTTCGTGCGGCTGTCGCTGCGCCCGCTGCGCCGGGTGGCGGCGACCGCGACCCGGGTCACCCAGCTGCCGCTGGCCAGCGGCGAGGTCACGCTGCCCGACCGGGTGCCCGACGCCGACCCCAGCACCGAGGTCGGCCAGGTGGCCGTGGCGTTCAACCGGATGCTCGGCCACGTCGAGGCGGCGCTGGGCCGCCGCGCCGCCAGCGAGACCCGGCTGCGCCGGTTCGCCGCCGACGCCAGCCACGAGCTGCGCACCCCGCTGGCCGCCATCCGCGGCTACGCCGAGCTCGCGCTGCGCCACCCGGACGCCGGACCGCGCCGATATCGAGCACGCGCTGCGCCGGGTGGAGTCAGAATCGGAGCGGATGAGCGTGCTGGTCGACGAGCTGCTGCTGCTCGCCCAGCTCGACGCGGGCCGCCCGCTGGCCCAGGACCCGGTGGACCTGACCCGGCTGGCCATCGACGCCACCAGCGACGCCCGGGTCGCCGCCAGCGGTCACCGCTGGCTCCTGGAACTGCCCGACGAGCCGGTCATGGTCCGCGGCGACGAGCACCGGCTGCACCAGGTGCTGGCCAACCTGATGAGCAACGCAGCCAAGCACACCCCCAAGGACACCGTGGTCACGGTCGCGCTGGCCGCGGCGAGGCGCCCGGCACGGTCGAGCTGAGCGTGACCGACGACGGGCCGGGCATCCCGCCGGAACTGCAGCCCGCGCTGTTCGAGCGGTTCGTCCGCGGCGACTCCTCCCGCTCCCGCGAACCGGCCGGGCGGCCAGCACCGGGCTGGGCCTGGCCATCGTGGACGCCGTCACCACCGCGCACGGCGGCCGGGTACGGCTCGAGAGCACGCCGGGCCGGACCCGGTTCGCCATCACGCTGCCCCGGCTGGAGGACTTAAGGCCGTCCCCGGGCCCGGCCGGGCCCCAGCCGCCGCCCGGCGCGGGTTCATAGCCACGGCAGAGACCGGCTGCAGTGCTGGTCCTGCCGCGGCCACCACCGTAGGGGCATGACGTCCCCGCAGCATCCGCATGACCCTGGCCGCCCATGGGCCCCAGGCGCCCCGGCCGCCCCAGGCGCCGGGATCCTCCTCCTGCTGCCGCTGGAGGCCCCGCTGCCGCCCGGGGACAGCGACGTGGCCACCGGGACCTGGCTCGCCCGCGGCGCCGAGGTCAGCGTGCCGCTGGTGGCCACCGCCGCCCGCTTCTGCCCCGACCGCCCCTGGGTGTTCCGCCACCTGCGACTGACCCAGGCCGCGCCGATCCACCCGGAAGGAACCCGGTCATGAGCGCCATCACCACCGGCCCGCACCAGACCGCCGCGGCCGGCCGCTCCCGGCCCGGCCGGCTACCCCGGCTGCTGCGCGGCCCCGCGGCCGATCCGCGGTGGGCCCGCCCGGCCCTGCTCGCCCTGCTGGCGCTGACTGCGCTGCTGTACGCGGCCGGGCTGAGCCGAAACGGCTGGGCGAACGACTTCTACTCCGCTGCCGTGCAGGCAGGCACGAGGAGCTGGAAGGCTTTCTTCTTCGGCTCCTTCGACGCGTCGAGCTTCATCTCCGTGGACAAGACCCCGGCCTCGCTGTGGGTCATGGAGCTGTCCGCCCGGGTGTTCGGGCTGAACTACTGGAGCGTGCTCCTGCCGCAGGCCGCCGAGGGCGCCGCGTCGGTGGCGGTCCTCTGTGCGGCGGTCCGCCGCTGGTCCGGGCCCGTGGCCGGGCTCATCGCCGCCGGGGCGCTGGCGGTCACGCCGGTGGCCACGCTGATGTTCCGGTTCAACAACCCCGACGCACTGCTGGCGCTGCTGATGACGGTGGCCGCGGGTCCGGGCCGCGGCGCTGCTGTGGGGTGGCTGGCTGATCGTCACCGGGCTGGCGTTCAGCTACATGAGCGGCATCATCCATCCGTATTACACGGTCGCGCTGGCCCCCGCGATCGCCGCGCTGGCCGGCATCGGCGCGGTCACCATCTGGCAGGCCCGGCGGAGCATGGTCACCGGGCGGGCGCTCGCCGCCCGCGGTGTCCTGGCTGCAGCCCTCGTCGTGACCGCATGGTGGGCTTGCGTCCTGCTCGGCCGCTCGGCCGGGTGGATGCCGTGGCTGCGGCCCCTGATCCTGGTCTGCGGGCTGGCCGCGGCCGCCGTGGTGATCGCCGGGCGCTGGGTCCCGGGCCGGGCACCTCCGGCCTCCGGTCCGGAAGTACCGCCGGGCGCGGGCCCGGCGGCCAGGGCGGCGGCTTCGGCGGCCTGGGCGGCAGCACCCGGGTCTCCAGCGCGATCACGAAGCTGCTGGCCAGTGGTGCCTCCGGTTACCGCTGGGCCGCGGCGACGGTCGGGGCGGAGAGCGCGGCCCCGTTTCAGCTGGCCAGCGGGGAGCCGGTGATGGCCATTGGCGGGTTCAACGGCACCGACCAGACGCCCAGCCTGGCCCAGTTCACGAAGATGGTCGCCGCGCACGAGGTGCACTACTTCATCGGCGCGAACGGCCACACGTTCGGGGGCGGTTCCGGGGACGCGGCGCAGATCACCTCCTGGGTGGAATCGCACTTCACCGGGCAGACCGTCGGCGGTGTCACGCTCTACGACCTCGCCCGCCCCGCCAGTTCCTGACCGCCATCCCCGCGATGCCAGGTCCCGCACCGCTGTCGCCCCGGGATGAGTACGGCACCCACGTGGCCGGGCGGCTGGCTGGCGTCCAGGCGGGGCGGGGGGACGTGGTTAGCGGCCGGCGCGGGCGTAGGCGGCGGGGGTGATCCCGTAGCAGCGGCGGAACCAGCGGGTCAGGTGGGCCTGATCGGCGAAGCCCGCATCGGCCGCGGCCTGCCCGGGCGGCGTGCCGCGGGCCAGCGCCTGCCGGGCGTCGCGCAGCCTCAGCTGGCGCTGGTACTCACCAGGCGCCAGCCCGGCCACGGACCGGAAGGCCCGGTACGCCGCGTAGCGGCTGCACCCGGCGGCAGCGGCCAGGTCAGCGCCGGAGACGGGCGCGGAGTAGTTCCCGTCGATCAGGTCCCGGACCCGGCGGGCGATGCGCAGGGTCTCGGCCGCCCCGACCCGGTCCGGGCCTGGCGGCCGTCCGGCGGCCGCCCGGGCCGCCCGGCCCAGCGCCGCGGTGAGCCGCTCACCGCGCTCCAGCGGGGTAGCCGGCCGGGTCAGCGCGTCATGCAGCGTCCTCAGCGCCGCGGCGAGGCCCGGGTCCGCCAGGACCGGCGTGGCGAACAGCGGCCGTCCGGCCGGGCGGCCGCCGATGTCGGCCAGCACCTCCTCCACCAGGCCGGGGCCGACGTGGATCATGCGATAGCTGAACCCCCGGCCGGTGGTGTCGTGGCCGTCGTGCGGGTCGTCGGGGTTGAAGGCCATGACCATCCCGGCCGCGCTGGTGTGCGCGGCGCCCCGGCAGGTGAACGACTGCGCCCCGGACTCGGTGACGCCGAACGAGTAGGTGTCGTGGCTGTGCCGGTGGTACACGTGCTCCCGGAAGTGGGCGTGCATGGCCTCCAGCGGCTCATCCGCCGACCGCCAGTACCGGGACCAGTCCGCGCTCACCCTCACCCCACCACCTCAGCGACCTTCCCGCACCTCACCAGTATCCCCGGGACCCGGCCGCCCTGGGAGGCGCGGGGCGCTCGGGCGTTCAAGACTGGGCGCGGGTGGGGTTGCGAGGGTGGGGGGATGCGTTTTGAAACCAAGATCGCGATTGTGGTGCGCGGGGACCTGCCGGCCTGGCAGCGGCTGAACGTGACTGCGTTCCTGGCCAGCGGGGTGGCGGCCACCTGCGACGAGACCATCGGGAAACCGTACGAGGACGGGTCAGGTCACCGGTACCTGCAGATGTTCCGCCAGCCGGTGCTGGTCTATGCAGCGGACGGGCCGGGCCTGGGCCTGGTCCGCGAGCGTGCGGTCGCCCGGCAGATGCCCACCGCCATCTATACCGAGGACATGTTCGGCACCGGGCACGACGAGGCCAACCGGGCGGTTGTCCGGGCCGTGGCCGGCGGGGACCTGCAGCTGGCCGGGGTCGCGGTGTACGGCCCGCGCAACGCGGTGGACAAGGTCTGCAAGGGCCTGGCGCTTCACTCCTGATTCCCGGGACCGGTGCAGTCCGCGGCACCCGGTGCATTCATAGCGGGCTGAGAAGTCCTGCGGACGGTGGGCAGAAGGCCCGGCGGGATCGTCGTACTGACGAACCGGCAGGGCCGCTGCCGGAGGAACGCATACGGAGGCCCCAGTGACCGGCCTGGTCTGGCTCAACGTCCCCCTGGTAGTTCTGGTCTTCCTGGCCATCGTCGGCATTCCGATGTGGCTGACGTTCAAGCGTCCCGAGCGCCACCCCGACTACACCGAGGCCCGGGCCCATTTCCGGGCCAAGGAGCGGCGCGGCCAGATCAGCACCGAGGCGGCGCGGCGATCCGCGCCGGGGCTG
The DNA here is from genome assembly GCA_963751175.1 of uncultured Actinomycetes bacterium. Taxonomy (GTDB): domain Bacteria; phylum Actinomycetota; class Actinomycetes; order Streptosporangiales; family Streptosporangiaceae; genus RYN-230. The sequence continues at coordinate 34,289 of CAVVTM010000018.1, read as the reverse complement.
GCCGCCGCTCGCCAGCACGCCACGGCCGCAGCCCCGATACCGGGGCGCAGGCACTCCGGGTCGGGTCAGGGCCGCCGCGCCCATCCGGCGGAGCGCTCGGCCCGCTCCTCGTGACAGGGCCCGCCTGGCCAGTGCCGCCTGAAGGGTGCCGCCTGGCCGGTTCGCTCAGCCGGATCCGGGCCGGCCGGGGGCTGGCCCGCCAGGTCGAGCAGGTCGTCCAGCACCACACCGAACGACCGTACGGCGAGGGTCAGATGACCTTCGCCGGGGGCCAGGTGGGCCCGCGCCCCGGGGATGTGCCCCGCGAGCCAGGCGCCGTGGCTGAACGGGACCATCCGGTCCGCGTCTCCTTGCCAGACAGCGACCGGGACGGCGCCGGCCTGCTCCACCGGGAATCCCCAGTCGCTGACGAACGCGAGGTCGTCGTCCCGCCAGCCGGCGATGCCGCCCCGCAGCGCGGCCCGGAACGATCCGGCCAGGTAGTCCGCGAACTCCGCGGTGACCACGGCCCGGTCCGCGGCGGCGATCAGCCCCCCGAGTTCTTCTGCCACCTGCTGGCCAGTGACCTCACTGAGCCCGGCCGCGGCCTCCTCGAGGAACGTGGTGAGCGTGGCCCCGCCCTGCCTGGCCGCCGTGAATTCGGCCACGTTCTCCGGGCCCATCCCCGCCAGCCAGTCCAGCCCCCCGGCCTGGGCCGGCGCCACTCCGGCCAGCGAGGCGGCGGCCAGGCACCGGCTGGGCAGCAGCGCCGCGCAGGCCAGGGCGTGCGGGCCGCCACCCGACCAGCCGACGGTCACGAACTGCCGGGCGCCGAGGCCGTCGAGCACGGCCGCGGCGTCGGTGGCGGCGTCCGCGATGCATCGGCCCGGCTGCCCGGTGGACCCGCCATAGCCGGGCCGGGCGTACATGACGGTACGCAGCCCGCGGGCCGCGGCCGCGTCGACCATGGCCGGGAACGCCACCAGGCCGCTGGGGGTGCCGTTGTGGAAGAGCAGCGGCAGGCCATCCTCGGGGCCGGCGGTGAGCACGTCGAGCCGCCGGCCGCTGCGGATCTCCAGGACACTGGTTCCGTGTGGCTCGTTCGGCATGACTCGCTCCTCATCGGGGGTCAGGGCAGGCTGTCCACCCGGACGGCCTGGACCTGAGCCGACTTGGTGTTGGCGACCAGCAGCGTGCCGCGGCTGACCGCGAACTGCCGGGGCTGCACGCCGGACTGGACGTAGCCGAGCAAGGCCGACTTGCGGTCCAGTGCTTTGCTCACACTGAGCACCGCGAGGTCCGGCCGGGAGCCCGGCTGGGCCTCCTTGTTGGAGTCGGCGACCACGATACGGGTGCCGTGGCTGATGACGGCCAGCCCGAGCGGTGACTGGCCCACCGCGACGCGGGCCAGGAGGGCGTGGCCGGGATCGCTCAGCAGCTTGGCGGTCGAGAACCCGAGCAACGCGTTCGAGCCAGCGGCGGTCACCCACAGATTCTGGCCGCCCGCCGAGAAGGCGATCCGGTTGGGCTTGCACCCGGCCGGCACCTTCTTGATCACGCTGGAGGCTCCAGGATGCTGCTCCGCCTGGCGTACGTCGATGATGCTCAGCACCCCGGCCCCGGGGGTGGAGGCGTCGCTGGCCACGTAGGCGTGCTGGCCGTCGGGGGGTATCGCGATCCCGATCGGCTGGGGGCCCACCGGGATGAGGCCGACGGCATCGCCGGACCCGAAGCCGGAGGAGAGGGCGCGCTGCAGGTCGAATACCCCCACGCTGGCGCTGTTCTGGAAGGTGACGAAGGCGAAGCGCCCGTCCGGGGTGATGGCCACGTCTTCCGCGTGCGCCTGGCCCGGGCTGCTCAGCGACCCCATCGCGGTGGCCCCCGCCCGCTGCTCAAGGTCGCTGACCCGGAACACGGTGATCCCGCTACCCCCGGTGACGACCAGGAAGTGCCCGTTTGGGGTGAGCGCCTCTCCCTGGGCGTGGTCCAGCGGGGCGCTGTCCCACATCCCGGCCGGGACGGACTTCTGGGTGTTCATCACGGTGAGACCGCTTCCGGCGCCGGACACGAACGCGAAGCCCGGCGTGACCGCCACGTCGAACGGGTGCCCGCTGGTGGAGACCAGGTGGCTCGTGACGTGGCTGAGCTGCGACGCCCGGGCCGTCTGGGTGGTGCAGCCGGGCACCGCCAGCGGCGGCAGCGTCTGGGACGACCCGACGGTGCTTCCCGCGGGACGAGAAGGGCTTGGCCACGAAGACCACGACCGCCCCGAGGATCACGACGGCGGCCAGCGCGAGGAGGACCCACAGGCCGCGCCGCCGCCCAGCCGGGCCGGGCGGCGGTGGTGGCTGGGCCCGCCGGCTGAAGCCGGGCGTCGGCCCAGGCGGCTGGGCGTGGTAGCCCGGGCCGACGGGCGGCACATCCCGGGTCGCGTCGGCCGGCGCCGGGGGCCCGGCCGCCGCGGCGGCGGCCTGGCGCGGGTCCGCCTCGTGCGGCCGGGGCTCCCGGTACAAGGACTCCCACGGCGGGGGCTCACCTGCCGGCGCCTCACCCTCGCGCGGCCGGGGCTCACCGGGCGGGGAGTCGCCGGAGACAGGCCCGGCGACCTGAGTGGCGGGGCCGGTGTCACCGGCTGGGAAAGAGGCCGGAGGCTCGCCGGTTCCGGGCTCCCCCGCGGGCTCGGCGGGGTCGTCCGCAGCCGCGCCGCCCGGCCCGGAATCCCCGGGTACCACAGGCACGATCTGCGTCGGCTCACGCGGCGGTGGGTACGGAACAGCCCCGGCCTGTCCCGGGTCCGTCCCGGACGAGTCGAGCCCGCAGGCCCGGCGCAGCGCGACGGCGAACTCCGGGCAGGTGGCGTACCGGTCCGTGGGGACCTTGGCCAGGGCCTTCGCCATCACCTCGTTGACGGCTGGGGGAAGGTCGGGGCGGCGGCTGGTCAGCTCCGGCGGCGTGGCGGAGATCTGGGCCCACATGACCGCGATCGACTCGTCCCTGACGAACGGCGGCTGGCCGGTGAGCATGGTGTAGGCCGAGCAGGCGAGCGCGTACTCGTCCGTGCGCCCGTCCACCGCCCGGGCCTCGATCTGCTCGGGCGCGATGTAGTCCAGGGTGCCCAGGAACTGGCCGGTGGAAGTCAGCGCGCTGACCGACAGGGCGCGCTTGCTCAGGCCGAAGTCGGAGAGGTACGCGTGGCCAGGATGGTCTCCCCCGCCCGCGGCATCCAGCAGGATGTTGCCCGGCTTGACGTCCCGGTGCACCAGGCCGTGCGAATGCGCGGCCTCGAGCGCGGCGGCGACCTGGGTGATGATGTGACAGGCCCGGGCGGCGGGCAGCGGCCCCTCGGTTTCGACGAGTTCCTGCACATTCGAGCCCTGCACGAAGCGCATCGCGATGAACAGCACCCCGTCGGCCTCGCCCGCTTCGAAGATCGGGATGATGTTGGGGTGGTCCACGGCCGCCGCGGTCCGTGATTCCCGGATGAACCGCTGCTGGAACGCCTCGTCCCGGGCCAGCTCGGGCGTCAGGACCTTGATCGCGACCGCGCGCTCCAGCCGCGTGTCGTAGGCGCGGTAGACCACGGCCATGCCGCCCCGGCCGATCTGCTCGTCGAGCCGGTACCCGGCCAGCCGGGACCCAACGCCGAACCCGCCAAACGCCGGGGTCTCGTCAGCCACCCGCGGCCCCCCTGCCCACGCTCGCCGAAGCCTGTCCCCGGCAATTTCTCAGGCCACACTGATTACTCGGGGTACTTTACTTTCCCGTGATCCATAGTTCCCGCTCCTCCCCCCGGCCGAACGATGGCCGGGGGGTTCGATAGTCATTCGTTGCCTGACGGCCATCCCGGCGGGCGTTGCTAAATCTGAGCAGGAGCGACTGCCGCGGCCGGGCCGCGCTCACCGTCACCAACACCGGGGACCGTCCGGTCCAGGTCGGCTCGCGCTACCACTTCGCGGCGGCCGCCCGGCGCTGGAGTTCGACCGGGAAGCGGCCTGGGGCCGCCTGGACGTGCCGGCCGGGGACCGCGATCTGGTTCGAAGCCCGGGGTGACCCGCGAGGTGTCGCTCGTCCCGCTGGGCGGGCGGCGGGCCGCGCCGGGCCGCTGGACGCGCCGGCCGGGATCACGGCGGCCCGGGAACCGGTGCCCGCCCCGGATCAGGGGCCAGGCGGTCGCCACCCGCGCGGAGGGCACCCGGACCAGGTGATCACCGGGGCCGTGGCACTGGACCACCGGGGTGTGGTCAGGGCGGGCGTGGGCATCCGCGGCGGGCGGATCGTGGCGCTCGGCAAGGCCGGCAACCCGGACATCATCGACGGGGTGCACCCGGACCTGGTGATCGGCCCCTCGACCGAGATCCTGGCCGGGAACGGCCGGATCCTCACCGCGGGCGCGGTCGACTGCCACGTGCACCTGATCTGCCCCCAGCTGCTGGACGAGGCGCTCGGCGCGGGGACCGCCACGGTCATCGGCGGCGGCACCGGCCCGAGCTGCTGGACGAGGCGCTCGGCGCGGGGACCACCACGGTCATCGGCGGCGGCACCGGCCCGCCCGAGGGCACCAAGGCGGCCACGGTCACTCCTGGCGCCTGGCATCTGGCCCGGATGCTGGAGGCCGCCGGCCGCGGTCCACGGCGGCCTGGCAGTGCTGCCGCTGGCCGGCCCGGGTTCGGCGGCGACGGCTACCGCCGCGGACGCCGTGATTCTGGCCCGCAGGCTTGACCTGGGTGAGGAATGCGCCGGCTACTGAGCGAGGCGGCCGCCCCGGAACAATCGTTATGTAATAGCAATGCGTATCCGAGCAACGTTTCCGCCGGGTATCCCGGCATGAAAGCCGGTCATGGCCTTTCCCGCCCAATGGCAGTACCGTTTCCGTGGGGATTGGCTGGCGTCCCGGCCAGAAACGGGGCGGGGGAAACCGTGGAGGTGCCCATGAAACGGAATGGCTGGCGTGCGCGCTGGGCCGCGATAGCGGCGGCGGGCTTAGCGGCTGCGGCAGTATGCGGGCCGGTGACTGCGGCCGGGGCCGCCCCGGCCACCGGGCCGGAAGTGAAGCTGATTGTTGCGCAGAACAGCATCACCGTCCCCAGGTTCGGCCATCAGGTGTACCTGGACCCGGGCATCTGGGTGGCGTCACTCGGTTCCGCCTTCCGGCTCAACGTGCAGCGGCCGGACTACTCCACGCCGCTGACCGTCACCCAGGTCATCCACCTGCCCGGCGGCGGCACCCAGCAGATCCCCTGGCCGGCGAGCGTCGTCGGCGCGGTCCCGACCGGACTGCGGGACTTCGTCAAGATGACCGTCAGGAACTCTGCCGGCAAGGTGGCGGCGTCGAGCCGCCTCGAGTTCTGCCCCGACAGTTACAACCCGGAACGGGCTTCCCCCAGCAGCCCCGCCACCTCGCCGTACCCGCAGGAATGCGTCGGCGATCCGTTCCCCAAGTCGCTGGTCTGGGGGGTGGCCCGGGGTTGGGCCGTCGATCCTTCCCAGCAGACCTTCCAGCCGATGCGGCTCGGCCTCGGGCGGTACACGGTCACCGAGAGCATCACGCCCACCTACGTGCAGTTGCTGAACATCTCGCCCGCCGACGACTCGGCGACCGTGAAGGTGAAAGTGGTGAAGGGATCCGGGTGCTGCGGCCAGGCCGCCAGGGCCGCGCATCGCCCGCAGAGCCGGCCGCTGCGCTCCGCGCCGGCCGTCCCGGCTCTGGCGAACCCGCCGGCCAGCACGCTGCCGGACCTGGTTCCGCTCCCCTCCTGGGGCATCTCGACCGTCCATGTCAGGAAGACGAAGACCCAGGCCGCGTCCGACCAGCTGAATTTTGGTGCCACCGTATCGGTCGGCAACGCCCCGCTGGATGTCGAGGGCTTCCGGTCCCACGGCTCGCCGGTCATGAAGGCGTATCAGTACTTCTGGCAGAACGGGCACATCATCGGGCGGCTTCGCGCCGGGACCATGGGATTCGACTCGAAGAAGGGCCACAACCATTGGCACTTCGAGCAGTTCGCCCAGTATCAGCTGCTCAATTCCGCGCAGAAGCCAGCCGTGCGGAGTCACAAGGTGGGCTTCTGCATCGCTCCGACCGACCCCGTCGACCTGGTGCAGCCGCGAGCGGTATGGCAGCCGTCCTTCCTGGGATTCGGCGGCCAGTGCGGCTCGACGACCGCCCTGTGGGTGCAGGAAATGCTGCCGGTCGGCTGGGGTGACACCTATTTCCAGTCGATCGCCGGGCAGTCGTTCAACATCACCGGCCTGCCGAACGGCACCTATTACATCGAGGTGCACGCCAACCCGCTCAAGGTCCTGCATGAGAGCGACACCAGCAACGACGTCTCCCTCCGGCAGGTCATCCTCGGCGGGAAACCCGGCCACCGGACGGTACGGGTACCCGCCGTGAACGGCATCGACCCCGAGCGCTGACATCGCAGCACCGGTCACGATCCCTCGGGTGAGGGATCGCGCCCGGGCCGGCTCAGGTCACCTGGGCCGGCCCGGGCCTGGCCAGTTCCGCGGTGAGCGCGGGCCATGCGTCCGGGTCATGCCCGGGCACCAGCCGGTAGCCGCGCTCCGCGGCGATCCGCTTGAGCTTGCGGATCTGGGCCACGCTCTGCTCCGCCGGCGCCCCGATCCGCCCGCCGACGGCGACTTCCCGGTCGATGTTCTCGGTCAGGTCGGCCGCGTCAAAGGCGAAAACGAAACCCCCGCCGCCGGCTGACGGGTCGACCCGTACCGCGAAGCTCTGGTGACCGGGGGTGTGCCCGGCGGTCAGCACGGCGGTCACGCCGGGTGCGATCTGCGCGTCGCCCTCGGCGGTCCGCCAGTCGATCCGCGGATCGTCGAAGTCCACCCGGTAGATGCCGTTTTCCTCGGGGCCGGGCGGGCTGGACATGCCGTAGTCGAGCTCGGCCCGCTGGATGTGCACGGGCACCTGGCCCGCGAAGTGCCTGAGGCCCCCGGCGTGGTCATAGTGCAGGTGGCTGACCGCGACCGCGTGGATATCGGCGAGATCCACGCCGGCGGCGGCCAGCGCCTCGGGCAGGGGCTCCCCCGGGCCGGGCAGCACCGGCTGGACGAGCGGGTCCCCGTGGAACCGGGCGCGCAGCGCCGGGTCGGTGATCAGCGCCGTGTTGTAGCCGGTGTCCAGCAGCAGCCAGCCACCGTCGCACAGGAGCAGCACGCCGGGCACCGGCTCGCGCAGCATCTCGTCATCGGGCGCGCCCTCCACGGACACCGACCTGGGCAGGTCGGCCCAGCCCAGCGTGAGCGGCACGATGCGGCGGACTCCATCAGTCACGGCTTTCCCCTTCCGGCACCCCTGGGCTGAATTCTGGTCCCCGGCGACGCGGTGCCGGGCGCCGGGGCGCGTCCCCGCCTCCCCGGACATGGATCAGCCCCGGCAACGCCATCGTTGCCGGGGCCGTTCCGGTCAGGTGGTCAGTTGCTTCTCAGCCAGGTGACCTTGAAGCTGTTCTTCCCGCTCAGCGAGGAGACCGAGTCCTTGGCCCGGCCGGCGCTGTCCACCATCGTGATCTGCGTCGGGCTGAAGTTCCCGATCGCCGAGCCGTTCACCGTGGCGCTGCTGAAGGTGACCGGGCTGAAGTGGGCCAGGGGCAGGATGCCGCCGCTGGCCGTGCAGCAGGGTGCTTCCGCGATCACCTCGGCGGAAGAGTTGGCCGCGCCCGAGAGCGACGCCTTAATGGTGTGGCTCCAGCCCTTGGTGGTGTCCTTGAGAACCAGCGTGTAGCTGCTGCCGCCGTTGAAGGTGACCGAGCCGTAGAACTGGTCGCCGGGGCTCACGGGGTTGCTGAAGTTGACCGGGAAGGCCGGGTACATCTCGTACCAGGAGTAGTACCGGGGCGTGCTTCCGGAGCAGTCAACCTCGCTGCCGGTCTGCTCGACCGTGCTGCTGTTATAGCCGTCGAGGCCGACCCAGAAGCTGGAGTACTTGGCGGTACCGCTGCAGGTGCCGGTGGGCTCATTCCACGTCGCGGACACGCTCGTGTAGGTGCCGCTGGCGGCCGCGTAGCCGGACCAGTTGGTGCTCGAAGCCGCGTTCGCCGGGCCGCCGCCCGCGACTAGGGGCCTGGTGCCGTGACCGGCCGGTCGGATGAGGTGCGCAGCGGGCCTGATCAGGTGAGTTGCGTGCTGTGCGGCTGGTGCTGCGGAGGCCGTTCCGGCCGCCGCAACCGACCCGAGCACGATGCCCAGACCGGCGAGCGGGATGCACCATCTCCGTAACATGTAGCTCCTCCTGCGGGTAGCGGGGGCGCAGGGATGCTGGGCGGGCACTGTCGTTACCGGGACTCAGCACCTCCGCTGGGGTTGCCGTGAAGGTACGATGCGCGACGGTAAACAAGAAACCAGTGATTGGTAAAGCTCTGGTATCTAAATCGTCATCCAGTAGCCAAGCCAGAGCGGCCGCGGGTGTCCGGGCGCAGGTCGGCGAGGTCCACGACGCGGTCGCAGCGCTGGGCGACTTCCGGGTCGTGGGTGGCCAGGATCAGCGATCTCGCGGGGGGTTCCGGGGGGTCGCCCCCCCGGGCCAGCAGAGTCCCGGCATCCACCAGCCCCAGTATCTGGCCGAGGACCAGCTCGCGTGAGGCGCTGTCCTGCTCGGCGGTCGGCTCATCCGCGATGAGCACGGCGGGGCTGGTGGCCAGGGCCCGCGCGACCGCCACCCGCTGCTGCTGCCCGCCGGACAGCTCGTCCGCCAGCTGCCCGGCGTGCTCGGCGAGGCCCAGCGAGCCGAGCGCCTCCAGGGCCGCCGCCGCGGCCTGGCCGGGCGGCATGCCGGTGGCGAAGAGCGTGATCTCGATGTTCTCCGTCGCGGTGAGCAGCGACACCAGGCCGTGGCCCTGGAGCACGGTGGCCACGCCCGGCGGCACCTGCCCGGGCACGACCGGCACCCCGTCCAGCAGCACCTGGCCGGCCCCGGGCGCGGCCAGGCCGGCCAGCAGCGCCAGCAGGCTGGTCTTGCCGGAGCCGGACGGCCCGACGACGGCCACCCGCTCGCCTGGGCCGACCGTGAGGTCGAAGTCAGCCAGCAGCAGCCGGCCGCCTATCGCGTAGCGCAGGCTCCGGGCCTCGAGCACGCTCACCGGCCCGCTCCCGGTCCGTGAGGATCCGCCTGGCCGCCAGGATGCGGGTGACCGCGAGGGTCCGGCTGGCCGCCGGGGTCCCCCGGGCCGGGCGACTCCACCTGGTGCAGGAACACGCCGTGCTCGTGGCGTTCGGCCCGGGCCAGCGATCCGGGCGGGAAAAGATCGGTGAGCTCGGCCGGCAGTTGCAGCGTCCCGTCCCGGCCCACCACCACGTACTCCTGCCCGGCCAGGCCCTCGGCGCCAACCCGGCCGTCCCGGATCGTGATCGTGCGGCCCAGCGCGGCCGCGACAGCCGGGTCATGGGTAACCGCGACCACCGTCGTGCCCAGGCTGGTGTTCGCATCCCGGATCAGCTCGATCACCGCGGCGGCCGACACCGGGTCGAGCTGGGTGGTCGGCTCATCGGCGAGCAGCAGCCCGGGCTCGTTCGCGAGCGCGACCGCGAGGGCCAGCCGCTGCTGCTCTCCGCCGGACAGCCGGCCGGCCCGGCGGTGCGCGGCACTGGCCAGGCCGACCCGGTCCAGCAGTTCGGCGGCCCGCTGGCGGCGGGCCACCGCACTCCGGCCCGCGGGCGCCTGGGTGAACAGCAGGTTGCCCAGCGCGCTCTGGTAGGGCAGGAGGTTGCGGGCGGGGTTCTGCAGCAGCAGGCCCACCTCCGCCAGCCGGAACCGGGCCAGCGCGCCCGCCCCGAGGTCGGTCAGCCGCCGCCCGTTGATCTCCACCCGGCCCGCGGTCGGCCGCAGCAGCCCGGCCAGGTGCCAGAGCAGCGTGGTCTTGCCGGCCCCCGACGGGCCGAGGAGCGCGACCATCTCCCCCGCCCGGACAGTCAGGTCTACCCCGCGCAGCGCGGCGACCTCGGAGCCCGGGGTCCCGTAAACGTGCACCAGGTTGTCGCAGCGGACAGCGAGCGGCCGTGCCTCCGGTGACTGGCCTGCCAGGGACTGGGCCGGGCCGCCGGAGACTGGGCCGCTGAAGGCGGCGGGCCGCCGGGTGCGGGCTGGGTCACGGCTCCGCCTCCCGCAGCAGATCCGGCCGGACCGACCGGACCAGCAGCATGCTGGCCGTCACCGCCGCGAGTACCAGCACGGCCAGCGCCGCCCCGACCAGCAGGGCCAGGTCGGAGATCGGCGGCAGGTAATCCAGCGGCGGGGCGGGCGGCGGGCTGATGAACTCAGGGACGCTGCGGACCGCCAGCAGCGTGGCCGCGAGACCCGCGGCCAGCCCGATGACGACGCCGAAGCCGAGCACGATGGCCTGCTCGGCCAGCAGTGACGCGCGGATCGAACGGCGGGGGACACGGGTGGCCAAGAGCGCCGCGTACTCGTGCCTCCGCCTGCGGCCCGACGCGTACAGGCCGGTGATAGCGGCGCCCGCGGCCAGCGCGGCCGCGGCCGCCGCATCGGCCAGGAAGAGCACGGTGGCCAGCGCCGGCCCTTGCCGGATCAGCTCCGCCCGCACCGAGGCGGCGCTGGTCACCCCGTTGATCCGCACCCCGGCTGCGCGCAGCCCGGGACCTACCCGGGCCAGCGCCCCCGGGGCCAGCCACACCTGCTGGCTGGCGTAGGCGGGCGTACCGCCTGCGGCCCGCTCCGCGAAGATGCGGTCGACGACGACCCCGTTGGACGGCGCGCCCGGGATGGCTGCGGCGATGGCCACCGGGTGGACGAACAGCGGGCTGCCGTCCAGGCCGGCGACCTGCGCCACGCGCGCACCGCTGGGCAGCACCTCCCGCGCCGCCAGGGCGGGCAGGGGGTACGGCCGGTCCACCGGGACCGCCACCGGACTCGTCCCGGGCCGGGAGCTGAAGGACCAGGCCAGGCCCGCTGGACCCGGGCGCAGGGTGCCGCCGGCCACACCGGACCGCCACCGGCCTGGTCTGCTCAGCCCGGCGCTGGCTGATACCCAGCGGCCGTGGCCGGCCCGGACGTCGATGCTGGCGATGGTGACCGATCCGGTGACCGCCACCGGGCTGATCACGGGACCCGAGGGCGGCGGCGCGGAAATGGTCAGGTTGGCCAGCAGGCAGGGGCAGCCGGTCAGCTGGGCGGTGGCCGTGCGTGAGCCGCTCACCGGGCCGAGGTACACCGGGGTCTGCCCGACCGCGCCGACCCCCTGCTCGTACACGTCGAGGATCAGGGTGCCGCCCGCCTGGCCTGACCCCCCGGGCGTCGAGGCTGACGCGCACCTGGCTGCCGTGCAGGACGACCGGCGGCGGGGCGGGCGGGTCCAGTGCGGCCGTGAGAGAGCGGAGCGGCCTGCCCGCCACCCAGTCCGGCCGCCAGGCTGCGATGCGCGCGAACCGCTGCGGGTCAACCGCGATCAGGACCTGCCCGGCGTTGCTGCCGGACAGGTTGGTGTACTCGTTGACGGCCGTGGCCTGCGTGCCGCCTGGATCGATCCGGTTCACGATCGCGGCCAGGTCGTGCCCGGCGGGTGGCACGACCGCGAGCACCGTGGCCGCCCCGACCCGCGCGTCCGCCACGGCCCTGATGTTGGCCACGCTGACCGACCAGATCCCGGCGGCGAAGGCGGCCAGGGCGAACGCGGTGGCGAGCACGATCGTGGTGCGCATCCCGCCGGGCCTGCGGGCGACGTGCCGGAGGGCGAGGAACGGCCCGATCCGGCCACTGCTGCGCGTGGTCCGGAATCCGGCCCGGCAGGCGATGATCAGCAGCCGGGACGCGGCGACCGCGACCGCGATGCCGAGCAGCCCGGGCAGCAGCAGGCCGAGCACCCCGCGCCGGGCCGAGCCGATCTGGCCGCTGACCCGCAGCTCGATGAGCCCGGCCACGGCCGCGGTGATGAGGATGGCATCCAGCACCCAGCCCCGCTGCGCCGCACCGCGGCTGGCCCGCTGCCACTGCTCGACCACCGGCCGGCTCAGTGTCCGCCGCGCCGCGGTCGCCACCGCGGCCACGCCCCCGGCCGTCGCCACCGCGGCCGCCACCCAGGAGGTCCCGGGAAGCCCGACGGGGGTGCCGGGGCGGAAGAGGATGTGCCCGAGCCCGGTGGTGATCGCCCAGCCGGCCAGCACACCGACCGGCAGCGCCACGCCGAGCAGGATCACCGGCTCGGCCAGGCTGAACGTGAGGGTCCGCCACCGGCCGCGGCCTCGCATCTTGGCCAGTGCCACCTCGGGGCCCCGGGCTTCGGCGGCGTCCGCGACGATCAGGAACAGCAGCAGCCACGCCAGCAGCAGCAGCTGTGCGGTGATCAGCACCACCGGAACCTCGATCGCCCGCCAGCTGGCCCGGATCGTGCCGAGCGTGGCCGGCAGGGACGTGGTCGTGGTCGCGCCCTCGCCGGTCAGCTGCCGGTTCAGGGTCAGCCCGGTGGCCGCGGTCTGCACCAGCGCCACGTCGCTCCCGGTCAGATGCGCAGGGCAGCAGCGAGAAGTCGGCGTAATCGGTGCCCTGGACGGCGGCGGGGACGGTGCCCATCGTGGCCAGCGGGGTGAACATCGCGTCGTATGGGTTCCCGGGCCGGTTGGGGCCGTACGCCGTCTCGTAGGGAAAGTAACGGCTGCCCGCGTCGAACCAGTACCGGGTTCCGGCGGCTGTCACGGTGATCTGGTACTGGCCGGTGATGACCAGGTGCCCCCAGGTCGGCACGGCGATCCGCTGGCCGGTGTGCCAGTGCAGCTGGAAGGCCAGGGACCGGCTCACCGCCACCTGGCGCGCGGCCCGGGGGCAGTGGCCGGACGTGAAGCGCAGGTGAGCGCAGACGCCGGAGCGGTAAACCAGCGGAACCGTCTGGCCCCCGGCCTGCACCGTGGTCTCCGCGGCCATCACGGGCGGCCCGAACAGCCGGGTCAGGGCGGGCTGTCCGCCGAGGTAGCGGCCCAGCAGCCCGCTGGCCTCCTGGGCTACCCCGGTCACCGCGCCGACCGGGCCGGACTGAGCCACCTCCAGGCCGCGGCCCGCGGCGGGCGCGGCGCCCACGATGTCCTGGACCACGGACGACTGGGCTGCGGCGTAGTAAGCGGGCCCGATGCTGACGGCCGCCACCGCCACCACGGCGACCAGCAGGATGTTCAGCGATGTCCCGGCGCGATGCAGCAATCCGCGCAGCGCGGCGAGCAGGCCGGTCATGATGAGCGATCTTAGGGAACTCGGGGCGCCCACACAGCACTGACCGGCTGCCCAGGGCCTCCCCGCAGGTCAGGCCGCCGTCAGGTGGAGGCCTCCGGCTCCGCGTACCAGCGGGCGGGCGGCAGTTCGCCCGCCTCCTCCGGGGACGCCAGGCCCGCTACTGCGGGCCCCGCGACCATCGAGTCCGCGACCTGGGAGAGCAGCGACCTGACGGTCGCGGCCGCCGCCCGGTGGAGCAGGGCACGGTCGAGGGCCGCCCCCACGCCGCCCAGCGGCGGGCGGTAGGCGCCGGTCAGGGTCAGGGTGCTGCGCTCCTCGCCGCTCGGGGTGAGGACCAGGTTGGCGTCCAGCACCGGGAACAGCCGCCCGGCCGTCCCGGTGGCCTCCCAGCGCAGCGGGAGCACCACGGTGTCGTCCCGCGGCACCGGCTCCAGCAACTGCACCCGGACCAGCTTGGATGCGCCGAGCACCGCACCGAACGGCCCCACCCGGATCAGCCCGTCGAGCCCGTCGGCGTAGGCCCTCGCCGACGGGCCGCTCAGCCACGCCCCGTTGCCCAGCACGGCCAGCCTGGCCCGCGCGCGGGCAAAACCAATGCTCAGCGTGACCTCGTGGCTCGCGAACATGTCCCTAAGTGAGCCACCATGAGCGGCCCGGCGCGAGGGACTAAAGTCACGTGACCGGTGCCGAACGGCCCCGCCGGCCTCAGAGGGCCTGGCGCCGGCGAAGGTAGGTGAAGGCAGCCCAGCCGGCCGGGACCGGAAGCCAGAACGTGAGCAGCCGGAACAGCAGCACCGCGCTGACCGCCGTGGCCGCCGGCATCCCGGTCGCCGTGAGCCCGGCCGCCAGCGCGGCCTCGACCGCGCCGAGCCCGCCGGGCGTGGGAACCACAGAGCCCAGGGCGCTCCCCGTCAGGTACACCACGGCGGCGCTGGTGATCGCGAGGGACCCCCCGAACGCGCGCACGCACGTGTCCAGGCAGAGGATGTAGCAGAGGGTGAGCATGAGCGCCCCGCCGATGCCCTCCGCCAGTTTCCGCGGCTGCTGGACCACCTCGAGCAGGCGGGGCAGCACCTCTCCCAGCGCCGGGGCGAGCCTGGCCCGGAGCAGCCGCCGGCCGCGCGGCATGGCCGCCACCGCGAGCGCCGCCACGACGAGCCCGGCGATCACGAAGTAGACCCAGGTAGGAGGGCGCAGTGAGTGGCTCCTCGCGCCGGTGATGGCCACGAAGCCGACCAGCAGCACGATGTGCAGGACGAACGCCACCACCTGGACGACGCCGACGCTGGCCGCCGCCACGGCCGGGGGCACCTTGTTGCGCTGCAGGTAGCGGATGTTGAGTGCGGCGCCGCCAACCGCGGCCGGCGTAACCAGGGTGACAAACGACCCGGCCAGCTGGGCCAGCATGGTGGGGATGAAGCTCAGCCGCTCCAGGACGAACCCGGACAGCGACAACGCGGCGGCCACGTACGTCAGCACCGACAGGCCCAGGGCGGCCAGTATCCAGATCGGGTCGGCCTGGCTGAGCAGCGTCGCGAAGTTGACCTGCCCGAGCTGAACGATCAGCAGGTAGCCCGCGAGGATGGTGGCTGCCAGCGTGATAAGGCTCCGGAGGCGGACGCGCTCCAGCTGGACGGGCGGGACCTCGGTCACGTCCTGGGGGGCGCTGGCCAGGAGCCGCTTGCGCAGGGCGGGCAGCACGTCCTTGTCCCGGCGCAGCGCGGACCGGGTGGAGCGGGCCAGCACCACCGGCTGCAGGAGCGGGACCAGGGTCACCAGCTCAGCCGGCCCGACCTTGCGCAACGCCAGGTCCGCGGCCCGGTCCGGCCCGACCAGCGCGCCGAACTCGGCGAGCAGCTGGGACAGGTCAAGCCGCAGCTGCAGATCGCTGGCGGCCACATCCCCGCTGCCCGGGTCGAGCAGGATGACCTGGCCGGCGCCGTCGACGAGGATCCGGTGCGAGGTCAGCTGCCGGTGGGCGACCCGGTGCGCGTGCAGCCGGAGCACCGCGTCCCACACCGACTCCAGCTGGGCGTCGGTCAGCGTCCCGGCGAGCTCGGCCAGGGAAGTTCCGTGATAGTCGTCGGTGGCCAGCACGAGAGCTTCCGGGCCGACTCGCAGCAGGGCGCGCAGCCGGGGCGTCGGCACCCCGGCGTCCTCCACCGCGTACGTGAGCAGGGCCGTCCGCTCCGCCGCCACGTCGGTGGTCAGCGGCGCCCGCCGGGAGACCTGCCCGCGCAGCCGGACCAGCCGGTACACGCGGTAGAGCGCGCCCGCTGCCTGCTGATCCCGGTCGAACACCCGCACGTCGAGCCGCTCGCCGCTGCGGGTGACGGCCGCGTACCGCCGCGAGACCGCGGCACCCGCCCCGTTCACCCGGCGCAGCTCGGTCACCGGCAGGCCGGCCGTGCCGAGCGCGGCGGCGATCGCCTCGCCGCCGGGCCGCTGCGACATGGAACCCGCGGCGTAGCGCACCGCGAGCCCGATCGCGCGGCCCAGCAGGAGGGTGATCAGCACCGAGAGCACGGTGGTGCGCAGGGTGGCCAGGCTCGCCACCGCGTATACCCCGAGGGTCAGCCACAGGGCGTTGCGCCAGCGGGGGCGCCCGCTGAGGTCGATGATGGTGGTGTAGGCGACCAGCCCGGCCAGGTACCCGTCCAGCAGCGCAAAGTGACTCGCACCGGGCGAGGACATGGCGATCGCACGGTAGAGCTGGTCCGCGATGCTGCTGCGTAGCAGCAGACCGGTGAGGCCGACCACGACGGCCGTCGCGACGCCGGTGGCCACCGCCTCGCCCAGCCGCCGGGCCTGGCGGCGGACGAGCTGTCGGATAGCCAGCGCCACCGGCAGGAGCACCAGGACCAGGATCGCGAGGACGCGGAGTGTGGACAGTATCTCGTGCGGCAGCCGGCGGCTCGCCCTGACGACATCGGTCTCCACGCCGGTCGTGGTGGCCTTGGCCAGCAGGCCCGCCGCCACCAGCAGGGCTATCCCGAAGCACGCGGCAGCACAACGCAGGAGGTCGCCCGGGCGGCGGATCCGGCGGGCCAGGTCATCGTCGATCACCATCGCGGGGGCGGGACTCGGCTCCAGCAGGCACGCCGCCAGCAGGCACGGCTCCACGCACCGCGGCGGGCCGCGCAGCGCCCGCCTGGCGCGGCGCAGCGGCCGGCCCGGCGCTGGCCTGCTGGTCAGCGGCCGGCTCGCCGGAGGCCCGCCCGCCCCGGGTGGGCGGGCCCGGTGGCCGCGGCGGCCGCTTGGGTGTCGTCACCTGACGATCGTTTCACCCGGAGCGGGGACCGCAGCGGCGCGGGACGTGATCAGCGCCGCTTGCGGCCCGGGCTGAGGCCGACCAGGCGACGCCAGGCGATGATGGTGAACACCAGGGAAAGCACCACCATCAGTCCCATGTCCATCAGCCAGACGGCCGGCTTGTGTTCCCAGACTGGGTCGGGGAGCCCGCTGACCGGGGGCGAGATCACATTCAGCTTCACGGTGGAGGCGGTGGACGCGAAACCCCACCGGGACGGGGCGATCCAGGACAGCTGGTTCAGCCCGATCTTGCCGTTGAGCGGCAGCACCCCGCCGGACAGGATGACCTGGGCGATGGCCAGCATGACCAGCAGCGGCATGGCCTTCTCGGACGTGCTCACGAGCGAGGAGACCAGCAGCCCCAGCGCCATCGAGGCCAGCGACAGCACCACGATCGCGAGGGCTATCTCCACCAACGGAACGAATTCAGCAGCGAGCCGTGGGCGGGCATCTGCCGCCCGATCAGGCCCAGGACCACCAGCAGCAGTGCCTGAATCCCGCTGATGACTCCCAGCACGATGATCTTGGAGAACAGGTAGGTGCCGGACGACAGCCCGGCGGCCCGTTCTCGGGCGTAGATGGACCGTTCCTTGACGAGCTCGCGCACCGAGTTGGCCGCCCCGATGAAACAGGCCCCGATGATCAGGACCAGGAGCAGGGATTCGGCGTCGCCGTTGGTCCCCGGCTTCCCGGCCAGGCCTTCCGGGGAGGGGACCGCCCGTAGCAGCAGCCCGATCACGATAGGCATGATCGCCAGCACCGCCAGGTAGCTGCGGTCGGACGCGATGACGGCCAGGTAGCGCCGGCACAGGGTGGAGATCTGCGCGAGCGCGCCGCGGGGCGCGGGCGGGCGGCCCGGCGACTCGCGCGCGCCCTCGGGGACCCGCTGCGCCAGCCCGCCCGCCACGTGCTCGGCGTAGTACGGCGACCGCCTGAAGTCCCCGGCCCAGTCCCGGTCCGGCTCGGCGTCGAAGGCCTGGAAGACCTCGGCCCAGTCCGTCTTCCCGAAGTAGCGGAGGCCCTCGGCGGGCGGGCCGTAGAAGGCCACCCGGCCGCCCGGGACCAGGACGAGCAGGCGGTCGCACACGCCCAGGTTGGCCACGCTGTGCGTGACGATGATGACGGTCCGGCCGTCCTTGGCCAGGCCGCTCATCAGCTCCATCACGGACTTGTCCAGCCCAGGGTCCAGGCCGGAGGTGGGCTCGTCCAGGAACAGCAGGGACGGCTTGGTGAGCAGCTCGAGCGCCACGTTGACCCGCTTCTGCTGGCCGCCGGACATGGCCCCGGTCCGGGTCCCGCAGTGCGCGGTGAGCGCGAGCTCATCGATGACCTCGTCCACCCGGCGGTCGCGCTCCGGCCGGGACGTGTCACCAGGAAACCGCAGCTCGGCGGCGTAGCGGAGGGCCCGCTTCGGCTTGAGCTGGTCATGCAGGATGTTGTCCTGCGGCACGAGCCCGATCCGGTGCCGCAGCTCCGCGTAGTGGGTGTACAGGTCGCGGTTGTCATACAGGACGGTGCCCTCGGTCGCGGGGCGCATGCCGGTCAGCGCGCCCAGCAACGTTGACTTGCCAGGCGCCGCTCGGGCCGATGACCCCGACCAGGGATCTCTCCGGGATCGGGAAGCTCACGTGGTCGAGCAGGATCTTGCCACTGGACAGCCGGACCGTGAGGTCCTGCGCGACGAGCGAGACATCGCCCTCGTCGATGAATTCGCGGAGCTCGTCGCCAAACAGCCGGAATGTGGCCCGGCCGATGCCGATCAGATCCCGCTCCGTCACCGTGGTGGCCCGGGTAATCCGCTGGCCGTTCACGAACGTGCCGTTATGGCTGGCCAGGTCGGCGATCTCGTACCGGCCGTCACCGAGGTTGCGCAACTCCGCGTGCTCACGGGACACGCTGAGGTCGGGGATCACCAGGTCGTTACTGGGGTCGCGGCCGATGCGCAGCAGCTTGGCGGGCGCCCGCATCACCGAAGTGGGGCGGCGGTCCACACTGCTCATCCCGGTGCTGGGGGCGGCAGGCCCGCCACCCCGGTCCACCGAGCACATCATGACCGGCCCGTCATCAGGATGGCCGAGCCGCAGGATGCAGTTCTGGGTGATCTCCACCTTGCCGATGCGCCGGGTCCCCAGGAAGGTCCCGTTGGTGCTCCCGGCGTCCTCAAGGACCCACGCGTCGCGGTCGACCCGGAGCACGGCGTGCCGCCAGGAGACACGGGAATCATTGATCACGATCTCGGAGCGGGGATCACGGCCAACCCGGTACTGCGAGCCAGCGCGCAGCGTCTGATCGGATCCCTGGGTCTTCACCACAAGCACCGGGGCATCCGGCGGCGACACAAGACGCTCGTTCATTTGCCTAGTCTATGGCGATTCAACGCGCAGTAATATAGCTCTGCGTAGCATCCAGTCTGCGGGGGTTTCGATAATTTTGCCCAGTTCTGGGCAGGCCATATATGTCCAGAATGCCCGAAACTGAACTTTCCGGCGCGAATGCTCCGGTAACGAGCAGAATGCAAGGCGCGCCCGGGGGAAGCGCAGTCGGTGCAGGAGCGGGCAGGCGAGCGCTGGAGGCGTGGTGAGTGACGAGGCCCCGTGGCCACGGAGCCCGGTCCCGGCGGGTGCGCGGGTCGCCGGGTACCGGCTCGATGAGCAGATCGGCCGCGGCGGGATGGCCGTCGTCTACCGGGCCTACGACCTCCAGCTGGACCGCCAGGTCGCGCTCAAGGTCCTGGACCCGGTGCTCGCGGAGGACGAGGGGTTCCAGCAGCGGTTCATCCGCGAGTCCAGGGCAGCCGCCGCCGTGGACCACCCGAACATCATCCCGGTCTTCGCGGCGGGCGAGGCCGACGGCGTGCTCTTCATCGCCATGCGGTACGTGGCCGGCCCCGACGTGCGGACCCTGATCGACTCGGCGGGGCCTCTGCCTGCCCGGCGGGCCGTTGAGATCGTGGCGCAGGTCGCCGCCGCCCTCGACACGGCGCACGAGCGGGGCCTGGTGCACCGGGACGTGAAACCCGCGAACGTGCTGCTCGACCCGGCTCCCGGCGGCGGCCGCGGGGACCACGTGTACCTGTCCGATTTCGGGCTGAGCAAGCAGGCCGTGGCAGGCCTGGGCCTCACCGCGACCGGCCAGCTGGTCGGCACGCTCGACTACGTCTCCCCGGAGCAGATCGAGAACCGGCCGGTCAACGGCCGGGGCGACCTGTACTCGCTGGCGTGCACGGCGTTCGAGATGCTCTCTGGTGCCCCGCCCTTCCGCCGCGACCAGCACCTGGCGCTGCTGTGGGCGCAGCTGTCCGAGGCGCCGCCGCGGCTCACGAGATTGCGCCCCGACCTCCCGCCCGCGGTGGATCAGGTGATGGCGAAAGCCCTGGCCAAGTCGCCCGGCGACCGCTATCCGCGGTGCCTGGATTTCGTGCAGGCGCTGCGCGCCGCCTGCCTGCCGGGCGAGGGCGAGCCCGGCCCCGCCCAGGGCGGCCCCGCCCAGGCCAGCCCCGCAGAGGCCGCCCCCGCACAGCCCGGCTTCGCCCAGCCGGGCCCGGGAGAGTACCCCCCCGCAGGGCCGGAGCCTGCGGACGAACCGGGCACCGCGCTGGTCTACGGCGTTTCCTACGGCGAGGGCCACGACGGCCCGTCCACCGATCCCGCCGTGGCCGCCTGGGCCGGGTCGTTAGCGCCGCCGGACGCGCCGTCCGGGCCCGCGACCGACCCGCCCTTTCACCCCGGGCCCGCGACCGACCCGCCCTTTCACCCCGGGCCCGCGACCGACCCGCCCTTTCACCCCGGATCGGCCACGGACCCGTCCTTCCCCGGCGGCCCGCCCACGGACGTGCCCTGGCCCGCGGTGCCGGGCTATCCCCCGGATCGGCCCGCCGGGCAGGGTCCGCCCCCGCCCACCGGACCCCTGTTCGACCCCATCGACGGGCCGCCGGCCGTACCGCCTGCCGCCGGGACCGCAGCCACCAGCCCGTTCCCGGCGACCGGCCCCTCCCCCGCCGCTGGCGCCCGCCCCGGGACTCCCGTCCCGGGGACTCCCGTCCCCGGGCGCTGATCGCGAAGGTCCGGGTCGGGCAGGCGCCAATCGGGCTGACCGCGCTGCCCGGCGGCCGCCGGATCCTGGTCGCGAACTCCGGCCTGCACCAGGGCCGCCCGGCCAGCCTCGCGATGATCGATGCGGCCGCGGCCCTGGCTGGCCGGCCGGCCTTCGTCGGCGTGATCGGGGCAGGAGTCCTGCCGCGCGAGTTCGCCGTGGAACCCGGCGGCCGGACCGCGCTGGTAACGAATTCGGCCTCACACCAATTGGAGGCCGTAAATGTATCCCAGCTGGGATAATTCAATTCCCAGAAACCTGGATAACCTGCTTGCCAGCAGGGCAGATACCTGGCGGGACGGACCATGGCCGGCTTACCGGGCCGCCGCCAGGACCTGCGCCCCGAGCAGTCATGTCATAACATTTGCGCAACGCTGCCTGGCACCCGGCCGGGACACGAGCACCTGGCGGCTTCCGTGAGCGATTACCCGACGCAACGCCTGCCGATCCAGCACGGAAACGGTGGCGGACACGGTGGCTTCTTCGACGAGCCCGAGGGCCGCTACAGCCGCACCCCCCGGCGGCGGCGCCGCCGCTGGCCGCTCGTGTTGCTGATCGTCCTGGTAGTACTGGCCGGCCTGTTCGTGGTCGCTGACCGGGTCGCCGTCCACTTCGCGGACAACCAGTTCGCCACCCAGATCCAGAAGCAGGGCTTCAGTTCCAAGCCCGACGTGTCGATCCAGGGCTTCCCGTTCCTCACCCAGCTGGCCGCCCGCGACTTCAAGGACGTCCACATCACCGCCACCGGGGAGAAGGCCGGCCCGGTGACGATCGACGACATCAACGCGACGCTCAAGGACATCAAGCTCAACTCCGGCTTCAACAGCGGCACGGTGTCGAGCATCGACGGCACCGGGCTGATCACGTTCGGGAACCTGGCCAAGGCCGGGTCGAGCGCGGCCGGGGTGGCCGACATGAAGATCCGGAAGATCAGCAGCGATGAGGCGAAGATCACGGTGAACGTGGCCGGGATCTTCTCCGGCAGCGGGGTCGCGCGGGTGACCGAATCGGCCCACAAGATCCACGTCAAGCTCATCCAGGCGGGCGGGATCCCGACCTCAGTGCTGGGCGGCCTCGGCGACTTCACCATCCCGCTGCCCAACCTGCCGATGGGCATGACGCTCCAGAGCATCACGCTCAACTCCCAGGGTGCCCTGGTCCACATCACCGGGCACGACATCGCGTTCGGAAACTGACCGCCACCGCCCGCCACTGACGGCCACGCAACCGCCCCGCGGCACCCTGCTGGCTAGCGCACACCCCAACGCCGGCTTACCATCGCGGTCGTGGCCATGATGTTCGGGGTCGTCAAGCGGTTGCTGCTGGGCCGCCCGGTACGCAGTGACCGACTCGGTCATACCCTGCTGCCCAAGCGGATCGCGCTGCCGGTGTTCGCCAGCGACGCACTGTCCTCCGTCGCCTACGCGACCGAGGAGATCCTGATCGTCCTGTCGGTCGGCGGCATCGCGTTCTTCCACTACACGCCGTACATCGCGCTCGCGGTGGGCGTGCTCATGCTGGTCGTGGTCGCGTCGTACCGGCAGAACGTGCACGCCTACCCGTCCGGCGGCGGGGACTACGAGGTGGCCACCACCAACCTCGGGCCCCCGGTGGGCCTGGTGGTGGCCAGCGCGCTGATGGTCGACTACACGCTGACCGTGGCCGTGTCGGTCTCCGCCGGGGTGGCCAACCTGGCCTCGGCCTTCCCGCTGCTGGACTCCCGCGTCACGCTCATCGCCGTGCTGGTGGTGGCGATCATCGCGGTGATCAACCTGCGCGGGGTCCGGGAGTCGGGCACCGCGTTCGCGATCCCCACCTACTGCTTCATCGGCGTGGTCGCGCTGCTGATCATCTGGGGTATCACGCGGCTGGGACTCGGCCACCACCTGCAGTCCGACAGCGCGGCCTACCGGATCAAGACCACCCGCGAGTTCACCGGGGTCGCCCTGATCTTCCTGCTGCTGCGCGCGTTCTCCTCCGGCTGCACGGCGCTGACCGGAGTCGAGGCGATCAGCAACGGGGTCCCCGCCTTCCGCAAGCCCAAGAGCAAGAACGCCGCCACCACGCTGGCCCTGCTCGGCCTGATCGCGGTCTCGATGTTCGCCGGGGTCACGGCCCTGGCCCTGGCCAGCCACGTGCACTACGCCCCCGCGCAGGACCTGATCGGCATGCCGCCCGGCGCCACCCAGCGCACGGTCATCGCCCAGGTCGGGCGGGCGGTCTTCGGCGACAGCTCGCCGCTGTTCTACGTCCTGCAGTTCGTCACCGCGCTGATCCTGGTGCTCGCCGCCAACACCGCGTTCAACGGCTTCCCGGTGCTGGCGTCGATCCTGTCCCGGGACGGGAACATGCCCCGCCAGCTGCACAACCGCGGCGACCGGCTGGCCTACTCCAACGGCATCCTGCTGCTCGCCGGGTTCGCGATCCTGCTGATCGTGGTGTTCCAGGCCTCCCCCACCCGGCTGATCCAGCTCTACATCATCGGCGTGTTCGTGTCGTTCGTGTGCAGCCAGACCGGGATGATCCGGCACTGGAACCGGCTGCTGCGCACCGAGACCGACAAGGGCGCCCGGCGGCGCATGGTCCGGTCCCGGTCGATCAACACGGTCGGCGCGTGCTTCACCGCGGTCGTCCTGGTCATCGTGCTGATCAGCAAGTTCGCGAGCGGGGCCTGGATCGTGGTGGTGGCCATGCCGGTCATCTGGTTCACCATGCGCGGCATCCACCGGCACTACGACAACGTCGCGGTCGAGCTGACCCCGCCGCAGGACCTCACCATCACCCTCCCGGCCCGCAACCGCTCCATCGTCCTGGTGTCCAAGCTGCACCTGCCCACCCTGCGGGCGCTGGCCTACGCCCGGGCCACCCAGCCGAGCCACCTCGAGGCGGTCACGGTGGACGTGGACGAGGCGGAGACGCTGCGGCTGAAGGAGGAATGGGAGCGGGCGAACATCCCTGTCCCGCTGACCGTGGTCGCATCGCCCTACCGGGAGATCACCCGGCCGGTAATGGGGTACGTGAAGCGGCTGCGCCGGGAGAGCCCCCGCGACATCGTCACCGTGTACATCCCCGAATACGTGCTCGGGCACTGGTGGGAGCAGCTGCTGCACAACCACAGCGCGCTGCGGCTGAAGTCGCGGCTGCTGCTCCTGCCCGGCGTGGTGGTGGCCAGCGTCCCCTACCAGCTGCGCTCCGCGGCCCACCGCTACCCGGCGGGCGTCCCGCTGCCGACCACCGTGGCGCCGGCGCTGGCGGCCCGGGCGGACGCGATGCCGCCGCTGGTGAAGCTCACCGCCGACCCGGACGCACTGCACGCCGCCGATCTGCAGGCCGAGTGCCGGGACGAGGGAGCGACCCCGATCGCCGACACCGCCGCCCACGAGTACGTGGACGTGGCGGGCACGCTGCGCACCGTCACCCTCCGGCCGCGGGGCACCAGCCTCACGATGGAGGCGGACCTGTGGGACGGCACCGGCAGCGTCACCCTGATCTGGCTGGGCCGCCGCGATATCCCGGGCATCCGGCCCGGGCGGCGGATCACGGTGCACGGACGCGTCGCCCAGGTCAAGGACGAGCGGACGATCTACAACCCCAGCTACCAGCTCCAGCCCGGCCCGGAATGAAGTTGTGTCCCGATGCGCCGGCATCCCGGCCCCGGGCAAGCTCGCCGGCGAGGCGGGGCCCGCCGGAGGCGGGTTCCCTCCGAGCCGGCGATCAACCATGCAGTCGCCAGCAGATGACGTGCATACCGGATCGGGCAAGTGGGGGGTTCCGGGGGGTCGGCCCCCGGGCTAGCAGGTTGGGTCCGGGGGTCGCCCCCGGGCTAGCACTGGAAGCGGTAGCCCATGCCCGGCTCGGTGAGCAGGTAGCGCGGCTGGGACGGGTCGGGTTCCAGCTTGCGGCGCAGGTGAGCCACGTGGACGCGAAGGTAGTTCGCCTCGGTCTGGTACTGCGGCCCCCACACCTCCTGCAGGAGCTGCTTCTGGGTGACGAGACGGTTTTCGTTGCGGACCAGCATTTCCAGCAGCGACCACTCGGTCGGGGTCAGCCGGACATCGCCGTCGCCCCGGATGACACGTTTGGCCGCCAGGTCCACGGTGAAGTCGGGCGTCACCAGGACTGGCTCGTCGGGAGCGGGCGTCGCCCGGCGGACCGCCGCCCGGAGCCGGGCGAGCAGCTCGTTCATGCCGAACGGCTTGGTGACGTAGTCGTCTGCGCCGGCGTCCAGGGCGGCCACCTTCTGGACCTCCTGGCCCCACGCCGACAGCACGATGATGGGCGTGGACGTCCAGCCGCGCACCCCCCGGATCACCTCGGTACCGTCCATGTCGGGCAGGCCGAGGTCGAGGATCAGCACGTCGGGGCGGTCCCGGGCCATCGCGGCCAGCCCCGATGCGCCGTCCGCCGCGGTCGTGACCTCGTACTTCCGGGCGGTCAGGTTGATCCGCAGGGCCCGGAGAATCGGCTCCTCGTCGTCGATGACGAGGACCCTGGTCATGTCTCGGCGGTCCTGCCGGGCGGTCACTGCTCAGTGCTCATTGGACAGGGGGCACGGCCGACGCGGCCGGGGCCGCCGCCACCGGCAGGCTCACCTGGACCGTCAGCCCGCCGCCCGGGGTGTCCGCCGCGTGGATGGTGCCGCCCATCGCCTCCAGGAAACCCTTGGCCACCGCCAGCCCGAGGCCGACGCCGTTGCCCGTCGCGTGGTCGCCGAGCCGCTCGAACGGCTCGAACATGCGCACCTTGAATCCGTCCGGGACCCCCAGGCCGTGGTCGCAGACCTCCAGCCGCACGCTGCCGCCGGCCGGGCAGGCGCGCAGCTCCGGCGGCTGCCCCTCCGGGGAATGGGCCAGCGCGTTGGAGAACAGGTTGGCCAGCACCCGCTCCAGCAGCACCGGGTCGGTGCGCACCAGCGGCAGGTCGTCCGGCACCGCGATCCGCACGCTGCTGGCCGGGGCCAGCCCGAGCAGGGCCGCCGGGGCGACCTCCTCGACCGAGGTGGGCCGCAGGAACGGCTGCAGCGACCCGGTGGCCAGACGGCTCATGTCGAGCAGGTTGCCGATCAGCGCGTCCAGCCGGTCCGCGCCATCCTCGATGGTCGCGAGCAGCGCCGCCTCGTCGGCCGGGGTCCACTCCACGTCGGTCTGCCGCAGCGTGCTGACGCTGGCCTTGATCGAGGCCAGCGGGGTGCGCAGGTCGTGGCTGACCGCGGCGAGCAGCGCGGTGCGCATCCGGTTCCCCTCGGCGAGCGCCTCGGCCTGGGCCGCCTGGGTGCGCAGCCGGTCCCGGTCCAGCGCCGCG
This sequence comes from uncultured Actinomycetes bacterium, assembly GCA_963751175.1. Taxonomy (GTDB): domain Bacteria; phylum Actinomycetota; class Actinomycetes; order Streptosporangiales; family Streptosporangiaceae; genus RYN-230. The sequence continues at coordinate 8,416 of CAVVTM010000018.1, read as the reverse complement.
CCGGCCTGGGCGGCGAAGCCGTGCAGCAGCCGGGCCGTGATCGGCCGGGACTGCCCGGCCACGAGCAGGGCCACCGTGTCGCTGACCGGGACGCGGGTGGACACCGCCGCCGGCGGCGCGGTCCCGCTGACCGCGACGCTCACCCAGTCGTCGCGGACCCGCTCGGCCAGCTCGGCCCGGCCGCCCCAGGCGCCGGTCAGGTGATCCAGCACCCCGGTGGGCGTGTCGGCGCCGCCGAGCACGGTCTGGGCCAGCTCCAGCAGCGATGAGGCCTCGTCGGCGCTGCGGGACGCCTGCACCTGCCGGCGGGCGGCCAGGTGGACCACGCTGCTCACCGTCACCGCCACGGTGACGAACAGCAGCAGGGCCAGCATGTTGCGCGGCTCGGCAATGGTCAGGGTGTGCAGCGGCCGGGTGAAATACCAGTTGAGCAGCAGGCTCGCGGTGACTGCGGCGAGCACGGCGGGCCAGAAGCCGCCGACGATGGCCACCGCGACCACGGCCACCAGGTAGACCAGCAGGTCGTTGGCGAGATCCAGGTGGGGGCGCAGCGCCACCAGCGCCACGGTGAGCAGCGGCAGCCCCGCGACCAGCAGGATCCCGGCGGCCTGCCGCCTGCCCCGCAGGCCCGCCCGCACGGTATGGCCCGCCGACGCGGCGAACCCGATCCGGTCCGCATCGCCGCCCTCAGGCCGCTCCCTGCGCACGTGCACAATCCCTAGTCTGAACGACGATGCCAGCCAGCGCATCATCAGGCCCGCGCAGACCCCGGCCAGAACGCACCCGGCCATGACGACAGCGGCGCGCACGGCGACCGGGCCGGTCATCCGCAGCTGGGCGTATGGCGGGCGGGAGAACCCGGCGACCGTCAGCCATCCGATCACCCCGAGTACCGGCGCGGCCACCGCCTCGGACACCACGGAGATGGCCAGGACCACCGCCGCGGCCAGGATCAGCACCCCGGTGGCAGGCAGGCGGCCGCCCAGCCCGGCGGCCAGCGCGCCGGTCAGCAGGAGCGCCGTGAAGCCAGCGGGCAGCGCGAAATGCGCGGCCAGCCCGCGGGATGAGCGGTTACGGTCCATCGGGTCCAGTTCACCCCGCCCGGGGCGTCCCGGAGCCGATCTTCACACAGCCTTAACACGGCCGCGCAAGACCTTAACGCTCCCCTAACGGTCCGTCCGTGCCGCCCGGGGAGCCCCCTGACCCGCATTCCGCGCCCCCGCCGGGCCGGGCCACTCGTGATCATGGGTTTGCGGTTGCCCTGGCGACAGCAAACCGCATGATCACGGAGCTGCCGAGCGCGCTGACGGGGCGGATGAGATTGGTGTGGCTGATGTGGACGTGGCGGAGGTGGACGTGGCGGAGGGAACCTGGATGGGGGGCGGGCGGCGCACGAAGGCGGCCGCGGTGGCGGCCAGGATGCTGGCCGCCGCCGTGACCAGCCACACGTGCCGGAAGGCGGTCACCGCGTCGGCCGCCGTGGCCGGGGCCCCGATGAGGGTGACCAGGACGGCCACGCCGAGCGCGGAGGCGACCTGGCGGGCCATGTTCACCAGGGCGGACCCGGTGCCGAACCGGGCGGCCGGCAGCGCGGTGGTGCTGGCACTCATGAGCGTGGGCAGGGTCAGGCCGACCCCCATCCCGGTCAGCAGCATGCTGGGCAGCATGTCCACGGCGTAGTGCGGGGTGACGCTGATCGTGACGACGCGCCACAGCAGGCCGCCCGCGAACAGCAGGTTGCCGGCCGCGGCGACCGGCGCGGGGCCGATCCGCCGGGCCAGCGGGCCCGCGCCCACGGCGAGGGCCGGGACCATGGCCGGCCCGGGGGCGATGGCCAGGCCGGTGAGCAGCGCCGAGTAGTGCCACACTGTCTGGCACCACAGCACGTTGGACAGCAGCATGGCGGCGAACCCGATGCTGAACACGAAGACCGCCGCGCTGGCCGACCGGAACGCCGGGATGCGCAGCAGGTGCAGCTCGACCAGCGGCCGCTCGTGGTGCGAGCAGCGCCACAGGAACCAGGCGACCGCCGCCGCGGCCCCCGCCAGCAGGGCGATGACCCCGGCCGAGGACCAGCCCCAGGCCGGGCCCTCCACCAGCCAGCCGGTCAGCCCCCCGACCCCGGCCGTGAGCAGCACCACACCGAGCAGGTCGGGGAACGGCTCGCTGTCCCGGGCCGGCGGATGCGGCAGCACCCGGATCCCGGCCAGCAGCGCCGCCACGCCGATCGGCAGGTTGACCAGGAACACCCACCGCCAGTCCAACTGGACGAGCAGCCCGCCCGCCACGGGGCCCAGGGCGGCCGAGATGCCGCCGACCGCGGCCCAGGCCCGGACCCGCCCGGGCCGTTTGCCCGCGGGGGTGGTCGCCAGCAGCAGCGCGAGTGAGGTCGGGATCAGCGCCGCTGCGCCCGCGGCCTGCACGACCCGCGCCGCGACCAGGACGGCGAGATCCGGTGCGCCGGCACAGGCCGCCGACGCGATCGTGAAGATCGCGATCCCGGCCAGGAACACGCGGCGCTGCCCGGTCCGGTCTCCCAGTCGGCCCGCCGGCACCAGCAGGGCGGCGAACACGATCGCGTACGCGTTGAGCACCCAGGACAGCCCGGCCAGCGAGCTGCCGCCGAAATCCCGCCCGATGCTGGGCAGCGCCACGTTCACGATGAACAGGTCCAGGTTGGACATGAAGATCGCGGCGACCACCACGGTGAACACGGCCCGCGGTCCCGCCGCCCGCCGCCCGGCCGGTTGACGGTTTGGGATTCCAACTGTCATGGCAGGAGAGTAGCGAACGTAGGTTTGATATGGCAACCTTGGACCATGAACAGGACCGTATCCGCCGCTGACGCACCTGGTCCGGGGCGTCTGGAGCAGTCAGATCCCCGGGAGCGCCTGGCGCAGCCAGACCTCCCGGGCCGCCCCTGTTCCATCGCGCGGGCCCTGGACGTGGTCGGCGAGAAGTGGGCACTGCTGGCGATCCGGGAGATTTCGTTCGGGAACCGCCGGTTCAACGAGATCGCGCGGAACACCGGGGCGCCCCGCGACCGGCTCGCGGCCCGGCTGCACAGCCTGGTCGAGGCCGGGATCCTGGAGCGCCGCGAGTACCAGAGCACGCCGCCGCGCGCGGAGTACCTGCTGACCGAGGCGGGGCGGGATCTCGCCCCGGTGCTCCAGGCTCTCGTGGCCTGGGGCGACCGCTGGGTCTCGGACGAGCCGCCGGCCACGCTGATGCACGGCGATCACGAACTCGACCCGGTCCGGGTCTGCCGTCACTGCGGCGCCGAGGCCTCCATCCGGATGGCGGTCCGGGTGAACAGTCCGGGCTGGGACATCCACGGCCCCGTCACGGCCGGTGACTTAGCCGCGAGCCCCTGCAGCCAGTGGTCGCAGCAGGAGGCCATCTGGGTGCGCCGCTGACCGCCGCCACCTGCCACGGCCCGCCTGGTTCACGGACGCCGCCCGGGCGGCGCGCCGGCCATGACGCGGGGTTGCGCGGCTACGCGGGCGACCCGGGATCATCAGGCGCCAGCCCGACGCTGGTCGGGCACTCCTCGTGCACCCAGTGGCCGTCCGGCCGCCGCCGGGCGTCCTGCACGGCGGTGATGACCTGCCCGCATCGCTCGCAGACCTGGCCCGCCGCGTGCGCCTCGTTGCTCTCCGCATCGACGAGCTCGACCTCTTCGTCCTCGCGCTCGCGCTCCTGGAACTCCCGCTCTTCCTCGGCCACTTCGGGCCCGGGAAGATCGTGCTCCTCGAAACGCTGCCACTCCTCGTCACCGTATTCGGGCCCGAAGTCCGGCCGGACAGTCATAGTTGGCCCCCTGCGGGTAAGCGGCCACGGGCGCGGTCGCGTGATAACGCTCCAGTGTAGTCAGCGCCGCCGGGCTCCAGGGGATCATATGCCCGGCCTTCAGCCAGCCGGTCCTGGGACCCGGTCGGCGCCCGGCCCCCAGGGGCCGGGCGGGCCGATGGCCTGGGCTCGAAGCCGGGCAAACTCCCCGGCCAGAGCGGCCGGGGTCCAGTGCGCGTTGAGCCCGCTGGGATTGGGCAGTACCCACAGCCGGACCGGGCCGACGGCAGCCTCCTGCGGGCCGACGATCGCCCCCGGGTGGCCGAAAGCGGTCCGGTACACGGTCACGCCGAGCACGGCGAGCCACTGCGGGCGTAGCCGCGCCATTTTCTCCTGCAGCGCCAGCGCACCCTCGCGCAGCTCCGCCGGGGCCAGCTCCGCGGCGCGGGCCGTGGCCCGGGGGGCCACGTTGGTGATCCCGAGTCCCAGCGGGAGGAGCTGGTCCTGCTCGTCCGGCCGGAACTGGCGCGGGGTAAAGCCGGACCGGTGCAGGGCGGGCCAGAAGCGATTGCCCGGGCGGGCGAAGTGATGGCCGGTCGCGGCCGAGTACAGGCCGGGGTTGATGCCTGCGAACACGACCCGCAGGCCGACGCTGAGGACATCGGGGATCGTGGCGTCGCGGGCCGCCTCCAGATCGGCCGGGGTCGGCCGCACCCGGGCGGCACCGGGCGTAACACGGGGAGCCTCAGCCACACGACGACCCTACTGGGCAGTGCCGTACCTGCCACCCCGGCCGGGCCACCCCGGGCCCGCCCACCCGGGCCCGCCGCCAGCCCCGGCGGCCGGGTATCCAGCGCAATGCCCGGTTCGGGGCGTTAAAGGCTTCTTAATCATCCTAACTACGGGCCGACTACCTATAGGTGATGGTGACATAAGTAAGTGGCTCGTGTTTACCACTTGCTTTAAATGGCTACTGATAAAGATCGAGAATACTTTGGGGGAAGTCGGCGTACGGCAAGCCTCATTTTATAGGCGCTGGGCCCCCGGGGCAGTGAATACGCGCACAGGGGGTGACCGCGATATTCGCGATAAGGCTGGCCCCGCCAGCCCGGCTCATGGCTTAGCAAGCGTTTACCTGCCCAGGCACAAAGCCTTCCGGGTGCCCGGTGCCAGATAGTCAAGCGCCCCGCGTGCGTGATGGTCGCCCAGGCGACACTGACGCCCTGAACCTGCGTCACATCCGCCGCCACCGTGGCCACCCTTTTCCTCGTGGCTGCCATGTGCCCAGGGCGGAACCCGAGCGCGCCGCGACGCGCCGAACCGAAGGCTCCCTTTGTCACCGAAGAGAACTTTCACCTACGTACCGTCCAAGACGGCCCTGATGCTGACCGGCTCGGCCATCGCCCTGGCTGGTTACATCGGGGCATCATCCAGCGGCACCGCCCAGGACGGCCACGGAGCCCGGCAGGCCGGGCTGGCCGCCGCGCTCACGGCCAGCCATGGGGCCCCGGCCATCGGCACCGCTAACGCCGCTACCGGCGGCCTGGGCACGGGCCTGGGTGCCGGGCTGGGCACGGGCCTGGGTACCAGCGCGGGAACCGGCAGCACTGCCGGGCCGGGGCCCATCGCCCTGGCCGCCTACGGGACATCCCAGAAGGACCCGCAGCCCCGGCATCATCGCCGCAAGCACCCGAAGCATCACAAGAAGCACCACCGGGTGAGGCGTCACCATGCGCGGCATCACCACCATGCGCGGCACCACCGGGCCCGCAGGCACCGGGGCCGGCTGCACGGCACGCCGTGGCAGATCGCTGGCTCGCTGATGCCGGCCTACCACTGGACCAGCTGGCAATTCCACTACCTGAACCTGCTGTGGATGCGCGAGAGCGGCTGGAACCGTTTTGCCTACAATCATAGCTCGGGCGCGTACGGCATTCCGCAGGCCGTGCCCGGGGACAAGATGGCGTCGGCCGGGGCCAACTGGCGGACAAGCGCGCGCACCCAGATCATCTGGGGCATGGGTTACATCAAGGGACGTTATGGAAACCCGTGGAACGCGTGGCAGCACGAGCTGCGGTATGGCTGGTATTGACCGCAGTCCTTAGAAACGGGACATCAGGGACAGCGCCGCGCGGAGCGGCCTGCGCTCGACCAGGTCAGCAAACGGCAGCTCGCTACGGCAGAACCGGGCAAAGGCATGCCAGCCTTTCGGCGACGCGAGGCCGGCATGGAAGGCACCCGGATGCCTGCTGAACGCGGCCAGCAGGCGCCGCCCGGCGTCCATCTCGGGGACGAGCGCCTGCCCGACCGCGGCCGGGTAGGCATCCAGCGCCCGGTCCAGGCGCCCGGCATCCGGGGCGGCCGCCGCCTCAGCGGCTGCCGCCCCGGCCAGCGTCCCGGAGCGGAGCGCGAAGCTGATGCCTTCCCGGGTCCAGGGCTCGAGCAGGCCCGCCGCGTCACCCGCGACCAGCACCCGCCCCCGCCGCAGCGGTGAGCCATCCGCCCGGCAGTGGGTGAGATGTCCTGAGTCCCGGGCCGCCGGGTACCCCGCCAGCCCCAGCCGGCCGGTGAAATCGCGCAGGTAGCGCCGGGTCTGGTCGCCCTGGCCCCGGGCCGCGATGACGCCCACGGTGAGCAGGTCACCCTTGGGGAACACCCAGCCGTACGACCCGGGCATCGGCCCCCAGTCCAGCATCACCCGCTCCCGCCACTGGGCCGCGACCGGCGGCGGCACCGGGATCTCCAGTTCCAGGCCGAGATCGACCTGCCCGAACCGCACCCCGACATACCGTGAGCTGACTCCCGAGGACCCGTCGGCGCCGACCAGCACGCGGGCCCGGACCCCCGTCCCGTCGGCCAGCCGGGCGCAGGCCAGCTCCCCGTCCTCGCTGATTCCCCGCACCGTGGCCCGCTGGCACACCGTGACGCCCGCGTCGGCCGCGGCCTTGCGCAGGGCGTCGTCGAACTCCTCCCGGGAGACCATGGCCAGCAGCGGCCCGTCAGCGCGCCGGGTGAACTCACGCCTCCCGTTCAGGGTGACGGTGATGGCGTGGATGCTGTCCCGGGCGGGCACCTGCATGTGCCGCCCGGCGACCGTGAGCGAGGTCCCGATCAGGCCGCCGCCGCACGTCTTGTACCGGGGATGCTCGGCCCGCTCGATCACGACCGTCCGGGCCCCGGCCGCCGCAGCGGCCAGGGCGGCGGTCAGGCCCGCTGGCCCGGCGCCCACCACCGCGACGTCCCATTCCGCCTGTTCCGCCACCCTGGCAGGGTAACGGAGGAGACGCGGGGACCTGGTGATCGCACGGCCGGCCCGGGCCCCGCGGCGGGGGCGGAATTTCGTTGCGGAGGTTCTCGAGGGGTAGCAGGATGTGCCGGATGACATGGAGCGCACCTGAGGTGACCCGCACCGATCCGCCCGAGGTCGCAGGAGAACGGGAGTCGCTGGACAGCTGGCTGGATTTCCACCGCAGCACGCTGCTGATGAAATGCCAGGGGCTGACCGGCGAGCAGCTGGCCCGCCGGGCGGTACCGCCGTCCTCGCTCTCGCTGCTCGGGCTGGTCCGGCACATGGCCGAGGTGGAGCGGGCCTGGTTCCGGGTCCGCTTCGCGGGCGAGGCCGGGCTGGGCTACCTGTACTGCAGCGACGAGTACCCGGACGGGGACTTCGACCTCGGCGCGCCAGCCGGCGCCAAGGCCGATTTCGCGGCCTTTACCCGGGAATGCCAGCTGGCCCGGGCGGCGGCCGCGGGCCGGTCCCTGGACGAGACGTTCGTGCACGCCCTCCGGGGCACCACCATGGATCTGCGCTGGGTCTACGTGCACATGATCGAGGAGTACGCCCGGCACAACGGGCACGCCGACTTCCTCCGGGAGCAGATCGACGGCGTGACCGGGGATTAGCGCGAGGCGGGCCCGGCTAGACCGGATCGTCAACGCCGGTTTCCGGTGGCGGGCCGGCCCGGGATCGGCAGGATCGGGGGCATGACCTCCGAACCGCACCGGCGGGCGATCGGCTCACTGCGGGCCGTGGCGCTGGACGCCCCGGACATCGACCGCCTGGCCACGTTCTACGAGCAGCTCGCCGGCTGGCGACGCGTCCCCGACGACGACGAAGACGACTGGATCACGCTCGACACCGGTGACGGCTGGCGAATCGGCCTGCAACGGGCCACCGGGCACGTGCCGCCCCACTGGCCGGACCAGGACCGTCCGCAGCAGGCCCATCTCGACTTCCGGGTACCGGACATCGACGCGGCGGCCGAACGCGCCCAGCAGCTCGGCGCCACCCTGCTGCGCCGCAACGAGCGGTGGCACACGCTGGCCGACCCAGCCGGTCACCCGTTCGACCTGTGCGTCAACCCGGACGATCCGCGGACCACCCTGATGGGCGTCATGCTCGACTGCCCCGACGCGAAGGCGCTGAGCCACTTCTACGCGGAGCTGCTCGGCAAGCCGGTGACGTACGAGGCGGACGGGGTCGCCATGATCGGCGAGGACGGCGCGCAGCCGGTGATGTTCCAGCAGGTGGAGCACTACACCGCGCCGCGCTGGCCGGATCCGGCGTACCCGCAGCAGATCCACCTCGACGTGACGGTCCAGGACGTGGTCGCGGCGGAACGGGCCG
>CAVVTM010000017.1:0-104937 GCA_963751175.1 uncultured Actinomycetes bacterium | reverse complement strand
TTCCGCGGCTGAGCAGTCGCTCAGCCCGCCCCGCCGGGCTGAAGCCGCCGCCACTCCCGGCGGGTAACGCCGGACAGCGTCACGGCCGCGACGAACAGCACCCCGACAATCGCCCACTCCAGCGAACCGTTGCCATGGTCGGGGTCCATCCCGAAGACCGCCTCGATCCAGTCCGGCACGGCGAGGGTGACGGCGAACAGCACCCAGCACAGCGCGGCACAGCTGGCCGCGATCCATAGACGCCAGCGCGGTCTGCCCATCAGCTCCCCCGTCCATGCCCCGGTCGCTGGGGGAACGCTAGACCGCCCTGCGGCCGAGGTCAACGACGCCGCGCCCCGGTGCCGATCGTCGCGGCCCCCCGTTTCCGCGGTGGAGGCGGGGCCCTGCCGAGCGTGCGTAACCGACGGCGTGCTGGAGCACTTGCCAGCCGAGCATGTGCGGCGGCCGGTCGTGCCCACGGCCGGAGTACTAGGCCGACGTGGTAATGAGCTCGTCGGTGACCCACTGTGCGACGTTGGCGGGGTAGGGCGCTGGCAGTCCGAGGACGATGTGCCGGAACCCGGCGTCGATCGCTGTGCCGATCGCGGCCTGGGTCATGCCAGGCTGGTCGTAGGAGACCGGCAGGTGGATCGAGCGGGTGACCGAGGCGGGGTCGCGGCCGATCTCAGCGCAGTAGCGGTCCAGCAGTGCGCCGCGGCGGACGGCATCGTCGATGTCGCCGCCAGGGATGTTCCACAGGTCGGCATGCTCGGCGACCACGCGCAGCACGGGGGCCGAGCGTCCGCCGATCAGGATCGGCGGGTGGGGGCGCTGGATGGGCTTGGGGTTGCAGAACGCTCCGGTGAGGCGGACGTAGGTGCCATGGACGTCGAACGGTTCGGCCTCGGTCCACAACCGCCGGATCACCGCGCACGCTTCGGCGAGGCTTCCCACGGCGTAGGCGGAGTCATGGAAGGCCAGGCCGTGTGCGTCATACTCGCGCCGGGCCAGAGGGTGGCCGGGCCGTGAGCCTGCGCCGATACCGAAGTCGAGCCGCCCGCCGGAGACGATGTCGACGGTCGCGGCGATCTTGGCCAGCATCGCGGGCGGCCGGAAGCGGTTGCTGGTCACCAGCAGGCCGAGGCGCAGCCGCCGGGTTTGCGCGGCGAGGGCCGAGAGCAGTGTCCAGCCTTCGTAGGTCGGTCCGCCCGGGTCGCCTCCGATCGGCATGAGGTGATCGAACAGCCACGCATGCTCGATCTCCGGGATGGTGTCCGCCTCGCGCCAGACCCGCAGGACATCGCGGTAGTCGACGTTCATCGGGGCGGTCATGATCCCGAAACGAGGCCGGGGTGTTTGCGGCATGGGGCGGCTGGTCCTTTCAACACGCGGGCAACAACCCCCGCTACGACGCACGTCGCATGGTCGAACTCGTCATCGCAGGACTGCGCCTCCACTGAGGGAGAGTCAGCCGCGAGTTCCTCACGCGACGGCGTGCCGGCCGCGGCGCAGCTCACCGGAAGCCCCGCGAACAGATCGACCGTTATGCGTTCACGCTAACCCCGCCACCCCGGGGCCCGCACGCGGGAAAGAACGGGCGCCTGCACCCGGTACCTGCGGGCACGACGTCGATGGCCCCCTCGGTGCCCACCGCGTCATGTGGCCGGTTATGAGGTCCGCGGGTCGCGGCGTAGTGGGTGACCGGCGGGGACTTCAACCAGGACGATCCGGACCCCGTCGGGGTCCTCGATCCACATCTCAGTCAATCCCCAGGGCTCTGCGACCGGCTCACGAACAATGCGAACGCCGGCCGCGGCCAGTCGCTCATGCTCGGCGTTCACATCCCGTACCTGCAGCCAGATCATCATCGAGTGGCCAGCCGTCCCAGCCGGGTGCCCGGAGACCTCCAGCAACCCTGGGCCGAGGAAGAAGACCACCCCGGGATCAGCCAGGCGGGCCGAACTCCCGGTAGATCGCCAAGCCCAGCACATCGCAGTAGAAATGGTGGCTCCGGCCCAGGTCGGCGGGACGCAACAGGATCCGGCTGCTCAGTACCTCCACACCGCCATTCTGGCAGCCCGCAGCCACCGGGGACCGGAACGCCGCTGGCGGAGGGCCCGTAGGCTCGGGACGTGCAGGCGTTTGAGTCAGTGTCCACGTGGCAGCAGCCAGTGCCGTTGCCGGCGTCGTGGAAGCGTACGGCGTTGATCGCGACCGTGGCTGACACGGTGGCAGCGCTCGGCCCGGGCAGGCTCAGGGTTGCCGTTGACGGCCTGACCGGGGCAGGCAAGACGAGCTTCGGGCATGAGCTCGCAGCCGCCCTGCGCGGTCTGGGCCGTGCGACGATGCGGGCCTCGATGGATGACTTCAAGGACCCCTGGCGTCACGCCCGCGAGCATGGGTATGACCGGGTCAGTGGCGAGGGGTACTACCGAAATGCCTACGACTTCGGCTCCGCCCGGGACCTGCTGCTCGGCCCAGCAGGGCCGTCCGGATCCGGCGAAGTGGTGCTGTGCGGCCACGATCCGCTGACCGGCGCTGACCACCGGGACAAGAAGATCAGCGCCCCGGGAGGCGCGATCCTGATCGTCGACTCGGTTTTCGCTTTCCGCCCCGAATACAACGACTGCTGGGAGTACCGCATCTGGCTCGACGTGGACCCCGGGACCGCGCTGCGCCGCGGGATCGCGCGGGACTCCGCCGCTGAGGGTGCCAAGGAAGCGGCCCGCCTGCACCGCGACCGCTACCACGCCGCGGAAATGATCTACCTGGCTGAGGTCGCCCCGCGGTCCCTGGCCGATGTCATCATCGACAACCGGGACTTCAAACGCCCCCGTATCCTGACTCGCCGCACCACCTGACCGGCACCACCGCTCATGCCGCATTGGCGTGAGCGTCCGCGGGCGTCATTGGCCTGTGACCGGGGCAGCTTCGCCGCGCGCCGTGGAAGCCGTAGCCGGGCGGCACTGCCATCCGCATCTGCCGCTCTGCGAACTCGTCTGGCCGCGCAAGGGCGGTCCGGCGCGCTGGGTCTCTTGACAGCGGCGGCTTTTACGGTGAATCCTCCGGGAGGATTCGCGGACAAGACAGGGCGCGCACCGGCGCGTGGCCCAGGCGATCCGGCGGAGGTGGGTATGGCACGCTCGGCCCGTGGTCGCAGGCGCTTCGGCAGGATTCTCGCTGCATTAGCGACGGCTGGGGCGATGCTTCCGCTGGCTGCGGCCAGCGCGGGCGCCACCACGACCGGAGCCCAGACCAGCGCGGGCAGCGTCGCCCCGGGCCGCCCCGGCACGATGTCGTACTTCGATCTTGCCCGCAAGGACTGCGTGGGCACGGCCACCGGCACGGCGTCGAAGGTGTGGTACACGGTCGCCGGTGGCGTGCTGTCCGACACCTACGAGCCCACCATCGACAACACCAACGTGAGCACGTTGCAGTATGTCGTCACCGATGGCTCGACGTTCACCGACCTGCAGACCAGGGACATGAGCTACACGGTCAGCGCGGATCCCACCGGCATGGCCTGCACGGTGACCGCGACCGACGCCCAGCACGGTTACCGGCTGACCACCACGTACATCACCGATCCCGGCAGCGACACCGTGCTCATGCACACGCGGCTGAGCGCCGTGCCAGGCTCCGGAACCAACGTGACCGCGCTGCATGTGTACGCGCGGCTGGACGCCCACGTTAACGGGAACGGCGGCGGCGGCGCCCAGAACGCCGGGGCCAACAGCGGCGTCGTGACGACGTCGGGCGGGTCGGCGATCCCGGTTGTCTCCAGCTCGAACACGGTGACCGACGCCACCAACCGGACCTACGCGGTGCCGACGTACATGGCGCTGGCCGACAGCACCGCCGCGCCGGAGGCGAGTGTCGGCTACGCCGGCACCGCCAGTGATGGTCTCACCCAGCTGGACACGTCGCACGCGCTGACCCCGTACACGTCCGCGCGGGACGGCCACATCGTGGCGACGCAGGAACTGGCGCCGGGGCCCGGCGGCACGCTGACGCTCGCCCTCGGTTTCGGCCGCACGCAGGCGGGTGCGGTGAGCACGGCCCAGGGGTCACTGAGCGCCCCGTTCGCACTGAAGGAACTGAAGTACCTGGGCGGCTGGGCGGCGTACGACGCGAGCCTGAACCGGCCGCCGGCCCATTACCCCGGGGAGCCGGCCAGCGCGACGGCGCGGCTGGTCGAGCACTACTACCTGTCCGCGAACGTGCTCAAGGCGAGCGAGGACAAGACGTTCCCCGGCGCGATCGTGGCGTCGCTGGCCAGCCCGTGGGGCCAGGCGGTGCCAGCCGGGACCGGCTCCGGTGGCGAGCCTGCCTACTTCGGCTCCTACCGCGAGGTGTTCTCCCGCGACCTGTATGAGGCCTTCACCGGCCTGCTGGCGGACGGCGACCTGGCCGCGGCGCGGGACGCCGTCAGGTTCCTGTTTGACCGCCAGCAACTGGCGGACGGGGCCATGCCGCGCAACTCACTGCTCAACGGCAAGGCCGCCCCTGACACCGGCGGACTCCAGCTGGACGAGGTCGCCTACCCGATCCTGATGGACTACCAGGCGGGCCTGAGCGGGGACGCCACACTGTGGGCCGACCACGTCCGGCCGGCGGCCGACTTCCTGGTCGCCCATGGGCCCTCGGACGGCAATGAACGGTGGGAGGAGCAGACCGGCTACTCACCCTCGACCATCGCGGCCGAGATCGCCGGGCTGACCGCGGCGTCTGCGATCGCCGCCGGCCATGGTGACCAGGCCCGGGCCCGGCTCTACCAGGCAACTGCCGACTATTTCCAGCGCAGTATCAAGTCCTGGGACGTGACCACGACCGGCCCCGACGGGCCGCGCTACTTCATCAGGCTGTCCAAGACCGGCGACCCGAATGCGGCGATCACCTATAACCTCGGCAACGGCGGCCCGAGTGTAGACCAGCGCAGCGTCATCGACGGCGGGTTCCAGGAGCTGGTCAGGCTCGGGGAGCTGCCTATCAGCGACCCGGACGTGCAGGCCTCGCTGGGCGTGCTGGATAAGCAGATATCGGTCGGCACGCCCAGCGGAAACGGTTACTACCGGTACGGCACGTCGGCTGCCGGCGGCAGCGCGGACGGCTACGGCGACTGCTACCAGCCGAGCCAGGCCTCGTGCACGACCACGGGCGCCCCGTGGCCGCCCACCGACATCGGGACCGGTCATCTGTGGCCCGTGCTGTCCGGCGAGCGTGCCGAAAGTGACATCGCCGCCGGGCAGGGTTCCGGGGGCGCCAGCCTGCTGAACGCGATGCTCAATTTCTCCTCGGGTGTCGGCCTGGTGCCCGAGCAGGCCTGGGAGGACCCGGACCTGCCCGCCTCGCCCTTCGGCAGCGACCCGGCGACCGCGTCGATCGGGTTCACCGACGGTAAGGCCGCAGGATCAGCCTCGCCGCTGACCTGGGCCCAGGCCCAGGAACTGCGGCTCATCGCGGGGCTCGGAGATGGCCGCACCGTCGAGACGCCGGCGGTCACGACGGCGCGCTACATCACCCATGGGGCGCCCGGTGCGCTGACGGTCACCCTCACCGCCCCCGCTCCCGGCGCGACGCTCGGATCCGCGACCACGACGGTCACCGGGACCACGTCGCCCGGCGCGTCGGTGGACATCGGGTCGGCGGATACCACGACAGGTGCCGCCGCGTCCGTGAGCAGCACAGTCGCGGCAGCGGACGGATCGTTCTCGGCCACCGTCCCGGTCGGGTTCGGCAACGATGTCATCACCGCGACTGCCACCTCACCGGACGGGCGGAACACCGGATACGCGCAGGTGGCAGTGGTTGGGGATGTGACCGCAGGGACCACGGTCCTGAACGTCACCGACCCTGCCGGCGACGACAGCGGGCCCGGTACCTACCAGTACCCGACCGCGTCGGACTTCCACCCGGGCGCCTTCGACCTGACCGATTTCCAGGTGATCAGCGACGGCACCACCGCGTACCTGCGGGCCACGCTGGCCAACCTCGACCCGACCTTCGGGGCCGATTTCGGCGCCCAGCTGCTGGACATCTACGTGCACGCCCCGGGCGCTAGCCAGACCTCGACCCAGGCCGCCTACGCATCCCGCAACTACACCATCGCGCCCGCGGGGGCCTGGAGCGAGCGCGTCGAGGCACAAGGCTTCGCGTCTCCCACCTGGGTAGACGCCAGCGGGAACCCGGCCGGCACGGCGTTCATGCTGACCGATGACGCCAGCCGGACCGTCACGATCGCGCTCCCGGAGGCCCAGTTCGGTACGCCCGGATCCGGCTGGGCGTTCAGCGTCGTGCTGACCGGGCAGGACGGATTCAGCCCCGATCAGGCCCGGGCGTTCACCCAGCCCGCCGGGGCCTTCACGTTCGGCGTCTGTGCCCCTGGCGGTACGAGCCCGATCTGCTCGGCTGACTCCGGTACCGTCCCCAAAGCCGTGGACGTCATCACCCCGGCGAGCGTGTCGCAGGCCACCGAGCTCGACCCCACCAAGGGCCCGGTGGTGATCCAGCCGGTGACCGTGCCCTGAGAATGGCCCGGCGGCCTGCTGACTGTGCTGGCCGGGCACCTGATGAGCCCGGAGGGCGGCGCATCCTGGCCGGGCCCCGGACCGCCTGTTCTTCTCTGGCTGATCAGGCTGTCCGCCCGCAACGAAAACCGCGTGCCATAAGTCCAGTATCCCGCGCACGGGCGCAGACGAATGGCTGGTGGAGGGCGTAGCTTGGCGTCATGACATCCAGCTCCGCCGGCCACGAGGACCCGGCCAGGCCCGCTGCGGTCCTCGATGATGTCGACCGGGCCATCGTGGCGGAGCTGTGCGGGGACGGCCGGATGTCCATGCGGACGCTGGCGGCCAGGCTGCATATTTCCCGGGCGGGGGCGTACACGCGGGTGCGCCGGCTCGAGGAGACGGGCGTGATCACCGGCTACACGGCTCAGGTGGATCCGCAGCGCTACGGGTACGGCCTGTCGGCCTACGTGCACCTGAAGATCGCCCAGCCGGCCTGGAAGCAGCTCCGGACCAGGCTCTTGACGATCACCGAGGTCGAGCACGCGGCGCTGGTCTCCGGGGACAGCGACATCGTGCTGCTGGTCCGGACCCGGGACACCGCGGCGCTGCGGGAACTGGTCCTGAACTCCTTCCAGAACATGCCCGAGGTGCTGTCCACCCAGACCGTGCTGATCTTCGACGACCTGCGCTGACCGTCGGCGACCTGCGCAATGCGCGGCATAACGGCAGCCTGCCCGCGGCCCGGTAAGGCCGGCTGAGCCGGCGCGGCCTACATGTCCCGCAGGGCCCGCGCGGGGGATTCCACGCAGTCGGCGACGAATCGCAGGAAGCCGCCGGCCGTGCCGCCGTCGCAGGCCCGGTGATCGAACGCCAGCGTGAGCTGGGTGACCTGCCGGGCCACGACCTCGGCCGCCGACGACCCAGGGCCGTTCGATGATCCGCCCGATGCCCAGGATGGCCACCTCAGGATGATTGATGATGGCCGCCGAGCCGTCCACGCCGAACACGCCGTAGTTGTTGATGGTGAACGTGCCGCCGGTCAGGTCGGCCGGCCCGAGCTGCCCGTCGCGGGCCCGCCGGGTCCGTTCGGCCAGCGCCGCCGACAGGTGCTCCAGCGTGTACGCCTGGGCCTGGGGCACGACCGGGACCACGAGGCCCCGGCCGGTCTGTGCGGCGAAGCCGAGATGCACCGGCCCGCCCATCACGATCTCGTCGCCCTCGATCGTGGCGTTGAGTTCCGGGTAGCGGCGCAGTCCCAGGATCGCGTACCGGGACACCAGGGCCAGCAGGCTGATCCTCGGTCGCTGACTTGTCCGCGTTCAGCGTCGCGCGGAGCGCGGCCAGCTCGGTGGCGTCCACGTCGACCCAGACCGTCGCCTCCGGAATCTCCCGCCGTGACCGGCTGAGCTTGTCGGCGGCCGTCTTGCGCGAGCCCCGGATCGGGATCCGCACGGTTCCGGCGGCCCCGGCGGCTCCGGCCGGGTGCGTTTGAGGCGGCCCGATCTCACCCGGGCGCCCCGCGAGGGCCGCGTCGACGTCCCGGCGGGTGATCAGGCCATTGCGTCCCGAGCCGTGGATCGCGGTCAGGTCGAGGCCAGCGTCGCGGGCCAGCCGCCGGACCAGCGGCGAGACGACGGCTACCCGGCCGTTGGTGACGGGAGGCTGAGCGGCCGGCTGAGGGGGCGGCCCGGGAGAGGGGGATGCGGTGGGGGCCGGCGCTCCGCGGGTGCGGCGGTGACGGCGCCGGCCGGATGTGCCGTAGCCGATGAGGACCCGGCCGCTCTCGCCGTCCTCGCTGGCCTGGCCGGGCAGGGTGTCGTCCCCGGCGACCGTGAGCAATGGTGCCCCGACGGCCAGCACCTCACCGGGCTGGCCGTGCAGGGCGGTGACCCGTCCGGCGAACGGGACCGGGACCTCGACCACCGCCTTGGCCGTCTCGACCTCGACCACGGTCTGGTCGACCGCCACGATGTCGCCGGCCTGGACCCGCCAGGTGACGATCTCGGCTTCGGTGAGACCCTCGCCGAGATCAGGGAGCAGGAAGGCTGGCATTCAGCGGCCTGCTCTCGTGGTGGCGGCGTCGTCCCACTGGAGGCTGTCCACCGCGTCCAGGATGCGGTCCACGCTGGGCAGATGGTGTTCCTCCAGATGCGGCGGGGGATAGGGGATGTCGAATCCCGTCACCCGCCGGATCGGGGCTTCGAGATAGTGGAAGCACTGCTCGGACAGGCGCGCGGCCACCTCGGCGCCGTACCCGCAGAACCGGCTGGCCTCGTGCACCACGACGGCCCGGCCGGTGCGCCGGGCTCGAACGTGCCGAAGTGGGTGAGGACGTGGCGGTACTGACCGCCCCGCCCGGCGGTGCGGGTGATCGCCTCCAGCCCCTGCCCGCCTGCGATCGCCCGGCCGGGAGCCGCGCCGCGGGCCAGGATCCGTATGACCGTCCGCCCGCCCAGCGAGTAGCCGCCGAGGTCGTAGCCGGTGAGACCGAGGTGCTCGATATGGGCGAGACCGTCGTCGGCCAGCACGTCGGGCGGGTAGGCGGCCGCATCGTGCGGCCTGGCGCTGGCGCCGTGGCCGCGAAGGTCTGGCAGGATGACCCGACAGCCCCGCCCGGCCATCTTCCCGGCGATCCCGGCATCGACCATGGCCATGGAGGTCGAGAGATAGCCGTGAATCAGTATCAGCGGCCGGCCCTCCCCGAGCTCGCGGTAGGCGAGACGCGCACCATCACGCCCGCGGAAATAGCAGAGCGGGATCTCAGTCATATCGCGGGGTCCTTTGCTGCACCGTTCAGGAGGAGATAGCCGGGGCCATCGGTCTGGCGCGGGCCCGGCCGGGTCTGGCATCCGGTGTCAACACTTCTACAGCTTCTGCCGCGGTGTGAGCGGGAACCCGTTGACCATGCCGCAGTCCCTGGGGACCGGGGCGTCGTAGCCTGCTGACGTGGCAGCGGGCGAGGTTTACCAGGACCTGGGCGAGGCGGCCTGGGCGTGGGTCCTGCGTCAGGTCCGGGAGGACGATGGCCTCTGGATACCCGAGGTAGTGGCCGGGGATGGACAGCCGGCCGAGCCCGGTGAGGATCGCGATTCGGTGTACGCGGGGATCGGCGGCCTGGCTCCGGTGCTCGCCGAGATCAGCCAGGCGCGGGTGCTGAGCGAGACCGAGCGGGCCCTGGCGGCCGGGATCGCCGCCCGGCTTTCGGCCACGGCGCCGTCCGGACTGACCCTTCGCTGTACACCGGGCTGGGCGGCGACGTGATCGCGCTGACATTGCTGGCCCCGGGCAGCGAGCGGGTGGTGCTGGCGCGGCTCGCCGCCCTGATGACCCCCGCAGGATGGGCCACGCCCTGGCAGGCCGCAACTGGTTCAGCCGCGCCGGTGACCGACCTGGTCCTGGGTACTGCGGGGGTGGTGCTGGCCGCGGTATGGGCTGGCGGTGAGCACGCCCGGGACATCGCGGTGACCGGTGGCGAGGCCCTGCTGCGAGCGGCCGACGATACCGGGGACGGCCTGGACTGGGCGATGCAGGCGGGCCGGCCGTACCGGATGCCGAACTACTCTCACGGGACGGCCGGGATAGCCACGGCGCTGGCGATCGCCGGGGCGGCCCTGGGTCGTGAGGACTTCATCGCGGCGGCCCGGCAAGGCGCGCAGCACCTGCTCACGGCAGGCTCGCTCGATGACGGCGGGTTCGTGGTCCCGCACACCCTGCCGTACTCCAGTCGCGACGTCGAACCGGTGACCTACACCTGGTGCCACGGACCAGCGGGAACCTCATACCTGTTCGCGGCGCTGGCGCACGCCGGCGTAGACAGCGTCGCCGGGCTCCAGGTCACGCGGCTGCGGCACCGGTGCCTGCACTCGATCCTGGCCTCCGGTGTCCCGCAGCGCCTGCGCCCGGGTTTCTGGGACAACGACGGCCGCTGCTGCGGCACCGCCGGGGTCGGGGACGTCCTGCTCGACGCCGCCCAGGACTGCACCGACCCGGCGGCAGCCAGTACCTTGCTGCAGGCGGCGCGCACCATGGCGGACGCCCTGGCCGAGCGCGCCATCCGGGACGACGCGGGGGCGCGGTGGCGGTTCGTGGAGCATCGCCAGGACCCGCCGCTTCTTCCGCCCGGGACCTCGTGGATGCAGGGCGCCGCAGGCATCGCCGCCTTTCTGCTTCCGCCTGGCCCGGGTCACCGGGGACGGGCTGGCCAGCCCGGTCGTCAACCGTCCCGACCAGTGGTGGGGTGTCCCGCGCCGGCTTCGTACCGTCCACACCCAGCGGGAGATTCCACCGGGCTCGCCGTAGCCGGGCGGGCGGCACGCGCTTCCCGGGTCAGCCCATGGACTTGGCCCCGTCCAGGGACTCGCGGATGATGTCGGCGTGGCCGGCGTGCTGCGCGGTTTCGGCGATGATGTGCAGGAGCACCCGGCGGGCCGACCATTGCTCGCCCGGCTGGAACCAGGGGGCCTTCGGGAGCGGGTGCCCGGCGTTGAGGTCGGGCAGGCTGGCGGCCAGCTCGTCGGTCCGGCGGGCCACTTCGGCGTAGTCGGCCAGCACGCCGGCCAGCGTCTCGCTGGGCAGCAGCGAGAAGTCGTCAGCCCGCCGCGCCCAGTCGTCGGCGGTCATGGTGGTGTAATCGCCCATGGCCGAGGGGCCTTCCAGGATGAAGTTCACCCAGCCCTCCTCAACGGCCTTCACGTGCTTGATCAGGCCGCCCAGGCATAGCTCGCTGACGGTGGTGGCCTGCCGGGCCTGGTCGTCAGTGAGCCCGCGGGTGGTGAAGCGCAGGAAGTGCCGCTGCCTGGCCAGCATCGCCAGGAGGTCGGCGCGCTCGCTGCCGGCGGCAGATGCGTCGCTCGCGGCCACGTCAGCGGTGATCGGGGTGCTCGTCATGGTCCCGGCCTTTCGTTGCGAGATGGATTCCGTTCCTGGTCTAAGCCCACGCTACGGGCCATAGCGGCCACTTCCTGACCTAAATTCGGCGAGGATGATGATATGGCGAACACCAGCTCGCGCACGCTGCGGCTGCTCTCGCTGCTGCAAGCACGCCGGTACTGGCCGGGTGCCGAACTGGCCAGGCAGCTGCAGATATCGCCGCGCACGCTGCGCCGGGACATCGACCGGCTGCGTGAGCTGGGTTATCCCATCCAGGCGCAGCGCGGCGTGGAAGGCGGCTACCTGCTGGCCGCAGGCACGGCGCTGCCGCCGCTCGTGGTCGATGACGAGGAGGCCGTCGCCCTGGCCGTGGGCCTGCAGGCGGCCGCGCAGGGTGCGGTCGAGGGCATCGCGGAGTCCTCGGTGCGCGCGCTGGCCAAGGTGGTGCAGGTCATGCCGGCGCGGCTGCGGCGCCGGGTCGAGGCGCTGGGCGCGATGACGGTCCCCGCCAGCTGGGGAGGCGGGTCCCAGGCGAGTGTGGATCCGGGCATCCTCACCACCGTCGCCCTGGCCTGCCGGGACAGCGAACGGCTGCGCTTCTCCTACACCGCGGCCGCCGGCCAGCAGACCGACCGGCACGTGGAACCACACCGCGTGGTCCTGCTCGGCCACCGCTGGTACCTGGTCGGCTACGACCTCACCCGCCACGACTGGCGCAGCTTCCGTCTCGACCGGCTCACCGTGCCCCGCGGCACCGGGATACCTTTCCGGGCCCGCATGCTCCCCGCCGCCGACGCCGCCGCTTTCGTCCGGGCCGGCGTGGAGAACGTCATCGCCACCTACGACATCGAGGTCCTCGTCGAGGCTCCAGCCGCGGAAGTACGGCGGCGGATCGGCCGGTGGTCCACCGTCGAGGACATTGACGCCACTCGCTGCCGGGTCCGCATGACGGGCGACTCCCTGGACTGGCCCGCCACGGCACTGGGCATGGCAGGCGCAGACTTCCAGGTAGTCTCCCCGCCCGAACTGCTCGACCGGGTCCACGACTGGGCGCGCCGGTTCAGCCAGGCCAGCCTCACGGAACGCAGTGACTGACGTCGTAACGGCCGTGTGGCCCAGCGCATTCTGCCACCAGCTGCCCGCAGAATAGCCTCATGATGAGGAAGCCGGCCGGGCCAGGAAACGGCCTGGTGACCATGGCCTGCCCGGCAGCGGGCTGGTCGGAGCCGGCGCCTCCCGCTCCGGGTACGCCGGCGTGACTCCGATGGACGGCGCCGTCACGGGCGTGCCGGCTGGCCGCACGCCGGGGCCGCCCGGCCGGGGCCGCCGGGCCGTCCGTGCGGTGCGGCGGCTGCTCCTGGGGCTCGCCGCGGCCCTGGTGGTCCTGACCGCCGCGAGCCTGCTCTATGACGTGTCCACCAGCGGCCACGCCCCCCGGCCCGCAGGCCTGACGTTCGTCCGCACCGGAAGTATCCAGACCCGCTACCGGGTGTGGGGCACGACAGGCAGCCCCGTCGTGCTGGTCCCCGGGGCTTTCGAGACTGCCGACACTTTCGCCGCACTGGGCGCGCAGCTAGGAACCGATCACCGGGTGTTCGCACTTGACCTGACGGGCACCGGCTACAGCCAGCCACGGCCTCCGTTCACCGTCACCCATGACGCTGCGCAAGTACTGGCGTTCCTCGGGGCCATGCACCTGACCGGCCGCAACGCCCCTGTCCTGGTCGGCCACTCCAGCGGCGCGGCTGTCGCCGGCCTCGCCGCCCTGGACGGCGGCCGGCGCATAAGCGGCGTCATGTTCCTCGACGGCGACGGCAGGCCACTGGCGATCCCGTCATTCGCGCCCGACCTGGTCATCGACCCCTACCGGACCACGCTGTTCCGGCTCGGGCTCGGCCAGGACTGGGTGATCCGCACCATCTACGACTCGCAGTGCGGCCCTCTGTGCCCCCGGCTCAGCCACGCCGGCGTCGAGGCATGGCGCCGCCCCCTGCAGCAGCCCGGTGCCGAGACCGCCCTGTGGGCCACCCTGCGGACCGGCATCCCGAGCCTCACCAAGGCCCAGCTCGACAGGCTGCGCAGCAGCCCGGCACCGAAGAGCGTGGTGTTCGGCGCCCATGATCCGCAGTACGGCAAGGCAGCGCCGGCTCAGGTCGCGGCCAGTATCGGAGCCCCGCGTCCGGTCATCGTTCCCGGCAGGCACCTCACGATGATCTCCTCGCCGCTCCAGGTCGCCACCGCGATCCGCGCCCTCTGCCGCCGTGCGGCAGCCGCGGCCCGCTGACCGGCTCCCCGTTCGGCGTGGCGACGGGGCTGCCCTGCTCCCTGAGATCCTGCGGGTCGGTACCGGGCCGGGCCAGGGCCACAGGCTCAAGCGCAGCTACGCTGCCCTTCATCTCGGCGACCGCGCAGAAAGTTTCCGTGTAGAGGGCGGCAGCACGTTGCAGCGCGGCCGGGTCCATGCCGCCAATCATGCGGAGCAGCCGGCGCAGTTCGGCTTCCGGCAGCGCGTCGATCGCCGCGCGCTGCATGGCCAGCGCCTGGCGTGATTCCCCGGCGCCCGCCGCCGGCAGGCCCGGGGGCCCGCCCGGCGCCGTCACCGAGTTCCGGGCGGCCGCCAGGTTCCCGGCCGGGCACGTGTCACCGATTTTCCGTGCCACCGGCTGGTCATACCTGCCAGTCACCGGCACCCCCTGTCGTGGCCCGTGCCCGCGGGCGGCTTCGCCTGCCCGGGCAGTCGCCCCGTGGCGAGCCCGGCAGGATTTCGGCTCACCTTATCACCTAAGGTAAATAGGTTATCTCGGGCGGAGTACGACATGTCAGCATGGGCCGCGCCTGCGGCTGCGGCTCGCGGCGCTTAGGATGCGGGCGGACGGTCAGGGCGGAGGTGGGATGGCCCGGTTTGGTGACCTGGAAGCCGCGATCATGGATGTGATGTGGGCGGCCGGTGGCCCGCTGCGCGTCCGCGAGGTCGCCGACGAGCTGAACCAGAATCGCCCCCTTGCGTTCAACACCGTGCAGACGGTCATGGAGAACTTGTTCCGCAAGGGCTGGCTCAGCCGCCAGAAAACCGGCCGGGCGTACTGGTACGTCACCGTGCGGTCCCGCGAGGATTATGTGGCCGGCCTGCTGGGTGAGGCGCTCGCGGTGGCACGGGACCCGGCGGCCACGCTGGTGCGCCTGGTGGAGAACCTGGAACCCGGCGAGCTCGCGCAGCTACGGCTGGCGCTGGACGCGGCCGCTGAGCGGCAGTCCCGGCGGTGAGGCATCCGTGCCGGGCAGTATGCCCGCCACGCGCCGATGTCAGGCCCGTCCCGATCGGCGTGCCCCCGGGGTCGTTCATGTCATCCGCCTAACCCAGCACGTGGGACAGCAAGGTCCGGCGGTTGTGCGTGGCGGTTTTCGCGAAGATCGACTTGAGGTGGTCCTGAACGGTGTGCTCGGACAGGAACATCCGGCGAGCGAGTTCCCGGGTGTCAGCTCCGGTACCAAGATGGCTGAGCAACTCGCTCTCCCGTGCGCTCAGGCCAAACGCCCGGGCAAACAGGGCCACCCTTCCGGGCGGCGTCGTCTCCTCTATCGTGACGGCAATATCGCTTTCCGCGATGGCTCCGGCGCTGCCGATCCGGGCGGCCCGGAGGGTCACCCATATCCCCTCCGGCATAGGCACCCGGGCCCACGGCGGATGGCTGTCGAACACCCGCCTCGACGGCCAGCAGCTGCGCAGCCACGTTGTAGGCACTCGCGGGAACAGGCGGCCGGTCCTCTTCCTGGGGAGGAACAAGAATCCGCAGATACTCCTGTGTCTCGGGAGTCTGCCGGAGCACCACCAGCGTGGGGGACAGCAGCAGCACGACCGGCCCCCGCCGCCGCGTGCCGCGCGGCTCCCGGCCAGCAGCGAAAGCGTTCGCCTGGCTGCGGCGCAGGGCCGCCGTCACCGGCCCGGCGATATCGGTCAGGAAATCGGCCTCGGCCTGGCCGAACCGTGCCGCCGGCCCCGATCTCCAGAGGTCAGCGAAGCCCCAGCAGCCGAACCTGTCCCTGAAAACCAGCGACGCGACGTCGCTGACGTCGTAGCGGCACAGCAGATCCCGCCAGAGCAGGCTCCGTGACCGGTCACCGGCCGTCGCGTCCTGCAGCAGCGCGACCGGGGCACCGTGCAGTGTCGTCCACCGGTTGATCGTGGTGAGGTACTTCAGGGCGATCAGCCGGGGAAGCTCCGGAAGGCATGGGACATCAGCCAGCGGCGCAGTACCGACCGACGTCTCAGGGTCCGTCAGCAGCCAGGCGTAGGCATCGAAGCCGACCGTCAGGCGGATTTCCTCCAGGAGCCGCAGTCGCAGCGTCCTCGCGTCAGTGGGGGACTCACAGATCCGCACGACCCGCTCCAGCGACCGCGCGGATCCTGCTGGCCTGGCCATGCCTGGAGGCTACGCGCACCAGAGCCAGGGGACGGCCCGGCCGGGTACCCGGAAGACCCCAGGGACCTGGGATAGGCACCCCCGGCCGGCTCTTCTAGCGTCGGACCAGACAGCAGCCGAGCTCACCCGGGAGTCACCATGCCAACCCTGCACATCGAGCACGCCGTCACCGACTTCGGCACCTGGAGCGCCGCTTTCAGCCGCTTCGCCGAGGCCCGGCAGCAGGCGGGGGTACGCCACCAGCGCGTCCAGCGGCCGGCTGGCGACCCTCACTACGTCGTCATCGACCTCGACTTTGACACCACCGGCGACGCGGCCGGTTTCCTCAGCTTCCTGCAGGCCAAGGTCTGGGCCTCCAGCGTCAATTCCCCCGCCCTCGTCGGCACACCGCAAACCATGATCCTCGAGCTCGCCGAACCCATCCCGTAGCACCGGGCGGGCCGCAGCGAACCTGAGGCCCCGCCGCGCTGCCTCCCGCCGCAAGGCTGCGGTGTGGCGATCAGTACCGGGAATTTCTGCCCCCATTAGTTTCCGGCCAGCGCTGGCACAAGGCGACGGTAAGGGACGCCGCATCTCCGGTTCCAGGGCCCAAAGAAAGGCCTAATGGCCCTAGCGGCGGTCCGGGCCGTTGAGCAGAATCCCTGGCCGAGGAGGGCACGCGCAATCGCCCCCCGGCAGTGGGGGAAGAATGACGACGCATCAGAAAGGGGAACGCCATGGCTGATCTGATCGCTATCGGATACCCGGATGAGACGACTGCGGAAGCCGCCGCCGGGGAGGCACGCCGGCTGGCCCGGGACCTGATCATCCAGCCAGACGCGATCGCGGTGATCGTGCGGGACAAGGACGGCAGCTACCACGTCCACACCAGCCACCACCCGGTCGGCGCCGGAGCGAGCTGGGGCATGTTCTGGGGATTCCTGTTCGGCCTGCTGTTCTTCATCCCGGTCCTCGGCCTGGCCATCGGCGCCGGGCTGGGCGCCCTGATGGGCAAGATGGCCAAGACCAGCATCGACAAGCAGTTCCAGGATCAGGTCCGCGACATGGTCAAGCCCGGCACCTCGGCGCTGTTCCTGATGCTGGAGAAGGTGACCCCGGACAAGGCCGTCGAGGCGATGAGCAAGTACGGCGGCACGGTCCTGAAGACCTCCCTGTCCAAGGACGACGAGAAGGAACTCCAGGACGCCCTGCACGGGGACCAGGCCGCCGCCGGGTAGTCCGGATGTGCCCGCAGCGCACGGTCCGCAGCCTGCCCGGGGGCGACGGCGTCCTCGACCGGATCGGTGACGGCAGGACCCACCATGACATCGATCAGGCCATGGAGACGCAGATGCCGCCCACGGAGGCAGCCGCGCGGGCCGGTGACCAGCCTGCGCTGGGGTGGACTGTGGTTCTGCGCCGCCAGCCAGTCCGCATGGTTGACGGTCAGGTGGAGGAAGGCCATGCCGACACGTTCGAGATCATCTGCTGCGACTGCGGTGACCATCCAGACCTGGATTACTGCGAGGTCTCACCTGGGCTTCAGCGGATCCGGGGGCCGTACACGCTCGTGGCCGGGGTGGCGGCATACCGGGAGCACCTCGACCTTCACCACCGGCGGCATGCCCGCGTGCCGGTGACCGTCCGCGACGACTGACATGTCCGCTGGCCCGGGCAGCTGCGCCATTCCCTCTGGCCGGGTCAGGAGGTGTCAGCGTACAGGGCGGCGATCTGGGCCGCGTACTGCTCCGTGATGATGTGGCGGCGCACCTTCAGCGTCGGTGTCAGCTGGCCGGCTTCCTCGGTGAAGTCCTGGCCTAGGATCGCGAACTTCTTGATCGCCTCCGCTTGCGACACTGCCCTGTTGGCGTCGTCGATGGCCGCCTGGATCTCCGCCCGGAGGTCGGGATCGTCGCGAAGGTCTGCCACGGTCGCTGTCTCCGGCTTGCCCTTGTCGGCCTTCCACTGGGCGAATGTCTCTGGATCGCCAGTCACGAGCGCCGCGATGTAGGGCCTGGCGTCGCCGACCACCAGGCACTCGCTGACCAGCCAGTGGGCGCGCAGCCGGTCCTCGAGTACGGCGGGCGCGACGTTCTTGCCGGCCGCCGTGATGATGAGGTCTTTCTTGCGCCCGGTGATGGCGAGGAACCCCTCGTCGTCGAGTCCGCCCACGTCGCCGGTGTGCAGCCAGCCGTTCTCGTCGATCATTTCCTTGGTCGCGCTCTGGTTGTTCCAGTAACCCTGGAAGACCATGTGGCCCTTGACCAGGACCTCCCCGTCGGGGGCGATCCGGATCGTGCAGCCCGGGATGGGCCGGCCCACGGTGCCGATCTTCTGTGCGTCGGGTGTGTTGGAATTGGCCGCCGGGCTCGTCTCGGTCAGGCCGTAGCCCTCGAGGACGGTGATGCCGCACCCGCGGAAGAAGTGCCCGAGCCGCGCGCCCAGGGGAGCGGCCGCGCTCCAGGAGTACCGGACGTCACCGCCGAGCGCCGCCCGCAGCTTGCCGTAGACGAGCCGGTCGAACAGCGTGTGCTTGAGGCGGAGCAGGAGGCTGGGACCGCCGGCATCCAGCGCCCGGCTATAGGCGATGGCGGTGGCCTCCGCCTGGGCGAAGATCTTGGCGTGACCCTCGGCGCCGGCCTTGTGGCGTGCGCTGTTGTACGCCTTTTCCCACAGCCGCGGCACTGACAGCACGCTCGTCGGCTTGTAGGCGGGCAGTTCGGCGACGGCGTCGGCCATGTCGGCCAGGCCCAGGACAGTGCGCGAGTAGACGGCGCCGTACTGGATGACCTGGGCGTAGCTGTGCGAGAGCGGCAGGAACAGCAGCGTGGAGTTGTGCTCGTTGAACACTCTCGCGAAGCCATCGTTCTGCATGCAGTTGCGGGCGTTGGCCACGATGTTGCCGTGGCTCAGCATGCAGCCCTTCGGGCGGCCAGTCGTCCCGGACGTGTAGACGATCTCGGCGAGGTCGCCGGCACCGCGGGTGCGGCGCCGTTCCTCGACCTGCTCCCGCGTCACCTGCGCGCCGAGCGCCTTGATGCCGGGAAGGCCGCCCGGGGGACTGTCGTCGATCTGCCATACATGGCTGAGCGCGGGCAGGCTGGGCCGCGCTGCGGCGACCTTCCCCGCATGATCGCCGGTCTCGACTACCACGGCGACCGCACCCGAGTCGCCAAGGATCCACCCGACCTGCTCGAGGGAGGAGGTCGGGTAGATGGGGACAGTGACGCCACCTGCGGTCAGGATCGCATAATCGAGCAGCGTCCACTCGAACCGGGTGCGCGACATCAATCCCACGCGGTCACCCGGCCTGATGCCGGCGGCGATGATGCCCGCAGCGAGGTCACGCACCTGCCCGGCGAACTCGCGCCAGGTCACTGGCGTCCAGGTGCCTTTCACCTTCCGCTTCAGGCCTACTGTGCCGGGCCAGTTCTCGGCATTCGTGAAGACATCATCGGTGACGTTGTCGTCCGGCTTCACGGTGTAGGCCACGGGCACAGAGAATTCCCGCATCGGTGCCCCCTGATGGGCGATCCTTTTCTTCCAACCCTCTGGCTCAGACGTTAGCTACGGCGTGTTCCCCGGGCCAGGGCAGAAAGTCACCAGCCGGGTGGTGGTGCCCTCGGTGACCCGCCGGGGACCTTCGGCCCTGCTGGCCTGGCGCGGTGACGCGCACCATGGCCTCATCGCCTGCTCACGCGAGGGAGAGGGCGGCGGCGATGAATCGGTCCGCTGCTGCGCACGATCATGCTGCGCACGACTACGACGTGCTCGTGATCGGGTCGGGCTTCGGCGGCTCCGTGACCGCGCTGCGGCTCACCGAGAAGGGCTACCGGGTGGGCGTGCTGGAGGCGGGACGCCGGTACGAGGACGCCGACTACCCGCGCACGTCGTGGCACGCCCGCACGTTCTTGTGGGCACCCAGGCTCGGCTGCCAGGGCATCCAGCGGATCCACCTGCTGCGAGATGTGATCATCCTGGCTGGCGCCGGGGTCGGCGGAGGTTCGCTCGTGTACGCGAACACGCTGTACAAGCCTCAATCGGATGCCTTCTACCAGGATCGGCAGTGGGCCCATATCACCGACTGGCGGGCTGAGCTCGCGCCGTACTTCGACCAGGCGGAGCGGATGCTCGGCGTCACCACCAACCCGACGATGACGCCGTCGGACGTGGTCATGAAGCAGGTGGCCGAGGAGATGGGCGTGGGGCACACGTTCGGCCTGGCCCGGGTCGGAGTGTTCTTCGGCCGGGACGGCCGCAAGGAGCCCGGTGCCGAGGCCGGCGACCCCTTCTTCGGCGGCGCAGGCCCGCCCCGCCGGGGGTGCCTGGAGGCCGGGGAATGCATGACCGGCTGCCGCCATAACGCGAAGAACACGCTGGTCAAGAACTATCTGTACCTGGCGGAGAAGGCCGGCGCAACCGTGCATCCGCAGACCACGGCGGTCGCAGTCCGTCCACTGGACCACGGCGGGTACGCGGTGGACACGGTGCGCACGGGCGCGTGGCGGGCCGGGCGGACAGCGCGCTTCCTCACCGCCGGACAGGTGGTGTTCGCCGCCGGAACCTGGGGCACGCAGCAGCTGCTGCACCGGATGAAGGCGGCGGGCACACTGCCGGAGATCTCAGCGAGGCTGGGCGTCCTGACCCGCACGAACTCCGAGGCGCTCGGCGGCGCGCTGACCAGGCTGCGCAACCGGCCGGAGCACGACTTCACCCGGGGGGTGGCCATCACCTCGTCGATCCACCCGGATGAGCACACCCACATCGAACCGGTCCGCTACGGCCGGGGCTCGAACGCGATGGGACTGCTCAGCACGCTGATGACCGACGGTGGCGGGCCGGTCCCGCGCTGGGTGAAGTGGGTCGCGCAGGCCGCGAGCCATCCCGGTCAGCTCGTATCGCTCTACGGCGGCATGAACCACTGGTCCGAGCGGGCCGTCATCGGGCTCACCATGCAGACGCTGGACAACTCGATCACGGTGTACCCGAAGCGGACCAGGCTCGGCCGGACCAAGCTGACCTCCAGGCCGGGACATGGCCTGGCCGAGCCCGACCTGGATTCCCGTCGCCAACGAGACCATGCGCCGCATGGCGGCCAGGATCGGCGGCTTCCCGCTGAACAGCGTCGGGGAGATGGCGGACATCCCGATGACGGCGCACTTTCTCGGCGGCTGCGTCATCGGCGACTCCCCGGAAAGCGGGGTTGTCGACCCCTACCAGCGCCTGTACGGGCATCCCGGGCTGCATGTGGTGGACGGCTCCGCCATCTCAGCGAACCTTGGCGTCAACCCGGCGCTGACGATCACCGCCCAGGCCGAGCGGGCGATGGCGCTGTGGCCGAACAAGGGCGAGAGCGACCGCAGGCCCCCGCTCGGCACCGCGTACCGGCGGGTCAGCCCCGCGGCGCCGCGGAGCCCGGCCGTGCCACCGTCCGCTCCCGCAGCGCTGCGGCTGCCGATCGCCGAGATCCGCTAGGGCGCGCCGGCGAACGGGCGGGGCCACGGAGCCCGGCGGCCGCAGCGGCGTTATCGACGGCGAGCCTGGTCAGGCGGGCATAGTCATCGCCCTTGGTCAGGGGGAGGTCATGGTCCGCGTCTATCTCGATCACCTCCGCGTGCAGGGCCTCAGCGAGTTCCCGCTGCTTGGCCGGCTCGCACCAGCCGGTCGCGGGTGGTGATCACCATGGTTGCGGGCAGGCCCAGCTGGCCGGCCCACGGCCGGGCGTCGTACCGGCTCAGCGCGTGCCCGGCCTCGGCGAGTTCACGCGCCAGCCCGCGGCGGAACTCGGCGGCGAGCCAGGGCCGGTAGACATCGAGTTCCGGCGACTCCTCGATGGCCTGGCGAAGGACCCGCTCGACCACGCCAGCGCCAGTGCCGAGCCGCAAACCCAGCTCCAGCACGGGGAGCAGGCGCCAGACCATTCGCTCGCGGGCTGTGTCGTGCCACTCAAGCGCGGTGGCCTGCATGACCAGAGCCTGCACCCGGCCAGGGTGCCGCCGGGCCAGCAGCAGGCCGACCGGCCCGCCCATCGAGTATCCGACCACGGACACGGGCCCGGCCCCAAGCTGGTCCAGGAGCGCGGCGGCGTCGTCTGCGCAGTCCTCGAGGCTGAAGGGCTCGGCCGACCGCATCCCGCGCCCGTGCCCGCGCAGGTCCATCGCGATGACCCGGTAGGCCTCGGCGAGCCGGGCGTAGACCGGGAAGAAGTTCAGGTCAGCGCTGGCCGTCCAGCCGTGCAGGAGCAGCACGGCGGGACCGGCGGGCGTGCCGCCGGAGTCGCGGGCGAACACCTCACCGCGGCCGGGCAGGTTCATCACCCGGCCGGGCGGCAGGCGTGGCGGCATCGGTGCCAGCGCCGCGCTGCGCCGCGCCACCCGGGCGGGCTGGCCGGCCTGCGCTGGCCGGGCGAGGCGCACCACGCCCAGGGGCCGGGTGAGGCGGCCGACCCGCTGCGCCTTCCCCCTGATCATGGGATTCGTGGCGACTCCGGCAACAGCCGGGGCCGTGGTCGCCACGACGGTCACGAGCAGTGTCCGCGCCCTTCCGATCATCTCCCGCACCTACTTCTCCGCCCGGCAGCCACCACTGACGACGCTGGTCAGCAGGCTGTTCTTCTATAAAGACAGCACGAAGCCGCCGGTTGTCCATGGGCGTATCAAAGTGGTACCTGGCTGGTGGCGTCGCTCAGGGCGATGTCTGCCGGTACAGGGCAGCGGCGACCGTGATGCCTGCGCCGGCCGCGAGCAGAAGGGTGTTCCGGGCCTCGCTGAGCCGGCCAGACCTGATGGCCGCCTGCAGAGCCGCGATGGGCCCGGTGGTGTAGGCACCGGCCAGGTCTTCGGCTACATAGGCGACCCGGTCGCCCGGAACCCCGAGTCTCACCCGCAGCGGGTCGAGGAAGGCCGGAGCGGACGGAGCAGGGACGAGCAGGTCGATTTCGCCGATGCCGATCCCCAGGCGGCGCAGGAAGCGGAGGGTCACCTCCTCGGCGCAATCGACCAGGCGGGCCTGGTAACCAGGTTGCTCGTCGATGACCATCTGGCTCTGGCCGGCTGCCCGCGGCGGGACGCCGGGCCTGTCCGCTGCTGCCACGCCAGCCCGCTCACAAAGAGTTCCTGGTACTCGGGAAACGTCTCACTGTGGAAGTCGGTGAACCCGGCGATGGCGTCATCCCAGCGCAGCAGCATCGCGCCGCCGGCTGGCCGGAAAGGTACGGATCGCGGATCCTTGGGATTCGGGTCGACATCGCTGGTCACGATCGCGCCGAGCCGGATGACGCCGGAGCGCAGCAGGCCTGCCTCCAGCTGGATGGCGTTGATCACGCCGCAGATGCCGTTGATGAGGTCGAACGAGAATGTGCCGTGCCCCTGGGATGGCGGCTGGCCCGGGTTGGCCCCGATGTCCTCCTGGATGAGGGCGGCGAGCGCGGGCTCGCCCATGTTGTCTTCCCGGTAGACACCGGCGTTGATCAGCATGTCGACGTCGCGGGATGCTATTCCGGCATGGGCGAGGCAGCTCTGGGCGGCGGCGTCGGCGAGGCGCCGCGCCGTCGGCTTGCGCCGTCCGTGGCTAGTCAGTGCGCTGGCGGCGGCAATGCGTGCGCCCATAGTGATCCACCTGGCTGTCGATGGTAAATACCGCGATGCCGATCTCGATACCGGAGGCGAGGGCCAGCAGCATCACCCGGTCTCCCTTGTGCACCCGCTGCTCCTCCAGGTACTTGTGCAGCGCCACGAACAACGTTGTCGACGACGTGTTCCCGTACTCCTCCAGGTTGACGACCACGTGTTTCGGCCTGGCGCCGAGGCGCCGGGCGAATTCCTCGGTGCCCTGGCGGATGGCCCGGGCGGAGGTCTGGTGCGGAATCAGGTAGTCGATGTCGTCCAGGCCGATTCCGGCGTCGGCGATCACCTCGGCCACAAGCGGCGCCATGTCCTCGATGGCCACCTTCTGCAACTTCCTGGACTTGGTGTACATCTGGGCGCCTGGGCCCACGGTGCTGGGGAAGGCGAGGCACAGCCGGCTGTGCTCAGCGAGGGTGGTGAAGCCGATGACCTCGATCCCGGGGGCGCCGGCGGGTGCTCGCTCCACGATCACGGCGGCACCCGCGTCACCGAGCGTGAGGGATGCGAGCTGCTTGCTGAACAGTGAGCGGATCTTTTTCGCCGCGTTCCAGCTCAGGTGGGAGATGTACTCGCCGGAAACCACCATCCCGCAGCTGATCTCACCCCGGGTGATGAGGTCCTGCAGGATGAACACCCCGGTCAGCATGCCGGCGCATGCGTTGGAGAGGTCGAAGTTGACCGCCTTCGTGGCGCCGATCGCCTGCTTGATAGACAGGCTGAGCGGGGGCTCGAAGGACTGCCAGGACCGGCCCGTGGAACGGGTGATGCTGGTGCTGATCAGCATCTCGATGTCCGGCGCCTGATGCTGCGAATGAGCCAGGCAGTCGCGGGCCGCCCCGGCGGCCAGGGTGAGCGAGTTCTCGCCCGGCCCCACGACGTACCGTTCGTGGATTCCGGTCAGCCGCTCCAGCTGGATCCTGGTGTGGTGCCTGGTCTGGCCCATCAGGTCCTGGGTCATCAGCTTCCCGGCGGGCAGCTTCACGCCAACGCTCTCGATCCGGCATCCCCAGGAGCGAGCGGAGTTGGGCGACTCGAGCGCCATCCAATGGCTGGCCTGCTCGGTCCGGGTTTCGGCCATGAGGTCCCCCTGCGCAGTCTGAGCGCCTCGCGCATGGCGCCACGCTCATCCATGAGACTCGTGCTTCCAGGTACCGGGAGGTAGGGGCGAATGTCACCGCCGGAGGGCTATCGGGCCCGGCGATCGCCCGCCCGGTCCGGAGCCCGTGCACGGCCGCGCAGCCGCACCGCCCGGGGCGGCCAGCCGGGACCGCCGGGTAGCGTCAGCGGATCACGTAATCGCCGCGGCGTGCGCGCCTGGTGCGTGCCCAGTACTCGAAGCTGAATCCCGGCCACAGGACCCGGTTGACGCCCTCGGCATCCAGGTACCAGCTCGTGCAGCCGCCCTCGCTCCACACGGCGCGGCCCAGGCGCCGGTGGATCCCGTCGTTGAAGCGCCGCAGCGCGGATTCCCTGACTTCGATCGTGTTCCCGCCGCGCCCGGCGAGCAGCCGCAAGCAGCTCATCACGTGCTGGACCTGGCTTTCGATCATGAAGACAACCGAGTTGTGCCCGAGACCGGTGTTCGGGCCCAGCAGCAGGAAGAAGTTCGGGAACCCGGGGACGGTGATGCCGTGATAGGCCTCGATGCCACCGCGCCACACATCCTGGAGCTTGACGCCGTCGCGTCCGGCCACGTTGAGTTCCGCGACCGCCTCAACGGTCTTGAAGCCGGTGCCGTAGATGATCACATCGGCGTCGTAGCTGCTGCCGTCTGCGCAGACCAGGCCCGTCTCGGTGATCCCGGCGACGGGGTCGGTTGACGAGGTTGACGTTCGGCCTGGTCAGGGCGGGATAGTAGGCGGAGGACAGCAGGATCCGCTTGCAGCCGATCGTGTAGTCCGGCGTCACCTTCGCCCGCAGGGCCGGGTCGGCGATCTGGCGTTCAATATGCTGTTCCGCCATCCGCTGCAACGGCGCCATCAGCCTGGGGTGCACGGCGAAACCGAGCGCGCGGGCCTCCAGGAGCCAGTAGAGCCCATCACGGAACGCCCGCATCGTGGCCGGGGCGGCGGCAAAGGTGGCGCGGACCGCGGGCGGGATCTCAAAGTCTGGCCGGGGGTGGATCCATGGCGGCGTCCGCTGGAAGACATGGACCCGCCCGGCCTGCCTGGCGATCTCCGGGATGAACTGAACCGCGCGATGCCCCGGTCCCGATGACAGCGACCCGCTGGCCGCTGAGGTCGCAGGACCGGTCCCATTGCGCCGAGTGGAAGGCGGCCCCCGTGAACTGGCCGGCGCCGGGAATCTCGGGGACGGAAGGCACGTGCAGCGCCCCGATGCCGGACACGATCGCGCGGGCCACGTACGTGTCACCGGGCGCCGTGGCGATGCGCCAGCGGCCGGTCGCGCCGTCCCATTCCATGCGCTCGACCGCGCATCCGTACCGGACGTGTGCGGCGAGGCCGTACCTGCCCGCGCAGTGCCGCATGTACTCCCATATCTCCTGCTGCGGCGCGAACATCCGGGACCAGCGGGGGTTGAGCTCGAACGAGAACGAATACATGTGTGACGGGACGTCGCAGGCGCAGCCCGGGTACTGGTTATCCCGCCAGGTCCCGCCGAGGTCGTCGTTCTTCTCCAGGATGAGGAAGTCGTGGTAGCCGGCCTGCTTCAGCCGGATCGCCATGCACAGGCCGGCGAATCCGGCTCCGATGATGACGATCGCCGGATCGTTCCCTGCCGGGCTCATGCTCGCGCCTCCCTGGTCGTCACCGACGAGTCGGCGGCACCGCCCGCCCCGAGCGGACGGGTAACGGCGCCCGTCGCCAGCCACCTCGACTCGATCCCCGGCATGGCGCGGGCGGCATACCGCGCGATGATCGCCGGCAGCACCCCCCTGGCCAGTTGCATCGGCGGCAGCCATCGCTGCCCGTACACGCGCGGTGCGCGCCTGGCGATGCCGTCTACGAGAGCCTCGACCGTGGGTGCGAGGGAGCTGGTGCGATCGGCCGGGAACGGCAGCCCCGCCCGCATCTCCCGCAACGCGGCGTTCTCGTCCGCTCCGCGCACCATGTCGGTGTCGGTCCAGCTCAGGTAGGCCACGCCGACCCGTACCCCATGGTGCGCCACCTCGCTGCGGAGAGCATGGGCGAATGCCTCCACGCCCGATTTGCTCGCGCAGTAAGCGGCCATCATCGGGGCCGGGGCGAGCGAGGCGAGCGACGCCACCTGCAGCAAGTACCCCTTGCTGTCCAGCAAGGCGGGCAGGAAGGCACGGGCGGTGGCCACGCTGCCGAGCAGGTTGACCTCGATGACCCGCGTGAACGCACGGGCGTCGGAATGGATGAACGGGCCACCGATGGCGATCCCGGCGTTGGCGACGACGACGTCGATCCGCCCGTAGGCGTCGCGGACCGCGGCGGCAGCGTCCGCAAGCGCACGCTCGTCGGTCACGTCCGCTTCCCACCAGCGGGAGTGCGGCCCGCAACGCGCGGACACGCTCGCGAGTTCCTCCGGTTCGAGGCCGAGCAGGGCCACCCGCGCGTCACGCGCGGCCAGGTGCTGCGCGACGAGCGCTCCGATGCCCCGCGCGGCTCCCGTGACCACCACGACCTGCCCGGTCAAATCCTTGGCTCGCCCCATCGCGGCGCTCGCTCTCGCCCTGGTTCCCGATGATGCCAGTAATTACTGGCATCATCGGATGCTAACCCAGGTGCGCCCCCGCGCGAAAGGTCCGCTACCCCGGCTCGGGGCCCCCGGCACGGCCATCCCGGGCCCCCAGCAGCCGGATGAATTCCCCGTAGCTAACGCGGGCGCGCCGGTCCATGGCCCGGCCGAACTCCGCGTCGACCACGGTCCGGGCGATGGGTCGCAGCCGCTCGATCGTCTCGGCGAGCCGCGCGACATCCGCCGGTGGCGGCACGCTGCTGTGGCGGCCGAGGACATGCGTGACGACGAGCTCCACGAGCAGCGACGCCATCTTGTCCAGGCCTGCCTGCAGTTCGCGGCCGGTGGCCAGGATGGCGGGCAGCGGGATGCCTTCGCGTACCAGGTCCGTGGTGGTGTCGAGCAGCCGCCGGCTGACATGGGTGACGCGATCCCCGTCGACTTCGATATAGCCGAGACGGACCGCTTCCTCGAGTAGCCCGGGCGTGAGCTGGCCCTTGAGCCGCGCCCCGATATCGGCGATGGTCACCGGCACGGGTACCTCATCCGACCACGGCGCGGTCATCGCCCGCTCGAAGCCGAGCAGGTCGGTCAGGTCGTAGCCGTGCTCCCAGGCCGAGAGCAGCTCGCTGATCCCGCCCAGAGTGTGGCCGCGGTCCAGCAGCTGGCCGATGACCCGCAGACGGTCCAGGTGAGCCTGCGAGTACCAGCCGATCCGTCCGCTGCGGCGCGGTGGCGCGAGTAGCTTCCGCTCCTGGTAGTAGCGCAAGGTGCGGACGGTGATCCCGGCCTCGCGGGCGAGCTCGCCGATGCGGTACTCACGCTCGGCCGGCGCGTCGTCCGCAGCGTGGTTCGCATCGTCGTGCGCCGGGGTGTTCACCGCATCCACCTGCGCAAGCATAGGCGGCGGTCAGCCGGTGCGCGGGTGGCGCCGGGCGGCGGCCAGGAGTCCTGAGACGCCGTCCTCGATGCCGTGGGCGAGCACGTCGAGGTCGGGGCTGGCGGTGAAGTCGCCGGTAATTCCGAATGTGACGCTGCCGTAGTAGGTGACGATCGAAATCCCGGTGCGGACGGTCGTGGCGATGGGCACGTAAGGGAGGATTTCCAGGAGCCGGCGGCCCATCATGTACAGCGGCTGGCGGGGCCCCGGCACATTCGTGGTGACGGTCACGATCTCCTGCTGGGGGAGCCCGAGCACCAGCCTCGCCCACCACGACAGGAACGGGAACGGCGTGTAGCGGCCCAGGGTGACCAGGGCCTCGCCCGCCGTGGCTTCGTGGGCAGCCTTCAGGGCCTGCAGCTGAGCCTGGACGGCCGCGAGCCGTTCCACCGGGTCGGCCACGTGGACCGGGAGATCTGCCAGCACCGCTGATACCCGGTTTTCGCGCAGGTTCTCTTCACCGGGCACCCGGACAGAGACCGGGACCAGTGAGCGGACCATGTGCCGTCCGGGTAGCTCCCCGCGGCTGAGCAGGAGCGCCCGGAAGCCCGCGCTGATCGCGGCCAGGGCGATGTCGTTAACGGTGCCGCCAAGTTCCCGCTGGATTTCCCTGACCTCATCGAGCGCCGCGCGGGCCCAGGCGTAGCGCCGGTACTGGCCGATGTTCCCGCTCAACGACGACCCCGTGGCTGGCCGCAAGGATGGCGCCAGCCTGGCGAAGGCCCGCACCGTGCCGGCGGCCTGGCGGACAGTGCTGCCGGGGCTGGCCACCGCGCCCCTCAGCGCGGGAGCTTCCCGGACCGGGAGCAGGGCCGCGTCCAGAGCGGCGTGAGCGGCCAGCCGCAGGGGAGAGGGTTCCGCGCCCGCGGACCAGTCATCGGCGGCGGGCGGCGACGGTTCGGGCGAGGGATCGAAGATCAGGCCGTACAGGTCGGCGGCGGAAACCCCGTCGACCATGCAGTGGTGCATCTTGGAAATCAGCGCCCAGCGGTCCTGGCTGAGTCCCTCGGCCACCCAGTACTCCCACAACGGGTGGTCGCGGTCGAGCCGCTGGGACATGACCCGCCCGGTCAGCCTGGCGAGCTGCTGATCATTCCCGGGGGCCGGCAGAGCGGTCCGCCGGACGTGGTAGCCAAGGTCGAGGTGCGGGTCGTCAACCCACACCGGCCGCCCGAGGCGGAGCGGCACCGTGCGGAGCTTCTGGCGGTAGCGGGGCACGAGCGGCAGGCGCCCGGCCAGGAAAGCCAGGAACTCTTCATGGGGCGGGCACGGGCCCTCGAACACCGCAACCGACGCGAGTGCCATTGACGTGTGCGGGTCCTCGTCCTCCGCGTCGATGAACAGGGCGTCCAGCGGGTTCAGCCTGTCCATGACGCCCCCTTCCCGGGCAGCAGGGGCCTGGCCGCCCACCGCACGGGGCCTGGCGGGCTCACTTCCCGTCCTGGCTGGCATCGTAAGCCGCGCCGCCTGCGCCGCGCCCCGGTCAGTGGTCCCGCCCGCCGGGACCTTTTGGCTCTGCAGCGTCCGGACAGCGCTGCGCCACACTGGCGTGGGCAACCAGAACCCAGAGAGTGCGGTCATGGCAGCGACCGGGAAGGTAGCCGATCCGGTGCCTGGCGGGGAGAGGGATCTGACGGTCGCGGTGACCGGCCCGACCGGCACGTTCGGGTTCGGCCTGATACCCCTGCTCCAGGCCGACGACCGCGTGGCGCGAATCGTGGGTATCGCCCGGCGCCCGTTCGACCCGGCCGCCTACGGCTGGACGAAGATGCAGTACTGCCGCGGGGATGTCCGCGACCCCGGCGCCCTGCACGCCGCGCTCGCCGATGCCGACGTGGTGGTTCATCTGGCGTTCCTGGTGACCGGCGCGGCGTCTGGTGAGGCAATCCGGGCGGTCAACGTCGAAGGCACCCTGAACGCATTCCGCGCCGCCGCCGGCGCGGGCGCCCGCCGTTTCGTCTATTCCTCCTCCGTCGCGGCCTACGGCTTCCACGCCGATAACCCGGTCGGTATGACCGAAGACTGGCCCGTGCGGCCCGCCGCCCGGTTGTTCTACGCCCAGGAGAAGGCTGAGCTCGAGCGCCTGCTGCAGGAAGAGGCCGCTGCCCGGGCAGCCGGAATTGCCCTTTACCTGCTGCGCCCGTCGATCGTGCTGGGCCCGCACGCCGTGGGCGCGAAGGGGCAGGTGCCCGGCCCGCTGGCTCCGCTGGCCCGCTGCCTGGCCAGCAGGGCCTGGCCGGCTTCCCTGGCCGGTGCCGGTCCTGGTGCCGGCGTTCCCGCTGCAGTTGGTGCACGAGGAGGATGTGGGGCAGGCGCTGCTGCGTTGTGTCGTTGCCGCCGGTCCGCCTGGCGCCTACAACATCGCCGCCGACGGGATCATCACCGCCACCGACATCGCTCGTGAAGCTGGCCTGCTGCCACTGCCGCTTCCCGTGGGCCCGGCACAGTTCGCGGCGCTGGCCATCGCCGGCCTGCCTTTCCTGCCACCCGTGGCGCAGTGGGTGGAAGCAGCCAGCCATCCGGCGATCATGGACACGACCCGGGCGAAGCAGGAACTGGGCTGGGTGCCACGCTTCACCGCGCTCGGGGCGTTGCGGGACACGCTCAGGAGGTGAGCGGGATGAGGTCGATGACCACGGCGTTTCCCGGGCCAGCCACCAGCAGGTTGATCACCGGGGTGATCCACCCGCACCCCGTGAATGGCGGCCGGCGGTACCTGCCTGCGCCAGGCGACCACCCTTCTCCAGGTGGAAGCCGGGCCTGGAGCGCAGCGGCACGATGGCGTGAGTGGCAGTGCGGCATGAACCGCCGCCGGGCAACGCCCGCCTGCCGGCGTGGACAGCGGCGATGACCGCGTCTACCGTAACGGTCGCGATCAGCTGTCCCTCGCGGCCGATCCTGCCGATGACGGGGGAGTCGGGTGCAATCTGCACGGTAGCGCGGAAAAGGCTGGCGCCAAGGACCGTCCGGCTGACCGTGGACGGGTGGAGGACGAGGTCAGCAGTGAAGAGACCGGAGTCCGGGTCCGCGTGGACGGCCAGCGATCCGCTCAAGGGCACGCGCAAGGAATCCTTGCGGACGGTGAGAAATCCGCGTACCGCGTACGTGATCTCGCGCATGACGTCCTTAGCTCAGGCGGCGAGCCGGAATGCGCTCGTCACCGGTGAGCAGGGCGTCGTACACGTTGTCGACCAGGGTCGTGATCACGACCTCATCCACCGGCTCCAGCGCGATCGGGTCGGCCGCGGATCCGGGGGCGGGACGCGGCACGGCCACCGCGGCCTCCCGCGGGTCCGCTGGCGAGCCGCACATCAGGAGCGCTCCCGCGCCGGCGACAGCAGAGCGGCGGTGCGGGTCACCATCGCGTCCCCGTGTCCCAGCCCGAGGAACGCCGACGGGCCGGTGCGGGGGTCCAGGCTGGTGATCACGTAGACCTTGTGCTTCGCGGAGATGCCGGTTCCCTCGCGGGCGTTCGTGGCCGCGAAGTGCTTGCCGCGCTCGAGGAGCGGATCGGGATCCCCAGCTGGGCGGCCAGGGTGGCGTGGTCCCAGTGGATCCGCTGTGAGCGGATACGCCCGCGCTCGAAGCCGACGATCGCGACGGCCTGCACCTGCGCCCGCCGGTGCGTGGGGTCCACCCCCGGCAGCAGCCAGGGCAGTTCCCGGTCGTGCGTGAACGACACCGTCGTCTCATCGACCAGGTGGAATCGGTCCACGGTCCGGGACGTCCGGGTGACGGCCAGGTCGGCGGGCACGTGCGGCAGGAAATCCTCCGCGTAGAACCGCTCGAGATCCTGCCGCCCGGCGGCCCCGGTCATGGCGGGCAGGTGCCAGACCGACGGCTGGGCGGCCAGGTGCGCCAGCGATCCGGCCAGATCCCGGCGGCCGACCGACGCCTCCCGGTGCTCGTCCCACAACCGCTCCAGCTCCCGCATGAACTGCGCGATCGCCGTGGTCACCTGCTCAAAATACCCATTCCCGGCCACGTGGGGCAGGTGGCCGGCAGGCACGATCAGAGGCGCACGGACGAGCGGATTCGAGGATGTGCCGATCAGGCCATGGGGCAGATCTGGGCGGAGCCCTGAAAAGGCTTCCGGAACGGCTGCGAGAAGGGTCCCGTCAGCGGCAGGAGCGGCGACGGATGAGACGCGTGCGATAGGGTGAGACCACACGGTAGATCGTGAGGCGTCGCCATCAGGGCGCGCCGGTCGTACCTCGCTCGATGAGCGAGCTGGTTTCCACGGACGTGGCGGCCCTCGAAAATGCGGCCACCCGAGTCCGGGAGACATTCCTGTATGACCGCTGTTCCTCTTGATGACACGCATGCCCGCACCCGGCGGCCCAGCCGGGCTGCGCCCGGGCCGGCGCTGACGTTCGCTGACTTCGGCGTCCCGCGCGCCGCTGGTCACCTCGCTGGCCCAGGCCGGCATTGTCACGCCGTTCCCGATCCAGGCCGCCACGCTGACCGACGCGCTGGCCGGGCTGGACATCCTGGGCCGCGGCCGGACGGGGTCCGGCAAGACACTCGGGTTCTCGATCCCGCTTGTCGCGGGCCTGGCGGACGGTCACACGCTCGCCTGCCGCCCGCGTGGCCTGGTCCTGGTGCCCACCCGGGAACTC
This sequence comes from uncultured Actinomycetes bacterium, assembly GCA_963751175.1. Taxonomy (GTDB): domain Bacteria; phylum Actinomycetota; class Actinomycetes; order Streptosporangiales; family Streptosporangiaceae; genus RYN-230. The sequence goes on along the minus strand of CAVVTM010000017.1, from coordinate 72,330 downwards.
GCCAGCCAGGTCCACGCCGTGCTTGCGCCGCTGGCCGCGGCGATGAACCTGACGGTGACGACCATCTTCGGCGGCATCGGGCAGAATCCGCAGGTCGCAGCCCTGCGCAACCGTGTCGACATCGTCGTCGCCTGCCCGGGGCGGCTGGCCGATCTCATCGAGCAGGGGCACTGCCACCTGGACGATGTGGAAATCAGCGTCCTCGATGAGGCCGATCACATGGCTGACCTGGGATTCCTGCCGGTGGTACGGCGGCTGATGGAGGCCACCCCGCCGGAGGGGCAGCGGATGCTGTTCTCCGCCACCCTGGACAAGGCCGTCGATGTGCTGGTGCGGCGATTCCTCAGCGACCCGGCGGTGCACTCGGTGGACTCCGCCGCCGCCGCCCCGGCCGCCATGGTCCATCACCTGCTCACCGTCGCGCCGGGAGACCGGGTGCGCGTGGTCGCCGCGCTGGCGGGCGGCGACAAGCGGTCGCTGGTCTTCACCCGGACCAAGCACGGCGCGCAGAAGCTCGCCAAGCAGCTGGCCGGGGCCGGGGTACCCGCGGCCGAGCTGCACGGCAACCTGAGGCAGGGAGCCCGGGAGCGGAACCTGGCGTCGTTCTCCTCCGGAGTGGCCCGGGTCCTGGTCGCCACGGACATCGCGGCCCGCGGCATCCACGTGGACGGCATCGACCTGGTGATCCATGCGGACCCGCCGACTGAGCACAAGGCCTATCTGCACCGCTCGGGGCGCACCGCCCGGGCCGGCGCGGCCGGAGTAGTGATCACCGTGCAGAGCCCCGCGCAGGCGGGCGACGTGCGCGTCCTGATGCGCCAGGCCGGCGTGGCGCCGCTGACGGCCAGCGTCAGCCCCGGCTCAGCGCTGCTGCGGTCCATCGCCGGGCCGCCGGCGGGCCGGGCGGGCTTCGCCGTGCCGGCCGCCGTCCGGGAAGCGCCGGTGACGGCGGCACCGGCCACCGGGAGCGCCGCGGTCGCCCTGTCCGCCGGGTACCGGGGACGCCGCAGGCGCTGACCCCGCGGCCCGCAGCCCGCCTTCCCGGATACCGGGAACGGGTGAGGAGAGGGAATACCCGGCCGCCGCGAGGCGCTGTACGTTGGCAGTTGTTGTTGACGTTGGCGATCGTGAAGGCGCCCGCATTTTCGACAGTGGGCGCTTTGCCGTTTGGCTGTGGATCCTTTCCTCCCGATGGCGGGCAACCAGCAGCTGGCCCGCGCAACCCGCGCGGGCTCGGAGCTCGTCTTTGAAGGAGACAGCAGATGGCGCAAGGCACCGTGAAGTGGTTCAACCCTGATAAGGGCTTCGGCTTCATCGCCCCCGACGACGGCACCGCCGACGTCTTCGTCCACCACTCGGCGATCGACATGGGCGGCTACCGCACCCTGTCCGAGAACCAGAAGGTGGAGTACACCACCAAGCAGGGCCCGAAGGGCCCGCAGGCTGACCAGGTTCACGCAGTCTGACAGTTTTGCTGGGGCAGGCCCGCGCAGAAATGCGCGGGCCTGCCGCATACTCGTCCTAGAGACACAGCCGCCCGGCCCCCGCGGCGCCACTGACCCCCAGCGGCTGATCTCCGGCCGCGCAACGCTCGCCGCAGGAGGCCGAGGTTGACCGTTGAGGCGGCAAGTCCAGCAGCTGAACGCCCCCAGGTAGCCAGGCGGGAAACGCCGTCCGATGATGGCCCCGGCAGTGACTATGCGCAGCTGTCGCGCCACGTGCGGGCGGCTGGCCTGCTGCGCCGCCGGCCGCGGCTACTACAGCATCAAGATCAGCGTCAACCTGCTCCTGCTGGCCGGCGGGTGGGCCGTGTTCTTCCTGCTCGGACGCTCCTGGTGGCAGCTGCTGGTGGCGGTCTTCCTGGGCGTGATGTTCACCCAGACCGGGTTCATCGGGCATGACGCCGGCCACCGCCAGATTTCAGGTTCCAAGCGCGCCGACGACCTGATCGGCCGGATTCACGGGAACCTGCTGATCGGGCTCAGCTACGGGTGGTGGACGTCGAAGCACAACCGGCACCACGCCCATCCCAACCAGGTGGGCCGCGACCCCGACATCGGCGGCCGGGCCGTCGCCTTCACCCCGGAGCAGGCCCGCGCGCGCGGCGGGCTGGGCCGGTGGCTGGCGGGCTACCAGGCGTGGCTGTTCTTCCCCATGCTCCTGCTCGAAGGCCTCCATCTGCATGTCGCCGGGTTCCGGACGCTGCTGGGCCGGCGGAGCACGCCGGTCAAGCTGGCCGAGGGGACCCTGCTCGCCGCGCACATCATCGGCTACCTGGCGGCGGTGTTCCTGGTGCTGTCCCCGGTGCAGGCCGTGGCCTTCCTCCTCATCCAGCAGGGCGTGTTCGGGGTCTACCTCGGATGCTCGTTCGCGCCCAACCACAAGGGCATGGCCACGTTCGGCCAGGATGAGAAGGTCGATTTCCTCCGCCGTCAGGTCGTCACCTCGCGGAACATCCGCGGCGGCTGGTTCACGGACTTCGCCCTCGGCGGCCTCAACTACCAGATCGAGCACCACCTGTTCCCCTCCATGCCCCGGCCCAGCCTGCGGCGCGCCCAGGAGCCGGTGCGCGCGTTCTGCGAGCAGCAGGGCATCGCCTACCACGAGACTGGTCTCGTGGACTCTTACGTGCAGGTTCTGCGCCACCTGAACACCGTCGGCGGCCCGCTACGACCGGAGCTCGAGTACTGATCTGTGCCACTGTGGGGAGTGCCGCTGGATGAGCTGGGAGGTGGGGCGCATGAACGCGTCCGATGTGTGGGTCGCCAAGGACGATGGCAGTGACATCGTCCGGGCCGCGGCGATCGTGGCGGTCGGCCGTGACTACAACGGCAACGTCACCGTCCGGCTGGCCGGCGGCGAGGCGGCGGCCGTGACTCTCGTGGCGGTCGCCCCGCACGAGGGCAAGCACACGCCAGCGGACTTCCACCACCAGCTGATCCGGGTCGTGTCCCAGCTGTCTGACGCGGCCGGGGCCGCGGTCGTCCACCCCGTATGTGACGAGCCGGACGGCTGGCACTGGGTCACCGCCCCGCTGTAAGGACCTGCCATCCCGGGCCTTCACCGCCTGGGCCGGGCTGCGCCCCTCGCGCTGCCCGGCCTGCAGGCCGCATACTGGGGATGATGAGAAACCAGCCCGCGCCGTGACCCGGCGCCCCGTGCCCGGAAGCCCGTTCAACAAGCCGCAGCCCGAACCCCAGCCGGTCGAGGTGTTCGCGGCGCAGGACCTGGTGACGCACGACAGGTATGGTCTCGGCCGTGTCATCAGTGCCGAGGCAGGCGCGGTGCTCGTCGAATTCGGCACCGTCCGGCACCGGATCATCGCGCCGTACGCCAAGCTGACCAAGCTCTGACCCGGACGCCGGACCCCGCCGAGGACGGTGACCCGGTCGGCCGCGCCCTGATCGTCCCCCATTACCTCGCCGCCCGTCACCCGGGCCCGGTATCGTCGGTAACCAAAAACCGGCAATTTCTTTCCGGAAAGAGTGATAGGCTTGCGGGCATGGGCAGCTGGGGCTTCCTGAGTAATCACGGCCGTGTGCTGCTGTTTCTCGCGCACGACCCGGGGATGCGGCTGCGCGACATCGCGGCCAGCCTGGGCATCACCGAGCGGACAGCCTTCGCCATCGTGACCGACCTGACCGCGGCCGGCTACCTCAGCAAGCGCAAGGACGGCCGGCGCAACCACTACCAGATCCAGGCGCACCAGCCGCTGCCGGAGCCCACCAGCCGCGAGCGGACCATCGGGGAAGTCCTGGCCCTGCTCGTGGGCCCGGGCCCGGGACAGCCGGCCGGGGAGGAAGGACACCGCTGACCCGCCCGGCACCCGCGGCGTGGATCAGGACACGGCAGCCATCCGGCCGCCTGCTCCGCCTCACACGGATCGGATACCCATGATGAACTCCGGCACCACGATCCAGCCCGCCCTGCACTGCTGCGTCCGCAGCACGGACGGCGTCACCATCGCCGAACTGGCTGGCGAGCTCGACCTGGCCAGCGCCCCGCCGCTGCGCGAGCAGCTCCTCGGCGTGCTCCGGCCTGGCTCCAGCCGGCTGGTCCTCGACCTGTCCCAGGTGAGCTTCTGTGACGCGAGCGGGCTCGCCGTGCTGATCGGCACGGGCCGCCGGGCCCGGCTCCTGGGCGGCTTCCTGCGGCTGGCCGCCGTCTCGCCGCAGGCCGCCCGGGTGCTGTCCATCACCGGACTCGACCGGCACCTGCCCGTCTATCCCACCGTCGGCGCCGCCGCCAGCGCGCCGGTTACCGGGCACGGCCTGCCAGATGCCGTCACCGGGAGGGTCCGGGCCGCCGGGCCGCACTCCAGGCCAGCCGGCCAGCCGGGCCGCATGGCCGGCGGCGTGGCGGCCGCTCCCCCGCACCGGCGCGTGGCCTGACCACGCCCCGCCCCGCCGCGTGGCCCGCAGCCGGATCAGCTCAGGGCCAGGGCGGGGACTAACGCCCCTGCCGGGCGGCCCCGGGCCGGGCCAGGCTGGGCCCAGGAGGTGCGTGATGAACGTGCTCATGGCCTTCGCGACCAGGAACGGATCGACCCGCCAGGTGGCTGACGCGGTCGCGGAAGCCCTGCGCGACCGCGGGAACCAGGTCACGGTGCTCCCGGCCCGGGATGTGCGCGGGCCCCTCTCCGGCTATGACCTGGTGGTGCTCGGCGCGCCGCTGTACTCGGGGCGCTGGCACCGCGATGCCCGCCGGTTCCTGCGGCGTCACCGCCACGAGTTCCCCGGCGTGCCGGTGGCCGCGTTCGGGATGGGACCGCGCAACGATACGCCCGGCGCCTGGGAAAGCTCCCGGGCCCAGCTTGACCGGGCGCTGGCCAGGCGCCCCTGGGCCCACCCGGTTGCAGTGACCGTCTTTGGTGGCGCTGACCCGCCCGGGCGCACCGCACGGCGGCAGCGCGACCTCCGGAACTGGGACACCATCCAGGCGTGGGCCGCTCAGCTCACCACCATCAGCGCCAGCCGCTGAGCGCGGGTCCGCGTGCCGGGCCAGACCCCCGCACGGAACGATCCGTCACGCTGGCCCCGTTTCGGTGCGCCCGCCGGGCGGCGGCCCGGCGGTGCGCCCCGGCGGTGCGCGGCCGGAGGCCGCGCACCGCTCAGGTCGGCTTGATGTGCTTGCTGATCATGATGGGAACGCGCCGCTGCGTGGCCCCGGTCTCCTTCAGCGGGACGTCAACCTCCAGGATCCCGGTTGCGTAACTGGCCTGGATGTGTGCCTCGTCCGCGTTCGCGGGCAGCGGCAGGCTGCGGGTGATGGCGCCGTAGCGGAACTCCGAGCGGTGCGCTCCCTCGGTCTCATCGAGCCGGTCGGCGCTGATCGTGAGAACGCCCCCGGAGACGGTCACCTCGATGTCCTTCTCCGGATCCAGGCCGGGAAGCTCGGCCCGCAGGACATAACGGTCGTCCCTGAGGAAGTCCTCGACCCGCATGGCGGTCCCGGACGGCCGGATCAGGGCCAGCGGTGATTCCAGCCAGTCGAAGATCTCCTCGAACGGCCCGTGAGTGCTCCTGCGCGTAATAGTGCTCACCGGACACACCTCTTCTCTGTGCTTCTTCCAGCCAAGCACCCGGGCGCGTGGCGCGGCAGGGCCGAAGGTTGCGTTGTTAGGTACTTCCGTCCTTCGTGACCCGCAGCCGGGGCCCCGGCATCGGGGACGGTCAGCCACCAGATCCGGGCCCTTTGGCGGTACTGCCCGGCGCTGCGGCGCGGTGCACTAGAGGGGGATCCTGCTAAGAGGTGATCGCGATGAACGCGACGATCAGGGACATCATGACGACCCGCGTGGTGACGGTCCGCGGGGATACGTCGTTCAAGGAGATGGCCACCATGCTGGGCCGTTCCCGGGTGAGTGCCTTCCCCGTGACAGATCAGGCGGGCAAGGTCATCGGCATCGTCTCCGAGGCCGACATGCTGCTCAAGGAAGCGGACCAGGCGGGCCACCCGGGACTGTTCACCGGGCTGCGGCGGCGCCGGGACCATGAGAAGGCGGCCGGGGTGACCGCGGCTGACGTGATGACCCGCGCCCCCGTCACCATCGGCCCCGATGAGCCGGTGGAGCGGGCGGCGTTCCTGATGTATGACCATGGGGTCAAGCGGCTGCCGGTGGTGGACAAGGCCGGTCACCTGGCCGGGATCGTCAGCCGGGCCGACGTGCTGAGCGTCTTCGCCCGGCCGGACCGGGAGATCCGCCGTGACGTCTGCGAGGGGCTGCTCCTGCACGGCTTCCTGGTCGACCCGGGGCGCCTGGGGGTCAGCGTGGACAACGGCGTGGTGACCCTGTTCGGGCGCCCGGAGAGTGACGAGCTGGGCCATCAGATCGCCGGGGCGGTGCGGCACGTTCGACGGCGTGGTCGCCGTCCGGGACCGGCTGTCCTATTCCGATCAGCGCGCGCCCGCGGCGCCATAACCCGCCGGGGGCGGCAGGAGCGCGTCAGCCCGGGACGGCGGCCCGGGCTGGCGCCTTACGCGGGCGGGCCAGACCCCCACCCGCCAGGCCGGGCCCGATGGTAGTGCCGCAGGATCAGCCGGCGGAGCTCGTCGGCCCCCCAGACGATGAACGGGAACGGGGCCACCGTCGCCAGCTGGCCCGGGGTGAGGGCGGCGGTGCCGAAGACCGCGTGCATCACCGGCAGGTACACCACGGCGGCCGCGAACACCAGGGCCACGCCGATGGCGGCCAGCAGCAGGCGGTTGCTGAACACCCCGACCGAGCGCAGCGACGCGTGGTCGGTGCGCACGGCGAAGGCCGTGCCGACCTGGCAGGTCACGATGCCGAGCCAGGTCACGGTGGTGGCCTGGCGGTATGCGTGATACAGCGGGCTGCCCGGTCCGGTGGGGGCGCCGGGATGCCATCCGGCGTGCCGCAGCGTCAGGAAGAAGCCGGCCAGCACCAGGCTGGCCGAGATCAGGCCGAGGAAGCCCCAGGCCCGGGCCAGCATGCCGCCGCTGATCACGCCCTGCCTGCGAGGCCGGGGCGGCCGGTCCATCAGCCCGGGCTCGGCCGGTTCCCGGCTGAGGGCCAGGGACGGCAGCGTGTCGGTGCCGAGGTCGATGGCGAGGATCTGCATGACGGTCAGCGGCAGCGGCACCGCCCCGCCGGCCAGGGCGAACACCAGGAACGGCAGCACCTCCGGGACCGCGTGGGTGAAGATGTAGCAGATGAACTTCCGGACGTTGTCGTAGACGCGGCGGCCTGCCTCGACGGCGGCGGCGATGGTGGCGAAGTTGTCGTCGGTGAGGACCATCGTGGCCGCTTCCCGGGCCACGTCGGTCCCGGACTGGCCCATCGCCACCCCGATGTCCGCCCGCCGCAGCGCCGGGGCGTCGTTGACCCCGTCCCCGGTCATGGCCACGACCTGGCCCTCCGCGCGCAGTGCGTCGGCGATGCGCAGCTTGGCCTCGGGAGAGCTGCGCGCGAAGACGATCTCCGATCCGCTGCCGAGCAGCCCGTCGAGCTGCGCCTCGCTCATCGCGTCGAGTTCGGTGCCGCTGACCACCTGCAGGCCGCCCCGGCCGATGCCCACGCGCCGGGCGATCGCCGCGGCGGTCAGGCCGTTATCGCCGGTGACCACGTGCACGCGGATACCGGCCCGGTGCACCTGCCCGATCGCGGCCGGGACCTCCGGCCGGGGCGGATCGAGCATCGCGACCAGCCCGGCCAGGCAGAGTTGCTCCTCGGCGCCAGCCCGCTGCGCCGGGACCGCGGCCGGGCCGGGCAGCCGGCGGTGCGCCACGGCCAGCACCCGCAGGCCCTGGCGGGCGTAGTCGTTCATCACCTGCACGACCTGCGCGCGGTCGGCGTCGGTGACCGGCCGGCCGCCCTGGGCGTCATGGATCCTGGTGCACCGGGCCAGCACCTCTTCCGGCGCGCCCTTGGCGGAGATGTCCAGGGCGCCGTCGTGCTCGTCCACGGTCGACATCAGCTTGATCCGGGGGTCGAACCGGAACATCCCGCGGCGGTGTGCTTCCCGCGTGGCCAGGGAGACGTCGAGACCGTACGCGGCCGCCACCTCGAGCAGGGCGATCTCGGTAGGGTCACCGGACTCCTGCTGGGCCGCGCTCGCGTGCAGGTCGGCGTTGTTGCAGATGGACGCGATCTGGACCACGAGTTCCGCGGCACGCGACGGGACCGGGGCGGTGCCTGGCCCCGCGCCGGGGCCAGGCGCGGCCACAGCCCCGCCCAGGTGGGCGTCCTGCGTCGTGGTGCCCTCGGCCGGCGTCCATACCGCGGTGACGCGCATCCGGTTCCGGGTCAGGGTGCCGGTCTTGTCGGTGCAGATCACGGTGGTGGACCCCAGGGTCTCCACCGCCGACAGCCGCTTGACCAGGGCGCCGCGGCGGGCCATCTCGCGGACCCCGACGGCCAGCGCCAGCGTGATCGTGGGCAGCAGCCCCTCGGGCACGTTGGCGACCAGCAGCCCGATCGCGAAGCTCGCCGCGGCCGCGAGGCTCAGCCCGGCGGCCAGCCCGATCGGCAGGAACGCTGCGCCTGCCCCTACCGCGACCAGGGCGATCAGCCAGGCCACCCGCTTCACCTGGTGCTCCAGCGGGCTCTCGTCACGGCCCACGCGCTGGCTGAGCGCCGCGATCCGGCCCAGCTCGGTGTGCATCCCGGTCGCGGTCACCACGCCCTGCCCCGCGCCGCCGGTGCAGGCGGTGCCGCTGAACACCACGTCCGCGGCCCGCAGCAGCGGCACGTGGGGGGCAGGCTCGTCGGCCGACCGGGTGACCGGCTCGGACTCGCCGGTGAGCGTGGACATGTCCGCCTCGATCGTGCCCGCGATCAGCCGGGCGTCCGCGCAGACGCGCTCGCCCTCCTCGATCAGCAGGACATCCCCGGGGACCAGCAGCCGGGCCTCGATCTCCTGCCGCTCGCCGTCGCGCAGCACCCGGGCGCGTTCCGGGAGGAACGCGGCCAGGGCCTCCACCGCCCGTTCCGCCTGCATCTCCTGGGCGAACGCGAACACCGCGTTCAGCAGGATCACGGCGGCGATGGCCACGCCCAGCCGCGGGGTGCCGCTGGCCCACGCCAGCACCGCGGCCAGCGCCAGCAGCAGCGCCAGCGGGTGGGTGAACTGCCGGGCCAGCTCACCCGGCCAGCGCCGGCCGCCCCGCCGGGTCAGCTCGTTCGGGCCGTATACCTCCAGCCGCCGTGCGGCCTCCCGGCCGGACAGGCCCGCGGCCGAGCTGCGCAGGTCACCGTAGAGCTGGCCGAGCGGCTCCAGCGGATCAGGGCCGTCGCCCGGCCCCGGATCGGCCAGGCATCGCCCGCAGTGCCCGCCCGTCAGCGTTCATGCGGCCACTCCCATCCGGCCGGGCACCCCGCATCACGGCCTGGCCCTTCCACCATGCCGGCGCCGGGCCACGCTCCCCAGTGCCGGACGCCCCGGCGCCGCAGGCCGAACGCCCCTGGGTGCGGTGCTGCTCAGGCCGGGGGCGGCCTTGGAGACCGCCGGGAGCACCCGGCGGCCGGTGGATGCCTGCCTGGAGCGGGCGCCGCCCTACGGCACGCCGCTGCCCCTGGCCCCGCGGAGTTCGGCCGCGACCGCCGCGACCACGTCCGGCAGGGCCGCGGCCACGGCCGCGGACAGTCCCGGCCCGGGCCGGACATCGGCCGCCTCGACGGCGACGATGACCGCCCGTCCCGGCTGCCGGCCCAGGGCGCGCCCGAGCCGGAACGCGTCGGGCAGGCCGAGTCCGTGAGAGCTGCCCGCGCTGGTCCGCCCGTGTCCGGGCTGGGAGCCCAGGTCGGCGGGCGTGACCCGGTGGATGCGCCCGGGGGAGGGCAGCTGCCCTCCGGGAACGCCGTGCAGCGCATCCACGATCACGGCGAGACCGGCCCCGGACCACGCCTCGATCAGCCCGGACGGCTCCCCGTCCGAGATGACTACCCGTACCCCGGGCAGGTGCTGCCGCCCGATCGCGGCCGCTACTGCCGGGCCGATACCGTCATCGCGCCGGAAGGGATTCCCCACGCCGATGACCACGCTCACCGTGGCCTGCTGCCCGGCCCCGTCGCCCGTCCCGGGCCCGGCCCCGTACCCCGCCGCGGCGCCGGTCCCGCTCACTCGGACCGTACCGTTAGGGAAAGAAAATGAGCCGCGCACGAGATGCACGGGTCGTGGTTGCGGATCGAGCGCTCGCACAGGGCGGTCAGCGACGCGTCGTCGCGGCCGAGGTTGCCGGCGACCAGCCGGCGCAGGTCGTCCTCGATCGCGGCCAGGTTCTGCGAGGTCGGGGGAACGATGGTGGCCGCCTGGATCAGGCCGTCGGCGTCCAGCTCATACCGGTGGTACAGCAGGCCGCGGGGCGCTTCGCTGATCCCGTGCCCGGTGCCGGCGCGGGGCAGCACCTCGACGGCGGGGCGGTCCGGGCGCTCGTAGGCGCCGATGATCCGCAGCGCCTCCCCGACGGCGTAGACGATCTCGACGGCGCGCACCACGATGCTGCGGAACGGGTTGCGGCACTGCGCGCCCAGCCCGGCGCCGGCCGCGGCCTCGCGGGCGACCGGGGACAGGTCCCCGGAGTTCAGTGAGTACCGGGCCAGCGGCCCGGTCAGGTAGCGGTGCCCATCCAGCGTGGCGTGCAGCGCGGTCGAATGCGGGACCTGCTGCTCCGTGACATGAGCGGGGAACTCGCTGGCGGGGAAGGACAGGCCGCCGGAGGTGCGCAGGCTGCCCCGCTCCAGGGGGTAACGGCCAGGATCGCAGGCGGCGAGCAGGTCATGCTCCAGCTCGAGGTCGGGGAACTCGAAGGTGGCCGCCCAGCGGACCGTGTCCAGCGCCAGGTCCAGCGCCCGGCGCAGCTGCTCGGCCAGCGGGGCCAGCTCGGCCCGGGTGGGCACCCGGTAGAACCCGCCGACGCGCACGTTGACCGGGTGGATGGCCCGGCCGCCGACCAGCTCGAGGATGGCGTTGCCGGACTTCTTCAGCTCCAGCCCGCGTTCGACGATGTCCCGGTGATCACGGGCCATCGTGATGGCGTCCGGGTAGCCGAGGAAGTCGGGCGCGTGCAGCAGGTAGATGTGCAGCGCGTGACTGGAGATCCATTCCCCGCAGTACAGCAGCCGCCGCAGCTCGCCGAGCGGCTCGCTGAGCCCGGCCCCGCAGGCCTGCTCGATCGCGTTGCACGCGCTGGTCTGGTAGGCGACCGGGCAGATCCCGCAGATCCGCGCGGTCAGGTCCGGCGGCTCGGTGTAGGAGCGGCCCCGCAGGAATGCCTCGAAGAACCGGGGCGGCTCGTAGATGTTCAGCTCGGCCCGCGCCACCTGGCCGTCGTGCACCGTGATCCGGAGCGCGCCCTCGCCTTCGACCCGGGCCAGGCCGCTCACGATGAGCTCCCGCCTGCGGTCGGTCATGGTGACGCCTCCCCGCGGTCCTGCTCCGCACGGTCACGCTCCGCACGGTGCTGCTCCGCACGGTGCTGCGCCAGGAACGGCGGGGCCGCGGCGTTGAACGTGGCGAACACCCGGCCGATGGCGTCCCCGCCCATCCCGCAGGTGCGCAGCTGCGCGGCGAGGGCCATCACGTTCGCCCCGCTCACCGGGCCGAAGCAGCCGTAGCAGCCCCGGGACTGGGCGGGGCACAGCGCCCCGCACCCGGCGTGGGTGACCGGCCCGAGGCACGGGGTCCCGTCGGCCACCATCACGCAGGTGTGGCCCTGGCGCTTGCACTCGGTGCACACGCTCGTGTCGGGGATATCCGGTTTGCGCCCGACCAGCATGGCGGTCAGTACCTCCAGCAGCTGCCGCCGGTCGATGGGGCAGCCGCGCAGCTCGAAGTCGACCGGCACGTGCGCCGCGACCGGGGTCGAGGTGGCCAGCGTGTCGAGGTACTCCGGGCTGGCGTAGACGGCCGAGGCGAACTCGGCCGAGTCGCCGAAGTTCCGCAGCGCCTGGATTCCGCCGGCCGTCGCGCACGCGCCGATCGTGACCAGCGTCCGCGATTCCCGGCGGATCTCGCGGATCCGCTGCTCGTCGCGCGCGGTAGTGACAGACCCCTCGACCAGCGAGAGGTCGTACGGGCCGGGCTGAACCGCCGACGACGCCTCGAGGAAGTGCGCGATCGTGACCTCACCGGCCAGGGTGAGCAGCTCGTCCTCACAGTCGAGCAGGGTCAGCTGGCAGCCGTCGCACGAGGCGAGCTTCCACACGGCGAGGGAGGGTTTGCTCATCACAGCTCCCGGATGGTCAGCAGCGGGCCGGCCACGGTGTAGCCGACCACCGGCCCGTCCCGGCAGACCAGGAGCGGGCCGAGCTGGCAGTGCCCGCACAGGCCCACGCCGCATTTCATGTTGCGTTCCAGGGACACCCGGATATCCCCGGCGGGGACGCCCTGGCGCAGCAGCACCTGCGCGGAGAACCGGATCATGGGTTCCGGGCCGCACAGGAACGCGACCGTGCGGGCCGGGTCAACGGGCAGCCGGGCGAGCGGCTCGGTGACGAACCCGACCTGGCCGTCCCAGCTGGCGGCCGGCTGGTCGATGGTCAGCTCCACCTCCAGGTCCGGGCGGCCGGACCAGGCGTCCAGCTCACCGCGGAACAGGAATTCGGCGGGCAGGCGGGCCCCTGCGATCAGGCAGACCCTGCGGTAGGAGCGGCGCGCGGCCAGCGCGCCGAGCAGCACGGGCCGCAGCGGCGCGAGCCCGACCCCGCCCGCCACGATGACCAGGTCGCGCCCGGCGGCGGACGGGAGATCCCAGCTGGTGCCGAACGGGCCGCGGGCGCCGATCACCCGGCCCAGGGGTGCCTCGCACAGGGCCTGGGTGACCGCGCCGACCGCGCGGATCGTGTGCACCAGCCGCCCGTCCCCGGCCGCCGGGTCGCCGCTGACCGAGATCGCGACCTCGCCGATGCCCGGCATGGCCAGCATGCTGAACTGGCCCGGCTGGAACGGCGGCAGCGGGGTGGCCGCCGGCTCCAGGGTCAGCGTGACAGAGTCGTGCGTCTCCGTCGTGCGGCCGGCCACGCGGTAGGGGACCGGCAGCATCGGGTCCGCGGCCCCCGCCGGCGGGGTGTCCGCCGGGACCGCCCCAGTCCCGGCCGCGCCCGTGCGGGCCGCCTCAGTGCTGGTCAAGGGGGCTCCCGTACAGGTCGAGGAGACGGGCCCGGGTGGCCTGCAGCCGCTGTGCGCACGCCTGGAACAGGGTCAGCGCGAGCGCGTAGCCGAACTGCGGGTCCTCGTCGGCGAGCCTGCGCAGCTGGCCCGTGTCCAGTTTCGCGGCGCTCGTGTCCCGCGTCGTTATCGCCCCGAAATGCCATTTATAGGGCGGTATCAGCCACGACCAGCCCAGCACGTCACCGGGGCCCAGCGTCTGCACCACCACCCGGCCGCGGCCGGGCACCGTCAGGTCGAGCGCGACACAGCCGTCGTGGATCAGCCAGCACCCCTCGGCGGGGTCGTCCTCGCGGAACAGCCGCTCGCGCGCTCCGAAACGGACCGGGACGGCCGTGCGCATGACCAGGTCACGGTGGGCCGCGGACAGGCCGGCCAGCACACCCAGGCCGGCCAGGTCCGCGTCCTGCTTACTCATCCTGGTCTCCCGTCCCGGGCCCGCCGCTTCCGCCCGCCGGGCCGGCGAGCCCGGCCAGGCCGGCGAGCCGGGCGGCCTCGGCGGTGATGTCGATGCCGACCGGGCACCAGGCGATGCAGCGGCCGCAGCCCACGCAGCCGGAACTGCCGAACTGCTCGTGCCAGGTGCCCAGCTTGTGGCTGAACCACTGCCGGTACCGGCTGGCCCCGGACGGCCGCACGCTGCCCCCGTGCACGTACGAGAAATCGACCTCGAAGCAGGACGCCCAGCGCTGCCAGCGTTCGGCGTGCGAGCCGGTCAGGTCGGACACGTCCTCGGTCGTGGTGCAGAAGCAGGTCGGGCAGACCATCGTGCAGTTAGCGCACGACAGGCACCGGCTGGCCACGTCTTCCCAGTGCGGCGACTCCACCGAGTCCCGGATCAGCAGCGGCAGGTCAACCGCGGGCATGCTCCGGCCCATCCGCTGCGCCGCCGCGCTGACCTCCTCCCGCGACGCCTCTTGTTCCGCAACGGAAGCGCTCCGGTGCGGGACCTCCGCGAGGATGCGCGCGCCCTCGGGGGTGCCGGCCTCGGCCAGGAACCAGTGCCCGGACTCGTCCAGCCGCTCGGTGAGCGCCAGGTCGTAGCCGGGCCCCGCGGCGGGGCCGGTCCCCATCGAGGCGCAGAAGCACACCCCGCCCGGCTCGGTGCAGTTCACCGCGACCACGAACAGGGCCCGGCGGGCCCGGGCGAATGCGCCGTCAGGATGGGCGCCCTCGCCGAGGACCTGGCCGAGAATCCGGATCGAGGCCAGGTCGCAGCCCCGGACGCCGAGGAACGCGTAGCGCGGTGCCGCGGGCTCGGCGGGGCGGAATCCGCCCTCGGCGTCCGCGGACCATAGCTGCCGCCGCGGCGGGTGCAGGAACTGCTTCCAGGACCCCGGCCCGGCCGAATGCGCGAACACCGCGGCATCCGGCCGCTCGCGCAGCCGGTAGTGGCCGGGCCCGGTGTCTACGCCCCACCCGGCGGGCAGCTCACTGGCGGAGTCGAGCTCGGCCAGCACGATCGCGCTGTCCCGGACCGTCGGGCCGACGACCTGGTAGCCGTCGCCGATCAGCACGTCGACCAGGCGATCCAGGCCGGACCGGGTGATCACGACGGGCTGGGCGAGCTCAGGTGTTGCCATGGCTGGGTCCCCCACAGTCCGTGGCCACGTCAGCCAGAGGAGTACTTGGCCAGGATGTCCTTCAGTTGCGCGACGAAGCGCAGCGACTCGCTGTGCTCGCGCTGCCAGATGTTGCGGCCGAAGATCAGGCCGGTCGCGCCGGCTTCCATCGACTGCCGCGCCTTCTCCAGCATGGCGTCGTCCCCGGCCCGCTCGCCGCCGGAGACCAGCAGCAGCGTCCGGTTCGCGGACCGGACCACCCCGTCGATGGCCTCCTGGGCGGAGAACCCGCGCCGGTAGGCCTCGGCCGTACCGTCGGTCTTCTCTGGGTGCGGGAAGTTGACCTTGACCACGTCGGCGCCCAGTTCGCTGGCGGTCCGGGCGGCGTAGTCCACCGCGTAGAAGGAATCCTTGCCGCCCTTGGCGTCGATGTCCCCGCCGCGGGGGTATGCCCACACGATCAAGGGCATGCCCAGGCGCTGGGCGTCTTCGCGGACCTGGCGGTACTGCTCGAAGTCACGCTCCTGCGCGGAGGTTCCCACGTACAGGGTGTACCCGACCGCGTCCGCGCCAAGCCGGACCGCGTCGGCCACGGTCGCGTTGACCGGGGACAGCGGGGCGGAGTCCGCGGGGATGTCCGTCTTGCCGTTGAGCTTCAGGACCAGCGGGATCTCCCCGGCGTAGTCCCAGTAGAACTTCTCCGCGAGGCCGATCTGGATCGCGATGCCGTTGAACCCGCCCTCCAGGGCGAGCTTGAGAATGTAGCGGGGATCGCCGGCGGCAGGGTTGGCGAAGAAGTCCCGGGGGCCGTGCTCGAGGCCCTGGTCGTAGGGCAGGAAGATCGCGGTGCCGTTGCGCAGGCCGTGCTGGTGGAGTATCCGGTGCAGCCTCGCCTTCTTGCCCGGGCCGAGGCCGAGCTGGTCGAGACCTGGTCGCTGGTTCATGGTTCCTCCCGCCGCTGCGCACCGGCCGCGTTCAGGGCCAGCGTCCGCACCTTCACTGGATCACCGGGCCGGGTGCGCAGGCCAGAGACGCAAGGACCGGCGCCGCGGGACCTTCGGCCCGCGACGGCTGGCCTGCTCCCCGGTCCGGCCCAGGCCGGCCCGTGCTGAAGAGCCCGTGCTGAAGAGCCCGTGCTGAACGGCCCGTGCTGAACGGCCAGTGCTGAACGGCCAGTGCTGAACGGCCAGTGCTGAATGGCCCGGTCAGGCCTCCCGGTCCGAGCCTGCCCCGACCGTCCACAGATCGCCGGAGCTCAGGGCCGCGCCCGCGACGGTGAAGATGGTCGCGCCCGACATCGCCAGCGCCATCTGGCTGGCCCGGTAGTGGTGCCCGCAGAGCAGGAGCTCGGTCGGGTGGAGCCGGCCGGCCACGGGCGGCATGATCACGACGACCGCGGGCCTGGCCTCGCAGCAGCAGGCGCGGTCAGCGAATCTCAGCGCGCGCCAGTCGATCGGGCCACGGACCGGAGTGGCCGGGGTGGCCTCAGAACGGGCCATCCGCGGTGCGGCGGAACTCAGGTGCGGGTCGCTGGCAGACATGACTACAGCGTCACGCCCGCGCGGCACCTCCGGGCAGGGACCTAGCTCCTGCGCCGCAGAGCCATTAGACCCTCTATTTCCCGGTCCGGGCGTGTCTGCGGCCGCGGCTGCGGCCTGGACCAGGTGGTAGCCCGGCGCGGCCTGGACCCGTGTCCCGGCCATCCGCCCCGCGTCCCGGTGGCCTGGCTGGCGTCACGGCCGTGCACCCGATGACCATCGGCTCTGAGCCTGGTGTCCTTAGGTTCTGTTCCGACGGCCCGGCCGGGCGCATCATTGATGGTGCAGGACTGGGCACGGGGGCTCAGGCCGCTGAGGAGGCTGACGATGGCCAGTGATCCGCGGCTCCGCGCGTCGGACGCGGACCGCGACCGGGTGGCCGCCGCTTTGCGGGAGCATCTCGCGGCCGGGCGGCTGACGCTCGATGAGTTCAACGATCGTCTCGACAAGGCCTACGCGGCGCGGACCGCGGGCGAACTCGACGAGGTCCTGGCCGACCTGCCCGGCGTGGACCTGGAGCAGTTCCCGGATGCCCTGCCGCGCCGCCCCGCAGGCGGTCCGCCGCGCCCGGCGTCGCCGTCCGGTCTGCCCGTGCCCTCCGGGCAGGGCCGGTTCTCGCCCGTGTGGCGGGCGGCGTGGGGATCCTGGCTCGCGATCAGCCTCGGCACGTTCGTGATCTGGCTTCTCAGCGGGGCCAGTGGCGGCCCCTGGTTCTTGTGGGTGGCGGTGCCGCTGGGTGCCCTGATGCTGGGGCGCTGGGCGGTCGGCGCTCCTGCCCATCGCGGAGGGCGGCGGCCCCGCCCGGACCGCAGGCATCACCACCGGGACGAGATCGGCGGCTGACCTTCCGCAGACCCCGGCCTCCGGCCGGGCCGCGGCGGCCCGGGAGACGAGGTGACCATGCCCAGTCGTGGCGGCCCCCGTGGTGGCAGCCCCAGTGCGAGCTACGCCGATCCGCGGCTGGCGGCCCTGTACGACGCGCTGAACCCGCCGGGCGCCGCCGACGCGTTCTACCTCAGCCTGCCCGGCACCCCGCCGGCCCGGATCCTGGACATGGGCTGCGGTACGGGGTGGCTCGCCTGCGAGTTGGCGGCCCGGGGGCACGACGTGACGGGCGCTGACCCGGCGCCGGCGATGCTGGACCTGGCCCGCGCCCGGCCCGGTGGCGGCCGGGTGCGCTGGATCGGGACCGACGCCGCGGGTCTGGCCACCAGGACTCGCTTCGAGCTGATCATCATGACCGGGCACGTGTTCCAGTTGCTCCTCGGGGACGACGACGTGCGTGCGGCGCTGCGGGCCCTGAGCCGGCACCTGGCCCCGGGCGGCCGGATCGCGTTCGAGACCCGGAACCCGGCCGTGCGGGAGTGGCAGGACTGGAATCCGCGGGATACCAGGCAGCGGGTGGAAGCGGCCGGCCTCGCCGCCGACGTGCACTACGACATCAGCGCGGTGGCCGGGGAACTGGTCACGTACGAGACCTGGTTCCGTTTCGCCGGCGCCGGGCAGGACGGGACCGTGGTGGTCCCGGACACGCTCCGCTTCATGGACCGGGCCCAGGTGGCTGTGTTTCTGGCGGAGGCCGGCCTCACCCGCGTCACCTGGTACGGCGACTGGGACGGCTCACCCTGCGGCCCGGCGAGTCCCGAGATCATCGCCGTCGCATCCGGGGACCGCCCCGCCGCCGGGGCTGGGTGACGCGAGCGGTCCCCGTCGCAGGCCTAGCCGAGGCCGCCCCCCTAGGCCTCGGCCAGGCCGTCCCTGTCCGCCTGGCTGAGCAGCCGGGATCTGACCTCGTTCTTGAGCACCTTGCCGACCCGGGAGCGGGGCAGGTCGGGCCAGACCTCGACTTGCTTCGGGGCCTTGACGCCGCCGAGGCGCTCCCTGACGAAGGCGCGGAGATCATCGCCCGGGACATCGTGACCTGGATGGGGCTGGACGACGGCGGTGACCCTCTCCCCCCACTTGACGTCCGGCAGCCCGACCACCGCGCAGTCCAGCACCCCCGGGTGGGCCAGCAGGGCCTGCTCGACCTCGGCGGAGTAGACGTTGAACCCGCCTGTGATGATCATGTCTTTGGCCCGGTCCACGATGTAGAGATAGTTGCCGTCGTCCAGGTAGCCGATATCGCCGGTGTGGTGCCAGCCGTGCCGTGCGGCCTCGGCTGAGGCCACCGGGTCCTTGTAGTAGCCGGCCATGACCAGGGGGCCGCGGACGACGATCTCCCCGCGCTGGCCCGCAGGCAGCAGCCGCCCCTGGTCGTCCATGATGGCCACGGTGACCAGGGGGCCGGGCCGCCCCGCGGACGCGAAGCGCTCGGTGGCCAGCGTGCCATCGGCGCGGAAATGATCTTCCGGCGCCATGCTCGAGATCATCATCGGCGCCTCGGTCTGCCCGAACAGCTGCCCCATGACCGGGCCGATCGCGCCGATGGCCTGCTCGAGGCGCGCCGCCGACATGGGCGCCGCGCCGTACCAGAGGCATTGCAGCGAGGCCAGGTCGGCCGTGGCCAGGGCGGGCTGGTCGAGCAGCAGGTAGATCAGGGTGGGTGGCAGGAAGGCGTGGGTCACCTTGTGCTGCCCGATCAGCGAGAGGAACTCCGCCAGGTCCGGCGCGGGCATGATGACGATCTCCCCGCCGAGCGCCATGACCGGGAAGCAGAGCACACCCGCGGCGTGCGTGAGCGGGGCGAGGGCGAGATAGACCGGGCGCCCGTCGAACGGGTAGCCCATCAGGGTGAGGGCCGTCATCGTCTCGATGTTGTGCCCGGTGAGCAGCACCCCCTTCGGCTGGCCGGTGGTGCCGCCCGTGCCCGCGATCATCGCGATGTCGTCCGCCGGGCCGGCCTGCCAGGGCTGGCCGGCCAGGCCGTCCACCCACTCCTCGAACGCGATGGCCCCCGGTGCGGCCTGGTCGAGGCAGACCAGCGTGGTGATCGTCGGCAGTTCCGGGGCTATCCGCGCGACCAGCGGGGCGAACGCTCCCTGGAAGATCAGGCAGGCGCAGTCGAAGAGGTCCAGGAGGGCCCGGTTCTCCGCCGCCTTGTTGCGGGGATTCACCGGGCACCACACCGCCCCGGCCCGCGCGATCCCGAACACGCACGAGAAGGCGACCGGGTCGTTGGCGGACAGCACCGCCACCTTGTCGCCGGGCCGGATGCCGGAGCGGGCCAGCGCCTGGCCGATCACCCAGGACAGCTGCTGGACCTCGGCGTAGCTCCGGGTGCGGCCGGCCATGGTCAGGCACGGTGCGGCCGGGCCGAGCGAGGCCCCCTTGTCCAGGAAGTCGGTCAGCCGCATGGTCAGTGCTGGACGGTGAGGACGGGCTCCATGACCAGGCCGAAGCCGCGCAGCATGCCGAGCAGTTCGCGGTGGCCGAAGGCCTGGCAGCCGGACGCGAAGCCGACCCGCCGGGGCGGCTGCTGCAGCAGGGAGTACGCGGCGTAGGCCTGCAGGGCGCCCGTCTGCTTGTAGTTGCAGTTGCCGTGCAGCACGCAGTGCGCGCGGCCGAGCGGGCCGGAGGCGTACACCGAGTCCAGCGAGGTGTTGATCCGCGGGTTCTCCCGCGGGGGCATCTGGTTCATCACCGCGGCGGCCTGCTCGGACAGGGCGGTGTACTTCTCGGCGTCGGACAGGTCCTTGATCTGCTCCAGCGCGCCCGCCACGATCTGCGGGACGCCCATCATGAGCGCACGGTTGAAGACGCCGCCGAGCACCTTGACGTTCGCTACCCGCGGGTCGCGGCGGAACCAGACCGGGTGCGAGGTGCCGCCCCACGGCAGCGCGAGCCCGGTCTCATGCTGGCCGGGAACCACGACGGTGTAGAGCCCGGCGTCGGCCGGCCATTCCACGTACTCGTTCTGCTCCAGGTAATAAGCCTTGGCCAGGGCCGCGTTGACCAGGATCGTCCGCGTCGACGCGATCGTGGGCAGCCCCTTCCAGAACACCTCGATGTCGAGGGTGTCCAGGCCCGGCATCTCCAGGCAGATGTCGGCCGCGATCTC
The DNA here is from genome assembly GCA_963751175.1 of uncultured Actinomycetes bacterium. Taxonomy (GTDB): domain Bacteria; phylum Actinomycetota; class Actinomycetes; order Streptosporangiales; family Streptosporangiaceae; genus RYN-230. The sequence continues at coordinate 52,103 of CAVVTM010000017.1, read as the reverse complement.
GCCGGTGGTGTACATCTGCGCGACGCCCGGCGCCAGCAGCAGCCCGCGCGCGGCCATCTGCTCGCCGTAGGTCTCGTCGCAGGTGATCAGCCAGTCCTGCTCGCCGGTGGTGTCGAGGTAGTGGCAGCCGGCCGCCAGGCAGGCCTCCACCACCTCGCCGCCGTGCCGGGCGAACGGCCCGACCGTGTTGAGCACGACCCTGGCGCCGGACAGCAGCTCGGTCAGCGGCCCGACCTGGTGCTCGACCTCGATCACCTCATGCGGCACCGTGCCGAGGCCGGGCACCCGGTCGAGGGCCTCGGAGATGCGGGCCTTGTCCCGCCCGGCCGCGATGAACGGGACGTTGAACTCCCGCAGGTACTCGCAGATCAGCTGCCCGGTGTACCCGGAAGCGCCGTAGACGACGACAGGCTTGTCCGTGCTCATGATGCGCCTTTCGCTAGAAGCCAGAAGGGGAAGCCCCCGGAGGACCCGGAAGCCGGGAGGACCGGGTCACATGCCCATGCCGCCGTTGACCGGCAGCCCCGCCCCGGTGATGAACCGTGCGCCGTCGGAGGCCAGGAACACCACCGCGTCGGCCATGTCCGGCACCTCGCCGAGCCGGCCCGCCGGGGTCAGCTCGACGACCGCGCCGACCGCGTGCTCCGCGCTGGGGAACAGGCCGAGCGTGGCCATGTCCGTGGCCAGCTGCAGGCCCATCTCCGTGGCGACCAGGCCCGGGTAGACGCAGTTCACCCGGACGCCGTAGCCGAGCTTGCCGGATTCCATCGCCGCGACCCGGGTGAGCCGGTCCACGGCCGACTTCGTGGCGGAGTAGCCGGCGATGCCGGGGAAGGCGATGGTGGCCGCGACCGAGGCGATGTTGATCACCGCGCCGCCTTGGCCGGCCGGCCGCCGGGGCGCATCGCCCGGAACGCGTGCTTGAGACCCAGGGCCGTGCCCAGCACATTGACCTCGAGCATGCGCCGGACGTCGGCGGCCTCGATGTCGGCGACCAGGCTGGAGATCTCCACCCCGGCGTTGTTCACCAGGATGTCCAGGCCGCCGAGAGCGCTGATGGCCTGGGTCATGGCCTGGTCCCAGCTCGCCTCGCTGGTCACGTCCAGCGGCACGAACTCGGCGATCGCGCCGGACTGGCGCAGCGCGTCGGCGGTCGCCTTGCCCAGGTCCTCCCGGACGTCAGCGATCACGACCGCCGCCCCGGCCTGGGCCAGCGCCTGGGCCATGCCGGCGCCGAGCCCGCGGGCCCCGCCGGTGACCAGTGCCTTCCGCCCCGTCAGTTCATACACGCTCATCAGGCACCTCTTCCCGGGACCGCCATGGGCCCGTATGCCGCTGCACGAGGCGGCGGGATCATGTGACGTGAGACATAGCCTGGACGCGAATCTTGACAACTGTCAAGAGATACCTGGACGATCGTCCAGAGAATGTTGGTCACCTGTCAAGTTCACAAGGAGACGCGCCGGGTAGACTGCGACCCGCAGTTCGCGGGGGCACGCGGAGCTGATTGGACCCTGACCGTGACCGAGGCAGCCCAGGTAGTGAGCGAGACAGCCCAGGCAGTAACCGAGACGGCCGGAGTGATCGAGACGGCCCAGACTGAGACAGGCCAGGCGGCCGGGGCAGCCCAGGCCGCCGGGACAGCAGAGCGGAACCGCGACCGGATCGCGCGCCGGCAGCTGGACAAGTTCGCGGAACGGCGTGCGCAGCTGGCCGCGGCCGCGCTGCAGACCCTGGCCGAGCAGGGGTACGCGCGGACCAGCCTGCGTGACATCGCGCAGAACTCCGAGTTCTCCCACGGGGTGCTGCACTACTACTTCAGCGACAAGACCGAGCTGATCACCTACTGCGTGCGGCAGTACAAGGCGGAGTGCGTGACCCGGTACGACACCATCGTCGCCACCGCCACCTCGGCCGGCGAGCTCAAGCGGGGGTTCGGGGCCGCCATGGCCGCCACCCTGGTGGAGGAGGCCACGCTGCACCGCCTCTGGTACGACCTGCGGAACCAGAGCCTGTTCGACGACTCCTACCGCCATGACGTGACCGAGATCGACCAGAGCCTCGAGCGCATGATCTGGCGCATCATCAGCAAGTACTGCGACCTGGCCGAGACCTCGCTGGCCGTGTCCTCCGGGGCCGCGTACGCCGTCTTCGACGGGCTCTTCCAGCAGGCTCTCATCAGGCACCTGGCCGGCCACACCGGCGCGGCCCGGGACCTCGACGAGAACGTCCAGCGCGTCCTGGAATCACTGGCTGCCCGCCGCTGAGCGCCCGGCGGCCCGTTGACTGGCTGGCCGCGCCCGGGCAGACTCGCCGCGTGACGGAGTGGATCTACTTCATCCATCCCCCGCGGGACGACTTCGCGGCGACGATGACGGACGACGAAAAAGCCGTGTGGGCACGGCATTTCGAGCGGCTGCAGCGCATGCTCGCGGACGGGAAGCTGATCCTGGCGGGGCCCACGCTCGGGCGCATCAACACCGGCGTGGCCGTGTTCGAGGCCCCCGACGAGGAGGCGGCGCAGCAGATCATGGCGGCCGACCCGGCCATCAGCAGCGGGTACGCCCGCGGAGAGCTGCGCCCGTTCAAGGTGTCGCTGCTGCGCGGCCGGGGCTGACGTCCGGGAGGCCGGGGCCCGGGCCCATTCTCCGCAACGAAAACCTCACCCTCGCAGTCCCACCGCCAGTAAAGCGGTCGTCCCCCAGCGGTCCTGGCCGCAGGCCAGCCCCTCAGGTGCTATCCAGGGTGGCGATTGAGGAAGTCCAGGGTCCGCTGGTTGAACGCCTCGACATTCTCGTAGATCGGGGCGTGCGAGCAGTCCTCGAACACCACGACCTCCGTGTCGCCGATCGCCTGGGTAAGCGGGTCAGCAAAGCGGGTGGAGGTCACCAGGTCGTGCCGGCCGAAGGTGATCAGGGTCGGGGCCTGCACGGAAGCCAGTACCTCCCGCGCGTCGTGGTCCAGCACTGCCTGCGACTGGCGGAGGAACGCGTCTACCGGTGGCATTGGCCGGCCACGGACGAAATCGGCCAGGGATTCGATGTAGTCCGGCCGGGCCGCGTAAAGCTCGGGCGTGAGGCACCACGGGAAGATTCCCTTGATCGCCATGTCCGTCACGCTGCCCAGCGCCTGCGCCATGATCTGCCAGCCCTCGACGACCGTGCGCAGGAACAGGTCGCTGGCCGGCCAGGCGCTGTGCAAGGACAGGGACGCCACCCGGTCCGGGTATTTGGCCGCGAGCCACATGCCGGTGGCCGCACCCAGGGACAGGCCGGACACGTGCGCCCGGTCCACGCCGGCCGCCTGCATGAACGCGGCGATGTCGTCCGCGAACAGTTCGGTGCTGTAGCGGCCCTCCGGCTTGCCGGACAGGCCGGCACCGCGCAGGTCCACGGTGAAGCAGGTGAAGCTCTTCGCGTAGTCGGCCACCTGGAACGCGTAACACGCCTGGTCGGCGGCCAGGTACGGGATGAGGACCAGGGGCTCACCCTCGCCCTGGACCTCGTAATAGACGTCGATGCCGTTCGCCTGCACTACGGGCATCCAGATCCCCTCCTTGCTCCGGGGGCGGCCCTCGTTGCCCGCCCGCCGTAGCACCGATCGTCCCCCCGCGGGTAGGGCCGCGCCAGTGCTGGCGGAGAACCAGTGCTGGCGGAGAACCAGTGCTGGCGGAGAACGAGTCCCGCCCGCTGTGGCGTCCGGCCCGGCGGTTGGCCAACCGCCGGGCCGGTGGCCACCGGGCGCGGTGGCCGGCCGGGCAGCGGGCTCCATGCCCGCTTAGCCGGGCACCTTGTCGAGGAAACCCAGGACGGTGGCGAGCTGGCCGTCGTCGTCGGTGACCGCCACGTCGAACCCGACGATCAGCGGCTCGGCGCCCTCAGGGCCCAGGCCCTCGGGGACCAGCGGCTGCGGGAGCTGCGGGATGAGCTGCTCGGCTACCCCGGCGGGATGGCCGAGGTGACCTCGCCTGGCGGGGTGGTGCTGCCGCTGCGCTACCGGCGCGGCGGGCAGGAACTCTCGCTGTTCAGCATCAGCGCGGTGGTCGGCACCGCGACCGACGTGACCGTGGCCGAGCTGGCGATCGAGGCGTTCTATCCTGCCGACGCCGCCACGGCTGCGGCGCTGCGTTCGCCGGGATAGCGCGGGCGGTCAGGTACCCGTCAGCCAGGCGAAGCTCCACGGGGCCAGCTCAATCGGGGCCAGCCCGGTCGGTGCCAGCCCAGTCGGTGCCAGCCCGGTCGGGGCCAGCCCGGTCGGGGCCAGCCCGGTCCGGGGCGCGACGGTGCCCGCGTCGGTGTCCACTGCGGTGCTCGCGTGGGCGAGGCGGGGGTCCCGCAGGCCGGCCCGGGCGATGATCCCCGGGTCGGCGGACTGGCTGGAGTCGCTGAAGTTGGTGAGCGCCAGGAACGGGGCGCTGCGCGGGTGCGCCCGGCGGTAGGCCAGCACGCTCTGGTTCCCGGTGGGCAGGATCTCGGTCGTCCCGCCCGAGCGCAGGGCGAGCAGTTCCTGCCGGGCACGGGCCAGGCCCTGCAGCGCCGCGAACGCGCGGCCTTCCACGCTGGCCGGGTCGCTGCGCCGGGCCGCCCGGGCCCAGTCCATCCGCGGCCGGTGCATCCACCGGTTGTCGTGTGCCTGCTCCGGGTCATCCGCCCACCCGGCGTCGTTCGTCATGGCCAGCTCGTCGCCCATGTAGATGAGCGGGATGCCGCCAAAGGAGAAGACCACGGCGTACAGGGACTCCAGCCGCCTGAGGGCCAGCGTCAGCTCGGCCTCATCGCCGGCGGCCGCCGCGCTCTCGATGCCGCACAGCGAGGCGGCCATGCCGGAGATCCGGGCGTCCCCGGTCGCCGGGTTCTCCTGGAACACGGCCCCCCGCGCGAACGACCCGGGGAAGCGGCCCGCGAAGAACTCGTTGAGGAACCGGCGGTGCTCGAAACCACCGAGCCCGACGGCGGCGGCGTCCGCGTCGGAGACGGCCCAGCCGATGTCATCGTGGCAGCGCAGGTAGGAAACCCACGCGGTCGGCGCGGGCGCGGGCCGGCGGCGGGACAGCGCGTGCCCGGCCAGGCGCACGTCCCGGGTGGCCAGCGTGGACCAGAGCATCACCATGAGCTGGTTGTCGTAGGCCAGGTCGCACTCAGGCTGATAGCGGTCGTGCGCGCCGAGGTACTGCACGAGCATCTCCGGGCCGACGATCGCCTCGGCCTTGAGCACCAGGCCTGGTGCGGCCAGCCGGGTCAGCGCGCGGAAGGCCTGGAGCAGCAGATGCGCCTCGGGCTGGTTCTGGCCGTCGGTGCCGGGCCGTTTCCACAAGAACGGCGCCGCGTCCAGCCGCAGCACGTCCACGCCGCGGTTGGCCAGCGTCAGCATGGTCGCGAGCATGTGCCGGAAGACGGCGGGATTGGCGTAGTTCAGGTCCCACTGGTACTCGTGGAACGTGGTCCACACCCAGCCGAGCCCGGGCACCTCGGTGAAGCTGCCGGGGGCCGTGTCCGGGAAGACCTCGGGCAGCGTGGCCTCGTACGCGTCGGGGATGGTGCGGTCGGGATAGATCAGGTACATCTCCCGGCAGCCGGGATCCCCGGCCAGCGCCTTGCGGGCCCACTCGTGCTCGCGCGCGGTGTGGTTCAGGACCAGGTCGATGCATATCGTCATGCCGCGCCCGTGCAGTTCGGCCGCCAGCACCTCGAGGTCGGCCATGCTGCCCAGCCGCGGATCCACCGCGCCGTAATCCGCCACCGCGTAGCCGCCGTCGCTGTCCCCGTCCCTCGGCTGGAGCAGCGGCATCAGGTGCAGGTACGTGACCCCGAGTTCGGCCAGGTAGTCCACGTGCTGGCGGACGCCGCGCAGCGAGCCCGCGAACCGGTCGGCGTAGCAGACGTAGCCGATCATCCGCGACCGCTGGAACCACCCGGGATCTATCTCACGGCGGCGGTCCAGCAGCCGCAGCGGCGCGGGCCGCGCGGCGGCCGCCTCCAGCGCGTCGAGCACCAGCTCGGTCACGAGCCGGGTGGTGTCGGTCACGCCGCCATAGAGCTGCCCGAGCGGGCCGGCTATGTCGAACGACAACTGTTCCAGGCGCGCCAGGAACGCGTCGGCGTCCACGGCGCCGAGCCGCTGCCGCACCGCGCTTTCCGCCTCGTGGTCCAGCCTGAACACGCGATACCTCCAGGAGCACGGCCGGCTAATGATCGAGAATACGTGCCGGCGGCCTCCTTTGACTTCAAGCCCGGTTGAAGTTCTAGCGTGCGGGGTGAGTGCGGCCTTCCCACCGAATGGAGCAGCCAATGGCCTTCACCGACGCCGAGACGGCCTACCTGGGGAGCCAGCCGCTGGGGCGGCTGGCCACCATCCAGCCGGACGGCAGTCCTCAGGTCAAGCCCGTCGGCTTCCGTGTCAACCCGGGGCTCGGCACGATCGACGTGACCGGGTTCAACCTGACTTCCAGCCAGAAGTTCCGTAACGTCCGCCGCAACGGCCAGGTCGCGCTCGTGGTGGACGACATCACCTCCACCGATCCGTGGCGGGTCCGCTTCCTGGAGATCCGCGGCACCGCAGAGGCCCTGGACGAGGGCGCCGACGGCGGGCCGCTGATCCGGATCCGTCCCACCCGCGATCCTCAGCTTCGGCGTGGAGGAACCACCCGGCGAGCCGCACCAGACCCGCCTGCAGACCCGCGACCTGGCTGTTTAGGCCTTCTGTCCTATCAGGGCGGGGGGCAGCCCGTCCCCGAGCAGGACCGGCAGCAGCACGAGTTCCAGCCGGTCCAGCGCCCCGAGCTCGTGGAACGCGCGGATGGTCCGCGGGCCGCCGACCAGGTGGACGTCGCCGCCTGACGGGCGGGCCCGCAGCTGGGCGAGCAGGTCCGCCGGGCCCTGCCGCCCGGCGACCACATGGTCGGGGGTGCCTGCCGGGAGCGGGCCCGAGGTCAGCACGTAAACCCGCAGACCGGGCCACGGCCACTGCGGTGCCCCCAGCGCGGGCACGAACGTGGAGCGGCCCATCACGACCGCGTCGCAGCCCTCGATGAACTCGGGATAGCCGTGCGAGACCCCTGGCTCGAAGCCAGGCGCGGTGGCGATCGCGGGAACGCCGTCAGGCGTGCTCGCGAACCCGTCGGCGCTGATGCCCATGCGGGACTTGATAAGCATTGGCGGTGCTCCTCTCCTCGCGGCCCGGCGGGCCGTTCACCGGAGACGTCGGGGCGGCCCGTGGATTCTCGACACCGGCCCGGGGTACGTCACGTCCGTGACGGCAGAGCATGCAGGCGCAGGGCGAGGGTACCCCCTGTTCCGGCAGGTGGTCCTGGACACCACCGACGCGAGGGAACTGGCCGAGTTCTACCGGCAGCTGCTGGGCTGGCAGTACCGGCCTGGCGATGAGCCGCCCGCCGCGGGCCAGCCGGACCCGGCGGGCCAGGACTGGCTGGTGCTGAAGGATGCCGCCGGGGCGGTCCGCATCGCGTTCCAGCAGGTGGCGGCGCAGGCCGAGGTGACCTGGCCGGACGGCCCGGTGCCGCAGCAGATGCACCTGGACCTGTACGTCACCGAGGAGGACGAGTTCACCGCGGCGCACGAGCGGGCGCTGGCCCTCGGGGCGCGGGTGATCGGGGACCGCTCCGCTGACCCGGAGGAACCGCTGCGCGTCTACGCCGACCCGGCCGGGCATCCGTTCTGCATCTTCCTCGGCCCCCCGCCGGCGACTCTCAGCTTGCCCGGGGGGACGACCCCCCGGAACCCCCCGCGAGTCGCCGGCTCGGAGGGGACACGCCTCCGGCGCGCCCCGCCTCTCCGGCCGAGCCAGCCCGGGGGGACGACCCCCCGGAACCCCCCGCGAGTCGCCGGCTCGGAGGGGACACGCCTCCGGCGCGCCCCGCCTCTCCGGCCGAGCCAGCCCGGGGGGACGACCCCCCGAACCCCCCGCGAGTCGCCGGCTCGGAGGGGACACGCCTCCGGCGCGCCCCGCCTCTCCGGCCGAGCCTGCCCGGGGGGACGACCCCCCGGAACCCCCTGCGAGTCAGTGTCCGCCGGTTGCGTCCCAGCCGGGGAGCGGGACCGCACCGCCGGGCAGGGCGGCCCAGAAGTCGGGTCCGGGGGACGCCTCGACCTGGATACGGCGGCCGCCGGCCCAGGCCGCGTCGAACCCCAGCCGCCACGAATGCAGCAGCGTCCGGCCGGAGGCGGCCCCGTCCCGGCCAGCCCGGCCGAACAGCGGATCACCCTCGATGGGATGGCCGATCCAGGCGAGGTGCACCCGGATCTGGTGGCGGCGCCCGCTCACCGGGCAGACGGCCAGCAGCGTGTGCCCCTCGTCGCCCGCCACGGTCACGAACGTGGTGGTGGACGGGTAGGTCCGTACCTCCCGGAACTGCTCATCGGGCGGGACCGACCAGCGGGACCCGGCCGGGTCGTAGGTGATCGCGGCGCGGTTGGCCGCCACCCGGACCCGGTTCTTGCGGCCGACGCTGAGTGGCAGCTCGATCGTGCCGCGGGCAGGCAGCCCGGTGGTGGCGGTGATAGCCAGGTAGGTCTTGTCCACGGTGCGCCGGTTGAACTGGCGGGTCAGGTCACCGTGCAGGCGCAGGTCCTTGGCCAGCAGCAGGGCCCCTGAGGTCACCTTGTCGATCCGGTGCGCGGGGTAGAGCTTCTCGCCCGCCTCCTCCGCCAGCCGGACCAGATCGGTGTCGTGCCGCTCACCCATGACCGCGAGGCCGGCCGGCTTGTCCAGCACCAGCGCCGCGTCATCCTCGTACAGCACGGTGCCGGCCCGGATCTGCGCCCAGTCGCTCACCGGGACCACGGTATCCGGGTTCCCGGCGGCCGGCGTGCAGGTGCTGCGCAACGCCCGGCCCGGCCACGGCTGACCGGTGCCCTGGCCGTTTCGCCGGCCGGCCGTGCGGGCAGAACCGCCAGGGATGGCTGGCAAAGCCAATCATCCGCTCCTTTCCGGCGGGCATTAGCCCACCTCAGCACCATTTCGGGCGTCCCGCTCTCCCCGGGCCGGGCGGGGCGGATGACACGGGGGATCATCCACTTGAGCGGGACCGTCAGGCGCTGGCCCGGCGGGCTCCGCCACGAGTTACGTGAGGCTCAGCGTGCGGGGAATCCGGGGGATCATCGGGTCATATCGGGGCCGGGGAGGCTGGCTGGCGGGTGCCGCAGGGGCGTGCCTGCTCATCGCCGCCTGCTCGGGCGGGGGCCAGACGGCGGGCAGTGCCGCGCGGCCCGGGGCCAGCAGCGCCCCGCCCGTCATCTCGCTCACGGGCAGCAGCTCGGGGGTGAGCCCGCAGGCCCCCATCACGGTCACCGCCAAAGGCGGCAGCCGGATCCGCAGCGTCCAGGTGAGCAGCCATGGGTCCGCGGTCGGCGGCACGCTGACCGCTGATGCCAGCGGCACGCACGCCACCTGGCGCGGCACCTGGGCCCTGCACCCGGCGCAGGCCTACACGGTCACCGCGAAGACCGTGGACTCCACGGGCCGCACGGTCACCAGGACGACGTCGTTCCGGACCCTCGCGCCTGAGCACACGTTCAGGGCTCACATCGACGAGGGGTACCGCCAGACCTTCGGGGTCGGGATGCCGGTGATCCTGACCTTCAGCCACCCGATCAGGAACCGGGCCGCGGTGGAGCGCTCGCTCCAGCTGCGCACCTCGCGGCCGGTGACCGGCGCCTGGTACTGGGACGGGAACGAGACCCTGTACTTCCGGCCGCAGAACTACTGGCCCGCGCACACGACCGTGAGCCTGGACGCGCACCTGGACGGGGTGGAGGGCGCGCCGGGGGTCTACGACCGGCACGACCTCACCCAGACGTTCCGGATCGGCGGGTCGCTGATCGTCACGGCGAGCACGGCCACCCACCACATGCACGTGTACCGGAACGGCCACCTGCTCTACACCTGGCCGATCAGCACCGGCCGCCCGGGCGACGACACGCCGGACGGCACGTACCTGACCATCGACAAGGGCAACCCGGTCCTGATGACCGGGCCCGGCTACAGCCTCGAGGTGCCCTGGTCGGTCCGGTTCACCTGGACCGGCGACTACCTGCACGACGCGTACTGGTCCGTGGGTGAGCAGGGCCTGGTGAACGTGAGCCACGGCTGCGTGAACATGTCGCCCGCCGACGCCCAGACTTATTACCAGATGGAGAATCCCGGCGATCCCGTCATGATCACGGGCAGCCCCCGGGCCGGTACCTGGGACAACGGCTGGACCGTATGGTTCCTGTCCTGGAAGAAACTGGTGCGCGGCAGTGCCCTGGGGATGGCGGTGCAGGCTGGCCCGGACGGCAGCAAGTTCGTCACCGCGTCCTCGGTGCCCCCGTCCACGGCGTCCTTCCCGCTCCAGACGGCGAAGCCCGGCAGTGCCGCCGCGGCGTGAGGCCGCGGGTCATCCGACCCGGAGCACTGCGGTCCAGGTCACAGTGCCTGGGCCGGACACGAGGCGACGATACGTTGCCCCCGCTGATACCTTGGCTTTAACCGGACGCAGGCAGCGGCGGCGTCCCGCGCCGGTGTCCGTCTCTACTACTCGCGGGACCTGGTGTGGGTAGATGGATTAGTGCCCCGTTGGCCGCCTGCCTGCTGGCCCTGGCCGCCGCAGGCTGTAGCGGGCGTGCCGTCTCGGCAACCATCCAGTCGCCGGCCGGGTCCGGCCGGACCAGCCCGGCGGCCAGCACCGCATTGCCGAACCCGTCCGCGTCGCCCGCCCCCGCGGCGGTGGCGTCCTCGGTGTCCGCGCGGCCGGTGCCCGCGGGCACCGCGGCCCAGCTGCCCGCCGGTGCCTACTACCTGCTCGCCGGCCGGAGCCTGGGCAGCCTCAACGTGTGGCAGGTGGGACCTGGCCAGGCGATCACCCAGCTCACCCACGATCAAGCCGGTCACAGGATCGACGCGCTCGCTGCGTCGGGCGCGGGCATCGTCCTGGCTGACGCCGCCGACGGGACGGACCGGCTGGCCCGGTGGACCCGCCACGGCCCGTCATGGCTCCGGCACGGCCACCATGGCCAGCTCATCGACGGCAGCTCGCCCGACATCCGCGGCAACGGGACCATCGGCTACGTCACCCCGCCCGGCAGGTCCGGAACCGACCGGAATGCGAAATTCGCGATCTGGACCCAGCCCTCGTTCACCAGCCGAGCCACGATCGTCTACCGGCAGCGCCGCCCCCTGGACGGCCCGGTGTTCGGGCCGCACGGCCAGATCGCCATCGAGGGCTGGACCGGCCCGCAGGGAAGCCGCCGGCCGAGCGTGCTGATCTACCAGCACGGCCAGGTCACCACGCTCAGCACCGGGGTCTCCGCGATTCCCTCGCTGGTGGCCTGGGGGCGCCGCGCGCCCGCGCTGGCGGTGGCGTTCCCGGCGCACCGCGCCGAGCTGCTCTTCCCGGACGGCAGCCGGCGGTCCCTGCCGTCCGGCTGGCAGCCGCTGGCCTGGAACCCGTCGGGCACGCAGCTGCTCATGCAGTCCGCCACGGCCCTCGGTATCTGGTCGGCCTCCGCCCCCGGCCGGGTGCGCACCGTCGGCGTGATCACGCCCGGGATACAGATCCTCCAGGCGGTGTGGCTGTCCCGGCAGGCGCCGATGTGACTTCCGGCTCAGCCGGGGCCGGAAGAAACTCCCGCCGCGGCCGGTTGGCGGCTATGTGAGCGACGTACCGTTGTCCGTGCTGGACCTGGCGCCCGTGGCGGCCGGGGCCACCGCTGGCCAGGCCCTTGAGTACACGACCGAGCTGGCCCGGCGCACCGAGGAACTGGGGTACCGGCGGTTCTGGGTGGCCGAGCACCACAACATGCCGGCCATCGCCAGCTCCGCCCCGGCCGTGCTGATCGCCCACCTCGCGGCGGCGACCTCCACGATCCGGGTGGGTTCCGGCGGTGTCATGCTGCCCAACCACGCCCCGCTGGTCGTTGCGGAACAGTTCGGCACCCTGGAAGCACTGCACCCCGGCCGGATCGACCTGGGCATCGGCCGCGCCCCGGGCACGGACCAGTACACCGCGCTCGCCTTGCGGCGCACCATGGAAGGGCTCTCGGCCGAGGCGTTCCCGCAGGAGCTGGCCGACCTGATCGGCCTGTTCAGCGCGGAAGGCCTGCGGCGGCCGATCACCGCGACACCGGGGCGCGGGGATATGCCCGCCGTCTGGCTCCTCGGCTCCAGCGGGTTCAGCGCCCAGCTCGCCGGGCTGCTTGGCCTGCCGTTCGCGTTCGCGCACCATTTCAGCTCGGCCAACACCGTGCCCGCGCTGGCCCTGTACCGGCAGAATTTCCAGCCCTCCCAATGGCTGGAACGGCCGCATGCGATGGTGGCGGTGAGCGCGATCTGCGCCGATACCGACGAGCGGGCCCGGTGGCTCTCCGGGCCCGCGGCCCTGTCGTTCGTGCGGCTGCGGTCCGGCACGCCCGCCCCGCTGGCCAGCCCCGAGGAGGCGGCCGCCTACTCCTATTCCGACCGGGAGCGGGAATTCGCCCAGGACCGTTTCTCCGGCCAGGCGCTCGGCTCCCCGGAAACGGTCCGCCAGCAGCTGTCCGACCTGCTCGAACGGACTGCCGCGGACGAGCTGATGCTGACCACGATGGTCTACGACATCGAGGACCGGATCCGCTCCTTCGAGCTCATCACCGAGAAGGTCGCGGGCAGCCTGGCTGCGCCCGGCGCCTGAGCCATCCGGCTGGCGCCATGCCCCCGGCCGCCGGGCCCCGAGGGAAATACCATGGCGAGGTTTGTCTTTGCCTGGCGTTAGCCCGCGGGTACACCAGGGTAGGTCTGGCCCACCCTTGAGGAGGGCGGACGTTATGGCAGACCCGAACGGAAGTGTTCAGCCCGCCGTGGCCCCGGAGGCCTCGGCTGGCGAACTCGTGAAGCAATTGTCCGAGCAGGTTTCCCGGCTTATCCGCGACGAGCTGAAGCTCGCCGAATACGAGATGACCGGCAAGGCCAAGCGAATCGGCCGTGGCGCCGGCATGTTCGGCGGCAGCGGCCTGGTCGCGTTGTACGGCATTGGCTGTCTGCTGGCGGCGGCCATTATCGGCCTGGCCAGCGTGCTGCCCGCCTGGGCGGCGGCGCTGATCGTGGGCGGCGCGCTGCTGGTCATCGCTGGCTTGGCCGCGCTGGTGGGTAAGAGCCAGGTGAGCAAGGCCGCACCGCCGGTCCCGGAGCAGACGGTGCAGAGCGTGAAGGCTGACGTGGAAGAAATCAAGGAAAGGGCACACCGATGACCACAGCAGAGGGCACGGGAGACCAGGGCGGCCCTGCGGCTCCGCCGGACAACCCGGACGCGCTGGTCAAGGAGATCAACCGGACCCGGGAGGAACTCGGGAACACGGTCGAGGCGCTGGCCGCCAAGGTCGAACGTGAAGTCCCGCGCCCAGCAGAAGGCGACCGAGGTGTCCGGGCAGCTCAAGACCAAGATGCGGGACGTGACCCAGGGGCTGTCCGGCAAGGCCGGCCAGCTGAAGGGTGAAGTCAGCGGCCGGACGGCCGGGGCCCGTCAGGCCGTGACCGAGAACGGCAAGACCGTGCTGGGCGCGGGGGAGCCGGTCACCAAGACCATCGCCAGCCGTGCTGCCCAGGCCGGGACCAGCGCCCAGTCGGTCGCGGCCCAGGCCGGCGCGGCCGCCTGGGCCGCCACCCCGGAGCCGGTCCAGCAGCGGGCCCGGCGGGCCGCCGCCACCGTGAACCAGCACCGGGTGCCGTTCGCGGCCGGAGTGGCCGCGGGTGCGCTGGTGCTGGGCGGCTGGCTGGTGGTCCGCGGCCGGCGGCGCTGATCCTGGGCGCGCCGATCCCGGGCACGCTGATCAGCACGACGGGCCAGGGCTGATCCATGATCAGGCCCGGCCCGTGCCTGACCGGGACGGCTATTCCAGGATCAGGCCCGCCATTCCTGGCCAACCTGGCTGATCCGGCCAGGCCGGACAGGCCGTTATCTGGGCCAATGGCTGAAGCGGGGACGCGGAGTCTGCTTCCAGGTCTGCTGCGCCTTCGCCCGCAGCCGGGCGGCCCGCTGGTCTTCCCGTTCGTACAGCAGCCCGTAGGTGAACGCGTTCTCGCCGGCCAGGTGAGCGCCGATACCGAGTTCCCGGTCCACGCCCCGGGCCACCACCGCATCCTGGTGGTCGCCGAGCACCGTCTGGACGTTTTTCATCTGCTTGGTGAAGCGCCTGGCCTGCTTGCCCTCGGCCGGGCTGGCTGCCTCGCCGGCGTACCGGGCCCGCTTGGCGGCCTTCCGGGCCTCGTGATACGCCAGCTCCCGGGGTCGGCCGGGGGGCGCATGCCGGGCCTGGCGCATCCGCCGCCGGGTGCGCCGGTAGGCTGCGCCGGGCCGCGCCGGGCAGCACCCGGCCCGCGGGCCGGGCCGCCTCCGCCGACAGCGGCGGATCAGCCAGCAGCTCATCCAGCGTGTCACGCAGTGCGAAGTAGCGCGCCGAGTCCAGCGCGGCCAGAACGTTCCTGCGCGCGGCCGCCTGGATCGGGGCGAAGTGACCCTGAACCCGCGCCTGGACCGGCCCGAGCATCACCTCGGCCGGGATCGTCCGCAGGTTCTGCGCGAGCCGGCTGGCCAGCACCTCGGCGTCGCGGGCCTCGCCGAGCACCCCACCGAGCCATTTCAGCTCGGCCAGGATCTCCCCGGTCCCCGAGCGCGGGATGACTTCGCCGAACGTCTGCAGGGTGCTGCGCAGGCGCCGGGTGGAGACCCGCATCTGGTGCACTGAGTCGGGCTCGTCCGCCCGGACCATCGGGTCCATCGAGCCCAGCCGCGCGGCGTGCTCCTGCAGGTAGGCCAGCACGATGTCACCGGCGGACGCCGGCGGCGCGGCCTGGCGCGGCCCGCTGCGCCCGTTCGCGGCGGCCTGCCGGCTCCCGTGTTCCGGCCCGCCGTGTTCCGTCCAGCCCAGGGCCCGTTCCAGCTTCGCGGACCGTGCGGAAGGCCGCAGCCCGTCCCGGCGGAGCTGCGCGTCAGCCGCCTTCAGCAGCCGCGGGCCGCCGCCAGTCAGCTCGACCTCCACCTCGGCCCACTGCGAGATCACGGTTTCCCCGCCCAGGGACTGGGCCGAGACATCGTCGGCGGCGATCTCGGCGAGTGAGGCGCCCGCGCTGTCGACCAGAGTCAGCACCTGGCGCCGGGTGCTGATCCGGGCCACCGGCCGCAGCTTCTCGCCGCGGGTGTACCCGCGGACCAGCCCGGCCAGCCGCGCCGGCACCTGCCGGCCGCCACGGCCGGGCGGCACCCTGATCTCCCGCCGGGTGCTCCCCCCGGCCGGGAGCTTCAGGTGCCAGCCGGGGTCGCTGCCGCCGCGCCGCCGTCGCAGGGTTATCCCGTTGCGGATCAGCCGCAGGTCGTCCGTGTCGTAGTACTCCGCTTCCAGGAGCTGCTCCTCGGGCCCGGAGGCGCCAGCCACGCTGGGCAGCCCGCCCAGCCGCGGCACGGTAGTGCCCGGGGGAGCCTCGTACTTGATCTCGGTCTCGTCGACGGTCGTGCTCATGCCCCGCCACTACCCGGGCGCCGCCGCCGTGAACACGTGGCCTGCCGGGGTCCTGGCGCCGGGGGGCTGGCACGGGCGGTGTTTGGAGGCGCCTCTGCGGGGGAGTCGTGGGGCGCTAATCCCGGAAAAGGAGGTCCCCCATGTCAGCTGGGGCCATTGTGGCGATTGCTATCGTCGTCATCGTCGTGGCCGCCGTCCTGGTCGTGATGACGGCGGTGAACCGCCGTCACCGGCTGCAGGAGCGGTTCGGGCCCGAATACGACCGGGCGGTCACGGAGCACGGCAGCAGGCGGGAAGCGGAAGCCGCGCTCGCCGAGCGGGAGCGGCACGTCCGTGAGCTTGATATCCGCCCGCTGAGCCCGGCGGCGCGGAGCCAGTACAGGTCCGAGTGGACCGCCGTCCAGGAGCAGTTCGTGGACGCGCCGCAGGCCGCTGTGACCGGCGCGCAGACGCTGGTCTCCGCCGTGATGGAAGACCGCGGCTACCCGACCGGGCCCTACGACGAGACGCTCGCCGACCTGTCTGTTGAGCACGCGAGCACGCTGAATCACTTCCGGGCGGCCCATGACATCAGCCAGAATGCCGCCGCTGGTGCCGCGTCCACCGAGGACCTGCGCCAGGCGATGATCCACTACCGGGCACTCTTCGCCGAGCTGCTCGGGGAGCCCGCCGTCCGCCTCGATGGGAGGACGGCCAGCCAGACCGCCAGTACGACGAACCCCGACGGCCTCCCTTCGGTAGATCAGGCCCTGGCGGGCCAGCCTGTTACGGCGGACCAGACCGCCGTGGCGGACCAGACCGCCGCGGCAGGCCAGCCCGCGCCGGCCCGCACGGGCACTGCCGGCGAGACCCCCGGCCAGCCCGCCGGTGACCGGGCCCGCACTGCGAACCCCGACGCGGTGGCCACCGCGCGCCAGCAGGAGAGGTAACCCAGATGACTTCGCAACGCGACGAGACCACCGGCCGGGCCGCCGGCGAGGAGCTGTCGGACGACCCGATCGTCATCGAACGCCGTGACGAGATCCTGACCGGCGCCGGTGAGGCAGAGGACGGGAGGGGTGAGGACGGGACGGGTGAGGACGGGACGGCCAGCGATGAGCTGATCGGCCGGCCCGCCGCGCCGGACGCCGGCGGCGCGGACCCGGCCCCCCTGGTGGTCCCCCCGGAGGAGCCCAGGGCCGGCCTGGGCAGCCCCTATGACGCCGGCCCGGCGACGGTCATCGACCCGGCGCCTGCTGGCCCGGCGGCACCTGGCTCCTCGGTTCCCGGCTCCTCGGTTCTCGGCCCGGCGGCGACGTCGGGCGGCCCTTCCGCCGCTGCACAACCTGCCGCGACCGAGACCGCGGACCCGGCTGTCCCCGGCCCGGCCGGCGCCGGCGACCCGGCCGCCGGAGCACCGGACCCGGCCTTCCCGCCGCGGCCCTGTCCGAGCAGCAGTGGCCGGCCATCCAGGCGCTGTTCGTTGATGACCCCAAGGGCTCCGTGCAACGCGCGGCCGCGGCGGCAGAGGAGGTAGCCAGCGCCTTCGTGGCCTCGCTCCAGCGGGAGCAGGCGGCGCTGCGCCAGTCGTGGGAGAACGGCAGCGACATCACCACGGAGGATCTGCGCACCGCGCTGCAGCAGTACCGGGCGTTCTGCGGCCGGCTGGAGGGCCTGGCCTGATGATCCTGGCCACCGGCACCGGCCGCTTCCGCAGCGGCGGCCGGCGCCGGTGAGCACCCGGCGTCCCGGCCCGCCGGCTTCAGCCTGGCGGGCCGGGACTCCGGCGCTCAGGACGGGCCGCGGCGGAGCCTGACCCGGTAGGAGTAGTGCGCCGGGTCGAAGTAGCTCACCGCCAGCTCCACCGGGGTGCCCGCGTCGTCGGTGTACAGCCGGTCGATCCTCAGGACCGGCTGCCCCGGTGCGCACTCGAGGTGCTCCGCGGCGGCCGGCGGGGCAGTGGCCGCGGTGATGCTCTGCTCCGCGCCCTTGATCGACCGGGCCATCCTGGTGTCGATCAGCCCGATGACCGTGATCCGGCTGCGCTGCCCGGCGGCGGCCAGCTCCGGCACGTCGCTGATCAGCGCGCCAACCGGCGGCGGCAGGAACACCGTGGTGTGGCAGAACGGGACATTCCCGTGCAGCCGGATCAGCGTGAGCGCGTGCACGTCGTCGGAGGGCAGCCGCAGCCGGCTCGCGCTCTCGACGTCCACCGCGTGCCGCAGTGGGGTGATGACCTCGCAGTCGGTGTCCAGCGACAGGGCCATCAGGTCCTCGACCGAGCCGAAATGCCGGAGGTAACGGTCCGCCTCGGCCACCGGGTAGGTGCCGCGCCCGGCCACCCGGTAGATGATCCCCTCGGAAACCAGGTCCTGCATCGCCCGCCGGACCGTCTGCCTGCTCACCGAATGCCGCGCGGCCAGCTGCTCCTCGGTGGGCAGCTGCTGGCCATCGGCGTACTCGCCGTTGCGGATCGCGTCCCGCAATGAGGCGGCCAGCGTCCGGTAGGCGCTGGACCTGACCTGGTCGGGCACGGGCTCCCGCTCCTCCCTGCCCCCGGCCGGCCCGGGAGCACGCCGGGGCCACGCTGGCTGGCCCCGGACCGGCCGGCCCGGAACCAGGCGGCCCGGCGGCCAGCCCAGACGGTTGCGTCGCCAAATGGCCGTACATATCTTAGATTCAGTCGGCCAATCGCGGGAGAGGTGCCAGGTGCCAGAACCAGCGGACTCGCTCGCGGGGCGGCTCGCCCGCTGGGCCCACGACCTCGAGCCGACCGGGGAAGACCTGGCCCTGGCCGACCGGTCGCTGGTGGACACGGTGGCAGTAGCGCTGGCCGGCCGCGGGCACCCGGTGACGCGGCTGGCCGAGAGCATGCCAGAAGGCCCGCGCTGGGCGGTGTCCGCCCACGTCCTGGACTTCGACGACCTGCACATGGAGTCCACCACGCACATCAGCGCGGTGTGCGTGCCGACCGCCCTCGCGCTCGGCGCGGGCGCCCGGGCCTACCTGGCCGCAGCCGGGGTGATGGCCCGGCTCGGCACCGCACTGGGCTGGCCGCACTACTCGGCGGGCTGGCATGCTACCTGCACCGCCGGTGCGCCCGCCGCCGCGGCCGGGGCCGCGGTCGCGCTGGGCCTCGGCCCGGGGCAGATCGCCATGGCCATCGCCCTCGCGGTGCCCGGTGCGGGCGGCGTGCAGCGGGCGTTCGGCACGGACGCCAAGTCACTCCAGGTGGGGTTCGCCGTTGAGGCCGGCATCCGGGCCGCCACGCTGGCCGCGGCCGGCGCGCGGGCCGATCCAGCCGCCCTCGACGACTGGATGGCCCTGGTCGGCGGGGATCCGGGCGCGGCCGACCTGTCCGGGCCCGCAGTTCCTGGTGGCCTCGCCGTCAAGATCTACCCCTGCTGCTACGCGTTGCAGCGCCCCATCAGCGCGCTGGGCGAGCTGGTCCAGGCCGGGCCGCTGGACCCGGCCGAGGTGCGCCGGATCGTGCTCCGCACCCCCGAGGGCACCCTGACCCCGCTGATCCATCACCGGCCGGACACCGGGCTGCAGGGCAAATTCAGCCTGGAGTACGCGGCAGCCGCGGCGCTGCTGGACGGCCACCCGGGCTTCGCCAGCTTCACCGACGACGCGGTGCGCAGGCCCGCCGCGCGCAGCCTGGCCGGGCTGGTTGAGATCAAGAGCGAGCCAGGCGGGACGTGGCTGCTAGACGGCGAGCTGGTCGCCGAGCTGCACATGGCCAGCGGCGGCGTCGCGCAGATCAGCCAGCAGTTCCCGCCCGGGTCTCCGGCCCGGCCCGCCACCGCCGGCCAGCTCCAGGCCAAGGCTGCCGACTGCCTGGCCGGGGTGGACCTGGCCGGGGTGGACCTGGCTGGCCCGGGCCGGGGCGGCCCGGAGCTGGACCCCTCAGCGTGGACCTGGCCAGGCGCCGCCGGCCTGCTCCGGGACTTCTGCTAATGCGGCGGAGGCGGCACACCGGCCACATCCGCCGGCGAGAGGACGGGCATGGATGAGCTGAGCGAGGAGGAGCGGGCGATCGTCGGCCTGGTCCGCGGCTTCGTGGACCGTGACGTCAGGCCGGTGGCCTCGGAACTGGAACACGCGAACACCTACCCGGAGAAGCTCATCGAGCAGATGAAGCAGCTAGGCATCTACGGGCTGGCCATTCCCGAGCCGTGGGGTGCCGCGCAGGTCAGCACGCCCTGCTATGCGCTGGTCACCGAGGAACTGGCCCGCGGCTGGATGAGCCTGGCCGGCGCCATGGGCGGGCACACGGTGGTGGCCAAGCTGCTCCTGGACTACGGGACCGGCGCGCAGAAAGACCGGTACCTGCCGCGGATGGCGACCGGCGAGATCCGGGCCACGATGGCGCTCACGGAACCGGGCGGCGGGTCCGACCTGCAGGCCATGCGCACGACCGCGCACCGCGACGGCGACTCTTATCTCATCAACGGAACCAAGACGTGGATTTCGAACGCCCGGCGTTCCGCGCTGGTCGCGCTGCTCTGCAAGACCGATCCGGCCGCCCGGCCCGCGCACGCGGGGATCAGCATCCTGCTGGTCGAGCACGGGCCGGGTTTCACGGTCTCCCGCGACCTGCCCAAGCTCGGTTACAAGGGGGTGGAGAGCTGCGAGCTGTCCTTCGACGACTTCCGGGCGCCGGCGGATGCGCTGCTCGGCGACCGGGAGGGCGAAGGCTTCGGCCAGATGATGCGCGGCCTGGAGATCGGCCGGATCCAGGTCGCCGCCCGGGCCGTCGGCGTCGGCCGGGCCGCGCTGGAGGATGCGCTGCGGTATGCCCAGCAGCGGGAGAGTTTCGGCCAGCCCATCTGGCAGCACCAGTCGATCGGTAACTACCTGGCTGACATGGCCACCAAGCTGACCGCCGCCCGCCAGCTCGTGCTTTACGCCGCGCGCTGCGCCGACGCGGGCGGCCGGGCGGACATGGAGGCCGGGATGGCCAAGCTGTTCGCCTCCGAGACCGCGATGGAGATCGCGCTCAACGCGGTGCGCATCCACGGCGGGTACGGCTACTCCACCGAGTTCGACGTGGAGCGTTATTTCCGGGACGCCCCGCTGATGATCGTCGGTGAGGGCACCAACGAGATCCAGCGCAACGTGATCGCCCGCCAGCTCATCAAGCGGAATTCGGTCGCCCCATGAGGGGGATCGGCCGCCCCATGAGGAAGGCGGGCACGTGAACGGGGCCAGCCCGGGGGGGCGGCCGCCCGGGACCAGCACAGCGCCGGCCCGGGGTGAACACGCCCCCGGCGGTCCCCGCCTCGCCGGCGAGGCCCTTCCGCTGGAGGGCCTGCTGGTCGTCGCGCTGGAGCAGGCCGTGGCGGCCCCGTTCGCCACCCGCCAGCTCGCCGACCTCGGCGCGCGGGTGATCAAGGTCGAGCGCGCGGGCGCGGGTGACTTCGCCCGCGGCTACGACCAGTCGGTACACGGCCAGTCGAGCTACTTCGTCTGGCTGAACCGGGGCAAGGAAAGCGTCGAGCTCGACGTGAAGAAGCCCGCCGACCGGGCCGTGCTCGACGCCATGCTGGCCCGCGCGGACGTGTTCATGCAGAACCTCGCACCGGGCGCCGCCGGGCGGCTCGGCCTGGGCGCGGAACAGCTCGCCGCCCGCCACCCGCGGCTGATCAGCTGCTCGATCTCCGGCTACGGCCCGGACGGCCCGTATGCCGGCAAGAAGGCCTACGATCTGCTGGTGCAGTGCGAGGCGGGGCTGCTCTCGGTCACCGGGACCCCCGAGGAACCGGCCAAGGCCGGGATCTCCGTGGCCGACATCGCCGCCGGGATGTACGCCTACTCCGGCGTCCTGGCCGCGCTGTACGAGCGGGAGCGGACCGGGCATGGCGGCAGCTTCGAGGTGGCCATGCTCGACGCGCTGGGCGAATGGATGAGCCAGCCCTTCTACTACAGCGTCTACGGCGGCCGGACCTCGCCGCGCACCGGGGCGCGGCACGCCTCGATCTCCCCGTACGGGCCCTACCCCGCCCAGGGCGGCCAGGTGTTCCTGGGCATCCAGAACGAGCGCGAGTGGGCGGTGCTGTGCGAGCGGATCCTGGGCCGCCCCGACCTGGTCACCGATGAGCGTTTCGCGACCAACCCGGCCCGGGTCGCGCACCACGACGAGCTGACCGTCCTGATCACCGAGGTGTTCGCCGGGATCGGAGTAGACCAGCTCGAGGCGTCGCTGGAAGCGGCGGGCATCGCCAACGCCCGGATGCGCAGCCCCGAGGAGTTCGCCGCGCACCCGCAGCTCGCGGCCCGGGACCGCTGGCGGGACATTGATTCCCCGAAGGGACAGATCCGGGCGCTGCTGCCGCCGGTGACGGTTCCCGGCCGGACCGCCGCGATGGGCGCGGTCCCGGCGCTCGGGCAGCACACCACAGCCATCCGCGCGGAATTCGGACCCCCACGGCAGGAGGCATCACCATGACCACGACGCAGGCATCCGCACGGCCGCAGCTGCCTCACTTCTCCCTGGTCATCGACGGGCAGCTGACCGAGCCCGTGTCCGGGCGCAGCTACGAGAGCAGCGACCCGTTCTCGGGCGCCCCGTGGGCCACCGCGGCCGACGGGGGCGAGGCCGACGTGAACCTGGCGGTGGCGGCCGCCCGGCGCGCGCTGTCCGGGCCGTGGGGGCAGCTGACCGGGTTCGGCCGGGCCCGGCTCATGCGGCGGCTGGCCGAGCTCATCGCGCGGGACGCCGACCGGCTGGCCGAGTTCGAGACGCGCGACACCGGCAAGCTGCTCCGCGAGATGCGCGGGCAGCTGGGCAGCATCCCGGACTGGTTCTATTACTTCGCCGGGCTGGCCGACAAGCTCGAGGGCTCGACCATCCCCGTGGACAAGCCGAACTTCCTCGTGTACACGCGGCGTGAGCCGGCCGGCGTGGTGGCGGCCATCGTCCCGTGGAATTCACCCCTGCTGCTGCTCTGCTGGAAGCTGGCGCCCGCCCTGGCCGCCGGCTGCACGATGGTCGCCAAGCCCAGCGATTACTCCCCGGCGTCGGCGATCGCGCTGGCCGGCCTGGTCCAGGAGGCCGGATTCCCGCCCGGCGTGTTCAACGTGGTGAGCGGGTTCGGGCCCGAGGTGGGCAAGGCGCTGGCCGCCCACCCCGGCGTCGACAAGATCGCGTTCACCGGCTCCACCCGGGTCGGCGCCGAGGTCGCCAAGGCCGCGGCCAGCAACATCACCAGCGTGCTGCTCGAACTCGGCGGCAAGTCCGCGCACCTCGTGTTCCCCGACGCCGACCTCGACGCGGCCAGCAACGGGGTGGTGGCCGGGGTATTCGCGGCGACCGGGCAGACCTGCATGGCCGGCTCGCGGCTGCTGGTGCACCGCAGCGTGCACGACGCGCTGGTGGGCAAGATCGTCGCCCGGGCGGAGGCGATCAGGCTGGGCGACCCGCGCGACGCCGCGACCGAGATGGGGCCGCTGGCGACCGAGCCGCAGTACCAGAAGGTGCTCTCGTTCTTCGCCTCGGCGGCCAGCGAGGGCGCGGCCGTGGCCACCGGCGGCCAGCCCGCCGGGCAGCTGGGCGGCTACTTCGTCCAGCCCACCGTGCTCACCAACGTCAAGCCCAGCATGACCGTGGCCTGCGAGGAGGTGTTCGGCCCGGTGCTGGCGGTCATCCCGTTCGACACCGAGGAGGAGGCCGTCAGCCTGGCCAACGACACCCGTTACGGCCTGGCCGGCGCGGTGTGGACCAAGGACATCCACCGGGGCCACCGGGTGGCGCACGCCCTGCGGACCGGCACGGTCTGGATCAACGCCTACCGGGTGGTCGGCCCGGACGTCCCGTTCGGGGGGTTCGGGGCCAGCGGGCTCGGCCGGGAGAACGGCATCGAGGCGGTCCACGAGTACACCCAGACCAAGGCCATCTGGGTCGAGCTCACCGGCGGCACCCGCGACCCCTTCACCCTGGGCTAGCTGTACTGCGGTCCCCCGCCAGGCCACCGGCCGTGCGCTCGTGGCCGGCACGGGCGCGGGGCGGGGCGTCGAACTTCCCGGCCATCCCGGGACGCGGGAACCGGCCGATTCCGCCCGCTGGCGCCCTCGACCGGGACCGGCCGACCCTGGCCGGGCGGCCCTCGGTACGCTGCTGGGCAGGCACGAGGGGGAAGCGATGACGCAGACCGCGCTGCACCGGATGATCAGGGCCCAGGCCGACGCGCTGGACCGGATCGCCGGGCTCGACCTGGCCGCCCCGGCCGCGATCCTGGCCGCGGCCCGGCGCGTGATACTCGTCGGCACCGGAACCAGCCAGCACGCCGCGGAACTCGGCGTGATGATGCTGGAGCGGGCGGGCCTGGACGCGCGGTGGTTCCCCGCCGCCACCTGGGTGCGCTGGAGCACCGGCCCGCGGCACGGCGACGTGCTGGTGGTGATCACCCACACCGGGCAGACCGGCTACGCGGCCCGCGCCCGGGCAGAGGCGCTGGCCAGCGGGATGCCGGTGGTCTCGATCACGGGGACCGGCCCAGGCTGGCCGGAGGCCATCACGACAGTGGCGCCGGAGGAATCCGAGACCTACACGGTGAGCTACACGGCGGCCGTGGCCGTGCTGGCCCGGCTGGCCCACCAGGTGGCCGGGGCAGGAGAGCCGCCCCGGGACGGCGCGCGGGCCGACGGCTCCGCGGGTGACGTGCTCCAGGCCGCGGCGGAGATCCGGGTGGCCTGCGCGGCGCCCGCGACCGAGGACGTGCCGGTCCCGGCCCGCAGCCTCGGCATCGTCGGGTGCGGCCCGTGGGGCGTCACCGCGCGGGAGGCGGCGCTGAAGGTCCGGGAGGCGGCCCGGATGCTCGCCGAGGGATTCGACGCGGAACGATTCCTGCACGGCAACGCGGTGCCGTTCACCGCGGCCGACGGCGTGCTGCTGCTCCAGCCGGAGGCGGACCCGGACGGGCTGACCGCGGCGGTGGGCGAGGCAGCGGCGCGTGAGCGCATCCCCGTCAGCATGCTCAGCCTCCCCGATAGCGGCCTTTCCCCGCTGCTCGCCCAGCTGCCCGTGACCGTGCACCTGCAGCTCATGGCGGAACGGTTCGCCCGGCTGCGGGGCCAGGATCCGGACACGGTTATCACCGGCGCCTGGGCGGACCCCGATGTGTGGCAGATCGGCATGCCCGCGGTGCCCCGATAGGGTTGGCGCGCGCGCCGCGCAGGCGGGCGGCGTGAGCAGGTCGTGACCGGACGTTAACCCCCGGCCGGAAACGAATAACTCCTTGGTCAACCCGTCTGCGGGCCGGGCTGGAATGCCCTAATATCGGCACGCTAGCAGGGCGGGTGATCGACAGCGCGGGGACCGAGAGCGGGGACCGGTGTGGACTTGCGATAACGGGCATGCCATTTCCCCGGAGGATAAGTTCTGCGGCCGTTGCGGGGCGTACGTGCGGCCCGGTGGCCTTTCTGGGACACCGGAAGCGGCCCATCCTGGATCGGAACCCGGTCCGGGGCAGGTAGAACACCGCACTGAATACCCCGGTGATCCCTCCGGCGAATATGCGCCGCTCTTCAGCAGCGGGTCGTTCGCGGAATTCATCGCGGCCACCTCGGAAACCGACATTCCACCGTTTTCTCCTCCGCCATTGCCGGACGAGGTGACGCCCGACGCCTACGGGTACCCGACTGCGGCTGCGCCTGATCCCGGGACCCCCGGCGCCGGGGCTCCCGGCGAACCGGATGCCCCGGGCGGTGGCGCGCCGGATGCCCTGGGCGGTGGCGCGCCGGACGTCTCCGGCCGCGGCGGGCCCGGCGATCCGGAGGGTGGCGCGCCGGACGTCTCCGGCCGCGCCGGGCCCGCTCCGGAGAGCGTCACGCCCGGCTACTACGGTCGCGGCGAGCCGGGGGACCCCGGCCGCGACCTGTCCGGGGACGGCACCGACACGCCAGTGTCCGGTTTCCACGCCCTGATCCGCGTCCCTGCGGCCCCGCCCGCTGAGCGGCTGGCTCCGCCGGCTGGTCGGCCCCGCCCGGCCCGCGTGCGGCCCCGCCCAGCGGGCGGGTCAGCCCGCCCGTGGAGTGGGCGCCCCGCCCGCCGAGGTCCGCGCCGCCGCCGGAAGAGCGGATCACCCCGCCCGGCGAGTGGCACCTCCCGTCCCGTCCTGACCTGACCGCGGCTGGCACCAGCGCGGCAGGTGCGGGCGAACGGGAGCGCCCGGGCCACGGCACCGGCGGCCGGGGCACCCTGGCGGAGCCCCGCACCGGGACCAGGGACGGCGGCGGCCCCGATACCGCGGCCGGCCCGGCGCTGCCCCCTCAGCCGCAGCCCGCGGATCCTCTCGGCGGCCCTGGTTACCGCCGGCCCAGCCGGACCCGGCTCCTGGCCGCAGTGGCCGCGGTGGCGATCCTGGGCGTGACCGGGGTGACCGGAACCCTGGTCGTGATGCACAGGCAGCAGGCCGCCTCCGCGCCGGCCACCACCGGCACTGCGGCCAGCGCCACCTCCAGCCCGGCTGGCTCGGGGGAGGCGGGGTCAGCCCGTCCGACCCCGCCGGCGGCCCAGTGGAGTTCGCCAGTGGCGGTTGACCCGCAGACCCTCCAGGCGAGCAGCGCTCAGATCACCGGCCTGGCCTGCCCGAAGCGGACCATGTGCTACGCCACGGACAGCGCGGGCACCGTGCTATCCCTCCAGTCCGGCGGGACCTGGCCGGTGGCCGCCACCGACCCGAACGGTCACCTGATCGCCATCTCCTGCGCGTCATCCACGTTCTGCCTCACCGTCGACGCCGCGGGCTACGCCATCCCGCTCGACCAGGGCGTGTGGGGCGCGCCTGCGCTGGTCGGCTCCGGATCCGGGACGCTGACCAGCGTCTCGTGTTCCGGCCCCTTCCTCTGCGTGGCCGTTCAACAACATCGGCGTCGCCTTCACCTACAAGGGTGCCGCCGCGGGCTGGAGCCAGCAAACGGTTGACCCGGGCGGGCAGTCCTTGAACTCGGTCTCCTGCGCCAGTTCCACCTACTGCGTGGCCGTGAGCGCGAGCGGGAACGTGTTCACCTTCAACGGAACCTCGTGGAGTGGGCCGGACGCGACGGACGCAGGGCATGACCTGGTCAGCGTGTCGTGTCCCAGCACGTCGTTCTGCATGGCGGTGGACTCGTCCGGCCAGGCGGCACTCCACTCCGACGGGCTGTGGGGCCTGCAGCCGATCGGGATGGCCGCGGTCGCGGTGTCCTGCCCCTCCGAAGGTTCGTGCCTGGCGGTAGCGCGTTCCGGTGCGACCGCGACGTACGCCAACGGCTTGTGGAACCGCGGGCGCGCCGCGGCTTCCGGGGCCAAGATCGCCACCTTGAGCTGCGCGACGGCGACCTCGTGTGTGGCCACGGACCAGGACAACAACGCGCTGTTCTACGCCCCGCCGCAGCCCGGCTGACCACGTGCGCTGGTAACGCCGGCCGCGCGGTCCGCGAGATCTGGGGCTAGCCTGCGCAGGTGGAGGAGCCGCCGGACGATCTGGCCGGGCACCCGGACCAGGTGCGCTGGAACGAGAGGTACGGGACCGGGTTCACCGCCTCGTTCGCGCCCCATCCGGTGGCAGGCGCGGCGCTGGCCCTGGACCTGCCGGACGGCCCGGTCGCCGACCTGGCCAGCGGGCCGTCCGGCAGCGCCTTGCTGGCCGCGGCGCAGGGCCGGCTGGTCACCGCGGTCGACGTGTCCGGGGTAGCGCTGGAGCTGCTCGGCCAGGAAGCCCGGCGGCGCGGGCTGGACCACCTGATCACCCTGGTCCACGCCGACCTCCGCGCCTGGACTCCCACGCCGGGCGGGTACGCCCTGGTGCTGGGGACCGGGTTCTGGGATCCCGGGGTCTTCGCGGCCGCCGTGCGGGCGCTGGCCCCCGGCGGCGTGCTCGGCTGGGAGGCGTTCACCACCGCGGCCCGCCGCGCCCGGCCCACCCTGCCCGAGGCCTGGTGCCTGCGACCCGGTGAGCCGGCCATTCTGCTGCCGGACAGCGTCACCGTGATCAGCCAGGAAGACCTCCCGGACGACCAGCGGGGCACCCGGCGCCGGCTGCTGGCCCGCCGGGCCGGGCATCCCTGACGTCTCACAATGCAAGATGCAGAATTAAGTATGGTGAGACACCTTGCTAAGGTCCTCGTTGTGGAGCTTCTTGAATGGGACGCCCGGAGCTACGATGCGCTGCCGCTGCCCCACAAGCGATGGGGTCCCGCCGCCATCGCCCGGCTCCGCCTGGCCGGGGACGAGACCGTGGCGGATCTCGGCGCCGGGACCGGGCGGGATGCCGGGCAGCTGCTGACGGCACTGCCCCGCGGGCGGGTGCTCGCCATCGACGGCTCGCAGCAGATGCTCGCGCAGCTGCGCGAGCGGCTGGCCGGAAGGCTGGACCGGGTGCAGGTGGTGGAGGCCGACCTCCGTGACCCGCTGCCGGTCACCGGGCCGGTGGACGCGGTGCTGAGCGTGGCCACGCTGCACTGGCTGCCGGACCACGCGCAGGTGTTCGGCTCGGTCGCCCAGATGCTCCGGCCCGGAGGCCAGTTCGTGGCCGAGGCGGGCGGCGCGGGCAACATCGCCGCGGTCCGGGCGGTCCTGGCCGGGCTGGGTGCCGACGACGGGCGGGACATCTGGAACTTCGCGGGCGCGGCGGAGACCCGCGAGCGCCTGGCTGCCGCCGGCTTCACCAGCATCGAGGTCGGCCTGGTGCCCGACCCGGCCTACTTCTCATCAGCCGACCAGGTGGAGGCGTACCTGGCCACCGTCCTCCTGGGCGCGCACCTGCGCGCCCTGCCGCCGGGCGAGCGCCGCCCGTTCGTGCGGGCGGTCGCCGCGCGGCTGGACGAGCCCGTGGTCGACTACGTCCGGCTGCAGATCTGCGCCACCCGGTCATGATGGCCGGATGCTGTGCGGCACCCGCCAGGAGCGGCCCGGGAACCTGCTCCGCCCGCAGGGGGCAAGCACCCGCGTAACCCACGTCGAGCTGTTCTTCGACCTGGTCTAGGTGTTCGCGTTCACCCAGCTGGCGGCCGCCGCGGGCCTGCCGCAGGCGGGCCAGTGCGTACGGGGACTCCCGGATGGCCCGCCCAGTGGCGGGGCCCGATCCGGGCCGATTACCCGGTCCCTGGGTGAGTCGCTGTAAGCTATGTGCGCTTGACAGCCATGAGGCGGAGTAGCTCAGTCAGGCAGAGCAAGCGGCTCATAATCGCTGTGTCGCCGGTTCAAGTCCGGCCTCCGCTACCAGTTCGCGCGGCCCGCCGCCGCGGCCGGCTACGGTCCCGCGGCGTGCGGGTGCTGTGCGTGCTGCTGACCGCGGCCTGGGGAATGGTGCCTGGCCGCGGGCTGTTGTCTGTCCAGCTGGCCCTCTGTACTGCGGCAGCCTGTTCTAACCAGGCGGCTGTCCTTACAGTAGGTCTGTCCGTACTCCGCCCATCCCAGAGAAAGGCACTCCATCGTGGCTGCCACCGACGTCAGGCCCAAGATCACCCTGGCCTGCCAGGAGTGCAAGCACCGCAACTACATCACCAAGAAGAACCGGCGCAACGACCCGGACCGGCTCGAGCTGAAGAAGTACTGCCCGAACTGCCGTTGCCACCGGCCGCATCGCGAGACCCGCTAACTCCCGCGTGGCTGTCAACAAGGACTACGCCGGCCGGTCATTCCCGGCGACGGAGCCCTACGAGGTCAGCCGGGTCAAGATCGCGGAGTTCGCCGACGCGGTCGGTGACCCCAACCCGGTCTACCGGGACCGGGACGCGGCCGTGGCGGCTGGCTACCGGGACGTGATCGCCCCGCCCACGTTTCCGATCGTGGTGACCATGGCCGCGTCCGGGCAGGCCATCGCCGACCCTGGTCTCGGCATCAACTACACCCTCGTGGTCCACGGGGAGCAGCGCTTCAGTTACG
Source organism: uncultured Actinomycetes bacterium (assembly GCA_963751175.1). Classification (GTDB taxonomy): domain Bacteria; phylum Actinomycetota; class Actinomycetes; order Streptosporangiales; family Streptosporangiaceae; genus RYN-230. Next base: position 22,769 of record CAVVTM010000017.1, on the reverse strand, counting down.
CCCGCCCGCTGCTCGCGGGCGATGTGGTCACCGCGCAGTCCACCATCGAGACCATCAAGACGCTCGGCCGCAACGTGGTGATGACCACCCGGACCGAGGTGCGGACCGTGGCCGGCGAGCCGGTGTGCACGGCCTACTCGACGCTGGTCGAACGCGGCACGGCAGGTGAGGCGGGATGAGCGCGGCGGTCAAGTACGCGGACGTCGAGGCAGGCGCGGAGATACCGCCGGCCAGCTACCCGGTGGCCAGGCTGGACCTGATCAAGTACTGCGGCGCGTCCGGCGACTTCAACGTCATCCACTGGAACGAGCGGATCGCCAGGGCGGTGGGGCTGCCCAACGTCATCGCGCACGGCATGTTCACCATGGCCCAGGCGGCGCGCTACGTCACGGACTGGGCCGGCGATCCCGGGGCCATGCTCGAGTTCGGCGTCCGCTTCTCAGCCCCCGTGGTCGTGCCCGACGACGACGCATTCGTGAGCATCGAGGTCAGCGGGACTATCGAGGAGAAACTGGACGACAACCGGGTCGCGGTGGCGCTGACCGCCCGATCGGGCGGGAGTAAGGTGCTCACCCGGTCCCGCGCGGTGGTCCGGCTGCCCTGACGCCGCCCATGGCTAACGTCCGCGAGCAGGTGAGGCTCTCCGGCTTCACCACCCTCGGGCTGGGCGGGCCAGCCCGCCGTTTCGTGGTGGCCGGCACCGACGAGGAGATCATCGCCGCGGTGCGGGACGCTGACCAGCGCGGCGAGCCGTTGCTGGTGCTGGGCGGCGGCAGCAACCTGGTCATCTCCGACGACGGGTTTCCCGGCACCGTGATCCAGGTCGCCACCAAGGGCATTCACCGGACGACGGGACCAGATGAGGGCGGGCCGGACGAAGCCGGCCCGCGCCAGGCCGGGCCGGGCGGCGCGGTGACGCTGACCGTCGCGGCCGGCGAGGAGTGGGACACGGTCGTCGCGTCCTGCGTGGCCGCCGACCTGGCCGGGCTGGAATGCCTGTCCGGCATCCCCGGGCTCTCGGGCGCGACGCCCATCCAGAACGTCGGGGCGTACGGCCAGGAGGTCGCCGATACCATCACCATGGTCCGGGCGTACGACCGGGCCACGGCCGGGGTGGTCGAACTAGCCGCGGCTGACTGCGGATTCGGCTACCGGACCAGCGCCTTCAAGCGCAGCATCAGGGCCCCGGCGGTGACCGGCCGGTTCGTGGTGCTCGGGGTGACCTTCCAGCTGGCCAGCGACCAGCTGTCCAGGCCGGTCCGCTACGCGGAGCTGGCCAGGGCCCTGGGCCTGGAACCAGGCCGCCCGGGCCAGGGCGGCCAGGACGCGGGTGGCCGGGCCCCGCTGGGCGACGTGCGCTCGGCTGTGCTCCGGCTGCGCCGCGGCAAGGGCATGGTGCTGGATCCCGGTGACCCGGACAGCCGCAGCGCGGGGTCGTTCTTCACCAACCCCGTCCTGGACGCCCTGCAGTTCTCGGCGCTGCGGCGGGTCGTGGACGAGCGGTGCGGCCCCGGAGTCCCGATCCCTCAGTTCCCGGCCGAGCCGGGCCTGGTGAAGGTGCCGGCCGCCTGGCTCATCGGGCAGGCCGGGTTCGAGAAAGGATACGAGGGTGCGGGCCGCGGGGGCGGGAGCCGCCCGGGGGCGGCGGTACGCATCTCCACCAAGCACACGCTCGCCCTGGTCAATCCCGGGGGCGCCAGCACGGCCGAGGTGGTCGGCCTGGCCCGGGAAATCCGCGACCGGGTCCGTGACATCTTCGGGGTCGGACTGGCCAGCGAACCGGTGCTGGTCGGCGTCAGCCTGTGACACAGGAGGATTCCTGGTGATAGCAGAGCACGGGCCAGCCGCGGAGCGGGCCCTCGTCCTCGGCGGCGGCGGGCTCTCCGGGATCGCCTGGGAGACAGGCGTGCTGGCCGGGCTGGCCGCGGGCGGCGCCGACGTCACCACGGCGGACTTCGTGCTGGGCACCTCGGCCGGGGCCACGGTGGCCGCCCAGCTCGGCAGCGGGCTGCCCCTGGCCGACCTGTTCGAGCGGCAGACCGTGCCTGCGCTGCAGTCCGCGGAGCTGTCCCCGGACATCGGGCGGGTCATCGAGCTGATGGAGTCCTGGGAGAAGCTGCCCCTGGAGTACCCCGATCCGGCTGAGCTGCGCCGCGAAGTCGGTCAGCGGGCGCTCGCGGCGCAGACCGTTCCCGAAGCCGAACGGCGCGCGGTCATCGCGGGCCGGCTGGCCCGGCAGTCCTGGCCATCCCGCAAGCTCGCGCTGGTCGCGGTCGAGGCGCACACCGGTGACGTCCGCGTATTCGACAAGGACTCGGGCGCGGATCTGGTCAACGCGGTGACGGCCAGCTGCGCGATCCCGGGTATCTGGCCGCCGGTCACGATCGGCGGGGGCCGTTACATCGACGGGGGCACGCGCTCCGCGGTCAACGCCGATCTGGCCGCCGGCTACCAGCGGGTGGTGATCCTGGCGCCCCTGGCCGACCTGGTGCTGGACGACCAGGTCGCCGGGCTGACCCAGGCCGCGGGGGGCGGGGCCGTCCAGGTGCGGGTGCTCACGCCCGATGAGGGGTCCGTTACCGCCATCGGGCTCAACCCGCTGGATCCACGGGTGCGCGCGCCCGCCGCGCAGGCCGGGTACGCGCAGGGACAGCGCGCCGCGGCCGAGATCGCCCGCGTGTGGCGGCTGCCCGGCCGCTGAGCCCACGCCGGCCGCGGCAGGTGATCTGCCTTCGCACGGCGCCTGGCGCGGACTGGGCCGGCCAGCGCATAGGCGTCAGGACATCTGGGAAAGCGCCATCAGGAATGCGAACCTGCGCCGGTGAGCAGCACGGCGGCGAGGGTGCCGGCCAGCAGGAACGGGCCGAACGCGAGACGTGACTTCCGGGACGCGCGCCGTGCGGCGATGAGGGCCAGCCCGGTGACGGCGGCCAGCGCGTACCCGAGGAACAGCCCGGCGGCCAGCGCGCTCACCCCGAGCCAGCCCAGGTACAGGCCGAGGAGACCGGACAGCTTCACGTCCCCCGCGCCCAGGCCCCCCGGGTAGATGAGCACCTGGAGCAGGAAGACCCCCCAGGCCAGGGCCATGCCGAACAGCGCGGACAGGAAATGACGGCCGCCTCCGGGCAGCAGCAGCGCGGCGAGCCCGAGCAGCGCCAGGGCTGCCGGGTAGGACGGCAGGGTCAGCGCGTCAGGCAGCCGCCGGCTGCGTGAGTCGATCACGGCCAGCGGCACCCCGATCCCGGCCAGGTAGCAGAACGCCGGGAGCGGCGGGCTGGGCCCGAAGCGCAGCGCCATGACCGCGAACACCAGCCCGCTGCCCAGGATCAGGGCCCATCGGGTCCGCTGGCTGGCCGGAAGCGGGGGAGGTGGCAGCAAAGCAGGCGGTGGGTCAGGCGCCAGCGGGGCGGCCAGCAGGCGGGCAGTGAGCCTGCTGGCCGCCCGCCCCGCGAGCAGCCCGGCCGTCGCGGCGGCGGCGACAGTGACGCCGTCCGCCGCGTTCACCGGCTGCCCTGGTTCATCGGCCCCCTGGTTCCGGGCCCCGCGGTTCGCGGGCCCATATTCGTGGACGGCGGCTCACGGGCCTAGCCGCCGTTGATGCTCTGGATCTCCGCGACCGGGAAGGGCGGGGTCCGGCCGGTCATCTGGATGGGCGGCAACGTATTCGGCCCAGGGCCGCTGAGAACGCCCGCGCCCCAGGTGACAGACCAGGTGACAGTGGCGCTGACAGACGCCCCGGCCGCCGGGGCCTGCCAGAGCACACCGCAGTCGGGCGGGATGCCTGCGCCGGCACCAGGCGGGGCGTGCCCGACCCGGTCATGCGAGCCGGCCGGGCCGCAGGCCGAGTACGGCGTCCCTGGCCCGGTCGCGCCGACCGAGAACGCGCCTCTCGCAGCAGGCTGCGCCCACACGCTGACGGTCTCGCCGCCCAGCGCGGCGGTCACCTCGTAGGCGTCGGGGCGGCCCGTGGTCCCGCTCAGCGGCACGGTCCGGCCCCACACGTAGGTGGCCAGGTTGACGTAACCGTGGCCGGCCGGGTTCACGGTCAGCGTGGGTGCCGGAATCGCCATGTGGTTGAAGGCGTAGCCGGCCAGCGTCCGGAGCGGCACCGGCGGGGTGGGCGGGGCCTGACCCGGCGCGGTGAAGAAGAACAGCGGCAGGGTGTAGCAGTGCTGCCGCGCCGCCTTCGGCGCCGCCGGGTTGACCGGCAGTTGCCACCACGTGCCGGGCGGCACCGGCCTGGACTTCAGCAGCGTCCTGGCCTGCTGCACCGACCGGTAAACGCCGAACGGCGTGCCCGGGGCGGCGCTGCCGAACTGCTGGATGATGGTGCTGCTGCCCGCCGTGGTATCGCCGATCGGCTGCCACAGGCAGAGCGGCGGCGCGACCGGCAGCTGGGCGTGGGCGGGCCCGCTGCCCACATCGCCCTTGAGTGTGACGAGGCTGGTCAGCAGCACGGAACAGGTGTTGCCGGTGCAGCCGACGCCGGATCCGGCGCTGGCCGGGCCGGCCAGCCACCAGGGCAGGAGTAACCCGGCGAGAACGAGAACCGTCACCGCGGAGCGCCGCGTCATGGCTTGCATTCCTCTGCCCGCGGATAGTAAACGACCGGGTAAACAGATATCACCTTCCACCGGCCATTAACTTCAGCCATCGTATCCGTATTCATATAGTAGTGCTGGCTGGCGGGAATCCGGTCGGGGATGATCTTCCCGGTGACCAGGTCCGTATTGTGTGACCGGGAGTTGTCGAAGCATTCGGAGACGTCAACGGCGCCCGCGCTGGCCGGGTCGGGGTACGCCCGCATGTGCGAGAAGATGATGGTCCCGGTGAACGACTCGGTGGTCACGGCGGGCCCGCTGAGATTTGCCTTGAGCGCGCCGAGCACAGGCCCGGAGACGAAGCGCGCCCAGCGGTCGTCCTGGTTTCCCCGGTACTCCGCGTAAAGGAAAGCGAGCAGGAAGTCCTTGGCGGCGAGGACGGCGGGGACCTCGCCGGGATCGGCGGGCAGCCAGCCGGGCATGACGATATGAACGTGGCTGCCCAAGGGGGGCCGTTCTGGCGCCGCCGCGGCGCGGTGCGCCTGGCCGGCCAGGCTCCGGGTACTGTCCGGCGTGGCCACGCCCGCGGGGCGGAACGCCGCCGGCGACCCCGGCCCGCACGCCGCCACCAGCAGTCCGCCCGTGATGATCAGTCCCGCCGTGAGCTGGCTGGCCGTGGTGATCTGGCGGGCGGTGCGCAGGCTCGTGATGAGCACGCCCGCGCGTGCCGGGACGCGGTACGGGCGTGTCCTGGACCGGCCGGGCTCTCGCGGCATGCGCTGCCCTCCGTCTCGTCGGCTGCGCTGCTGGCGGGAACTCTACCAATACCGATTTAACCGGTAAGGCCGTTATTGGAAAGGAGGCAGTGCGGCAGGAATTACTACTCGAATTAGGACTAAAATACTAACTAACTAAGAATAACTGGTGCATCAAGAGGGCTGCCCGCCTGCGTTCACGGCGGCTTTCTGGCACCCCATGACCTCGCTCAGCCTCAGCGGCCGGTAGCGGTCTATTACGGCAAGGTGACTTCCCGGCTTATGCCCGCAGTGGCTAGCCTCATGTGGCTTTATGGTGAACAAGCGCCTGCGTCATCTCGGGGCGCGCGAAGGCGCCTAGCACAAGGACGCACGCCGCCAGCAGGGAGATTGTCACGGAATGCCAAGCGACCGGGGTACGCTGCCGAGAGGTTCAGCAGGAAGCAATGACCAGCACGCGATCTGGCCGGAGCCGACGGTCCCGGGCGGGCGGCGGCTGCCGGGCGCGCGGCGTGAACGCAAGCCCGCGCTGGCCGCGCTGGCTGTGCTGCTGATCCTCGGCGGCGCCCTCGGGGCCGGATGGCTGGTGATCCAGGGCAGCAAGCGGGTGGCCGCGATCGAGATCTCCCGGCAGATCGGGCCGGCCAGCGGATCCCGCTGAGCGCGATGCAGCAGGTGCAGATAGCAGCCGGCCCCGGGCTGGCCTATGTCCCCTGGGGCCAGGCGGCCCAGGCCGCCCGCTTCTACACGGTCAGCGCCATCCCGCAGGGAACCCTGCTGACCAGGCAGATGGTCGCCACCACCGGGACCCCGGTGGGTGGCAGGGCCGTGCTGGGGCTCGCGCTCAAGGACGGGCAGGTTCCGCATGGCCTCCAGGACGGCGATCACATCGACATCTACCAGGTCAGCGACGCCCAGGAGACCTGCCCCGGCGGCTCCGGCGGCACGCTGGCCGCCGACGCGATCGTCCTCGCGATCGGCGCGCCCTCCGCGACTTCCGGCAGCACCGCGATAGCCGATGTGGAGGTCGCGCTCAACCCGTCCGACGCCGGCGCGGTGGCCTGCAACGCTGCCAACGGCATCGCCGGCATCGCGGTCCTGCCTGACGGGGGCCGGGGCACGGCCGCGGCGGCCGGCGCGGGAGCCGGGACGGGCCGGGGCGGCAGCACGCCGGGCGGTACCCCGGCCACGCCAGGCGGGCCCGGGCGGCGCGGTGTCCGCCCCGGCCGCGCCCGGCACCGGGACCGGGTGAAGCCGGGTGCTGATCGCAGTCGCGGCGGATAAAGGAGCGCCCGGGGTCACCACCACGGCGGTCGCCCTCGCCGCAGTCTGGCCCAGGCCGGTGCTGCTGGCCGAGTGCGACCCGGCGGGCGGCGACATCGTCTACCGGCTGCCCGGCGCGGGCGCCGGCCGGCTCGACCCGCGGCGCGGGCTGCTGAGCCTGGCCGTGGCCGCCCGCCGTGATCTTCAGCCCGCCCAGCTCTGGACCCACGCCCAGAAGCTCAGTGGCGGCCTGGATGTGCTGCTCGGGGTGACCACGGCGGAACAGGGAGCGGGACTGGAACCACTGTGGGGGCCAGTCGGGGGCCTGCTGGCGGGGCTGCCGCAGGCCGACGTGATCGCGGACTGCGGCCGCCTCGGTGCGGACGGGCCCCACTACGACCTGCTGGCGCAGGCCGCCGCCGTAGTCCTGATCACCCGGCCCAGCCTGGGCGAGGTCGTGCGGCTGCGGGAGCGCGCCATGGCGGTCTCCCTGGCGGTGCGCCAGCGCGGCGGCCGCAGCGCCCGGCTCAGCGTCCTGGTCGTCGCCGATCACCGGGGATTCAGCCGGGCGCTCGCCGACGTCAGCCAGGTGCTCGGCCGCGACAGCGCGGTCAGCGTGCTGGGCGGGATCGCGTTCGAGCCCAGGAGTGCCGAGCTGCTCCGCGGCGAGTGGGGCGGCAGGCTCGACAAGTCGCTGCTGATCAGGACGGCCCGGGAGGTCGCCGGGCAGCTGGCCGGCCAGCCGGCCACGGCCTCGGCACCCGCCCTGGGGATGGCACGGGCGGGCGACCCGGTGCCCGCGCAGGCCCGCCACGCCGCGGGCCGTGCCGCGGGCCACGCCGCGGGCCGTGCCGCGGCCGGCCTTCCGGCCGAGCCGGGCGGATGGTGACGGCGTGGACCACACGCTCGTCAAACGACTCCGCGGCGAGGTGGGAGTCCGGCTGGCCGAGCAGCGGCGGCTGGACGCGTCGGCCGGCCTCCCGCCGATGTCCGGCGAGGACGAGCGTCAGTACGCGCGCGCTCTCATCGTGCAGGTGCTGGAAGATCACGCCCGTAACGAGATCACCGCGGGACGGGTCCCGCCCCGCGCGCAGGAGGAGGAAGACCTCGCCGCGGCGATCCACGCCGCGCTGTTCGGCGTCGGGCGGCTCCAGCCGCTGCTGGATGACCCCGGCGTGGAGAACATCGACATCAACGGCTGCGACCGGGTGTTCATCGGCTACGCGGACGGGCGCGAGGTGATGGCCGAGCCCGTCGCGGAGAACGACGACGAGCTGGTCGAGCTGATCCAGGTGCTCGCCGCCTACTCCGGCCTGTCCAGCCGGCCGTTCGACAGTGCCAACCCGCAGCTCGACCTCCGGCTGCCCGACGGGGCGCGGCTGTCCGCGGTGATGGACGTGACGCTGCGGCCCGCGGTGTCCATCCGGCGGGCCCGGCTGGGCAAGGTGTTCCTGGCTGACCTGGTGGGCAACGGCACGTTGCATCCCGAGGCGGCGGCCTTCCTCGCGGCCGCGGCCGCGGCACGCAAGAACATCATGATCGCCGGGGCCACTAACGCCGGCAAGACCACGCTGCTGCGCGCGATCGCCAACGAGATCCCGCCGGGTGAACGGATCATCACCGTCGAACGGGCCCTGGAACTGGGCATCGAGCATTTCCCCGAGCTGCACCCGAACGTGGTCGCGTTCGAGGAGCGGCTGCCGAACATGGAGGGCCAGGGCGCGATCTCCATGGCCGGGCTGGTCCGCCGGTCGCTGCGGATGAACCCCAGCCGGGTCATCGTCGGCGAGGTCCTCGGCGACGAGATCGTCACCATGCTGAACGCGATGTCCCAGGGCAACGACGGCTCGCTGTCCACCATCCACGCGAACTCCTCGCTGGAGGTGTTCAACCGGATCGCCACCTATGCCATCCAGTCCGCCGAGCGCCTGCCGGTGGAGGCGACGCACATGCTCATGGCCGGAGCCATCGACTTCGTCGTGTTCGTGGAGAAACGCAACGAGTACCAGGCCGGCGGCCGGCTGCGGCGGTTCGTGAGCAGCATCCGGGAGGTGACCGGCGTGGATGGCCGGGTGCTGTCCAGCGAGGTGTTCGCTCCCGGCCCGGACGGCCGGGCTGTGCCCCACGCGCCTGTCTCCTGCCTGGGGGAACTGGCCCAGCACGGCTACGACCCGGCCCGGGGGTGCTGGTGAACAGCCTGCCGCCCGGTGCCCCGCTGCTCGCCGTGGTGGCCGGCGCGCTGGCCGGCTGCGGCCTGCTCCTGCTCGTCACGGCCTTCCGCGGCCTCCCGCCCAGGCCGCCGGGCCACCAGTCCACCCGGGCGGAGCGGCGGCCCCGGCGGATCACGGGGACCCGCGGCGCACTCGCGCTGCTGGCCGGCGCGCTCGCCGTGGCGGCCACCCGGTGGATCGTCGCCGGGATCGGCCTGGCCCTGCTGGTGCTGGCCTGGCGCACGCTCGGCGGCGCCGCCGGGGAGCGGCGGGCCATGGCGCGGCTGGAAGCCCTGGCGACCTGGACCGAGTCGCTGCGGGACACCATTGCCGGGGCGGTCGGGCTGGAGCAGGCCATTCCCTCGTCGCTGCGGGTGGCCGCGCCGCCCCTGCAGGAGCCGCTGGCCCGGCTGGTGGACAGGCTGCACACCCGGGTACCGATGCCGGAGGCCCTGGGCAGGCTGGCGGATGACCTGGACGACCCGAGCGCGGACCTGATCATCGGTGCGCTGATCATCAACGCGCGCCTGCGCGGACCGGGCCTGCGGGACCTCCTGGGCGCGTTGTCCACGGCGGTCCGGGAGGAACTGGACATGCGCCGGAAGGTCAGCGCCGAGCGCCGGTCGACCCGGCGCAGCGCCCAGATCGTGGTGCTCGTGTCCGTCGGCCTGGCCCTGGGACTGGCCGTGCTCAACCCCGGCTACGTGCACGTCTACGACAGCCCGCTCGGCCAGCTGGTCCTGGTGGTCGTCGTGGCCCTGTACGCGGCGGGCTTCATGTGGATGCGCAGGCTGGCCACGTTCGATGCCCCGGAGCGGCTCCTCGCCGGCCCGCGCCGGCCCTGCCCGGCGCGCCAGGGCCCGGTGTCACGGGGCCGGGCCTTACGGGGCCCGGCGCGCCAGGGCCTGGCGTCACGGGGCCTGGCGTCACTGGGACCAGTACGACAGGGGCCGGGGCCAGACGGGGGAGCGGATCATGAGCGCGGTCCTGACCATGGGAGCCGTGGCGGGCCTCGGCCTCTTCCTGCTCGTCGTGGCCCTGGTCCCGCGGCGGGTCAGCCTGTCCAGGCAGATCGCCGCGCTGGATGCCGTGCGCCCGCCGGTGAGCCGGGTCGTGGACGAGCGGGAGAGCGAGTTCAGCCGGCGGCTGGGCCGGGCCCTGGCCAGGTTCTGCGCCGAGCAGGGGTGGCAGTTCCCGTCGCTGCGGGCCAACTTGTCCCTGATCGGGAAATCTTTCGAGAACTACCTGGCCACCAAGGTCCTGCTCGGGCTGCTGGGCTTCCTGATGGGGCCACTGTTCCTGCTCGCGCTGACCACGGCCGGGTTCCACGTGTCGTTCATCCTGCCGGTCTGGCTCGCCCTGGCCCTGGCCGCGGTGTTCTTCTTCCTGCCGGACCTGGAGGTCAAGCAGAAGGCGGCTGCCCGGCGGCGCGACTTCCGGCACGCGATCGGCGCCTTCCTCGATCTCGTCTCGATGAACCTGTCCGGCGGGCGGGGCGTGCCCGAGGCCCTGATGGCAGCGAGCGAGATCGGGTCCGGCTGGGCCCTCTGGCGGATCAGGGACGCCCTGGCCAACGCCAGGATCAGTGGCCAGACACCGTGGCAGGCGCTCGGCCTGCTCGGCGCGGAGGTGCGGGTCGAGGAACTCCGCGACCTGGCCGCCGCGCTCAGCCTCGTGGCCGACGACGGCGCCAAGGTGCGCGAGTCGCTGAGTGCGCGGGCGGCCAGCCTGCGCCGCCGGGAACTCGCTGACCTCGAGGGCCAGGCCGGCGAGAAATCCCAGTCGATGCTGGTGGCCCAGATGCTGCTGTGTGCCGGATTCCTGATTTTCCTTACCTACCCGGTAGTGGGGGTGCTGCTGAGCGCATGACCCGTAAAGCCGACGCGGCACACGATGGAGGCACGATGACTTATCTCACCACGACCGTCACGTTTCTGCGGACCGTCCTCGGCATTCGCCTGGGGCGCCTGCGGGCCGCCGCCCGCGATAACGACGCGGGCGCATCCGCGGTGGAGCTGGCCATTATCACCGCCGTCATTCTGGGCATCGCGGCCGCGCTGCTGCTCGTCATCAGGAACTTCGTCACTACCGAGAGCGCCCAGATCCACGGCTGAGGAGGCGCAGGTCACCGTGATGCTCTGCTGCCGGGCGGCCGGCGCGCCGCGGGACCGGATGGCCCGTGTGCTCCGGCCAGTGCGTCCCGGCCGTGTGCTTTCCGGTCGTGTGCTTTCCGGCCGGTGCTTTCCGTCGTGCGCTCGATCGTGGCTCCAACGTGGTCGAACTCGCCGTGCTGGCCCCCGGCCTGATGATGATCTGCATGCTCATCCTGCAGTTCGGGCTGTGGTTCAACGCGCGGCAGGCCGCGCTGGCGTCGGCCCAGGCGGGCGCGCTCGTGGCCCGGGAAGAGGCTGCCACCAACTCCGGATGGATCGGCGCGGCACAGAACGCGGCCACGCAATATTACGGGAACCTGCATACGCATCTGCTGAGCAAAGTAAGGCCGCGTGCCTACGGCGACCCGCACACGAACGTGTACGTCACCGTGAGCGGCCCGCTCGGCTATTCGGTCTTTCCGTTTTTCGGCCTCAACCTGACCATCTCTGCCACTGCCGGAGGCCCCGTGGAATGTTTCCGGCCCGCGACCCGGGGCGGCTGCGGATGATAGCCCCTTGGCGCCGCGGCGGGTCATTGCGCGACAGCTGGCCAATGCGGGATAGGCGGCCATTCCCGGGGCCGGGCATTCCGGGTGGCCGGGCATTCCCGGGTGGGCTGCGCCGGGGAATCCGCGAACGCGGGTCCATGTCGGTCGAGCTCGTGGTCATCGCCCCCGGCCTGATCGGCCTGCTGTTGCTGGTCGGTGCGGGCGGCCGGGTCGTGGAGGCCCAGGGGCACCTCGACGGCGCGGCCCGGGACGCCGCGCGGGCGGCGTCGCTGGCGGGCTCACCGGGGCAGGCCAGCCAGCTGGCGCTGCAGGCGGCCCAGGCCGACCTGGGTGCCACGAGCTGGTGCGCCCCGCGCAGCGTCCAGGCGCTGGTCGCGGGCTTCCCGGCCACCGGCCAGCTGGTCGTGGCGGGCGACGACGTGACCGTGACCGTCCAGTGCGAGGTGAACATGAGCCCGTTCACCGTGCTCGGATTCAACCCGGCCATGGTCTTCTCCGGCCGGGCGGTGGCCCCGCTGGACGCCTTCGTGGAGCGGACCGGATGATGGCGCTGAGGCGGTTGCCGCGGGGGCCTGGTGCGCAAGGCGAGCACGGCTCGGTCGCCGTGTTCACCGTGGTCTTCGCCGTCGCCGTCGTCTTCCTGACCGCCCTGATCGTGGACGGTGGCATCGCCATGAACGCCAGGGAACGGGCCGCGGACATCGCCGAGCAGGCCGCCCGGGCCGCCGCGGGCAACATCGGCATCGCCGGGCTGCGGGCGGGCGGGGTCGCGTCGATCGGTCCCGGCGCCTGCGGCCTCGCGGGCCGCCTGGTCAGCGCGTACAGCCAGCAGGACAGCAGCGGGGTGGACCGGGTCACCGGCGCCACCATGACCAGCTGCGTCGCCGCGGTCGGGACGGAGACCGCCACGGTCGCCGTGACGATCACCACGCGGCCGCTCGTCGGCGGGATCCTGGGCAGCTTCACCGAGACTGCCCGGGAAACGGCCACCGCGGAGTGCGGCATCGCCCGGGGGGCGGTCTGCTGATGGCGCCGGCCCCGACCCGTGCTCCCCAGGCCGCCGTCCGGAGGCGCCGCCGTTCCGCCGGCGACCTGCTGATCGGGCTGCTGGCCATCGCCGGGCTGGCGGTCCTCACGGTAGGAGTGCCGTTCGCGCTGGCTGCCGTCTTCGGGCTGCCGGTCCCGCACGCGAGGCCCTCGCTGTCCCTGCTCACCCACCAGCTGACCGTCCCCGCGATCCTGAAGGTCCTGTCCGTGCTGGTCTGGCTGGCCTGGATCCAGCTGGTCTGCTGCGTGATCGCCGAGATCAGGGCCGCGGTCCGCAACGCCGGGATGCCGCGGCGGGTCCCGCTGGCCGGCGGCACCCAGGCGCTCGTGCACCGGCTGGTCACCGCGGCCCTGCTGGCCTTCGCGGCCACCGCGGCGCTCTCACCCGCCCTGGCGCATCAGCCGCCTGCCGCGGCGCACGCCGCCACCGCCGGCGGCGGCCGGGCCAGCGGCCCTTCACAGGCCAGGGGGCCGGGCACCGGCTCCGCCCGGCCGGCGGGAGGCCGCGCCGCGAGCCCGCCGGACCTGGCCCGCCCGCCGCAGGTCGCCCGTTCGCCGCAGGTGGCCCACGCGCCGCACGCGGGCACGCTGTACGTGGTGAAGCCGCCCGTGGGCCGGTTCCACGAGAGCTTGTGGGAGATAGCGCAGAAGTACCTGGGCGACGGCCGCCGGTACCGGGAGATCTTCGAGCTGAACAAGGAGCGGGTCCAGCCGGACGGCTCCCGGCTCACCATCGCCAGCCTGATCCGGCCCGGCTGGGTGCTGCACATGCCCCGGGACGCCCAGGGCCCCGGACTCGAGGTGATTCCCGCGGGGGACAGCCGGGCCACGCCGGCGGGACCCGGGCCGGCCAGCGGACCGGCCGCCGCCCGGCCGCGCCGGACCGGGGAGCCACCGGACGGGCGGGCACCGGGCCGGGGAGCACCGCGCCGGGGAGCATGACCGCGCGGGGGAGCACGACCACGCCGGGGAGCATGGCCATGCCGGGGAGCACGACCACGTGGGGGAGCACCGGCACGCTAGAGCGTCCGGCCACCGCGGGCGGCCCGCCACCAACGGCTCCGGCGCCACTGGTCTCCTGGACCCCGGCCGCCTCACCTACCCCAGCGAGCTAGCCGCGGCCGCGCTGCTCGCCAGCGGGATCCTGGCCGCGCTGGGCCGCCAACGCCGCGAGCAACTGTGGCAGCGGGCCTTCGGCCGCCGGGTGGTCGCCCCGGAGGGGCAGGCGGCGCTGGCCGAATCCGCGCTGCGGGCCGGCGCGCACGAGCCGTCCGCCCGGCTGCTGGACCGCGGGCTGCGCTATCTCTCCCACGCCGTGTCGCTGTCCGGGCAGATCCCCCCGTCCGTGGTCGCCGCACACCTCAGCCACGACAACCTCGACCTGTGGATGACGCCCGCGGACCCGGACGCTCCCGCGCCGTGGACCGCCGTGGGCGACGGCGAGGTCTGGCGGCTGCCGTCCACCGCGCTCGGGCGGGTTGACATCGGCGACGTGGGCGACGCGCTGTACCCCGGCCTGGTCTCCCTCGGCACCGACGGCGCCGGGCGGGTGCTGGTGGACGTCGAGGCCGCGCACGGAGTCATCTCCGTGACCGGACCGCAGACCATGACCATCGCGGTGCTGTCCGCGATGGCCCTGGAACTGGCCACCAGCGGCTGGTCCGACCAGATGCACATCACGCTGGCCGGTTTCGGCGAGGACCTGACCGCGCTGGCGCCGGACCGGATCACCGCGGTGCCGACCCTGGAGCAAGCGCTGCCCGCCCTCGAGGCGCACGCCATCGACGTCGCCGAGGCCATGGCCGCCTCGGGGGTGAGCTCCGTGCTCGAGGGCCGCGCCCTCGGCGTCAACCAGCAGGCCTGGGTTCCGCACTATCTGATCAGCGCGGTGCCGCCCAGCCCCCGGGAGCGGAGCCGGCTGCTCACACTGGCCCGGGTCGGCCGCGCGGCCGCGGCCGGTTACGTGGTCGCCGGGGACGTCCCTGGTGCCTCCTGGGCCTGGGAGGTCACCCCGGAGGGACGGCTGCTGGCCGGGGGACTCGGCTTCGAAGTGCAGGCCCAGCTCACCCCGGTCCAGCAGCACGAAGCCCTGGTCGGCTTGTTCACCGCGGCTGGCCAGCCGGAGGGTGTGCCGCTCACCCCGCCGCCCGCCCACGCGGCGCCGCCCGAGCACCTGGACTCAGGGAGAGTGCTGCCCGTGGACATCACCATCCTGGGTCCGGCGTCGGTCCGGGCCCCCGGCCCGATCGAGCCGGAGCGTGCCGCCCTGATCACCGAGCTCGTGGTCTACCTGGCGGTCCACCCCGGCGGAGTGCACCCCAACGTGCTGAGCGCGGCTCTCTGGCCCCGGGGCGTGGCCGCCGAAGTCCGGGACGCGGCCGTGGCCCGGGCCACCGGGTGGCTCGGCTCGGACAGCATCGGACGGCCGCACCTGGCCGCCGACGCGTCCGGACGGCTCCGCCTCGGGTCCGGGGTGCGCGTGGACTGGCAGGTGTTCCGGGCCCTGGCGGGCCACGCGGAACTGGCCCCGCCGGGCAGCGCGGAGGAAGCACATGACCTGGCCCGGGCGCTGGACCTGGTGCAAGGCCAGTTGCTCGAGGGCCGTCCGCCCGGCCAGTACGCCTGGCTAGCCGCGGACGAGCTGGAGTATGAGGTGACCGCCCGGGTCGCGGACACCGCGCACCGGCTGGCCGGGCTCCGGATGGCCGTCGGTGATCCGGAGGGCGCGATCGGTGCCGCGCGTGCCGGGATGCGGCTGGCCCGCCACGACGAACTGCTCTGGCGCGATCTGCTCCGGGCCGCGCATCATTCGGGCCGGCCGGAGTTGCTCCGCGCCGTGGTGGAGGAGTTGTGCGCCCGGACAGCCCTGGATGAGGTCCTCCCGCGGATGGCTCCCGAAACCGAGTCCCTCATCGACGAGCTCTACCCCGCCTGGCGCTCCACGGTGCCCTGACCCTGGCCCCTGATCCTGGGCCCGGGCTGGTCCGCTCAGGAGGAGCCGGAGGCGAGCCAGGTATCGATGCCGGTCAGCAGGCGGCGGGCTACCGACGGCGGGGCGGCCGAGCCGCGCACCGACATCCGGGCCAGCTCGGCCAGGTCCGCGTCGGACAGCCCCTGCACCAGGCGCCCGATCTCATACTGCGCGGCCAGCCGTGACCCGAACAGCAGGGGGTCGTCCGCGCCCAGCGCGACCGCGACACCTTCGGCCAGCAGGTCCGCCAGCGGCACGTCCGCCGGGTCCGCGACGACCCCCAGGGCGACATTGGACGCCGGGCAGACCTCGAGCGTGATCTTGCTGGCGGCGAGCCGCTTGGTGAGCTCGCGGTCGCGCACGGCAGCCACGCCGTGCCCGATCCGGTCCGCGTGCAGCTCATCCAGGGCGGCCCGGACACTGTCCGGGCCGCACAGCTCCCCGCCGTGCGGGGTCAGCAGCAGGCCCGAGCGGGCCGCGATCCGGAACGCCGGGGCGAACTCGCCCGCCGCGCCGCGCCGCTCGTCGTTGCTCAGCCCGAACCCGATCACGCCGCGCCCCGCGTACTGGGCGGCGAGCCGGGCCAGGGTCCGCGCCTCCAGCGGGTGCTTGGTCCGGTTGGCCGCGATGATGACGCCGATGCCGACCCCGGTCGCGGTCGCGGCGGCGTGCGCCGCGTCCAGCACCAGCTCCACCGTGGGGGTCAGGCCGCCGAACCGCTGCCCGTAACCCGAGGGGTCGATCTGGATCTCCAGCCAGCCCGACCCCTCGGCCCGCTCGTCCTGCGCCGTCTCCAGCAGCAGCCTGTACACGTCCTCCGGGGTGCGGAGCACCGAGCGGGCGGTGTCGTAGAGCCGCTGGAACCGGAACCAGCCCCGCTCGTCGGCGGCCGACAGCTGCGGCGGCCAGGCCGCGGTCAGGGCCTCCGGCAGCCGGATCCCGTGCCGGTCCGCCAGATCGACCAGCGTGGCGTGCCGCATCGCCCCGGTGAAGTGCAGGTGCAGGTGCGCCTTGGGGAGGGCCGCCAGCGGCCGGAACGGCTCTGCTGGCGGTCGCGTCATCCCCGTGCTCCCCAAGACCTCTGCCAATGGTCAGCGGGCCTCACTGAGCAGCTTCCCCATCCGGCTGATCCCCTCCACCAGATCGTCGTCGCCGAGCGCGCAGGAGAGCCGGAAGTAGCCCGGGGTCCCGAACGCCTCGCCGGGCACGACCGCCACGTCCGCGTGGTCCAGGATCAGCTCGGCCAGCTCAGACGAGCTGGCCGGCCGGGACCCGGCGATCTCCTTGCCCAGCACGCCCTTCACGGACGGGTAGCAGTAGAACGCCCCCTCGGGCAGCGGGCAGACCACCCCGGGGATCTCGTTCAGCATCGCGGTCATGGCCTGCCGGCGCTGGTCGAACGCGGTGCGCATCTCGGCCACCGCGGACAGGTCCCCGGAGACCGCCTCCAGCGCGGCCGCCTGGGCCACGTTGCACACGTTCGAGGTCGCGTGCGACTGCAGGTTCGACGCCGCCTTGATCACGTCCAGCGGGCCGATCATCCAGCCCACCCGCCAGCCGGTCATCGCGTAGGTCTTGGCCACCCCGTTGAGTACCACGCAGGTGTCCGCGACCTCGGGCGCCATCACGGGCACGGACGAGAACCGCGCGTCGCCGTACACGAGGTGCTCGTAGATCTCGTCGGTGACCACCCAGATGCCGTGCCCGGCGGCCCACCGGCCGATCTCTGCCACCTGCTCCGGCGGGTACACCGCGCCGGTCGGGTTGGAAGGCGACACGAACAGCAGCACCTTGGTCCGGTCGGTGCGGGCCGCCTCCAGGTCCGCCAGGCTAGCCAGGTAGCCGGTCCGCTCGTCGGTCATCACGGGCACGGGCACCCCGCCGGCCAGCGTGATGGACTCCGGGTAGGTGGTCCAGTACGGGGTGGGCATGAGCACCTCGTCGCCCGGGTCCAGCAGCGTGGCGAACGCCTCGTACACGGCCTGCTTGCCGCCGTTGGTGATCAGCACCTGGGCCGCGCTGACCTGGTAACCGGAGTCCCGCGCGGTCTTGGCCGCGACCGCCTCGCGGAGCTCGGGCAGCCCGGGCGCGGGCGTGTACTTCTGGAACCGCGGGACGGCGCACGCCCGCTGGGCGGCCTCGACGATGTAACCGGGGGTGGGGAAGTCGGGCTCGCCCGCCCCGAACCCGATGACCGGCCGGCCCGCCGCCTTCAGCGCCTTGGCCTTGGCGTCCACGGCCAGGGTGGCGGATTCGGTGATCGCGGAGATCCGGGCTGAGATGCGCGGATGATCTGAAGTCATGCCTACCATGGTGGCACTCCACAGATAGTGACCGCATCGCGATTACCGGTCAGCGAGGACCAGCCGCGGCGATCCGGGCGGCAGATTCGGCGGGTCCGGCCGGATGGTTCGACGGAGGGCCCCCGGCAACGTAGACTTCATCAACTGGTGGTGGTCCGCCCGGTGACGGCTGCGCTCCCGCATGGGGTCGTGGCGGGACCCGGGGGCAGTAGGGCAGTAGCTCAATTGGCCAGAGTCCCGGTCTCCAAAACCGGTGGTTGGGGGTTCGAGTCCCTCCTGCCCTGCGAGAGCGGCCCGCGTCCGACGCGGGCCGGTGGTATCAGCTGGTACACCGATCAGCGCTGCTTCAGGTGAGGACATGGCGACACAGACGCGTGGCGAGGTCTCTAAGGGCCGGGCGAAGCCCGGGGGCCCGGCTAAGGACAGCCGGACCTCTCCCGCGCTCTTCGTCCGCCAGGTCGTCGCCGAACTGCGCAAGGTGATCTGGCCGACCCGCAAGGAGCTGATCACCTACACGACCGTGGCGCTGTGCTTCATCCTCATCATGATCGCGATTGTGACCGCCCTGGACTACGGCTTCACCAAGCTGGTTTTCGCGGTCCTGGGCTGAGTCACAGGGCAGGTCGCGGCGGGCAGGTGGCGGCGCGGAGGTTAGCGGTACCGGGGCTTGCGGAACCGTAGGTAATGCGGGTCCGTGATACCGGGGGTTCGCAACACCGGGTTGCGGGGCCGGGGCAGCCGCGTAGCCATGCGGGGGGTGGCGGCGCCAGGGAAGGGTCCTGGTGCCGGTCCCGCCGGAAGAACGCGGTGCCCCAGGGAGAAGCGGAGAGAAAGAGCTATCGTGTCCGAGTTCCAAGTGCACGTCGGTGACCAGGTCGAGGATCTGGCCGGCGCAGACGTTTCAGCCGATGAGGCAGCGGGCCAGCCGGGCGGCGAGGCCCCGGCCGGTACTGCGCCGTCCGGCGACGACGCCGTGAGCGAGGCCGCCGCGACCGGGGACACCCCGGAGGACGAGGGCGCCGGGGATGAGCCCGCGTCCGCCGACAGCGCGGCTGACGAGACCGCCGCTGCGGCCGGCGACAGCGAGGACGGTGCAGCCAGCAGCGAGGCGCCGGAGGATGACGACCCGGTGGCCCTGTTCAAGGCGGAGCTCAGGCTCCAGCCGGGCGACTGGTACGTCGTGCACTCCTACGCGGGCTACGAGAACCGCGTGAAGGCGAACCTGGAGAGCCGCACCCAGTCGCTGAACATGGAGGACTACATCTACCAGATCGAGGTCCCCGTCCATGAGGTGACCGAGATCAAGCAGGGCAAGCGGCAGCAGGTCTCGGAGAAGGTGCTGCCCGGCTACATCCTGGTCCGCATGGACCTCACCGACGAGTCCTGGGCCGCGGTCCGGAACACGCCCGGCGTGACCGGCTTCGTCGGCCTGTCCAGCCGCCCCTCTCCGCTCAGCCTGGACGAGGTGGCCTCGCTGCTCGCCCCCGAGCCCGAGGAGAAGGCCGCGCAGACCGAGGCGGTGCGCCGGTCCTCCGTGGAATACGAGGTCGGCGAGTCCGTTACGGTGATGGATGGCCCGTTCGCCACGCTCCCCGCGACGGTGAACGAGATCAACCCCGACACCCAGAAGCTCAAGGTGCTCGTGTCCATCTTCGGCCGGGAGACCCCGGTCGAGCTCTCCTTCGACCAGGTCTCCAAGATCTAGGGTCCCCGAGACGGGGTTCCCGAAGATCGAGGACCTGGCCGGACTGATCCGCTCCAGCAGGAAAAGGAACCGCAGGAAATGGCTCCCAGGAAGAAGAAGATCGCTGCCGTCGTGAAGGTGCAGCTGCAGGCGGGCGCGGCCACCCCGGCCCCGCCGGTCGGCACCGCGCTCGGCCCCCACGGCGTCAACATCATGGACTTCTGCCGCCAGTACAACGCGGCCACCGAGGCGCAGCGCGGCAACGTGATCCCGGTCGAGATCACGATCTACGAGGACCGCTCGTTCTCGTTCGTGACCAAGACCCCGCCCGCCGCCGAGTTGCTCAAGAAGGCCGCGGGCGTGGCCAAGGGCAGCGGCGAGCCGCTCACCGCCAAGGTAGGCTCGGTCACCGCGGCCCAGGTCCGTGAGATCGCGCAGACCAAGATGCCCGACCTCAACGCGACCACGATCGAGGCGGCCGAGAAGATCATCGCGGGCACGGCCCGGTCGATGGGCCTCACGGTCAGCGGCTGAGAATGCCGGCGGCTGAGCCTCTCAGCGGCTGAGCCGTCAGCGGGCCCGTCAGGGCTGAGGCTGCCGGGGGCATAAGCGCCCGGTGGTTTTCGTTGCGTAAAAGACGTTTCGCGGCCCGCAGCCGCGGGGCCCGCAGTAACCAGTGGCAGGGCCAGGCGCTGGCCCGATTGACCACGACCTCCATCGCAGAACATCAGGAGAACGACATGAAGCGCAGCAAGGCGTACCGCCAGGCCGCCGAGAAGATCGACCCGGACCGGCTGTACAGCCCGGCCGAGGCCGTCAGCCTGGCCAAGGACACGGCCACCACCAAGTTCGACCCCACCGTCGAGGTCGCCCTGCGGCTCGGCGTGGACCCGCGCAAGGCCGACCAGATGGTCCGCGGCACGGTCAACCTGCCCAACGGGACCGGCAAGACGGCCCGCGTGCTGGTCTTCGCGACCGGCGACCGGGCCGCTGAGGCCACCGCCGCCGGCGCCGACTACGTGGGCTCGGATGACCTGATCGAGCGCATCCAGGGCGGATTCCTGGACTTCGACGCCGTGGTCGCCACCCCCGACCTGATGGGCAAGGTCGGCCGGCTCGGCCGGGTGCTCGGCCCGCGCGGCCTGATGCCCAACCCCAAGACCGGCACGGTGACCACGGACGTGGCCAAGGCCGTCACCGAGATCAAGGGCGGGAAGATCGAGTTCCGGGTGGACCGGCACGGCAACCTGCACTTCGTGATCGGCAAGGCGTCGTTCACGGCCCCCGCGCTGATCGAGAACTACGCGGCCGCGCTGGACGAGGTGCTCCGGCTCAAGCCGTCCGCGGCCAAGGGCAGGTACCTGAAGAAGGTGGCCATGGCCACGAGCATGGGGCCGGCCATCCTGGTTGACCCGGCGAAGACCCGCGGGCTGACGGAAGAGATGGAGCCCGCTACCGCCTAGCTCACCGGTTTCCCGTCCGCGCCCGGCAGGTTTCCTCCGCAACGAGGACCTGACCGGGCGCGGTCATTCCCGTCCCGGCCCGGGTGAGCGGGCCCGGGAACGGAACCCGGGTCCCGGTCATTCCCAGGCCCGGCCTGCCCCCGGCCCGCCCTGGCCTGGCCCGGCCCGGGCCTGATTTGGCCGCGGGCCGGAATGCCCCTACAGTTGTGCCGAAGCCAAAGACCGTCGGTTGTCGTCGCCTGCCCACCTGTGAGCCAATGCAGCGGGCCAGGGGATGGCCGAAGGACCCGCGTCAGCGGGCGGCCCGCGCAGGCGTCCGAGCTGAATCACCGTGCCCAGCCCTCTCGCGGCTGGCGGTGTCCACGCCCTGGTGCCTTCGCGCCGGGGCGTTTCGCATGGTAGCGCTCCCTCGCCGGCGCCTAAGAAGCCAGGGCGGCCCTCACCGGCCGTCCCGGATCAGGAAAGGAGGCCCATGGCGAGGGAGGACAAGGTGAGCGCGGTCGCCGAGCTCACCGAGCGGTTCCAGACCTCGGATGGTGCGGTGCTGACCGAGTACCGCGGCCTGACCGTGAGCCAGCTCGCGGAACTGCGCGCGTCTCTCGGGGGCGGCACCACCTACCAGGTGGTGAAGAACACGCTGACCAAGCGGGCCGCCACGGAAGCGGGCCTGGCCAGCGAGTTCGACGCCCTGCTGAGTGGCCCGTCCGCGATCGCCTTCGTGAAGGGGGACGTGGTCGAGGCGGCCAAGGGGCTGCGCGACTTCTCCCGGAACAACCCGCTGCTCGTGATCAAGGGCGGGGTGCTCGACGGCAAGGCGATCAGCCCGGCGGAGATCGAGCGGATCGCCGATCTCGAGTCGCGCGAGGTGCTGCTGGCCAAGCTGGCCGGCGACATGAAGGCGTCCATGGCCAAGGCCGCAGCCGTGTTCAACGCGCTGCCGGTCGCAGATGGCCCAGCTGGCCGAGGCGTTGCGGGCCAAGCGGGAGGCCGAGGGCGGCGCCGCCGCGCCGGCCGCAGACGATGCCGCTCCGGACGCGCCCGCAGGGGACGCCGCCGCAGTGGAGGCCCCGGCGCCGAGGCCCCGGCGGCCGACGCCGCCGCCAGCGAGTAACCAGCCAGCCAGCCAGCCAGAGGCACAGCTGGACGCCATAGCGGCCAGCGGACTAGCACAGTGAACGCAGGAATTAGGAAGAGGAAGCACCCATGGCGAAGATCAGCACCGACGACCTGCTCGACGCGTTCAAGGAGATGACGCTGCTCGAGCTGTCCGAGTTCGTGAAGCAGTTCGAGGACACGTTCGACGTGAAGGCCGCCGCCCCGGTGGCGGTTGCTGCCGCGGCCCCGGGTGGCGGCGGCGCCGCCGTCGAGGCACCCGAGGAGAAGGACGAGTTCGACGTCATCCTCGAGGCCGCGGGCGACAAGAAGATCCAGGTCATCAAGGAGGTCCGCACGCTGACCAGCCTGGGCCTCAAGGAGGCCAAGGACCTGGTGGACTCCGCGCCGAAGCCGGTCCTGGAGCGGGTCAACAAGGAGGCCGCGGAGAAGGCCAAGGCCGCCCTGGAGGGCGCTGGCGCGACGGTCACCGTCAAGTAACGATCTCGTTACGGCCGGTCGTGTGCCGGGCCGCGCGAGGGCGCGGCCCGGCACACGCGTGTCGGGTGACGCCCGCCGCGACGGCCCCCCGGGACCGCGCCGACCCGGGGCCGGGAACAATTTCCTGCACCGAGTGCCCTTTATTGACGCTGGCCATGGCCGCGCGGCGGGTGCTCCCGGGCCCTGGCCGCGGGGGCACCCTTGGTGATCAGGGAGGGCGTCAGGAATAGAACTGATAGGCTTACCCGTTAGCACAGGTAATCACACGCATACCCGA
>CAVVTM010000016.1:0-477640 GCA_963751175.1 uncultured Actinomycetes bacterium | reverse complement strand
CGGCATGCCGTTCATGTCGGTGCCCTGGCTGCGGCCGGAGCTCTCATAGAGGTCAACCTGGTCGCGCGCCCACTGGGCCGTCCAGGCAGGCCGTTCAGAAGCCGACTGGCTGCCGGACGAGAATGATGTGGATGCGGCCGGGGAGTTCCTGGTGGATCTCGAGGACCTTCCCTACGTAGCTGTGCCGCCCCTGACGGGCGGCCGCGGCACTCTGCTGGCCACCGGCCGGCCAGATCTCCGACCTAGCGGTTGCCCGCTCGCCGCAGCCGGGCACTGCGCCCAGCCGCATCCAGGATCAGTTGTGCGTCGAGGCTGGCACGCGCCCCGGGGATGCCAGCGGCCGCCCGCTCAAGCAGTTCCTGCGGGAGCCTGCGGCCGAGTGAGCCCCGGCTTGGGCACGGCGGCCGGTGGCTGCCACCATCCCTCGACATTCCGCCGGGCTATACGTGCGGCATAGGCATTCCGGCGCGCCTGCTGGCCGTAAACATATGGCACACGCTCAGGCAGGCCATTCTGTGGGGACGTGCTCTTGCGAAGTCCGATGCTCGATGCCTTGATCGCGGTCATGATCTTCTCTTCCCTGCCACCCCGCCGCTGACCGCGTGAGCTGAGGACGATCACGCGAGTCCCTGCGAGTCACAGACCCCTGATCCTCGTTCGTACCTCCGGGCGGGCCCCTGGTAACTCGGAGTGGGTGTCTTCGAGTTTACTTGAGATGTTCGTGCCGTTCGGTTCGAGTCGCCGTTGATCACCGTCTGATCAGGCACGTTACGGGTACGCGGGTGGTCCGGCGTAGTGAAGGGAGCTGACGTGCCCGAGGGATGGCAATGGGACCCCACCTTGTTTCGGGGAAGCGCGGCCTACTACGAGCGCAGCAGGCTGCCCTACGCTCCCGGATTCGCTGAGGTTCTTGGCGCTTCGCTGGGGCTTGACGGACAGGGCCGGCTGCTGGATGTCGGGTGTGGCCCTGGCACCGTGACGCTGCCGATGGCCCGGTACTTCGGGGAGGCAGTCGGCGTGGACCCCGACCAGGACATGCTGGCCGAGGCAGAGCGCCGGGCCAGGCATCTCGGGGTGGCCAACGTGCGCTGGGCCCGTGCCGGTGCCGAGGACCTGCCTGCGGGGCTGGGCACGTTCCGCGTCGTGCTGTTCGCCCAGTCGTTCCACTGGACTGACCGCGACCGCGTTGCCGCGACCGTGTTCAGGATGCTGGTGCCAGGGGGAGCGTTCCTGCACATCAGCGACCACCAAGGACCACCCGCCAACCCGCTGCCGCTACCCCACCCGCCGCCGCCCCTGGCCCAGATCGGCGAGCTGGCAAGCCGCTACCTGGGCCCGGAACGCCGTGCCGGGCAGGGGGTGCTCAGGCACGGGACACCGGACCGGGAGGACATCGTCCTGGCTCAGGCCGGGTTCGAGGTCTCCCAGCAAATCACCGTGCCTGCCTGCGGGGTGGCAGAGCGCACCACCGACGACATTGCCGCCTGGGTGTTCTCCCGCTCCAGTACCGCCCCGCACCTGTTCGGCTCCCGGCTCGGCGACTTCGACCGGGACCTCCGTGCCGTACTGCGCCAAGCCTCCGCTGACGGCATGTTCGCGGAGCAGCTTCCCGATACCGAAATCCTCATCGGCACAAAGCCCGCCCAGCCCGCCGATCAGGGCTCATCATGAGTATCCGCAGGGGCAGCCCGGCGGATGGTTGTCCCCCACGTGCTCGATCAGGACCAAGCGTGCCCTGGGCTCAGCGATCATCCCTCACATATCCCGTGGAGTAGCGCCCTGCCAGGGTCCGAGGTGACAAGCCCTGCTGCGTACTGCGATGCGGCTGAGCTCTGCCTCGTCGCGGGCGGGCCGGAGCAGGCGGAAACCAGGGTGTGCCAGCAGGCGTGATCCCCTATCCTCCGGGCGTGGCGCACGATGAACGCGGAGTAACCCCGCAGAGCAAGGACTTCTCCGCCTGGTACAACGAGGTCGTCTTCAAGGCCGAGCTGGTGGACCGCGGCCCGGTCAGGGGCACGATGGTTATCCGCCCCTACGGATACCGGATGTGGGAGCTGCTGCAGGCCGACATCGACCGGCGGATCAAGGAGACCGGTCACGTCAACGCCTACTTCCCGCTGCTGATCCCGGAGAGCTACCTGCAGCGCGAGGCCGAGCACGTCGAGGGTTTCGCGCCCGAGCTGGCGGTCGTAGCCGCACAGCAGCAAAGAGCTTGACGAGCCGCTGATCGTCCGGCCGACCTCGGAGACGATCATCGGCGAGATGATGGCCAAGTGGATCAGCTCGCACCGGGATCTGCCGATGCTGCTCAACCAGTGGGCGAACGTGGTCCGCTGGGAGATGCGGCCGCGGATGTTCCTGCGCACCACCGAGTTCCTGTGGCAGGAGGGTCACACCGCGCACGTCGATGAGGCGGACGCCATGCGGGAGACCCTGCTCGCGCTCGACCTCTACCGAGCAGGTGTCCAGAGGACGTGGCCGCCATGCCGGTGATCGCGGGCGAGAAAACGGCAGGCGAGCGGTTCCCCGGCGCCAGGCGGACCTACACGGTCGAGGCGATGATGCGCGACGGGCGAGCGCTGCAATCCGGCACGTCGCACTACATGGGCACGAACTTCGCCAAGGCCTTCAACATCCAGTACGCCGCGAGAGAGCGGCGGGCTGGAGCTGTGCCACACCGCCTCATGGGGCATGAGCGCTCGCATGATCGGCGGAGTGATCATGACCCACGGGGACGACAAGGGCCTCATCCTGCCGCCGCTGCTCGCCCCCTATCAGGTGGTGATCGTCCCGATCGGCCGCGGCGAGCAGGCCGCCAGGTCTTGCCGCCCCGCCCGGGAGCTGGCGGCCCGGCTGGTGGCGCGGCGTCCGCACGCACGTGGACGACCGGCTGCAGCTCTCCCCGGGGTTCAAGTTCAACGACTGGGAGATGCGCGGCGTCCCGATCCGGCTGGAGCTCGGGCCGCGGGACCTGGCGGCGGGCACGGTCCTGATGGCCACCCGGCTCGGCAACGAGAAGACGCCGGTTTCGCTGGACTCCGTCCCGGCCCGGCTCAGTTTCGAGCTGACCGCCTTCCAGGACCTGCTGCTGCGGCGGGCGACCGAATTCCGCGATCAGCGGACCGTCACGGTGGACACCTGGGACGAGTTCGTGGCGGCGGTCGCGACCGGCTGGGCCCGGGCATTCCACTGCGGCCAGCCCGAGTGCGAGGACGACATCAAGGCCGCCACTTCCGCCACGCCGCGCGTCATCCCCACAGACAGCGAGCCGGAGCAGGGGACCTGCATCCGGTGCGGTCAGCCGTCCGCCTACGGCAAACGCCTCATCTTCGGCCGCGCCTACTAGGAGGCCGCTGAGCCCATCGAAACTGCTCCCCGGGCGGCCAACTACGGCGAGCAGGGTGCTCAGGTAGGTGAGGGGCCGCCAAGGAGGACCACCGGATACTCGCTTACCCGGCGCCGGCTACCGCGGTGATGCTCCCCGGTTGAGTGCCAACGGACTCCCAGTTCCGGGACCTTGGTCCTCTGGGCCGGAGCTCATGGCCGAAGGCAGCTTGGGGTTGCGAAGCGTTCGCGAGTGTGACTGTCCGTCGTAGAGCCCGAGGCAAGCGATGTGTGATGACCATCCTGGGATGTCGCGGCGCACGTTCATCCACGGCGCGGCGGTTGTTGGTGCGGCAGCGGCGGTCGGCCTGCCTCGCGGCCTGACGTCCAGGCTGCCGCTGCGCTCACCAGCCCGCGCTGTCACCGCCGATGGCACGTCCGCCTATTCCATGGCGATGCACATTCACTCCTCGTTCAGTCGCAGAACGGCTCCATGCATGGCCACCTTTACCAAGCGACCAAGAACGCGGTGGATGTCCTGTGGTGGACCGACCATGATCACCGGATGGATGCAATCAACTACCGGGACGTGACCCACTTCACCAGCTTCTCGGAGAAGGGAACGACCGGGCAGGGCGGCGCGTGGAATTGGACAGTGGCCAAAAGCGGCCCCAACACCACCTCCTCTGCAGGCGGCATCGTCTCCACGCCGTGCTCACCGAACGACCCGGTGAGCGGTGGTGCCCTACACCTGGTGGCCCAGTCCAGCGGCACCAGCCCGGCGAAGTACGGCTACTTCGCGGACTGCCACCCGGCGGGCTGGAACTACCGCGATAACCTCACCGGCCAGTCGTTGCTGATAGACGTGCTGCTGGCGTCCGGGTGGTCCGTGGTTACCTGGAACTGCTGGTCACTACATCGTTCCACCCGGCGTCGGTGAGCCGCCCGGCGGGGAACTACACCCTGTCCTATCGGTTCACGCCCGGCGGGCAGGCATCCAGGGTGGCCAACGGCAACAACGGGATTATCACCACCCCCGTGACCAGCCCCTGGCACACGGTCAGCCTCACCCCGTCATCAGACATTGCGAAGCTGTGGCCAGACCTGGACTACCGGGACTTCGCCATGTGGGAACTGAACCTGTCGGCGGTGAGCACCGGGGACAAGGTGGTGGGCTACTTCGACTACCTGCGGTTCAACCGGACCGTCAGCGGGCAGGCGCAGTTCAGCGAACAGGCCGCGATGGAGGCCGCGCTGGCGGCCGAGTACCCCGTCGGTGAAGCAGCAGCAGGGCCTGGAGGTGAGCCGGAACCTGCCGCACCTCGACTGGTTCGGCCCCAAGGTCACCGTCCCAGCTACTCGGGCATCAGCACCTCGGCCTACCAGACGTTCCTGCACAACACCGTGATCCCGCAGATCCACTCCTCGGGCGGGCTCGCCTCCTACAACCACCCCTACGGCTACAGTTCTCTCCCGGCCCAGTCGCAGTCGCAGCAGGACGCCCTGCTGTCCCAGACCGCTTCTAAGCTGCTGGCCAACAAGGTGCTCGGCGCGGACCTGCTGGAAGTCGGGTACATCCTGCGCCAGGGTGTGGACGTCAATCACCACATCGGCCTGTGGGATGTGCTGTCCCGCAACGCGGTATTCCTAACCGGCAATGGCGTCAGCGATGACCACGAGGGAACCAATTGGTACGGCTTCCATAACAACTGGGTCTCCTCGGTGTGGGCAGCCAGCGCCGGGATGTCCGACCTGCTGTCCGCCCTTGCGGCCGGGCGGGGGTGGTGCGGGTCGTTGTCGAAGTTCCGGGGCAGTTTGGATCTGCTGGTGGACGGCAGCGTACCGATGGGCGCGGTCAGCGTGTCCTCGGTGAGGTCCCGCCAGCTCGCCGCCACTGCCACCGGGCTGCCGTCCGGCGCCGTCCTGCAGGTGCTGCAGGGCGCGGTGGACTACGCGGGCCAGAATGCGCTGACGGATGACGTGAAGCTCATCGGGTCCTACACCACCGCCCAGCTCGCCAGCGGCCATATCACCCGGGCCGTGGACACCTCGGCGGACAGTTTCCTGCGTACCCAGGCCGTCTCCTCCACCGGTACGATCATCGCCACCTCCAACCCGGTGTGGCTGCTGCGTAAACTCCCGCCGAACGGCATCCCCGCAGCACGGGCGGCCTGATAACGCTCGTCATCGTCGTGGCGCTGGTCTCATGAGTGACTGTGAGGACCCGTCTGTGACCGCCTGATCGGGCATGCGACGGGCGCGACCGGCCGCCGCGAACCTTCCGCGATTTCGATCAAGCCGGTGTCGGCAGGGGGTGTTTTACTGACGGGATGAGCCACCGGGCGCGCACTGATCTTCCAGTTCGCGATCGCACGGGATGAGGTGATCGCGGCGGCCTCGGACTTCACCGCGAGCTATCCCGCAGATAACGAGCTGGGTCGATCAGGTTTCGACTCCCGAGGTCCGCGCTGGGCCTGCAATCGGCGTGGATGATTACGCGAGAAATTATCGACAAAATCCCGTTAACACGCGCCGGAGTTCTTTCTCTTCAAGAGCTCGGTTTCAGGGCTGTTCACAGGATGCTGTTCGCGATGACTATTGGCTGTTCACGGCTACCCGGGGACAACTCAGGGGCATGCTTGGGCCCTGGTCCTGAGGCCCGCCCGTCCTCGTGGCCTGCACCGACTCTACGAGCGAGACTGCCACTGTCCGCGCCGTTTTATGGGGCGTACGCTGCGGATACAGGCCCGCCCGTACGCTGGCGCGGCGAGCATCGCAGAGCCGGAGGCGGCCCGCCCGTCAGGCTCGGGGTTGGCATCTTTCGTCCTTGAAAGTTAAGAGAGGTGGAATGATGAAGACGAGGATCTCTCGGTGGGTTGGCCGCTGGCGTGAGCGCCGTCTTGTTCGAGAGCAGACACGGCAAACATCGGCAGCACGCCAGGCGAAACGTGCTGGACAGGCGGGGCGGTCGCACACAATGGGTCAGGGTGGGTCAGGGGGCGGCTGACCTGGGCTCTGGTATGGCCGCTTTTGGCCGCGCAATACCGCTGCGCACTGTGGTTAATGGCACGGAAGATCGGCTACGGTGGCCAGATGATCAGGCTGCGGGCGAGAACACCGGTCTTGACCTGCGGTGGAGGCTGGGAGCTGGCGAAGGTGTCTGAGTTCAGGACATAGTTCGCGGGTGTCTCGCGACATCGTTCACATCCTGAGGGGCGGGGTGATGAGCGATGTCGATGGCGCGGGTTGTGATCACGGCGGTCGTGGTGGAAGGCCGGTCCAAGAGCGCGGTCGCCCGGGACTATGGCGTGTCCCGCCGGTGGGTGCAGACGCTGGTGGCCCGCTATCTCGCGGAGGGCGAGTCCGCGTTCGAGCCGGGATCCCGCCGTCCTCACTCGAGCCCGCGGCGGACCAGCCAGGCCGCAGAGGATGCGATCGTGGCGCTGCGCAAGAGCCGCAGGCGCCGCCTTGAAAATCACCTCGCTCCAACTTTCGGCAACGTCGAGCTGTGCGATATCCGCGAGGGAGACATCCGCCCGTGGCGGCTCCGCAGCGGGCCGTTTATGGCCTCCGCGAGCCGGTCCTAGTACGACGGAGGCGCTCGCGGGCCTCACTCTCGCAAAGTGAGGTGATGGGTTGCCCGACCGTGTGCTGATACTTGGCGTCGCAGGCCCTGGTCCAGACGCCAGCCGCCCACGACTGTTCGAGTTCGTCGGCGCTGAACTCCCGGCCACGCGCATTCCAATACGCAACGAGGAACCGCTCAGTGTCCTCGACGGTGGCTAGCTCGTCCACGCTGACGGTCGAATACAGCGCGGCAGCGAAGCCGACGAGGACGGCTTCGCTATCAGCGATCATGCTGTCCCAGTCGTGCACCACCAGTAGCGCGTCTCCGCTCCAGCGGAGGTTACCGGCAAGCCAGTCGCAGTGGCCGATCACGGCTTCGGACTCGCTGGCTCGCAGCCGGTCACGGGCACGGCGCCCGGCATCGTCGATCCACTCCGGACCGGCCACCTCGTTGAGGTTGACGTCAGGGTCCTCGGGACACGGCCACAGTCCGTCCTCGGCGTGGTTCCAGGCCGCCCACGACGGCGCCGGGTCGAGCGTGGACACCTCGGCCGGCCGGGGGGCTAGCCTGATCAGCCGCGCGAACGCTTCAGCGAAGGCCCGGGCCGCGTGGTCCGCGCTCGGGAGCATGGCGCCGCCGGGGACGTAGGCCTCCGCGGTTGCGACGTCCTCGCCGAAAGGGGCGGCGCCGGTGAGCGGCTGGGGGCACGGATAACCGGCCTGGAACATGCGGCGCTGGACTTCGACGCAGGCCGCTATCCGCGGCGAGTCCGGACGCACCTTGATTACGATCGCCCGGTCGTCAGCCAGCCGGAGCCCGATGACTGCGGAGAGGTACCCGGATCTGAAGATCTCATCAGCTGGCGGGCTGCCGAGATGCTCCAAGCACCACTGGGCAAGGCGGGCAGGATCCACGGCATGTGCGCGAGATGACATCTGGGCATCCTGACATGCGCTGGCGGCGCTGCGGCCCCACGCTGCCGCCGCATCACGCCAGGTGAACTCACCAACCTCGGCCCGCCACTGACCCATTCCGGGCGACGTCGCGTCAGCGCCGCCACAACATCAAGGTCAGCTAGCCGGTCCATGCCGCCGATCGGGTCGTAGTGAACACAGTGACGATCCAGTTCGGCCGTGTCGCTCACCTGGTTGGACGCGCCTGGGAAACCGCTCAGCTCCCGCCGCGGCGCCACCGCCATCCGCAGAGATTGACTTGCGGCGCACTGCGCGGTTGCGTCTAATGCCAAGATGCCCGAAGCCCCTGCCGAAGTGCTCGAAGTACCGCATGGCTTGCTGTCGCGAACCAGAGAGTCTGACGCCGACCAGCTAGCGCACGCGGTCGGCGGAAGCTTGGATCATCTTCGGCGGTGGCTGTCCTGGGCTACTGAAGAAGCCGCTGATGTGCAGGCGCAACGTAGGCGCTGCCGCGAGGCCGAAGCACACTGGACGGACGGCTGCGAGTACCCTTACGTGTTGCGCCCCGGGCAATCGGAGCAGGTGATCGGCGGCTTTGACTGTGGCGGATCGGCCCAGGTGCTGTCGAGCTCGGCTACTGGGTCCACGTCGATTTCACCGGGCGTGGCTATGCCACCGAGTGCGCGAGGGTTCTGACCCAAGCGGGGCTGGCCCTTTCCGACATGGCCCGGATCGAGATCCACACCGACGAGGCCAACGCCATCAGCGCTTCCATCCCGCGTTCACTGGGCTACCGGCTTGACCGGGTGGACGAACTTCCGCCTGAGGCTCCCGCACACTCCGGGCGGCTGCAGATCTGGGTCATGGAACGCCCCGGGCCAGACGGGCAGGATTAACCGCCGCTGCATCGCGGTGCGGGCTTCTGCATGTGCCAGGCGGCTACGACCCTTGCTCTGCTCTACGCACGGCCGCCAGGGCGCGAACCCCGGTCGACCTGTTCGGCCACCTGCTTTGCTAGTGCTCTTAACCTTTACGTGATTCGAGCCTCGGCTGCTGCGGTCAGTTGATATCGAACTCGTTGCCTTCCGGGTCCTTCATCCCGACCGCGTAGTGGTCCAGCCCTTCCTCGGACAATGCGCCAGTGATGGTGGCGCCCAGGCCGGCCAGGCGGCTGGCCTCCGCGTTCAACTCGCTTCCTGCGAGCCTCGATCGGGTCCGTCCGCTCGCCACTGGCGTGGATGTCCAGGTGCAGCCGGTTCTTGACCGCCTTGGCATCTGGGACGACATGGAACCAGATGCTCGGCCCGTGGCCCTCCGGGTCGCTGATCCTGTCCGCCCCGTTCAACCAGCTCCTCCTCGGGCACCCCCAGCTCGCGGTAGAAGTCGTTCCAGGTAGCGAATCCAGCCGGGACCGGCGCGAACTCATAGCCCAGCGCGGCGGCCCAGAACCGAGCCAGCCGGTCCGGGTCGGCACAGTCGATGACCAACTGAAAGCGGACAGGCACCGGTTTCCTCCCCAGGCCGCTCGGGTAGCTACCGACATCCTGCCAGGTGCTTCGTGTCGCGGGGCCAGAGCGTCGGGTCAGGGCATCTCGAACTGCACCCTGGCGATCTGCTCCGTCATCGGAAGGAGTCTCGCGCGGGCGCGATTGCGTTCCTCGTCCTGGTCGTAGGCGCGGTAGGCGTCCGCGTCGGTGAAGTCGGCGACGATTGCGAAGCTCCAGTTCCATCGTGCAGTGCCCCGCAACGGCAGTACCGAGATCAGCAGGTTCACGGCCTACGGCACCCGGCGCTCACCGTGAGGCTTGCCTCCCGGACCTGCGCAGGATACGCCGGGCCTTCGCGCGGGCAACGTCGTTCGTCCTCCGTCCGCGCCAGCGCGGGATCACAAACTCGTTTGCGCCGCCTTCAGGGCTGGCCGACGATAGGCACCGATGAGCGCTGTCCAGATCACAGGCTGTTCCGGCGCCGGGAAGACCACGATCGCCGCCGTGCTTGCCCGCCGGGGCCTGGCATCCATCGATGCCGACGACGACCCGTTGCTCGCTCGGGAGATCGACCCCACGGGCGCCGTGGTGGAAGAGCCGGAAGAGCCGGACTTTGCCAGGCTTTCCCGCCACAGCTGGGCATGGAATCCGGCCCGCCTGGACGAACTGATCCGGGCCGCAGCACCGGAGACGCTGTACGTCTGCGGCGGTGCGGACAATGAGCTAGAACTGGCCGACCGCTTCACTCACGTGTTCCTGCTGGAGATCGACGAGCCCACCATGCTGGCGCGAATAGATGCGCGCCAAGACAACGACTGGGGCCGTATCGGGGACACTCGCGAGTACCTGCGCCGCAAGCTGCCGGAATTGCAGGACCGCTTGCGCGCACTCGGGGCGATTCCCATCGACGCCAGACAGCCCCTCGACCAAGTGGTGGACGCGATACTCTCCTGCACGCTGGCTAGCTCCGCCACGGGCCGAGCCAGCAAGCCGACCAATCAGCCCGGCAGTCCCGCCAGACCCTAGAAACCGTCAAGCATCATCTGAAGCCGTCAACGATCAGCTGGGCTTAGGCAAGGACCTGCGCCGCCGTCCCGTGGCCGGGGGGTGACCTCAGAAAGGCATCGAGCCCCCCGCGTCCACCGATTCGGCGCTGGGGTACCGCGGCCTTGGTGAAGCCGTTAGCGTCGGTGGCGTGACTGATGTGCGTGACGGGTCGAGCCAGTGGCGGACGTTCGGGGAGCGGACGGTCGAATTTTCGAAAGATCTGGAACAAGGCGCGCGTCTCTGTCGGCCTACCTGAACTCCACTTCCACGACCTGAGGTACACGGGGGGCACACTATCCGCGGCCACGGGAGCGACTCTCAAGGAGCTGATGGCGCGGCTCGGTCACTCCAGCGTGCGGGCCGCGATGCCCGGAATCTACGGGATCGGTACGAGCGTAGATACGAGAAAACTAAAGCTACTAGGGAGAACTCATGGCTGACAGGGGCCAGGCACGCTCTGAGATCTCGATGACCGTGAATGCCGGGACTGGCGTCTGCCTGCCCGGGCTGGTGGTGAGCACGACGGGCCTGGCCTGATGCCGTGTACCGAGCTGGCGTTTGCCGCTGTGGGTGGTCCTCGGCCAGGTGCCGGCGGCGGAGACAGTCATATACCCGGCCAGTATCCTGCCAGGGTGAGCGACCACCGATTCTGGGCGGTGCAGAGCCTGGTCACAGAACCGGGCCCCGCTGCGGCCGCGATCGACCAGCTACCGTCCGACCTCGGCGCGCTCCGTGCGGCGAGCCAGCAGCTGGTGTTCCACCACTGGGCCGACGGCGATTGGGCGGCGAATGGCATCGCGCCGGAGCGGATCAGCGAGATCGACACCCGGTATGCGGCAGCGATGTTCGCCCGGCTTGGTGAACTCGCGGACCTCCCGCTGTCCGCTGCCCGCCAGCCCAGGCAGCGGCTGGTCGGTTGCTGCCGGGATTTCACCGTGCTATTCGTCGCCATGGCCCGGCACAAGGGGATCCCATCCCGGGCCCGGGTCGGCTTCGCCGGGTACTTCTTTGACGGCTGGCTGATCGACCACGAGATCGCCGAGGTCTGGGACGGATCGGCTGAGCGCTGGCGGCTGGTCGAGCCAGAGATCGACGACGGCCACACCGACCCGGTCGACGGGGCCAGCTTCGACGCTCTTGACGTCCCCCCCGACCGCTTCCTGACCGGCCCGCGTGCCTGGCAGCTAGCCCGCTCTGGTGCGGTCGACCCGGAGCGGTTCGTTATCGACCCTGGCCTGGAGATCCCCGCCACCCGGGGTTGGCCCCAGCTCCGGCGCAACCTGGTCCACGATCTCGCCGCCCTGAACAAGACCGAGATGCTGCCCTGGGAGGACTGGGAAGTGCTGGACTCGCACACGGCACCGGGGCCCGACGAGCTGCCGGTCCTGGATGAGCTGGCCACCCTCACCGGGCAGCCCAGCCCGCCGCTGGCCGACCTCCGGTCGGCCTACCGTCGCCCGGAGTTCGTGGTACCAGACACCGTGACCACATACAGCCCCGCCCGGACCGATGTCCCGGCAGCAGTTGAACGTCAGCGCGGTGGCCCGGGCAGCCAGCTGACCGGCGCTTTGGCAAGGCTGGCGGCAGCGCGACCCGGTGGCATCGCACGCTCAGGCGTGGCTGCCGCCCCATCTGGACCGCGACCTCACGCCGGGCATTGATCTGCGCCATCAGCCGTCGGCTGGCCGCAGTAACACGGTCTTCTTTGGCCTGCATGTCGGCGTACTAGCGGCGCAGGTGGGTGAGCTGGCCGGTGGCCCCCTGGGCTGTGTCGGCTTGCCGTTCCAGTTCTGCGATCTGGAAGCTCTAGCCTCTTGCACGAAGTAGCCATGGTGTCGGCGTTCGTCAGGTCCGGTAGATGTCACGGCGGTGGCCGATGTTCACGACCGTGACGACATGAGCCTCGTCGTCAATCCGGTAGATAACGCGGTAGGTTCCGCGTCGCGCGCTGAACCTGTCATCTAGCGGCGGAAGTAGCTGCTTACCGACGCGGTGAGGCTGCTCCAGCAGCGGTCCTGTGATGAACTCGTAGGCGGCAGCCGCGACGGCTTCGCGCAACGTCTCGGTAAGTGCCCGCCGCACTGTTGGCGTTGTCCTCAGCGTGTACGGCTCTTGCGGGCCGTCGCTCACTCGTGCGCTGAGCGATTGCGGATTGTTTCGGCAAGTTCGGCTGCGGTTACTTCCTCGCCGCGGGCGAGTTCGGCGTCGGACTCTGCGAGCCTGCGCATCGTGTCGGCGTCCCGCATGATGGCCAGGGTCTCCTCCAGCCTCTCCAGGTCCTCGACGGCTACCAGCACGGCGGATGGGCGGCCGTGGACGGTGACAGTCACTCGCTCATGGTGGTCATGTACACGGCCGACGAGCTCAGACAGGTGGGTCTTCACTTCTCCCAGAGGCAGCGTCGTCATAGTCAAAAGTTTGACCAAAGGATGGGCGGGAGTCAAACCGCAGACGGCGCGCGCCGTGTCCGCCTGGGGACTGTCCGCTGATCCAACGTGGCACGGCAAAGGCACGCAGCGGGCACGAAGGAGGCAGCCGGTTTCCTGAGGCAATCCTCTGGACGGCCGATACACGCCTTGACCTAGGCTTTCTGATTGGAGCGGGCGAAGGGAATCGAACCCTCATGACCAGCTTGGAAGGTCGGTGGTGCGGAAACCGGTCTACCAGTGCCGATGTTCCTGCTGGCGAACTGGATTGAGTGCCCGTGAGTGACCGCTGGGAACCGTGAGAGTCCTTGGTAGATGGCCCGTGTGTGGCCCGCAGGCCGTCTGAGTCGCCGGGCTGGCGTCGCCAGCCGGACAGGTTAAGGCGGTGCCCTGTTGGATCTGTGATTACGTCGATTCATGCCGTGGCGTCTGTACCGTAAGTGATTGTGAGTGTCTGCTCCTTACTGTTCCATCGGGTAGGAACGGGCACGGCCGTGATCGCATCGGCGGGGGCCCCGAGTCGCGGCTGCCTAGGCGACCGAAGGTCAAACGATGGCTGCTCTGCCGGACATGTGCTAGGTGAATGCATCATCTAGCGGGAGGCAGGCGTGGCGGGAGCGGGTGGTGAGCGCAGGCGGGTGTTCGACGCCTTGTTCCGGGAGAACATCGCGGGCATTGCTGCCTACTGCCACCGGCACTCGTGTTCGCCTGGCGAGGTTGACGATGCGG
Organism: uncultured Actinomycetes bacterium; assembly: GCA_963751175.1. Classification (GTDB taxonomy): domain Bacteria; phylum Actinomycetota; class Actinomycetes; order Streptosporangiales; family Streptosporangiaceae; genus RYN-230. Next base: position 464,145 of record CAVVTM010000016.1, on the reverse strand, counting down.
TCGCTGAGGTGTTCCTGGTCGCCTGGCGGCGGCTCGACGAGGTGCCGTCCGGTACGGGGGCTCGGGCCTGGCTGTATGCGACGGCGCGGCGGGTGTTGGCTAATCAGGCTCGGGCCAGCGCTCGACGAGGCCGACTGCGCGACAAGCTGAGCGCTCAGCCGGTGACCGTCCTCGCCGTGGAGGATCCGCTCGCCGATCGGGTGCACGATGCGCTGGCCGCGCTCGGTAACCGCGATCGGGAAGTATTGCTGCTGGCCGAGTGGGAGGGGCTGACCCCGGGCGAGATCGCCACGGTCCTCGGTTGCCCCGCGGTCACCGTCCGGGGTCGGCTGCATCGGGCCAGGCGTCGCTTCAGCGCCGTGTTCGAGTCCCACGGCCCGCCGCAGTCTCCTTCCCTCGTTGCTGACCGTCCGCGCCTTGGCAAGGGCGAACGATGAGCGGCGGACGCGAACACGAGAACCCTGAATTCCCTTGGCGAAGGAGCGAGACCATGCCGGCCGATCAGAGTCTGCGAGTTCTGCGGGATGCCAATCCCCGTAACCGGCCCGGCTTTGAGCAGTCGCTCGTGCGCTACGACGCGCTCAGGGCAGACATCACTGCCACGCCGGTAACCAGGCCGGGCAAGGCGTTGCGGTCTGGCCGCCGCCTTCGAATTGCGGGCCTGTCCGCTGTGGCCACGGCTGTTGCCCTGGCGGCGGTGCTCATCGGCGTGCTGGCGACGGCGTCTCCGCCGAGTGCATATGCGGCCGCCAAGAAGGCGGTTGCAGCCACCTCGGCGGGTGCCCTGCGCTCGGGCACGATGACCCTGGTCGTCACCCATGGCAGCAGCAGATGGACGCTGTACAAGGTCCGGTGGAACGGCCAGGACATCGCGATGTCGAACGGCCAGGGACACTCGATTGGCCTCAACCGGCAGTTGGTAGTGGCCGGTGCCAACATCTACCTGCAGGAAGCAGACGGGCACTGGGTGCGGTACCCGGTCAAGTCGGCTCTTCACTCGAAGTTCGGCTCAGCCGTGCAGCTCGCGCAAGCAGACGCGGCCGGGGGGACCGCGTCCGCGATTCTCGCCCTTGCCAGGCACCTGCACAAGACAGCCGGGCCGGACGGGTCAACCTTGTACACCGGGACCATCCCGCCTGATCAGGCGGACTCGGCCCTCGCACCCACCGACGACAGCATCATGGGCGTGGTCACCAGGCTGCGCAGCGTGGGACGCGACTCACGGTTCCAGCTGGTGGTCGGACGCGATGGCCTGGTCCGCCGGATGAGCGAGACCTTCCAGAACCGGGGGCCGCAGCTGAACGAACCGGACAAGAAGCCCGTCGGCAAGGGGTCTTGGACCTGGTCGGTCAGTTACAGCCAGCTGGGCAGCACCCCGCCGATCTCAGTTCCCTCCGCGTCTGCGCCCGCGGCGCCGTAACTGGTCCAGCGTTGGTGGCGGGAGGCCAGAGAACTGCTCGCCGGAAGGAGCAATCAGGTGACCGTGCGCGCCGATCGCATCCAGCACCGTCCCCCCCGGGCCGATGTGCTGCTGTCAGTCCGTGAGGTGAGCAAGCGGTACCCGGGTCTGAATGAGGCTGCGCTGGACCGGGTGAGCCTGGATATCAGGCAGGGTGAGGCCGTGGCGGTGATGGGGCCGTCGGGCAGCGGGAAGTCGACGCTGCTGAACATGATCGCCGCCCTGGACCGGCCCACCGCCGGGACGATCACCGTGGCTGGCCAGCGGGTGGACAGCCTCAGCGAGACCAGTGCCGCGGTCTACCGGCGGCACAGCGTGGGCATGATCTTCCAGTTCTTCAACCTCCTCGATGACCTGACCGTGACGGACAACGTCGTCCTGCCCGCCCAGCTGGCCGGAGTGCGGCGTTCCCGGGCCCGGGCCGCCGACCTGCTGGCTAGGCTCGGCATCGAGCAGTACGCGAACTCCTATCCGGGCAGGCTGTCGGGCGGGGAGCGTCAGCGGGTGGCGATCGCGCGGGCCCTGATCAACTCACCGGTGCTGCTGCTCGCCGACGAGCCCACCGGGGCGTTGGACACCGCCACCGGCGAGGCCATCGGGCAGATGCTTAAGGAGCTGAACGCTGGCGGGCAGACCCTCGTCCTGGTCACGCACAGCCCCGACCTGGCCGCACGCTACGCCACCCGGATCATTCACCTGACCGATGGCAGGTGCGTCGCCGATGCCCCGGCGGGCAGGGCAGGACAGTGAGCGGTCGGCGCCGGGCCCTGGCAGGCCGAAGGCTCAGCACCGGGCCAGTGGTCAAGGCCGCGTCGGGGGGCGTTAACCGCCGGCTGGCGCAGGCCGTGATGACCTTCGCCGTCGTCGCCACCGCGACCGCGGCCGCCCTGCTCGGCATCACCTTGCTGACCAGTTCCAACATCGCGGCCCAGAGCGCGAACACGGCGCATCACGGCGCCGACGTCTCGGTCACGGTGAACGAGTCCCGCGCCACCGCGGCCGAACTAGCTGCCACCCGATCCGTGCACGGAGTCACCCAAGTCGCCGGGCCCTACCTGGAAGCCACGGTGACGCTGCGGTACAGCGCCCACTCGCCCGCCGCGCCTTCCGGTGGCCCGGTCGGCCCAAGCTCACTGGGAGGCAGGCCACGCGGCCCAGCCGCTTCCGGCGGCTCCAAGCCCGGTGAGAGAAAGGCCGAGCGCGGTCACCGCCCACCGAGGCTGGCGACTGGCCCGCCCCCGCAGCCGGGCGGCGCGTCCGGGGCCGAGAGCGGCCAGGTGTTTGACACGCGCACCGTCATCGGCCGCGCGTCCCCCGGCGGCCCGCTCGATGACCTCCACGTTTATCCGGGGCACTGGCTGACCGGACCTGGCCAGATTGTGCTTCCTCCCTACGAAGGCGCCCCTTCGGTAGGCGGCAGGGTCACCGTGGTGAGCGCGCCCGGTAAGCCACAGCTGACCGTGGTGGGCTACGGCGGGTCACCGGGCCGGTTCGGCGACGGCTGGGTCCTGCCCGGTGAACTCGCCGCGCTGCACCTGCCCGCGGCGCTAACCCGGGCACAGATGCTCTACACGTTCACCCGCGCCAGCAACATTCGCGAGATCACCGCCGACGTCGCCGCGCTCAGGGCGGCCCTGCCCGCCGGGACGGTGGTGAGCTATCAGTCCTGGCTGGATGCCATGGGCCAGACATCCGGCGAGTCCTCGTTCAACACCCCGTTCGTGCTCGCCTTCGCGCTGCTGGTGCTGCTGCTGGCCGTCTTGATCGTCATCAGCCTGGTTAGCGGGGCCGTCGTCGCCGGGGTTCGGCGGATCGGCGTGCTCAAGAGCATCGGTTTCACCCCGCTGCAGGTCGGCGCCGTTTACGTCGCGCAGGCCGGGTTTCCCGCCGCCCTTGGAATTGTCATCGGCGCGGTCGCGGGCAATTTGTGGGTGACGCCCATGCTCAACGGCCCGGCCGGGCTGCTCGGTGTCAGCGCCCAGCACGTGCCCGGCTGGATAGACCTCGCCGTGCCAGTCGCTATGGCCTTGCTGGTGGTCCTGGCGGCGTCGGTCCCCGCATTGCGCGCCGGACGGCTGCCTGCCATCGCGGCCATCACGTCCGGGCAGGCACCGAGAACCGGCCACGGGTATGCGGCCCACCGGCTCGCCGGGAAAGCGGCTCTGCCTCGGCCCATCACCATCGGACTGGCGGCGCCCTTCAGCAGGCCCGCCCGCACCGCCGCCACTCTCGCGGCCATCCTGTTCGGCACGATCGCCGTCATCATGGCCGCCGGGCTGAACACATCGATCAGCAAGATCTACACCTACTACCCCACCCGCGGGCTCGGACAAGTCGTGGCCGGAGTCCCCAAGGGCAGCTCCCGGCTCGCGCTCACCGGTATGCAGGCCCGGCAGATCAAGGCAACGCTTGGCGCCCAGCCAGGCACCGCGCACGTCGTCGCCGACTACGACAACGTGCCTGGCTCGGTCCAAGTCGCCGGGATGACCGCGCTGAACCTGGAGGCATACGGAGGTGACTCGTCCTGGCTCGGCTGGCCGATGATCGCAGGAACCTGGTACACCGCGCGCGATCAGGTGGACGCCAACACCGAATTCCTCACTGAAACCGGGCTCCATGTTGGCGACCAGCTGACCATAAACATTGGCCGACGGCGGGTCCACGCGAAGATCGTCGGGCAGGTGTATGACCCGAACGGCCCTTCACTGTGGACCAGCAGGCAGACACTCGGCCAGGTCACCGGCCTCGGCGTGACCGACTACCGCATCGGGGTACCCCCGGCAGTTAGCCCGCAGCGCTACGCCGCCGCACTCAGCCGCAAACTCGGCCCGAGCGTTGGGGTGCACCTCGCCAGCGAAGGCGTTGGCGCCTCGGCCTCCTCGACCTCAGCCCTGGTCCGAGCCCTCACCGAGCTGATCGCCGTCCTCGCTGGACTCGGCGTGCTCAGCTCGGTGCTGATAGCCACCCGCGAACGGATACACGACCTGGGCATCTTCAAGGCGCTCGGAATGACACCACGGCAGACACTCATTATGGTCATCTGCACCGTCATCCCCCCGGCCCTTGCTGCCGCCATCATCGCCGTCCCGTCGGCCATCGGCCTGCACATCATCACCGTCCGGGAAATCGGCGCGCTCACCGGCAGCGGGATGGCCACCGGCGCACTGTCGGTCTACCAGCCCGCCGAACTGCTCCTGCTCGCGCTGTCCGGCTTGGCCATCGCCGTGGTCGGCGGCTTGCTCCCGGCCAGCTGGGCTGCTGCGGCCAGGACAACTACCGCGCTTAGGACGGAATGACAGGGCGTGACCTGGTGGAGGGGTCAGGCAGCGTCACCGCTGGCGCATAGCGGCGGTACTAGTCCTGTCCGGCCGACCACACGTTCCCGAGCAAGACAGATGCCGAGGTGTGGCTCACCCGCAAGGAAGCCGAGATCCTCAACGGCGACTGGATCGATCCCGATGCCGGTCGTGTGCCGTTTCCCGAGTACGCGGCAGCGTGGATCGAGGAGCGGCCCAACCTGCGGCCCAAGACGATCCGGCTCTACCGGTACCTGCTGCGCAGCCACCTACGGCCCGGCTTCGCGGACAAGACCGTCGCCGAGATCAAAGAGGCGCACGTGCGCCGCTGGCGCAAGGGCCTGCTTGACTCGGGGTGAGCCCGGTCACCACGGCCAAGGCGTACCGGCTGCTCAAAGCGGTGCTCAACACGGCCACGGATGACGGCATCATCCGGCGCAATCCATGCCGGATCAAGGGCGCTGGGCAGGAGAGGTCACCCGAGCGGTCAACGCTGACGATCCCGCAGGTCTACGCGCTCGCCGAGGCCATCGACCAGCGGTACCGGGCGCTGGTGCTGCTGGGAACTTTCGGCAGTCTGCGCTGGGGCGAGCTGGCCGCTCTCCGCCGGTGCGACATCGACCTGGAGGCCTGCACCGTCCGCGTTGACCGGCAACTGACCGAGACGCTCGGCGGCGGCTCTGCCTTCGGGCCGCCCAAGTCCGAGGCAGGCCTGCGCCTGGTGCCGTTCTCCGACGTGATCGCGCCGGACCTGCGCTGGCACCTGGCGTGCTTCGCCCAGGACGGCGACGACGGGCTGGTCTTCACCAGCCCTACGGGCGCGCCACTACGGCACAGCAACTTCTACCGTCGGGCCTGGGTCAAAGCCGTAGAGCGGGCCGGGATGACCGGCGTTCATTTCCACGATCTTCGTCACACAGGAAACATGCTCACAGCCGATGCGGGCGCGAACCTCCGGGAGCTGATGGACCGGATGGGCCACGCGAGCACCCGCGCCGCGATGATCTATCTGCACTCCACCGACGAACGGCAGCGCAGGCTCGCCGATGCGGTCGGCAAGCTGGCCCGGGCGGAGCTGCGCAAGACCAAGCAGCAGGTCGGCGGCGGTGGCGCATCTGGCACGAACGTGGCACGGCGCCGGGGGACGGCTTCGTGACGGCTGGCCCGCACAGCACCAATCTGGCCGCTGACCTGGTGATTTTGATGGGTGCGCCTGGCAGGATTCGAACCCGCGACCCGCTGCTTAGAAGGCAGCCGCTCTATCCAACTGAGCTACAGGCGCCGGACACATCATTGTGCATGGTCAAGGTCACGTGTCGGACACAGAGCGGAGCCGGGTTGGTGGCTCCGCGAGGTCGGCTTAGACAGCTTGAGGGCCAGCTTAGGGGCTGCGGGAGGGCCCAGCATCGCACAGCCTGGTGGGCTGGTGCTGGGTTGCCTAAGGTCATGGGGTGACCGCCGCCAGAAGGACTCCCGACCCGGAGACTGCGCCCCGGAAGACCTCCGCCCGGAGAACCACCGCCCGGGTAACCACCGCCCAGGGCGCGGATGGCGCGCCGGCTGCCGGACGGATCCGCCCGTGAGGGGCGGGCTGCTTGTGGCCGGGACCACGTCGGACGCCGGGAAGAGCGTGCTGACCGCCGGGCTATGCCGCTGGCTGGCCAGGCAAGGGGTCCGGGTCGCGCCGTTCAAGGCCCAGAACATGTCGCTCAACTCGTTCGTCACCCCGGATGGCGCCGAGATCGGCCGGGCCCAGGCGATGCAGGCCGCGGCGGCGGGCATCGAGCCGGACGCGCGGATGAACCCGGTGCTGCTGAAGCCGGGCAGCGACACCCGCACCCACGTCATCGTGCTGGGCCAGCCGCGTGACGAGGTCAGCGCTGCGGAGTACCGGACGCACTCCCGGGACCTGCTCAAGGTTGCCCTGGACAGCCTGGAAGACTTGCGCACCGAGTACGACGTGGTCATCTGCGAGGGCGCGGGCAGCCCCGCGGAGATCAACCTCCGGGACACCGACATCGCCAACATGGGGCTGGCCCGGGCGGCCGGGCTGCCGGTCATCGTGGTCGGCGACATCGACCGGGGCGGCGTGTTCGCGGCCCTCTACGGGACCCTCGCGTTGCTGGAACCGGCGGACCAGGCCCTGGTCAGTGGCTTCGTCATCAACAAGTTCCGCGGCGACCGCGGGCTGCTGGCTCCCGGGCTGGGGATGCTCACCGGCCTGACCGGCCGGCCCGTGCTGGGGGTGCTGCCCTGGCGCGGGGGACTGGGTCTCGACATGGAGGACTCGCTGGGCCTCGACTCTGCCGCCTCGGCCGCCACCCCTGGGGCGGCGCTTCCGCTGGGGAAGGAAATCCTCCGGGTCAGCGTCATCCGCACCCCGCGGATCAGCAACTTCACCGACGTGGACGCGCTGGCCGCGGAGCCGGGCGTGCTGGTGCGCTTCGCCACGAGCCCGGCCGAACTGGCCGACGCGGACCTGGTGGTGCTGCCGGGTACCCGGGCTACCGTGGCCGACCTGGCCTGGCTGCGGGAGCGGGGGCTCGCGGCGGCGGTCACCGAGCGGGCCCGGCGCGGCCACCCGGTGCTGGGCATCTGCGGCGGCTACCAGATGCTCGCCACGGAGATCGACGACCCGGTCGAGTCCGGCGCGGGCGTGGTGGCCGGCCTGGGGCTGCTGCCGGTGCGCGTCACGTTCGGCGCGGACAAGGTCCTGGCCCGGCCGAGCGGCACCGGCTTTGGCGCCGAGGTCTACGGGTACGAGATCCGCCACGGCGTGGCCGAGGTGGCCGAGGGGCGCGCGGAGCCGTTCCCCGGGGGCTGCCGGACGGTGGCGGTGTGGGGCACGACCTGGCACGGGACGCTGGAGTGCGACCAGTTCCGGCGGGCCTTCCTGACCGAGGTCGCGGCGCTGGCCGGGCGGGACTTCACGGTCGCGCCGGACACCAGCTTCGCGGCGGCCCGGCAGGCGCGGCTGGACACCCTGGCCGACCTGGTCGCCGGGCATCTCGACACCGCAGCGGTGACCCGGCTCATCGAGGACGGAGCGCCGGCCGGGCTGCCCGTGGTCCCCCCGGCGGGGATCGCGTGAAACCCCGTCCCGACGATCCCGGTCCTTCCGGCCCCGATCCCGCCAGCGCCGGGCCGGGCCCGCTGGGCCGGGCTCCGCCGGCCGCACCCGGCCACCGCCGGGCCGGGCCGCCGGGCCGGGCCCGGGCCGCTCGCCGGCCGACCGCCGGGCCGGGCACCGCCGGGCCGGGCACCGCCGGGCCGGGCACCGCCGGGCCGGGACGGTTGATCAGCCCGGCCACCCTGGCCGCCGCCCGGGCTGGCCAGGGCCGTGGCCAGGACCTGGTCCTGCGGGTGCCGCTGGAGTTCGGTCTCGGGGTCGCGCTGTCCGGGCCGGAACGGCGCTTCGGTCCCAACCCGGCCGCGTTCGGACACGACGGCGCGGGCGGGTCGGCAGTAAGCGTGGACCCCGAGTCGGGCATCGGGTTCGCGTACGTGATGAACCGGATGGGCGCCAGCATGGTCGATGACCCGCGCAAGATGGCGCTGCTCGACGCGGTCTACGCGAGCCTGGGCGGCGTACGCTGAACGTTGACCCGTGTTTCCTGAGCGGATCTTCCGCAGGAGGCATTCAGCCGTGATCCCGGCCCTGACCAGCGCCCTGCCCGGGTTCCCGCTGCCGGGCTTGCCCGTGCCGGGACTTCCCGGGCTGGCGCCGTCCGGGCTGCTGGTACTGGCCGCGATCACCCTGACCGGAATGCTGATCGCGCTGCTCGCCCACAGCGGGCGGGTCGCCGCCGCGGTCACCGCGATCCCGCAGGGGCGGCGGGCGGCAGCCCTGCGCGAGAAGTCCTGGCGCGCCGCGTTCTTGCCGCAGCGCGACCCGGACGCGGCGGGCCGGGCCCGGCCCCGGGCACCCACGGCGGCCCCGGCGGCCGCCTGACCATCCGCTGAGCGGAGCTTCACCCGGGCCCTCATCTGAGCCAGCGTCCATTGGTGCTGGCCGGCGCGGCGTGACGTCTCCCGGCGGCCGTCTCCAGCTGTCATCCGGTTCCGCGACCCGCTGGAGGGTGCTCCGTCATGTCCCTGGTTCTTGGCCACTCTGTCTTTGGCATTCCTGTCGATCTCGCGTATCACCTCGTCTGCTGGATCGCCGCGATCCTGGCCCCGCTGCTGGGCGGCCTGGCCACCGCCGCGGCGATCATCGCGTTCACCATGCTGGTCCGGCTGCTCCTGCTGCCGCTGAGCTACTTCGCGGTCCGCGGCTCGGTCCGGGGCGAGGGCGCCCGGGCCCGGCTCCAGCCCAGAATCGCCGAGTTGCAAAAGCGTCACGCCCGCAACCCGCAACGCCTCCAGGAGGAGATGAGCGCGCTGTACCGGGCCGAGGGGTCCGGCATGTTCGCCGGCTGCCTGCCGTTGCTGCTCCAGCTGCCGTTCTTCAGCGTCATGTACCGCCTGTTCCTGGACCACTCGGTGGGCGGCGCGCCGAACACTCTGCTCACGCACAGCCTGCTCGCCGCGCCGCTGGGCGGCCACTGGCTGGCCGGGGCAGGCCCGCTCAGCGCGCAGGGGGCGGTGTTCGCCGGGCTCTTCGCGCTGCTGGCGGTGGTCGCGGTGCTGGCGGTCCGGGCCGCGCGCCGAGCCGTCCCAGCCAGTCAGCCCGGCACCGCGATCGCGCCCGTCCCGGCCCCCGGGAACGTGACGGCGCGGAGCGCACCGGCGGTGAGCGCCGCGGGAGCACACCAGCGGTGAGCGCACCAGGCGGCCGCTCGGTCAGTGTGGTCAGCTGGATCGTCCCGTTCGCGTCCCTGGTGACGGCCGCGATCGTGCCGCTGGCGGCCGGTCTCTACCTGCTGACCACGACGGCCTGGACGCTGGCCGAGCGGACCCTGCTGCGCCGCCGCTTCATCCCCGTCATGCAGCCACCGGCCGGCACGCAGCCACCGGCCGGCACGCAACCAACCCCCGGCACGCAACCAACCCCCGGCACGCAACCAACCCCCGGCACGCAACCAACCCCCGGCACGCAACCTCCGCCCGCCGGCCCCGCATCCCGCTGAGCCTGGCCGCCCCGGCCCGGCCGGAAAACCGTTAGGGCTGGGCTGGGGGCTGGCCGGTATACTCGCGTGTATGCAGGTCATGACGCAGCGCACTTTCGCGGCCGCGCGAGCTATCAGCTCGCCGGTTGCCGCTGCCTGACCTTCCTTACTGTCCCTGGCGACCGGAAACGAGTCGCCGGGCTCCAGTTCTCCCGCGCCTACCGTGACGCGGACCCTGACAGGCCGCACCGCATGGCCGTGCCCGCGGCGCCTTTCCGGTACCCCGATCCCGAAAGGCACCACCATGAATTCCCAGCAGGCCGTCGAGACGTTCCTCGAGTTCTTCCGCGAACGCGGGCACCAGCCCATCCCGGGCAGCTCACTGGTGCCCCGGCCCGGTGACCCGGTCCTGTTCACCACCTCGGGCATGCACCCGCTGACGTCGTACCTGGAAGGCCAGCCGCACCCGGACGGCGGCCGCCTCGCCGACGTGCAGCGCTGCCTGCGCACTACCGACCTCGACGAGGTCGGCGACCGCACCCACCTGACCGTGTTCGAGATGCTCGGCTCCTGGTCGCTCGGCGACTACCCCGGCCCGCAGAGCCTGCGCTGGGGTTACGAGCTGGTCACCGACGGGTTCGGGATCGAGCCCGGGCGGCTGCACGCCACGGTCTTCGGGGGTGACGATCAGGTCGGGCCGGACACCGGCCTGCACGAAGTCTGGGGTGAATTGGGCGTCCCGGTCGAGCTGACCGGGACCGACAACTGGTGGTCGAACGGCCCGACCGGGCTGTGCGGCACGGACAGCGAACTGTTCGTGTGGACCGGCACCACCCCGCCCCAGGGGACACCGGGCACCGACGGGCGCTGGGTCGAGCTGTGGAACCACGTGATGCTGCGCTACCGGCGGCTGGACAACGGCACCCTGACGCCGCTGCCCCGGCCGAGCGTGGACACCGGCATGGGCCTGGAGCGGCTGGTCACGCTACTCCAGGGCCAGGACTCGGTGTTCACCTGCGACCTGCTCCGGCCCTGGACGGACACCCTCGGCCGCCTGTGGCCGGTGGAGGAGACGTCGTTGCGGCTGGTCACCGACCACCTGCGGTCCGGCGTGGTGGTCATCGGGGATGGTGTGACGCCGTCCAGCACCGGCCGCGGGTACGTGCTGCGCCGACTGGTCCGCCGGACGCTGACCGCGCTGTGGCGCGACGATCCTTCGCGGACCCTGTCCGACCTGCCCCCGGAACTGGTCAGCGGGACGCTGGATCACTTCGGCCAGCTCACCGTCCCCGGGCTGGTCATGGGCGTGCTGCTCGACGAGGAACGCCGGTTCCGCGACCTGCTCAGCCGCGGCCGCCGGGTTCTGTCCCGGCGGGGCAGCGGGCCGCTCACCGAGGAGGAGCTCCGCTACCTGCACGAGACGCACGGGCTGCCGCGCGAGTTCGTGCCCGCGATGCTGCCCGGTTAGCCCGTCACCACGGAACTGGACCCGCTGCGCTGAAGTACCCGCCGGTCGGGCCGTCGGGGCCGATGCTGGCCATCCGGACGATGATCTCCGCGCCTTCCTCCACGGTCTGCGTGCCGCGGTGCTGGTTGAAGTCGGTCGCCGTGTAGCCGGGGTCCACGGTGTTGATCCGCATGGCCGGGAAGGCTTTCGCGTACTGGACGGTGACCATGTTCAGCGCCGACTTGGAGGACGGGTACGGCAGGACCTCCAGGGTGGACTCGAACCGGCTGGGGTCGGTGACGACCGCCAGCGAGCCCAGGCCGCTGCTCACCATGACGATGACCGGGGCGCCACTGGCCGCGAGCAGCGGCAGGAACGCATGCGTGACCCGGATCACGCCGAAGACGTTCGTCTCGTACACGGCCCGCATGTCGGCCGCGGTGACGTCGCCGGGCGGTTTAGGGCCACCGCTGATGCCCGCGTTGTTGACCAGGACATCGAGGTGGCCGGCCTCGTCACGGATGAGGGCCGCCGCGGCCTGTACTGAGTCGTCACTGGTGACGTCGATCTGGACCGGGCGGGCGCCGATCTGGCTGGCCGCCTCCTTGCCCCGTTGCTCATCGCGGGAGCCCAGGTAGACGGTGTGCCCGGCCTCGGCTAGGCGGCGGGCGGTCTCGAATCCCAGGCTCTTGTTGGCTCCGGTAATCAGTGTTGTCGTCATGCCCTCAGCGTGGCCAACCTCCCCGGATGGAGCCAGTGGCCTGCTCTTCCTGGGAACGGCGGTACCAGGCTGCCGCGGGCCGGGCCGCGCATACTGGACAGATGAGCGAGCACACCGAGCTGGGCGCGGCGCTGCGGGCCTGGCGTGACCGCCTCGCCCCGGCCGACGCAGGCCTGCCGGACCATGGCCCGCGCCGGGCCCCGGGCCTGCGGCGCGAGGAACTGGCGCTGCTGGCCGGGATGTCGGCCGACTACATCACCCGCCTGGAGCAGGGCCGGGCCAGCGCGCCGTCGGCTCAGGTGCTCACCGCGCTGGCCCGGGCCCTCCGGCTGACCGGCGCGGAACGGGAACACCTGTTCGTCCTGGCCGGGCAGCCGCTCCCGGGTCCGGGGATCATGCCGACCCATCTCACCCCGGGCCTGCAGCGGCTGCTCGACCAGCTCAGCGGAATCCCGGTCTGCGTCAACGACGCGGGCTGGACGCTGCTGGCCTGGAACCCGCTGTGGGCCGCCCTGGTCGGCGATCCCGCCGGGTGGCGGGGCCGGGACCGCAACGTGCTGTGGCGGCACTTCACCGGCGCCCCCGGGCGGATCACCCACACCCCGGAGGACGAGCCGCGTTTCGAGGCGTCCGCGGTGGCCGACCTCCGGGCCGCCACCGCCCGGTACCCCCGGGACACGGGCCTGCGGGACCTGGTGGCCGGCCTGCACGCCGTCAGCCCCCGGTTCGCGCAGCTGTGGGACGGCCGTGACGTCGGCACTCACGAACGGGACCGCAAGACCGTGCACCATCCGGAACTCGGGCCGATCACCGTGGACTGCGACGTGCTCACCGCCGCGCAGCGACCTGAGGATGGTGGCGTTCACCGCCGCGCCCGGCAGCGAGGACGCGGACAAGCTCCGGCTCCTGAGCGTGCTGGGAACTCAGGATTTCGCCCAGCGTGTGTAGCGTGGTGACGACGAGGAGGTCGCCATGCACCAGCCGCCCATTCCGCACGTCGCCAGCACCGACCCGGAGATCGCCGAACTGATCGAAGGGGAAGCCCGCCGCCAGTTCGAGAAGGTGCGGCTGATCCCGTCGGAGAACTACGCCTCGGCGGCCGTGCTCGAGGCGACCGGCTCAGTCCTCACCAACAAGTACTCCGAGGGTTACCCGGGCCGCCGCTACTACGAGGGCCAGCAGTTCATCGACCCGATCGAGACCCTGGCCCGGGGACGGGCCGAAGCGCTGTTCGGCATGGACCACGCCAACGTCCAGCCCTACTCGGGATCCCCGGCCAACCTCGCCGTCTACCTGGCGTTCCTCCAGCCGGGGGACACGGTGATGGGGATGGCGCTGCCCATGGGCGGGCACCTCACCCACGGCTGGCCGGTGTCGGTGACCGGCAAGTGGTTCCGCGCGGTCCAGTACGGGGTCCGGGCCGACACCGGCCGCCTCGACCTGGACCAGGTCCGGGACCTGGCCCGCGCCGAACGCCCCAAGGTGATCTTCTGCGGCGGCACCGCGATCCCGCGGACCATCGACTTCCCGGCGTTCGCGGAGATCGCCGCCGAGACCGGGGCGATCCTGGTCGCCGACATCGCGCACATCGCCGGGCTGATCGCGGGCGGGGCGCACCCCTCGCCCGCCGGGCACGCCCCGGTGATCACCACGACCACCCACAAGACCCTCCGCGGTCCGCGCGGCGCCATGATCATGTCCACCGCCGAGTACGCCTCGCCGCTGGACAAGGCGGTGTTCCCGGGCCTGCAGGGCGGCCCGCACAACCACACCACGGCCGCCATCGCGGTCGCCCTGCACGAGGCGGCCCAGCCGTCATTCCGTGAGTACGCGCTCCAGGTGGTGGCGAACGCGAAGGCGCTCGCGGCGGCCCTGGGGGAGCGCGGCTACGACCTGGTCTCCGGCGGCACCGACAACCACCTCATCCTGATGGACCTGACCCGGCAGGGGATCGGCGGCAAGCCCGCCGCCAAGGCCCTGGACCGGGCCGGCATCGAGACGAACTACAACACGGTGCCGTTCGACCCGCGCAAGCCCTTCGACCCGTCCGGCCTGCGGATCGGCACCCCGGCCATCACCACCCGCGGCCTGCGCGAGGAGCACATGCGGCAGATCGCGGCCTGGATGGACGAGGCGATCACCGCGGCGGTCAAGGAGGATGAGCCGGCTATCGGGCGGATCGCCACGCAGGTCCGCGATCTGCTGGCCGGCTTCCCGATGCCCGGGCTGGGCACCTGCTCCTTAGTTCTTTATCCGCAGCCGCCGGTGCTCGCGCCGCCTCGGTCGTGGTTGCGGGTGTCCATGCGTCGGGTGTCCATGCGTCGGGCTGTCTATGCGCTGGGTGTCCATGCGGCGCAGTCTGCCCGCCAGATCGTTCGGTCTGGCGCCGAAGCGTCCCGTTGCTAGCGTGCAGATATGCGTACTGAGCAGCCAGTCCAGGGCGATGCGGATATCGCCCAGATCGGGGCGCTGATCGGCGATCCGGCCCGGGCCCGGGTGCTGACCGCGCTGACCGACGGGCGGGCCCTGCCCGCTAGCCGCCTCGCCGCGGAGGCCGGGGTCGCGCCGTCCACGGTCAGCGAGCACCTGGCCCGGCTGCTGGCGGCGGGCCTGGTCACGGTGCGGCCCGAGGGCCGGTCCCGGTTCTACCGGCTCGCCTCACCCGAGGTCGCCGACGCCCTGGAGGCCATTTCGCGGATCTCCCCGCCGCAGCCGATCCGCTCGCTGCGCCAGGGCAGCCACGCCCGCGCCCTGCGGGAGGCCCGCACCTGCTACAACCACCTGGCCGGCCGACTCGGGGTCGGCCTGCTCGACGGGCTGCTGGGCGGTGGCCTGCTGTCCGGCGGGGACGGGCGGCATCATCCGGAACGGGCCGTGGCGGACCGGCTGTCCGCCCCGGGCCGCGACCTCAGCTACCGGCTCACCCCGCGCGGCGAGACCGTGCTCGGGGAGATCGGCGTGGACTTGGACGCGGTGCTGGCCCGGCAGCCGGCCGTCCGCTACTGCCTCGACTGGTCCGAGCAGCGCCACCACCTGGCCGGCCCGCTGGGCACGGCCCTGGCCGACCGGCTGTTCGCGCTGGACTGGGTGCGGCGCAGCGACCGGCACCGGGTGGTCCGGGTCACCGACGCGGGCCGGGAGCACCTGCCCGGGACCCTCGGCCTGCCCCGCGACTGGGACCAGCCCGCCCAGTTCAGCCGCCCGCTCACCGCCTAGCGCGCTCCCTCCGGCCCCATCTGGCCCCAGCCAGCGCCGGTGCGGCCATTCCCGGCGGGTTCGAGGAGATGCTGGTCCACCGCTTTGTAGCCGAGGAACCGGCCGGTCCAGGTCAGTTCCCGGCCGGGGGAGACCACGGCGAAGGTAGACCGCATCGTGAGCCCGCCGAGTTTCCGGCGCATCGGGGCGCCCGGGCGGACGCCGCCGAGTTCCAGCACCGTGAAGCGGGGGTACCAGGCCGGCCAGGCTGCGACATCGCTGATCACCGCCCAGACCGCGGGCACGGGTGCCCCGATCGTGATGCTGGCCTCCGAGACCAGCGGGGCCTGCTCGTCGATGCGTGACTTCTTCGCGTACTCCTCGTGCAGGGTGCCCAGCGAGGGCCCGGTGTAGAACAGCTTGGCGGGCATGGCGCCTCCTGCAGTGCGTCGCTCTCATATGAGAGCAATGCTCTCGCTGTGTGTGATGAAGCACAAGAGCAATGCTCTCTTTTCGTGTCGCCGCTCTGTTATGCTGGCCGGATGAATGCGAGCCGTACCGCCAGGGAGCGGGTCCGCGCCGAGCTCACCCGGGAGATCACCGATGCGGCGCGCGGGCAGCTGGCCACCGAGGGAGCCGGCGGCCTGTCGCTGCGGGCGGTCGCCCGGGAGATGGGGATGGTCTCCTCGGCCATCTACCGCTACTTCCCAAGCCGGGACGACCTGCTGACCGCGCTGATCGTGGACGGCTACAACGCGATCGGCGAGGTGGCCGAGCAGGCCGACGCAGCGTGCCCCGCCGGGGAGTACGCCGGGCGCTGGCTCGCTGTCTGCCGGGCTGTCCGGGACTGGGCACTGGCCCACCCGCACGAGTACGCGCTGGTCTACGGCTCGCCGGTACCGGGCTACCAGGCGCCGCAGCAGACCATCGGGCCCGCGGCCCGGGCGGCCACGGTGTTCGGGACAATCGTCAGCGACGCCTGGCAGACGGGCGCGCTCCAGGGGCCCGGGATCTGCCCGCCGCCCCCGGAGTCGTTCGCCACGGACGCGGCCGCGCTGCGCGCATCGATCCTCCCCGGGGTGCCCGATGACGCGATCGCCGCCGCCCTGGCCTGCTGGACCGCCCTGTTCGGCGTGATCAGCTTCGAGTTGTTCGGCCAGTTCGAGAACGTGATCACCGACCGGGCCGCGTTCTTCGCGCACACCATGGCCTGCCAGGGCCGCCTGGCGGGGCTGCCTGCGCTGTGAGCTGCACAGCGAGCCGCACGCTGAGCTGCACGGTGGGCCTGCACCGGGCACCCCGGTCGCTTGCATCGAACCTATATTCGATGTAATAGTGACTGCCTGCCTTCCCCGGGGTGGTAGCGAACGGAGTTACAGGGAGCGGGCAGTCGGGTGAGCAGGACATACGCGGAGCCGGTGGACGTCGGGGTCCAAGACGGCAGGCCGACCAGATTCGTGTGGCGGGGAAGGCTTTACACGGTGCTCGGGGTGCTGGACCACTGGGTGATCAGCCGTGAGTGGTGGAAGCAGCAGAACCCGGATCTGGACACCCCGGCCGAGCGCGAGCTCTGGCGGGTCGAGGCGGCGCCCGGCCGCAGTGCCCGGGCAGGCACCTACGAGCTGCGCCATGACCTCGCGACCGGCCAGTGGATGCTGGCCCGGGTATGGGATTTAACGGAGTGGGCTGGGCGGCCGACTTCGTGCACCTGCATGTCGCGTCGGCCTACTCGCTGCGTTACGGCGTGGCCTCCCCGGCCGCCCTGGCCGCCCGGGCCGGGCAGCACGGGATGGGCGCACTCGCGCTGACCGACCGGGACGGGCTGTACGGGGCGGTCAAGCACGCGGTGGCGTGCGCCGAGGCGGGCATCGCCACGATCCTCGGCGCCGACCTCGCGCTGGCGGGTGGCACGGCGGGCCGGATGCTGAACTCGCAAGCCCCGCCCCGGCTGCGCAGCGAGGATGCCGCCCGGGTGACCCTGCTCGCCTCGGGGCGCCGGGGGTGGGCATCGCTGTGCCGGCTGGTCAGCGCGGCACATCAGGCGGGCGCGCGGGGGGCCCCGTTGATCACCCCGGCCCTGGTCGCCGGGCACGCCGAGGGCCTCATCGTCCTGCTCGGCCCCGGCAGCGATGTCGGCCGGCTGATCTCCGCCCGGCGGCCCGACCTCGCCGCGGCCGCCCTGGGCCGGTGGCGGGAGCACGGCGAGGTGGTCATCGAGATCACCGACCACCGCACCCGGGGGAGCACTCACCGCGCCACCCGGATGCTGCGGCTCGCCCGCGAGGCCGGGGTCACCGCCGTGCTCAGCAACGCGGTCCGCTACCTCGACCCGCCTGACGCCGCCGTGGCCCAGGTGCTCGACGCCGCCCGGCAGCTGGCCCCGCTGAGCGAGCGCCACCTGGCCCGGCGCAACGCCCGGGCCTACCTGGCCAGCGGTGAGGAGATGGCCGCGATCGCGGCGCGGGTCTGCGGTGCCCCGGGGGATGGGGGTCCCGCGGATTCCGCGATGACGCAACTGCTCCACGCAACTGCGGTGCTGGCCGAGCGGTGCACGCTCGACCCCGAGCGAGATCTGGGCCTGGGCGGCCGGTTCATGCCGGAGACCACCGGCGGTGCGCCGCTGGTCACGCTGCGGATGAGGTGCGCCGAGGGGCTGCGGCGCCGGTACCCGGGGGCGGGCCGGATCCGCGGCCAGCGGCGGCTGCGGCGCCGTGCGGCCCAGCGGCTGGACCACGAGCTCTCCATCATCGCCAAGACCGGGCTGGCTTCGTACTTCCTCACCGTGGCCGACGTCACCAGCCTGATCAGGAGCCGGGGCATCCGCTGCTCGATCCGCGGGTCCGGGGCCGGGTGCCTGGTCAACTACCTGATTGGCATCTCCGATATCGATCCCCTCGACTATGACCTGATCATGGAGCGGTTCCTGTCCGAGAGCCGCAAAGGCCTGCCCGACATCGACCTGGACGTGGAGTCGGCGCGCCGGATCGAGGCTTACCGGGCGATCGTGGACGCCTACAGCGACCAGCGGGTCGCCTGCGTGTCGATGATGGAGACGTACCGGGCGCGCAGCGCGATCAGGGACGTCGCAGCCTCGCTCGGGCTGCCGCCGCACGAGATCGACGCGGTAGCCAAGGCCTTCCCGCACATCCGGGCGGGCCGGATCCGGAATGCCCTCACCGAGCTGCCCGAACTACGGGCCAGCGGGCTGGCCATCCCCCAGCTCACCGCCGTGTTCCAGCTGGCCGAACGGCTCGACGGGCTGCCCCGGCACGTGGCGATGCACCCGTGCGGCGTGGTGCTTTCCGACACCTCCCTGCTGGATCGGACCCCGGTGGAGCGGAGCTTCGAGGGGCTGCCGCTGAGCCAGTTCGACAAGGACGACGTCGAGGTCGCGGGCATGATCAAGCTGGATGTGCTCGGCGTGCGCATGCAGTCGGCGATGGCGTACACGCTCACCGAGATCGACCGGACCCGGGGCGAGCAGGTAGACCTCGACGCCATCGGCCGCGCCGACGAGCCCACGTTCGAGATGGTCCGCAGCGCGCGGACCCTCGGCTGCTTCCAGATCGAGTCACCGGGCCAGCGCGAGCTCGTGGCCAAGCTCCTGCCACGCACCATCGACGACCTGATCGTGGACATCTCGCTGTTCCGCCCCGGCCCGGTCAACTCCGACATGGTCACGCCCTACCTGGACACGCGGCACGGCCGCCGGGTGCCTTCGTATCCGCACGAGGACCTGGCCGCCACGCTCGCCGAGACCGGCGGGGTGGTCATCTTCCACGAGCAGGTGCTGCGCATCATCCACGCGATGACCGGCTGCGGGCTCTCTGAGGCCGAGCGGGTCCGGCGCATGCTTTCCGATGACCGGTCCCGGGCCAGCGCCGGGGAATGGTTCCGCGTCGCGGCCCGTGACCGCGGGTACGACGCCGCGACCGTGGTGCGGGTCTGGGAGGTGCTCGAGTCGTTCGGCGGATTCGGCTTCTGCAAGGCGCACGCGGCGGCGTTCGCGATACCGACGTACCAGTCGGCCTGGCTGAAACGGCACTATCCGGCCGCGTTCTACGCCGGGGTGCTCACTCACGACCCCGGGATGTATCCCAAGCGGGTGATCGTCGGGGACGCCCGGCTGGCCGGGCATCCCGATCCTGCCGGTGGACGTGAACGCCTCCATCGGGGACTGGTGCGTGGAACGGGTGGCCCAGCTCCCCGGGGAGGGGCTGCGGCCGGGACTGCGTGAGATCAAGGGGATCAGCGACGCCGAGGTGGCCAGGATCGTCGCGGGCCAGCCCTACACGTCGCTGCGGGATCTGTGGGAGCGGGCGGCCGTGTCCCGCCCCGTGGCCGAGCGGCTGGTCCTGGTGGGCGCCCTGGACTCGCTCTACGGGATCCCCGCGGACCCGGCCTCGGTAACGGGGGGGCCGGCGGCGGAGGGCCGGCGGCGGAGGGGCCGGCAGCGGAGGGGCCGGCGGGAGGGGCCGGCAGCGGCAGGACGCCTCCCGTCCCGGCGTGACCTCCTGGCCCGGGTCGGGGTCCTCGATCGCCGCGCGGCCTCGTCCCGCCGTCCGCCCTCGCGACTTTTCACGCCCACCGTGCCCGCAAAACCCCATAAATCGGACACCAATGTGAACGCTGGGCGTGAAAAGTCGGCTGAACGACCGGCAGAGGGCGGCCAGCCGGTGAGGGATGGGGCTCCCGCGAGGGACGGGTGTGGCGCGGGGGTTCAGGGGGGTTCGGGGTCCCGGCCGGGCGTGGGAGTGGGGGTTGTGGGGGGTGGGGTCTTGGTGGGAGGGGGGCAGGCGCTGCTGGACCTGGACGCGGACAGGGACGGGTTCGCGGAACTGGTGCCCGCGGGTGAGCTGCGGGAGCTTACCCCGGCCGAGCGGGTCGAGGCCGAGCTGGAGATCCTCGGCATCGACCTGAGCCAGCACGTGGTGAGCTTCTACGAGGACCTGCTCGGCCAGCTGGGCGTGGTGCGCTCCGCCGACCTGTACCGCTGCCGGGCCGGGGCGCGAATCCTGGTGGCCGGGGTGAAGATCGCCACGCAGACCCCTGCCATCCGGTCCGGGATGAGGATCATCTTCGCCACCCTCGATGACGCAACCGGCCCGGTGGACCTGGCGTTCTTCGAGTCCGTCCAGCCGCGCTGCGCAGCCCGGGTGTTTGGGTCCTGGCTGCTCGTGGTCCGCGGCCGGGTGCGCCGGACCGGCGGGTCGGTGTCGGTCAACGGGGAGGAGTGCTGGGACCTGGCGGCACTGGAGGAGATCCGGGCCGCCAGCGGCATCGGGGCGGTGCGCGCCGCCATGGCGGCCGGTGACGTCCCGGGCCAGGGCAGCGGGGCGAGCAGGCCGCCGGCTCCCCAGGAGACAGGCGAGAAGATCGTTTACCCCAATGGCTTCGTGCTGTCCCCGTACGCCGAGATCGGATCCCCCGGCCCGGGGCTGAAAGGCCCGCCCCGCAAGCTGTGGCACGCCAGCCCGGGCAGTTCCGGCGGGCTGCCTGCTGGTATCAACAATTCTGACCCGTTGTCCGGCTGAATCATTTCTTGCTTCTATTTTCTTGATTGTTTTGGCGCGAGGCCCTTGCGGAATATGACCCGCTCGCGGGTCACTCTAGTCATGTGAGGCCTCAGCCTTTAAGCTCACATCTTGTAGATGAAGCGTGGCCGTGTGTCACCTTCTGGCGCCCGCGGGGGCAGGAACATTGCGGACCGCCGGAAAATGGGGTGAATGCGGCTTGCCCGGGGGGGAATTCATCATGCATTTCAATAGGTATGCCCGAAAGGGCGGGCGCCGCCGCGCGCTGGCCCCGGCCTGGTGGGCCTTCGGCCTGCTGCTCGCGACCGCAGGGGGGCCTGCGGTGAGCGCTACCGCGGGCGTCACGCACGCCCAGGCCCAGCGGATGACGTACCGGGGCTACACGTTCACCATCCCGCGCAGCTGGACGGTGATCCGCCTGGCCGCGCACCCGCACAGCTGCGTCCGCTTCGACCGCCACGTGCTCTACCTGGGCACGCCCGGGCGGAGCCAGCACTGCCCGAGCACGCTCATCGGGACCACGGAAGCGCTGCTCGTTCAGCCTGCCACCGCGCGCGCCACCGCGACCGCGGCCATGTACCCGGTGGATCGCCTGATCATGGTGACCACCAGGCGGATCATGGTCACCGCGACCTATTCCACCGACCGGGCCCTGGTCAACCGCATCCTGGCCGGTGCGTCGCTCCGGGTCCCCGTGCGGGGCACGCACGGCAGCCCGCTCCTGCCAGCCGTCCCCGGCAACACGCCCGCCCGGATCTCGGCGGGACGCGCGATGCTGCCGGCCAGCGCGACCGACTTCACCGGCAAGGGCTTCGATGCCTGCACCGCGCCCAGCGTCGCCGCGATGCAGACCTGGCTACGGCTCTCCCCGTACCGGGCGGTGGGCGTCTACATCGGGGGCTCGGACCGCGCCTGCGCCCAGCCCAACCTCACCGCGTCGTGGGTGAGCCAGCAGCAGGCGGCCGGATGGCACTTCATCCCTATCTACGTGGGCCCGCAGGCGAGCTTCGGGGAAATCAACTCCGCGGCCAGCCAGGCGGTCAATGCGGCCAAGGACGCGGTCAGCCAGGCCCGCCTGCTGGGCTTCGGCCCGGGGAGCCCGCTGTACTACGACATGGAGGCCTACTCCGCCACGCTCAACGGCCGGGTGCTGCGCTTCCTGACCTCGTGGACCAGGGAACTGCACACCCTCGGGTATTCGTCCGGCGTGTACAGCAACTCGCTGTCCGGTATCCAGGCCCTGGTCAACAACTACGCCGACCCCGCCTACGCCATGCCGGACGTGATCTACGACGCCCTGTGGAATGGGGCCGCGAACACCAGCGATCCCATCCTGCCGAGTACCGATTGGGCCGGGCACCAGCGCATACACCAGTACCAGGGCGGCCAGAACGTCACCTACGGCGGTGACACGATCAACATCGACAAGGACTACCTCGATGTCCAGCAGGGGGTGACCGGCGGGTCGCCGCAGGCGTCCCAGGCGGCTGCCCAGTCCGCCGGGGACGTGGACGCGTTCTTCAAGGGCAGGGATGGCAGGCTGTGGCACGACTGGTACGCGCCCGGCAGCGGCTGGCATGGCCCGGTCAAGATGGGCGGTTCACTG
Organism: uncultured Actinomycetes bacterium; assembly: GCA_963751175.1. Lineage (GTDB taxonomy): Bacteria > Actinomycetota > Actinomycetes > Streptosporangiales > Streptosporangiaceae > RYN-230. The sequence goes on along the minus strand of CAVVTM010000016.1, from coordinate 441,839 downwards.
GCCACCCAGCCGTCCGCGGTCGCATCGGTACCTGGCAACGTGGCGGTGTTCGCCAAGGGCACGAACGGCCGTCTGCAGGAGGCCTCCTTCGCCCCGGGGACGAACTGGTCCGCGCTGCGGCAGCTCAAGATGGGCGTCCTGGGCAGCAAGCCAGCCGCGGTGGGCCAGGCCAACGGCCAGATCGACGTGTTCTGGCGCGGCTCCTCGGACAACCACCTGTGGCACGCCGAGTACCGGCCGGCCAGCGGCTGGAGCAGGCCGCAGAACCTGGGCGGCCACCTGTCCTCGCCCCCGGCCCCGGCCGTGTCGGGCCACGGCGTGCTGACCGTGGCCTGGAGGGGTACCAACGGCCACCTCTGGGAGATCCGCCGTGCGGGCCCGTCCTGGGGGAAGGCGGCCGACCTGGGGATGGGCAGGCTGGGCAGTGCTCCCGCGGTCACCGGCCAGCCGAGCGGCGTCGTTCGACGTCTTCTGGGCCGCCACCTCCCATAAGGGCGTGTGGCACATCACGTACACGCCGGGCTCCGGCTGGAGCAAGGCCACCGAGCTGACCGGGGGCCTGTCCGCGGGCCCGGTCGCGGTCAGCGCGCCCGGCAAGGGAGCTGACGTGTTCTGGAAGGGCACCGACGGGAAGCTCTGGTGGTTGACCAGCCAGGGCAGCGTCTGGCAGAAGGCGGCCCCGCTGGGAATGGGCGTGCTCGGTGCCGCGCCATTCGCCGCTGGCCAGCCCAATGGCGTAATCGACGTGTTCTGGAAGGGCGCGAGTAACCATCTCTGGCGCGCCCGGTACAGCGGGGGCTCCTGGGCCGGGCCCGCCAGCCTGGGCGGCGCGGTCAGCTAGGGGTCAGCTCAGGGTCAGCTACTGGTAATCAAGCGGGGGTGTATGTGTTATCGCGTGCATGGTGGGCAGCTAAGGACATCATGCACCGCGCGCCGGCGGCCGGACCGCTGAAGGAATGCTGAGCGTAGGTCGCGTACCTGGGACATCGGGGGGGTCCCGTACTGTATACCTGTCTGGATGATCCGTCGGTCTCCGAAAGAGCTAGGACGCAGATGACTCTTCTTCCGCCCAGGATTTCTGGCGCCCTGTGGCGAGTGGTTCCCGCGCCACTGCAGACCAGACTCCGCAGTACGGTCGTGAAGCGTTTCATCCGTTTCGCCCCGGCGGCCTTCTGCGCGGTGGCGGCGACCCAGATCACGTACATCATCTGCCTCGGTCCGGCCGGGCTGACCGCGGGTGTGGCCGGGTTCGCGGGCTGGTTCGCCGGGGCGGCCGTCAGCTACGTGATCAGCCGCTGGGCGTGGGAGCGCAAGGGCCGTCCGCATCTGCTGAAGGAGACGCTGCCGTTCGTGGCCGTCTCCATCGGTGCGGGGATCATCCTGACCCTGGCCAGCAAGTTCGGGAACCACGTGGCCATGGAAATGGGGCTGGACGGGGCGGCCCGGGTCCTCGTGGCCGACCTCTTCTACTTCGCGGCGAATTGCCTGACGTTCGCGCTCCGGTTCGCCATCTTCCACTTCATCCTGTTCGCCGACCGGAAGGCCAAGGTCGACACCCTGGCGGTCGTCGAGGGCCGCGCGCCGGTCACCGACGAGCCGGTGGAGTCCCTGCTGACCTCCGAGCCCGCGCGGGCCGAGCCACCCGCCCACCAGCCCATCCGTCCGCCCGCCCACCAGCCCGCCGATCAGGCCCGGTACGCCGAGGCACTGGGGCCGGCGCGGGTCAACGGCATGTCCGCCTGGGCTAACGGCTCCGCCGGGTCACCCGGCCGCCGCGGCGAGGCCGACGGCCAGGCCACTCCGGAACGCGGCACCCACCGCCGCTGATCAGACGAAAGCACCCGGGGCCGGTGGTAAACCCACCGGCCCCGGGTGCTTTTCGTTGCGGATCGTGACCCGCAGCTACGTTCAGTTGCGCTGGGCGGGTCCGGGGTCAAGCGCCGGGTCCGGGCTCACTGGTGCCGCGCCGTCGGCGGACGGCTCCGGGGTCCCGGCCGGGACCGGGGGCAGGCCCGGGGTCCGGTGCCGCCGCTCCCGCCACCAGGTGCCGGTGACCACACCGGCGTACTTGAGGCCGTAGATCGCGTTGTGGCCCTTCTTGCTCTCCCCGACCTGGCGCTTGTGGATCGTGGCCGGGACCTCGGTGACCCGGAACCCGCGGGCGAGCACCGCGATCAGGAGCTCGGCCGACTGGTACTGGGGCTGCTCCAGCCGGACCACCCCGGTCACCTCGGAGCGCATGGCGCGGAGGCCGAACGACGAGTCGGTGATGTGCGTCCCGGTCAGCACGCTGATCGTGGTCGCGAAGACCCAGGTACCCATCCGGCGGACCAGGTCCTTGGTCTCCTGGCTGCCCAGCTTGCGGGAGCCGGTCACGAAGTCAGCGTCCCCGGCTACGACGGGGGCCAGCACGCGCTCCATCTCGGCCGGGTTGTACTGGCCGTCCGCGTCCGTGGTCACGATGTAGCGGGCGCCGCCCTCGCGCGCCAGCCGGTAGCCGAGGCGCAGCGCGGCGCCCTGGCCGCGGTTGACCGGCACGTCCGCCACCAGCGCGCCGTGCTCGCGGCCCTCAGCCACGGTCCCGTCCGCGGAGCCGTCGGAGACCACCACGCTCGTGGTCGCGAGCCCGCAGATGGAAGCCGGGAGGGCATCCACGACCGAGCCGATCACGCCCTGCTCGTTGTAGGCAGCAATCACGATGGCGACCGGCGGCATGTGCTCGGCCGGCTCGCCGAATTCGGCGAAGAAGGCCTTGGCGGCCGCGTCGTCGATCGCCTCGCCCGCTTCCCATGTGCCGGTCACAGTGCCGCCTCCACAACGCCCATCAATTCTCCATTCGCGACACACGGTCGGTCAGTTGGCATCCGGTTGACCGGGTGCCGCCGTATTCTGCCACCCAGGCAACCTGGGAGTTACCTGATGACAGGCCGAGCGATTCAGCCAGCCCCGGGACCTTGGTGGCCTGCTCGTCATCGCTGGTGCAAACCTGTCGGACTCATCCCGGCTTTTATGTGCGGTTATCGCGTGGCTGACGGCGCTGTGGAGCCGCCGGGTGCGGGACGCGACCACGGATGCGCCTGGCCAGTGTAGCGGCGGAATGCGGTCCCGCACGCGGATGACCCGCGACTGGCCGGGCCCTTGTGCCATGCTGATGACGCCGGGGCAGGTGAGGGATTTATCTATTCAATTGGTCTGGAAACAATGAATTACGGGTCAATGGCCAGGGCGAAGGGGTCATGGTGACCGGGCGCCCCGCGACGGCGGACGGGATGCCCGGGGACGAGGCCTACCGGATCGTGCGATCCCGCATCGACCTGACCCGGCTCGCCCCGCTGAGCCGCTGCGTGACCGAACGGGTCATCGTGGCCAGTGCCGACTTCGACTACGCGACCGACCTGGTCTGCGACGAGCAGGTGCTGGCCGACGGGGTCGCAGAACTCGCCGCCGGCGTGCCGGTGGTCGCCGACGGCGTGACGGTCGCCGCCGGGATCCCCGGCTACCCCGTGATCTGCAAGAGCGAGGAGTCGCTCACCGAACGGCTGGCGCGGACGGCCGGGATCAGCAAGCCCGCCGCCGCCGTCCGGCTGGCCTTCGGCCAGGCCGGGCCGGGTGCGATCTGGGTGGTGGGCTGCGCCGCCGAGGCGCTGGCGGAGATCATGAGCCGGAACGTGCAGCCCGCCCTGGTCATCGCGCTCCCGGTGGGCCTGGCCGGGGCGGCGGAAGCCAAGGACGCGCTTCGGGCCAGCGGCCTCCCGGCTCTGACCAACGTGTCGGAGAAGGGCGGCGCGGCGGTCGCGGCGGCCGCGTTCTGCGCCCTGGCCGACGTCGCGCGGGCCGCGGCGGCGGCCGACGCTGCCGGGCAGGCCACCCCGTAGCGGGGGCCGCCGAAGCAGGCAGGCCGCGCCGTAGCCCACCGGAGAGCCACTAGTCTCTGTGACCTGGGAATGAGTTGCTGGGTGCGGGCCCAGCCGTGAGCCGAAGGAGGGCGGACCGCCATGGTCGCCGGCACGGCTGCGCCCTACCTCCTGGCCCTCCGCCTCGACGGCCGCCGGGTGCTGGTGGCCGGGGGTGGCGCCGTGGCCGCCCGGCGCGTTCCCGGCCTGCTCGACGCGGGCGCGGACGTGCTGGTCGTCTCGCCGCGGATCACCGCCTCGCTGCACGACCTGGTCCAGGCGGGCCGGATCCGGTGGGAGTCCCGGGAGTACGCCCCAGGCGACTGCGCCGGGGCGTGGCTGGCCTGCGCGTGCACCGACGACCCGGCCGTGAATGCGGCCGTGGCGCAGGAGGCCGAGGCGGCCGGGATCTGGTCGGTCCGCGCCGATGACGCGGCTGCCTCCGCCGCCTGGACGCCCGCATCCGGGCACGCGGGCGACGTTCGGTTCGGCGTGGTGAGCGGGGATCCGCTGCGCAGCGCGGGCATCCGGGACGAGGTGCTGGCCGGCCTGCAGTCCGGCCAGCTGAGCGCCCGCCGCCGTCGCCGCCCGGGCGGCCGGGTCGCGCTGGTCGGCGGCGGCCCGGGCGACCCGGGGCTGATCACCGTCCGGGGCCGGCAGCTGCTGGCCGAGGCGGACGTCGTGGTGGCCGACCGGCTCGCGCCCCGTTCCCTGCTCGACGAGCTCGCCCCGGACGTCGAGCTGGTCGACGCGGCCAAGATTCCCCGCGGCCGCGCCATGGCCCAGGAGCAGATCAATTCGGTGCTGGTCGAGCGGGCCCGGCAGGGATTGTTTGTGGTCCGGCTCAAAGGCGGTGACCCATTCGTCTTCGGCCGGGGCGGTGAGGAGATTCTCGCCTGCCTCGAGGCCGGTATTCCGGTCACGGTGGTGCCGGGGGTGACGAGCGCGGTGGCCGTGCCCACCGCGGCCGGCGTCCCGCTCACCCACCGGGGCATCACCCAGGAGTTCCGGGTGGTTTCGGCGCATATCCCGCCAGGCGACGAGCGGTCCACGGTCGACTGGGCGGAACTGGGTGCTTCCCGGGCCACGCTGGTTCTCCTGATGGCCCTGGAGAACCTGGGGCCCATTGGCAGAACGCTGATGCGTTACGGCCGGGATTCGCGGACGCCAGTTTCGGTCATAGTGGACGGTACCCTGCCCACGCAGCACATAATTACCACAGGGCTCGCCACCGTCGCCGAGGAGGTCGGCGCGGCCGGGCTGCGTCCGCCAGCGATCGTTGTCATCGGTGAGGTCGTGAATGTCGGGGCACAGATTGCCGAACTCTCACGAGAGGTACTGAGGGTAGCGCAGAGTGTAGTCGTGCCCACGTCATCCGGGCCTGCCGGAGTCGTCCCGACGCGCGAAGGGCAGTGACAGGAGAGCAATGACGGAAGGGCAGGGCCTAGCCGCCGCATCGGGACGTGCCGTGGGCACGGATGCGGCGCCTGCGGCCGACCCCGTCCGGCCCGGGCCGCCGCCGGCGGACCGGCCGGGCCATGGACCCGCGATGGCGGGGCCGGTAGTTCCGGGGGGCGGCGAAGCGGGGCGGCACCGCAGGGTCGATGCCCGGCAGCTCGAGGCGGCCCTGCTCGCGCTGCGGCGCCAGATCGTGGACGTGAACCTGGTCTATGAGAACGAGGGCGCGGAAGCCGTCCGGGCGGAGCGGCGCAAGCTGCTCAGCCAGATCGATGACTACCTCCTGCCCCGGATCCGGCAGTCCGAGGCGCCTATCCTGGTCGCCCTGGTGGGCTCGACCGGCGCGGGCAAGTCGACGCTGGTCAACAGCATCGTCGGGGCCCAGGTCAGCGCGACCGGGATCCGCCGGCCCACGACGAACAGCCCGGTGCTGGCCTGCCATCCCGACGAGGCGGACTGGTTCGCGGAGAACGTGTTCCTGCCCACGGTGCCCCGCGTCCGCCAGGAAGGGCTGGCCCGGTCGGGGCGCGACGGGCTTCTCGTGCTGGCCGCGAGCGAGGGCATGCCCAAGGGCGTCGCCCTGCTGGACACGCCGGACATCGATTCGGTGGTGTCCGCGCACCGGGACTTCGCGCACCAGTTCCTCGACGCCTCGGATCTCTGGCTGTTCATGACCACGGCGAGCCGGTACGCGGACGCGGCGGTCTGGGAGCTCCTGGAGTACGCCAAGGAGCGCGGCGCCGCCCTGGGCATCGTGCTGTCCCGGGTCCCGCCGGCCAGCGGTGCCGAGCTGACCACGCATTTCGGGGCCATGCTGGAGGCCAACGGGCTCGGCGAGAACGACCGGTTCGTGATCAACGAAACCGTCATCACGGACGGGCGGCTGCCCGCCGAGGCGTCCGCGCCGGTGCGGGAGTGGCTGAAGGACACCGCGGTGCGGGCGGACCGCCGGGTCGCCGTGCTGACCCAGACCATGGCGGGCGCCCTGGACACCTTCCGCAATCGGGTCCCGGCGCTGGCCGCCGAGGTGAAAGCCCAGCTGGTCATCCGCTCGGACCTGAAGGCGACGGTCGAGGGTGCGTACGCGGCCGGGCTGGCCGAGGCGGACGAGGCGCTGGCCGACGGCTCGCTGCTGCGCGGCGAGATCCTGGCCCGCTGGCAGGATTTCGCCGGCACCGGCGAGTTGCTCCGCGGCCTCCAGGCGCCGCGGGGCAGGCAGGCCAGCCGCCAGCGCAAGCGCGGCGTCCCGGCCCGGGCCCGGACGCTGAAGAGCGCCCTGCGGGCCGGGATCGAGTCGCTGATCATCTCGGTCAGCGACCGGGCCGCCGAGGAATCCGTCCGCCGCTGGCGCAACCACCCGGCCGGGGTGGCCCTGCTGGACGCGTTCGCCGCCGCGGAAGCCAGCCAGAGCTGGACCGGGTCGCAGTTCGCCGCGGACGCCGGGCTGATCTTCGGTACCACGGTCGAGGCCGCCCCGGCCGACGTCGCGGACGCCGACGGGGAGAGCCCGGCGGGCCTGCTCCGCCAGGCGACGCTGCCGCTGGCCCGCTCTTCCGCGGACCTGCAGACTCGCGCGGTGCGTGCGGTCAGCGCCTGGCAGGACGACGTGATGCGGCTGGTCAAGGCGGAGAGCGTGACCAAGCGGTCCATCGCCCGGGTGATGTCCTTCGATGACGATTCGCTGGCCACCGTGCTCATCGTGGCGATGCTGGGCCAGCGCGACCCCGACGGCGGACCGGCCGAGGGTACCGGGGCGGTGCCGCAGCTCCTGCTGACCTCGCTGTTCGGCGCGGGCCCGCTGCGCGAAATCGGTAACCAGGCCCGGGCGGACCTGCGCGAGCGGATCCGAAGGCTCTTCGACGAGGAGATGCTGAGGTTCGTCGAGGTGATTGACTCAGCCGGGACGCTGGACGACGCTGCACCCGTCCGGCTGTACCAGGCCACCTACTCACTTGAGATGGCGAGATGAGCATCGGGGAATATCCGTCCACCTGGCTGACCGCGGCCGGGCAGGCGGGAAACGGGGGACAGGCGGGCAACAGGCAGGCCGGGACGGAGCCGGCCGTCACGGGGCCCAGCGACGCGGAGTTCAGCGACCCGGAGTTCAGCGGCACGGGACTGGCTGGAACGGGGCTGGGCAGCACGGGCGTAGCCGGTGCGGGGCTGAGCGGTGCCGGGCTGAGCGCGGCCAGGCCGAGCGCGGACCTGTCCGGACGGCTGACCGCGCTCGCCCGCGTCATCCAGATCGGTACGGCCCGCAGCGGCCCGGAAGGGTTCAGCCAGCCGCTGCTCACCGAGGCCGAGCAGCTGGTCGCCCGGGCGGGTGAGCGGCTGCGGCTCTCGCCGAACCACACGGTGGCGGTGCTGGCCGGCGGGACCGGCAGCGGCAAGTCGTCGCTGTTCAACCAGCTGGCCGGGGCGGACTTCTCGGCCGTGGGCGTGACCCGGCCGTTTACCAAGGACCCGCACGCCTGCGTGTGGGGCATGGACGGGGCCGGGCCGCTGATGGAGTGGCTGGGCATCCCGCACCGCAACCGCTACGCCCGGTCCAGCGCGCTCGGCGAGGGTGAGGCGTCACTGCGCGGGCTGGTTCTCATTGACCTGCCGGACCACGACTCGGTGGCCGCGGGGGCGGCGGTGGAGACGAACCGGCTCGTCGGGCTGGCCGACCTGATGCTGTGGGTGCTGGACCCGCAGAAGTACGCGGACGCGTCCGTGCACCGCCGGTACCTCACCCCGCTCGCGGGCCATTCGTCGGTGATCGCGGTCGTGCTGAACCAGTCCGATCGGCTCACCCCGGAGCAGGCCGAGGACTGCGTGACCGACCTGACCCGGCTGCTCGACTCGGAAGGGCTGCACGACGCCCGGGTCCTGGTCACCTCGGCCCGGACCGGCGCGGGCCTGGGCGACCTGCGCAAGGTGCTGGTCGAGACGGTCGCCGAACGGCGGGCCGCGACCGACCGGATCGCGGCCGACCTGGACGCGATGGCCGAGCGGTTCGTGCCGTACGCCGGCGAGGCGCGCGGCGCGGGCCTGGACACCGACACCGAGGATTTCGCCGAGGTCCCCCCGGGCAGCGCGGTGGTCCTGGGGGAGTCGTTCGGCAAGGCCGCGGGGGCGGCCGGGGTCGGCCAGGCGCTGCAGAGTGCCCGCGAACTGCGGGCCGTGGACTACGTCGGCTGGCCGGTGTCCTGGCTGGTGGACCGTGCGGTCGGCCGTGACCCGGTGCGCAAGCTCCGGCTCGGAAACCTGTGGGATGAGCTGCGCGGGATATCCGGCGGGCCGGCCGGGGCACAGCAGGCGGAGATCGACAACGCGCTCACGTCCATCGGCGAGCAGATCGGCCCCACCCTCCCGCTGCCCTGGTCGAACACGGTCCGGGCGGCGGCCAGATCGAAGCGGGATGAGATCCCGGGCGCGCTCGGTGCGGCGATCGGCGCAGCGCTGCCCGAGGAGAACACCGTGGAGCCCTGGTGGCGGCTGGTGGCGGCCTGGCAGGGACTGCTGCTGGGCTGCGTGGTGGCCGGGCTGGTGTGGATCGCCGCACTGCTGGTGATCGGGGTCTTTCACGCGGTGCATCACGCCGCGGCCATCTTCAGCGACGCCGCGCTGCTGCCTTTCGTCGCGATCCTGATCGTGGCGATCCTCGCCCTCGGCTGGCTGACTGCGACCGGCTGCATGAGCATGGGTCAGCGCGGCCGCGTTGCGGGAACGCAGCCGCGTGGAGGCGCAGATGCGCTCCCGGATGCAGGACGTCGCCGAGCAGCTGGTGCTGATGCCCGTCAAGCAGGAGCTGTCGGAGTACGCCCGGTTCTGCAGCGCGCTCCAGTCCGCGCGCCGGTAGGCGGGCGGCGGCAAGCAGAGCGCGCGCCGGTAGGCGGGCGGCGGCAAGCAGAGCGCGCGCCGGTAGGCGGGCGGCGGCAAGCAGAGCGCGCGCCGGTAGGCGGGCGGCGGCAAGCAGCCCCGTACGGGCGGGACCCGCCCCTGTGGTTCCGGTCCCTGGCCTGTCACCCCGGCCCGTCACCGGGTGATTCCGCCCACGGCGTAACGCAGCGGGAAGCCCCGCCTGCGGGCTGGCGTTAGCAGACTGCACAAGTTGTAATTATGTAATCCCCGCAAGGCCCGCACCCTCCGGACCCGCCGGGATGAGGAGGCAGCGTGCCAGAGCAGCAACCGCTGGACAGCTACTCGCAGATCGTGGCCGGGGTCGCGGCGGAGCTCACCGGTAAGGTGGCCAGCTTGCGGGTACCCCAGGCCGGCCGGGGCGGTGCCGGCCGGGGCGGGGAGAGCCTCGGCTCGGGCGTGGTCTTCACTGGGGACGGCTTCCTGCTGACCAACGCGCACGTGGTGGGCAGTGCCGTGGCCGGGACGGCCGCGTTCGCGGACGGCTCCACCACCCCGTTCCGGGTCGTCGGCACGGACCCGCTGTCCGACCTGGCCGTGCTGCGGACCTCCGGGGCGACCCCGCCGCCCGCCGAGCTGGGCGAGGCGGACGAGCTGGTGGTCGGCCAGCTGGTCGTGGCCGTGGGCAACCCGCTCGGCCTGGCGGGCTCGGTCACCGCCGGGGTGGTCAGCGCCCTGGGCCGGTCCCTGCCTACTCGCAGCGCGGGCGCGGGCCGGCTGATCGAGGACGTAATCCAGACCGACGCCGCCCTCAACCCCGGCAACTCGGGCGGTGCCCTCGCGGACAGCCACTCCCGGGTGGTCGGCATCAACACCGCCGTGGCCGGGGTGGGCCTGGGCCTGGCCGTCCCGGTCAACGCGACCACGCGGCGCATCATCGCCGCGCTGATGCGGCACGGCAAGGTCCGGCGGGCCTACCTCGGGCTGGTGAGCGTGCCGGCCCCGCTCCCGGCCGTGCTGGCCGAGCGGGTCGGCCAGCCCACGGGGCTGCGCGTGGCCGAGGTGGTGACGGGTGGCCCGGCGGACCGGGCGGGCCTGCGGGCCGGGGACCTGCTGGTGAGCGCGGGCGGCAGCCCGGTCGCCGCGGCGCAGGATCTGCAGCGGCTGATGTTCGCCGAGGCGATCGGGCAGCCGATGGCGATCACCGTGATGCGCAACGGCGCCCTGGTCGACGTGATCGCCGAGCCCTCGGAGCTCGTATCGGCCTGATCTTCCGGGCCTGATCCGGGACGGGAACCTGAGTCATCTCGGGGGCGGGCAGCCGGATTGTCGCATGCGGTACCGCCGTTTCCCGCCTGCCTGTCCACAACCGCCCCGGGTTGGCGCCGCTGTCCACAGAACCTGGTTCGGCGTGGCCGCTCCCGTGCCCGGCGGTGATCGTGGACGTCAGCGGGCGGCACCGCGCCGCCGCGGGCGGCACCGCTCACCGGGCCGCCGGGCCGAGCCAGGAGGATGGCATGATCAACGAGGCACAGGTGTTCCTGTCCGGGTACGTGGCCCGCGACCCACGGTTCCGCATCACGGCCAGCGGCATCTCCAGCGTCTCGCTGCGGGTCGCCTACACCCCGCGGCGGGTGGACCGGGAGACCGGAGAGTGGACGGACGGGACGACCTCGTTCGTGAGCGTGATCTGCTGGCGGACGCTGGCTGACAACGTCGCGCGGTGCCTGCACAAGGGCGAGCCGGTGCTGGTCAAGGGGCGGCTCCAGGTCCGGCCGTATGAGAAGGACGGGGTCTCGCGGCTGGCGGTCGAGATCGAGGCGACCTCGGTCGGTCACGACCTGGCCCGCGGCGTGGCCAGCTTCCAGCGGCCCCGGCGGCCGGCGATAGGGCAGGCGGCGGGGGACGGCCACGGGGCCGGGCCCGGGCCCGCCGGCGGGCCGGTGGCTGAGGCCGGCCTGAACGGTGACGGCGAGGCGGCGGCCGCGCTCGATAGCCTCAACGGAACCGCGCCCGGGCTGGCCGCCCCGGACGGGTCTGGCGAGCCCGCGGGCCTGTCCGCTCCGTTCTGAAGCTCGGTCACTCCCGTCGGCACGCCGGCGCCCGGATCCACGGAATTGCCTGCCGGGCAGGCCCCCTGGCCCTACGCTGTTACCCAGCGTCATTGTTCGGCCGCTTCTTGAATACGGAATGTGACCGAAATGCCGGAGGGGCCTGCCTGCGGCAGTGATGGACAGGTGGCATGTCGGCAGTCCAGCGCACGATGCACCGTGAGTACCGCGGCGGGTCAGGGCGCCGTCCCGAAGCGCCATGGGCGTTCGACCGTCTACCCAGGCGGCGGCGCCTGCGGGCGTACCTGATCGCGGTCACCGCCACCGAGTTCATCCTCGCGGCCTGGCAGCTGACCCGCCTTCAGCCCAGCCCGGACCAGCTCGTGCTCTTCGCGATCGTGCTCGGCTGCGGAGTGATCTGTGTCGAGGCGACCCGGCGAGGGGGCGCGCCGCCGCCGGGCACGCACGATCTGCTGACCGCCTGGTGGCTCCCGGCCGCGCTGCTGCTGCCGCCGGAGTACGCGCTGCTCGGCCCGGTGCTGATCGGCGCGTACACGCACTGGCGGGCCCGGCAGGGGCCCCTGTACTGGCGGGCGTTCACGGCCGCCGCGCTGGGCCTGTCCGGGGCGGCCAGCTCGCTGCTCTTCCACGGCCTCCTGAGCCTGGGCCGCCCGCACGGCCCCTGGCTGCGTGACCCGGTGATGGTGCTCGGGGCCGCGTGCTGCGCCGCGCTGTTCGTGCTCGCCAACACGCTCCTGGTCGCCCTGGCCGGCCGGGCCGCACGGCCTGGCCCGTCACGGCCCGGTGTTTCCTGGCCCCGTGTTTCCTGGCCCGGTGCTTCCCAGCCCGGTGCTTCCCAGGCCAGCGCCACCCGGGACCTCGAGACCCTCCTGGTCGACGCGGCGGGGCTGTGCGCGGGCGTGCTGGTCACCATCGCCTGCACGCTGAGCTGGGCCATGCTGTTCGTGGCGCTTCCGCCGGTCATCCTGCTCCAGCGCAGCCTGCTGCACCAGCAGCTGCGCGCCGCCGCCCAGTCCGACCCGAAGACTGGCCTGCTCAACGCCGCGGCCTGGCAGCGGGAGGCGGAGCAGCGGATCCGCCGGGCCCGGCGGGCCGGCGGGGCCGCCGCGATCCTGCTCGTGGATATCGACCACTTCAAGCGGGTCAACGACACCTACGGGCACCTGGCCGGGGACGAGCTGCTGACCGCGACGGCCAGCACCCTGGGCCAGCACGTACGGGCCTGCGACGTGCTGGGCCGGTTCGGCGGCGAGGAGTTCGTGGTCATGCTGCCCGGGGCCGGGCAGCAGGAGGCCTGCCACATCGCCGAGCGGCTGCGCGGCCGGGTCCGGGAGATCGCGGTGCCGGCCCGCGGCGCCATGGTGAGCGTCACCGTCTCGATCGGGGTGGCCGCGCTGGGCCTGGACGGCGGAGACCTGTTCGAACTGCTCGCCGCGGCCGACGCCGCGCTGTACCGGGCCAAGAAGTCGGGCCGGGACCGGGTGTGCACGCTTCCCCCGGGAGCGGGGCCGTGCGACCCGCTGCGCTGATGCCCCTAACCTTGGAGCATGCCTGAATTTATCTATCAGATGCATGCCGCCCGCTTGGTGAAGGGCGACAAGGTCCTCCTTGATGACGTAACGCTGGCGTTTTTCCCTGGGGCCAAGATCGGCGTGGTCGGGCCCAACGGCGCGGGCAAGTTGACCCTGCTGAAGCTGATGGCGGGCCTGGAGCAGCCGTCGAACGGCGATGCCCGGCTTTTTCCCGGCTTCACGGTGGGGCTGCTCAGCCAGGAGCCGCGTCTTGATGAGGACAAGACCGTGCTGGGCAACGTCCAGGACGGCGTGGCGGAGACCAAGGCCCTGCTGGATGAGTACAACGAGATCGCCGAGAAGATGGCGACCGACTACTCCGACGAGTTGCTGGACCAGATGGGCAAGCTCCAGGAGCAGCTTGATCACCGCGACGCGTGGGACCTGGACAGCCAGCTTGAGCAGGCCATGGACGCGCTGCGCTGCCCCCCGCCGGACGCCGATGTGACCGTGCTGTCCGGGGGAGAGCGCCGCCGGGTCGCGTTGTGCAAGCTGCTGCTATCCCAGCCGGATCTGCTGCTGCTGGACGAGCCCACCAACCACCTGGACGCGGAGAGCGTGCAATGGCTGGAGCAGCACCTGGAGAAGTATCCCGGGACCGTCGTGGCGGTCACCCACGACAGGTACTTCCTGGACAACGTGGCGCAGTGGATCCTCGAGCTGGACCGGGGCCACACGTACCCGTACGAGGGCAACTACTCCACCTACCTGGAGACCAAGGCGTCCCGGATCAAGGTCGAGGGCGCGAAGGACGTCAAGCGGCGCAAGCGGCTGGAGGAGGAGCTGGAATGGGTCCGTTCCAGCCCCAGGGCCCGCCAGTCCAAGAGCCGGGCCCGGCTGGAGCGCTACGAGGAGATGGCGGCGGAGGCGGACAAGCACCGCAAGCTGGACTTCGAGGAGATCCAGATCCCGCCGGGCCCCCGGCTGGGCAACCAGGTGGTCGAGGTGTCGGACCTGGCCAAGGGCTTCGGCGACCGGGTGCTGATCGACGGGCTGAGCTTCTCGCTGCCGCGCAACGGGCTGGTCGGCGTCATCGGCCCGAACGGGGTCGGCAAGACCACGCTGTTCAAGATGCTCGTGGGGGATGAGCAGCCCGACTCGGGCACGATCCGGATCGGTGACACCGTCAAGATCGCCTACGTGGACCAGCTGCGGTCCGGGATCGACCCGGCCAAGAACGTCTGGGAGGCGATCTCCGGGGGGGACTCCACGATCCGGGTGGGCAACGTGGAGATCCCGAGCCGGGCCTATGTGGCCGCGTTCGGCTTCAAGGGCACCGACCAGCAGAAGCCGGCCGGGATGATGTCGGGCGGCGAGCGGGGCCGGGTCAACCTGGCCCTCACGCTGCGCCAGGGCGGTAACCTGCTGCTGCTCGACGAGCCCGCCAACGACCTGGACGTGGAGACGCTCACCTCGCTGGAGCGGGCGCTGCTGGAGTTCCCGGGCTGCGCGGTCATCACCAGCCACGACCGCTGGTTCCTGGACCGCATCGCCACGCACATCCTGGCCTGGGAAGGCGGCTCGAACTGGTTCTGGTTCGAGGGCAACTTCGAGTCGTACGAGAAGAACAAGATCGAGCGGCTCGGTGCCGAGGCGGCGCGGCCGCACGCGGTGACCTACCGCAAGCTGACCCGGAGCTGATCCGCGGGGCTGACCCCGTTCTACGCTGGGCTCAGCCCCAGGTCCGGCCGGCCTGGCCCGGTGGGCGCGTTCACCAGGCTGTGCGCGGCCATCACCAGGTAGTCCCAGAGCTGGGCGTCCGCCGCGGGCTCCAGCCCGATCTGGTCGAGCGCGGCGCGCATGTGCCGCAGCCACGCGTCGCGCTCGGCCTCGCCGATGACGAAGTGCCGGTGCCGCATCCGCAGCCGGGGGTGCCCGCGCAGCTCGTTGTAGGTGGCCGGGCCGCCCCAGTACTGGATGAGGAACAGCCGCAGGTGCTCCTCGGCGGGTCCCAGGTCCTTGCTCGGGTACACGGCGCGCAGCGCGGGATCCGCGGCTACGCCCTCGTAGAACAGGCGGGTCAGGCGGCGGAACGTCTCCTCGCCGCCGACCGCCTCGTAGAAGCTCAGTTCCCTGGTGTCGTCCATCGCGCCCTCCAGGGTAGTGCGGGGTTCCAGGGGGCCGTCCCCCAGGGGAACAGAGGGAGGCCGGGGCGCGCCGGAGGCGTGTTCCGGCCGAGCCGGTGAGGGCGGGTTCCGGGGGGCCGTCCCCCAGGGGAGCAGAGTGAGGCCGGGAGTTCCGGGGGCCGTCCCCCAGAACTGTTCAGTTCTCCGCGGGCCCCGGGGCGTGCGCCTCGGCGTCGGCCTGGGCCGCGGCGCCCGCGCCGATGGCCGTGGCCACCGGCTCGCCGTTCACCGCGGCCGACGCCAGCGCGTTCTTCAGCCGCTCCCGGAGTTCCCGGGCCACCTCCCACTGCCGCAGCGGCAGCGTCCTGGCCACCAGCCGCATCACGATGGCGTCGCTGGACACCGACTCCACGCCCCAGACCTCGGGCTCCTCCATGATCACGTCGTGCCAGCGCGGCTCCTGCCACATCTGGTCGGCCGTGTCCTTCATGGTCTGGCGCACCTCGGGCAGCTCCTGGTCGTAGGCCACCGGGAAGTCGACCACCGCGCGGGCCCAGCCCTGGGATTCGTTGCCGATCCGGTTGATGGTCCCGTTGCGCACGTACCAGACCACGCCGTTGACATCCCGGAGCCGGGTCACCCGGAGGCTGACCGCCTCGACGGTCCCGGTGGCGTCGCCCGCGTCGATGACGTCGCCCACCCCGTACTGATCCTCCAGCAGCATGAAGATCCCGGACAGGAAGTCGCGCACCAGGCTCTGCGCGCCGAAGCCGATAGCCAGGCCGAGAACTCCCGCGCTGGCCAGGACCGGGGCCAGGTTCAGGCCGAGGTCACCGGCGATGGTCACCGCGGCGATGCCGAAGATGAGCACCGACGCCGCGTTGCGCATGATCGAGCCGAGGGCATTGGCGCGCTGCCGCCGCCGCTCGCCGCCCAGCATCTGCGCCGCGTCCGTCTTCCCGTTGCCTCCCGCCCGGACCGCCCGGGCGGTGATCTTGTTGATGAGCCGGTGGGCCGCGATCCGGACGAGCACCGCGACCAGCAGCACGAAGAGGATCCGCAGCACCATGCTGACCGGCTGGGCCAGCCACACCTTGACGAATTCGGCGGCGGTCCTGTTGTGCACGAGGTCCCAGGTCAGCCGGCAGGCGATCCCGGGATCCTTGCCGCACGTGTTTTCCAGGGTGTCGGGGGATGCCGTGGCGAGGACGCGCGCCGCGAGGAGCGCTTGCGTGATCACGGGGGGATTCCTTTCGCCGCTCGGGGGAGGAGCCGGCCAGCTGGGCGGGAACGCCAGCGGCGGGCCGGGACCGCTCCCCATAGTGGCCGGCGATCCAGGCTGACCTGGCCGCCTTGCGTCCGTCGTGGGAGCTTTCTCCGAAGCAGTTTGGTATCAGTCCGTGCGATTGTGGTGACGCGGGGCAGGGGGAGCGTGCAGGATGCAACGTGTAGAGAGAGAATTGCACGGCTCATTTCCGGGCCAAACGGGTAGCGAGGTATTTCCTTGATTTGGGCGGCGGAGAGCGCTTTAGGTGTAACAGTGAGTTAGCGCGGTTGGACGGGGCGGACGCGGGACAGGGCCCAGAGGAGGAACGGGACATGGGAGGACGGCGCGCCCGGTCAGCTGCAGGCTTGGCTGCACCACGACTGCTGCTCAGCGACGTCAGCCAGGGCGGTGCGGCCAGTCCGGCCCGGGCCGAGGCAGGCGTCCAGGCGCCCGGGGGCCTTGAGGCCCGGCAGGAGATCTCGATGGCCCGGGCGATCCGGGCGCACTGCCTGGCGTCCGGGCAGTCGCCCGCGGAGATCGCGCTCATTATCCACAGCCAGTGCTGTCCCGCCTTCGGCACCACCCTGGTCCGCGCCCACCGGCTCGCGCTGGGAATCGCGCTCGCGGACGTGGTTGCCCAGGTCAGGGCCCGGTACGTGAGCGAGGGGCGGACCCCGCCCCGGTTCAGCGAGACCCTGCTGTCTTCCTACGAAGGCGGCCAGAAGCGCCCCGGCCCCGAGTACCTCCACTACCTGTGCTGCGTCTACCAGGCCGAGCCGGCCGACCTCGGGTACGAGGGCCCGTGCCTGTGCGGCCAGGAGCACCGCGCCCCGGTTCTCATGCTGTCCGCGCCGCCACACGCCGTTCCTCCGGACCCGGGCGGAGCCCTCGGTCCTGGGCGCGGTCAGGACCTGCCGGGCGCCGCCAGGAACGCGCCGCCGATACTCACCGCAGTCCCCAGCGCAGGCGGTGCTGCCCCGGCCGAGCCCGGCGGGCGCGGTCCCGGGGCGGCCGTCGCGAGCCCGATCGGGCTCACCCCCACGCAATTGCCTGCGCTGGAGCCACCCGACCCGGGGCGCCCTGTGCTGGCCGCACGGCCTGCGCCCGCCGTGCCGGCGATGGCCCCCGCCGCATCGGCGCCCGATACGCCGGCACTCGCCAGGTCCGGCGTGGCCGCGTCGCCCGGACCCGCCCCGGCCGCGCCAGGTCCCGGGCTCCTCGCTGCTGGCGTTCCCGGTGCTGGCCTTCCCGGTGCTGGCCTTCCCGCTGCTGGCCTGGCCGGGCCTGACCTGGCCAGTGCGGGCGCTGGTACCTGGCCGGCCACGGCGCCCGCCGCCGATCCCGACCCACCGAGCATGGGCGAACTCGATGACGACATGGTGCGGCGCACGCTGCTGCGCCTGATGGCGGACCCCGGCGCCCCGGCCGATGGCCGGTTCTTCGGTGCTGTCGAGCGGATCCGCCGCCGCCTGGACGAGGCGCTGCTCGGCGCGACCGTCTCAGTGGCGATGCTGGACCACTGGGAGGGGATGACCGGCGAGTACGGCCGGCAGTACATGACGGTGCCGCCCATGCGGCTGCTCTGCGACGCGCTCCTCGATCTCGGTGATGTCCGCCGGATGTGCGAGGAGCGCCAGCCGCTGGAGTTCGTCGAGCGGCTCTGCCGCCTGGCGGCGCGGCTGGCCGGGCTGGCCGGCATGACCATGATCGATGTCGGCGACCACCGCCTGGCCCGGTCATTCTTCAGCACCGCGCGAACCGCCGCGGACGAGACCGGGGACCGGCATCTGCGCGCCTGGGTCGCCGTCCGCGAGTCGCTCGTGCCGCTGTACTACGGGGACCCGGCGCAGGCCGCCGCGGCCGCCCGGGCCAGCGCGGATCTGGCCGGGCACCAGCCGTGCGTGGCCGGGGTGATGGCGCCCGTCGTGGAGGCGCGGGCGCTGGCCCGGCTGGCCCGGGCGCGGTCCGGCGGCAGCATGCCGGGTACCTCCGGCGGGAGAGGCGGCGCGGGCGGGGCCGAGGTACGCCGGGCCAGCGCGGCCCTGGACCGGGCGCACGAGGCGCTTGAGCGGCTGCCCGAGGAGGATCGGCGGGACACCGCGTTCGGGTACACCGAGCGGCAGCTGCTGTTCCACCAGGGCGACGCGCTCGTCACCCTGGGGGATCACCGCGGCGCGGACGACGCGTTCGGGCAGGCCCTGCGGCTCTACTCGCCGGCCGAGTTCCTCGACCGCTCGCTGGTCACGCTGGGCCAGGCCTGCTGCCGGCTGCAGGCCGGCGAACCCGAGGAGGCGCTCCGGCTGAGCCGGGACACCCTGCTCGGCCTGCCCAGCCAGCACCGCCCCGGCATCGTGGTGCGCGCCGCCCGGTCGCTGGGTGACGCCGTGGCCGCGAAGCACGGCGACTTCCCGGCCGTGCGGGACTACCGCGACGTACTGGTCAGCAGCTGAGCTCCCTGAGCTCCAGCCCGGTCTGGGCGGCGAGGAAAGCCAGCGTGTCCGCGGACAGCGTGACCGACCGGCTGACCGCGCGGGCCCCGTGGCCCACCTCCTTCTCCCGGCGGAGCAGGACCGGGCGCTCCGCGTACGGCGCCGCCGTGGCGTGCTGCAGCGCCGCGCACATCTTCCACGCGTGCACGGGGTCGACGCGGGTGTCGTTGTCGAACACGGTGAACAGCGTGGCCGGATACCGGGTACCGGGCTGCACCCGGTGGTACGGGGAGTAGCCCAGCAGCCAGCCCAGCTCCACCGGGTCCGCGGCGGTGCCGTACTCGTCGTTCCAGGTCTGGCCGAGCCCGAACCGCTCGTACCGCACCATGTCCAGCAGCGGGGCCGAGCACACCACCACCCGGTACAGGTCGGGCCGCTGGGTGAGGGCCGCCCCGACCAGCAGCCCGCCGTTCGAGCCGCCGGAGATGCCCAGCTGTCCCGCGGTGGTCCAGCCGCCGGCGATGAGCGCCTCCGCCGCCGCGTGGAAGTCGTCGAACACGGCCTGCTTGTGCTCGCGCATGCCCGCGCGGTGCCAGTCCTCGCCCTCCTCTCCGCCGCCGCGCAGGGCCGCGATCGCGTACACGCCGCCCGCCTCCACCCAGGCCAGGATGGAGGCAGAGTAGGCCGGCGCCATGCTGATGCCGAACCCGCCGTAGCCGTACAGGACGGCCGGCCGGGGTTGTACCGGGGGGTCGCCCCCCGGGCCAGCGCTCGCTGGCGAGGCGGGGCGCGCCGCAGGCGTGTTCCCTCCGAGCCGGCGATTCCCGGGGGCCGGGGGTTCCGGGGGGTCGCCCCCCGGGCCAGCACTGATGACGAGCATCCGGACCTCGGTGCCGTCCTGGGACGTGAACGTCACCTGGCGGGTGCGCACGCCCGGCACGTCGACCGCGCCCGGTGCCTGGGCCCAGCGGCAGACCTCCCCGCTGCGCGCGTCGTAGCGGTAGACGGTCGCCGGCGTGATGTGGTCGGTGTACCCGAACCAGGCCTCGTGCCCGCCCTCCGGCCGCGCGCTGATGCCCCCGGTGGTCCCCAGCCGGGCGGCGCCGCCCGCGCGGCCGGTGCCGGGCAGGGCCAGCGTGCCGGTCCGCTCGCCGGTGGCCAGGTCGTGCACGGTGATCTCGCTGATCGCGTGCCTGGTCCAGGAGGCGACCAGCACCGGCCGGCCGAGTTCGGCGCCGTCCAGGATGGCGTAGTCGTTCAGGATCGCGGTCGGGTCCTGGCCGATGAGATCGCGCCAGCGGGCCGGCTCCGGGTGAGCCGGATCCGTCACCGCGAGCCTGCCCCGCGGCGCGCCTGCGTCGGTGAAGACGTACAGCCGGCCGTCCCGGCCCACGTCCAGCCCGGTCCGGGCGTCCACGCCCTCCTGCACCACCTGGAGGTCCGGCGCGGCCCGCCCGGAGGCGGTCAGGTCGGCCAGCCACACGTCGTTGCGGGGGGCGGTGCCCTGGGCGGCCGAGATCACCAGCCAGCGGCCGTCCCGGCTGACCGAGACGCCGTAGTAGTTCGTCTTGTCCCGGCCCTCGCCGAAGATCAGCACGTCCTCGTCGGCGGGCACGCCGACCGTGTGCAGGTAGACCCGGCGGTGAAACTGCTCCTCAGCCGGCGGGACCTGTTCCGGCGGCAGCTTGCGGACGTAATAGAACGCCTTGCCGCCCGGCAGCCAGGCCACCGGGGAGTAGCGGCAGCGGCCGATGGGGCCGTCCACCTGCTCGCCGGACACGACGTCGAGCACCCGGAGTTCCGACTCCTCGTCCCCGCCGGAAGACAGCTGGAAGGCGAGCAGCCGGCCCTCCTTGTCCGGCTGCCAGGAATCGAGCGTGGTGAGCCCGGCCGGATCCCGGGCCGCCGGGTCGATGAGCACCCGCTCCGGCTCCCCGGGGGCGGCCGTCAGCAGCACCGCGTGCTCCTGCCCGGGCAGGCGGCGCATGAAGAACTGCCGCGGCCCGCGCCAGACCGGGGCGCCGACGTACCCGGCGGCCATCAGCTCCTGCATCCGGGCCGCAAGCCGGGACCGTCCGGCCAGCCCGGCCTCTGCGCCCGCCCACAGCGCGTCCTGGGCCTGCAGCCACTCCTGGGTTTCGGTGCTGGCCGCGTCCTCCAGCCAGCGGTACGGGTCGGGCACGCGCTGGCCGTGCAGATCCTCGATGAGGTCGGAGCGGCGGGCGGCGGGATAGCCCGGAGCGTGCCCGCGAGCGGGAGTCGTGGGGGAGGCGGAGGCAGTCATGGTCGCACCCTAAGCGATGACAATTTGCAGGCCCGCCACGCCGGCGTTATGTCTCGGCGGGCATCGCCAGCTACGCTGTCATTGGCTCGCACACTGTGCTTCCCTGAAACCCCAGGGGGCTTACCTGGACTCCCGGGGGCTGGCCCGGCACACTAGTGCTTGCCTACCGCACCAGGCAGGAGGCGGGCTTGCGACGGGTACTGCTGCTCAACGTGACGTATGAGCCGTTGACCACGGTCGGCCTGCGGCGTGCGGTGTGCCTGGTCCTGGGTGAGAAGGCCGAAGTCGTGCACGACGATGCGGAGGGTGCCTTGCTGCGCTCCTCCTCGCTGATCATCGTCACGCCCTCGGTCATCAGATTGCGCCGGTACGTCCGGATTCCGCATCGCAGCCGGGTCCCGCTGACCCGGGGGGCGCTGATGCGCCGGGACAATTACCTGTGCGCATACTGCGGGCACAAGGCGGAGACCATCGACCACGTCATCCCGCGCAGCCGCGGCGGCGCGCACGCCTGGGAAAACTGCGTGGCCTCGTGCATGCGCTGCAACCACAGCAAGGCCGACCGGCTGATCGAGGAACTCGGCTGGACCATGAACCGGATCCCGGCCGCGCCGCGCGGCGCGCACTGGCGGCTGATCGGCGCAGCCAACGACGGCGATCCGCAGTGGGCCGCCTACCTGCCGGAATCCACCGCCGCCTGATCCGGGCGGGCGGGGGCGGCACGAGGAGCGAGGCGGCGGCATGAATCGCGATATCTTCACCCCCGAGCATGACGCGTTCCGGGAGATGGTGCGTGAGTTCATCGCCCGCGAGGTGACGCCGCACCACAGCCAGTGGGAACAGGACGGGATGGTGTCACGCGACGTCTGGCTGGCCGCCGGACGGGCTGGCCTGCTCGGCATCGACGTGGACGAGAAGTACGGCGGCGGGGGCAATCCGGATTACCGCTTCTACCTGATCCTGGACGAGGAGTTCGCCCGGGCCGGGGCCACCGGCCCCGGCTTCGCCGTGCACAACGACATCAACGGCCAGTACTTCCTCCGGCTGTGCACGCCGGAGCAGCGGGACAGGTGGCTGCCTGGGTACTGCTCGGGCGAGATCATCACGGCCATCGCGATGAGCGAGCCCGGCGCCGGCAGTGACCTGCAGGGGATCCGCACCACCGCGGTCAGGGTGAAGGGGGATGGGGAGGCCGGGGACTCCTACGTGCTCAACGGCCAGAAGACGTTCATCTCCAACGGGCAGCTGGCCGACCTGGTCATCGTGGTGGCCAGGACCGACCCGGATGCCGGGTACCGCGGGATCAGCCTGCTCGTGGTGGAGCGGGGCATGGCCGGCTTCGAGCGGGGCCGCAACCTGGAGAAGGTCGGGATGCACGCGCAGGACACCTCGGAGCTGTTCTTCTCCGACGTGAACGTGCCCGCCCGCAACCTGCTCGGCGAGGAGGGCGGCGGGTTCCTCGCGCTGATGCAGAACCTGCCCCGTGAGCGGGTGGCGATCGGCGCGACCGCGCTGGCGGCCGCGGAGAAGGTGTTCGAGGACACGCTGGCCTACTGCAAGCAGCGGCAGGCCTTCGGCCGGCCCATCGGCAGCTTCCAGCACAACCGTTTCGTGCTCGCCGAGATGGCCACCGAGCTGGCCGTGGCCCGCGCGTTTACCGACCGTGCCGTGCTGCAGCACACCGACGGGGAGCTGTCCAACACGGACGCGTCCATGGTCAAGTGGTGGGACACCGAGCTGTGCAACCGGGTCGTGGACCGCTGCCTCCAGCTGTACGGCGGCTACGGCTACATGGCCGAGTACCCGGTGGCCCGCGCGTTCGCCGACAGCCGGGTGCAGACCATCTTCGGCGGGACCACCGAGATCATGAAAGAGATCATCGGCCGGGAACTGGGGGTCTGAGCTTCCCGGGCCGGGCCGCGGTCCGCGAGCTCACCACCACCCGTTCCCCCTCCGGGGTGGTCAGCACGTGGAGGCTGCCCCCGAAATGACGGGCCAGCACGTCATCGCGCAGGACGCTGGCCGGGTCCCCGGTGACCGCGACCCGGCCGTCATCCAGCAGCAGCAGCCGGTCGGCGAACTGCCCGGCCAGGGTGAGGTCGTGCACCACGGACAGCACGGTCAGCGACCGTTCCCGGCGCAGCTCGTCCACCAGTTCCAGGGCCGCCACCCGGCGGCCCAGATCCAGCGCGCTGGTCGGCTCGTCGAGCAGCAGCACCGGGGCGTCCTGGGCCAGGGCACGGGCCAGCACCGCCCGCTGCAGCTCGCCGCCGGACAGGGTGCCGAGGGTGCGCCCGGCCAGCGGGCCCAGCTCCATCCGGTCCAGCAGCCCGGCGCAGATCTCCCGGTCGGCCCGCGTCTCGGTGCCCAGGTACCCGATGTGCGGGGTCCGGCCCAGCAGTACGTAGTCCAGGGTGGTCATGTCCGGGGGCAGTTCGGGCGACTGGGGGACGTACGCGACGAGCCGGGCCAGCGCACGCCGGCTCATCCCGGCGGTCGGCCGGCCGCCGATGGTTATCGTCCCGGCATGCCCCACGAGTCTCGCGGCGGCGCGAAGGAGCGTCGACTTGCCGGTTCCGTTGCGGCCAATGATGCCCAGCCACTGGCCGGCCGGGACCTGCTCGCTGACCTCAGCCAGCGCCTGCGCGCTGCCGTAGCGGACGCCGACCCCGTCGAAGCTGATCACGCCAGCTCCTGGCGGGCGCGCCTGGAATGAAGGATGAACAGGAAGAAGGGCGCGCCGGCCAGGGCGGTGATCACCCCGATCGGCACCTCGTCGGGGGACTGCACGGTGCGGGCCAGCACATCGGCCAGGACCAGGAACGCGGCGCCCCCGATCATCGACACCGGGAGCACGATCCGGTAGCTCGCCCCCGCGGTCAGCCGCACCGTGTGCGGGACGATGATGCCCACGAAGCCGATCAGCCCGCTGACCGAGACCGCCGCCGCGGTGCCCAGGGTGGCCGCCATGACCACGGTCAGCCGCAGCCGGGCCACGTCCACCCCGAGGCTGCCCGCCTCGGTCTCGCCGATCCGCAGCACGTCGAGCAGCCGCCGGTGGGCCAGCAGGACCCCGGCCGCCACGATCACGTACGGCAGGATCAGCGTGACGTCCGACCAGGTGGCCTGGGACAGGCCGCCCAGGATCCAGGAGTACACGGCCTGCAGCGTCTGGGAGTGGGCCTGCTGCAGGTACGTCTGCACGGCGGTGAGCATCGCCGCCACCGCCACCCCGGCCAGCAGGATCGCCCCGGTCCCGCTGCCCATCCCCGGGCCGGCGCCCGGCTGGCCCCGCCGGCCCGTCCCGGCACCCAGCAGGTAGGTCAGGGTGACGGCGCCCGCCGCCCCGAGGAACGCGGCCGGGGGCAGCAGCGCCGGGCTGCCACCCGCGACGATCACGATGGTGGCGCCCAGCCCGCCGCCGGCCGCCACCCCGAGCAGGTAGGGGTCGGCCAGCGGGTTGCGGAACACGCCCTGGTAGGCGGCGCCGCCGCTGGCCAGCATGGCCCCTACCAGCGCGCCGAGCACCACCCGGGGCAGCCGGATCTGCCAGACGATGGCCGTGTCGATCGCGGGCACACCCGCGGCCGGGTGCCAGGGCAGCCTGGCCAGCAGGGACCCTGCGACGTCCGGGAGGGACAGCCCGGCCGGGCCGACCGACACGCCCACGGCCAGCGCGATCAGGAGCAGGACGGCCGCCACCAGCGTGGCGCGGGCGGCCCGGCCCGTGGTGGTGGGGCCCGTGGTGGTGGGGCCCGTGGTGGTCGGGGCCCGTGGTGGCACTGGCCTGCGCGGGGCGGGCCGCCGCCTCGCTGGCCGGCGGCGGGCCCGCCGGTGCCCCGGCCTGGCCGCGCTCGGCGGATTTCACCCGGTGCCGCCCTTGGCGATCGCGGTCTCGACGGTGCGCAGCAGGTCAGTGACCCGCGGCCCCCACCGGGAGGCGATGTCGTCGTTGAGCGCGATGACGTGACCGGCCTTGACCGCGGCCAGGCCGGACCAGCCGGGCCGTTTGGCCACGGTGGCGGCGTCCTGATGGCAGCATAGGGTGTCGGCCAGGATGATGTAGTCCGGGTTGGCCTTGACGACGTACTCGGCGGACAGCTGTGGGTAGCCGCCCGACTTGGCCGCGCCGGACGCCTGATCCGCGATGCTCTTCATGCCGAGCAGCGCGAGCAGCTGCCCCACGAACGTGGACGAGGTCACCGAGTAGTAGGTCTGGTCCAGCTCGTAGTAGTAGGTGAGCGGCTTGGTGTGGTGTGGCGCGGCCGCGGCGATCTGGTGCAGCTGGGTGACCAGGCGGTATGTCTCCTTGTGGGCCTGATTCACATGTCCGGTCGCCTGGGCGAGCTCGTGGAACTCATACAGCTCCCCGGCGATGTTCGACGGCGCGGGCAGCTCGAGAACCGGGATGCCGAAGGCGGCGAGGCGCTTGGTCAGCTGCCCGGTGTCGCCCGACTCCACCACCAGGTCCGGCTTTTCCGCGACGATCGCCTCGACGTTGGGCTGGTAGGCGGACAGCTTGGTCCGCGGTGCCTGCGGCGGGTAGTCCGACAGCGAGTCCACCCCCTTGACCTGGCTCCCGGCGCCGATCGCGTAGAGCATCTCGGTCGCGGTGGGGGAGAGCGACAGGATCGCGGTCGGCCGGGACGCCACCTTCACGGTGCCGTTGGCCGCGGCCAGGGAGACGGGGAAGCCCTGGGCGGCCGGGCGGCTGGACGCGCCGTTGGTGGACGTGGCGCTCGTGTTGCTGGCTTGGGTGCTGCAGGCGGCGGCGAACACGGTGAGCGCGGCGGCTGCCGCGACGACCGGAAGGCGGCGGGCGAGAAACCGCATGATCATCCTCCGTAGGCCCGGAGGAGGGTGGGCCGCCGCGAGACCCCGGCCGGGGTATCGGACGAACCGTCCTTCCGCCGAGGACAGTACGTCGGCACGGGCCAGGCGTCCGGGCTCATCCCCGGATGGTTATCACCGGCCGGGGCATCACCGTTGCGGGACAGCGCCGGAATCACACCGGCTTCGCTGGGCTCCACGCCGTCCCGGGCTACCCGGGACAGGCGTACCCTACCGCAGCCCGCCAGCATCGCCGGTACCTGCTCGTGCACATGATGTCGTGTCGCGTGAACGACCCCGTCTCATGCACACGAAGCCGTCGCCGCGGGCGCGTTACGGCGGGACTTTCCCGTAACGCGCTCCGGACGGTCAGGGTGAACACTGGGCCCCGTGGCAAGGGTCACGGGCCAGGGAGGGGACCATGACAACCAAGACCGGGCCGCGGGCCGCGACACGCCACCAGCCGGGCGGGCTCCGCCGCGCCGCCGACACCGCGTACGGCTAGCTGATGGCGATCTTCGTGCTGGGCGTGCTGTTCCAGGTGTACCTGGCGGGGGTCGGCGTGTTCGGGATCAACGCCCGGAAGGTGGCTAGCGCGAGCAGCCTCAATCCGCACCGCGCGTGGGGCAGCGTGCTGATGATCGTGTCGGTCATCCTGCTCATCCTGGCGCTGGCCGCCTGGCGTTCGGCGCGTACCGTGCTGGGCAGCTTCGTGCTGGCCGCTCGCGCGGCGCGACGGGCAGCAACAAGTGGGTGGGCGGCGCGCGCGCTGGACGGCATGGTGATCCTGCTGCTGTCGCTCGGGCTGGCGGTCGCCGCCTGGCGGCGCCGGGGCGCAGCCCGGAGCCTCGCCGGACACGCAGGAAAGAATCTTCATCACGGTGCGTAACGTCTTCGCTGCTGAGGCCGATACCTAGATAGACGCGGTTGACGTGGGTACCCCCGAGCTCACGTCACCGCGTCTTCATCATGACCGGAGGCGGGGCACGGTGGCCCGGGCGCGCCATGGCCCGGTAGCGTTCAGTTCATGACAGCAACCCAGCCCGCCACCGCGGACGCCCCGTTCGGGCGGATGCTGACCGCCATGATCACCCCGATGACCGCCGATGGGGCGGTCGACTACGACGGGGCGGCCCGTCTCGCCACGTACCTGGTCGACGAGATGCGCAACGACGGCCTGGTCATCAGCGGGACGACCGGCGAGTCGCCGACCACCACGAACGCAGAAAAGGAACGGCTGCTCCGTGCCGTGATCGAGGCGGTAGGCGACCGAGCCGCCGTCGTGGCCGGGGTCGGCACCTACGACACCGCCCACACCTGCGAGCTGGCCCGTCAGGCCGAGCGCGCCGGGGCGTCAGGATTGCTCCTGGTCACGCCCTACTACAACAAGCCGCCGCAGAGCGGGCTCGTGGCCCATTTCACCAAGGCCGCCGACACCACCGGCCTGCCGGTCATGCTGTACGACATACCGGGGCGGACGGCGACCGCCATCGCCACCGAGTCCCTGCTGCAGCTGGCCGAGCACCCGCGCATCGTGGCCGTCAAGGACGCCAAGGGTGACCTGGGCGCGGGCTCTACGGTGATGCTGGCCACCGACCTGGTCTTCTACTGCGGGGATGACATGCTGAACCTGCCCTGGCTCTCGGTCGGGGCGGCTGGCTTCGTGAGTGTCGTCGGCCACGTGGCCGGCTACCGGCTGCACGAGATGATCGAGGCGTACCGCGCGGGGCGGGTCGGCGAGGCCCGGCAGATCCACTACGACCTGCTGCCGCTGTACACCGGCATCATGACCCGCACCCAGGGTGTCATCACGACCAAGGCGGCGCTGGGCCTCCTGGGGCTGCCCGGCGGGCCAGTCCGGGGCCCGCTGATCGACGCGACGCCGGCACAGATCGAACAACTGCGAGCCGACCTGGTCGCTGGAGGCGTGAAAATCAAGTGAGTCACCCCCATCCGGAGCTCGGCACACCGCCGGCCCTCCCGTCCGGCGCGCTGCGCATCGTGGGCCTCGGCGGCCTGGGCGAGATCGGCCGGAACATGACCGTGTTCGAGTACCAGGGCCGCCTGCTGATCGTCGACTGCGGGGTGCTCTTCCCCGAGCCCGACCAGCCCGGCGTGGACCTGATCCTGCCCGACTTCACCTCGCTGGACGGCCGGCTCGATGACATCGAGGCCATGGTCCTCACCCATGCGCACGAGGATCACATCGGCGCGGTGCCCTATCTGCTGCGGCAGCGGGACAACATCCCCCTGGTCGGCTCGCGGCTGACCCTGGCCCTGATCCGCAGCAAGCTCACCGAGCACCGGATCACGCCGGCCGCGGTGGAGGTCGCCGAGGGCGGGCGCCAGTCGTTCGGCCCGTTCGACCTGGAGTTCTTCGCGGTCAACCACTCCATCCCGGATGCGCTCGCGGTCGCCATCACCACCCCGGCTGGCGTCGTGCTGCACACGGGCGACTTCAAGATGGACCAGCTTCCGCTGGACGGCCGGCTGACCGACCTGGGCGGCTTCGCCCGGCGCGGGTCCGAGGGCGTCGACCTGCTCATGTCCGACTCCACCAACGCCGAGGTCCCCGGCATCGTCACCAGCGAGCGGGCGATCTCGCCGGTCCTCAACGAGATATTCGCGAGCACGCAGCAGCGGATCATCGTGGCCTGCTTCGCCAGCCACGTGCACCGGGTCCAGCAGGTGCTGGACGCCGCCGCCGCGCACGGCCGCAAGGTGGCCTTCGTCGGCCGGTCCATGGTGCGCAACATGGGCGTCGCCCGTGACCTGGGCTACCTCCGGGTGCCGTCGGTCCGGGGCGGCCTGCTGGTCGACCCGAGGGACGCTGAGGGAATGCCGCCCGGCGAGGTCGTGCTGGTCTGCACCGGATCGCAGGGTGAGCCGATGTCGGCGCTGTCCCGGATGGCCGCCCGGGACCACCCGATCCGGATCGCCGAGGGCGACACGGTCATCCTGGCCTCCTCGCTGATCCCGGGCAACGAGTCGGCCGTGTACCGGGTGATCAACGAGCTGACCCGCTGGGGTGCCCGGGTGGTGCACAAGGGCAACGCGCTGGTCCACGTGTCCGGTCACGCGCCCGCCGGTGAGCTGCTGTACGTGCTGAACCTGGTTAAGCCGCGCAACTTCATGCCGGTGCACGGGGAGTGGCGGCACCTGCGGGCGCACGCCCAGCTGGCTGAGCTCACCGGCGTCCCAGCCGGCAACGTCGTGATCGCCGAGGACGGCGTGGTGGTCGACCTGGCCCAGGGGCAGGCCAAGGTCGTGGGCAAGGTGCCGTGCGGCTACGTCTACGTGGACGGCCTGTCCGTCGGCGAGGTGACCGAGACCTCGCTGAAGGACCGCCGGATCCTGGGCGAGGAAGGGTTCCTGTCGGTGGTCATCGTGGTCGATTCGACCACCGGCAAGCTGGTGGCCGGCCCGGAGATTCACGCCCGCGGGTCAGGCATCGACGACTCCGCGCTGAGCGACGTCCGGCCGAAGATCGAGGAGGCACTGGCCCGCGCGGCCGCGGACGGGATCAACGACGCCCATCAGCTGGGCCAGCTGGTCCGGCGCACGGTCGGGCGCTGGGTCAACGACAGTTACCGGCGGCGTCCGATGATCATTCCGGTGGTCATCGAGGTCTGAGCTCTACCGGTCCGGGGGGGCGACCCCCCTGGACCGGTAGAGCATCCGCCGGCCCGGCCGGAACACGCCTCCGGGCGGGGCCTACCGGGTGGCCCCGGCCTGGTGCTGGCGGACCAGCTGGCGGAGCAGGAGCTGGTAGTGCCCGAACGCGGGCACCGCCGCCCCGGGGTCCTTGGCCGCGTCGTCCCAGCGGCGCAGCCGCAGCGCGGCCTGGCACCACGGGCTGGCCTCGAACTCGGCGGCCTCCGCCCGGGTCATCGGGCCGCCCTGGACGCGCAGCGTGTGCACGGAGGCCGCGGACAGCCCGCCGAAGTACCCCGGTTCTACGGCGCACAGGTAGCGCTTGGCCGCGACGTGCAGCCGGACCGGCTCGGTCACCCCGGGCCCGAACCACTGCGCCAGCCAGTCCGCGCCCTGGTCACCGTGCCCGTTGCCGGTGCCGCTCATCAGCTGCTGGCCGCTGACCGCCCCGGCGAAGTGACCCACGTCGTGCAGCAGGGCTGCGGCGACCAGCTCGGGTGCCGCGCCCGCCCCCTCGGCCAGGGCCGCGGCCTGGAGCATGTGCTGGCCCTTGGTCACCGCCTCGCCCAGATACCCGCGGGTACCGTCGGCGGCGAAGAGGCCCGCGATGACCCGTACCGGGTCGGCTGCTGTCATGTCCGGTCCTTCCTGCCCGCACCGTTCATGATCGTCGACTGCGGAGATTCCCTCCAGCGTGGCCTGCCAGGACGTCCCTGCCAACGGGAAGCGCCGAGTATTCGCGGGCCCGCCAGACCAGCGATAACCGCCGTTCACCCGGCCCGAAGATCATTTGCGACACGCCCGTACGCTTGCGGCTGCACCGCGGTGATCGTGGGTACTTTGGGCATCATGGCTACTCGTGTCGCTAAGGGCACCCCCCGCCCCGGGCGGACGCAGCGGGTGGGCAGGCACGCCCGGCGGCCGGGCAGGGCCGCGCCCCGGGCACGCAGGCCCGCGCATCCACCGGGGCCGGGCGGCCAGCCAGCGGGCGGGCGGCCAGCAGCAAGAACGCGATGCCCTCGCGCCCCCAGGGCCAGAGCAGGAACAGGCCATCCCGCACGGGCCAGAAACGGTCAGACCAGAGCCGCTCAGGGCGGAACCGGTCAGGTCGGGGCAGGAAGCGGCCGGCCAGCAGGGGCCGTTACCGCAGGAACGCGGCCCGGCCGCCACAGCGGACCGCCGACCCGATCCTGATCCTGGCCGGCTGGCTGGCCCGGCTGGTGGCCGGGCTGTGGATGGTCGCCGCGCACGCGGTCGGATTCGGCGCGCGAAGGTTCGGCAGGAGCGCACGGGACATGGACCCGCTGCACCAGCGGGATGGCGTGGGCCTGGCCTTCCTGGCGGCGGCCTTCGTCGTCGCCGCCTCCACCTGGTTCCACCTGCACAACATCGCCGGGCGGCTGCTGGCCGGCCTGTTCCTCGGTGCGTTCGGCTCGGCCGCCTGGACCATGCCGCTCCTGTTCGGCCTGCTCGCCTGGCGGTTCCTGCGCCATCCGGACCGCAACGCGCAGACCGGGCGGATGGTCATCGGCTGGACCTGCCTGCTGCTGGGCGGGCTCGGCCTGGTGCACATCGCCGCAGGCACGCCACCGCCGTCCGCGGGGGAGAGCGCCATGCGGTCCGGCGCCGGGCTGATCGGCTTCTTCGTCTCGGCCCCGCTGGTGGCCGCGCTGACGCCGTGGATCGCCGCGCCACTGCTCGCGCTGGTCAGCGGCTTCGGGCTGCTGGTCATCACCGGAACGCCGGTGCACCGGGTGCCCGACCGGCTGGCCGAACTGCGGGGTTTCACCCAGCGGGCGGGTGACGACGGCCTGGGGGACGCCGACGACGATGCCGGCGGGGAGATCGACGGCTCCGCGGCGGGCGGCCCGCTGCCCCGGGGCACCCGCAAGCGCCCCCAGGCCATCGAGGCCGGCGACCACCACCGGCCCTACGACACGCCCATCCTGGGTGCCAGCCCCGGGGGAAAGGCGGCGGGCACCGGGCGCCTGCGCCGCGGCGCTGCGGTGCCCGAGCCCGCGGACGCGGGGGCGGGGGCGCTGGCCGCCGAGGACCCGGACGAGTCCCTGCTCGACGCGCTGGGCTTCGGGCCCGGAGTGGGCGTCCCCGCGCCGCACGACGCGCCGGCGGCGCACGAGACGGCAGGGGCACCGGAGGGCGCCGCCCGCCCGGACGGGGGTCCCCGTGACCCCGCCGCGGGGCCGGCCCGGGGCGAGCAGCTGACCCTGTCCGGGTCGGCCGAGTCCAGCTACATCCTGCCGCCGATGGCGCTGCTCAAGCCGGGCAGTGCGCCCAAGGAACGGACCCGGGCCAACGACGTGGTGGTCCGGGCCCTGTCGGAGGTGCTGGAGCAGTTCGAGGTGGACGCGCGGGTCACCGGGTTCAAGCGCGGGCCCACCGTGACCAGGTACGAGATCGAGCTGGGTCCCGCGGTGAAGGTGGAACGGGTCACCGCACTGACCAAGAACATCGCCTACGTGGTGAAGAGCGCGGACGTGCGGATCATCTCCCCGATCCCGGGCAAGTCCGCGATCGGGGTGGAGATCCCGAACGCGGACAAGGAGATCGTCAGCCTGGGTGATGTGCTGCGCTCGCCCGTGGCGGTCAGCGACCACCACCCGATGGTGGTGGGCCTGGGCAAGGACGTCGAGGGCCGGACCGTGGTCGCGAACCTGGCCAAGATGCCGCACATGCTGATCGCGGGGGCCACCGGCGCCGGAAAATCGACATGTATTAACGGACTCATTACCTCGATTTTGCTTCGCGCGACCACGGACGATGTCCGGATGATCCTGGTCGACCCCAAGCGGGTCGAGCTGGCCATTTACCAGGGAATACCGCACCTGTATACGCCAATCATCACGAACCCGAAGAAGGCGGCCGAAGCGCTGCAGTGGGTCGTGGGGGAAATGGACCGCCGTTACGACGATCTGGCGGCCTTCGGGTTCCGGCACATCGATGACTTCAACAAGGCGGTGCGGTCGGGCAAGCTGGCCGTGCCGGCGGGCAGCGAGCGGGTCCTGGTCCCCTACCCGTACCTGCTGGTCATCGTGGACGAGCTCGCCGACCTGATGATGGTCGCCCCCCGCGACGTCGAGGACTCGGTGGTCCGCATCACCCAGCTGGCGCGGGCCGCCGGGATCCACCTTGTGCTGGCCACCCAGCGGCCCAGCGTCGACGTGGTGACCGGGCTCATCAAGGCGAACGTGCCGTCGCGGCTGGCCTTCGCCACCTCCAGCCTGACCGACAGCCGGGTGATCCTGGACCAGCCGGGCGCGGAGAAGCTGGTTGGGCAGGGTGACTGCCTGTTCCTGCCGATGGGCGCCAGCAAGCCGCTGCGCCTGCAGAACGCCTTCGTCACGGAGAAGGAAATCCGTGAGGTGGTCAGCCACTGCACACGGCAGGCACAGCCCACCTACCGGGAGGACGTGGCCGCCCCCGAGAGCAAGCAGCGCGAGATCGACGCGGACATCGGCGACGACCTGGAACTGCTGATGCAGGCCGCGGAGCTGGTCATCCGGACCCAGTTCGGCTCCACCTCCATGCTGCAGCGCAAGCTGCGGGTCGGATTCGCCAAGGCGGGCCGCCTCATGGACCTCCTGGAGAGCCGCAACATCGTCGGGCCGAGCGAGGGATCCAAGGCCAGGGATGTCCTGGTGCGGCCAGATGACGTGGACAGCGTGGTTGATTCTCTGCGGGGCGGGCAAGACTGACCTAGGTCACGGCATCTGCGCCGTGTCCCAGGGGGATGTCTACACTTGTTAGCGGCCCGCATATTCGGCAGGCTGCTCGCATCCGGTTACTGCTCCCGCACCCCGCGGCGGTGCGCAGTGCGATATGGCAGTGGAGGCGTGGCGTGAGCATTGGTGACGCCCTGGCAGATGCGCGCCGCCAGGCGGGTCTCACCATTACGCAGGTTAGCCAGAGAACCTGTATCCGAGAGACAATCATCCGGGGGATCGAGCACGGCGATTTCTCCGCCTGCGGTGGTGATTTCTACGCCCGGGGTCATATCCGCAGCGTCGCGCGGGCCGTGGGGGCCGACGACGAGGAGCTGATCCGCGAGTACGACGCCCTGCACGGGGCACCCCAGGCGATCAGGGCGGCGGACGTGTTCGAGCCGGCCACGCCCATCAAGATCAAGGAGCGGCGGCGGCCCAACTGGAGCCTGGCCATGATCCTGGTCCTGGCGGTCATCGCCGGGTACGGGATCTACCGCGTGGTCGGCACGACCACGGCGCACCCCGCGCGGCCCCAGGCCAGCTCGGGCCAGCTGCCACGGCACCACACGCAGCCCGCTGCGGTGTCGAGCACGCCCCCGGCCACTCCACCCTCGCCCGCCGCGAGCCAGAACGTGGTGATCAGCCTCACCGCGATCCAGGACTGCTGGGTCGAGTTCACCAAGCCGGACGGCCGGTTCCTCTCCCAGGCCTATGTGGTCGGGGGGAACTCGAAGACCTGGACTTTCTACCGGGCGGTGGACATGGCCATCGGCAATCCCGGGGGGATCGTGCTCACCGTCAACGGCAAGAAGCTGGGCTCGCCCGGCGCGGCTGGCCAGCCTGTCACGCTGAACCTGGGGCCGGGGAAGCCGGTCACCGGGTAACAGCAGCACGAGGGCGCTTACCGTAGTCTTCCGGTGTGTCATCGAGTCAGGAAAGCTCCCAGCCACCCGAGCGCACGGTCAGCCTCGTGACGCTGGGCTGCGCGCGTAACGAGGTGGATTCCGAGGAGCTCGCGGCCCGGCTGGAGGCCGCCGGGTGGACCCTGTCCGGCAGCGATGAGGCCAGCGTCGTGCTCGTGAACACCTGCGGGTTCATCGAGGCCGCCAAGCAGGAATCGGTCAGCGAGCTGCTCGACGCCGCCGGGAGCGGCGCGAAGGTGGTGGCCGCGGGATGCCTGGCCGAGCGGTACGGCAGCGAGCTGGCCGCCGAGCTGCCCGAGGCCCAGGTGCTCAGCTTCGACGATTACGGGGACATCGGGGCCCGGCTGGACGCCGTGCTGGCCGGGGAACGGCGCCCGGCCCACGAGCCGAGGGACCGGCGCAAGCTGCTGCCGATCGCGCCCGCGGCCCGGTCCGCGGGCCCGGGCAGCCACCCGCCCGGGCACGGCGCCGCGGGGCCTGACACCGCGGGGATCGCGGACCTGCCGCCCGGGCTGGCGCCGGCGTCCGGCCCGCGGACGCTGCGGCGCCGCCTGTCCGCTGGCCCGGTGGCCCCGCTCAAGATCGCGTCTGGCTGCGACCGCCGGTGCAGCTTCTGCGCGATCCCGGCGTTCCGCGGCGCATTCCTGTCCCGCCCCCCGGAAGACCTGGTCGCCGAGGCGGAGTGGCTGGCCGGCCACGGCGTCCGCGAGCTGGTCCTGGTCAGCGAGAACTCCACGTCGTACGGCAAGGACCTGGGCAACCCCCGGCTGCTGGATGAACTGCTGCCCGCGCTCGCCGCGGTGCCGGGCATCGACCGGATCAGGGTCAGCTACCTCCAGCCCGCCGAGGTGCGCCCCGCGCTGATCGAGGTGATGGCCTCCACCCCCGGCGTGGCCCCCTACTTCGACCTGTCCTTCCAGCATGCCAGCGGGAAGGTACTCCGCGCCATGCGGCGCTTCGGCGACCGCGAGCGCTTCGGGGCGCTGCTCGCCCAGGTCAGGCAGGCCTGCCCCGAGGCCGGCGTCCGGTCCAACTTCATCGTCGGCTTCCCGGGCGAGACCACCGCCGACGTCGACGAGCTGCAGCGCTTCCTGTCCGAGGCGCGGCTGGACGCGATCGGCGTCTTCGGCTACTCCGACGAGGACGGCACCGAGGCGGCCACCCTGGATGGCCAGCTCGATCCGGCCGAGATCGCCCGGCGGGTCGATGAGCTGGCGGGCCTGGCCGACGAGCTGATGGCCCAGCGGGCCGCCGACCGGGTCGGCGAGGTGGTGGAGGTGCTCCTGGAGGAGGACCTCGGCGACGGGACCTACCTGGGCCGGGCGGCCCACCAGGCGCCAGAGGTGGACGGGACCACGACCGTGCGCGGCGTGGCCGGGACGGGCATCGGTGAGCTGATCCCCGCCCGGGTCACCGAGGGCGACGGGGTGGACCTGGTGGCCGACTGGCTCGCCGTGCCCGCGGCGGCCGCCGGGCGCGGGTGACCGCATTGAGCCAGCCCGCCGCGGAGACGGGCGGGGCGCCGCGGCCGGCCCCGCCCGCGCCGCCGGGCGGCGTCCCCCAGCCAGGCGTGCTCAACGTGGCCAACGCGCTCACCGTGCTCCGGCTGCTGCTCGTCCCGGTGTTCGTCCTGCTCCTGCTGGCCGGCGGGACCGGCGGGCGGATCGGGGCGCTCGCCGTGTTCCTGGTCGCGTCGGTGACCGACCTGCTGGACGGGCGGATCGCCCGGCAGCGCGGGCTCATCACGGACTTCGGGAAGATCGCGGACCCCATCGCGGACAAGGCGCTGACCGGGGCGGCACTGGTCACGCTGTCCGCCCAGGGGGAGCTGCCCTGGTGGGTGACCGCGGTGATCCTGGCCCGTGAGCTCGGGGTGACCGCGCTGCGGTTCTGGGTGATCCGGCACGGCGTGATCGCGGCCAGCCGGGGCGGCAAGATCAAGACGCTGCTCCAGGTGCTCGCCATCTCGCTGTACGTGCTGCCCGGCCCGCCCGGCATCGCCGGGATGGTGGTGATGGGGCTGGCGGTCGTGGTCACCGTGGTCACCGGCGCCGACTACGCAGTGCGGGCCGTGCGCCTGCGCCGCCGCAGCATGGCCGCGGCCGGGCGTTAGGCAGGTGGCATCCGGTGACGCCGCGGCGGAGCTCATCGCGCTGCTGACCGCCCGGCAGCAGAGCATCGCGGTGGCCGAGTCGCTGACCGGCGGCCTGCTCGCCGCGGCTCTTACCGACATCCCGGGCGCCTCGGCGGTCTTCCGGGGCGGCATCGTCGCCTATGCGACCGAGCTCAAGGCCGTGCTGCTCGGGGTGGACCGCGGCGTGCTGGACGCCCGCGGGGCCGTGTCCGCCGAGGTGGCCGCGGCCATGGCCGAGGGGGTGCGCGGCAGGCTCGGTGCCGCCGTCGGCGCCGCCACCACCGGGGTCGCGGGCCCGGACCCGGCCGAGGGGAAACCCGCAGGCACGGTGTACATCGCGGCCAGCGCCGGGGACCAGACCAGGGTCCGCCGGCTGGCCCTGTCCGGCGGCCGGGACGCCATCCGCGCGGCGGCTGTCCGCGAGGCGCTGGGGCTGGTCCTTGTCATCGTGCGGGAAGAGAGCCGATGATTACAGTGTTACGTTAGCAGCGAACACGGCTACAGGTGCTTTCCCTACTGTCGGTGAGGGCGAGTACGGTGGAGCTATCGAATGACACACTTCGCGAAGGGAGTGCCGCGATGGTCCTGCTTCGTCACTTGCTTGGTGACGTGCTGCGGCGGCTACGTCTGCGGCAGGGTCGAACCCTGCGCGAGGTGTCGGCCGCGGCCCGGGTCTCCCTGGGATACCTGTCCGAGGTCGAGCGCGGCCAGAAGGAAGCATCTTCTGAGCTGCTCGCCGCCATCTGCACGGCGCTGAACACGCCCCTGTCTCACGTGCTCGGGGAAGTCTCGGACAGCTTCGCCCTGGCCGAGCTGCAGAACGACTCGGCGCTGGCCCCGGCGGGTGCCCCGTCCGGTAACGGCCAGGCCCCGGTGGACTCCCGCTCGATCAACCGGGCCGGGCGCGAGCTGGAGCTGCCGGTGTCCCGGGCATTCTCCGCCGAGCTGCGGCCCGAGAAGCTCCGGGTGCCTGCTGGGCACGTCCGGGGCATGGACTCCGAGGCGGTCCTGGACCCGGTGGGGGTCAACGAGGACCACCCGGCCTTCGACGAGGTCAGCCGGCGGGTACGCGACCT
The DNA here is from genome assembly GCA_963751175.1 of uncultured Actinomycetes bacterium. Lineage (GTDB taxonomy): Bacteria > Actinomycetota > Actinomycetes > Streptosporangiales > Streptosporangiaceae > RYN-230. The sequence continues at coordinate 404,617 of CAVVTM010000016.1, read as the reverse complement.
CAACGACATGGTCCCCGTGTAAATCCGGAAAAGCCACGACCTGCAGAAGCGGGGGCGGGAGCTGCGAGAGCGGCACCTGCCCCCGCTTCTCAGATAACGGTCCGCCCGGCCGGCTCTTCAGGCCAGGTGCGGGGAGCGTGCGTTCAGGCCCAGGCGCGCGGGTCGTCGGTCAGCTCGACGATCCGCTCCGGGAGCCGTCCCGTGGCGATGTGCTCGAGCGTGACCTCCTCGAGGATGGCCCGCTCGTTCGCGCGCAGCGCGATCCAGACGCTCTGCAGCGGCTCCGCCACGCCGATGTAGCCGATGTTCTCGGGGCGCTCGCCCCGCACGCCGACCAGCTGGCCGTCGATGGCCCGGATGATGTCCGCCAGCGCGATGTCCGCGGCGGGCTTGGCCAGCCAGAAGCCGCCCTCGGGGCCGCGCTGGCTGCGGACCAGGCCCGCCCGGCGCAGCTGGGTGAGGATGGCCTCCAGGAACTTTCCCGGGATGTGCTGCGCGCGCGCCAGTTGCTCGGCGGTGATGTGGCCGCCATCCGCCGCAGCCAGTTCCACTGCGGCGCGTAGCGCGTAGTCAGCGCGGGCAGAGAGCCTCATGTCCAGCATTATGCAGGCTGCCGGGCACTGAACGGGCCGACTGGGCCGGTCTCGGGACCGTTTTAGTAGGAAATTGGCCCGGCCTGGGCATGACGGACCGTATCCGCGGCGCCCGCCGCGCGCTCACGGGGCCAGCCCCAGGACCTCCGCCGCGGCCTGCGCGTTCGCCCGCGCCGCGCCGTAGGTGGCCAGGTGCACGCCCGCGGGCGGGATCCAGAGCGGCAGCCCCATCTCCACCACCACCGTGTCCGGGCGTGCCGCGACCAGCCTGCTGACCACGTCCTGGACGGCCGCGTAGCGGTGCGCGTCACGGACCACCACGATCAGCGGCCGGCCCGCCGCCCGGGCGAGCGCCGCCTCCGTGACGGCAGCCGCCTCGCTCACCGCCAGGCCGGCCGGGATGCGCTGGGTGCTCGCGTCCGGGACCCAGGCACTCAGCCCCCACGGGACGTCACCGACCGCGATGTTCTCCTGCGCCGCCAGTTCCACCACCACCGGGTCGGCCAGTGGCCCGGGGACAGCCGAGGCGCGTACCGCACGCCGCGCCGCCACCAGGCCGATATGGGCGCCGGGGCCGGCGAGCTGGCCCACCTCCGGCCCAGCGCCGGCCAGCCCGGCCCTGTCCGGCTGCGGGCCGTCCAGCCTGGTGCCGTCGGGCCCGGTGCCGTCCAGTCCCGAGCCGTCCACCCCGGTGCCATCCAGCCGGGGCCGCCCGGCCGCCTCCTCCAGCCAGGCCCGCAGCCGGGCCACGTTCTGCCGGGCGTCCGCCAGCCTTTCCTCCGGCAGCCGGCCGCTGGCCACCGCCTCGCTGAGGGCGCGGCGCACCGCCAGGTAGCTGTCTTCCGCGGCGTCGCGGCCGAAGCAGAGCAGGTCGGTCCCGGCGGCCACGGCGAGCACCGCGGCCTCCGGGATGCCGTACAGATCGCTCACGGCGCGCATTTCCAGTGCGTCCGAGATGATCACCCCGGTGAACCCCATCTCGCCCCGCAGGAGGCCGTTCAGGGCCGCGGCGGACAGGGTGGCCGGGTCGTCCCCGGTCAGCTCCGGCACCCGCAGGTGACCCGGCATCACGCCGCGGACGCCGGCCGCGATGGCCGCGGCGAACGGGGGCAGGTCCCGGCGCCGCAGGAGGTCCAGGCTGGCCTCCACGGTCACGATGCCCTGGTGGGAATCGGCGCTGGTGCTGCCGTGCCCGGGAAAGTGCTTCGCGCACGCGGCCACCCCGGCCGCCTGGAGGCCGTGGACCGCCGCGGCGGCGTGCCGGGCGACCAGGGCCGGGTCCGGGCCGAACGACCTGATCCCGATGACCGGGTTGTCTGCGGAGGTGTTCACGTCCACCGACGGGGCCAGGTTCACGTTGATGCCCAGGGCGGCCAGGTCCAGGCCCAGCGCCCGGTGCACGGCCGCGGTCAGGCTCACGTCGTCCACCGCGCCCAGCGCGGCGTTGCCCGGGTAAGGGCTGCCGGTCAGGTGGGCGATCCGGGTGACGTCGCCGCCCTCCTCGTCGATGGCCACCAGGGGCAGCCCGCCTGCCGAGCGGAGCTGGGCGGTGAGCCCGGCCAGCTGATCCGGCCCGGCGATGTTCGGGCCGAAGATGGTCACCCCGGCCAGGCCCCGCTCCAGCGCGGACAGCACCCAGCGGGGCGCCCGCTCGCCCGGGAACGGGGGGACGAGGATCGCGTCGGCCATCCGCTCCAGCGCCGGGTCGGCGGAGACACCCGCGCTCATGCCGTGCTTCCTTCGTGCCTGCGGGGCCCCACCCACCTCCCCTACCCCCCTCATGTGCACCTCGTCAGCTTCACTAGAGATCTCCCTTCCCGGCTTGATCCTTGGCACTTCACGCAATTCCTCGTGGTCCCAGGGCGCTCCGGTGCCGTCGGCCGTCTAGGCTGTCGCTGCTGCCCAGTCGGCCCCTGGCGGTCACGTCGCTGGGCTGACCGACCGGCCCTGGCTTTGGCCAACTCTGTGGGGATTCCGGGGTGAAACTAACAGTAAAGTTTCCTATTAGATAGACCCTGTGGCCAGATTGAGACAGAATTCAGCCAGGTGCCCCGTCCGCCCGCCGCCGGCGGGCCCGGCGCGGCCTGGCTAGCCGGCTCCTCGCCGTGTGCGAGCAGGTGCTGGGGGGACGTCATGCGACGGAGGGAAGGCATGGAACAACGGCCTGGGACACCCCGGCTGCTGCGGGAGCTCAACGACCGGGCCGCCCTCGAGCTGCTGCTCGCCGGCGGCCCGATGACCAGGGCACAGGTGGGCGAGCGGACCGGCCTGTCCAAGGTGACCGCGTCCCAGCTGCTCTCCCGGCTGGAGGAGCGCGGCCTGGTCACGACCGTGGGAGAGCAGGCGGGTGGCCGCGGGCCGAACGCGGCGCTGTATGCGGTCGTGCCCTCCAGCGCGTATGTCGCCGGGCTGCACGTCGAGCACGATGAGGTCAGCGCCGGGGTGGCCGACATCACCGGCGAGGTGGTCACCCAGGTCAGCGTGGATCCCAACGGCGCCGCCAACCCCGTCGAGCTGGTCCGTGGCGCGGTGGCGGCGGCCTGCCGCTCCGCGGGGGTGGAGATGTCACGGCTTAACGCGCTGGTCATCGGCACTCCCGGGGTGCTGGATCCGAGCACCGGGGATCCGCGGCTGGCCGTGAACCTGCCCGCCTGGCACGAGGGCGTGCTGGAGGCGCTGCGCAGCGACCTGCGCCAGCCGGTGACGATCGAGAACGACGTCAACCTGGCGGCCATGGCCGAGCGTGCGGAGGGCGTCGCCCAGGGCGCCGACGATTTCGTGCTGATGTGGATCGGGGTGGGCCTGGGGCTGGCCACCATCCTCGGCGGGCGGCTGCACCGCGGGGTGGCGGGCGCCGCGGGCGAGATCGGGTACCTCCCGGTCCCCGGCGTCCCGCTGCCGCAGGACGTCAGCCACCCGGCCACTGGCGCGTTCCAGTCCCTCGTGGGTGCCCAGGCGGTGCGGCCGCTCGCGGAGAGCTACGGGTTCCCCGCGCCCACGGCCGCAGCGGCCGTCGAGGCCGCGGTGGCCGCCGCCCAGGCCGGTGACGAGCGCGGCCGTGGCCTGCTCGACCAGCTGGCGGCGCGGGTGGCGACCGGGGCCGCGGCGGTCAGCGTGGTGCTCGATCCCGGCCTCGTCGTCCTCGGCGGCGAGGTGGGGCTGGCCGGCGGGACGGCGCTCGCTGACCGGGTGGCCGCAGAGGTAGGCCGGATCTGCCCGGCCCACCCCCAGGTGGTGCCGACCGGGGTGACCGGCCAGCCGGTGCTGCGCGGGGCCATCCTGGCCGCGGTGGAGCAGGCCCGGGGCGAGCTGCTCGCCTCCGTCGCCGGTCCCTGGCCGGCTGGCCGTGCCACGCGGCCAGGCTGGCCCTGGCCGGCAGGAGCCACCGCAGGTCACAATGGCAGGGCCCCGCCCTCGGCAGCCGCGGACTCTTCTTTGACCGGCACCCCGCGGACCAGGATTATGATCACCACCGCGATAGCCGCGCCGATGAGGTCGCCGAACACGTACACCCACCAGCCGGTGAAGTTGGCGCCCACGATGTCAGGACCGAGCGTGCGGGCCGGATTCATCGACGCGCCGCTGATCGGGCTGGCGAACAGCCCGAGCAGCGCCACCGTCGAGCCCACCGCGATCGCGGCGTTATGGCCGATGCTGCGGCCGCCGGTCGCCGTGTTCAGGATGACGCTCACCAGGATCGTCGTCAGCGCGATCTCCATGACAAACGCGCGCCAGTCCCCGCCCGGCTTGGCGATCGGGTAGTTTCCGCCCGCGCTGACATTCCCGAACATGGCCTGCAGGAACAGCGCCGCCCCGATGGCGCCCGCGAACTGGGCCACCCAGTAGGGCAGGACCCAGCGGGTCGGGAACACCCCGCGGGCGGTGAAGGCGAAGGTGACCGCCGGGTTGATGTGCAATCCCGACAGCGGGCCCCACGCGTAGATCAGGGCCATCACCAGCGCGCCCGGCGCAATCACCGCCGCCGTGCGGCTGATCGGGCCGCCCCCGGCGTAGTGATTGATCACGCCTGCCCCGGCGGCCACCGTCACCAGCATGAACGTGCCGAGAAACTCGATGATCAGCCGGATCCACAAGGGCCGCTGCCTGAACGTGTCCGCCTCGAACCGCATCAGGTACCGCCTGCCCACGTCAGCAGCGTGCAGCGTCTCCGGATCGTCAACGGCACCAGCCATGCCGGCCTCGCTCTCCCGTTCAGCTGGCCACGCCGAGTGTGGCCGGGTCCAGCTTCCACCGCCGGCGGCGTCACTGGATCACCCGCTACAGGGGAGGGCATTTGGCCGGGGACGCCCCGCACCATCCCCTACGGGTGATCCCGGGAGTCCTGGGAGATGCCACTGTCAGCATGCCGGGCCGTCGGCAGTTTTCCCGTCTCGGTGCGCCGCGAAAGGACCCTGGTCATGGGGGAGCACACGGACGCAGGGGCTCCTTTCCGGGGTCCCCCGGTGGAGACGGCTGCGCCGGCCAGGCGGGGTGAGCACTGGTGGCCAGTGGCCCTGGCGATCCTGGTCGCGGCCGGCCTGCACCTGGCGCTGCCCACGCAGTACCGGGTGAACCCCCGATGGGTGGTCCCCGTCGTCCTGCTCGTCCTGCTGGCCGTCCTGATTATCGGGGACCCGGGGCGCATTGACCGGCAGAAGCCCTGGCTGCGGGCCGTCACCGGCATCGTCATCGCCTTCATCACCCTGACGAACCTGTTCGCCGCCGTCCGGCTGATCGCCGACATCCTGACCAATAACAAACTCTTCACGAACAACCCCGTCGGGCTGCTGGCGACCGGCGCGGTGGTCTGGGCCACGAACGTGATCGCGTTTGGGCTGTGGTACTGGGATCTCGACCGGGGCGGCGCCGCCGCCCGGGCGCACCACCCCCGCAGGGACCCGGCGTTCGTCTTCCCGGAGATGCTGCACACCGACTATGCGCCGGCGGCCTGGGTGCCGCGCTTTGTTGACTACCTGTCGCTGGCCTTCTGGACCGCCACCGCCTTCAGCCCCACCGACACCTCCGCGATCAAGCCGTGGGCCAAGCTGCTCATGATCCTGGAGGCGTGCGTGTCGCTGGGCCTGGGCGCGCTCGTGATCGCCCGCGCGGTCAACATCTTGCACGGCTAGGTGCCCACACCGCCCGGAGGGGCGGGCGGGGGAGCAGGTCCTCAGGCGTCATCCCCGGTACCCGGAGGCTGGCCCAGCCACTCCGCGTACGACCTGGATTCATGGGGGCCAGGCTGCATCCCGCCCGGCAGGGCCTGGGCGAACACGAGCCCGGCGGTGCCCTCGAGTACGGTGCGGAGCAGGCCGGCGGGGCCGGTCGCCTCCAGTCCCAGGGACCACCAGTCCTGGTCCTGCATGCGGATCTCGGTGAGTTCCAGATGGCACCGCGGCTCGTCGCCCTCTTCCGGCCCGCTCGCCACGATCTGCTCTCTGGCCAGGGAGAACTGGGTGATGCGCCGCGTCTTGCCCACCGGCCTCCAGCAGGCTGCATCACGGCTGTCCTGGCTGGGCACGTCCTCCCCAATGGACCACTTCTGCCAGGACTCCATGCGCCCGCGGGCGCGGCCCGCCACGTCGAGGCTTCCCGGGCTGCCGCGGTAGGCCTTCACCTCCAGGGCCTGGCCCCCGCGGATCTTCACCGACAGCCCCGGCGACGGCGGGCAGAGGAGGTAGATGTCCTCGCGTGATTCCACCCAGGCCGGGAACCGCCCGAACCATCCGGCTACCGCGGCTTCCAGCTGGCCCGGGAATATCCAGCGCACCTCGAGGCTGCGGACCCCTTCGGTAACCCGGCTCTCCAGCTGCCTGGCGGCGAACGCCGCAGGCTCGTGCGCGGTGCACTGCCCCATGCCTGCACCTCCATCAGGCCGCCGAGGGCTGCGCGGTTTCCATGGGCCGACCGGGCGCCGTCTGGCCAGGACAGCGTGAATCAGCCGCAACCGCCGGCACCTTGACCCGGTAGGCAGGCAGCCACCCCGGACGCTGGAACCTTGATCCAAACCTTGACCTGTCCCCCTTCACTCCCTACGCCACCGATCCCACCGCGCGTGCCCCGTGATGACATCCTCCCAACGGGGTGAGCGTGACGTTCCCGGTCGAGAGCGGAATTGGCATGTACGTGTTCGAATTCGGTGTCCACTGTTGCTGGTGGTCGCTAGTAGCGTCGATTCAGCACCCGCCGGCCGCCGCCCCGGGGAACGCGTGAATAGTTCGGTTATTGGCCATCCTGCGTTCACCTGCCGTTCATCCCAAGGTCGGCGGCGCGTCGCCTGAACCCGATACTTTCCGCCGCAGCAGAAGGAATGCGGCCCGGCGCGAGGCCCGGCCGGCAGCGCGAGCGGCGGGGGGAGTGCTGTGACCGAGATCCGGGCCAGGGACCTGATCGCGGAACTGGATGAGGCATCGCTGAGCAGGTTCCATATGCGGGCGGTACTGGCGTCGGGGATGGGATTCTTCACCGACGCCTACGACCTGTTCGTCATCGGGATCGCCTCCGCGCTGATCACCAAGGACTGGAACCTGAGCTCGGGCAGGCTCGCCCTGCTCAACTCCACGATGCTGTTCGCCGCGTTCATCGGGGCGTTCGTCTTCGGGCGCTTTGCCGACGTCATCGGGCGTAAGCGCGTGTACTGGATAGTCGCCGCGATCATGATCGCTGGCGCGCTGGGGGCGGCACTGGCGCCTTCCTACTGGGTGCTGATCGGGTTCCGGTTCCTGCTCGGTTTCGGCGTCGGCGGTGACTACCCGGTCAGCGCCGTGATGGTCAGCGAGTACGCCAACCGCAAGGACCGCGGCAAGCTGGTCGGCATGGTTTTCGGCACCCAGGCGCTCGGGCTCATCGTCGGGCCGCTGATCGCACTGGCGCTGCTCGGCGCCGGGGCCAGTAACGACACGGCGTGGCGGGTTCTGCTCGCCCTGGGCGCGGTGCCCGCCGCCGCGGTGATCTACCTGCGCTGCCGGATGCCCGAGTCGCCCCGGTACCAGATCCAGGTGCAGGGGAAGGCCGAGCAGGCATCGAGCCGGATGGCCCGTTTCACCGGCGGGCAGGTCAGCGGGAACGGGACCAGCGGGAACGGGGCCAGCGGGCAGGTCAGCGGGAACGGGGCCAGCGGGAACGGGGCCAGCGGGCAGGTCAGCGGGAACGGGGCCAGCGGGAACGGGGCCAGCGGGAACGGGATCAGCGGGAACGGGGCCAGCGGGAACGGGATCAGCGGGAACGGGGCCAGCGGGAACGGGGCCAGCGGGCACGGGATCAGCGGGAACGGGGCCAGCGGGAACGGGGCCAGCGGGCAGCAGGAGATGGGGCTGCGGGCCTTCCTGACCAACCGCCGGTGGCTGATCATGCTGGCCGGCACGGCTGGCACCTGGTTCCTGCTCGACTACGCCTACTACGGGAACACGATCTCCACCCCGCAGATCCTTGGCCTGATCTCACCGCACGCCTCGACGATGACGAAGATCGCCCTTCAGCTGGCCATTTTCGTGGTCGCGGCGGTGCCCGGTTACGTGCTCGCGATAGCCCGCCTGGACAAGATCGGGCACCGGCGGCTCCAGCTGATCGGCTTCGCGATGATGGCGCTCTGCTTCGCCATCATCGCGGCGGTGCCCGGGATGACCACCATGGTCGTGCCGTTCCTGCTGGTGTACGGGGTGAGCTACTTCTTCACCGAGTTCGGCCCGAACATGACCACGTTCGTGATGCCCAGCGAGCTGTACCCGGTGAGCATGCGCGCGACCGGGCACGGGATCTCGGCGGGCATCGGCAAATTCGGCGCGTTCATCGGCGTCTTCCTGTTCCCGGTGCTGCAGACCTCGCTGGGGCTGCGCGGCACGCTGCTGCTCACGGCGGGAGTGGCGGTGGCCGGCTTCGCCCTGACGCTGGTCCTTCCCGAGCCGTCCGGGGTCAGCCTGGAGGACATGGCCTCCGCCCCGCGCACCAGCGCCGCGCCGTTGCGCGTCGCCGCAGAGCAGCCATCGGCGCCCTGAGGATCGCGGATCGGCACCGTTGGTGACCGATCCGCGATCCTCAGGAGATACGGCGGACGTCAACGGAAGCCACCGGGGACAGCCAGGCCCAGCCGGGCGGGGACGGTAGCGTCGTCGCCATGACTGGCGGCGGGGCGAGCTCACCGGCGATGGCCGCGCGGGTCCGCCAGTACCCGGTGGGTGCCGCCGTCACGCTCGCGGAACTCGGTGATGACCCGCATCCCGCCCTGGCCCGGCTGCGGGAAGCAGAACCAGTGTCCTGGGTGCCGGTCCTGGACGGCTGGCTCGTGACCCGGCGCGACCTGGCCCTGGCGGTCATGCGGGACAGCGTGACCTTCACCGTTGACGACCCGCGCTTCTCGACCGCCCGCGTCGTCGGACCGAGCATGCTCTCGCTGGACGGTGCGCAGCACGACCGGCACCGGCGCCCGTTCGCCGGCCCGTTCAGCCAGACCGCCGTGCACCAGCACCTGGAAGCGTTCGTGACCGGCGAAGCGGATCGCCTGGTCAGCGCGATGCGCCCGGCCGGGCGGGGTGACCTGAGCCGGAGCCTGGCCGCGCCGCTGGCCGTGGCCGTCGTGGCCCGGGTGCTCGGCCTCGGGCAGCTGCCTGCGGGCACCATCCTGTCCTGGTACGACGCGATCGTCAGCGCGGTCTCGCAGCTGACCGCCGCCGGCCCGGGGGTGACGGTCCCTCCGCCACCCGCGGTGACCGCCGGAATGGCCGCGTTCGGGCAGCTCAGCGAGGGTTTGCAGGCCGTCATGGGGAACGGCGCCGGGCCCTCGCTGCTCGCGGACGCAGCCCGGCCCGCGCTGCGGGCCACCCGCAGCCAGCGCGCGGCCCGCCGCCCCGGTGGCGGGAGCGAGGCGGACACCGGGCCGGAGGGCGCCGGGCTGGGCCCGGACGAGATCGTCTCCAACGCGGCGGTGCTCATGTTCGGCGGCATCGAGACCACCGAGGGCATGATCGCCAACGCGGCGTGGCATCTGCTCGGCCACCGCGACCAGCTGGACCTGGTCCGCGCCGATCCCGGCCTGCTGCCGCAGGCCATCGAGGAGTCCCTGCGCCTGGAACCCGCGGCCGCCGTGGTGGACCGCTACGCCACCCGCGACGCCGAACTCGGCGGCGCCGCGGTGAGCCGGGGCGACCTGGTCAGCGTGTCGGTGGCCGGCGCAGGCCGGGACCCGGCCGCGTTCACCGACCCGGACCGTTTCGACGTGCGCCGCGGCAACGCCGGGCAGAACCTGGCCTTCGCCCGCGGCCCGCACTTCTGCCTGGGCGTGCATCTGGCCCGGCTGGAAGCCCGCACCGGCGCTGGCCACCGCCCTCGGCCAGCTGCCGGGCCTGCGGCTCGACCCGGACCACCCGGCCGCTCCCCGGGGCCTGGTGTTCCGCAAGCCCCCGTCGCTGCCCGTCCTCTGGGACGGCAGCGACGGTTAGCCCGGGCGGGCGGGGCCTGCTCAGGCCGGAGGCTTCCCCGGGCCCTTAAGGCTTCGCGGGGCGTGAGGGGTTTCCTGGGGGTAAGCCGTCCTCGGACGTCCGTGCGCACCCGCAACTCTCCCGGCGGATCAGGCGGGTGGGCAGGACGACGTCCCGGGGCTCGGGCTGGCCGTCGCGGACCAGCGACTCCAGCAGCTCGAACGCGGTCGCCCCGAGTTCCTGGATGGGCTGGCGGACGGTAGTCAGCCCCGGATGCAGCCGGCGCGCGACCGGGATGTCGTCGAAGCCGGTGACGGCCACATCCCCCGGCACGTCCACGCCGTGGCGGGCCAGCGTGTGCAGGGCCCCGAGCGCGGCCAGGTCGTTCGCGCAGACGATGGCCCTCGGCAGCGGCCGGCCTGCTCCGAGCAGCCCGTCGATGACCTGGGCACCGCCGTCTGCGTAGTAGCTGCCCTGCCACTGCGGGCCCTCGGCGAGCGCTGCACCCGCGGCGCTCGCCTCGGCCGCCATGACCGCCTGCCGGGTCACGTTGTCCGGGCTGTCCGCGACCCCGGCCAGGTACCCCAGCGTGCGGTACCCATGGTCCCCGGTCAGGTGCCGCATCAGGTCGCGCATGCCCGTCTCGCTGTCACCGCGCACGCTGGCCGTATGCGGCGTGGTGATCCCGGCCAGGTTGACCACCGGGATCTGGCGGCCCAGCCGGTCCATCTGGCCGGCGTCCAGGACCATGTCGTGCACGATGAGCCCATCACACTTGCCGGCCAGGGCCAGCAGCCGCCGGCCCGCGTCGGCGTCCTCGGCCGCCACGGAGCTGATCAGCAGGCTGAAGCCGCTGCGCTGCGCCGCCACCTCGATGCCCCGGTTGATGATGTCGGCGAACTGGAGGTTCTCGTCCTCCTCGGCAAACACGCCGCCAGGCGTCGCCTTGGGCACGCGCCGGTAGACGACCCCGACCGTCTCCTTGAGCTTGACGCTCAGCGCCCGGGCCGCGCCGTCCGGCACGAAGCCGAGCTCGGCCACGGCCCGGAGCACGCGATCCCGGGTGTCCGCGCGGGGGCTGCCGGTCCCGTTGAGGACCCGGGACACCGACGCGATGGATACGCCCGCGATCGCCGCCACGTCATAGATCGTGGGCGGAGCGCCATTCACACCCGCAGCCTAGGAGATCTGGTAGCCCACGCTCACGTTGCCCTCGTCGAGTCGCTCGACCGACACCGCCGAGGTCCTGGACGGATCGCCGAACTTGACCACCGTCTGGCCCTTGCTGCTGTCCACCACCACCAGGTCGTGCACCTTCCAGTGGCCGTCCCAGACCGCCACGCGCAACCGGGCGGACGGCAGGCCCTGCCGTCCGTTGTCGCAGGCGAAACCGATCTCCTTGGCGCTGCCAAAGGGAACGGCGATGGCGGTGAGGGCGCTGGCGCCGTTGGTCAGGGTCCCGCTCTGCACGTCGGGTTCCTCCTTCTGTGAGGGCGCTGGGCTGGCGAATGCTTTCAGGGCGGCGGTGTCCCCGTTGAACACGTTCACGTTGACCGTGTTGGTGCCCACCCGCGCCGTGCCGTACTGGTGGAACTTCCACGTTGACCACGGATGGGGCACCACCGGCCTCCCCGGCGGGGCGGACGGCTCGGCGATCCACAGCGGGTAGTGACCCAGGCCGGCGCAGTTCCCCTGCTGGGCGAAACTCAGGAACGTGTACACCACCGGTGTGTGCCCCGTGGTCTTGTGCACGTCCGAGCACCAGTTCCGCGCGTACTCCGCGACCTGCGCGGGGCTCAGGCCGTCCGACACCTCGAGGTCCAGCGCGAGCAGGTCACCGGCGTTCAGCCCGTGGGCCCGGACCTGGTCCACAAACGCCCGGGACTCGGCGGCCGCCCCGTTCCTCGGGTGCGCGAAATGGTAGGCACCGCGCACGATGCCGAGCTCCTTCGCCCGCTGCCAGTTGACGGCGAATTCGGGATCCCTGATCGTCGTGCCTTCGGTCACCTTGATGAACGCGAACGAAATTCGCCCCTTTTCGGCGGACCAGTCGAACGAAGGCTGGAAGCTTGAGAGGTCGATGCCCTCCGCGTTGGCCACGGCGCCCTCCTGTCCTCGCACTCGCGGCGGCCGAAACCGCCTGCGGCCCACTCATGGGTGGAGGCCAGGCGATACCACGTGTTCCCGGTTCCCCCTTGAGAAAGGTGCCCTATTGCGGCGCCGGGTGCAGCCGGAATGCCATTATCCGGGGGCCCAGCATCCGGGGGCTGGTTTCATGCGGCGGCGGTCACCCGTGGCGGCCGCCGCGGCCCGCGGGGTCAGCGCCGCCGCGGACCGCGGAATCAGGCCACCTGGGCACGCAGCCGCAGCCCGCGCGGGGTGGGCCGGAACCCGGCCTCCTCCAGCGCCTGGGCCAGCGGCGAGTCCTGCACGGCCGAGCCGTCGGCCCGCTCGATCGTCAGCCGGCCCAGTGCCCCGCCGCGGGCCGCGCCGGCCAGGGCCGCCGCGGCCTGCCGAGCACCGCCGGGTCACTGGTCCAGGACAGCAGGGTCTTGCCGCCCCGCTCGACGTAGAGGACCAGCTCGCCCCGGGCCAGGACGACGAGGGCGCCGGCCTTGCGGCCCGGCCGGTGGCCGCCTGGGGCCTCCCCGGGCCGCTCTGGCCACGGCAGGGCCGCCCCGAACGGGCTGGCTGGGTCACCTGCGGCGAGCACGGTCACGCTGGGGGCCGGCCCCGGCGGGTTTTCGTTGCGGAAGAAACCGGGGGCGGGCGGACCCGCACCCGGGTCGCCCGCGCGCGCCCACGGATCGCCGGGGGTTTGGCTGCCGTCGGCCTCCGCGGCCAGCGCGCGCATCCGGTCCACCGCGCCGGGCAGCGCGAACTGTGCCGCGCCCAGGCCCTCGACGAAGTAGCCGCGCCGGCACTGGCCCGCGTCTTCCATGGCCCGCAGCACCGGGTAGATCGCGGCGAAGCCGCCCGGGCACCCGTTCCGTGGCGGCGGCCCCGCGGATCAGGATCCCGTGCCGGTCCAGCAGGGTCCGGGCCAGGGCGTGCAGCCGCCGGGTCCGGTCCGGGTCGGCGGGCGGCACCAGGGACCAGCGTCCCGTCACCGTGGGCGGCCCGGTCCGGGACGGCATGGCCGGCCGGCCGAAGCCGCGCCCGCGGGACCCTGGCCGGGCCGCGCCCCGGCGCGCGGCGGGCGGGTGCGGGCCCGCTGGGGTGGCGGCCACGGGCCGGCCGGTGCCCAGCACCGTGCGCAGTGCGGCCAGCGTGTCGTTGGTGAGCCGGCCTGCCCAGACCAGGTCCCAGATGGCGGCGGCGACGGCCCGGTCGGTGGCCTCCTTGCGCTCGCCCTCGGGCAGCAGCGCGGCCGTCCGGTCGGCGAGCATCCTGAAGAACATCCCGCCGCCGCCGTCCAGCGCGGCCAGGACCGCCTCGTGCAGCGGCGTCAGCGTGATCTCACCCGGCTCGGGCAGCAGCAGCGGTGCGGTGTCCGCGGGGGCCAGCGCCACCCAGCCGTCCCCGCCGGGCAGCCCGCCCGCACCGGACCAGACCACTTCCCCGGCCGCGGTCAGCTCGTCCAGCATCGCGGGCTGGTAGCCGGGCACCCGGCCGGGCAGGATCAGGGTCTCCAGCGCCGACGCGGGCATCGCCGCCCCGGCCAGCTGGTCGACGGCCTCGTACACGGTGTCCGCGCTGGCCCGCGGTCCCCGCGCGCGCCCCCGGGCCTCGCCGGTGGCGGGCTGGGTCACGTTCTGCCACGCGGGCAGGAACCGGGCCAGCGCCGACGGCGGCACCGGCTCGGCTTCCTTGCGCAGCTTGGCCAGGCAGCGGCGGCGCAGCGTGCGCAGCACCGACGTGTCGCACCATTGCGTGCCCCGCCGCCCGGGCAGGAACTCGCCCTCGGCGATCCGGCCCTCGGCGGCCAGCCGCCGCAGCGCGCCGGTGACGACCGCCACGCCCAGCCCGTACCGCTCCGCCAGGTCCGCGGTCACGAACGGCCCGTGCCCGCGTGCGTAGCGCGCCACCAGGTCACTGAGCGGGTCCGGGACCGGCTCGGTGAACACGGCGGGCACGCCCGGGGGCAGCGGCACGCCCAGCGCGTCCCGCAGCCGCCCCGCGTCCTCGATCGCGGCCCACCGGGCTTCGCCGGCGATCCGGAACTCCAGCGCCCGCCGCTGCCGCCCCAGCTCAGCCAGCCAGCCCGCGGCCGCGTCCGGGTCCTGGCTGCGCTCGGCCACCTCGGCTGCGGACACCGGGCCGATCGCGCGCAGCAGGTCCGACACGCCCTCGGCATCCCGGCAGGACCGCTCCGGGGTGAGCCGCTGCAGCTCCCGCTCGGTCTGGTCGACCACCACCGGGTCCAGCAGCTCGCGCAGGTCAGCCTGGCCGAGCAGCTCGGCCAGCAGCGAGGAGTCCAGGGCCAGCGCCTGGGCCCGGCGCTCCGCGACCGGCGCGTCGCCCTCGTACATGAACGCGCCGACGTAGCGGAACAGCAGCGAGCGCCCGAACGGCGACGGCGTCGGGGTTTCCACCTCGACCAGGCGGATCTTCCGGCTGGCCAGCTCCTGCATCAGGCTGATCAGCCCCGGCACGTCGAACACGTCCTGCAGGCACTCGCGCACGGTCTCCAGCACGATCGGGAACGTGCCGTACTTGCGGGCCACCGACAGCAGCTGTGCGGAACGCTGCCGCTGCTGCCACAGCGGGCTGCGCCGGCCCGGCTGCCGCCGGGGCAGCAGCAGCGCCCGGGCCGCGCACTCGCGGAACCGGGAGGCGAACAGCGCCGAGTTGCCCAGCTCGTCGGTGACCAGCTGCTCGATTTCCTCGGGCTGCAGCTCGGCGATCCCCGTCGGCGGCGGCTCCTCGGTGTCCGGGACACGGATCACGATCCCGTCGTCGGTGTGCATGGCCTGCACGTCCATGCCCTGGTAGCGCTCGCGCAGCCGGGCCGCGATGGCCAGCGCCCACGGGGCGTGCACCTGCGCGCCGAACGGGCTGTGCAGCACCAGCCGCCAGTCGCCCAGCTCGTCGCGGAACCGCTCCATGACCAGCGTGCGGTCGTCGGGCACGTACCCGGTGGCCTCCCGCTGCGCGCTCAGGTAGCGGATCAGGTTGGCCGCCGCCAGCTCGTCCAGGCCATCCGCCCGCAGCCGCGCGGCGGCTTCCTGCTCGCCCGCCCCGGCCAGCTCGCGGCAGTACGCGCCGAGCGCCCGGCCCAGCTCAGCGGGCCGGCCCGGCGCGTCACCGTGCCAGAACGGCAGCTTGCCCGGCTGGCCGGGGGCGGGGGAGACCAGCACCTGGTCGGCGGTGATTTCCTCGATCCGCCACGAGCTCGCGCCGAGCACGAACACGTCGCCGACCCGCGACTCGTAGACCATCTCCTCGTCGAGCTCGCCGACCCGGTGGGAGTTCCGGCCGTCGCCGCGCTGCGACGCGGCCAGGAATACGCCGAACAGGCCGCGGTCGGGGATGGTGCCGCCGCTGGTCACGGCGAGCCGCTGGCCGCCGGGGCGGCCGTGCAGCAGGCCGGTGGTGCGGTCCCAGACCAGCCGGGGCCGCAGCTCCGCGAACTCCTCGCTCGGGTACCGCCCGGCCAGCATGTCCAGCACGGCCTCGAGCACCGGCCGGGTCAGGCTGGCGAACGGCGCGGCCCGGCGCACCACCCGGTGCAGGTCGTCCACGGGCCAGTCGTCGAGCGCGGTCATCGCGACGATCTGCTGGGCGAGCACGTCCAGGGGGTTGCGGGGGATGCTCAGCTGCTCGATCTGGCCGCCGCGCATCCGCCGGGCCACCACCGCCGCCTGCACCAGGTCGCCCTGGTACTTGGGGAAGATGATGCCGCGGCTCACGTCCCCGACGTTGTGCCCGGCCCGGCCGGTGCGCTGCAGGCCACTGGCCACCGAGGGTGGCGACTCGACCTGGATGACCAGGTCCACCGCGCCCATGTCGATGCCGAGTTCCAGGCTGGACGTGGCGACCACGGCCGGGAGCCTGCCCGCCTTGAGCGCCTCCTCGATCTGCGCCCGTTCCTGCCGGGACACCGAGCCGTGGTGGGCCCGGGCCACCTCCACGGGAGCGCCGCCGGCCGAGCCCGCCTGCGCCATGATCTCGGCGGGCGGCCCGGGCCTGATGGTGCCGCCCGGCTCGCCTGCGGCGGTGCCCGCCCGCAGCTCGGCGCGCTCGGCGGCCAGCTCGTTGAGCCGGGCGCAGAGCCGCTCGGCCAGCCGGCGCGAGTTGGCGAACACGATCGTGGAACGGTGCTGCTCGATCAGGTCGAGCACCTGCTCCTCCACGTGCGGCCAGATGGACCGCCGGCCCGCCTGGCCGTCGGGCGCGTCCTGCGCGCCGGCCGGTGCGTCCAGGTCCGTCATGTCCTCGACCGGCACCACGATGCTCACGTCGAGCTGCTTGGTGCTGGGCGGCGCGGCGATGGTCACCGGGCGGGCGCCGCCCACGAACGAGGCCACGTCCCCGGCCGGCCGGACCGTGGCCGACAGGCCGATCCGCTGGGCCGGGCGGCGGCCGGAGGTCAGCGCGTCCAGCCGCTCCAGGGACAGGGCCAGGTGCGCGCCGCGCTTGTTCCCGGCCAGCGCGTGGACCTCGTCCACGATGACGGTCTCCACCCCGCGCAGCGCCTCCCGCGCCTTGGAGGTCAGCAGGAGGAACAGTGATTCGGGCGTGGTGATGAGGATGTCCGGCGGGCTGGCGGCCAGCCGGCGGCGTTCCTCGGCGGCGGTGTCCCCGGTGCGCACTGCGACCCGGATGTCGGGCTCGGCCGCGCCCATGGCCTGCGCGGTGTGCCGGATCCCGGTCAGCGGGGCGCGCAGGTTCCGCTCGATGTCTACCGCGAGCGCCTTCAGCGGGGAGATGTAGAGCACCCGGCAGCGCTGCTTCGGGTCCTCGGGCGCCGGGGCCGCCGCCAGGCGGTCCAGCGCCCACAGGAACGCGGCCAGCGTCTTGCCCGACCCCGTCGGGGCGATGACCAGGGTGTTCTCACCCTTGCCGATCGCGGCCCAGGCCTGCGCCTGGGCCTGGGTGGGGGAGGCGAACGCGGCGGAGAACCAGTCCCGCGTGACCGCGCTGAAGCCCTCGAGGGGGTCCGTGCTTCCGGCGGCCCGGATGGTGTCGTCAGGCGCGGCCGGCGTGATGTTCTCAGGCTTGGTGGTACGTCGTGACATTACCTCTAGGGTAACTAAAAATCCCTGGTCCTTATACCTGATTGGAACACGCTGCCGAAGCGGCGGAAGGTGCCAGGTCAGGGTGGTGGTGGCCGCTGCTCAGGGGTTCGCCTGGCCGGGGGAGATCGGCCTGGTCAGGGGCGGTTGGCTCAGGGCGCGGCCCGTACCGAGCCGACCAGCGGGCCGGAGGTGCTGCGGACGGTGCAGACCACGGTGCGCTCACCCGCCGACCAGGCCCCGGCGCCGGGGTAGACGAAGGATTGCGCCAGTGAGGTCGCGGGCAGCTCCGGGTTCAGGTAGCCGCCGAGCCGGCTGACGCAGCCCTGCCGGGCGCTGTGCTGCAGGGCCGCCGCACCGGGGTAGCGCGGGCCGGACACCTGGAACGTGGCGAACACCTCGGCGTCGTGCGCCTGCGCGCAGCCGAGCACGTGAACGCCGCTGATCCCGTTAGTGCCCGAGTCGAGGCACTCGCCGGCCCGCAGGCTGAACACCCGCGGCAGCGTGACCGGCCCGGGCGCCGGGGGACGGGTGATGATGGCCGCCGCCACGACCGCCGCCGCCACGGTCCACAGTCCGGCCAGCACCAGTCCGGTGATGGCCAGGGCGCGGCCGCGGGCCCCGGACCGGCCGACCCGGATGAGGGCCAGCGGCCCGAGGACCAGGGTGACCGGGATCGCGGGGACGATGCCCGAGACCAGGGCGGCCACCGCGACGCCGTCGGTGGGGCGGCGTGGCGCGGGCGTCTGGGCTGCAGGTGTCTGGGCCGCGGGCGTGCGGGCCGCGGGCCGCTGGTCCGCGGGCCGCTGGCCCGTGGGGGATGGCCCCGGGACGGGGCCGCGCTGCTGGGGCACGGCCACGGGAGGTGGATCGGCCGGGTGCGGGACGGCTGCGGGGTGTGGGATGGCTGCCGGGTCTGGGGTGGCTGCCGGGTCTGCGGCGGCCGGGTGCGGGGCGGCCGGGTGCGGGGCGGCCGGGTGCGGGGCGGCCGGGTCCTGCGCCAGGGCCGTCGGGGGGCCGCCCCCGTCCTCGGCTGATGGGTCCATCTGGTCTCCCGCGCGAGAGTCAGTGCCTGCCCGCAAAGCCGGCAGGCCGTGCCGAATTGGATGCCCCAGGAACGACGGAATTGCCTCATGCCATTGCGGGGCACCCCTGGTGACCCTTCCCCAACAGAACTAAGTGCATTCCTCATCGTTTGTTACGAACCTGGGTCCCCGGTCCGCGGCTGCTCCGTGGCTGCTCCGGGTGGGGGCGGCGGGTTGGGGTGCTCCCCGGGCGCCGGTACTCTCGCCGGCAGGGTGGACGGGGGGTCCTGGGGCAGCCATCAGGGAGGGCCGTGCGGCTCAGCGAGTTCTGGACGCGGATGCGGGCGCAGTTCGGTGATACGTACGCGAGCAGCGTGGCCAAGGACCATGTCCTGGCCTCACTGGGGGAGCGGACCGTCAACCAGGCCCTGGAGGACGGCGTGGACGCCAAGACCGTGTGGCGGGCGGTCTGCCAGGAGTTCGATGTCCCGCAGAGCCTGCGCTGAGAGGGCGGGCGGGCAGGGCTCACGCCCCGCACCCGCGGCATACCCTTCCCGGCCCGCACTTCCCTGCCCGCACGCCGATCATTGACCGCGGCCGTTCCGGCCGGCTCCGGGCGAATTTTCTCCGGGGATGCGGCGTGTTGAGGTCACGGTCGAACAGTTGTTCGCTTAAGGTAGTGGCCTGGGACGGCCATTCGAGGCCTCCTTTCCGTGGCCCAGCGACCTGCGGCACGGCGACAGCAGGACGGCAGCACAGCAGCAGCGCGCGGAAATTGTCGGTGGCGGCACGTAGCTTCTGGACCGGCAACTGAACCAGCAAGCAAGCTCTTGAATCCAACGGGAGTTCCCATGGCAGGCAGCGACAGGGCGGTCAACCGGACCGGCGGTGACAGGGACAAGTCCCTGGAGACTGCGCTCGCCCAGATCGAACGGCAATTCGGCCGGGGCTCGATCATGCGGCTCGGCGACGAGGGCCGGGCCCCGATGGAAGTGATCCCCACCGGCGCGATCGCGCTGGACGTCGCGCTGGGCATCGGCGGCCTGCCCCGGGGCCGGGTCGTGGAGGTGTACGGGCCTGAAGGCTCGGGGAAAACTACTATCGCGCTTCATGCAGTGGCCAGCGCGCAGAAGGCCGGCGGCATCGCCGCGTTCATCGACGCCGAGCACGCGCTGGACCCCGACTACGCCAAGAAGCTCGGCGTGGACACCGACGCGCTGCTCGTCTCCCAGCCGGACACGGGGGAGCAGGCCCTGGAGATCGCGGACATGCTGATCCGCTCCGGGGCGATCGACGTCGTCGTCATCGACTCGGTGGCCGCGCTGGTGCCCCGGGCCGAGATCGAGGGCGAGATGGGCGACAGCCACGTGGGCCTCCAGGCCCGGCTGATGTCCCAGGCCCTGCGGAAGATCACCGGTGCGCTGAGCCAGACCAAGACCACCGCGATCTTCATCAACCAGCTGCGCGAGAAGGTCGGGGTGATGTTCGGCTGCATGTCGTACGCGACCAGGGTCACTCTGGCGGACGGCACGCAGGAGAAGATCGGCAAGATCGTTAACCAGCGCCAGGACGTCGAGGTCCTCTCCTACGACCCGGAATCTGGGCGCATAATCCCGCGCCACATCGTCAACTGGTTCAACAACGGCCGCACCGAGCAATTCCTCCAGTTCACCGTGGCCAAGTCAGGCGGGAACGGCAGGGCCCAGTTCGCAGCGACGGAGAACCACCTTGTCCGCACGCCTGGAGGCTGGCGCGAAGCAGGAGAGTTGATCCCTGGTGACCGGGTTGCCCTCGCCGAGCCCTGGCGGCTGAGCGGGCAGCAGATGGAGCTCATCCTAGGCGCGCTGATGGGGGATGGGAGCCTCTCGCCGAACCCCCGCGGCAGGTCAGGTACCCGGTTCCGGATGGGCCACGGAGCCAAGCAGGCCGCGTACCTGGACTGGAAGGTCAGCCTCCTCGGCAACATCGGGTGCACGCTGTCTTCCAATGCCAAGGGCGCGGTCTTCGCTGACCTGACCCCGCTTCCCGAACTGGCTGAACTGCGTGAGGCGGTGTACTTCGGGGATGGCAAGAAGCACCTCAGCTGGGAATACCTGAAGGCGCTCACGCCGTTCGCCCTCGCGGTCTGGTACATGGACGATGGCTGCTTCACGGTCAGGTCGAAAGGTATCCAGGAGAGGACGCAGGGCCGCACCGGCCGGATAGAGATCTGCGTGCAGGCGATGAGCCCGGGCTCCCGTGAGCGGCTCGCCGACTACCTGCGGGATACCCACCAGCTCGACGTCAGGGTCGTCACCCGTGGTTCCCGGAGCCAGGCCATCCTGCGGTTCACCACTGCGGCGTCAGAGAAATTCCAGAAGCTTGTCGCGCCTTACATTCATCCGTCGATGGAGTACAAGCTCCTGCCACGATTCCGCGGGCAGTTCCGGGTGGAGCCGGAGTTCGTCCCGGCTGAGATGCGCCTGGTGCCAGCCAGGATCCTGGACATCCACGTCAAGCCGCCGACGAGGTCGATGAACCGGTTCGACATCGAGGTTGAGGGATCGCACAACTACTTCGTTGACGGGGTAATGGTGCATAACAGCCCCGAGACCACCAGCGGTGGGCGGGCGCTCAAGTTCTACGCGTCGGTACGGCTCGACGTGCGCCGGATCGAGACCCTGAAGGACGGCACCGAAGCGGTGGGCAGCCGGACCCGGATCAAGGTGGTCAAGAACAAGTGCGCTCCACCTTTCAAAACCGCAGAGTGCGACATCATTTTCGGTACCGGGATCAGCCGCGAGGGCGGGCTGATCGACCTGGGTGTCGAGCAGTCCATCGTCCGCAAGTCCGGCGCCTGGTACACCTACGACGGCGACCAGCTCGGCCAGGGCAAGGAGAACTCCCGCAACTTCCTGCGGGACAACCCGGACATCGCGAACGAGATCGAGAAGAAGATCAAGGAGAAGCTCGGCATCGGGCCGCGCATCGACGCGGAAGCCGCTCCGGCCACCGGGGCCGCCACCAACGGATCGGCGCCCGGTGCTCCCGCGGCAGGTGCCCCGGTGGGTGGCGCCCCGGCAGGCCGGGCGGCTGCGGGCCGGACCGCAGGCGCGCCGACTGGCGCGGGCGGCGGTGCCTGACCGGCCGGCGACCAGACCCCGTAGGGCGTCCCGGCCCGCAGCATGGGCCGGGACGGCCGGGCGCGCCGAGACGGTCAGGGGCACGGTCGGCGACCCCGGGGCGGGCGAAGTGGCCGCCAACCAGATTCCCGACCCCGAAGACCAGGCGGCCGACGCTGGCCAGGGAACGGACCCCGAGGAGAAAGCCCGGCAGCTGTGCCTGCGGCTGCTCACCGGCCGGCCACGGACCCGGGCCCAGCTCGAGGAGGCCATGAGCCGCCGCGGCATCCCCGAGGACGCGGCCGCCGCGGTCCTGGCCCGCTTCACCGAGGTGGGCCTGATCGACGACGCGGCGTTCGCCCGCGCCTGGGTCGAGTCGAGGCATCACGGCCGGGGGCTGGCGCGCCGGGCACTCTCGGCCGAGCTGAAGCAGCGCGGCGTGGAGGGCGAGGACATCAGCGCGGCCGTGAGCGCCCTCGACCCCGCCGACGAGCTCGCCACCGCGCGGCGGCTGGTGGCGAAAGGCCTCGCCGCCAGCCGGGGCAAGCCGCTGCCGACCCGCATCCGCCGCCTGGTCGGGCTGCTGGCCCGGAAGGGCTATCCGGCGCCGGTCGCCTACCGCGTGGTGCGGGAGGCCCTCGATCAGGAAGGCACCGACACCGCGGCGGCCGGGATCGATCTCGACGATATGGCCCTGACCATTGCCGATGGCGACGCGGACCCGGTGTGAAGCGTCCAGAGGCCCTATTCAGCCGGGATGCGCAGCCAGGGGTAGCCATACAGTTGCTCAGGGTAAGAATTGAGAAGAACGCAACGGATTGCTTGCCCAAAACGTTATCTCCGCTTAACCTCACGGCAGCGAGGTGTTACTCCGCGCCATGCGGATGAAACGAGTAAATACGGCCCGTGACCGGCTAAAGGTCTCGGACTTTGACTGGTTCTGGCCTGGGCGGGGACGCTCATCCGGGCCGATAGGCCCGACCGGGGCTCCTGGAAAGGGGCCCCGCCGGGTCACTGCACGACGGTCGGGCCCTGGCCCGGCCGGGACTTAGGTCCGCGCGCTTTCCACGAAAGGCCGCGAACGCTTCGGCCGGCGCCGGCCGCCTGGTGCTCTGCCGGGTGGCCCGGCCTGGCTGTGCCGGGCCTGGCTGGGCTGGACCGAGCCGGGGTGGATCTGGCCAGGCGGTCCGGGCTAGGCCGCCCGGGCCAGTCTGGCCGGGACGACCTGCCGGCCTGGGCTGGCGAGGTGACCTGGGCTGGCTGGGCCAGCCGCGGCTGGCCTGGCCGCGCCGAGCCTGGCGGGCTGGCTAGCCACGCCAGGCTGGGCCTGGTGGCCGGGCTGGGCGAGACCCAGCCGACCGCGGCATGTGGCGCGCGCAGGGCCTGGGCCAGTTGTGTGACCGGCCGCCCCCCAGCGGCCGGGAGATGGCGGGCATGACCCCTCGCTGCAGGGTTTCCCCCTGGCATCACACCCTGATGCCGGGGCCGGCGAGCAGGATTGGGGTGTGCCATGAGCAGCACAATCTCTCTCGTTATCGGGGCTGTTGGGCTGCTGGCCGCCGTGTTCGCGCTCATCGTCGTGCTGCGCAGGCCGGTCCGTGAGCAGCCCGCCAGGCCGGCGTCGCCCGCCGCCCAGGCGCCCGCCGCCCAGGAAGTCAGCGCGGACGCAGCCGCCGCGGACGCAGCTGCTGCCTCGGAGGCCGCCACTGCGGAGGCCAGGGCCGCCGCCCAGCGGGTGCTGGGAGAAGCCGGGCAGGAGGCCGATCAGGTCCGGGCCGGGGCCGAGACCGATGCCGCCACCATGATGCGCGAAGCCGGCCTGGCCGCCGACAAGGCCGCCCAGGCCAGCCGGGACGCCGAGGAGGAACTGCGCGCGGTCCGGGCCGAGGCCCGGGAGTTGCGTGCCGATCTTGAGCGGCGTGAAACCCGGCTGGCCGAACGGGAAAGCCGCCTGGACGCTGAGTTCGGGAAGCTGGAGGAACGTTCGGCGAGCCTGGACCAGATCCGCCGCGACCTGGAAACCCGGCGGGCCGACCTGGACCGGCTGGACGAGGAACGCCGCCAGGTACTGGAGCAGGCCGCCGGGCTGACCGCGGATCAGGCCAAGGCGGAGCTGGTCACGGGCATCCAGAATCAGGCCAAGCGCGAGGCGGCGCTGCTGATCCGGGAGACCGAGAACGCGGCGCGGCGGGACGGCGAGGAACGGGCCAGGCGGATCGTGACCCTGGCCATCCAGCGGGTGGCCAGCGAGCAGACCAGCGAGTCGGTCGTTTCCGTGCTGCACTTGCCGGGGGACGAGATGAAGGGCCGGATCATCGGCCGGGAAGGCCGCAACATCCGGGCCTTCGAGTCCGTCACCGGGGTGAACCTCATCATCGACGACACACCCGAAGCGGTCCTGCTCTCCTGTTTCGACCCGGTGCGCCGCGAGGTGGGACGGCTCACCCTGGAACGGCTCGTCCTGGACGGCCGGATCCACCCGCAGCGCATCGAGGAAGCCTACGAGCGCAGCAAGGGCGAGGTGGAGCAGCTGTGCGTGCGTGCCGGTGAGGACGCCATGGTGGAACTGTCCATCACCGACCTGCATCCGGAGCTGGTCACCCTGCTCGGCCGGCTGCGCTACCGCACGTCCTACGGCCAGAACGTGCTCCGCCACCTGGTCGAGTCCGCGCACATCGCCGGCATGATGGCCAGCGAGCTCGGGATGGACCCGGCCCTGCTGAAACGTTGCACGGTGCTGCACGACGTGGGCAAGGCCCTGACCCATGAGGTCGAGGGCAGCCACGCGCTGATCGGCGCGGAGATCGCACGGCGTTACGGCGAGCCCGCGGATGTGGTGCACGCGATCGAGGCCCACCACAACGAGGTCGAGGTCCGCACGGTCGAGGCCGTGCTCACCCAGGCCGCCGACGCGATCAGCGGCGGCCGCCCGGGCGCCCGCCGCGAGTCCCTGGAGGCCTACGTGAAGCGGCTGGAGCGGCTGGAGCAGATCGCCACCGCCCAGCCCGGCGTGGAGAAGGTGTTCGCCATGCAGGCCGGCCGGGAGATCCGCGTCATGGTCAAGCCGGAGCGGGTGGACGACATCCAGGCCCAGGTGATCGCGCGGGACGTGGCCAAGCAGGTGGAGGAGGAACTGACGTACCCGGGCCAGATCCGGGTCACGGTGGTCCGGGAATCGCGTGCCACCGAGTTCGCCCGCTGACCCGCGGGCCCCGTGGCCGCCCGGGCCCGGGTCAGCGGCCGGCCGCCCGCTGACCCCGGTCAGCTTGCGGAGTTGGCCACTTCCGCCGGCTGGCCAGGCCCCCTGGGTACGTCCTCCCGCTGTGCGGCCCCGGCCCCCTGGCCCGGCTGGGCTCCCCCGGCTCCCTCCTGCGCCGCCGGCCCGGCCTGGGCCGCCATTGCCTCCCGGGCGGCCTTCTGGGGCTCGGTCAGGGTCAGCTGCGGGATCCCGGGCGGGGTGAAGCCGAGCACCTGCCCGTAGAACGAGAGCTCCGCCTCCAGCGCGGCAATAATCGTCTCCGCGCGGCGGAACCCATGCGACTCGCCCTTGAAGGTGAGCAAGGCGTGCCGGATGCCGTGGGCGGACAGGTCGGCCGCGATGCTCTCGGCCTGCCGCGGCGGCACGATCGGGTCGTCGAGACCCTGGAGCAGCAGGACCGGGCAGGTGGCGCCGGTCACGTGGCCGGCCGGGGACCGTTCCGCGTACACGTACTCGAACCCGGGCAGCGGGCCGATCAGGCCGTCGAGGTAGTGCGACTCGAAGTCGTGCGTCTCGGCCGCGAACTCGCGCAGGTCAGCCACCCCGAAGTAGGACGCGGCCGCGCTGAACACCGGGTGCTTGGCCGCGTGGGTGGTGACGGCGGCCAGCGCGGTCCACCCTCCCGCCGACGCGCCCCTGATCCCGAGGCGGTGCGGATCAGCCTCATCCTTGTCGGCTAGGGCCAGCCCGGCGGCCACCGCGTCCTCCACGTCCACCACGCCCCACTGCATGCGCAGCCGCTCACGGTAACTGCGGCCGTACCCGGTGGACCCGCCGTAGTTCACGTCGATGACGCCGATGCCGCGGCTGGTGAAGTACGCCTTCTCCAGGTCCAGCAGGCCGATCACGTGGGAGGTCGGGCCGCCGTGGGCCCACACGATGTACGGCGGCAGTTCCCCGTCCGGGGCCACCGCCTCCGGGTGCGTCGGCCGGTACACCAGCGCGTGGACGTTGCGCCCGTACTGGCCCTCCAGCCGGACCTGGTCCGGCACCGGCAGGTAGCCGGCGTCGGGAGCCTCCTCGGACTCCCGGCGCAGCACCTCGGACGTCCCGGTGGCCGCGTCGATCCGGACCACCGACAGCGGGGTCCGCGGGCCGCCGGCCACCGCGACGATCGTGGTCCCGTCCGCGGACACGCCCGACACGAACTCCTGGAACGGCAGGTCGAGGTCGGTGAGCTCGCTGGTCTCCGGGTCGAGCAGGCCCAGCCGCATGCCGCCCTGGCCGTGCAGTACGGCGAGCCGCCCGTCGCCCAGCGCCGCGTAGGGCCGCCCGCCGAGCTGCCACAACGGCTCGGCGAACTCCTCCTCGGCCGGGTAGAGCGCCTGGGCCGGCTCGCCGACCAGGCCGACCTGGTAAATGTTCCACCAGCCGGGCCAGTCCGAGACCACGTACAGGCTGGTCTCGTCGCGCCACACCGGCGCCACCACGGACTCTCTCATCCCGCCTTTAACCAGCCGTCCGCGCCCCAGCACCCCCCCGGAAATCTGGGCCACCCGCAACTCGGTCCCATCCCAGGGCATCCGGGGGTGATTCCAGCAGATCCAGGCCAGCCGGCTCCCGTCTGGTGACAACGTCGGAAAGGCAAAGAAATCCGGTCCGCTGACCAGTTCACGGATGGCCGCGGGGTTTTCGGCCGCGCTCCCGTCCAGCGGGACGGCCACGAGGCTGCGGGTGATCTTGCCGCCCTCGTGCCGCTCCTGGACGCACCACACCTCCTGGCCATCCGCTGACACGATGAAGTCCGCAAAGCGCAGCGCGGCGGGCGCGTCCTCCGCGGGCGCCGGGGTCAACGGGGCCGGTGCGGCCGCGTCCCCGGCTGGCCCGGCGTTCTTGCCCTGAGCATCGGCCGGCTCGGGGGGCAGGTGCTCCGTCGCCAGATACAGGCGCTGGTCCGCATAGTTCACAAAGACGACCGCCCGGCCTGCGGCCGCGCTCTTGCCGTCCCGGGGCCGCCCGGGGACCGGCAGGTACGCCCGCCCGCCGTACTCATGCACCCGGCTCCGCGCGTTCCACGGCGTGGGCAGCATGGCCCGCTGCTGGCCGGTCGCGTCACAGCGCACCACCGTCACCCGGCCGCCTTCGTCCGGGCGGCCCTCCTGCCACCACACGTCCGTGCCGGTGACCATGGGGTAGGAGATCAGCACCTGTCCCTTGGCGACGTCGGCCGCGGTGATGGGGGATGGCCAGGCGCCGTAGGGGATTCGGGGAGCTGAAACGCTGTCTGTCATAGGGGATATCGTCTACCATTCGCGGGGTCTGCCACGGGAGATTCCGGACATGCCAGGGGACTCCCCGGGGAGATTCCGGACATGCCGAGCAGTGCGCGTACCCTCGGATGCGAAATGAGCCTCTCCCGGACCTATCAGATACGCACCTACGGGTGCCAGATGAACATGCACGACTCCGAGCGGCTGGCTGGCCTGCTCGAAGACGCCGGTTATCAGCGTGCCGCCAGCGGGGAACCCGCGGACGTGGTCGTATTCAACACCTGTGCGGTCCGGGAGAACGCCGATAACCGGCTCTACGGCAACCTGGGTCATCTGCTGCCGGTAAAGCAGTCCCGCCCGGGCATGCAGATCGCCGTGGGCGGCTGCCTGGCCCAGAAGGACCGGGCCGGCATCGCCGAGCGGGCTCCCTGGGTGGATGTCGTATTCGGCACGCACAATATCGGCGCACTGCCCGCCCTGCTGGAACGGGCGCGGGTGCAGGCCGCCGCGCAGGTGGAGATCGCCGAATCGCTGGAGCGGTTCCCCTCGGTCCTGCCCGCCCGCCGCGAGTCGAGCTACTCCGCCTGGGTGGCCATCTCGGTGGGCTGCAACAACACGTGCACCTTCTGCATCGTGCCCAGCCTGCGCGGACGGGAGGAGGACCGGCGGCCGGGCGACGTGCTGGCCGAGGTCCGGGCGCTGGCGGAGGACGGCGTCATCGAGGTCACCCTGCTCGGGCAGAACGTGAACTCCTACGGCGTGGGCTTCGGTGACCGGCTGGCGTTCGGCAAGCTGCTCCGCGCGTGCGGCGGGATCGACGGGCTGGAGCGGGTGCGCTTCACCTCGCCGCACCCCCGGGACTTCACCGATGACGTGATCACCGCCATGGCCGAGACGCCGAACGTGATGCCGCAGCTGCACATGCCCCTGCAGTCCGGGTCCGACGCGGTGCTGCGGGCCATGCGCCGCGCCTACCGGCGGGAGAAGTACCTGGCCATCCTGGACCGGGTCCGGGCGGCGATTCCGGACGCGGCCATCACGACCGACATCATCGTCGGCTTCCCCGGCGAGACCGAGCGTGACTTCGAGGACACCCTCGACCTGGTCAGGCAGGCGCGTTTCGCCGGGGCGTTCACGTTCCAGTACTCGCCGCGGCCGGGCACCCCGGCGGCCGGGATGGACGCGCAGGTGCCGCCCGCGGTGGTCGCCGAGCGTTACCAGCGGCTCGCCGCGCTGGTCGAGGACGTGTCGCTGGCCGAGAACGAGGCCTTCACCGGCCGCGAGGTCGTGGTGCTGGTGGCCGAGGGCGAGGGCCGCAAGGACGGCGCCACGCACCGGCTCTCCGGGCGGGCCCGGGACAACCGCCTGGTGCACTTCGCCCCATGTGGCACCGCGCCGCGCCCCGGCGACCTGGTCACCACGACGGTGACCCGGGCCGCCCCGCACTACCTCGTCGCCGACGGCCGCCCGCGCGACGTGCGCCGGACCCGCGGGGGTGACGCCTGGCAGGCCCGCGCGGACGGGCTCGCCCCGCCGGTCCCGTCGTCCCCGCCCGCCGCAGCGCCTGCGGTCCCGCTCGGCATGCCCGCCGTCGGCCGCCCGGCCTGACGCCGCCCGCGCCCTGGCCTGATCACCGGAATCGATCAACCCTGCCCTCCGGACCTGCGTCTTCACAGGTGGGCGGCCTACGGGGCCGCCATCGACAAGGGGGCATTCATGCTGTTTTCCGTCAGTACCGTCCGCCGGGCGGCCGTGGCCCTGGCGGTCGGCTGCACCACCGCGCTGACCGCGACGGCTGCCTCGGCGGCCCCGACCACCCCCGCGCACTCCGCGCGGCCGGCGGTCATCCCGCCCTGCGCCCGGGCCGGCCTGAAGTTCCGGGTGAGCCAGGGCAGCGGCGCCGCCGGCACTTTCACCTACCTGCAACGGTTCACCAACACCTCGCGCCGCACCTGCTACATGGCCGGATTCCCGGGCGTCACAGCCGTGAACCGGCACGGGCGGCAGCTGGGCAGCCCGGCGGCCTGGGTCCCGGGGACCCCGCTGCGCGCGGTGATCCTGCGGCGCGGCTGGACCGCGCACGCGGTGCTGCGGATCACTGACGCCGCGTTCCTCCCGCACCGGGCGTGCCGGCCGGCGGCGGCCCGTGGCCTGCGGGTCATCCCGCCGAACCGGGTGTCGGCGGGTTTCGTCCGGCTGCGCTTCCTGGCCTGCTCCCGCCGGGGCACGGTCTACATGCGGGTCCAGCGGGTCCAGCGGGGCCGCGGCCACCTCTAGCCGAGGCCTGATCCGCTCGCCGGCCCCCTGGGGCTGGCCAGCGCCGAAGCTAGCCAGCACGGTGCGGGCAGGCCGGGACTGGCCCCGGCCTGCCCGCCCCGTGTGCCGTCCACCGGATGGCACACTGGCGGCATGGCAGACCCGGTGATCGCGCTGCTCGGCCCGACCGCGGCCGGCAAATCCGATCTCGCCCTCCGGCTGGCCCGCGACCTCGGCGGCGAGGTGATCAACGCCGACTCCATGCAGCTGTACCGGGGCATGGACATCGGCACCGCCAAGCTCACCGTGGCCCAGCGCCAGGGGATCCCGCACCATCTGCTCGACGTGTGGGACGTGCGGTACCCCGCGAACGTGGCCGAGTACCAGCAGATGGCCCGGGACGCCATCGCCGCCGTGACGGCCCGGGGCCGGGTGCCGATCCTGGCCGGCGGCTCCGGCCTGTACCTGCGCGCCGCCCTGGACGACCTGAACTTCCCCGGCACCGACCCGGAGATACGCGAGCGCCTGGAAGCCGAGCTGGGCGCGAGGGGCCCGGCTGAGCTGCACGCCAGGCTGGCCGCGCTCGACCCCGGCGCGGCCGCGGGCATCCTGCCCAGCAACGGCCGCCGGATCGTCCGCGCGCTGGAGGTCATCGAGCTGTCCGGGCAGCCGTTCACCGCGACGCTGCCGGGCTACGAGTCGCTGTATCCCGCAGTGCAGATCGGGCTGCGGGTCAGCCGCGGCGAGCTGGACCGCCGGATCGCGGTCCGGGTGGCGTCGATGTGGCGGGACGGGCTCGTGGACGAGGTACGCGGCCTGGAGCATGCGGGGCTGCGCGAGGGCCGGACGGCCAGCCAGGCTCTCGGCTACGCGCAGGTGCTGCGGTTCCTCGCGGGGGACTGGAGCGAGGACGAGGCCCGTGCGCAGACGGTCAAGGCGACCCGGCGGTTCGCCCGGCGCCAGGAGTCGTGGTTCCGCCGTGACCCGCGGGTGATCTGGCTGGACGCCGGTCCCGGTGCGGACCTGCATGCCCGGGTACTGGCTACGATCGGCAGATGCGGTCCGCCCACGGCCAGCTCACCGAGCGCCAGTTCACCGAGCACGAATTTACCGGGCGCCAGTTCGCCAAGGGACACGGCACCGGGAACGACTTCGTGATCCTGGCGGACCCGCGCGGCGAGCGTGAGCTCGCGCCGGCGCTCGCCGCGCGGCTCTGCGACCGGCGGGCCGGGATCGGGGCGGACGGGGTCCTTCGCCTGGTCCGCACCGCCGCAGGCCCGGCACCGGACCAGGCCGGCGCGGCCGAATGGTTCATGGACTACCGGAACGCGGACGGCAGCATCGCCGAGATGTGCGGCAACGGCATCCGGGTATTCGCCCGCTACCTGATAGAGCACGGCCTGGCGGCCGGGCCGTCGTTCGCGGTGGGCACCCGGTCCGGGGTCCGCCAGGTCCGGGCGGAACCCGATGGCCAGGTCACCGTGGACATGGGCCCGGCCCGCGTCCTCGGCCCGGGCCACGCCGTGGTCGGCGGCACGGTCCGGGACGGCCTGCGGGTCAGCGTCGGCAACCCGCACCTGGCCTGCCTGGTGGACGACGCGCTGGACACGTTCGACCTGGCGGCGGCGCCGGGCCTGGACCCGGCGGACTTCCCGGACGGCGGCAACGTGGAACTGGTCCGGGTGACCGGCCCGGCCGCGCTCAGCATGCGGGTGCACGAGCGGGGCTCGGGCGAGACGCGCTCCTGTGGTACCGGCGCGGTCGCGGCTGCGGCGGCGGCGGCGGCCCTGTCTTCCTCCGCAACGAAAACCGTCCCCGGCCAGTGGCACGTCACGGTGCCGGGGGGCGCGCTGACGGTGACCCTGGACGCCGGGACCAGCTGGCTGACCGGGCCCGCAGTGATCGTGGCCGAGGGGGAACTCGACCCCGACTGGCTGGCCGCCTCCTAGCCGGGGACCCCGCTACGCTCCAGGCCCAGGTCCGCTTATCCCGCGGGCGGGGTAAGCGGATCCGGGTGGCCGGTCAGCTCGGTGACCGGCAGGCCGCGCAGCGACGCGTCGAGCACCTCCGCGATGTGCGCCATGGCGGGGGGGCTGCCCGCCCCGGCCGCGGCCATCGAGGCGGAGATCTGCAGGCTGCAGCCGGGGTTGGCCGAGATGACCAGCGGCGCTCCGGTGGCCAGCACCGAGGTGGCCTTGCGCGCGCCCAGCTCGCCCGCGGCCTCGGGCTGGAGCAGGTTGTACACGCCCGCCGAGCCGCAGCACGTCCCCGGGTCGGCCGGTTCCACGAGCTCCAGCCCGGGAATGCCGCTGAGCAGCTCACGGGGCTGGCGGCGGATGCCCTGCGCGTGCCCCAGGTGGCACGCCTCGTGGTAGACCGCGGTGACCGGGAGCGGGTGCCGCTCGGCCCGCGGGCCGCCGTCGGCGGCCAGCTCGGCGAGGAACTCACTGAGGTCACGCACGCTGCGGGTGAAGCGCTCAGCCCGCCGGGCCCAGTCCGCCGCGTCGGGGTCCCGGGCCGCGCCGCCGGGCTGCCCGGCCGGGAACAGGTGGGTGTATTCCTTCATGGCCGAGCCGCAGCCCGCCGAGTTGACCACGACCACGTCCACGCCCGCCTTCTCGAACTCGGCGATGGTGTGCCGGGCGAACCCGGCGGCCTCGGTGGCCCGGCCACTGTGCAGCGACAGGGCGCCGCAGCAGCCCTGCTTGCGGGGGATGACGACGTCGCAGCCCTCGGCGGCGAGCACCCGCGCCGTGGCCTCGTTCACCCCCGGGAAGAACACCTGCTGGACGCAGCCGGTGAGCAGGCCGGCCACCGCCCGGCGCGGGCCCTGCGCGGGCACCCGGCGGGCCAGCGCCCCACGGTGGCCCCGGGGCGGCGAGGGCGCCACCTGCAGGGAGGCGACGAGCTCGGGGGCGAACCGGGCGGCCAGCTGGCTGTCCTGGATCCGCCGGATCGCCCCGGTGCGCTGCGCGGCCCGCAACGGGCGGGTGAGCAGCCGGAGCCGGGCCGGGTAGGGGAACGTCGCGAAGATCGCCGCGCGCGCCGCGCGGGCACGCAGCGACCGGGGCGGCAGCGGGGCCGGGGCCGCATCGGCCGGCGGCTCCTCAGCCCAGACGCGCGCCGCCTCGATGAGCCGGTCGTAGTGCACCCCGGACGGGCAGGCCGGCACGCAGGCCATGCAGCCGAGGCAGCGGTCGAGGTGGGTGGCGGCGGTCTCGCTGGCCACGGTCCCGTCCAGGATCTGGGTCATCAGGTGGATCCGCCCGCGCGGCGAGTCCATCTCCTCGCCCCACAGCTGGTACGTCGGGCAGACGGGCAGGCAGAAGCCGCAGTGCACGCAATCGGACGCCAGCGCGCGCAGCTCGCCGGACGGGTCGATGGGCGACGCGGTCATTCGGGTCCCTCCCGCACTCAGATCCCCCCGGCGAACCGGCCGGGTGCCATCAGGTGCCCGGGGTCGAACTGGTCTTTCAGCGCCCGCATCAGGCCGAGCGCGGGCACCGGGCCCCACATGTCCACCACGTCCTGCACTGCGGCCGGGGCCCGGGCCACCACGGCACTGGCCCGGGCCGGGGGTCCTTCCCCGCCTGCGAACCCCGGTTCGAGGTCGCGGCCGAGGCGGTCGCGCAGCCCGGCCAGGAATCCCGCGACGGCCTCCGGCGGGGCGCTCCCGGGCACGGCGGCCTCAAGCACGCCCGCGGCGGCCGAGCCGGCCACGGCCGGGTCCAGCCCGGCCTCCCGGCCCGCGGCGTCCACCGCGCCCAGCACCCCGGGCAGGGCCGCGGCCCAGAAGCTGATCCGGATCACCGTGCCGGCCGCGCGCCCGGCGGCCCCGGGCCCGAGGGCGCCCGGGCCCGCTCCCCACCAGGGTGGCGCGGCGTCCAGGGTCGCGGTGCCCGCCCCGAGCACCCCGCGCATCAGCGTGGCGCGCTCGGCCACCCCAGCGGGGTCGCCTTCCAGCAGCACCGCCACCCGCACCAGGCCGTCGCGGGCCGGCCGGTCGATCTCGATGGCCACCGGGGCCAGCTCGGACCCGGCGGCCGCCGCCACGCCCTGGGCGGCTGCGTCCGGGTCGGCGTAGCCCGCGGTCACGAACGCGGTCGCGGCGGGCAGCGGGTGCAGCCGGAAGATGGTCTCGGTGATCAGGCCCAGCGTCCCGTGCGAGCCGGCGTACAGCTTGCCGAGGTCGTAGCCGGCCACGTTCTTCACGACCTTGCCGCCCGACTTCGTCACGGTCCCGTCCGGGCGGATGACGGTGATCCCGATCAGCAGGTCGCGGGGGGTGCCATAGCGCAGCCTGCGCGGCCCGGCGGAGCCCGTGGCGACCACGCCGCCGACCGTGGGCGAGCCGTCCTGGCTGCCGTCCGCCGCCCCGGGCGGCGTATCCAGGGCCAGCTGCTGCCGCGCGGTGGCCAGCACCCCGGCCAGCTGGCGCATGGTCACCCCGGCCTGCGCCCGGACCACCAGGTCGCCCGCGGCGTGCTCGATCACCTGGTCCAGCCGCAGGGTGTCGATGACCAGGTCGAGGCGGTGCGGCGGGACACCCCAGGACACGCTGGTCCCGCTGCCCCGCGGCACCACCGCGAGGCCGTGCTCGACGGCCACCGCCAGCAGGGCGCTGGCCTCGCCGGTGTCGGCGGGGGACGCGACCCAGGGCGGGGTCAGGCCACCCACCGCGTCCCGCGGGCCGCCCGGCCGCACCGCGCGGCAGGCCCGGGCCAGCGCCCCGGGGACCGAGGCAGGGCTCAAAACTGTTCCGCCAGACCGGATTCGACCAGTGGATGCACGCCGCGGCGGGGCCCGGGGACCTCACCGCACAGCCGCGGGGTGGGAAAGATCTTGCCCGGGTTGCACAGCCCCGCCGGGTCGAACGCGCAGCGGAGCAGCTGCATGGTGTCCAGGTCCTCCCGGGTGAACATCTTCGTCATGTACCTGGACTTGTCCGTGCCCACGCCGTGCTCGCCGGTGATGGAGCCGCCGTGCTCGATGCACAGGTCCAGAATCGCCCCGGACACCTCCTCGGCCCTGGCTTCCTCCCCGGGCGTGGCGTCGTTGTACAGGACCAGCGGGTGCAGGTTCCCGTCGCCCGCGTGGAACACGTTGGCCACCCGGATCCCCGACCCGGCCGCCAGCGCGGCGATCTTGTCCAGGACCTCACCGAGCGCGGTGCGCGGCACCACCCCGTCCTGGACCAGGTAGGACGGGGAGATCCGGCCCACCGCGGCGAACGCGGACTTGCGCCCGGCCCAGATCGCGGCGCGCTCCGCCGGGTCATCCGCCTCCCGGATCTCGGTGCAGCCGGCCTGCTGGCACAGCTCCCGCACGGCCGCGCTGTCCCGCCGCACGTCGGCCTCGGGCCCGTCCAGCTCCACGACCAGGACCGCCCCGGCACCGGCCGGGTAGTTGCAGGCCACCGCAGCCTCGGCCGCCTCGATGGCCAGCGCGTCCATCATCTCGATGGCGGCGGGCAGGATGCCGGCCCCGATGATCGCGGAGACCGCGGCCCCGCCCGCGCCCGTGGTCTCGAACGCGGCCAGCAGCGTGGTGATGACCTGCGGGATCCTGGTCAGCCTGACCACGATCTTGGTGACGATGCCCAGCGTGCCCTCGGAGCCGGTGAACATCCCGACCAGGTCGTAGCCGGGCGCCGCGCCGGTGCCGTCGCCCAGCCAGGTCAGCTCGCCCTCGGGCGTGACGATCTGCAGGCCGGTCACGTGGTGCACGGTGAAGCCGTGCTTGAGGCAGTGCGCGCCGCCAGAGTTCTCCGCCACGTTGCCGCCCACCGAGCAGATCACCTGGCTGGACGGGTCCGGGGCGTAGAAGTAGCCGTACGGCCGGGCCGCGGTGCTGACCGCCAGGTTGGTCACGCCCGGTTCCACGATGGCCCGCTGGCTGACCGGGTCGACCTCGATGATCCGGCGCATCCGCGAAGTCACGATCAGCACGCCGTCGGTGCGGGGCAGGGCGCCGCCGGACAGGCCGGTGCCCGATCCCCGGGCCACGAACGGCACCTGGGCCCGGGCGCACTCCGCGACCACCGCTGCCACCTGCTCCGCGGTCTCCGGCAGCACGACCAGGCCGGGGGCGGCGCGGTGCGAGGTGAGCCCGTCGCATTCGTAGGTGCGCAACTCGGCAGGATCGGACACCACCCCGCCTGGCCCGCAGATCTCGGTCATCCGCGGCAGCATCGCCTGGACCGTCATCCTGCCTCCACACTGGCGCTGCCCTCACCGGCGCCTACCCTCCAGGGTGCCTCCTGGCGGGCCGGTAGTCCACGAGGGGCGCGCGCTAGGGCATCTCCGCTTTCCCCCGGGAGCCTGCTACGGCATCTCCTCGTAGGCGGGCAAGGTGAGGAATTCCGCGTAGTCGTCGGCCAGGGCGACGGCGCTGAACAGCGCGGCCGCCTGCTCGAACCGGGGCGCGTCGAAGGCGTCGCCGGCCGCCTCCCGGATGGCCGCCGACTCCTCGGCGATGATCCGCTCGACGAGATGGTGGGTCACCATCTGGCCGTCGTCCAGCCGGACGCTGTTGTGGATCCACTGCCAGACCTGGGACCGGGAGATCTCCGCCGTGGCCGCGTCCTCCATCAGGTTGAAGATGGCCACCGCCCCGTTGCCGCCCAGCCAGGACGAGAGGTACTGCAGCCCGACGCTGATGTTGTTGCGCAGGCCCGCCTCGGTGATGGTGCCCGGGGTCTTGCTCACCGCGAGCAGGTCCGCGGCGGACACGCTGACGTCGTCCCGCTGCCGGGCAAGCTGGTTGGGCCGGTCCCCCAGGGCGGCGTCGAACACCTCGCGGCAGAGCGGCACCAGGTCCGGGTGGGCCACCCAGGATCCGTCGAAGCCGTCCGCCGACTCGCGCGTCTTGTCCTCGCGGACCTTGGCCATGGCCACCGCGTTCACCTCGGGGTCTCGCCGGCTCGGGATGAACGCCGCCATCCCGCCCATCGCGTGCGCGCCCCGCTTGTGGCAGGTCTTCACCAGCAGCTCGGTGTAGGCCCGCATGAACGGGGCGGTCATGGTCACCGAGTTGCGCTCGGGCAGCACGAACTCCTGGCCCCGGTTGCGGAACTTCTTGATCATGCTGAACAGGTAGTCCCAGCGACCGGCGTTCAGCCCGGCGCTGTGGTCACGCAGCTCGTAGAGGATCTCCTCCATCTCGAACGCGGCCGGGATGGTCTCGATCAGCACGGTGGCCCGGATCGTGCCGCGCGGGATCCCCAGCGCGTCCTGGGCCAGGTTGAACGCGTCGTTCCAGAGCCGGGCCTCCAGGTGGCTCTCGATCTTGGGCAGGTAGAAGTACGGCCCGGACCCCTTCTCCAGCTGGCGGCGGGCGCAGTGGACGAAGTACAGCGCGAAGTCGAACAGGCTCCCCGAGACCCGCTGGCCGTCGACCAGCACGTGCTTCTCGTCCAGGTGCCAGCCGCGCGGCCGGACCACGATCGTGGCCAGCTCCGCGTCCGGTGCCAGCTGGTAGGACTTGCCCTCCTCGCTGGTGAAGTCCAGAGTGCGGTCCAGCGCCCCGATGAGGTTGAGCTGGCCGGTGACCATGTTGTCCCAGAGCGGTGTGTTCGCGTCCTCGAAGTCAGCCAGCCACACCTTCGCGCCGGAGTTCAGCGCGTTGATGGTCATCTTCCGGTCGGTCGGGCCGGTGATCTCGACCCGCCGGTCCACCAGGCCCGGCGCGGGAGCGGCCACGCGCCAGTCCGGGTCGTCCCGGATGACCTGGGTCGAGGCCAGGAAGTCCAGCGTCCCCCCGGCCGACAGCTCCACCTGCCGCGCCTGGCGGGCCGCCAGCAGCTGCGCGCGCCGGGCGCCCAGCTCCCGTTGCAGCGCGGCGACGAGGCCGAGCGCCTCCGGGGTGAGCACCTCCTCATAGCGATCGCCCTGCGGGCCGGTTACCTGCACGCCTTCGCTGGCCATGCCGTGCTCCTCCCAGGTCATCCGCCGCCTCGCGGTTACCGGGCAATGTTACTGGCAAGTAATGACGGCGGGCGGTGCCAGCCCCGGGCGGTCCTGACACTGGGCTTAACACTGCGCCCCGCCGCCGGTCAAAGTGTTCCCGGCCACATGCCGGGCACAACCTGCGCGCCGCCGGTGTTTATTGAGGTGAGCGTATCCCGGAGGCATGACAGCATTGGCCAAGAAGAGCAGCGCAGCCCGCGTACCCGACCCAGATGAGCAGGCGATGACCCTTCCCACTGAGCTACCCCACGAGGTCCCCGCCGACATCAGCCAGCGGGATCCGGACGTGGGCGCGCTCGACCTGTCGGACCGGCACGCGCTGCAGCGGGTGTCCGGGCTGTCCACCGAGCTCGAGGACGTCACCGAGGTCGAGTACCGCGCGCTGCGGCTGGAGCGGGTCATCCTGGTCGGCGTGTGGACCGAGGGGACCCTGGCTGACGCGGAGAACTCGCTGCGCGAGCTGTCCCGGCTGGCCGAGACGGCCGGCTCGGTCATCCTGGACGGCCTGATCCAGCGCCGCGGCCGCCCCGATGCGGCGACCTACATCGGCGCGGGCAAGGCCGCCGAGGTTGCCGCGCTGGTCGCGGCGACCGGCGCCGACACCGTCATCTGCGACGGCGAGCTGACCCCCAGCCAGCTGCGCCGGCTGGAAGGCGTGGTCAAGGCGAAGGTCATCGACCGGACCGCGCTGATCCTGGACATCTTCGCCCAGCATGCCCGCAGCAAGGAGGGCAAGGCGCAGGTGGAGCTGGCCCAGCTCGAGTACCTGCTGCCCCGGCTGCGCGGCTGGGGTGAGTCGCTGTCCCGGCAGGCCGGTGGCCGGGTGGCCGGCGGCGGCGGGATCGGCACCAGGGGCCCGGGTGAGACGAAGATCGAGACGGACCGGCGGCGGATCAGGACCCGCACCGCGCGGCTGCGCCGCCAGATCACCGAGATGTCGGTCGGCCGGCAGGTGCAGCGGCACCAGCGCCGCGGGCACGCCGTCCCGGCGGTGGCCATCGCGGGCTACACCAACGCGGGCAAGTCGAGCCTGCTCAACCGGATGACCGGGGCCGGGGTCCTGGTGGATGACTCACTGTTCGCGACGCTGGACCCGTCCGTCCGCCGGGCCCGGACACCGTCCGGCCGGTGGTACACGCTGACCGACACCGTCGGGTTCGTCCGCCACCTCCCGCACCAGCTGGTCGAGGCGTTCCGGTCCACGCTGGAGGAGGTCGCCGAGGCCGACCTGATCCTGCACGTGGTGGACGGCAGCGACGCCGACCCGCAGGCGCAGATCTCCGCCGTCCGTGAGGTGCTCGCCGAGATCGGGGCGCGTGACGTGCCGGAGCTGGTCGTGATCAACAAGGCCGACGCCGCCGACCCGATCGACCTGGACGCCCTGCGGCGGCAGGAGCCGCACAGCCTGATCGTGTCCGCGCACACCGGTGAGGGGCTGGACGCCCTGGCGGAAGCGGTCGAGGCGGCGCTCCCGCAGTGGGACCGTGAAGTCAGCGCCGTCGTGCCGTACGTGCGCGGTGACCTGGTGGCCCGGGCCCATCAGGAGGGCGAGGTGCTCGCGCTGCGGCACTGCGCCGCGGGCACCGAGCTGACCGCCCGGGTCCCGCCGGGCCTCGCGGCCGAGATCGACCGCATTGCCGTTCCCGCGGGAAGCTAACTAGCGCGCGGGAACTGCCCCGTACGTGGGAAGCTAACCCGGCAGGAGACAACGTCACATTGAACGGGCGGTCAATTCTGCCGGCGCCTTATCCGGTAAAGCAGAACCCGTATCCTGGCGGACACGCAGCGCAGCTAGAGGGCCCGGGCCAGCACAGACAGTGAGATCACCGGAAAGGACGGCAATTTCCGTCCTGCCTTCTTCGTGAACTGCCTGTACACGGACCCTGTAGTGCAATACCGTAACTGAACCGATATGTTGGTTGCCGCATCCCGCAGCGCCGCCGTCGGTCGCTCTGGAACCCGCGTTACCGGGGGTGCCTGGCGGGGGGCCATCAGTAGTACGGACGAGCTATGGCAGGTGACCGCGCATGACGCAGGTATGCCCGCTCTGGCACGCTCCCCTCCGGCCCCTCCCGCGCGTGCGGCCGGGGGCATGCCGGTGACCGTTCGCCTGCTGACCAACATTGGCCGCCTCTGGACCGGGTCCGAGATCTGGAGCAACGCGGCCATCCTCACCCACAACGACCGCATCGCGTGGGTCGGCCGGGCCTCAGAGCTCCCGGAGAGCCTGCCTGGCGTGGTCGAGGACATCGTCGACGTCGACTCGGTGGAGAACCTGGGCGGCGGCCTGGTCACCCCGGGCCTGATCGACGCGCACACCCACCCGGTCTACGCGGGCAACCGCTGGGCGGAACTGGCCATGCGGGCGGGCGGCTCCTCGGCCGGGGAGATCGCCGCGGCCGGCGGGGGGATGGCCTCTACGGTCACGGTGACCCGGGGCACGGATCCCTGGACCCTGTGCAACGGCGTCCGGGAGCGGCTCGGTGAGTGGCTGCGGTGCGGGACCACCACGATCGAGGCCAAGACCGGATACCACCTGACCCGGGACGGCGAGCTCGCCGACGTGCGCATGCTCCGGTCGCTGGAGGGCGAGCCCGGCATGCCGCGGGTGCACGTGACGTTCCTGGCCGCGCACGCGGTCCCGCCGGAGTACTTCGGCCGCCGGAACGACTACATCGACGCCGTGGGCACCTGGTGCTCGGACGCGGCCGCGGTCGGTGCGGACAGCGTGGATGTCTACTGCGAGGAAGGCCGCTTCACCGAGCGCGAAGCCCGCTGGATCCTCAGCGCGGGCCGGGCGGCGGGACTGCTGCCGCGGGTGCACGCCTGCGGGGAAAGCCGGACCGGCGCGGCCCGGCTGGCCGCCGAGCTGGGCTGCGCGTCCGCGGACGTCCTCCACGAGGCCAGTGACGAGGACGTCGCGGCACTGGCCCAGGCCGGGGTGGCCGCGGTGGTCTGCCCGGGAACGGCCCTCCAGACCGGCAAGAACCCGCCGGTGCGCGCCCTGCTGGACAAGGGCGTGGCGGTGGCGCTCGGCTCGGACCACAACCCCGGGTGCAACGGGATCACCTCGATGCCCCTGGTGATCTCGCTGGCCGTGTCGCAGTTCGGGCTCAGCGTGACCGAGGCGCTGCGGGCCGCCACGCTGGGCGGCGCCCAGGCCCTGCGGGCGCCGGACCGGGGCGCGATGGTCCGCGGCCGCCTGGCCGACATCGTGCTGTGGGACGCCGACCACGAGGGCGCGTTCGCCTGGTCCTACGGGCTCAAGCCGAGCCGGGTGTGGCTGGGCGGCGCGCCGGTGGCCAGCTAGCCCGGCTGAGCGCACGGGCCCGCCCGGGGCAGGCCGGGCGTCGCGGGTCACTCCGTCCGGGCCACGGCCCGCGGTATGGCATGCTGCCGCTATGCCTTCCGCTGCACCCTCACCCACGGATATCGCCGGCGTCAGCGTGGTCGTGGGTGAGGAGGACCTGCTGGTCGAGCGGGCGGTGGCGCGCCTGGTCGAGGCCGCGCGGCCGGTGGACGACGTGCGCCACGTGCAGGCTGCGGGGCTGCGGCCCGGCGAGCTGACCTCCCTGACCGCACCCTCCCTGTTCGGCGGCGGGTGCGTCATCGTGCTGCACGGTACGGCCGACGCGGCCAAGAACGTCGCCGACGAGATCGCCAGCCTGGCGGGCGATCCGCCGCCTGAGACCGTCCTGGTCCTCACCCACACCGGCGGGGCCAGGGGAAAGGCCCTGCTCGCCGCGCTGGGCCAGCGGGGCGCCCGGATGATCGAGTGCCCGAAGATCACCCGGATGGGCGAGCGGATGCAGTTCATCCGCGGCGAGTTCCGCCCGGCAGGGCGCACCATCGAGGAAAGCGGCGTGCGGGCCCTGCTCGACGCCCTGGGCAATGACCTGCGCGAGCTCGCCGCCGCCTGCGCTCAGCTGGCCGCGGACACCACCGGGGTCATCGACCAGGCCGTGGTGGCCCGCTACTACCGGGGCCGGGCCGAGGCGAGCGGCTTCACGGTGGCGGACCGCGCCGTCGAGGGGCGCCTGGCGGAGGCGCTGGAGCTGCTGCGCTGGGCGCTGGCGGTCGGGGTGTCCCCGGTGCTCATCACCAGCGGCCTGGCCCAGGGGGTGCGCCTGCTGGGCCGGGTGGGCAGTGCCCCGAAGGGCCAGCCGGACGCGGCGGTGGCCGCCGAGGCCGGGATGCCCCCGTGGAAGGTGGACCGCGTCCGGCAGCAGCTGCGGGGCTGGACCCCGGAAGGGGTGGCCCGCGCCCTGGCTGTGGTGGCCCGGGCCGACGCCCAGGTCAAAGGAGAGGGAACGAGCGCGGGCTACGCCCTGGAAGTGGCCATCCGCGAGATCGTGGCCTGCCGCGCCCGCTGAGGGAGCGCTGGGCGGGGAAAGAGGCGCTGCAGGCGAAGCCTCCCCATGCCGGGGCTATCGGCCTGGGGGAGGAGAAGTGCGCCGCAGGCGGGCCTTCCCGCGCCACCGCGGGCGAGGCCAGGCCCCGCCGGAGGCGGGGTTCTGGCCTAGTCGGCGATTACCCCGGCACTCGCAGCAGCTGAACTGCATACGGGAGCGGGCAAGTGGGGTTCCGGGGGCTCGCGCTCCCGGGCTATCAGAGCCAACTAGTTCGGCGCAGCGCTGGGCGATGGCCGACTTGCGGTTGGCCGCCTGGTTCTTGTGGATCACGCCCTTGCTGGCCGCCTTGTCCAGGCGGCGGCAGGCGTCGCGCATGGCCACGTTGGCTGCATCGACGTCGCCGGTGTCGGCCGCCTCGCGGAACTTGCGCACCGAGGTCTTGAGGGAGGACTTGACCGCCTTGTTGCGCTGGCGGTGCTTCTCGTTCTGCTTGTTGCGCTTGATCTGGGACTTAATGTTCGCCACGCGGAAGCCTCACTAGGGGTCTGGTCTGGGTGCCGGGGGCGTACCGTCGCCCCTGGCAGCGCCGCGCGGCGGCACTATGGTGCGGCGGCAGGTACAGCGGCGGCAGCGCTTACGCTCCGACGAGGCAGGATAGCCTATCGGGCAGTGCGGCTCAAAACTGGTGCCGCGCCTGGTAAGCCAGGGCCAGGGCATCAGCTCCCCCGTGCGACCATGAAGGCACCGACCCCGAACACGAACCAGGCGGATTTCCTGTGCCAGCAGTGCCCGAGCAGGTCCTTCCGGATGGCGCCCCCGCGACCAGCCCCGGTCATACCGACATGGGCATCATCAGGAACTTCTGCATCATCGCGCACATCGACCACGGCAAGTCCACGCTCGCGGACCGCATGCTGCAGTTCACCGGCGTGGTGACGGACCGCCAGATGCGGGCTCAGTACCTGGACCGGATGGACATCGAGCGCGAGCGCGGCATCACCATCAAGAGCCAGGCCGTCCGGCTGCCCTGGACCGGCCCGGACGGCCGGGGCTACGTGCTCAATCTCATCGACACGCCGGGCCACGTGGACTTCACCTACGAGGTGTCCCGCTCGCTGGCCGCGTGCGAGGGTGCCATCCTGCTGGTCGACGCGGCCCAGGGCATCGAGGCCCAGACGCTGGCCAACCTGTACCTGGCCCTCGAGGCAGACCTGCACCTCATCCCCGTGCTGAACAAGATCGACCTGCCCGCGGCCCAGCCCGACCTGTACGCGGAGGAACTGGCCAGCATCATCGGCTGCGCCCCCAGCGACGTGCTGCGCGTCTCGGCCAAGACCGGGGAGGGAGTGGCGGAGCTGCTCAACGCCGTGGTGCGGCAGGTCCCGCCGCCGTCCGGCCAGCCGGACGGCCCCGCCCGGGCCCTCATCTTCGATTCGGTCTATGACTCCTACCGGGGCGTGGTCACCTACGTGCGGGTGATGGACGGCCGCCTGACCCGGCGCGAGAAGAGCCTCATGATGTCCACCGGGGCGGCGCACGACACGCTCGAGGTGGGCGTGATCTCACCCGAGCCGGTGCCGTCGGACAGCCTGGGCGCGGGCGAGGTGGGCTACCTCATCACCGGGGTCAAGGACGTCCGGCAGGCCCGGGTCGGCGACACCGTGACCAGCGCGGCGCGTCCCGCCGCCGAGCCGCTGCCCGGATACGACCACCCCCGGCCGATGGTGTTCTCCGGCCTGTACCCGCTGGACGGCGACGACTACCCGGAGCTGCGCGACGCCCTCGACAAGCTGCGGCTGAACG
Source organism: uncultured Actinomycetes bacterium (assembly GCA_963751175.1). Classification (GTDB taxonomy): domain Bacteria; phylum Actinomycetota; class Actinomycetes; order Streptosporangiales; family Streptosporangiaceae; genus RYN-230. The sequence continues at coordinate 361,460 of CAVVTM010000016.1, read as the reverse complement.
ACGCGGCGCTGGTCTACGAGCCGGAAACGTCCACTGCGCTCGGTTTCGGTTTCCGGTGCGGGTTCCTCGGGCTGCTGCACATGGAGATCGTCCGGGAGCGGCTGGAGCGGGAGTTCGGTCTCTCGCTCATCTCCACCGCGCCCAACGTGGTCTACCGCGTGGTCCTGGAGTCCGGCGCGGAACTCCAGGTCACCAACCCCAGCGACTTCCCCAGCGGCACCCCCGGGTCGGCCACCCCGTCCGGGCATCCCTCCGGGGGCAAGATCGCGAAGGTCTTCGAGCCCGTGGTCCGCGCGACGGTGCTGTCCCCGTCCGACTACATCGGCACGATCATGGAACTGTGCCAGGGCCGCCGGGGCGCGCTGCTGGGCATGGAGTACCTGTCCGCCGACCGGGTCGAGATCCGCTACACGATGCCGCTGGCCGAGATCATCTTCGACTTCTTCGACCAGCTCAAGTCGCGGACCCGCGGGTACGCGTCGCTGGACTACGAGCCGGACGGCGAGCAGGAGGCCGACCTGGTCAAGGTGGACATCCTGCTCCAGGGGCAGCCGGTCGACGCGTTCAGCCAGATCGTGCACGAGGACAAGGCGCGGGAGTACGGCCTGGCCATGACCTCACGGCTGCGCGAGCTGATCCCGCGCCAGCAGTTCGAGGTGCCGATCCAGGCCGCGATCGGTGCCAAGATCATCGCGCGGGAGAACATCCGCGCGCTGCGCAAGGATGTCCTGGCCAAGTGCTACGGCGGTGACATCACCCGCAAGCGCAAGCTGCTGGAACGGCAGAAGGAGGGCAAGAAGCGGATGAAGACCATCGGGCGGGTCGAGGTGCCGCAGGAAGCCTTCGTCGCGGCCCTGTCCACCACGCCCGAACGGCCGCGCTGACCCGGCCCGGATGCGCGCCGGCGGCGGTCAGCCGCCCGTGCCGACGTGCTGGACAAAGGGCACGTGCTGAACTCCGCCGCTGTGCGTCATGGTCACGGCAGCCACCGTGCCGAGCGCGACGACCAGCACGAACAGGACGATCGCCACCCAGCCCAGGATCAGGCCGGCCAGGGCCAGGCCGCTGCCCTGCTCACCGGTCCGCCGGATCTGGCTGCGGGCCATGTGACCGAGCACGACCGCCGGGATCGCGGTCAGCCCCCCGGTGAAGATCTCCGCGACCCCGCAGACCAGCGCGGCGACGGCCAGCGAGTTGGTCCCCGTCACGACGGGGGCGGGCGCCATGAACAGGGCCATCCCGCCGCCGGGCAGCTGGCCCGTCACCTGGACCAGGTCGCCGTGGGTGCGCGCGGTGTAGACCCCGTGCAGGTGATCGTCATACTCGTCTTTGGTCAGCCGGCCGCTGGCGAACCCCGATTTCAGTACCTCGGCGGCACGGTCCCGGTCCGCGTCAGAGGCGAGCATCGCCGCGTGCCCGTACGCCGGAACCCCGTATCCAGGCCAGCCTGTCATGGACGCCTCCCACCCGAGTGGATCGGTCCCAGGATAACCGCCGCGGAGAGCCGCGAGCCGGCGGGAAGCCCCGGAGGTCAGCCGGAAACCGGTTCGCCCGGCGTCCCGGGGGCGGATACCGTGCTGAGGTGGCGAGCGCGCAGGTGATCTCAGTGAACATTGGCCGCGGCCGGGCCGCGGAGTGGGCTGGCCGGATCGGGCGGACCGCGATCGACAAGCGGCCCTGCCCCGGGCCGGTGACCATCGGGCGGCTCGGGGCCGGTGGCGACGAGCAGGTGGACAAGAAGCACCACGGCGGTCCCTACCAGGCCCTGTACGCCTACGCGCGGGAGGACCTGGACTGGTGGACCGAGCAGCTCGGCCGCGAGCTGGCCAACGGCGTCTTCGGCGAGAACATCACCACGGCCGGGCTGGACGTGTCCGGGGCGCTGATGGGCGAGACGTGGCGGCTCGGCACCGCGGTGGTGCAGATCGCCTCGGTGCGCATCCCGTGCGGCACGTTCGCCGGGTGGATGGGTGAGCGGCACTGGGTGAAGCGGTTCGCCGCGGCGGCCCGGCCCGGTGCCTACCTGCGGGTCCTCGAGGAAGGGGCAGCCGGATCCGGTGATCGCATCGAGGTGCTCTCACGGCCGGCGGAGAGCGTGACCGTGTCCGAGGCGATGCGGGCCTACTACGGGGACGCGGAACTCATGCGGCGGCTGGTGGCCGCGCCAGGGCTCGACCCCCAGTGGAAGGAAACCGCGGCTTCGGTGCTGCGCCGGGCTCGGCCGCGGGAACCAGCGGTCCCGCGCGAACCGGCGACCGGCTGACCGTGCCCGGAGTGCTCCCGCCGGGCACGCCCGTCCCCGCTGACGGTGCGCTGCCTGCCAGCGCCGTCGCCGAACTGGGCGACCGCCCGTTCGGGTTCTACGTGCACGTGCCGTTCTGCCAGCGCCGCTGCGGTTACTGCGACTTCAACACCTATACCGCCGCCGAGCTCGGGCCCGGGGTCTCCCGGGACACCTACCCCGCGCTGGCCGCCGCGGAGATCCGGCTGGCCCGCCGGGTGCTGGGCACCGCGGGCGGCCCGGTGGCCACCGTGTTCTTCGGCGGCGGCACCCCGACCCTGCTCCCGGCCGGGCAGCTTGGTGAGATCCTGCGGGTCATCGAGGGCGAATTCGGCCTGGCACCCGGCGCTGAGGTTACCGTCGAGGCCAACCCGGAGAGCGTGGACCAGGGATCACTGGCCGCGCTGCGCGAGGCGGGGTTCACCCGGATCTCGCTGGGCATGCAGAGCGCGGCGCCGCACGTGCTGGCCGTGCTGGACCGGGTGCACGAGCCCGGCCGGCCCGCCCGGTGCGCGCAGTGGGCCCGGGAGGCGGGCTTCGAGCACGTCAGCCTGGACCTCATCTACGGCACGCCGGGGGAGACCGACACAGACTGGCGGGAGTCACTCGAGGCGGCCCTGGCGGCGGACCCGGACCACATCTCGGCGTACGCCCTCATCGTCGAGGAGGGCACCCGCCTCGCGGCCCGGGTCCGGCGGGGTGAGGTAGCTGTTCCCGACGACGAGGCCATGGCCGATCGGTACCTGGTCGCGGACGAGCTCCTGTCGGCCCGGGGGCTGGGCTGGTACGAGGTGTCCAACTGGGCGGCCGGGCCGGAGGCCCGCTGCCAGCACAACCAGCTGTACTGGACCGGCGGCCACTGGTGGGGCGTGGGACCGGGTGCGCACAGCCACGTGGGCGGAGTCCGCTGGTGGAACGTCAAGCACCCGGCCGCGTATGCGGCGCGGCTCACCGCGGGCACCAGCCCGGGCCTGGCCCGCGAGGTGCTCACCGGGCCGGAGCGCAAGCTGGAAGAGATCATGCTGCTGACCCGGCTGTCCTCCGGGTGCCCGGTCGGGGTGCTCGCTCCCGACCGGGCGGTCCGCCGCGGCCACCGCGGTCGCGGACGGGCTGGCCGCGCAGGATGCTTACGCTGCGGGCCGGGTCGTGCTGACCACCCGCGGGCGGCTGCTCGCCGACGCGGTCATCCGCGGCCTCACCGACTGACGCCCGCGCGGCCCGGTCCCGAGGTCATCCGCAGCCACCGGGGCAGCTGGTACATGTCACCGCGGCCGGCCGCCGCGGCCGCGCGGACCACCACGACCAGCACGCCCGCCCATAGCAGCACCAGCAGCGGCACGGCGGCCAGGGTGCCCACCGCGGCGGAGTCGAGGGCCAGCACGCCGCCCACGATCAGGATGCTGACCGTGTAGAGGATGGTGGCCAGCGACAGGCCCAGCGCCACCGCCGCGTGCGCCCGGGCGAACCTGCGGTTCCCCAGGCTGGTCAGGTAGACGGCCAGCGGCACCAGGCACAGGGTGAACGGCACCGCCAGATAGGCCAGCATGGCCAGGCGCACCTCACCGCGGTCCGCGGGCGCCGGGGCGGGCCGGCTGGCGTTGCCGCCGGGATCCGGGCCCCCGTCCTCGTCCCGAAGGTCCGGGCCGTCCTGCGGGCCGAACACGCTCAGGCCGGAATCCATCGGATAGTGCGGGCTCGTCATGGGCTCCTCGCGGGGTGCGTTGCTGCCTCACGTTAGCCAGTACCCGCGGCGGTGACGAAATCAATCAGTTCCTCGACCCGGCCGAGCAGTTCCGGCTCCAGATCGGCGTAGCTGCGGGCCGCGGCCAGGATCCGTTTCCAGCCGGCCGCCGTGTCGGTGCCCCAGCCGAGGGCGCCCAGCACGCCCTCTTTCCACGGCGTGCCGCGCGGCACCACGGGCCAGGCGGGGATGCCCACCGCCGCGGGCTTGACCGCCTGCCAGATGTCCACGTAGGGATGGCCCACCACCAGCACGTGCGGTGAGGTCACGGCGGCGGCGATGCGCTGTTCCTTGGAGCCGGGGACCAGGTGGTCGACCAGGACCCCGAGCCGCCGCTGCGGGCCGGGCGAGAACGCCTGCAGCACGGCCGGGAGGTGATCCACCCCCTCCAGGTACTCCACCACCACGCCCACGTCGCGCAGGTCGTCGCCCCAGATCTGCTCGATGAGCTCGGCGTCGTGGCGGCCTTCGACGTAGATCCGGCTGGCCTTGGCCACCCGGGCCTGGCTGGCCTGGCCGGGCGGCCCCGCGGGCCGGGCCACCGAGCCCGACCGGCTCCGGGCCGGGCCGCGGGCGGGCCCGGCTGGCGCAGGCCGGGTCAGCGTCACCGGCCTGCCCTCCAGCAGGAACGCGCCGCGGCTCAGCGGGAAGACCCGCTGCCGCCCGAACCGGTCCTCCAGCGTCACCGCGTTCTTCTCGCAGGCGACCACGGCGCCGCAGAAGCCGCCGCCCGCCTCCTCCACGACCAGCCCGGGGACCGCCTCCGCCTGGGGCGGCTCCGGCCGCGCGCGGCGCTGCCAGCCCGGCGCGAGGACGTCCGTACCGTCATAGGGGTCCACCCAACCGGACGCTAGCGGACAAGTGCGGCGCCCGGGCGGCGGCACGCCGGAGGCGCGTTCCCCCGGCGGCGGCGGGCGGGGTTTTCCGGGGCGTGCGCATGGTGTTTCGCTGGCGAGGCGGGGCGCGCCGGGGCGCGTGCCCCTGGCGGTGGGGGCGGGTTTTCCGGGGCGTGCGCGCGGTGATTCGCTGGCGAGGCGGGGCGCGCCGGAGGCGCGTTCCCCCGAGCCGGCGAAATGCCGGGGGGTCCAGGGGGGTCGCCCCCCGGATTAAAGAGCGCTTGGGTGCCACGGCGCCCGGACCGCCTTAAACTTGGCACTCAGGACTGTGGAGTGCCAGGGGAGGTGGGGACATGCTCGATGAGCGCAAGCTCGCCGTGCTGCGGGCGATCGTGGAAGATTATGTGTCCACTACAGAGCCCGTCGGCTCGAAGTCGCTGGTCGACCGGCACAACCTCGACGTCTCACCGGCGACCATCCGCAACGACATGGCCGTGCTCGAGGAGCAGGGCTTCATCGTGCAGCCGCACACGAGCGCGGGCCGGATACCGACCGACAAGGGCTACCGGCTGTTCGTGGACCGGCTGTCCGGGGTCAAGCCGCTCTCCTCGGCCGAGCGCCGGGCGATCGAGACGTTCCTGGCCGGTGCGTACGACCTCGACGACGTGGTGATGCGGACGGTCCGCCTGCTCGCGCAGCTGACCCGCCAGGTGGCCGTGGTGCAGTACCCCTCGCTGACCCGCTCCTCGGTCCGGCATGTGGAACTGGTCCCGCTGGCCGCGAAACGGCTCATGCTGGTGATCATCACCGATACCGGGCGGGTGGAGCAGCGCTCGGTGGAGCTGCCGGACGCGGCCGAGGAAGACTCCATCATGCACCTGCGGGCGGTGCTGAACGCCTGCCTGGACGGGCGGCGCCTGACCGAGGTGGCGTCCGTGGTCGCGGACCTGCCGGAGCTGGTCGACCCGACGGAACGGCCGAACGCGGCGGCGGTGTTCTCGGTCATCCTGGAAACCCTGGTGGAGCGCACCGACGAGCGGGTGGTGGTCGGCGGGGCGGCCAACCTGACCACGGCGGACTTCTCCCGGGGACTGCGGGAGGTCCTGGAATCCCTCGAAGAGCAGGTCGTGCTCATGCGGTTGCTGGGCGAGTCTGGCGATCACCCCTCGCTGACCGTCCGGATTGGTGCGGAGAACCCGGTCGAGGGCCTGCGGAGCACGTCCGTGGTCGCGGCCGGGTACGGAACCGGGGATCAGGTGCTGGCCAGGCTCGGGGTGCTCGGCCCGACACGGATGGATTACCCGACAGCGATGGGAGCAGTACGCGCGGTGGCACGATACGTGGGCCAGATCCTGGCGGGGTCCTAGTGGCCAACGACTACTACGGCGCGCTCGGCGTCCGCCGGGACGCGCCGCCCGATGAGATCAAGAAGGCCTACCGGCGGCTCGCCCGTGAGCTGCACCCGGACGTGAACCCGGACCCGGAGACCCAGGAACGGTTCAAGGAGATCACCCAGGCGTACGAGGTGCTCTCCGACCCGGGGAAGCGCCAGATGTACGACCAGGGCGCGGACCCGTTCGCACCCAACGGCGGGGCGGGGGCAGGCGGCTTCGGTCCCGGCTTCCCGTTCAGCGACATCATGGACGCGTTCTTCGGGGCCGGGGCGGCGGCCCGGGGCCCGCGCAGCCGGGCCCGGCGCGGCCGCAACGCGACCATCCGGGTCGAGCTGGACCTGTCCGAGTGCGCGTTCGGCACCACCCGGGAACTGGTCGTGGACACGGCCGTGGTCTGCCCGACCTGCTCGGTGAGGGCACGGCGCCGGGTACCCACCCGGAGACCTGTGAGGTCTGCGGCGGGCGCGGCGAGGTCAGCCAGGTCACGCGCTCGTTCCTGGGCCAGGTGATGACCTCCCGGCCATGCCCGCACTGCGGCGGGTTCGGCACCGTCATCCGCCGGCCGTGCCCCGAGTGCGACGGCGACGGCCGGGTCAGGACCCGGCGGACGATGAAGGTCCGCATCCCGGCGGGGGTCGAGGACGGCACGCACATCCAGCTGGCGGGCGAGGGCGAGATCGGGTCCGGCGGCGGCCCGCCCGGGGACCTGTTCCTGGAGATCCTCCAGCGCCCGCACCCCATCTTCGAACGTCAGGGCGACGACCTGCACTGCACGGTGACCATCCCGATGGTGGCCGCGGCGCTGGGAGCCACCCTGTCCGTCGAGACCCTGGACGGTCCCCGGGAACTGGACATCCGCCCGGGTACCCAGTCGGGGCAGGTCGTCCCGATGTACGCGCTCGGCGTCCAGCACCTGAACGACTCGGGCCGGGGCGACCTGGTCATCCACATCTCGGTCGAGACCCCGTCCAAGCTGGACGAAGCCCAGGAGGCGCTGCTCAAGCAGCTGGCGGCGCTGCGCGGCGAGGAGACGCCGCCCGGCCGCTTCGCCCCGGGGCAGCAGGGCTTCTTCTCCCGGTTGCGTGACGCGTTCAACGGCCGGTGACCCGCGCGGCCGCGCCCGGCTCCCAGCCGCCGGTCTTCTTCGCCGACCCCCAGGACCTGGCCCGCGACCTGATCGTGCTGGCCGGGCCGGAGGGGCGGCACGCGGCCGATGTGCGCAGGCTCGCCGTGGGCGAGCGGGCGGACCTGACCGACGGCGACGGCCAGGTGGCCGAGTGCGTGGTGACCCGGGTCCAGCGTGGCCAGCTGGAGCTCGCGGTGCGGCACCGCACCGTGCTGCCCGCCCCGGATCCCGCCCTGGCCGTGGTCCAGGCGATCCCGAAAGGGGAGCGGGGGCAGCTGGCCGTCGAGCTGATGACCGAGGCCGGGGTGGACGTGATCGTCCCGTGGGCGGCCGAGCGCTGCGTGGCCAGGTGGCAGGGGGAGCGCGGCGAGCGTGCCGTGGCCCGGTGGCGCTCCACCGCGCGGGAAGCGGCCAAGCAGGCGCGGCGGGGCCGGGTTCCCGAGGTGACCGCGCCCGCGGGCCTCGGCGAGGTGACCGCCCGGGTCGGCCGGGCCGCCCGGGCCTTCATCCTGGATCCGCAGGCCGGTCGACCAGCTCAGCGAGATGCCGCTGCCCCGGTCGGGCGAGATGCTCGTGATCGTCGGCCCGGAGGGCGGCCTCACCCCCGCCGAAGCCGGCGCGCTCACCCAGGCGGGGGCCACCGCGGCGCGGCTGGGGCCGACCGTGCTCCGCACCTCATCCGCCGGGATGGCGGCGGCCGCGATCCTGCTCAGCCGGGCTGGCCGCTGGGCCTGAGCCAGGGAAGGCCCGGCAGGCCTCAGAGGCGGCCGCCCGCGTGATCAGGGGCTGTGTGAGGGCTTCGGGCTGCCCCCGCCCGCGCATTCGACGACGGCGGGCGCCCCGCCGTGGTACGGGACGACCATGGCCGCGGCGGTGGCGGTGGCCGTGCCGCCGGTAGCGGCACTGGCCGTCGGGGTGGACGTCGGGGTGCTGGTGTCAGTCGGCTGCGGTGTCGGCGTGCCGGTCGCGCTCGCGGTCACCGTCGGCGTCGGCGTCGGCGTCGGGCTCCCGGCAGGTGCCGTCGTGGTGGACGAGGGCGTCGGGGTCGGGGTGCAGGCGATCGCGGGCAGCACGCTCGTCACGCCCTTTTGCCGGTCCGGGCCGGTGACCTGCTGGGTGGCCTGGACGCCGATCGGCAGTTTCCACCGCTTGGAGTTCGCGGTCTTCCCGGCGCTGGCCGGGCTGGAGCTCGGGCCAGCGCTGCCGACATTGTTCAACGGGTTGATCAGGGGCCCCTTCACGTGGTTGAGCGTGACCACCCCGCCCACCACGATGGCCACCGCGGCCGCGACCGCGAAGACCGGCTTGAGCCAGGCCCGGGCGGGTCCCAGGCGCCCGGCCGGGCTGGCCGTCGTGCGGTGCCCGCCGACCCGCCGGCGTCCCCGCCCGCGCCCGCCGAGCAGGCCGGCCAGGAAACTGGCCAGGGCCAGGAGGGCTCCCCGGAGCGGCTCGGCACGCCTCAGCGCGGTCCGGCCCGTCTCGATGGCCGGTTCGAGCCGGACGAGGAGACGGGTCCCGCGCAGCTCCAGCCACTCGGCGCACCCAGAGAAAACGGACCGCGGGGACCGAGGCGAATCCAGCCGGTGACGGATACGCTGCAGTCCGTCGCCGGTGGGTTCGATGGACTCCGCCGCCGCGGCCAGTGCGCGGCGGAGGGCGTCCTCGTATTCCCGATCCTGTGTCATCATGGCTGCCGCCTGGGGCTCTCCGCGTCCCCGAAGGCCCTCCTCACGAGTCCCGCTCCAGCACGGCCCGCAGGGCTGCCATGGCCCGGGCCGTGTGACTCTTGACTGCTCCCCTGCTGATGCCCATGACCGAGGCGATCTGCGCCTCGGAGAGGTCCCCGTAGTAGCGGAGCACCAGTGCCTCCCGCTGCCGTTCGGGGAGCGCGCGCAGCGCGGATACCACCGCTGAGCGCTCCAGTTGGACGATGGCGCCATGCTCTGCGCTCGGCATGTCCGGCGGTGGCTTCGGCGTGTTCTTGTCGACCACCATCCGGTGCCGCAGGACCGACCGCGACCGGTTGACGACGGACTGGCGGAGGTACGACAGCGCCTTATCCGTGTCCCGCAGCCGGCGCCATGCCCCGTGCATGGCCACGAACGAGTCCTGCACCACTTCTTCCGCGGTCGCGGTATCCCGGACCAGGAAGGCCGCGAGGCGCACCAGCGAGCGGTAGTGCTCGCTGTAGATGGCGGTGACCGCCCGGTCAGCATCCCACTCCACAGCGGCGCGGGTTATCGCCGTGTCAGCTACTAGGGCCTCGGTCACGTCAATGGGACGCGTCACCATGCCGTCAGGTTCACCTGGCATGTCGAATACGTGCACGCGACCCATCCCAGCCCTTCGGCCTCACGGAAGCATTCCCCCCACAGGGATGTCGAGTGTGGAGTGCCTGCCCGTCCGCGCAGCGGATGGTCCGGCAGTGCCCCGGCGCGAGCCTGGGGACACGCACAAATGCCGCGCCCTGCACCTGGGGGAGTGCGGCGGGCCTGCGCAGTGGGCTAGCACCTTGGTAACCATATATGTCGTGGGTGTTACCGGAGAGGGACAAGCTAGGATCCCCTCTGTGCCGGAGTGTCTATTCTGCAGGATCGTGGCCGGCGGTGTCCCGGCATCACGGGTGCTCGAGTCACCGCGGACCCTGTCCTTCCGCGACATCAGTCCCGCAGGCGCCGACTCACGTGCTGGTGATCCCGAAGGATCACTATCCCGACCTGGCCGCGCTGGCGGCCGCGGACGGCAGCCTGCTCACCGAACTGGTCAGCCAGGTGGATGAGGTGGCCAGGGCGGAGGGAATCTCCGGCAGCGGGTACCGGGTTGTCTTTAATACGGGGGACCATGGCGGCCAGGACGTGCCGCACGTCCATGCCCACGTCCTGGGCGGGCGCGGGCTGGGCTGGCCCCCCGGCTGACACTCTCCGCCCGGGCTGACGCCCGCGCGGATAGCATGACGGTACGGGCGCGGGCCGCGCCTGCGCTCGGGCGGAGAGAGGGAATTGACAGACAGATCAGGGGATTCTGCGGGCCGTAAGCCGCCCGGCAGCACCGGCGCGCAGGTCAAGATCGTTATCCCGGATGACCGCTCAATGGTCAGCCTGCTGGGATCCCGCGATGAACTCCTGCACGTGATCGAGAAGGCATTCGATGCCGATATTCACGTCCGCGGGAATGAGATCACCATTACCGGGGCGGCCGAGGAGAGCGAGCGTGTCGCCGGCCTCTTCGAGGAACTCACCGAGTTGCTGGCCGGCGGGGCTGAGCTCACCGCGGATTCGGTGGAGCGCGTCGTGGCCATGCTCCGGCGGAAATCCGGGGTTCGCCCGGCCGACGTGCTGAGCCTGGACATCCTGTCGGCGCGCGGGCGGACAATCCGGCCGAAAACACTGAACCAGAAGCGCTATGTGGACGCCATCGATGCGCACACGATCGTGTTCTGCATCGGCCCGGCGGGCACCGGCAAGACCTACCTGGCCATGGCCAAGGCGGTGAAGGCGCTCCAGGCCAAGGAGGTCAACCGGATCATCCTGACCCGGCCGGCCGTCGAGGCCGGGGAGCGGCTGGGCTTCCTGCCCGGCACCCTGTACGAGAAGATCGACCCGTACCTGCGGCCGCTCTACGACGCCCTGCACGACATGCTCGACCCGGACTCGATCCCGCGGCTCATCGCGGCGGGCACGATCGAGGTAGCGCCGCTGGCGTACATGCGCGGGCGGACCCTGAACGACTCGTTCATCATCCTGGACGAGGCGCAGAACACCTCGGCGGAACAGATGAAGATGTTCCTCACCCGGCTCGGCTTCGGGTCGCAGATCGTCGTGACCGGCGACGTCACCCAGGTGGACCTGCCGTCCGGCCAGGCCAGCGGGCTGCGGATCGTCCAGGACATCCTCCAGGGCCTGGACGACGTGCATTTCGCCAGGCTGACCAGCCACGACGTGGTACGGCACCGGCTGGTGGGGGACATCGTGGACGCCTACGACCGCTACGACGCCCGGGTGCGCGGGACGTCCCCGCCGCAGCGGCGCAAGCGCGCGCAGTGAGCCGGAACCCGCGGTGAGCATCGAGATCGCCAACGAGTCCGGGGTCGACGTGGACGAGGCCGACCTCGCCGCGCTGGCCCGGCACGTCCTGGACGGCATGCGGATGCACCCGCTGGCCGAGCTCTCGGTCCTGCTGGTCGACCGCGGCACCATGTCCGACCTGCATGAGCGCTGGATGGGCGAGCCAGGCCCGACGGACGTGCTGGCCTTCCCGATGGATGAGCTGAGGCCGCCGCCCCCCGGGAGCGCCCGCGGGGACCAGGGCGCCGGCGGGGAAGCGATCTCGCCGCCGGGCCTGCTCGGCGACGTCGTGCTGTGCCCCGAGGTCGCCGCCGAGCAGGCCGCGCAGGCCCACCACCCGCTGCGCGACGAGCTCGAGCTGCTCTGCGCCCACGGCATCCTGCACCTCCTCGGTTACGACCACGCCGAGGCGGATGAGCGCACCGCCATGTTCGGCCTCCAGGATCAGCTGGTCGCCACCTGGCGCTCCGCCCGGGATCACCCGTCCGCCCCGGACGGTGACCCGGAAGGGCAGGAAGGGACGGGGTGAGGCCACCATGGCGTGGCTGATCGTCGCCGCCGTGGCGCTGGCGCTGGGGGCCGGGCTGTGCGCGAGCGCCGAGGTGGCGCTCATGCGGGTGTCCCGGTCCGGCGCGGGCGAACTGGCCCGCGGCCGCAAGGGCAGCCGCCACCGCGCCGCCACCCGGCTCCAGGCGGTCCTGGCCGAGCCCGCCCGGTACCTGGCCGTGCTCCTGCTGGCCCGGGTCTGCGGCGAGACGGCGGCCATCGTGCTGGTCGCCGCCGCGCTGCTGCACTGGCTCGGCACCGGATGGCACGTGTTCCTGCTGATCTGGGTCATCATGGCCGCGGTGCTGTACGTCCTGACCGGCATCGGGCCGAGGATCCTCGGCCGGCAGCACGAGCGCTCGGTGGCCCTGGCCGCGGCCGATGTGCTGTACCCGGTGACCCGGATCCTCGGCCCCTTCCCGCGGCTGCTGCTGGCCCTGGGCAGGGTGCTGACCCCGGGCCGCGGGTCCCGCGACGCGTTCGGCACCGAGGAGGAGCTGCGCGGCCTCGTCGACCTGCTGGAGCAGCGCCAGGTCATCGAGCCCGGGGCGCGGGCCATGATCCACTCCGTCTTCGAGCTGGGTGACACGATCGTCCGTGAGGTAATGGTCCCGCGCACCGACATGGTCTTCGTGGAGCGGGACAAGACCCTCCGCCAGGCGCTCTCACTCGCCCTGCGCAGCGGTTTCTCCCGGATCCCGGTGGTCGGGGAGAACCAGGATGACGTCATCGGCATCGCCTACCTGAAGGACCTGGTGACGATCAGCCAGGAGCATCCAGAGCAGGAGTCCGTGGCCACCGTGACCTCGGTGATGCGGCCCGCCACGTTCGTGCCCGAGAGCAAGCCGGTGGACGAGCTGCTCCGGGAGATGCAGCAGCTCCGGATCCACCTGGCCATCGTGATCGACGAGTACGGCGGGACCGCAGGGCTGGTCACCATCGAGGACATCCTGGAGGAGATCGTCGGGGAGATCACCGACGAGTACGACCACGAGCAGCCCACCGTGGAGTGGCTGTCCCCGGACCGGGCCCGGGTCACCGCCCGGCTGCCCGTGACCGACCTGGAGGAGCTGTTCGGGACCACGATCGAGGCCGAAGACGTGGAGACCGTCGGCGGCCTGCTGGCCCACGCGCTGGGCCGGGTGCCGATCGCCGGGTCCGTGGCCACGGTGGCGGGGCTGAAGCTCACCGCCGAGAGCCTGGCCGGGCGGCGCAACCGGATCGGCACGGTCACCGTGGAACGGGCCGGGGTCGCGGCCCGCAAGCCCGCCGCCCGGCCCGGGGACGAGGCCGAACCGGCCAGCGGGCGGAGCTGAATGAGCGGTCTGGGACATACGAGACGGACTGGGGCTGATGTGACGGGCACCCGCGCTACTACACTCGGGCAGGTGAGCGCGGTGGAGCCTGGCCCGGAAGACCTGAAGATCATCACGCTGGCCCGGTCGGCGCGGGCCCGGGTGGCTGCGGCCGAGGGTGCGGCCGTGCGGGACGAGACCGGCCGGACCTACGCGGCCGCCGCCGTCTCGCTGCCGTCGCTGAAACTGTCCGCGCTCCGCCTGGCCGTGGCGATGGCGGTGTCCAGTGGTGCGTCCAGCCTGGAGGCGGCGGCGCTGGTCAGCGACGTCGAGAAGGTCGATCCGGCGGACCTCGCGGTGGTGCGCGAGGCCGGTCCCTCTGCCGTGGTGTTCCAGGCAGGATCGAACGGGATGCTCCGCGCCACCGTCAGGCCCTGACACCACCTGCTCGCCGGCGGGGGGACAATCACAGGGTGGGAGCTACGCGTACCGCTGCGTCCGGTGCTGACGCCAGTGCAGGCCAGCCCGAGTTCCGGTCGGGCTTCGCCTGCTTCGTCGGCCGGCCAAATGTCGGCAAGTCCACTCTGATGAATGCCCTGGTGGGCAGCAAGGTGGCCATCACCAGCAGCCGTCCGCAGACCACCAGACGGGCGATCCGGGGAATCGTCCACCGCCCGGACGCGCAGCTGATCATCGTGGACACGCCCGGCCTGCACCGGCCGCGGACCCTGCTCGGGGAGCGGCTGGACAGCCTGGTCCGGTTGACGCTGACCGAAGTGGACGTCATCGGGTTCTGCATACCCGCCACGGACCCGATCGGCCCAGGCGACAAGTACCTGGCCAATGAGCTCGCCGGGCCCGCCACGCGGACGCCGGTGGTGGCGATCGTCACCAAGACCGACCAGGCCACACCGGCCCAGGTCGTGGCGCAGCTGGCGGCGGTGGCGGAACTCGGGGACTGGGCGGACATCGTGCCCGTGTCGGCGGTGGCCGGTTTCCAGCTGGACGTGCTCGCGGACGTGCTGGTCTCCCACCTCCCGCCGGGCCGGCCGCTCTACCCGGACGGCGAGCTGACCGACGAGCCGGAGCAGCTGCTGGTGGCGGAGCTCATCCGGGAGGCAGTCCTGGAGGGGGTGCGGGACGAGCTGCCGCACTCGATCGCCGTGGTAGTGGACGAGATGAAGCCCCGGGAAGGCCGGGACGACCTCATCGACGTGTACGCGTTCATGTACGTGGAGCGGCCGAGCCAGAAGTCCATCGTCATCGGGGCCAAGGGCGCGCGGCTGAAGGAGGTGGGCACGCAGGCGCGGCGGCAGATCGAGGCCCTCCTGGGCACCAAGGTCTACCTGGACCTGCGCATCAAGGTGGCCAAGGACTGGCAGCGGGACCCGAAACAGCTCCGCCGCCTGGGGTTCTACGACTGAGCCCGCCGGCCCGCCCGCCTCGTGTCCTGCCGTCTCGCCCTGCCGTCTCACTGGGCGGACCGGGATCTGCGCTCCGCCCGGCCCGTCTGCTACTGTCGAAGCGCCATGGTGCACGGAATGCTGCTGCTTACCTGCCGCGGCGGGGGCCGATAAGGCCGGCTCCCTCGCCGCGGGGTTTGGCGTGTCGGCTGGCCGCCGCCCGATCCGCGAGGGAGCAGAACCTCCAATGCATTCCCAGCACGTAACGCAGCCTGATTCTGATCAGGCCCATTCTGGCCAGCCTCACTCTGGCCAGGCCCAGCCTGACCGGGTACCGGGCGGGCATGCCCCGGTCCCGCAGCAGCCCAGCGGCATGCCCTGCCAGCGATATACCCCGTTCCGGCCGGTTGACCTGCCTGACCGGACCTGGCCCGGCCGGAGCATCACCCGGGCGCCGCGGTGGCTGTCCACCGACCTCCGCGACGGCAACCAGGCCCTGATCGACCCCATGAGCCCGGCCCGCAAGCGGACCATGTTCGACCTGCTGGTCCGGATGGGATACAAGGAGATCGAAGTTGGCTTCCCGTCGGCCAGCCAGACGGACTTCGATTTCGTCCGGAGCCTGATCGAGGACGGCCGGATCCCCGATGACGTGCAGATCTCCGTCCTCACCCAGGCCCGCGACGAGCTGATCGAGCGGACCGTGCAGTCACTGGCGGGCGCCCCCCGTGCCACGGTCCACATGTACAACGCGACCGCGCCCGTGTTCCGCCGCGTGGTGTTCGGCAACGACCGGGAGGAGACCAGAGCCCTCGCCGTCGAGGGCACCCGGTCGGTGATGAAGTACGCCGAGCAGTACCTGGCGGGCTGCGACTTCGGCTACGAGTACTCGCCCGAGATCTTCATGGACACCGAGCTCGACTACGCCGCCGAGGTCTGCGCGGCGGTCATGGACGTGTGGCAGCCGGGGCCCGGCCGGGAGATCATCCTCAACCTGCCCTGCACCGTCGAGCGTTCCACCCCGAACGTGTACGCCGACCAGATCGAGTGGATGAGCCGGAACCTGCCGCACCGCGAGCACGTGTGCGTATCCGTGCACACCCACAACGACCGGGGAACCGCGGTCGCTGATGCCGAGCTGGCGGTGCTGGCCGGCGCGGACCGGATCGAGGGCTGCCTGTTCGGCAACGGCGAGCGGACCGGGAACGTCTGCCTGGTCACCCTGGGCATGAACCTGTTCAGCCAGGGGATCGACCCGATGATCGATTTCTCCGACATCGACGAGATCCGGCGCACCGCCGAGTACTGCAACCAGCTTCCGGTGCACCCGCGGCACCCGTACGCGGGCGACCTGGTCTACACGGCGTTCTCCGGCTCGCACCAGGACGCCATCAAGAAGGGCCTGGAGGCGCTGGAGCGGGACGCCGCGGCCGCCGGGACCCCGGTCCGCGACTTCGGCTGGGCGGTCCCGTACCTGGCCATCGACCCGCAGGACGTGGGACGCACCTACGAGGCCGTGATCCGGGTCAACTCCCAGTCCGGCAAGGGCGGCGTCGCCTACATCATGAAGGCGGAGCACCAGCTGGACCTGCCCCGCCGGCTCCAGATCGAGTTCTCCCGGGTGGTCCAGGCGCACACCGACGCCGAGGGCGGCGAAGTGTCCCCGGCCCGGATGTGGCAGGCCTTCTCCGACGAGTACCTCGCCCGGGGAGCGGTGGCCCTGCTCGCGCACCACACGTCCTCGGTGGTGGACGCCAAGGACGCGCTCACCGTGGACATCGAGGTCGACGGTGGGGAGCACCAGGTCGAGGGGGCCGGGAACGGGCCGATCTCGGCGTTCTGCGATGCGCTGGGCACCATCGGCATCGACGTGCGGGTGCTGGACTACGCCGAGCACGCGATGTCCGCGGGCAGCGACGCGCACGCTGCCGCCTACGTGGAATGCGAGATAGGCGGCCGGCCCTGGTGGGGCGTGGGCATCGACGTGAACACGGTGACCGCGTCACTGCGCGCCGTGCTCTCCGCCGTGAACCGGTCCCGCCGCGCCTGACCGTACCGCGGGTGGTTCTACTCATCGCGCGCCGGGAACCCGGATCCAGGAACCCGGGCTCCCGGCGCGCGCCTGCGTCGTGGCAGGACCCGCAGTGCGAGACAATGACAGGGTGGGCCTGTACCGGGATGACGGGATTGTGCTGCGCACCCAGAAGCTGGGTGAGGCAGACCGGATCGTCACGATCCTGACCAGGCGGAACGGCCGTGTCCGGGCGGTCGGCAAGGGCGTGCGCCGGACCAAGTCACGGTTCGGTGCCCGGCTGGAGCCGTTCACCCACGTGGATCTCCTCCTGTACACCGGGCGCTCGCTGGACGTGATCACCCAGGCGGAGACGCTGCGGGCGTACGGCGAGCCGCTGGCCGCGGACTACCCGCGCTACACCAGCGGCACGGCCATGCTGGAGACCGCCGAGCGGTTCACCCCGATGGAGAAGGAGCCCCTCATCCGCCAATTCCTGCTGCTGGTCGGCGGCTTGCGGGCGCTCGGCGAGCGGGCTCATGACCCGCGGCTCGTCCTCGACGCCTACTTGCTGCGGACCCTGGCCGTGGCGGGCTACGCACCAGCCCTGGACGAGTGCGCAGTGTGCGGCACGCGGGACCCCGCGACCAGCACGGATACGGACGGCACCGGTACCGGCGGCACCGATACCGGCGGTTCGGGCCCGGGCGCAGGCGGGATGACCGGCTCACGCTCGTTCGCGGTTCCGGCCGGCGGGCTGACCTGCCGGTCCTGCCGGCCGCCGGGGGCCGCGAGCCCCGCGGTGGCGACCATCGCCCTGATGCGGGCCCTGCTGCGCGGCGACTGGGCCCAGGCCGACGCCAGCCAGGCCCGGCACCAGGTGGAATGCAGCAGCCTGGTGGCCGCCTACGTGCAATGGCACCTCGAGCACTCCATCCGCTCCCTCCGCCACGTGGAGCATGTATGAGCCGCAAGCCCGTCCGCCCGCCCTACCCGCATCGGGACGGCGCCCGCCCCCCCGCCATCCCGGCCGACCTGGTGCCCCGGCATGTGGCCCTGGTCATGGACGGCAACGGGCGCTGGGCCAAGCAGCGCGGGCTGCCCCGCACCGAAGGTCACAAGATGGGGGAGTCAGCCCTCTTCGACGTGATCATGGGCGCGATCGAGCTCGGGATTCCCTACCTGTCGGCGTACGCGTTCTCCACCGAGAACTGGCGGCGCTCCCCGGATGAGGTCCGCTTCCTGATGGGGTTCAACCGGGACGTGATCCGCCGCCGCCGCGACCAGCTGAACGAGATGGGCGTCCGGGTCCGCTGGGCCGGACGGCGCCCGCGGCTCTGGCGGAGCGTTATCAGCGAACTCGAGGACGCGGAGCGCATGACCGAGGGCAACTCGGTGCTCACACTGCAATTCTGCGTGAATTATGGCGGCCGCGCCGAAATCGCCGATGCGGCCGCGGCCATAGCCCGGGAAGTGGCGGCGGGCCGGCTGCGCCCCGACAAAATAGACGAGAAGGTCCTGGCCCGCTACCTGGATGAGCCGGACATTCCCGATGTCGATCTGTTCGTGCGGTCCTCGGGTGAGCAGCGCATCTCGAATTTCCTGCTCTGGCAGTCTGCGTATGCCGAACTCGTCTTCCTGGACACGCTTTTCCCCGACTTCGACCGGCGGCATCTGTGGCAGGCCTGCGAGATCTACGCGAGCCGCGACCGGCGTTACGGCGGGGCCCAGCCCAACCTGCTGCCCGCCAGCACCCCGTAGCCGTACCGGGCCTAGCGCAGGCCCTGCCAGACGCACAGGGCGAGCAGGGCCGCGAGGGCTGCCACCCGCAGCAGGCGGGTCTGCGGCGGCAGTGCGGGCCACGACAGCACGGCCAGCCAGGCCAGGAACGCCGTGACGACGAGGAGCATGACCGCCCCGCCCCAGCCGCGTACCGCCAGGCCGCCCACGAACAGCGCGGTGATGACCACCGGCGGCAGCCACCGCGGCAGGTGCCGGAGATAGGCGGCCGGCCGGAGGCTCAGCCGCTCGATGGATTGACGGATCTGCGGGGATTGCTGGCGCACAGTCACTAAGTATCCCCCTGCGGGCGGCTGGCCGGATTTCGGATCAAGTTTTCACATCTCCCTGGCAAAGTTACCCCCTTATCACTCCCGCCCCGGTAGCCGATGCGCTTGCCGGCTGAGGGCGCAGGGAACGGGAAGGCGCAAGGCCTGACGTCGTCCCCCGGCGGTTGCGGGCGCTATCGCATTCGGGGGGATGCAGATGCGTCGGGTAATCACCTTTGTGTTGCTCGTGACCCTTACGTACGCAGGGCTCGGGGTACTTGCCCTGGCTCAGCCTATGCCCGGGCCCGGCACCGCCGCGGCGCGGCTCACGGCGCAGGCCGGCCGCCCGGCGTTCAAGCTGGTCCGGTACGCCGGGTACACCATCAGGGTCCCCGCGAGCTGGCCGGTATACCGGCTGGACCTCGATCCCAGCCGGTGCGTCCGTTACGACCGGCACGCGGTCTACCTGGGCCGCCCCGGGGCCAACCAGCAGTGCCCCGCTCACCTGGTCGGCCGCACCGCCACGATCAGTATCCAGGCGGCCGGGCCAGCTGGCAAGCGCCGGGTCAGCAGGCGCCGGGTCAGTGCCGGGCGGGGCCGTGGACGTCGGTCCGGCGATCGGGACCCTGCCGCAGGTCAGCGCATCGGTGACCCGCGATGCCCAGGATCAGGAGATGCGTGCCTCGCTCGCCGATCCGGGCGTATCAGTCACCGGGACGTACACGGGGGACACGACCGGGGTGCTGTCCATCCTCCGCAGCCTGCGGCGGGCAGGCGGCCACCGCATGCCGGGCAGTGCGGGGACGGACCACGCCCGCGCCCAGGTGATGACGCGCTCCGCGGCGGCCCTGCACTCCGGGAGCGGGCGCACGGCGTCGGTCCCGCGCGACGCGGCGGCCCTGCACACCGCGCACCCCGCCCAGCACCGGCACCCCCGTGCGCACCGCGGCCGGCGGCACCGCCAGGCCGGCCAGCACCGGGCCAGCAGGCACAAGAGCAGCAGGCACAAGGCCGCGAACCACCACAGCAGCAAACGCCAGGCCCGCACATACAGGGCCGCCAGTCACCACACCCGTAAGCACACGGCCGCCGCGCACAAGACCCGTAAGCACAAGGAGACCAAGCACGAGGCCCGCAAGCACCACACCCGCAAGCACAGGGCCACCAAGCACAAGGCCCGCAGGCACCCCGGCCCCAGGCACGGGGCCCGCCGGACGGGGCCGCCGGCACGGCGGGACCGGCGCCGGGCCCGCCCGCGCACTCCCCGCCTCCGCCAGGCCCTGCACGGCTTCGATAGCTGCACGACACCCTCGCTGGCCGCGATGCAGGCGTGGCGCCGGTCGTTCTCGGCCATGGCGGTCTACATCGGTGGCGTGGAGGCCGGCTGCGCATCCCCGAACCTCTCGGCGGGCTGGGTTCACGCGATGACCGGCATGGGCTGGTCGCTCATCCCCACCTACGTCGGCCGGCAGGCGTCCTGCTCGTCCTTCTCGGTCCGCATCCAGCCGGCCCGCGCCGTGGCCCAGGGTCAGGCCGCGGCCCTCGACGCGATCCGCCAGGCCGCCGCCCTGGGGATGGGCACCGGCACGCCGGTTTACTACGACATGGAGGCCTACCACGGGCACGGGCGGTGCCGGGACGCGACCCTGGCCTTCCTGGACGCCTGGACCAGGATGCTGCACGCGCACGGCTACTCCTCCGGCGTGTACGCCAGCGCCTCGTCCGGTGCCGAGAACCTCGGCGCGGCTCATACCGTCAACGGGCACCGGATCGCCAAGCCGGACTCGATGTGGTTCGGCCTGTGGGACAACGAGCGCAACGTGCGGGGTCTCCCGTACCTGCTGGAGAGCTGGTGGCAGGGGCCGCGCCGGATCAAGCAGTACGAGGGTCCGCACAAGCGCACCGTGGGCGGGTACACCCTGGACATCGACTCCGACTGGGTCTTCGGGGCCGTTTACCGGTAATAGGCTGGGCGGATGCGCCCGGCCTCTGGGCCTGTGGCGCGCCCGCCCGCCGACCGCCAGCCGGATGGAGTCCTGATGGCCCGCCGTAACGACCGCCTGGAAGCAATCGTCAGCCTCGCCAAGCGCCGTGGCTTCGTCTTCCCCTCCAGTGACATCTACGGGGGGCTCCGCGCCTCCTGGGACTACGGCCCGCTGGGCGTGGAGATGAAGAACAACATCAAGCGGCAGTGGTGGAAGACCATGATCCAGGAGCGGGACGACATCGTCGGCCTGGACTCCTCGGTCATCCTGGCCCGTGAGGTGTGGGAGGCCAGCGGGCACATCACCGAGTTCGTGGACCCGCTCACCGAGTGCCAGTCGTGCCACCGGCGGTTCCGCGCCGACCACCTGATCGAGGCGTACGAGGAGAAGCACGGCCACCCGCCGGAGAACGGCCTGCAGGACATCGCCTGCCCGCACTGCGGGACCCGCGGTGCGTTCACCGAGCCGCGCATGTTCAACGGGCTGCTGCGCACGTTCCTCGGCGCCACCGAGGATGAGTCGGGGCTGGCCTACCTGCGGCCGGAGACCGCGCAGGGCATCTTCATCAACTTCCGCAACGTCCTGCAGACCTCGCGGAAGAAGGTGCCGTTCGGCATCGGCCAGATCGGCAAGTCGTTCCGCAACGAGATCACCCCGGGCAACTTCATCTTCCGGACCCGCGAGTTCGAGCAGATGGAGATGGAGTTCTTCGTCAAGCCCGGCACCGACGAGGAGTGGCACGAGTACTGGATCGCCAGCCGGCTGGCCTGGTACACCGACCTCGGCGTGCGACGGGACAACCTGCGCCTGTACCAGCATCCGGCGGAGAAGCGGTCGCACTACTCCAAGGCGACCACGGACATCGAGTACCGCTACGAGTTCCAGGGCGGGGAGTGGGGCGAGCTCGAGGGCATCGCCAACCGGACCGACTACGACCTGACCGTCCACGCCAAGCACTCCGGCCAGGACCTGTCCTACCTGGACCAGGACTCCGGGGAGCGGTACGTGCCGTACGTGATCGAGCCCGCGGCCGGGGTCGACCGCTCGATGCTCATGTTCCTGCTGGACGCCTACGCGGAGGACGAGGCGCCGGACGCCAAGGGCAAGCTGGAGAAGCGCACCGTGCTCCGGCTGGACCCGCGGCTGGCCCCCGTCAAGGTGGCGGTGCTGCCGCTGTCCCGCAACGCCGACCTGTCGCCGAAGGCCCGTGACCTGGCCGCGCGGCTGCGCAAGCGGTGGAACACGGAGTTCGACGACGCCAGCGCGATCGGCCGGCGGTACCGGCGGCAGGACGAGATCGGCACCCCGTTCTGCGTGACGGTGGACTTCGACACGCTCACCGACGAGGCCGTGACCGTCCGGGAGCGCGACTCCATGAAGCAGGAGCGGATCGGGATCGACGACATCGAGGCCTACCTGTCCGACCGCCTGAACGGCTGCTGACCACGCCCGGCCATCCGCGCCGCGGTCGCTCGTGTGGCCCAGCCGGGCCCCGGCTCTGGCTGGGCCGCACGACAGCGCGGCGCCTGCCCTACCAGGCCGACGTTGCCGATGTTGTCCAGGCCGGGCAGCGGGATGAACCGGCCGCCCGTGGTCGCGATCCCGGCGACCCGGGACGCCGGTCAGGCGATTGAGCCTGTGCTCAGCGGTCCCTGGCCCGGCGGCGTGACGACGATCAGCGTG
This sequence comes from uncultured Actinomycetes bacterium, assembly GCA_963751175.1. Lineage (GTDB taxonomy): Bacteria > Actinomycetota > Actinomycetes > Streptosporangiales > Streptosporangiaceae > RYN-230. The sequence continues at coordinate 339,047 of CAVVTM010000016.1, read as the reverse complement.
CGGCCGGATGGACTGGCCCACAGCACGTCCTGCCAGGTGGCCCCCCGGCGGTCGAGGATCCCCGGGCCAGCGCATGGGTCACCGCTGCCCGTCCGGGTGGAGAACTCGCTGATCTGCAGCTTCGTCCGGACCGCGTGCTGCTCGGTAGCGCACGGTGGCCACGACCTCGGCGCTGCCGTCCGGGGTGACGAGCGAATTGCCCCCGTTCAGGACCGGTCTGCGCTGGCCGTGTCCCACGAAGGTCGCGACAGCCTGCTCGACCGCAGGTCCGCCCGGGGGCCGCGGTGTCGAGCAGGCGGACCTGCGTAACGTCCGCTGACTCGTGTCCACTCCTGGAAGGCGAGGAGCCGCCCGTCAGCTGTCCACGACAGCGGCTCGCCGAACGGCTTGAAGTTGCCGATCCAGCCCGCACCAGGCCAGGCCCACTGCCTCAGCGCCCGGGGCCAGCGTCAGACCGGATGCCCGGTCCGCGTGGCGCAGGCTGGCCGGAGCCGCCGGACGCGGTGACCGTATGCAGGGCGAGCGCGAGCCGGGTGCCGTCCGGCGATAGCCCGATGCCGGCCAGTTCCGCCGAGGTGGGGACCGGCCAGACCGGAGAGCCGGGTGAGCCGCGCCGTCCGGGTGGCCGGGTCGAACCGCAGCAGGAAGAACGCGACCGGCGTGGCGTTGTCCCGGTGCTCCGCGGCCAGCCCGCGGCGTGCCGCCCGTGATGTTCCACCACCGCTGGGCGGCCAGCACGAACGTGCGGTCGTCGGCCGCGGCGCTCACGAACGAGAAGGTGCGGTAGGGACGGGGCGGCGTCACGCGTGGCCAGGGCTGCGCCGGTCGCGGTGGCCCGGACGACGGCGTGCCGCACGGGCGGGCCGCCGAATTCGTCAGCTCCACGTAGTACGGCGGGACGCGGCGACCCGGCGCGCTGTCCCGGCCGCCGGGCCGCGCGCCCGCGCGCCGGCGTGCGCTGGCCGCTGGTCAGGGTCAGCGCGATGATCACCACGGCCGCGACCACGGCGGCCGCCGCGGCCAGCGGCGTCAGGGCCCGCAGCCAGCGGCGCCGGCGCGGCCCGCCACCCGCAGCGAGCGGGCCGCCGGGGCGTCGGGCAGCCGCAGCGGCGGGGCGCTGCCGGGGGCGCACCGTGTCCGCGGCGGCCCGGGTCGCGGCGCGGAGCCGCTCTTCGGTGCTCATCACTGGGCTGATCATTGGTCCGCCTCCTGGATAAGCCTGCCCAGCGCGGCCAGCCCGCGGGACGTGGTGGACTTGACCGTGCCGGGGCTGATGCCCATGGACACTGCGATCTCCGGCTCGGTCTGGTCCAGGTAGAACCGGAGCACTAAGGCCTCCCGCTGCCGGTCCGGCAGCCGTCGCAGCGCGCTGAGGACCTGCTGGTGTTCCTCGCCGATGAGCGCAGCCTGCTCGGCCGAGGCCGCGTCCGCGGCCCCCGGCGCCTGGCGCTCGCGCCGCTCGGCCCGGATCCGCTGGCGCAGTTCCGACCGGCACCCGTTCAGGGTGGACGCGCGCACGTAGCTCAGTGCCTTGGCCGGCTCGGCCAGCTGGCCCCAGCGGCGGTACAGGCCGCAGAACGCCTCCTGGACCACGTCCTCGGCGGCGGCCCGGTCGCCCAGCATGACGACCGCGAGCCTGATCAGGCCGACCGCGTGTGCCTCGTACAGGGCGGTGACGGCCTGCGCGGCCTCCGCGCGGGCCGCGTCGTCAGGCCAGCCCGTCCCGGAACCCGGCCCGCTGGCTCGTGTGCCCATTGGTATGCCCACGTATCAGAGACGCCGCGCCGCGCGGCCAGTTGCTCGCGTCCGGCGGCAAAATTCTCCGCAACGAAAACCAGCCGGACCCAGCCCTCCCCGGCCAGCAGAGCCGCCAGCACCATGCCCGCCAGGGCGCCGGCCGGGCCGGCTGCCCCTGGCCCGCGCGGGCGTAGGCCGCCGTGAGGGCCGGGGGTGTCCAGATGGGTGGTCATTGGGGAGAATGATGCGGTTCACGGCGGTGCCCTCGATCATGGCCGCCACCCCGGCGGCTCCCCGGGAGGAAAAGGATGAAGCTCGCCCCTCTACTCGGCTGCGCCGTCGCGGCGGCCATCTCCCCGTGGCGGCGGCGGCAGGTTACGGCCCATCGTCGCCGCGCAGGCCGCGACCAGCAAGCCAGCCAGCGCAGGGGCATGCCGCCACATTCCCGGTCCGTTCCACCGCGCCGGGAATGAACCTGTTCTGGATCGAGGGGCCGCGCACCGCTGGACGAAGGTGCCGGTTCCCTGATCATGAACTGGTTCAAGCTGCACAACTCGTGAGGGGCAGGCGTCAGCTGCCGTGTGAGGCACCGCGCCGGAAGACCTCCGCGGCGGCCTGGTGAAAGCCGCCGGGCAGGCCGTCCGCGGTCATGCTCGCGGCGATTTCCTCCATCTCGCCCACCCAGCGCCAGCCCTTGGCCGCGGCGGACCGGGCCGCACCCAGCGACCGTCCCTCCAGGCCCGGCTGGGACAGCGCCCATTCGGCCAGCAGGCTGTCCTCCACCCCCTCGGCCCGGGCCAGCGCGCGGGTGGCCAGGATCAGCGCGGCGCTGCCCTTGGTCCAGGCGGCGTACGCCATCTTGAGGGCCGACGCCCCGGCCGGGTTGTCGTTGCGGAGAATTTCGGGCTTCAGGGAGGTGCCCTCGAAGAACGCCGCTACCTCTGCGGCGGGCCCGGGCCCGTCCCGGCCGGCGGCGCCGGCGGCCAGGTACAGCCGGGTGCCGTCCGCCCCGGCCCCGTCCCCGGGGGCGAGGGGGACCGGCGGCGGGCCGACGATCCCGCCGTCCACGTAGCAGCCGCCAGCCGCCTCGACGACCCGCCGCACCTCGCAGGCGGTGCCGGGGGAGACTGCGTTGGCGTCCACGTAGACGCCGGTGAAGCCGGCCGCGGCCACCGCGCGGGCGGTGTCCAGCGCCGCGTGCGGCGGGCAGACCGACAGGATGGTCCCGGCCTGCCGGGCCAGCGCGGCGACGGTCCCGGCGTCGGCCAGCCCGGCCTGGGCGGCCCGGGCCGCGGTGGCCGGGCCGCGGCCCTCGGACACCCAGCGGACGTCGTGACCCCGGGCGGTCAGGCACACGGCCACCGCGGCGCCCATCTCACCCGGGTGCAGCAGCCCGATGACCGTGTCACCCATCTATGTCACCCATCCGGCACCTCCGGCCCTTCAGTCCCCGTCCGGGTACGACAGTACGGCGCGCGGGACCTCTGCCGGATGCGGCGGGACCTCTATCAGATGCGCCTGGCGCTCCGTGCTCGGTAGAGTCGAATAACCGGGCCGAAGAGGCCGTCATCATCCAGGCTGCCGGGCCTCCACGCCGCGGCTCGCGGCGGCACTCCGAGGAGAGCATTTCAGTGCCGAAGCTCGTTTATGCCTTCACCGAGGGCAACAAAGACCTTAAAGACCTGTTGGGCGGCAAAGGGGCCAACCTGGCTGAGATGACCAATCTTGGCCTGCCCGTTCCGCCCGGTTTCATCATCACCACCGAGGCGTGCCGCCAGTACCTCCACGACGGCACCGTGCCTGAGAGCCTGGACGCCGAGGTCAGCGGGCACCTGGCCCAGCTGGAGAGCGCCATGGGCCGCAAGCTGGGCGACCCAGTCGACCCGCTGCTGGTCAGTGTGCGGTCCGGGGGCAAGTTCTCGATGCCCGGGATGATGGAGACGGTGCTGAACATCGGCCTGTCTGACGAGTCCGTGCACGGCCTGGCCAAGCAGGCCGGCAACGACCGGTTCGCGTGGGACGCCTACCGCCGCCTGATCCAGATGTTCGGCAAGACCGTGCTCGGCATCGAGGGCGAGGCCTTCGAGCACGTGATGGAAGCAGGCCAAGCAGGCCAAGGGCACCAAGAACGACCTCGACCTGGACGCCAGCGACCTGCACAAGATCGTGGACCGCTTCAAGGAGATCGTCCGGGAGCACACCGGCCACGACTTCCCGCAGGAGCCGCGGGAGCAGATGGACCTGGCCGTCAGGGCCGTGTTCAGCTCGTGGAACGCGGACCGGGCCATCCTGTACCGCCGCCAGGAGCGCATCCCCACCGACCTCGGCACCGCGGTGAGCATCGTGGCCATGGTGTTCGGCAACCTGGGCATGGACTCCGGCACCGGCGTCGCGTTCACCCGCGACCCGGGCAGCGGCCAGCCGGGCGTCTACGGCGACTACCTGCAGAACGCGCAGGGCGAGGACGTGGTGGCCGGCATCCGGAACACCGTCCCGCTGCAGGACCTGGAGAAGATCAACTCCGCGTGCTACACCCAGCTGATGGACATCATGCCGACGCTGGAGAACCACTACCGGGACCTGTGCGACATCGAGTTCACGATCGAGCGCGGCAAGCTGTGGATGCTGCAGACCCGGGTCGGCAAGCGGACCGCGGGCGCGGCCTTCCGCATCGCCACCCAGCTCGTGGACCAGGGCCTCATCGACATGGACGAGGCGGTCACCCGGGTCACCGGCGACCAGCTGGCCCAGCTGATGTTCCCCCGCTTCGACGTGCGCCACGTGAGCCGCAGAAGATCACCACCGGAGTCAGCGCGTCGCCGGGCGCCGCGGTCGGCAAGGTCGTGTTCGACTCGGCCAAGGCCGTCGAGGCGGCCGCGGCCGGCGAGGCTGTCATCCTGGTCCGCCGCGAGACCAACCCGGACGACCTGCACGGCATGATCGCCGCCAAGGGCATCCTGACCAGCCGGGGCGGCAAGACCAGCCACGCCGCCGTGGTCGCCCGCGGCATGGGCAAGACCTGCGTGTGCGGCGCCGAGGACCTCGAGGTGGACACCAAGGCCGGGAAGATCACTGCGCCCGGCGGCGTGGTCATCAACGAGGGTGACGTGCTCTCCATCGACGGCACCAGCGGCGACGGTCTACCTCGGCGAGGTGCCGGTCGCCGCGTCCCCGGTCGTGCAGTACTTCGAGAGCGGCCTGGCCGCCGACGCCGACGACCTGGTCAAGGCCGTGGACCGGATCATGAAGCACGCCGACGAGCGGCGCCGCCTCGGCGTGCACGCCAACGCCGACACCGGCGAGGACTGCGCCCGGGCCCGGCGCTTCGGCGCGAGCGGCGTCGGCCTGGTCCGGACCGAGCACATGTTCCTCGGCGAGCGCCGCCAGCTGGTCGAGGACCTCATCCTGGCCGAGGACGAGGCGGGCCGGCAGGCCGCGCTCGACGCGCTCGAGCCGCTGCAGCGCGGCGACTTCGTCGAGATCCTCGACGCCATGGACGGGCTGCCGGTCACCATCCGGCTGATCGACCCGCCGCTGCACGAGTTCCTGCCCGACCTCACCGACATGTCGGTCAAGGTTGCGCTGGCCGGCGACAAGGCCACCGCGCAGGACCGCAAGCTGCTGGAGGCGGTCCGCCTGCTGCACGAGCAGAACCCCATGCTGGGCCTGCGCGGCGTCCGGCTGACGCTGGTCATCCCCGGCCTGCTGGACATGCAGGTCCGGGCGATCGCGCACGCCGCGGCCGAGCTGAAGAAGGCGGGCAAGGACCCGAAGCCCGAGGTCATGATCCCGCTGACCGCGGCGGTGCAGGAGATGGAGATCGCCCGGGACGCCACGGCCAAGGTGCTGGCCGAGGTCGAGGAGGAGACCGGCGTCCACGTGCACACCGAGATCGGGACGATGATCGAGGTGCCGCGGGCGGCGGTGATCGCCGGCGAGATCGCCAAGTCGGCCGAGTTCTTCTCGTTCGGCACCAACGACCTGACCCAGATGACCTGGGGGTTCTCCCGGGACGACGTCGAAGGCGCGTTCTTCAGCCGGTACATCGAGCTGGGCGTGTTCGGGGTCTCCCCGTTCGAGACCATCGACCGGGACGGGGTCGGCAGGCTGGTGCGGATCGCCACCGAAGAAGGCCGCGCCGCCCGTCCGGAGCTGCACCTGGGCGTCTGCGGTGAGCACGGCGGGGACCCCGACTCGGTGCACTTCTTCCACGAGGTCGGGCTGGACTACGTGTCCTGCTCGCCGTTCCGGGTGCCCGTGGCCCGGCTGGAGGCCGGCCGCGCCGTGGTCCTCGAGACCAGCGGGGGCAGCGACAGCAGGTGACGACAGCAGGGCCCGGTTACGATCACGACGCCACGGCCCGCTGGGCGGCTGAGCCGCCCAAGCGGGCCGCGGTGCCCGGGTTCGACCCGGGCAGGTTCGGCCGCGGGCCGTTCGAGCGGGACCGGGCCCGGGTGCTGCACACCTCCGCGCTGCGCAGGCTGGCGGCCAAGACCCAGGTGGTCGAGGTGGACGCGGGGGACTTCCCGCGGACCAGGCTCACCCACTCGCTCGAGTGCGCGCAGATCGGCCGGGAACTGGGCGGCGCCCTGGGCTGCGACCCCGACCTGGTCGACGCCGGCGTGCCTGGCGCACGACCTCGGCCACCCGCCGTTCGGGCACAACGGCGAGTCAGCCCTGGCCGACGTGGCCGAGCCGTGCGGCGGGTTCGAGGGCAACGCGCAGAGCCTCCGGCTGCTGACCCGGCTCGAGGCCAAGGTGCCCGGCGCCGGGCTGAACCTGACCCGGGCCACGCTGGACGCCACGCTCAAGTACCCCTGGCTGGCCGGGCCGGGGCTGCCCAAGTACGGCGCGTACGCCGACGACGCGGAGGTCTTCGCGTGGATCCGCCACGGCGCGCCGCCCGGCCGCCGCTGCCTCGAAGCGCAGGTCATGGACTGGGCCGACGACGTCGCCTACTCGGTGCACGACCTGGAGGACGGCCTGCACGCCGGGCTCATCACGGTGCGCGCGCTGGCCGAGACGGCGGAACGGAAGGCGATCAGCGAGCTCACCGCCGACCAGTACTGCGCGCCGGGCTCGGTGACCCCGGAGGAACTGGCCGAGGTCTTCGGCGACCTGCTCGCGCTGCCCTGCTGGCCGGCCGGATTCGACGGCGGCCCGGCGTCCCTGGCCGCGCTGAAGAACCTGACCAGCGAGCTGATCGGGCGGCTGTGCGGCGCGGCCCACCAGGCCACCGTCGCGGCCTGCGGCGGCCAGCCGCTTACCCGGTACGCGGCCGACCTGGACGTCCCGCGGCGGCAGCGGCTGGAATGCGCGCTGCTCAAGGGCGTCACCGCGTACTACGTGATGAGCCGGGAGGGGGCCGCGGCCACCCAGGCCCGCGAGCGGGAACTGATCATGGAGCTGGCGGCTGCGGTGCGCATCGGCGCCCCGGGCACCCTGGACCCCGCGCTGCGGCCCGCCTACGAGGCGGCGGACAGCGACGCGGGGCGGCTGCGGGTCGTGGTGGATCAGGTGGCTACGCTGACCGACACGTCGGCGGTGGCGTGGCACGCCCGCCTATGCCGCTGACGGTGCTGTGCCGCGGAACGACCTGTGCTGAGGAATGACCGCTGAGATGACCCGTGCTGAGGAATGACCCGTGCTGAGGAATGACCCGTGCTGAGGAATGACCCGTGCTGACGATGACCCGTCTTAGGAACTACCTGCAAGGGAGCAGTCATGCCTGAGGGTCCGGCCTATGTGATCATCGGCGCTAGCCTGGCCGGCGCCAAGGCTGCCGAGACGCTGCGCGAGGATGGGTCCGGCGGGACCATCGTCCTGCTCGGCAGCGAGCCCGAGCGTCCGTACGAGCGGCCGCCGCTGTCCAAGGGCTACCTGCTCGGCAAGGCGGACAAGGCCTCGCTGTACGTGCACGATGAGCACTGGTACGCCGGGAACCAGGTGGACCTGCGGCCCGGGGTGACCGCGATCGCGATCGACCGCGAGGCCCGCCGGGTCGGCCTGGACACCGGCGCCACGGTCGGCTACGACCGGCTGCTGCTCACCACCGGCGCGTACCCGCGGGTGCTCCAGGCGCCCGGCGCCGACCTGGACGGCGTGCACTACCTGCGGACCACAGCCGACTCCGAGGCGCTGGCCACCGTGCTGGCGCCGATTCCCGGCGAGGAGACCCGGGTGGTCATCGTCGGTGGCGGCTGGATCGGCCTCGAGGTCACCGCCGCGGCCCGCGAGAAGGGCTGCGCGGTGACGGTGCTGGAGCCCGAGCCCACCCCGCTGCACCGGCAGGTCGGCCCCGAGCTGGGGGAGCGGTTCGCGGACCTGCACCGCGCGCACGGGGTGGAGTTCCGGCTCAGGGACAGCGCCCGTGAGCTGCGCGGCCACGAGGGCCGCGTCACGGCGGTGCTGACCTCGGAGGGGGCCGAGCTGCCCGCGGACGTCGTGGTGATCGCCATCGGCGCGGCCCCGAACGTGGCCCTGGCCGAGGCTGCGGGCCTGGAGGTCGCCGCGCCGGAGGCCGGGGGCGGCGTGCTCGTGGACGCGGCGCTGCGGACCAGCGACCCGGATATCTTCGCGGCCGGTGACGTGGCCAACGTGGCGCACCCGCTGCTGGGCCGCCGGGTCCGGGTGGAGCACTGGGCCAACGCGCTGCACGGCGGCCCGGCCGCGGCCCGCTCCATGCTGGGCCAGCCGGTGTCCTACGACCGGCTGCCGTACTTCTTCAGCGACCAGTACGACCTGGGCATGGAGACGTCCGGGCTGCCCGAGCCCGGACACTACGACGAGGTCGTGTACCGCGGTGACCCGGCGACGCTGGAGTTCATCGCGTTCTGGCTGTCCGGCGGCGCGGTCGTGGCCGGCATGAACGTCAACGTGTGGGACGTGACCGACGACATCCAGGCGCTGATCCGGGCCGGCTACGCGGGCGCCCGGGTGGACACCGCCCGGCTGGCCGACCCGGGTGTCCCCCTCGCGGGGGTGCTGGGCTGAGCTACGCGCCCGGCCCGGCGGTGGTTCCCGGCCCCCTCCGGCCCGGCCGGCGTGCCAGGCGGGAACGGGATCAGCACCGCGGTGATATTGTCCCGGCCGCCAGCGTCGATGGCGAACTTCACCAGCGCCTGGGCGGAGCCGAGCGGGTCGGTCTGCGCAGCGGGCATGGCCAGCCCGGCCAGGCCCGACGCCTCGGGCTGGTAGTTCCAGAGCCCGTCGGAGCAGAGCAGCACGACGCCTGCCCCGGGCGGCTCGAAGCGGGTGACGTGCGGCTTCGCCTCGGCGGGATCGGCGCCCACCCAGCGCGTGACCACGTGAGCCTGCGGGGAGTCGAGCGCCTCGTCCTCCGGCAGCAGCCCCAGCGAGACCATCTCTTCCGCCAGGGAGTCGTCCCGGGTCAGCCGCTGGGCGGAGGCAGGCTCGGCGGCCAGCCAGTAGGCCCGGCTGTCACCCAGCCAGCACAGCGTCACCCCGTCAGCGGCCGCCGCGGCGGAGATGAACGTGGCCGACCCCACCTGGCCGGGCGCGTCGGCCAGGCCAGACACCGCCTCCACCGCGGACCTGACCGCCTCCGCGGATGCCTCGCTGAGGTCCGCGCCGGCCTCGGCCGCGGAGCGGAGCACCCGCGCGGCCGCCTGGGCCGCCGCCAGCGATGCGTCCTGCGGGCGGGTCGAGGTAGACACCCCGTCGCAGACCACCGCGATCAGGACCGGGCCGTCCGCTCTCGGCACGACCGCGAGTTCCATCGCGTCTTCGTTCTGCTTGTGCCGCAGGCCGCGGTCGGTCACGCCAGCCATCAGGCTGAGATCGGTCTCCTGGTGATCATGCGACATCACGGCACCACCCCAGGGTCCACCCAGATACGGCTCGACTAGTGTTCGCTCGGCTGGCTGCGCTTGACCAGTTCAGCTCGACCGGGTTGGCAGTCATTGTATGCCGCCCGGACCGGGCGCCAGACCAGTTGGCGGCACACGTCCGAGGGCCCGCACGAGGTACCCGGCCCAGGCCCGGGCGGCGGGGTCAGGGGGACGCTGGCGCAGCCGGACCAGGCCGATGGGCGGGTGCGCCAGCGCGGGCCGGAGCGGGTGGACGTCGATGGCCCGGCCTGCGGCACGCGCGGATGACCCGGCCAGCAGCGCGACCCCGAGCCCGGCCGCGACCAGCTCGCAGATGCTGGCCGGGCTGTGCGTCTCGAAGGGGATGCGGGGCTCGAAGCCCGCGGTCACCAGCCGCCGCCTCGGCGATATGCGGGGTCACCTGCTGATCCAGGTCAGCGTGGGCCGGCAGGATCTGGTCGAGCAGCGCGAACCGGGCCGGCCAGCTGCCGGTCTCCCGGAGCCGCCGTGCAGTTCCCGCGCCACGTCCCCGAGCACGTCAGACGCGTCCACGTCGATCCCGGCCAGCTCACCCGCGGGCCGGCCGAGCAGGGCCCGGGCCCCCAGCGGGCTGAGGGCGAGCTGGACGCCGGACTGGCGGCCCGGGTGGGTGATGATCGCGGAAGCGGTATGCAGGCCGCCGGCCAGGGTCAGGTAGTTGCCCGGCGCGTCGGCGGGATCCGGGTGACGGGCCACCGTCAGAGGGTCGTCGAGGGTGATGATCACAGTCAGGTAGGGCGAGGGCAGGCCCCGGTGGCGGCCGGGGGGCGCGCCCTCCTGCGGTAGCCGAATACCAGGACAGCAGCCCGCGCAGCGGCGCCGCCGGCGCCGCCCGGACCGACTCCGACACCTCCCGTGTCGATGGCTCCCCGGCCATGTCCCCAGTCTGCCGGACGGCCGGCCGTGGCCGGCAGGGCGGGACCTGCTCCTGCTGGCCAGCTCCTCATTCGGGCGAGGGCCGCAGCCGCGGGCCGGTCCCGGCCTCGGCCGCGGCGCTGCTGTCCGGGTCCCGCCGGCGCAGCCTCAGCCACCAGAACAGCAGCACCAGGGGCACGATGAGGCCGCCGATGCCGTAGGCGACGAACGCGGCCGGGCCGGTGATGTGCCTGACGAGCCATCCGAAATTCTGGCCGAAGAACCCGGTGACGAACGTGAGCGGCAGGAACACCGTGGCCAGGATGGTGAGCTGCTCGATGGTGGCGTTCTGCCGGACGCTGACCTTCGTCTGCTCGACCGAGATCACCGCCATGTTGGCTTCCAGCACCGTGCCGAGCAGGTCACGCTGGGCCGCGACCTCCTCGTTGACCAGGAGCAGGTGGTCCTGGACGTCACGAATGTAGGGCTGCAGATCCGGTGCGGCGGCCCGCTCGACCGCGGCGACCACGCCGAGCAGCGGATGAGCCGCCCGGTAGAACTGGGTGGCCTCGCGGCGCAGCGAGTAGATCCGCTCGGTCGGTGCCACGGTCCCGGAGAACACGGTGGCCTCGATCTGGTCGATGTCGTGCTCGAGCCCGGCCACGACCGGCGCGTACCCGTCCACGACCTGATCCAGGATGGCCCACAGCGCCGAGGTACTGCCCGCGGTCAGCAGTTCGGGCCGCTGCTCCAGCCGCTGGCGGGCCTCCCGCAGTTCGCTGGCCACGCCCTGGCGCACCGTGATCACGAAGGTCGGCGCCAGGAAGACGCTGATCTCGCCGAACTCCACCTCCTCCGCGTCGTCGTCGTAGCGTGCGGTCCGCAGGATGACCAGGCGCACGTCGCCTTCGTACTGCTCGATCTTGGGCCGCATGTGAAAGTTCTGCGCGTCCTCCACCGCCAGCTCGTGCAGCCCGAAGGCCTCTTGGACCTGGGCCAGCTCAGCCTCTCCTGGCTCGAACAGCCCGAGCCACACGAACCCGCCCTGGGCACACCGGGCCGCGGCCTCCTCCAGCGGGACCGGCCCCTGCTCCTGCCTCCGGCCGTCCTGGTAGTGGGCACAATCAATGATCATCGTGAGGACTCCTTGCCCTGCCGTGCGTCCGCCAGCTCGCGATACACAGCATGGTGGAGCCTCAGCCAGGGCGCAGCACGATGACCGCCTCGACCGCGTGCCCAGGCTCGGTTACCTGTGGAGCCGGGGGACGCGCTTCAGCCGGGGCGGACATCCCGCACGGCCCGGCCCAGCTGCCCGATCCGTTTCCTGCCGGTGACCGTGCTCACTGGTGAAGCCGGCTGATCGGGCCGCGCCGGCCGGGCGCGGGCGCCATCTCCGGCGCCAGATCGGCGCTCGCCACCCGGAGCGGGGCGGGCGCGGTGAGCACCGGCAGGCAGCTGAACCGGATGACGCGCTCGCGCACTCCCTGGCTGGCGATCCGCCGCAGTCCCCGGCGCCGGGCCGATCCGAGCACGATCGCATCCGCGGACCAGCGGTCCGCCTCGGCGATGATGCACTCAGCCACGGCGAAGCTGGTCGCGGTGGCCACCACCCCGGTGGCCATGACCCCCGTCGCCGTTACCCCGCAGCACCGCAGCTGGAGCACGGCGTCGTCGAGCAGGAAACGGGCCTCGGTCGGAGTCTCCATCGTCTGGCCCCGGCCGCCCAGCAGCAACTCGTTGACGTGCAGGATGCGGACCTCAGTGTCGCTGTCGGCCACCGCGATGGTGAAGCTGATCGCGACCTGACCGGAGTCTGAGCTGTCCAGCGCGAGCAGGATCCGCTTGAGCATGACGTGCCTCGTACCTCGTTGGCGACCTGGGGAACTGGCCGTGCAATCGTCACGCTACCGGCGTGCGAGGCGGCTAGCCGGAGTCCAACGTCACCTGCGGGCATGCCCAAGGGCCCCTCGTCCGGGCCGGCCCACGGCCCGGGAGCGCCGGTGCCCACCAGGTCGCTCAGGCGGGCAGGATCGCGGCCAGCACGGCGGCGATGTCGGTGAGATCGGGCAGCACGGCATCGGCCCCGGCGGCCGCGAGATCGGCCACGGAGAACTCCCCGGACGCCACGGCCACCGCCCGGGCCCCGGCCACCCGGGCGGCTTCCACGTCCAGGGGCGTGTCGCCCACCAGCACGGTCGAGGGCCCGCTGAAGTCCGCCCCGTACGCCGCCGCGGCGTTGGCCCGCGCCAGCGGCACCAGGTCAGCCCGGATCTCGTGGGCGTCGCCGTAGGCGCCGACCCGCAGGTCCAGGTCGCGGTCCAGCCCCAGGGCACCCAGTTTCATCTGGGCCATCACGCGCATGTTGCCGGTCAGCACCGACTGGACGATACGGCCGCTGCCCCCCGTCCCGGGATTCCCCGCGGCGGCGGCCAGCGCCCGGACCGCCTCGGCCGCCCCGGGCAGCACCCGCCCGTGCTCCCGGACCACGTCCGCGACGGACGGGGCCACCTGCGCGAGGACCCGCTGGAAGGCGTCCACCTGGCTGCGGGGATCCGGCACGCCCGCCAGGGCCAGGGTCTCGAGTGCGATGGCCCGGTCGGTACGGCCGGCCATCGACGGGGCCGCGGGCACGTCGGCGCCGAACATCTGGCCGAAAGCCAGCTGATAGGCCCGCCAGCCTGCGCGGCCCGCGTTGATCAGGGTGTGGTCCACATCCCACAGGACCAGCAGGCCGGGCACGCCGCGACGCTACCTCATCCCGGCGGCATCGCCGGCACCCGGCACCCGGCCGCGGTCACATCGCTCACAGCGCGTGACCGGCCCGGCAGGCACGGCTGTATTACTTTCACGCCTGAGTTCCGCTTCGCCCTGGTCCGCCTCGCGCGGCGGGCGGCAGCCGTCGGCCGCCAGGACTAGACTCGCCGCGACGGGGAGCAGCGGCGAGCGGCGGAGGGTGCCAGTGGCGGGCCGGATCCGCGATGAGGACATCGCACTCGTCCGCGAGAAGTCGGCCATCGATGAGGTGGTCGGGGAGTACCTCCAGCTGCGCAATGCGGGCGGCGGCTCGCTGAAGGGACTATGCCCCTTCCACGACGAGAAGACACCCTCGTTCAACGTCACCCCCGCCCGCGGCCTCTGGTACTGCTTCTCCTGCGCCGAAGGCGGCGACGTCATCAAGTTCGTGGAGAAGATCGACAACCTGGCGTTCGTGGAGGCGGTGGAGCGGCTCGCCGCCCGGGCCGGCATCGACCTGCGGTACGAGCAGGGCGGCCAGGTGCCGGGCCGGGAGCACAGCCAGCGGCGCAGGCTCCTGGAGGCGCACAAGGCGGCGGCGGAGTTCTACGCCGAGCAGCTGCACACGCCGGGCGCCGCGCCCGGCCGCGCGTTCCTGACCGAGCGCGGCTTCACGCTGGCCGACGCGGAGCGCTTCGGGGTGGGCTACGCGCCCGCCGAGTGGGAGGCGCTCACCCGGCACCTGCGCGGCCGCGGGTTCACCGAGCAGGAGCTGCTGACCGGCGGGCTGGCCAGCCAGGGCCGCCGCGGGGCCATGGACCGCTTCCGCGGCCGGCTGATGTGGCCGATCCGCGACCTCACCGGCGACGTGATCGCGTTCGGGGCGCGCAAGCTCAACCCGGACGAGGACGGCCCGAAGTACCTGAACACGCCGGAGACGCCCCTGTTCCGGAAAAGCACCGTGCTGTACGGGGCGGACCTGGCCAAACGCGAGATCGCGCAGCGCCGCCAGGCGGTCATCGTCGAGGGGTACACCGACGTGATGGCCTGCCACCTGGCCGGGGTCAAGACCGCGGTGGCCACCAGCGGCACCTCGTTCGGTGACGGGCACATCAAGATCCTCCGCCGGCTGCTGATGGACGCCGACCAGTTCCGCGGCGAGGTCATCTTCACGTTCGACGGGGACGCCGCCGGGCAGCGCGCCGTGCTGCGCGCCTTCGACCTCGAGGAGCACTTCGTCACCCAGACCTTCGTCGCGGTGCAGCGGGACGGCCTTGACCCGTGCGACCTGCGGCTGAAGCAGGGTGACGAGGCCGTGCGGGACCTGATCGCGCAGCGGCTGCCGGTGTTCGAGTTCGCCATCCGCAGTGAGCTGGCCAAGCACAACCTGGACACCAACGAGGGCCGGCTCGCGGCCCTGGACGCGGCGGCCCGGATCGTCGCCCGGATCAAGGACCGCGGCCTGCGTGACCGCTACGCGGTCAGCCTGGACCGCTGGCTCGGCATGCTGAACGAGGAGTTCGTGCTGGCCCGGGTCCGCGAGCACGGCGCGAGCCTCGACACCCGGCGGGGCGGCGGGCAGGACCGTGGCGCCGGCCAGGGCGGCCCGGGCGGGCCGTCCCGCGGTCCGGGGGCCGGCCGGGGCTCTTCGGAGGGCCGGGGGCCCGGTCAGGCCCGGGGCCCGGCGCCGGGCGGAGGCCCAGGGGGTCCGGGCGGCCCGGGCTCACGGCCGGCGTCCGGCCGGGGTGCTCCGGACGGGTCCCCGTACGACGCGAACGACCCCGTGGTCAACCTGGAACGCCAGGCGCTCAAGCTGGCTATCCAGCGCCCGGCCCTGTGCGGCCCGGTCTTCGACACGCTGCAGAACGAGGACTTCAGCGTGCCGGTGCACGGGTCGGTCCGCGAGCTGATCGCGGGCTGCGGAGGAGTGGCGGCCGCCGGGACGGCCCGGGAATGGGCGGCCCGGCTGATCGGCGCGGCCCCCAACGACCGCGCCCGGGAGTTCGTCACCAGGCTGGCCGTGGAGCCGGTGGAGACACCGCGGGCCGACGGGGAACCCGACGCGCGGTACGCCGAGGAAGTGCTCGCCCGGGTGGCGGAACTGGCGGTGAG
Source organism: uncultured Actinomycetes bacterium (assembly GCA_963751175.1). Lineage (GTDB taxonomy): Bacteria > Actinomycetota > Actinomycetes > Streptosporangiales > Streptosporangiaceae > RYN-230. The sequence goes on along the minus strand of CAVVTM010000016.1, from coordinate 323,742 downwards.
CCGCCAGATCACCACGCTGAAATCGCGCCTGCAGCGTCTCAACCCGACCGACGGCCAGAACGACTACAACCGCACGTTCGGCGATCTGGTGGCGCTGGAGCAGCGCCGGAAAGCCCTCCTGGAACGGGCCTCCGGCGCTCTGTAAGCGGCGGCCGCCGCAGCAGCGGGCAGCCCCCTAAGGTGGCCGCGGCCGCGGCCAGCGGGCAGCTCTGGCAGCGGCCGTAGCAGCGGCCGGCGGGCAGCACGGTGAGCTGGGGCGGCTGGCACACAATTCGACTGTTGTGGCCGGTGAGCCACAGGGGCCATCCCGCGCATCGCCTGAGCGCGGCCCGCGTTACTTACTACAAGGTGACAAAATTATCCCCACCGTTACCCGGGGTTCGTGGCGCACACTGGTCTGCGTGACCCTTACGTTACTTCCCAGTGGCGGTCTGTCAGCGGAACAGGTGGCGGAGCTGGTCGCACGGGCCAGGGAACGCGGCACTGTGACCGCAGCTGACATTACGTCCGCCCTCGATGCCGCAGACCTCCCGGCCGATGCCTTCGATAACGTCGTGCGCCTGCTCACTGACGAGGGCATCGAGATCGTCGACCCCCCGGCCGAGGAAGCGCCGGACGCCCCCCGGGGCGTTCCCGCCGACACCGGCCAGCGGGCGGGCACCGGCGACCTCGTCCGCATCTACCTGCGTGAGATCGGCCGCGTGCCGCTGCTCACCGCGCACGACGAGGTAGAGCTGGCGAAATCCATCGAGGCGGGGCTGTTCGCCGAGGAAAAGCTGCAGGGCGGGTTCCCGCTGCTGGACGCGCACCGTGCGGAACTCGGCGAGCTGGCCGCGGACGGGCTCCGCGCCAAGCAGCGCCTCATCGAGGCCAACCTCCGCCTGGTCGTCTCCATCGCCAAGCGGTACATCGGCCGCGGCCTGGTCTTCCTGGACCTGATCCAGGAAGGCAACCTGGGCCTGATCCGCGCGGTCGAGAAGTTCGACTACACCAAGGGCTACAAGTTCTCCACGTACGCCACCTGGTGGATCCGCCAGGCCATCACGCGTGCCATCGCGGACCAGGCCCGGACCATCCGGATCCCGGTGCACATGGTGGAGACCATCAACAAGATGGCCCGCGTGCAGCGCCAGCTGCACCAGGACCTGGGCCGCGAGGCCACGCCGGAGGAGATCGCCGCGGAGATGGGCCTGAGCCCGGACCGGGTGGCCGAGATCCAGCGGATCGCCCAGGAGCCCGTGTCCCTGCAGTCCCCGATCGGGGAGGAAGACTCCGACCTCGGCGACTTCATCGAGGACGCGGACGCCGTGGTGCCGATCGAAGCAGCGGCCTTCATCATGCTCCAGGATCAGCTGGAGCAGATCCTGGACACGCTCTCCCCCCGGGAGCAGAAGATCATCCAGCTCCGGTTCGGCCTGATGGACGGGCATCCCCGGACGCTGGAAGAGGTGGGCCGGGAGTTCGGCGTCACCCGTGAGCGCATCCGGCAGATCGAGTCCAAGACGCTGGCCAAGCTCCGGCACCCCAGCCGGGCCCAGATGCTGCGCGAGTACCTGGCCTGACTTCCCGCGTGCCGGCCGGGCCTGCTCTCGCCAGCGGCCCCCGCCCTCCCCGTTTCCCGGGGCTGGCGGGGGCCGCTGGCGTTCGGCGGAAGGTGCCGGGTTACGCGGGCGGGACGCCCGGCCCGGAGGAGGCCGGCCCTGATCCGGGTGGCGGCCCGTCCGGCCGCGGATGCGTCCCGTCAGGCCCGCGGTGGGGACCCGGCCCCGGGTCCGCGGAGCCCGGCCCCGGATAGGTGGGATCCGGCCCCGGATCACTGGCGCCAGGCCCGGTCGGCTGGGGACCCGGCCCCGGGGACGTGGGGCCCGGCCCCTGGTACGTGGCGTCCGGCCCGGTCGGCGGCCATGCGGGGTCACCGGCCGCTGCCCTGCCCTCGTGCGCCGCGGTGAGCCGGTAGTAGACCAGCGTCACCACGAGGGCCAGGAACGGCGCGACCAGGGTGCCGGACACGACGCTGCTGATGAAGTTCCTGGCTACGAGCGAATGCAGTGGCAGCAGAATCAGCCCCAGCACGATATCGACCACGATCAGGATCAGGAACACCAGCACGTAGGTCCCGAACACGTGCCACGCGTACCCGCGGACGGTCCGCCAGCTCTTGCTGAACGAGCTGAAGACGCCTTCCCCGCCGATCACGATGCTGGGGACGATCAGCGACCAGAAGGTCAGCAGGATCAGCCCGGGGACAATGAGCAGCACGAAGCCAATCGAGATCCCGATACCGGCCAGGATGGACGCGGCCATCACCGTGGCCAGGTACGGAAGGGCGGCGGACACCGTCTCACCCAGGTTCAGGTCCACCCGGCCGTCCCGGACGTCCTGCACGGCTTTGACCAGGGCCGCCTGGACCAGGAAAGCGGCGATCAGGCTGACGATCCAGCCCAGGAACAGGCCGAAGCTGCCTGCGAGACCGAGCAGCGCCGCAATGATGGCAGCGCCTACGTAGATCACGAAAGCGATGAGCAAAAAGTGGCCGGCAAAGCGCCTGTAATAGCCCCAGGCCTCGCCGAGTACCCCGGATAGTGGACTCATGCGCTGGTTATACCGTTGCCAATAGTGATCAAAACAATCCACAGCAGGGCAGTCCGTGGGCGACATCTGCCCTGGTCAGCGGCCTGATCGCCGACGTGGCTGCGCCCGGGTCAGGCGGCCCGCTGACCGGCTCCGGCCCTGGTCAGCGGGCCGTTTCGCAGTTCCGGCTGCTACCCGGCGCGGGTCAGCCGGGCGGCTGGCTCTCCGTTCCCGGGGTCCCGGGCGCCTCTGTGTAAGAGCCGCCCTGCGAGTGGCCGTTAGCGTCCCGTGCCCGGAGGCCGGGGATGCGGTCGCCGAGCGGGCCGCTCATGGAGTTCTTAGCCTTCTCGGTCAACCGGGGCACCCGCTGCATCGCCTTGTCCTTGGCCGACCTGGCCAGTCCGGCCGCCTGGGCCTGCGCCGCCCCTGCCGCCTGCTGCATCGCGGGGCTGTCCGCCGCCTTGCGGGCCACCTTCTTCAGCTGCTCGTAACGCTCCCGGCCCGCACGCGCGCCGACGATGAAACCGACGGCGAGGCCGGCGAAGAACGTGAACCGGTACCGCATCTGGCAACCTCTTCTCAACGATGTCAACTGCGCCAGGGTTGACGTTCCCCTGTTGTTCAGCCGTACTCCAGGTTACGCGGCGGCAATTACCCGCCCCGTGCCGCGGAGCAAGAACCAGTGGAGCAGCATCACGGGCCGCCGCCCGCCACGGGTACCGTCTCAGGTGCGCTACCCTTGTGCGCGCGGCGAAAAGCAGGCCGGGATTCATGGCCCGGCCGGCCTTGCCGCCCGTTGATCCCGCGTAGCTCAATCGGCAGAGCGTCCGGCTGTTAACCGGCAGGTTATAGGTTCGAGTCCTATCGCGGGAGCCCGTGTGATGCCGCAGCGTGGGATGGTCCACGCTCCCCGGAAGACCTAGCGGAGCAGGCCCGCGCCCCACGAGCGGGCCCGCTCCAGCTCACCAGGCCGCAAGGGCCCTTCCACGTCCTCCACGATGAACCCGGCCGGCGGGGACACGAGCTGGTACCCGCGGTGGCGCAGCCGCCGTGCGATCCCTTTCGAGGCGCCTCCCGCCAACCGGACCTCGCCCCGGGTGTCGAACGCTGCCCCCAGGCTGCCAGCCGCCGCCCGGGGAAGCCCGTGGAACCACTCCCGCACTCCCGGCATGAGAGCGCCCGGCCCGGCCGGGTGGCCGGGCACCCTGGCCGGCGCCCGTTCCTCGGCCTTCACGCCCATCCGGCGGGTGACCGAGGAGGTCATCCCGTGGGCGTGCGTGGGGCCCCCGACGACCAGGAGGTCCGCGCCGAGCGCGGCGTCCCGGTTCGCCTCGGCCGCCCGGAGGCAGGACACCTGCGCGTGCGGCATGGCCGAGCGGATCCCGTCCTGGATGGCCTCGGCCACCTCATGGGTGTTACCGAACAAGCTCTCGTACACGATGACGACACGCACCGGTCCACCTCCCGGGCCTTGGCTCCTGGAGTGCACTCCCATGTCCAGCATGGGGAGCGCCCGTGCGCCGCGTCAGGGGCGTTGGTCCCGGGCAAAGGTCCGCCGGCCGGGAGCGCGACGTCAGGGGCGCCCGAGAGGTCCGCCGGAGGCCGCGGGCAGGCCCGCAGAACGAACAATGGCCGGCGGGAGGATCCCGCCGGCCATCGTCCTGAATCCGGTTACCGTTACTCGACCTCGAGCATTTCCCGGGTCACCGCGTCGCCGGCTGGGCTGGCCAGCTGGGTCTGGGCCCCGGCCAGGTCCGCGCGCTTCACCCGGATGAAGGCAATCGCCACGATCAGGGCGAGCAGCATGATCCCGGCTGACACCTCGAACCCGCGGGAGAACCCGATCGACAGCGCGTGGTCGTAGATCGCCACGGCGGCCGACTTCGCCTGGGCGGCGGAGACGTGCACCGGGTCGGCCGGCCTTGGCGGCCGTTGCGGCGGCCGCCTTCGCGGCCTCGGCCGAGTGCCGCGCGGTGTTGGCCACCACGGTCCAGGCCACGGTGCCGAGCAGAGCCAGCCCGATCGAGCCGCCGACCTGCTGGCCGACGTTGGGCAGGCTGGCCGCCAGCGGCGTCCCGGTCCGGGACCCGGTTCAGGGCGATCAGGGTCACGGGCATGAAGAGCATGCCCAGCCCGGCCGCGGTAACCAGCATCGGGCCGAGCAGCCCCCCGGCGTACGTGCTGTGCTCGTTGATCCGCGACAGCCAGAACATCCCGCCGGAGGCGATCGCCGACCCGGCGATCAGCAGCGGCCGGGCCCCGATCCGGGGCACCAGCTGGGCGCTGACCCCGGCCATCACCATGATGGTGGCAACCATCGGCAGGTAGCCGATGCCGGTCTTGAGGGCGCTGTAGCCCCAGACGGTCTGCACGAAGATGGTCAGGAAGAAGAACATCCCGAACATCGCCGTGCCGATGCACAGCATGATCAGGTTGGCCGCCGACCGGTCCCGGTTACGGAAGATCCGCAGCGGCATCAGCGCGTGCGGGCTGCGCGACTCGATGATGACAAACGACACCAGCAGCACGACCGCGGCCGCGAGCGAGACGAGGACCTTGGTGTCACCCCAGTGCGAGACGCCGTTCGGGCTGGTGGCTGCGCTGGTCAGGCCGTAGACCAGGGCGGCCAGGCCCAGCGTGCTGGTGATGGCGCCCGGCAGGTCGAACCGGCCCGGCCGCCGCTCGGACTCGGCCAGGGCCCGCGGCGCCATCAGCGCGACCACGATCCCGATCGGGACGTTGACGAAAAACACCCAGCGCCAGGACAGGTAGGTGGTGAGCAGGCCGCCGGCGATCAGGCCGACCGCGGCGCCGCCGATGCTCATCGCGGCGTAGACACCCATGGCCCGGTTCCGGGGCGGCCCCTCCGGGAAGGTGGTGGTGATCAGGGACAGTGCCGTCGGGGCGACGATGGCGCCGCCGACCCCCTGCAGCGCGCGGGCGGCCAGCAGCCACGCCTGGGTGGTGGCGAAGCCGCCGAGCAGGGACGCTACCGAGAACAGGATGATCCCGGCGATGAACACGCGCCGCCGGCCGAGGATGTCCCCGGCCCGGCCGCCCAGCAGCAGCAAGCCGCCGAAGGTCAGTGCGTAGGCGTTGACGACCCATTCCAGGCCGGTACCGGAAAATCCGAGCGCCTTCTCGATGTCAGGCAGCGCGACGTTCACGATGGTCGCATCGAGCACCACCATGAGCTGTGCGGTGGCGATGACCAGCAGGGCCAGGCCGAGATGTCGCTGGACAGGGCCGGCGGCCGCGCCACGTGCGGTGGCACCTCCGGCCGCGGGCTGTGTGGAGCTCATGCCGTCTCCTTGTCAGGGCGTAGTGAACCAGGGCCGCGGCTACTCCGCCGCAGGCATACGTATGGGGGACGAAGAGAGAGGCTGCCGCTCATCGGCGTGCGCTCCGGCCGCTGCGCAGCGGCCGGGGATCAGGTCGGTCGGCGGGTCAGCCGGCCGGGGGAGTGGCAGCAGCTGCCAGGAAGCTGGTCACCCCCTCGGCCGGGCAATCGGCGGCGTCAGTGGCGCTCAGCGGCGGCGCCATCTTGTGGATCAGGGTGATCAGGGTGGCGCGCTCCTCGATGTTGAGGTGCTGGCGCCACGGCGAGCGGTCCAGCATCGCCTGTTCCATCTGGTGCTTCATGTCCAGGCCCTCGCTGGTCAGGACGAGCCGCTTGACCCGCCGGTCGGCCGGGTCACTTTCCCGGACGGCCAGCCCGCGCTTCTCCAGCATGTCCGCGATGCTCGTCACGAACGACGGGTCGCAGTGCATCCGCTGGCCCAGTTCCTTCATGGCCAGCGGGCCGTCGATCAGGTGCAGCGCCTTGATGAAGAAGGCCGGGACCCCGTAGTCCTTGGCCAGCTGCTCCGCCTCGGCCAGCAGCCGGGTGAACAGCCCGGCCAGGGCGTCCAGGAAGTCCAGGTCAAGCTGGTTCTCATCGGAGCGCTGAGTCACGGTGTCTCCTGCCTCCCCCCGGGTGGTCCGCGGCAACCCCTGAGCCGCTCAATAGTTGAGTAGCTCAAACATAGACGGATTGCTTGAGTAGGTCAAATTCTTAATTCCCGCAACGAAGACCGGTCGGCGTTCTGTTATCCCGCACAACCAGAGAGTGATATCTGGCGTCTGTATAAGCATCGGGGCGGCTCGTGACGCCCCGTGCGAGCTGCCCGGGATGTGACGAGAGCGACGTGGCGTGGAAACTGGGGGTAATCATGGGCAGCGAAGTCCGGCCGCACGACGACGAGGCGGGCTCCGGCCCCTGGCCTGGGGAAGACCTGGGCTCCCCGGAGAGCGGGTGGTCCCCGGCGGGCGAATGCGCCCAGGAGAACGAGTGGCCCGGCGAGGACCCGGAGCGCGGGCCGGGCCGGCGCCGTTTCCTCACGCTGGCCGGTGCCGCGGCGGGCACTGTTCCGTTGTCCGGGATGCTGGGCCACGGCCCCCAGGCGGCCGGGACCCCGCACGCCGGCCCGGGGGTCGGGGACTGGGTGGCGCTGCGCGCCGCCCTGTCCACGCACAAGCTGATCCGCCCGGGGATGCGGGTCTACCCGACCGCGAAGGAACTCTTCGACCCGCGGTTCGACTACAAGCGGCCGGCCGGCATCGCGTACTGCGCCAGCCCCCGTGACGTGAGCGCCTGCCTGGCCTTCGTCCGCAAGTTCGGGCTGCCGGTCGCGGCCCGGTCCGGCGGGCACAGCTACGCGGGCTGGTCCAGCACGGCCGGGCTCATGGTGGACGTGACGGCGATGAACTCGTTCCAGGTCGGGAAGGGGCAGACGGTCCGGGTCGGCACCGGCCTGCACCTGATCGACCTGTACAACCGGCTCGCCGCGCACGGCCTGGCCGTGCCGGGCGGCTCATGCCCGACGGTGGGCGTGGCCGGCCTCACCCTCGGCGGCGGGGTCGGGGTGCTGGCCCGGGCCTACGGGCTGACCAGCGACGCCCTGGAGGCGGTGCAGATCGTCACGGCCGACGGCACGGTCCGCACCTGCAGCGCGTCCAGTAACAGCGACCTGTTCTGGGCCTGCCGGGGTGGTGGCGGCGGCAACTTCGGGATCGCCACCGCGTTCACGTTCCGCACCCACCGCCTGTCCCGGCTGGTGGTGTTCTTCCTCAGCTGGCCCTGGTCGCAGGCGGCCAGGGTGGTGGCCGGCTGGCAGTCCTGGGCCCCGTACCAGCCGGACGCCCTGTGGTCCAACCTGCACATGTCGGCGGCCCCGCACGGCGGGACGCCGGTCATCCAGGTCGGCGGGACCTACCTGGGCAGCGTGGCGGGCTGCCAGCGGCTGCTGCGCGTCCTGTACGCGCGGGTCGGCTCCGCGCCGGCCGGGCAGCCGTTCGTGGCCGAGAGGACCTACCAGCAGGCGATGATGCTCGAGGCGGGCTGCGCGAGCCTGTCCGTGTCCGAGTGCCATCTGCCGTCCCAGACGCCCAACGGCAAGCTGGTCCGCGTCCCGTCCTACGCCAAGTCCGACTTCTTCACCCGGAAGATCCCTCCTGCGGGCATCCGCGCGCTGGTGGCCGGCATCGAGCGGATGCGCGGGGTGCGCGGCGCCGCGGGCGGGGTCGGCGCCATCGCCTTCGACGCGTGCGGCGGCGCGCTCAACCGGCCGGGCCCGGCCTCGACTGCGTTCGTGCACCGCAACTCGCTGTTCCTGGCCCAGTACTCGACCAGCTGGAACGAGGGCGGGTCGGCGCCCGGGGTGGGCCGCCAGCACGACTGGCTGCGGTCCTTCTACGGGTCGATGCGGCCCTGGGCGAGCGGCCAGTGCTACCAGAACTACGTGGACCCGGACCTGAAGAACTGGCGGCAGGCGTACTACGGCGCCAACTACGCGCGGCTGGCCCAGATCAAGAAGACCTACGACCCGCACCAGGTGTTCAAGTTCCCCCAGGGGATCACGCCCGCCTGACGCACCCTCCCGGCCGCTGCCACCGGCCGGGGTACCGTCAGGCGCCCTTGAGCCAGAGATGGATCACCGCGTACACAGCCACCCCGACGAGCAGGATCATCCCGCGCGCCTTCCACGCCTGCCGCCTCGCCGCATCGGCCAGCGCCCGGGCGGATTTGGCGGAACCCTCCCAGCGACGCCACCGGGCCCAGTAGTACCCGAGCATCAGGGAGACGATGACGGCCACCGCAGCTGCGTCCCGTGTCATGTCCCTAAGTTTGTCCCTTTCCGCGAATTCCACGGGCAACGACGGGCAGCAGAGGCAAGAACACGCCCCCGCCCCAGCCGGCCGGGGAGGACGGCCGCGGGCCCGGCCTTTCGCCCGCTCCGGATTCTCCCACGTTCTCACGGCGGCGCAAAGCCGTCTGTACGGGTCAGCTCCGGCTCGACGCGGCCCAGATGTTGATCCCGGCCTCCACCGCGTGCCCGTCGATCGCGGCGAGTTCGTCCTCGGTGAACGACGATCTCCCCGCGGCCGCGAGGTTTTCCTCGAGCTGCGCGACGCTGCTCGCGCCGACCAGCGCCGAGGTGACCCGCGTCGTCGCGCAGGATCCAGCTGATGGCCATCTGCGCCAGCGACTGGCCGCGCTGGCGGGCGATCTCGTTGAGGGCCCGCACGTGCGCCAGGTTCTGCTCGGTGATCTGGTCACGGCTGAGCGAGTCATTGCGCGACGCCCGGGAATCATCCGGCACGCCATTCAGGTACTTCGTGGTCAGCAGCCCCTGGGCCAGGGGCGAGAACGCGATGCAGCCGATCCCTTCCTCCTCGAGCGTGTCCAGCAGTTCCTCCTCGACCCAGCGGTTGAGCATCGAGTAGGAGGGCTGGTGGATGAGCACGGGCACGCCCAGGTCGCGCAGGATCGCGGCGGCTTCCCGGGTCCGCTCTGCGGAGTAGGAGGAGATGCCGGCGTAGAGGGCCCGGCCCGAGGTGACCGCGGTGGCCAGGGCACCCATGGTCTCCTCGAGCGGGGTGTCCGGGTCGGCGCGGTGACTGTAGAAGATGTCCACGTAGTCCAGGCCCATCCGGCCCAGCGACTGGTCCAGGCTGGCCAGGAGGTACTTGCGGGATCCGCGGTCGCCGTAGGGGCCGGGCCACATGTCGTAGCCGGCCTTGGTCGAGATGATGAGCTCATCCCGGTACGGCCGCAGGTCCTCGCGGAGGATCCGGCCAAAGTTGATCTCGGCGGACCCATAAGGCGGGCCGTAGTCGCCTAGTAGTGGGGAACCGGCAGGCGCTATGCCGCCATAGTTGTTCGCGAGATCGAAGTGGGTAATGCCCAGGTCAAAGGCCCGGCGAAGGATCGCGCGCTGGGTCGTCAGGGGCCGGTCATCACCAAAGTTCTGCCAGAGGCCGAGGGAGATGGCGGGCAGCTCGATACCGCTCCGCCCGCAGCGGCGGTAAGGGGTCTGCTCATACCGGTCAGGGGCGGCAACATAAGTCATGGGACGGAGTCTTTCATCCCCCCGGCCAGACGGGGCGGAGCGGTGCGCAGCTGCCGGAAGGCGGCTGGCAGGATGTGATAGTTGCCCGGGCACAAGTAACAGGCCCGGCCGTGGCGCAACCGAGCGGTGACGCGGCCTGGCACCAGCGCCCCAGCACAGCGAGCCAGTACCAGCAACCCAGCACCAACGACCAGCGCGGCACGACGGCGCACAGGAAGAGGGCGCTCCATGTATGACGCTATTCAGGCGGAGACCATCAGCCTCGCCGGGGCTGGCGGGGATCAGATTGAGGCGTACCTGGCCCGGCCGCTGGGCCCGGGGCCGTTCGGTGGTGTCGTCGTCATCCATCACATGCCCGGCTACGACGAGCAGACCAAGGAGATCACCAGGACGTTCGCCGCGCACGGCTACAACGCCGTGTGCCCCAACCTCTACTGGCGGGAGGCGCCCGGCGCCAGCCCTGACGACGCGGCGGCCACCGCGCGGGCCGCGGGCGGTGTGCCGGATGAGCGGCTGATCGGTGACGTGGGCGGCGCGGTCGCCTACCTGCGGGCGATGCCGAACTCCAACGGCAAGGCCGGCACGATCGGCTACTGCTCGGGCGGCCGCCAGTCGTTCCTGGCCGCCGTGAGCCTGCCGCTCGACGCGGCGGTGGACTGCTACGGCGCGTTCGTGGTCGGCACGCCCCCTGAGGGCATGCCCCTCAAGGTTGGCCCGATCGTGCACCTGGCCCCGGACCTGTCCTGCCCGCTGCTCGGGCTGTTCGGTGCCGAGGACTCCCATCCCTCGCCTGAGCAGGTGGCCGAGCTGGAGAAGGCGCTGGGCGAGGCGGGCAAGACCTTCGAGTTCCGCATCTACGAGGGCGCCGGGCACGCGTTCTTCGCGGTGAACCGGCCCGCGTACCGGCCCGAGGCCGCGAACGACGGCTGGCGGAAGATCTGGGACTTCTATGGCCGCTACCTGGCCAACTGAAAGGAAACACTCATGTGCACCTATCTCACCGAGAAGGTTGACGTCGCGGGCAGCGGCAAGGGCCCGGCCGGGTGGTTCAGGCTCACCGAGGCGAGCGTGTACTTCGACCATCCAGTGCACGCGCCGGCCGAGCACACGCTGAACATCGACTTCCTCAGCCCCGGGCAGGGGCCGTCGGCGCGGGTGGCCGTCGAGCTGACCGCCGAGTCGGCCCGGGCGCTCGCCGAGGCCATCCAGGCGACGCTGGCGTCCGCCCCGCCGGAGCTCCTCGAGTCGGCCTCGATGAGCCGCGCTTAACGGGCCAGCCTCATCGGGCCAGCCTCATCGGGCCAGCCTCATCGGGCCAGCCTCATCGGGCCAGCCTCCCCGGGGGCGTTCCCGCCCGGCGGGCCCGGATTGTCGGTGTGCCGTGCCACTATCGGACTGGCGGCATCCCGGCAATCCCGGGCCGCCCCGGCGGGAACGCCCTCGCGGGCCTGGGCGGGAAACGCCCTCGTGAAGCCCGGGTGGGAACGCCCTCGTGACGATGCTGGCGGAAGGCACGGACATGAAAATCAGGGTCGATCGGGATGTGCTGGCTGAGGCGCTGGCCTGGGTGGCGCGCGCCCTGCCCACGCGGCCGGTGGTCCCGGTGCTGTCCGGCCTGCGGCTGGACGCGGGTAGCAGCCTCACCTTGTCGTGCTTCGACTACGAGGTCTCCGCGACCGCGCAGATCGAGGCCGAGGTCGGGGAACCCGGCACTGTGATCGTCCCCGGCCGGCTGCTCGCGGAGATCACCCGCAGCCTGCCCGCGCTGGCCGTCGAAATCACCACAGACGCCGACGCGGTGAACCTGACCTGCAGCAGCGCGGAGTTCTCCCTGGTCGCGCTGCCCGCTGAGGAGTACCCGGAGCTTCCCGCACCGCCGCCGCTGGCCGGCACCCTGGACGGCGGCGTCCTGGGCGCGGCCATCAGCCAGGTCGTGGCGGCGGCGAGCCGGGACGACACGCTGCCCATGCTCACCGGGGTCTGCCTGGACATCGACGGCGCGACCTTGACGCTGGCCGCGACCGACCGCTACCGGCTGGCGGTGCGGGAGATGCCGTGGGAGCCGGTCCAGCCTGGACTGCGTGCGGTGGCCCTGGTGCCGGCCCGGACGCTGGCGGACGCCGCGCGGGCGATGACCGCGGGGGTGCCCGTCTCGGTCGCCTTCGGGCCCGGCCCGTCGGCCGCGAGGCCGGCGGACGAGCCCCGGCCCGCCGAAGGCATGATCAGCTTCGGGATCGGCGGCCGCCGCCTGACCACGCGGCTGATCGGCGGTGAGTTCATCCGGTACCGGTCGCGGTTCCCGACCGAGTTCGGCTGCCGCGCCGACGTGCCGGCCGGGCCGTTCACCGAGGCGGTCCGCCGTGTCTCCCTGGTTGCCGACCGGGCCAGCCCGGTCCGGCTCACGTTCGGCCCGGGCCGGGTCCTGATCGAGGCGCAGACCGAGGGCCGGGCGCGCGCGGTCGAAACGGTCCCGGCCGACTTCCGCGGTGAGGAGCCCGTCATCGCGTTCAACCCGCACTACCTGCTCGACGGTCTGGTCGCCGCGGCGGTGCCGGGCCAGCCCCGGCCGCACGGCGCGGACCCGGACGACACCGCCGGCGCGGGCGGGGAGAGCCGGGACCCCGGCGGCTCAGCGCCGGACGGCACGGCACCGGGCGGCACGGCACCGGGCACCGCACCGGCTGACCCCGGGCTGCTGAGGATCGAGTTCACCAGCCCGGCCAAGCCCGCGCTCATCACCCGGGTCAGCCCTCAGGCCGGCCGGGAAGCCTCCGCCGTGCCACCCGGGGAGTCCGGGACCGCGGAGTTCCGCTACCTGGTTGTCCCGCTGCGGGCCGCAGCCCGGTCCTGATCCTCGATCCCCGTCTGGCCCCGGCCCCGGGCGGCCAGCCGGCCACGGAGCCGCCAGAGTGCGTGCCCGGTCCACAGCACCCGGGCGGCCCAGACCACCCGGCCCAGCCAGGGCATGCCGGCCAGCAAGGGCAGTGCTTCCAGCCAGGCGCCCCGCCGCCAGAGACGCCGCGCGATCCAGGCCAGGGCCACGGCCGCCACGGCAGCTGCCGCCATCAGCGCCAGCACCACGAGCAGGGCGGCCTGAAGCAGCCCGCCGTGCGGGACCGGCCCGCCATGGACCAGGCCGAGGCCGTGGGCCAGGGCGAAGGCGGCCAGCAGCAGGACCGCGAACCCGCCCGCGGTGAGGACGCCCAGGCCCAGCAGAAGCCGCCGGCCCCGCCGCGCCCAGCCGCCGGCCCGGATTTCACCCTGCATCGCCACGTGATCCTCCCCGTCCCCGGCCGGGTGGCCGGCCACCGCCGTGCGCGACCGCCGGCGTGCCCGGCCACCGCTCTGCTCCATCTCGCGGAGCCCGTGTGCGCCAGGTCCCCTGCCTCCGCGCGGCCAAACCCGCCGGCCGCTTGCTGCCACACGATATGTCGCGAAAACGGAAGGGGCAAGCGGAAGTGGCCTCAGCCGTCCGCGGCCCGTGCTGGCCTGGCGTCGAGTGCGTCGAGGGTTGCGGACCAGGGGAACGTGCCCAGGTCGCTGCCGCCGGCCTCAGGCTCGGCCAGCGGGTGGACGTCCGCGCCGAACAGCACTGCGACGCCCCACGACTGCAGCCTGCCGATGTTCTCGGTGAACGCGGGGTGTGCGGCGTGCGCCTGGTTGCTGGACGGCAGGGCGACGATAGGCAGCCGCTTCCCGATCGCCTCGACGAGGATGCCGAGCGCGAGCGTGTCACAGATCCCCGCCGCCCACTTGTTGATGGTGTTGACCGTGGCCGGGGCGACGATGACCGTGTCCGGATCCGGGAGCACGTCAGGCTCGCCCGGGTTCTTGTACTCGCTGCGGACCGGGTGGCCGGTCTGCCGTTCCAGGGCCGCGATATCGGTGAAGCGCCGGGCCGAGGGGGTGGTCAGCACGCAGACGTCCCAGCCGCGGTGCTCGGCCAGGCTGACCAGCTGGCCCACCCCGGCGGCGGGCGGCGCGGCACAGGCGATCACGTAGAGCACCCGCGCATGAGCCGGGGGCGTGCCGTTCACGGGCGGGCCAGCCCGGCGGGCCAGCGGAAACTCCCGGCCGGGTCGCGTTCCAGCGGTACCGCCTGGACCACCGCCGCCGCGTCCAGCGGCCCGTAGATATGCGGGAAGGGATCCGCCCAGCCCGGCACCGGCTCGTAGCGGATCTCGGCGGCGATACGGCCCGTGTCGAGCACCAGGAGGACGAGATCCTGCTGCTCATCCCGGTAGAAAGCGTTGGCGACCGGCAGTACCTGGGCCCGCGGTGCTGGCGTGGATGAAACCCTCCTCGCTGAGTGACCGGCCGCGGGTCGACGTCCGGTACTCGCCGTCCCGCTGAGCCTGCTGCCAGTCCGGCACGGTCGCGATGTGGTACAGCCGCTCCATTCGGCGGCAGAGCATCCGGCGGGTTCCTCTCCGGTGAGGAGGCTGATTCAGGAGTTCAGGAAGTAGCTGCTGCCACCGGTCTGCGGGTTGGTGACCTGGGCGATCACCGTGACGTGCCCGGCGTGGGCGAAGGTGAGCGTCAGGGTGATCTCCTTGGCACCGTGCATCGGCCTGGCCCCGGTGATCAGCAGGTGCACGCTGTTGGGCACCAGCCGGATGATCTTGTGCCCCGGGATGCTGATCGCCGGGATCGTGTGCATGGTCAGGCTGCCGTGTCCCTCGGGCGCCCGGAACGTGACCCGGCCGCCCACACTGGTGCTGACGCGGAGCAGCCGATCCGGGCCGCTGTTGTTCCGGATAACCAGGTAGGCGGTGGTCTCGCCCGGCACCGAGGGCTCCGGCACCACCCCCGTGGACAACGCGATCGACGGGGCGGTGCTGGCCTTCGCGTAGCAGCCGGTGAGGCCGGCCGCGGCCACCACGATCAGGCACGCCGCGGCAGCCGCGCGGGCCGCCCGCCCGGCAGGCGGCCGCCCGGGCCGCCCTCGCCCGCGGGTGACCTCTGCTGGGGTGCGCCCTGCTGGCCTGCCCACCTCGGGCAGCAGATCGGATCGCGGCATCGTCCCTTGTCCTTGCGTCTGAAGCGCCACCACGATGCTAGTCGCGCCGCTACCCCCGCGGGCCCCGCGGGGGTAGCGGCGGGCTGGAATCCCGCGGTCAGGAATAGTTGCGGAACGCGGGCCAGGCCTGGGCCCATGTTTGCCTGAGCCCGGTGGCCAGGTAGACCGGCGAGCCCTGCTCATCGTTCGCGATCCCCATGCCGTTGTAGAACGTCGCGATCTGGCGCACGTGGCGGAACTCGCGGCCCAGGAAGGACGGGTCCAGGCCGATCACGATCGCGGAGCGGTCCGCCGCGGGCGGTGGCCCCCACAGCCAGAAGTTGTTGTTGCCGCTGTGCGCCTGGGGGAGTCCCAGGGCGGGGCCGTACCGGTCGATCGCCCCCGCCTCGCCGTAGTTGCCGGTGAGCAGCGCCGTCCGGGCCCGCTGCGCGGCGGGTAGCGCGTCGTACTCGCGGGCGATCAGCCGTACCTCCCGCGGCCATGCGATCGTCTCGGCCAGGTCGTAGTTGATGCTCTGCAGCGGCACCGTCCGCAGGAGGGCCGCGGGCAGCACGGGAATGGCGATGGGCACGGCCACGAGGGTCGCGATCGCCCCCGCGATCAGCGGGGCCCGCCGCCACGAGCGCCGCCCCGCCCCGGGCCCGGGGAATAGCCACCGCCCAGCCGGCACCGAGCCTGCCGCGAGCAGGAACGTGTAGGCGCCCCCGGAGTAGTACGCCTTGCCGCCCAGGATGAACTGCAGCACGATCGTCAGCGCTGCCGCGATCGCGGCCGGCCGGAACGGGCGCGCGGCTTCGTTACGCATGGACCAGACCAGCCCGGCCACCCAGATCGGGGTGAGGGCGAAGCCGGTGTAGAGCAGCTGGGCCGGCCAGTACACCGCCCGGTTGTGCCCGGCCGCGGTCTGCAGCGCGCGGAACACCTCCAGGTTCGGCCACCCGTGCGCGGCCTGCCAGATCAGGTCCGGGGCGGCGAGCGCCGCCGCGATGACCGCGCCCAGCAGCAGGTACCGGCTGCGCAGCAGCCGCCGCTGCGGGGTGACGGCGAGGCCGGCCACCAGCGCCACGGCCAGGAACCAGATCGTCCACTTGGCCTCGGCCGCGACGCCCGCGCACAGGCCGATGGCCAGCCACCAGCGGGGCTCGCCGCTGTCCAGCAGCCGGAGCGCCAGGTACAGCAGCGCGGCCCAGGCCACGAAGTCGGGCGTGGTCGTGCTCATCAGGTGCATGGCCCCCAGGAACTCGGCGCAGCAGGCCACGCTCAGCGCGGCGAGCACCTGCCCGGAGCGTCCCGCGCCGAGGATGCGGCTCATGCCCGCGGTGAGCAGCACCAGGGCGCTGAGCCCGAGCGCGGGCAGCACCCGCAGCCCGACCAGGGAGTTGGCGAATAGCAGGGCGGCGAGACGGGCGGCCAGGGGGGTGAGCGGCGGCTGATCCACGTACCCGAACGCCGGATGCCGCCCGGCTTCCAGGAAATACAGCTCGTCGCGGTGATAGCCGTACCGGGCGCTCACCGCCATCTCGACCGCGAACGCCACGGCGGCGACCAGGATGACGCCCAGCCGGGGTGAGCGGCGGGCGCGGGCCAGCAGGCTGGCGGCTTCTGGTGCGGTATCCGGCCCGCTGAGGCGCGGCCGGGACGGGAGTGCGCTTCCCGTGAGCGAGTTCTGCGGCATGCCTGCATCGTGGGCCCCGGGGAGGCCGGCCCGCATCGGGCGGCGGGGCGATTTCCCCCGCTCCGCAGCGCGGCGGAGCCGCGGCGTGGGGACCGGCCTTCCTCCCCCCGGGGAGGGAGCCGCCCGGCTCCACCGGCGGGAGGATGCCGCCGGGCCCCCTGCGCCATACGATCAGGTCGTGGACAGCCAGGTCGTGACGAGGCTGACGGCCCGGGCCGCCGCGCTCCCGCCGCGGGTCCAGGACCTTGCGCTGGCGCTGGCCCTGGTCCTCGTCAACGTCGCGTCGGTGCTGCCCTACCGCAGCCAGATCCACCCGTTCTGGGCCGCGCTGGTGCTGGTCATCGCCCAGTGCGTGCCGCTCGCGTGGCGCCGCAGATGGCCGCTCGCGGTGCTCATCGTGGCCGGGATCCCGCGCATCCTGTACGACCAGCTCGCCTTCGCGTACGCCCCGTTCCCGCTGGCTAACACCATCGCGTTCTATACCGCGATGGTCTACTGCCGCCCCGCGGTCCGCCGGGTGGTCATTCTCCTGGTGGTGCTCGGCAGCATCGAGTCCCAGGTGTCGCCCGGCCACACCCAGCCGTACGACGCCGTCGTGTCGGCCCTGACCACGCTGGGTGCCTGGGGGGCGGCGGTGGTTGTCCGGAACCGGCAGGCCAACGTCCAGGAGGCGGAAAGCCGGGCCGAGCGGGCGGAATCGGAGCGGGACGACGACGTGGCCCGCGCCGCGGCGGCAGAGCGCACCCGGATCGCCCGCGAGCTCCATGACGTGGTGGCGCACCACGTCAGCCTGATGGCGGTCCAGGCGGAGGCGGCCTCCTCGCTGCTGCCCGGGCGCCCGGACGAGGCCGCGCGGTCGGTGGATGTGATCGCGGATACGGCCCGCCAGGCCCTGACCGAGCTGCGCCGGCTGCTCGGGGTGCTGCGCGGGCCATCCGACCAGCTGGAGACCGCCCCGTCGATGTCGCTCGCGGATCTGGGGACCGTGCTCGATCAGGTGCGCGGGTCCGGGCTCGCGGTGGAGCTGACCGTGGAGGGCACGCCGGGCCCGCTGGCCCCCAGCGTCGATCTCACCGCGTACCGGATCATCCAGGAGGCGCTCACGAACACGGTCCGGCACGCCAACGCGGCGCGGGCCGTGGTGACCCTGTCCTACGAGCCCGGCTTCGTCACGGTGAACGTGACCGACGCGCGGCGCGACAGGGGTACCGTCCCCGTCGTGAACGGGACAGCGAGCCGGGCCGTCAACGGGACAGCGACCCGGGCACCGGGCGGTACCCCGGGCAGACGGGTCCCCGGGGCACGGGTCTGCGTGGGACGTGGCCGCGGGCAGGGGCACGGCCGGGAACCAGGCGGCGCCGGTCCGGTCCGGCGGCTTCGGCCTGGCCGGTATCGCGGAACGGGTCGCCTCCTGCGGCGGCAGCCTTGCGGTGGGCCCCACCGGCGCCGGCGGGTTCGCGGTCACGGCCCGGCTGCCGGCCCGGTGACCAGGATGAGCACGGCCAGCGGTCCGTCCCCGATCCGGGTGCTGGTGGCCGACGACCAGGAACTGGTCCGCGCGGGGTTCTGCGTGATCCTCGAGGCGGCCGAGGGCATCAGCGTGGTGGGCGAGGCGTCCAACGGCGCCGACGCGGTGGCCGCGGTGGAGGCTCACCGCCCGGACGTGGTGCTGATGGACATCCGGATGCCGGGCATGGACGGGCTGGAGGCGACCCGGCTGATCACCCAGGGCGGCCCGGACGCGGGCCCGAAGGTGGTCATGCTCACCACGTTCGATCTCGACGACTACGTCTACGAGGCGCTCCGTTCCGGGGCGAGCGGGTTCCTGCTCAAGGACGCGCCGCGAGGCGATCTGATCGCCGCGGTCCAGGCCGCGGCGGCGGGCAACGGGCTGCTCGCACCCTCGGTGACCCGGATGCTGATCGAATCCTTCGTGCGCCGCCCGGCGGCGGCTGTGCCCGCACCGTCGCGGCTGGCCTCCCTGACCGCCCGGGAGAAGGACATCCTGCTCCTGGTCGCACGGGGCCGCAGCAACGCGGAGATCGCCCGGGACCTGTTCGTCGGCGAGGCGACGGTCAAGACCCATATCGGGCACCTGCTGGCCAAGCTGGGACTCCGCGACCGGGTGCAGGCGGTAATCCTGGCCTACGAGACCGGGCTGGTGGTCCCCGGCGACCTGCCGGACTGACCCCGTCCCCGGGCCGCCCGTCCCCGGCTGCCCGCCGCCGGGTCGCCCGTGAACTCCAGCGGCCGCCCGCCCTCTCCCACCTCGCCCGCGGCGTCAGCCCAGGCTCAGCCGCCAGGTCTGCCCGACCAGGTCGTGGCCGAAGCTGTGATGCGGCTCCGAATCCATCAGCTCGAAACCGAACCGCTGGTAGATACGCCGTGCCGCGGCGAGTACGTCGTTGGTCCACAGCACGATCTCGGGGTACCCGGCGCGGCGGGCGAACGCCAGGCACTCGGCCACCAGCCGCTCGCCGATGCCCAGCCCACGGGCCGCCGGCTCGACCAGCAGCAGCCGCAGCTGGGCGGTCCGGCCGTCCTTGCGCATGCAGAACACGCAGCCGACGGGTGCGCCGTCCACCTCGGCGATCCAGCCCGCTTCCCCGGGGTCGGCGCGGCCCGCGTAGTCCGCCATGATCCGGGCCACCAGCGCCTCGTAGCTGGCGTCCCAGCCGTACTCCTCGGCGTAGATCGCCCCGTTGCGCTGCACCACCCAGCCGAGATCGCCAGGCCGTGGGGAGCGCAGCACGAACGCCGCCGGCCGGTCCCGCGGCCCGGTGATCTCCCGGATGGTGGCCATCGCCGCGGTCAGCCGCCGCTGATCGGCCTCGGTGAGCTGGCCGAGCAGCACGCCGATCTGCTGCGCTGATCTCTGGTCCAGGCCGTGGAAGGCGTGCTCACCCGCGTCGGTCAGCGTGATGACGCGGCGCCGGGCGTCGGTGTCCGAGCGCCGCCGGGTGACCAGGCCGTCCGCCTCGAAGCGGGCCAGGATCCGGCTCAGGTAGCCGGCGTCGATGTCGGCCGAGCGTCGCAGCGCGCTGATCTCGGTCCCGCCACGTCCTGTCTCCCGGCCGTGGGCCAGCTCGAAGAGCACCCGGGCCTCGGTGAGTGAGTAGGGCGAGTCGAGGTAGCCGCCGCGGAGCAAGCCGATCTTGCTGGTGTAGACGCGGTTGAACTCACGGACCGCCCGGATCCGCTCGTCGCGCACCGCCCCGGCGTCCGAGGTATCTGACGGAGGCAAGGAAGTCTTTGACATAGTCAAATAATTACTCCGCCCGCGGCCCCCGATCAATCCCCCGGGGCGTTCCGGGCCGCGCGGGAGCGCCGGGTGGGCATCATGCGCGGGCGCCAGCCACGCGCGCTGGGCGCGCAGTAGTCAGCCGCGCTCGGGTCAGCCGCGCTCCAGAGCCGTGCCGAGCAGGCCGAGAGGCGGGGAGCCGAGCTCCAACAGCGCGGTGTGGAAGCGCAGCAGCGTGAAGCCGTTGCCCCACTGCTTGCGGGCCTGCTCCCGCAGGTCCATGATCTCGAGCTTGCCCCACGTGTAGCGCCCGTACGTCGGGTCGAACGTGGCCCGGCGGGCCTCGGACAGGGCGGCGGGCCCGGCCAGGTGCGTGTCCACCTCGAACCGGCGGGCGCCCTCCTCCACGCTCATGCCCGCGGTGTGCACCCCGATCGCGCAAGCCAGACGGGTCACCCGGACCAGGGCCTCCAGCCACACGCCGACCGCGAACCGGGGATCGTCGCCGCGGAATCCTTCCTCGACACACAGCTCCTCGGCGTAATGCGCCCAGCCCTCCAGGAACGCCGCCGAGTGCAGGGTCGGGCGCACCGGGCCGGCCACCCGGCGCAGCGCGCGTCCGTGCGAGAAGTGTCCCGGCGCGACCTCGTGCACGACGATGCCGGGCAGCGTGGTGTCGCTGAACACCTCCAGCCACTCCTCCTGCTCCCGCTGCGGCCAGTCCGGGTCGGGCGGGGTCACGTAGAACCACGAAGGCCCCTCGGGTTCACCGGGCGCGTTCGTGGAGATCATGGCCATGGCCCAGCGCCGCGATTCCGGCGCGGGCCCGACCAGGCAGACGCCGTCGTGGTAGGGCACCAGGTTCCGGTCCCGGGTGAACGCGATCGCCTCCTCGGTGCCGCGCTGGGCCGCGGCGATCACCCCGTCCGGGCCCGGGTGCTCCCGGACCAGGTCCCGGCACAGCTCCAGCGGCGGCCGGCTGGCGTCGATCCGGGCGCAGTCCTCGGCCAGCCGGTTCATCAGCCGGTCCCGCTCGGCGTCGGCCCGCCCGGCCAGCAGGCCGAGATCGACGCCGATGTCCTCGGAGGCGCTCATCAGGCTGCGCAGCCCGGCCGCGCCCAGCGCGGGATCCGGGTCCCCCTCCGTGACGGCCATCTCGACGTGCGTGACGAGGCGGGCGTGCGCGGAGATGGCCCTCGCGGCCACGTCCGGCGGGGCGGTCAGCGGGATGCCCGCGGCCAGGCCGCGGATACCGGAGAGCAGCGCACTCGCGACCGGGGCGCTCACCTGGTCCAGTGAGGCCAGGGCCGCTTCCACCGCCTGCGGCCACCGGGCCAGGTGCTGCATCTTGGCCCGCTCGCGCTCCTCCGGCGGCGCGTACTCCCGGTCGTAGCAGGCCAGGTCCATCTCGGCGAGGTGCGCCAGCGGGTTGCGCCGGTGCAGCTCCACGTCGCCGTAGGCCACCTGGGCCCGCCGCTCGAACGCAGCCAGGTGGGACTCGTCGTGCGGATCGTCGAGCCGGCTGCCCGACGCCTCGGCCGCCAGCCGGGCCAGGCCGTCCCGCACCCCGCCGGGGGAAAGGTCCTGGATCCTGCCGTCGTACTCGTGGCGTCCGCTGTACTCGCGCACGTCGGCGACGTCGAGATCACAGACAGCCCGGACCCGCGGCAGAAGGTCATCCATGACCCCGAACGCTACCCCGCCCGCCCGGCCGGCAGGCGGCGGGGCCGGCGGTTCACAGGCCCTGGCCGGGCTGGCCCTTACCGCCCTTCACCACGTCCACGCTGAGCGGGCTGCCCAGCCTCGCGGGAAGCTGCGCGGAGCAGGTCAGCGAGGAGAACTTGACGTACAGCGCGCTGAACTGCCCGGGCGGGAAGATCTTGAGCCAGTGCGCGGTGACCGGCTTGCAGTCGGACTTGCTGTAGTTCAGCGCGTTGACGACCTGGATCGTCACGTGCGCGGTCCCGCCCGGGGGCAGGATGACGGTGCTCGGCGCGACCGCGGGATTACGGGAGGCGGGCTGGCCGATCTGGCTGCCGGACGGGCTGGTCACGAAGGAGACGCCCGGGTAGCCGTACAGGTAGCACGAGTTCTTGGACGTGTTGGTGAAGTCCAGGGGGTAGTACGTGCTGCCGGCGGCCGCTCCGCCCGGGCTCGTGTTCACCGCCGCGGACAGGTCGGCGGGTGAGCACGCGGGGGCCGAGGGCGTGCTGGGCGGCGTGGCGGGGGCCGTGGTCCCGATGGTGGCCGGGGCGGTGGACGGCGTCGAGACCGCCGCGGAGGCGGGGGTGGATGCCTGGCTTCCGGCGGAGTTGTTGGTGCTGGTCGATCCGCAAGCCGCCGCGAGGGCCCCGGTGCACAGCAGGGCAGCTGCGGCGCTGATTCGCCGGGCGGCGTGGGCGGATGGCGTCATGAGCGGTTCCCTTATGTTGGCGGGGCCGCTAGCCGGCCCCCTGGGGTGTCCTGACTCTTACGACGCACCTGGTGGCACCCCGGTTGCGTGAGATGGCCGCGGCCTGGCCGCGGGCCGCGGTTGCCGGGCCCCGGGCCTGGCGCGATTATGGCAGCTGAATCCCGTCCGTCCCGGCCCAGGCCGGCCCGCGCCGTCAGGAGTGCCGATGCTGCCGCAGGGTTCCTCGTTCACGACCCGGCCGCAGCTCGCGGGTACCTTCGGCATGGTCGCCTCCACCCACTGGCTGGCCACCGCGTCCGGGATGGCGGTGCTGGAGGCCGGCGGCACCGCGTTCGACGCGGCCGTCGCGGCGGGCCTGGTGCTCCAGGTGGTCGAGCCGCACATGAACGGGCTGGGCGGCGAGGCGCCGATCATCGGCTACGACGCCGGGAACACCGATCCGCCGGGCACCCATCCTGCGGGCATCCCTCCCTCCGGCACGGGCGTCTTCGTGCTGGACGGCCAGGGACCCGCGCCCGGGAACGCCACGCTGGACGCGTTCGGGGCCCTGGACCTCGACCTGGTCCCGGGCAACGGCCTGCTCCCCGCGTGCGTGCCCGCCGCCTTCGGCACCTGGATGCTGCTGCTCCAGCGGCACGGCCGGATGCGGCTGCGCGACGTCATGCAGTACGCGATCGGGTACGCCCGTGACGGGTACCCGGTGACGGCCGGGGTGAGCGCCGGCATCGCCGCGGCGGAACCGGTCTTCCGCGAGCACTGGCCCACATCGGCGGAGATTTACCTGGCCGGGGGAGTGCCCGCCGCCGGGTCCCGCTTCGCCAACCCGGACCTGGCCGCGACCTACCAGCGGATCCTTGACGAGGCCGAGGCGGCCGGCGGTGACCGCGACGTGCAGATCGAGGCGGCGCGGCGCGCGTTCTACGAGGGGTTCGTCGCCGAGGCGGCCGGCTCCTACCTGGCCGCGGCCGAGGTCATGGACGTGACCGGGGAGCGCCACCGGGCCCTGCTCACCCCGGCGGACCTCGCGGGCTGGCGGGCCAGCACGGAAGCGCCGGTGACCCTGGACTTCGCGGGCCTCACCGTGTGCAAGACGGGACCCTGGGGCCAGGGCCCGGTCTTCCTGCAGCAGCTGGCGCTGCTCGACGGGCTCGGCGTGGCCGACATGGACCCGGCCGGCCCGGACTTCATCCACACCGTGGTCGAGAGCGCGAAACTAGCGTTCGCTGATCGCGAGGCCTGGTACGGCGACCCGAGGTTCGCCAGCGTCCCGCTCGCTGACCTGCTGTCTCCTTCCTATGCAACGAAACGCCGACCGCTGGTCGGTCCCTCAGCATCCCCGGATCTGCGTCCGGGTGATCCTGGCGGCGCCACGCCCCGGCTGCCCGGGTACGTCACGGGGGAGATGCGTGCCCCGGACGGGATGGCCTCGGCGGAGCCGACCGCGGAGGAGTCCGGGGCCGCGACCCGCCCGGCCTGGGAGGTCACCGGCCAGGGAACCCGCGCGGACACCAGGCCGTCCCGGGGAGACACCTGTCACCTGGACGTGGCCGACAGGTTCGGGAACATGGTGTCGGCCACGCCGAGCGGGGGCTGGCTGCAGAGCTCGCCGGTCATCCCCGGTCTCGGTTTCTGCCTGGGGACCCGGGCCCAGATGTTCACCCTCACCCCGGGCCTGCCCAACAGCCTGGCGCCGGGCAAACGCCCGCGGACCACGCTGACGCCGAGCATGGCGCTGCGCGACGGGGAGCCGTACCTGGCCTTCGGGACCCCCGGCGGGGACCAGCAGGACCAGTGGACGCTGGCCTTCTTCCTGCGGCACGTGCTGTTCGGGATGAACCTGCAGGAGGCGATCGACGCGCCCGCGTTCCACACCCGGCACTTCCCGTCGTCGTTCTACCCGCGCGAATCATCGCCGCTGGCGGTGGATGCGGAGGAGCGGGCCGGGGCCGCGGTGGTGGATGAGCTGCGCCGCCGGGGGCACCAGGTCACGGTCCGGCCGCCCTGGTCGCTGGGCCGGGTCAGCGCGGTGGCCCGGGACCGGGGGGTGCTCTACGCGGCCGCCAACCCGCGCGGCATGCAGGGATACGCCGCCGGCCGCTGAACGTGTCCGGCGCGGGGCCAGCGGCTGTGAACGTGTCCGGTGCGGGGCCAGCCGGCTGTTGAACGTGTCCGGCGGGCGGACAGCCAGCCGGTGAACGTGTCCGGCGCGGGGGGCCAGCCGGCCGGCGGGAGGGCGCGGGCCGGGGTCCCTGTTCAGACGGGGAGAGCGAGCGCGCAGGCGAGGACCGCGGCGACGGCGGCGGCGGCGCGGAGCCAGCCCCCGGCCAGCCCGGTCCCGGCTGACGGCAGCAGCGCCGATGCCGCCGCCAGCACCAGCAACCCGAGCCCCGCGGCCAGCACCGGCGCCTGGCCGCGCAGCACCGCGGCGGCTTCGCCGGAGCCGCCGGCCGACTCGGCCAGGTGCGTGGCCAGCAGGTACGCGGTCAGCGCCGCACCGAGCACCGCGGTATGCCACGGCCGGGCCGGGTGGAGAGCTTCCAGCACCAGCGCGCCGAGCAGCACTCCCTCGGCCCAGGGGAGCCGGCGCAGCCAGTCGAGGCCCCACAGGCCCAGCCGGGCCAGCGGCCCGGGATAGGCGCCGGGCCCGGGCGGCACCACGGCCGTCGTGACCAGCTGCCCGAGACCACCGGCCACACAGCACGCGGCGAGCAGAGTGAGGGCCCGCGCGGCCGGGCCCGCCGGCCCGGCAGGCACCGCCGCCCATGCCACGCAGGCCGCGCCGAGCAGGCCGGCCGCGGCCGCCAGGCGGATGGTGCTGCGGCGCCACCAGGCGCGCAGGTCGGGCCGCAGTCCCGCGGCCCAGGACGGCCGCCCGCCGGCCGCCACCCCCGGCCGGCCACCACCCGGCCGGCCACCACCCGGTCGCCCGCCACCCGGTCGCCTGCCACCGGCCCGGGCGCCAGCCAGGCGGGCGCGATCCGGCCACGGGGCTGGCCCGCCCGGCGGCGGTCCGCGGGGCCCGCCACCCGCTCACCGGCGCGTCACCATGACCCGCCGGGTGAACGGCGCTAGCGACAGGTCCAGGCTCTGCTCCCCGTCCCAGTGCACCACGGGGATGTCCAGCCCGCGCAGGGAGAACCGGATCGCCTCCTGCTCCATCCGCCAGATCCGCTGGGCTAGCCGCCCGGCCCGGCCCCGGCCCGCGCTGGGCTCGCCGTTCAGGACATCGACGATCAGCACCGCGAACCCGCGCTGGCGCAGGTCACGCAGGGTTTCCACCAGCCGGGGATCCATCAGCGGGGTGAAGACCAGGATCAGCGCGCCCGGCGGCAGCGCCTGCCGGGGCAGCCGGGAGAACCCGGTGTCCTGGGTCCAGTCGCGGTCCTGGGTGAGCATGGCCTCGGCGATCCGGTAGTAGTGCCGCTGGCCGTGGCCGGGCGCCAGCCACCGGGCCCGGTACCGGTAGGTGATGAACCCGACCCGGTCCCTGGCGTCCAGGTAGGCCCGGGCCGCCGCGGCCGCGCCGCGCAGCGCGATGTCCACCACGTGATGCTCGGCGTCGTCCCCGTCCCAGGCCGTGTCGACCAGGATCACCACGTCCTGTGAGCGTTCCGCCTGGAACGTGTTCACCTGGAGGCGGCCGCGCCGGGTGGTGGCCGGCCAGTTGATGCTGCGCTGCCGGTCGCCCGGCACGTACTCGCGCACGCCCGCGAACTCCGAACCCTCGCCGGGTGCCCGCGCGGAGTGCTCGCCCAGCCGCTGGGGAAGTCGGCTCAGCACGACCCGGGTGCGCTGGGTCGCCGGGCGCGGGTAGCACTCCAGCGACGGCAGCCCGATCAGCGCCCGGCCCTCCGCCAGCCGCCAGCGGTCGCGGAGCACGATCTCGGCGGTGCCGACCCGCCGCCGCCCCCAGCGGCTCACCAGGAACGGCAGGGCGACCCGGCGCCCGGAGGCGTACCCGGGCCGCTGCCCGGCCGCGGCCCGCAGCGCCACGATCTCGTGCGCCGGGTGCAGCAGCACCGCCGCGGTGTACCCCGGGGCGCCCGCGACCGATGCGGTGACGGCGGCCTGCTCACCCTCGATGATCCGGCCCGCCGTCAGGCCCGCCGTCACCTGGGCGTGCAGCGGCCGGCCGGGCCGCCAGGCGGACAACAGCAGCAGCGCCGGGGCGGCCGCGCCCGCGAACTCGGGCCGCCTGGTCACGAGCGCGATCCCCAGGCCCGCCAGCGCGAGCGTCATCAGCCGCCGGGCGTGCCGGGACAGGTTCCACCGCACCGGGACCGTCACCGTGGACTCGTCCTCCGGCCCGGGTGTGCCGCCAGACCCGGGCGGCCGGTCAGGCACGGGCGGCGGACGGGTCGGTCCGCGGCGTCGGCACGCTGGCCAGCAGCCCGGCGACCACATCATCCGGCTTGACCTGGCGGACCCACAGCTCGGGCCGCAGCGTGATCCGGTGCGCCAGCGCCGGCACCGCCACGCTCTTGATGTCGTCCGGAATCACGTAGTCGCGCAACCGCAGCAGGGCCTGCCCGCGGGCCAGCTGGATGATGGCCAGCCCGCCGCGCGGGCTGGCCCCGACCTGGATCTGCCGGTGCTCCCGGGTCGCCCGGACCAGGGAGACGACGTAGTCGATCAGGTCGGCGGACACCTCCACGTCCTCCAGCGCGGCCCGCATGGCGAGCAGCTCGGGGGCGTCGGTGATCTGGGTCAGCGCGGCGTTCTCGGCCCGGCGGTCCAGCCGCCGCTGCAGCATCGACGCCTCGTCCGCACTGTCCAGGTAGCCCAGCCGCAGCCGCATCAGGAAACGGTCGAGCTGGGCCTCGGGCAGCTCGTAGGTGCCCTCGTACTCGATCGGGTTGTCGGTGGCCAGTACCACGAAAGGCTGCGGCAGCGGCCGGGTCTGCCCGTCCATGCTCACCTGCCCCTCGCCCATCGCCTCCAGCAGTGCCGCCTGGGTCTTCGGCGGGGTCCGGTTGATCTCGTCGGCGAGCAGCAGCTGGGTGAACACCGGCCCCGGCCGGAACTGCATCTCCGCGGTCCGCTGGTCGTACATGGGCGCGCCGATCACGTCGGACGGCAGCATGTCCGGCGTGAACTGGATGCGCGCGAAATCCAGCCCGAGTACCTGCGCGAACGACCGGGCGATCAGCGTCTTGCCCAGCCCGGGAAGGTCTTCCAGCAGGATGTGGCCGCCAGCCAGGATCCCGATCAGCACGAGTTCCAGGGCGCGCTGGTGCCCCACGACCGCCCGCTGCACCTCGGCCAGCACCTGGGCGGACCGCTGCGCGGTCTCGTCGGGGGTCAGGGACTTGTCCGTCACAGGTGCTCCAGTCGGTCGATGAGGCGGGCCAGTGTCCGGTAGGGGATGCCCGGCTGCTCTGCGGGCGCGGTCAGCCCTGCTTCCTGAGCGGGCGAGGCTTTCCGGCCGGGGTCGATCCACCGCCATAGGCTGTCGTGACCCGGACTGCCTCCGGCAAACACGCGCCGCGCGGCGGCCGGGTCGTCGTAGAGGCTGATCCCGTGCCGCTCGGCCAGCCGCGACGCGAGCAGGTGCTCCAGCTGGCCCCGCAGGGCCGCCTCGTAAGCCGTCATCGAGGCCTGGGCGTCGGCCAGCCGGGAGCGCCGCCGCCACTGGCGGGAGAAGGACGACAGCACCGGCGCGGGCACCGCCGGGTCGGGACCGCTGACGTCCTCGGGTGAGGACCCTGGCGTCGCCGGGGGGACCAGGCTGCGCAGGACGAGCAGGCTGATCACCGCGGCTGCCACCGCCACCACCGCGAGGGCGCTGGGGCCGGCCACGGCGTAGCCGGCCACCGCCGCCGCGGCCACCGCCGCGGCGGCGATGACGATCTCGGGCCGCGCCCGGCGCCACGGTGTGGCGGTGCCCGTGCCGGGCCGGCCTGGCCGGTGAGCGGGCCGGTGCCGCCGGGGCCGGTGCCGCCGGGGCCAGGGCCGCCCGTGCCAGGGCCGCCGGGGCCAGGGCCGCCGGAGCCAGGGCCGCCAGGGGCGGTCATGACGACCCTCGCAGGTCGTCGGCGAGCTGCTCCAGCGCTTCACGGGCGGCGTCGCGCTGGGCCACGGTCAGCTCATGCGCGGAGAAGCGGGCCTCGTAGAACAGCCCGGTCAGCTCCCCGGCGGCCGCCCCGCGGACCAGTCCGGCCGCGACGGCCCGGGCCAGGAACTCATCCGGCGTGTCCGCGTCAGCGTGGGCCGCGCCGGCCACGGCCAGGCTCCGCTCCATGGCCACGTAGCAGGCGATGATCGCGGCCCGGGCGTCGTCCAGCCTGGCCAGCGCGCGCCGGCCGGAGCTGACCGCGTCCTGCAGATCGCCGCGCTGGCCCTCGGCCAGCGACGCCTCATCGGGCGGCAGGACGTCATGGCCGGGCTGGCGCCGCCGCAGCAGCACGACGCAGACCGCGATCCCGCCGATGAGGGCCAGGACAAGCAGCGCGTAGAGGACATCAGGAAGCGGCAGCCTGAACGGGGGCCCCGGGCGCGGGAGCCGGGTCAGGCTGGGCGGCGCGGTGGGCTGCGGCTGGCTGGGCAGCGGCTGCGCGGGCGGCGCATGAGGGTGCAGCGGCACGGCCAGCAGCAGCACCGCCGGGATGGCGACCAGCCCGGTCAGCAGCGCGAAGCGCAGCACGCCGCGCAGCCGCACGACGCGGAAGTCGTCGCTGGGCTGGCGGCCGCGGATCAGCAGCGCGACGAGCAGGCCAGCCAGGACGACCTCCAGCCCGACCCCGACCGCGATCCCGTCCCGGTGATACGGCCCGCGCCAGCCGTGCAGCGCGAAGCCGCCCCGCAGGCCGACCAGGACGCCGGCGATCAGCAGCGCGGTCAGCAGGAGCCGGGCCAGGGCCGGCCCGCGCAGGGCATGGGCTGAGGCCGGCTCAGGCGCGGTGCTGCTGGGCGCAGGCTCGCGTGCCGGAACGGCTGTCTGCCTGCTGGTCATGGTCTCCTACGCGGGGGTGGCCAGGCCCGCCTGGTAGGCCAGTATGACCAGGTGCACGCGATCCCGCGCGCCGAGCTTGGTCAGCAGGTGCCCGACGTGCGTCTTCGTGGTGGCCGGGGTGATGTCCAGGCGCTTGGCGATCTCCGTGTTGGACAGGCCGCCGGCCACCAGGGCCAGCACCTCGCGTTCCCGGGCGGTGATCACGTCCAGCGGGCTGCCGCTGGCCGGGACGGCGGGGGTGAGCGGCGGCGTGCGGGCGAACTCCTCGACCAGCCGGCGGGTCACGCTCGGCGCGAGCAGGGAATCACCGGCCGCGATCACCTGGATCGCGTTCAGCAGCTCGGCGGGCGAGATGCTCTTGAGCAGGAACCCGCTGGCCCCGGCGCGCAGCGCGGCGAACACGTACTCGTCCAGGTCGAACGTGGTCAGGATGAGTACCCGGACCTCACTCGTGGCCGCTGACCGGGTGATCTGGCGGGTGGCCTCGATGCCGTCCATCCCCGGCATCCGGACGTCCATCAGCACCACGTCGGGCTGGTGCCGGCGGGCCTGCTCGACCGCCTCGCTCCCGGTGCCGGCCTCGCCGACCACGGTGAACCCGGGCGTGGCCGCGACGATGCCGCGGAAACCGGCCCGGACCAGGGCCTGGTCGTCGACGACCAGCACGCGCAGCGTCATGGCCGCCCGCTGCGGAGCGGCAGCCGGGCCCGCACCAGGAATCCGCCGTCCGGCCGGGGCAGGGCGTGCAGGTCGCCGCCGCACAGGCTGACCCGCTCCCGCATGCCGATGATCCCGTGCCCGGCGCGCTCTGGCCCGCCGCCCATCCGAAGAGGCGGGCGAGCCTGGACGGCGACCCGCGCGGGGCCGGCGGCCGGGCGGGCCCCGGCCGGGACCCTGGCCCCCGCGGGGGTCCCTGCCCCGCCCGGGACCCCGGCTCCGGCCCGGGCCGGAGCTGCGGCCGGGACGCCGGCCCGGGCCGGCGCGCCCCCCTCGGGCGGCCCTTCCGGGCCGGGATCGGTGACCTCGATCAGCAGGCTGTCCGCGCCGTACTCGAGCACGACGTCACAGCGATCCGCCCCGGAGTGCTTGACCACGTTGGTCAGCGCCTCCTGCACGATGCGGTACGCGGACAGGTCCAGGCTCGCGGGCAGGCCCCGCGCCTGGCCGATCCGCTCGACGGTCACCGTGACCCCGGCCCCCGCCGTCCGTTCGACCAGCCGGTCCAGGTTGCCCAGCCCGGGGGCAGGCGCGAGCGGTGCGGTGGGCCGCACCCGCGGGGCCCGGAGCCGGTCCGCGGGAACGGTGGTCCCATCCGCGCCGGCCACGTCGGCGGCAGTCCCGTCCGCGCTGGCCCCGTCCGCGAGGGACCCGGCCGTGGCGGTCCCGTTCAGCGCGGGTTCGCGGCTGGCGAGGTCCGCGTCGGCCGCCGCGATGCCCCCGTCCGTCTGGCGGAGCACGCACAGCATCCGCTGCATCTCGCCCAGCGCCTCCCGGCTCACAGCCTGGATCGCGCCCAGCGCGGCCCGGGCCTCGTCGGGCTGGGAGTCGAACACGTACTCGCCGAACCCGGCCTGCACGGTGACCACGGTCATGCTGTGCGCCACCACGTCGTGCAGTTCCCGGGCGATCCGGAGCCGCTCCCGGGTCACCGCGTCGCTGGCCGCCCGGTCCCGGACGGCCGCCATGTGGGTGCGCCGCTGCTGCACCAGGTACCCGGCCATCCAGAAGATGGTGAGCACCAGCCCGGCGGCGGTCGCGTTGCCGGGCCCCCGCCCGTCGAAGTGCAGCACCACCCCCTGCGCGATCAGCAGGCCCAGGGAGCCGGCCAGGCCGGCCAGCGCGATCCCCCGGCGGCAGGTCAACGCGACCAGGTACAGCACCACCGCCAGCGGCAGGAACGGGCCGCGGGTGATCTCCCCGCCGATGACCAGGGTGACCAGGCACCCGGCCAGCACGATGGCCAGGGACCGGACCGGCACCCGGCGCCGGATGGCCACCGGGACGGACAAGCCGAGGGCCAGCACGGCCAGCAGGATGTCCCGGGGGGCCAGCAGCCCGCCCAGGGACCGGGGCCCGTTCGCGGGGTGGACCACCAGGAAACCAAACATGAGCACGGCGAAGAGCGCCGCGGCGGCGTAGTCCAGCGATATCCAGAACCGCCGCCTCAGCCGCGCGCCCCGCGGGGGTCCGGTTGGTCCGCTCACCAGCTAACGGTAACGCCGCAAGGTGCCTCCGGGCGTCCGCCCGCGGTCGTACGCTGCCGGTCTGACCCGGGGCACGCGGCCGCGCAGGTCAGGCCAGGGCGTGACGGCGAAAGCCATTCCCCGGGATGATGACTCGCGGGTGGCCGGCCGCCAGGCTGGGACCCACCGCGACAAGCCGACGAGGGGAGCACGAGACACGTGACCACGCCAGTGCCGCTGGAGGCCGGGCCGCCGCCCGGCGGGACCGGCCCCGGGCCGGGCTTCGTTGCGGCTGTTATTGAAACCTCAGCCCTGACCAAGCGGTACCCGGGTGCGGTGACCGCCCTGGACCAGCTGTCCGTGCGGGTCGGGCCGGGGATCACCGGGCTGGTCGGGGCGAACGGCGCGGGCAAGTCCACCCTGATCAAGATCCTGCTCGGGCTGCTCACCCCGACCGGCGGGCAGGCGGCCGTGCTCGGCCTGGACTGCGTGCGGGACGGCGAGCGGATCCGGGCGTGGTGCGGGTACATGCCCGAGCACGACTGCCTGCCGCCGGACGTCACCGCGACCGAGTTCGTCACCCACCTGGGCCGGATGTCCGGGCTGCCGCCCACCGCGGCCAAGGAACGGGCCGCCGAGTCGCTCCGCCACGTCGGCCTGTACGAGGAGCGGTACCGGCAGATCGGCACCTACTCCACCGGCATGAAGCAGCGGGTGAAGCTGGCCCAGGCCCTGGTCGGGGACCCGCATCTGCTGCTGCTGGACGAGCCCACCATCGGCCTGGACCCCGCCGGCCGGGCCGCGATGCTGGACCTGGTCAGCCGGATCGGGACCGAATTCGGCATCTCGATCCTGGTGTCCTCGCACCTGCTCGGCGAGATCGAGCAGATCTGCGACCACCTGGTGGTCATCGACGCCGGGCGGCTGCTCCGCGCCGACACGATGATCAGCTTCACCCAGGTGAGCCAGGTGCTCGTGGTGGAGGTCGACGAGGGCACGGCGCAGCTGGAAGCCGAGCTGGCCGCCCGGGGGCTGCGGCCGCGGCGGGACGAGCGGGCACTGCTGGTCCAGATCGGCTCCGGCGAGACCTACGACCTGGTCCGCGACGCGGTAGCGGACCTGGGCCTGCCGCTGAACCGGCTGGAGCAGCGCAGGCGGCACGTCGAGGAACTGTTCCGCGACGGTGCTGGCCGCAGCGGCGACCGGGAAGGAGCGGCGTGACCACGCACAGCGGGGAGCCCGCGGCCCGGGCCGGTGTCATCCACGACATCGGCTACCGGCACTACGAGGGGCCGCGGCTGGGCCGGGCCGGCATCATCCGGGCGCTCGGCTGGCACAGCCTGCGGTCCGCGTTCGGCATCGGCCGGGGCGCCAAGGCCAAGATCATCCCGGTCATCGCCTTCGGGATCATGTGCCTGCCCGCGCTGGTCAACACGGTCGCGGTGGCCCGGGGCGGCGGCCGGGTGGTCGACTATGACACGTACGTGTTCCAGCTCCGGGTGCTCGTCATGATCATCTTTGTTGCGGCCCAGGCGCCCGAGCTGGTGTCCCGGGACCTGCGCAGCCACGTGCTGCCGCTGTATTTCTCGCGGCCGCTGCGCCGGCTCGACTATCCGCTGGCCAAGCTCGGCGCGTTCATCCTGGCCTGCCTGGCCCTGCTGGAGATCCCGCTGCTGCTGCTCTACCTGGGCACGGTCAGCCAGGCGCACGGCGGGGGAGCGATCTGGGCCCAGACCAGGGCGCTCATCCCCGGGCTGCTGGTCGGGCTGGCCTGGGCGGTGCTGCTCGCCTCCATCGGGCTGGCGCTCGCCTCGCTCAGCGGGCGCCGCGCGTACGCGACCGGCAGCATCGCGATCTGCTTCTTCCTCAGCTGGGCCCTGGCCGGGCTGCTGCGCGGGGTCGCGACCGGGCGGGGACCAATCACCGGCGGAGCCGGGGTGGCCGACGCGGGGGCGCGGCTATCCGGCCTGGTCAGCCCGTTCACCGTGCTGGACGGGCTGCGTGAGTGGCTCGGCGGCACCTCGCCCGGGCCGGTCCCGCCGCCAGCCGGCTACGGGCCGCTGTACGGCGTGATGTTCGTGCTGCTGCTGGCGGCCGCGGCCGGGGGACTGGCCGCCCGCTACCGGAAGGCGGGTGTGCTCCAGTGAGCACGATCGAGCTGTCCCACGTGTCCCGCTGGTACGGCAACGTGGTCGCGATCAACGACATCACGATGACCATCGGCCCGGGCGTCACCGGGCTGCTCGGCCCGAACGGCGCCGGGAAGTCCACCCTGCTGCACCTGATCTCCGGGTTCCTGGAGCCGTCCCGGGGCGGGCTCACCGTCGGCGGCGCCCCGGCCTGGCGCAACCCGGACGTCTACCGGACCCTCGGCCTGGTGCCCGAGCGTCCCGCCGTCTACCCGTTCCTCACCGGGCTGGAGTTCGTCCGGGCCACCGCCCGGCTGCACAAGCTGCCCGACCCGGACCGCTCCGCGCAGCGCGTCATCGCGATCGTGGAGATGGCGGCCGCGCAGGAGCGGAAGATCTCGACGTACTCCAAGGGCATGCGGCAGCGGATCAAGGTCGCGGCGGCGCTGGTGCACGACCCGGAGCTGCTCCTGCTCGACGAGCCGTTCAACGGGATGGACCCGCGGCAGCGGCTGCACATGATGGACCTGCTGGAGACCCTCGGCGACGAGGGCCGGACGATCCTGTTCAGCTCGCACATCCTGGAGGAAGTGGAGCGGCTGTCCGGCACCATCCAGGTCATCGTGGCCGGGCGGCTGGCCGCGTCCGGGGACTTCCGCGCCATCCGGCGGCTGATGACCAGCCGGCCGCACGTGTTCCTGGTGCGCACCTCCGACGACCGGCGGCTGGGCGCGGCGCTGATCGGCCGGCCGTCCGTGCGCGGGGTGGAGATGAGCGGCCGCGGGCTGCAGGTGAAGGCCTCGGACTACGGCGCGTTCAGCCGGGAGATCGCCGGGCTCACCCGGGAGCACGGCATCCAGCTCCGTGAGCTGCTGCCCGAGGATGAGTCGCTGGAGAGCGTGTTCGCCTACCTAGTGGAGACCTGACATGTTGTCCGTACAGGCCAGGACCGTGGCCTCGATCACCCTGCGCGCCACGCTGGGCCGCAAGCGGGCGCTGCTGTTCGCTCTCCCGCCACTGATCCTGGTGCTGGTCACCGCGCTGCTGAAGGCGGCGGGGCCGGCCCAGGGCGACTGGCCGAGCGTGATCCTGGGCGGCTTCGGGCTGGCCGTGGTGCTGCCGCTCACCGCGCTGATCATCGGCACCAGCGTGCTCGGCGCGGAGATCGACGACGGCAGCGTGGTGCACCTGCTGGCCACCCCGGTGCCCCGGTCCACCGTGATCCTCAGCAAGTTCGCGGTGGCTACCGGGCTGACCATCGCGTTCGCCGCGGTCCCGGAGTACCTGGCCGGGCTGATCGCCACCGGCGGCCCGACCAGGCTGGCGGCCGGGCTGTTCGCCGGCGCGCTGGCCGGCTCGGTCATCTACAACGCGGTGTTCGTGATGATCTCCGTGCTCACCACCCGGGCCATCGCCGTGGGCCTGCTGTACCTGCTGGTCTGGGAATCGTTGCTGAGCAACGTGGTCAGCGGGGTGCGGGTCCTCTCGGTGGCGCAGTACTCGCTGGGGATCGCGAACTCGATCGCCCATGACGGGAACCTGAACGCGCACCTCGGGGTGGCCACCGCGGTGATCATGGGTGCGGTGGTGACCGTGGTGGCGCTGGGACTGGCCATCCGCCGGCTGGCGGCGTTCTCCCTCAAGGGCGACGCGGTCTGACGCCCCCGCGGGTCAGCGGGGGGTGCCAGGGACGGGTCGGAAGGCGGGGCCGTGGCCGGGCACGATCACCGTGGCCACCTCGAGAATGCGGGCCCGGCTCTGCCGCAGCGCGGCCGCGTCGGTGCCGAGCGGGTCCTCGGCCGGCCCGTCCGGGCCCCACCACGCGTGCGTGCAGGCGTACACGTCGTCCGGGGTGGCCGCGATCGTCGTGATGTCCTCGGCGGTATGCCCCGGCGTGGCGATCAGCCGGACCGACGGGGTGAGCGCGAAGTCCCCGGGCTCGCGGCTGATCCAGCGGTCGCCGTCGTAGCTGGCCCAGTGGTCGTGGATGACCGCGGCCGGGAACAGGGCCGCGTTGACCGTGTGATCGGGGTGGTGGTGGCTGAACACCACGTCCGTCACCGCGCCCGGGTCCTGCCCCCGGCCGGCGAGCGCGGTGAGCAGGGCGTCCCGGCCGGACACCATCCCCGGATCGACCACGATCACCCGGCCGCCGTCGAGGATCAGCGTGACCGTGCTGCCTACCCGGTCCGCGTCGTCTTCTTCCCTGGCGTATCCCTCGTGCAGCACGAACACCTGCGCGGTCCCGGCCAGCACTTCATCTCGTTGTGTCACGCTGGCCGACCCTAGCGCAGCGGCGCTACCGGGCGGCTTTGGCGGCGGCCTTGCGCTGCTGTTTGTAGGCGCGGACCTCGGCGAGGGACTCACGGTCGGTGATGTCGGCCACCGAGACCCGGGACCCGTCCTGGCCGAACGGGCCGGTGGCCTCCTGCCAGCCGGGCGGCCGGACACCCAGCTGCTTGCCCAGCAGGGCGGCGAAGATCTGCGCCTTGGTCGCGCCGAACCCGGGCAGCTCGGCGATCCTGCGGACCAGCTCCTGGCCGGTGGCCGCGCCGGCCCAGAGCTGCGCCGGGTCCCCGTCGTAGCGGTCCACGATCAGCCGGGCCAGGTCCTGGGTCCGGTTCGCCATGGCGCGGGGGTAGCGGTGCAGGGCGGGCCTCTCGCTGAACACGGCGGCCAGCGCGTCCGGGTCATACTCGGCGAGTTCCTGCGCGGTGGGCTCGTGGCCGAGCCGCCGCGCCAGGTCACGCGGCCCGCTGAAGGCCTTTTCCAGCGGCACCTGCTGGTCCAGCAGCATGCCGATGAGCAGCGCGAGCGGGTCGCGCGAAAGCAACTCGTTGGCGTCGGGATCGATCGGCAGCGATATGGTCATGGGAGCCTCCTGGTTGCTGCGGCCATCCTGGCCGGCCGCGGCGGCGCCCGCGAAACCGGGAGGCCGCAGAACCGGGAGGCCGGGAAGCTGGGCGCGGCCTGGAAACATGCGCAGAACCGGCTGGTGCGGAACTACGTGCCGGGCCGGCTGGCGTTTCACTTACAGGCGCGGATGTGGCGCGGTTGGCCGGGCACGGATTAGCCGGCACTGGCCAGCCTGGGAATCGCATCCACGCCGCCTGAGGAGGCAGACGTTGTCAGGTCGGATGAAGTTCGCCATTGCCGGGATCATCCTCGGCCTCATCTTGTTCATATTCAGCCCGTGGCTCGCGATCGGTGTGATCGTCCTGGCGGTCGGCATCCCGACGGGCATGTACCTGATGCTCGACCCGTCGCAGCGGCGGCGGCTGAAGGAGATCCGCCGCCGGCGCCAGATCGGCGGCTGACCCGGTCCCGGCCCCGGGCGCTCAGCGGGTGAGGCCCGCTGAGCGCCGCAGCGCTCAGCCCAGCATGCCCGGGAACAGCAGCGCGAGCTGGCGGGGGTAGCTCCCGATGAGGCGGAGCTCGTCGTCGGTCAGCGGCTTGCCGGTGGCCGACGCGCACAGCTGGACCAGTGAGAACGCCAGGTCCTCATCCCCGTCCGCGATCTCGAGGCCGAGGCCCTCGATCACGTGCCTGAAGCCTGCCTTCCCGCCGTACTCGCCGGTCAGCACCACCCGGCCCGCCCTGGTGAACCAGTCATCCGGGAACGGCCCCAGGGTGTCGTCGTCATACAGCTCGTAGTTCTGCCGGTCTTTCAGCGCGCCGTCGGCGTGGATGCCTGATTCGTGCGCGAACGCGTTGCGGCCCACCCCGGGCTGGTTCTGCGGGAGCGGCTGGCCGAACGCGTAGCTCGCCCACAGGCCGAAGCGCCGGGCCCAGGACAGGTCGAGCGGATCGCCGATCTGGGCCTGGCCCGCCACCCCGAAGCCGTGGCTGAACGCGAGGATGCAGGACAGCAGGTCGGCGTTGCCGGCCCGCTCACCGATGCCGTTGATGCAGGTGTTGACCCAGGCGTCCTGGCCCGCGTCGAGATCCCCGAGGGCGCCGGAGACCGAGTTGCCCACGGCCATGCCCAGGTCGTTGTGGCAGTGCGTCTCCACCGGGATCCGGATAGCCGAGGCCAGCTTGGCGAAGCGCTCGCGGATCCGGTCCGGCGTGTCCCCGCCGATCGTGTCGCAGTAGCGGACCCGGTCCGCCCCGGCCTCCCGGGCCGCGGTCGCGAACTCCAGCAGGAACCCGTCGTCGGTGCGCGAGCCGTCCTCGGCGTTCACGCCGATGCTCTGCGCCCCGCCGTCCCGGGCCGCCCGCACCGCCGCCACCATCTCCGAGATCACTGAATCCCGGTCCAGCTTGCCGCGGAACTTGCGCGCGATCATCTGGTCCGAGGTGGAGATGGACAGGTTGTAGTGCCGCAGCCCGAGCGGGATGGCGGCCTCCACGTCACCTGGCACGGCGCGGCACCACCCGGACAGCCGCAGCCCGCCGAACGCGCCCGCCTGGGCCAGCGCCACGCTGGCCCGGATGTAGGGCCCCTCGTGGAACAGGAACGGGAAGCCCAGCTCGGACTGGGCCACGCCGAGTTTGCCCAGGTAGAAGTTGACCATGATCTTGCCGAACTTGGACAGGCCGGTGCGGGCGGTCTGCACGCCGTCCCGGTTGGTCACGTCAAGGAAGTGGATCGCGGGCATCGTCATCCTCCCGGAGCAGGCGGCGCGCGGGCTGCTGGTCAGCCGCTGCGCGGTCTTCCGGTCGACACCCTGGCATTTATGTCGAGTGTCATCAACGTTGATTAAAATCAACTAACGTGGCATGCGGCCCCAGGACCGGGCGGGCGTGACGGGCCTCCCCGGGAGCGGGAACAGGCCCGGCAGCCGCGGGCCGGCGGAGCAGGCACGGGGAGGCGCCCGATGGCGGGGACGGAGTGGATCAGCGCGGCGGAAGCGGCCAGCCGGCTGGGGATTAAGCAGGCCACGCTGTACTCCTACGTCAGCCGGGGCGTGCTCGGCCGCCGCCGGGCCCCTGGTACTGGCGGGGCTGGTGGTACCCGCGGCGCTGGCGGCGGGAAGGGCAGCCTGTTCGATTCCGGGGAAGTCGAGGAGCTGGCCCGGCGCGGCCGGCCCCGGCGGCCGCCGGGCCTGGCCGGGCTGGTGATCGAGTCGGGAGTGACCGAGATCACCGGCGATCAGCTGCGGTTCCGCGGCCTGGACGCTCTCGACCTGGCCCGGGACTGGGACTTCGAGGACGTCTGCGAGCTGCTGTGGCGCGGGCCGCCGCGCCCATCGCCTCCGGCGGGCCCGGGTGGGGTGGGCGCAGTTCAGGGATTCACGGGGGAGTGGCAGGCGATGCCCGCCGCGGTCTGGGCGGGCACGGCGGCGCAGGCGGCGCTCCCGCCGGGCACCTTCCCCCTGGAACGCCTGCAGGTGATCGTCCCGGCGCTGGCCGCGGCGGACCCGCTGCGGCTCCAGTTCGACCCGCCCGCCGTGGCCGCGGCGGGCCGGGCCATCATCGCGGGCCTGGTGGAGTGCCTGCCGGCGGCCGGGCCCGCGAGCCCGGCCGGGGCCGGGATCCCCGCCCGGCTCTGGCCCAGGCTCTGCCCGGATGCCCCCCCGCCCGCCCTGCTGGACGCGCTGCGGGCCGCGCTGGTCCTGCTGGCCGACCATGAGCTGGCCGCGTCGACGCTGGCCGCCCGGGTCGCCGCGTCGGTCCGGGCCGACCCGTACGCCGTGGTGGCCACCGGCCTCGGGGCGGTCGGCGGTGCCCTGCACGGCGGGGCCTCCCTGGGCGCGGAGACCATGCTGGCCGCGGCCCAGGACGCGGCGGGCGTCCCCCGGGTGGTGGGGGACCTGCTCCGGCGCGGCGAGCGGGTGCCCGGCTTCGGCCACTTCGTGTACCGCGGCGGCGACCCGCGGGCGGGACTCCTCCTGGCCATGGTCAGGAGGGCGGTCCCGGCCTCACCCCGGCTGGCCGTGGTGGATGCCGTGCTGGCCGAGATGCACCGGCGGGCCCTGCCGGAGCCGAATATCGACTTCGCGCTGGCCGTGCTGGCCAGCTGCGCGGGAATGATCCGGGGCGCGGGCGAGGTCATCTTCGCGGTGGCCAGGACGGCCGGCTGGCTGGCGCACGCGCTGGAGGAGTACACCGCGAGCACGCCCCTGCGGCCACGGGCTGTTTACACTGGCCCTGCCCATCGGCAGGCCGACCCTGGCCAGCGGGAACTACCCGGGAGCCCTCATGACTGAAGACCTGTGGCACTCGTCCCTCGTGCATATCCGCGGCAGCGACGTGCGCGGTGATACGGGCCAGACCAGCGGGATGACGCGGCTGGAGGCCATCTCCGGCAAGACCTGCGGCTCGTCCAAGCTCTGGATGGGCCAGACCCACGTCGCCCCGGTGACCAGGTCCGGAGACCATCATCACGGGCACGCGGAGACCGCGATCTACGTGGTGTCCGGGCACCCGGCGTTCGTGTTCGCGGACGGGGACCGCGAGGTCAGGCTGGAGACCGGCCCCGGCGACTACGTCTTCGTGCCGCCGTACGTGCCGCACCGGGAAGAGAACCCCGGCGACGGCGAAGCGGTCGTGGTCATCGCCCGGAGCAGCCAGGAGGGCATCGTGGTCAACCTCGAAAGCCTCTGGTCGCCGGTGGACCGGACCGGGGACGGGGTCCCGGGCGAGGGGTAATCATCCCGGCCAGGAAGCCGGGAGCGCCCTGGCCGTGATCTAATTCCTATAAAATCGATAGGAGTTATTGACATAGCGGCGGCCGGTGTGTTTGCATCCGAGGCATGCCCCCTCGCCCCACGGCCGCCCTCGACCACTCCCAGCAGCACGGCTCGCAGCGGCTGCTGGAATTCGCGGCCCAGGGTGACGTGCACGACGAGCGGCTGTGGACCCCCATCGCGAAGGTGACCGGGGCGGCCCGGCAACTCCACCGCCCTGGTCGGCAGCTACGAGCAGGTGGCCCAGGCGCTGCTGCGGTACGTCGATCTGGGCGTGAGCACCCTGCTGATCCGCGGCTTCACGCCGCTGGCCGATGCCCGGGACTACGGCACGCTGGTCCGCCTGGTCCGCGAGCAGGCCGATCCCGCCCCGCTCGTGAGTGCTCGCTGAGAGGACCTGACCTTGACCACGGAAATCATCGGCATGGTGGGGACGAAGGAAGTCTCCGAATCCCGGGGATCCTTCGACGGCCCGCCGGTCGATCCCGGCTACCTGGCCCGCTTCGCCCAGGCCCACGAGGCCGCCGGGTTCGACCGGGTCCTGATCGGCTATCACGCCACCGGCCCGGACGGGTTCGCGGTCGCGGCCCACGTGCTCAGCGCCACCACCCGGCTCAAGGTGCTGATCGCCCACCGGCCGGGGTTCGCCGCCCCGACCCTGGTGGCGCGGAAGCTGGCCACGCTGGACCAGCTGACCGGTGGCGGCCGGGTGGCCATCCACCACATCACCGGCGGCGACGAACTGGACCAGAAGAGGGACGGCGACTTCGCCGGCCACGACCGCCGCTACGCCCGCACCGCCGAGTTCATGGGCCTGCTGCGCCGCGAGCTCACCGCTGCCGAGCCGTTCGATCACGACGGCGAGTTCTACCGGGTCCGCGGGGCGTACAGCTACGTCAGGCCGGCCACGCCGGACGCGATCCCGCTGTACTTCGGCGGCGCGTCACCGGCAGCTATCAGCGTGGGCGCCCGGCATGCGGACGTGTACATGCTGTGGGGCGAGCCGGTCGCCCAGATCGCCGAGCGGATCGCCGGGATCCGCGCCGAAGCCGCCCGGCACGGCCGGGCGGTCCGGTTCAGCCTGTCGGTCCGGCCGATCGTGGCCAGCACCGAGGAGGCGGCCTGGCAGCGCGCCGGGCAGATCCGGGCGGCCACCCAGGAGCGGGTCGCCGGGAATGGCGGCCCGCAGGGCCGGGGCAGCCAGGTGCAGGGCAGCCAGGTGCCGGACACGCCCGGGCCCGCCCGCCGCCTGTTCGGGTTCCGCGAGTCGTCCTCGGTCGGCTCGGAGCGCCTGCAGCAGCAGGCGGCCGAGCGTGAGGTCTACGACGACCGGCTCTGGTACGGGGTGACCAGGCTGACCGGCCCGGGCGGCAACTCCACCGCGCTG
Organism: uncultured Actinomycetes bacterium; assembly: GCA_963751175.1. Lineage (GTDB taxonomy): Bacteria > Actinomycetota > Actinomycetes > Streptosporangiales > Streptosporangiaceae > RYN-230. Next base: position 282,148 of record CAVVTM010000016.1, on the reverse strand, counting down.
GTCGGCACCGCACGGCAGGTCACGGACGCGCTGATGGCCTACCGCCGGGTGGGGGTGGACACCGTGCTCATCCGCGGCTTCGACCCGCTGGACGACGTGGTGGAGTGGGGCCGTGAACTGGTGCCGCTGCTGCGCGAGGAGGCATCCCGGACCCCGGTGGGCGCGCCCGGCGCCGCCGAGGGCGCCCTGTCGGCATGACCAGCCCCATCAGCGTGACCGGCCCCGGCACCCTGGCCGGCGCATCCTGCCTGACCCGCCGCGCGCCCGGCTGCGGCCGCCCCGGATGGCAGCCCTCCCGGAGGTCACCGCCGCCCTGGCCGCCCGGGCCGCCGGGCACGACCGGGACGGCTCGTTCCCGGCGGGCGGCATCCGCCGGGTGCACGACGCCGGGCTCCTGACCGCCACGGTCGGCGGGCGTTACGGCGGCGCCGCCGCCGGGCTGGCCGCCACCGTGCGTATCCTGCGCGACCTGGGCCGCGGTGATCCGTCAGTGGCCCTGATCACGGCCATGACGATGCTCACCCACGCGATGCAGGCGCGCGGCCAGACCTGGCCGCAGCGCATCTACGAGGAGGTCCTGGAGGAGTCCGCGGCCCGCCCGGTGCTGATCAACGCGCTGCGCGTGGAGCCGGATCTCGGCACCCCGCCCGCGGCGGGCTGCCGGCCACCGTGGCCCGCTGGCACTCCGGCACCTGGCTGCTGGGCGGCCGGAAGACCTTCTCCACCGGGGCGGCCGGGCTGCGCTGGATGGTGGTCTGGGCCCGCACCGACGAGGATCCCGCCCGGGTCGGCAGCTTCCTGGTCCGGGCGGACTCCCCGGGCATCCGCATCGAGCGGACCTGGGACCATCTGGGCCTGCGGGCCAGCCGCAGCGACGACGTGATCTTCACGGACACGCCGGTGCCCCCGGGCGCGACGGTCGGCCTGCACGAGCCAGCGCCCCCGGGGCCAGCGCCCCCGGGGCCGGCGCCCCCGGGACCGGCGGACGAGGAGTTCCTGGCCTGGAACTCGCTCGGGCTGGCCGCGCTGTACCTGGGGGTGGCCGCGGCGGCCTGCGACTGGCTGGCCGGCTTCCTGGCTGAGCGGACCCCCAGCGGGCTCGGCAGGCCGCTGGCCACGCTGCCCCGCTTCCAGGCCGCCGTCGGTGAGATCGAGGCCGCCCTGACCGGGGCGGACGACCTGGTCAACGCGCTGGCGCTGCGGGTGGACGCGGGAGACGGGACCGTGGCCGGCCATCCCGCGATCGCCAAGCTCATCGCGACCAGGGCCGCCATCAGCGCCGTCGAGCAGGCCGTGGCCCTGGTCGGAAATAACGCCCTGACCAGGAAGAACCCGCTGGAGCGGCACTACAGGGACGTGCTCTGCGCCCGGGTGCACACCCCGCAGGACGACTCCATCCTCAGCGCGGCCGGGCGCTCCGCGCTGGCCAGGACCCTCCACCCCAACCCGAACCGGGGAGCGAATTAATGCCAGTCGAGTTCATCGGGATGATCCACACCAACGACGGGTCGGAGTCGCGGCCGCAGACCACGCCGCTGCTGGATCCGGACTTCACCCGGCGGCATGCCCGGGCGCACGAGGACGCGGGCTTCGACCGCGTCCTCATCGGCTACGGCTCATCCTGGCCCGAGGGCACCCAGGTGGCCGCGCACGCCGCGGCGCACACGCAGCGGCTCGGCCTGCTCATCGCGCACCGGCCCGGGTTCGTGTTCCCCACCCTGGCCGCGCGGCAGTTCGCCACCCTGGACCGGTTCTCCGGGGGCCGGGTCGCCGTGCACGTGATCACGGGCGGGAACGACGCGGAGCAGCGCCGCGACGGCGACTACCTGGCCAAGGACGAGCGGTACGCGCGGACCGACGAGTACCTGGAGATCCTCCGGCGGTCCTGGACGGGGACGGAGGCGGTCACCTTCGACGGCCGGTTCTACCGATTCGAGGACTACCGCCCCGGGGTGCGGCCGGTGAACCCGGCCGGCATCCCGCTGTTCTTCGGCGGGTCCTCCGCCGCCGCCTACCGGGTCGGCGGCAAGCACGCGGACACGTTCGCGCTGTGGGGCGAGCCCCTCAGGGAAACCGCGGAGCAGATCGCCTCGGTCCGGGCCGCGGCCGCCGCCGCGGGCCGCCCCGCCCCCCGGATCAGCGTGTCGTTCCGGCCCATCCTGGGCGCGACCGAGGATCTCGCCTGGGAACGGGCGCACCGCATCCTGGAAGCCATCGAGAACCCCGCGTCGCCGGCCGCCCAGCACCGGGGCTGGCGCGGGGCCAACGGGCAGCCGGAGAACACCGGCTCGCAGCGGCTGCTGGCCGCCGCGGCCCGGGGCGACCTGCACGACCGGGCGCTGTGGACGGCCACCGCGCGGGCCAGCGGCGCCGGCGGCAACTCCACCGCCCTGGTCGGCACGCCGGGCACGGTCGCCCAGGCCCTGCTCGATTATGTTGACCTGGGCGTGACCACGCTGCTCATTCGGGGGTACGACCCGCTTGAGGACGCCACCGACTACGGCCGGGAGCTGATACCGCTGGTCCGGGCGGACGTGGCGCGGCGTGATGCGGCCCAGGCGACGGCGGGAGCGGAGCTAGCCGGGCGGCCCTGAAGAGCACCGGGAGCGACATGATCGACATTCTCCAGGTGGAGACCCCGTCCCTGGGGGACCGCAGTTACCTGGCCACCGACGGCACGGTGGCGCTGGTGGTGGATCCGCAGCGGGACATCGACCGCGTGCTGGCCCTGGCCAGGGAGCGGGGGGTCCGGATCACCCACGTGTTCGAGACCCACCTGCACAACGACTACCTGACCGGGGGGCTGGCCCTGGCCCGGGAGACCGGCGCCGCGTACCACGTGAGCGCCGCGGACCAGGTGGCCTTCGACCGGGTCGCGGTGTCCGACGGCGACGAGTTCGAGATCGCGCCCTCGGCCGGGATCCGGGTGCTGGCCACCCCGGGGCATACCTTCACCCATCTCGCCTATGTGCTGGCCGATGCGGCCGGGGACCCGGTGGCCGTCTTCACCGGCGGGTCGCTGCTGTTCGGGTCGACCGGGCGCACCGACCTGCTCGGCGTGCAGCACGCGGCGGAGCTGGCCCGGGCCCAGCACGCATCGGCGGCCCGGCTGGCGGCCGAGCTGCCCGACCGGGTGGCGGTGCTGCCCACGCACGGGTTCGGCAGCTTCTGCGCGGCCAGCCAGGCCGCCGGCGGCGGCTCGTCCACCATCGGCGAGGAGAAGGCCCGGAACCCGGCGCTCACGCTCGGCGCCGACCGGTATGTGGCGGAGCTGCTGGCGGGCCTGGATGCCTACCCGGCGTATTACGCCCGGATGGGACCGGGCAACGCCGCGGGCCCGGACGCGCCGGACCTCTCGCTGCCGGACGAGGCCGGCCCTGCGGAGCTGCGCCGCCGGCTGGACGCCGGGGAGTGGGTGGTGGACCTCCGCTCGAGGCGGGTGTTCGCGGCCGGGCACCTGGCTGGCTCCCTCGGCTTCGAGATGGGTGACTCGCTGGCGCCCCAGCTGGGCTGGCTCCTCCCGGCAGGCGCCCCGGTGACGCTGCTCGGTGAGACGGCCGGGCAGGTCGCCGCGGCCCAGCGGGACCTGGCCCGGATCGGCGTTGACCGGCCCGCTGCGATAGCCACCGGGAAGCCGGAGAACTGGACGGCCGGGGAGCCGCTGGCCAGTTTCCCGGTCGCCGACTTCGCGGCGCTGGCCGCAGCCCGCCGCGAACGGCCGCTGACCGTGCTGGACGTCCGCCGTGACCTGGAATGGGCCGCCGCCCACGTGGACGGTGCGCTGCACATTCCGCTGCACGAGCTGCGCGGGCGGCTGGCCGAGGTGCCCGCAGGAGAGCTGTGGGTGCACTGCCAGGCCGGGTACCGGTCGGCCGTGGCCGCCTCGCTGCTGCAGGCGTCGCACCGTGCGGTGACCGCCGTTGACGACGACTTCGGCCGCGCCGCCGAAGCAGGCCTTCGCGTGGTCTCGGAACCTGGGGCGCCGGAACCGGCGGGGTGAGCGGCCGGTCAGTCCCCGGGTGGCAGGCTGCGTACCTCGACCGTGCCCTTGTCGGTGAAGCCGCGACTTGTAGGCCGGGTCAGTAGCGCCAGCCGGGCCTGCGGGTCACCCGGATCTTGGACTGCGGGTGCGGCAGGCCCTCCCAGTCCTCCATCAGTTCCGCGTCGAGCCCCCTCGTGCCGGCCAGCTCGAGCAGCGTCTCGGTGCGGTAATAAAAGTCCTCGCGCAGCACCTGGTGCTCCGCGCCCTCAGTCCGGCAGAAGGTGAAGTCGAAGACGCCTTCGGGCCGCATCACCCGGCCCACGTTGGCCAGGCACTCGTCGATCACCTCGATCGGCGAATGGCTGAACACGCTGTGCGCGTGCACCACCGTGAACTGCTCCGGGGGCAGGAACCGGAACCTCAGGTCATCGACCAGTTCCAGGTGGGGGAGTTTGGGCTGGAGGTCGTCCCGGGCGATGGTCTGCTGCGCGGCCAGCAGGATGTCCGGGGAGATGTCGATGCCGTAGTAGTTGCCGGGGCTGAGATAGGAGATAAACAGCCGTCCCGCCCGCAGGTCACCGCACCCGATCTCCAGCATCCGGTCGCCTGGCTGCAGCCCGTGCCCGAGCAGGTAGTCGAACTGGAGCTGGCCCACCTTGAGCCACGAGTCGTGGTTCATGCTGCCTACCGCAGCCTCGGGGTTGCGGGCGGTCTCGGCCGTCATGACCGCCCGGTAGTAGCTGATGTGATCGGAGGCTTTCATCCCGATCAGCGCGTCCCGGCTGCGGCGCCGGGCATAGGGGAGGACCCGGCCAGGATTCCGCAGCGCGAAGCTGAGCTTGTAGGAAAGGCGGGAGCGGTCAGGTGCGGACACGGCACAGAGTCTCGCACGCGTCCGGACCTGCCCGGACATCGGCAGCTAACGATCTGGATGCCAGGATCGGGGCATGCTTTCCGAAAACGAGGCCCGGGCGGCCGTGCTGGCCGCCGCGAGGGGCATGCTGGAGCGCGGGCTCACGTCGGGGACCAGCGGCAACGTGTCCGCCCGGCTCGACGGCGAGACCCTGGTGATCACCCCGTCCGGGCTGCCCTACCAGGACATGAGGGCCGGGGACCTGGTCGTGATCACGATGGCCGGGGACCCGGTCTCCCCGGGTGCGGGCGGCCTCGCCCCGTCGTCCGAGCACCAACTGCATACCGCCTGCTATCAGGCGTTTCCGGAAATAAGGGCGGTCCTGCACAGTCACCCGCCGTACGCCAGCATGTTCGCGGCAGCCCGCCAGCCGGTCCCCGCGGTCATCGACGAGGCCGTGATCTTCCTGGGCGGTGAGATCCCCGTGGCGCCGTACGCGATCAGCGGCTCGGCCGGGGTCGGCGCGAACGCCGTATCGGTCCTGGCCGGGCGGGCCAGCGCGCTGCTGGCCAGCCACGGCCTGGTCACGGTCGCGGCCACCCCGGCCCAGGCGCTGCATCAGGCGGTGGTGTCCGAGCACTGCGCCCAGGTGGCCTGGGGCACGCGGGCCCTGGGCGGGCACGTCCCGCTGCCCCCGGCCACCCTGGAAACGTTCGGCGCGGCCTACCGGCGCGCCCGTGGCCAGCTCAGCTAGCAGCCCTGCTGAGCTAGCGCCTGCTGAGCCGGCGGCCGGCTCAGCTAGCCGACGTGTCCAGGGCGGACCGCCGGGACTTGCTGGTCGCCGCCCGGACGGCGAGCACCCGGACCGCGCCGACCACCACGCCCATGGCGATGGCCCAGCCGAGAGCCTCCGCCATGCCCACGGCGGGATCTTCGGGATCGGCCGGCGGCTCATGGCCGGTGACCTTGGTCCAGGCCATCGTGGCCACCTTGCGGGCGACGAAAGCCGCCCCGAGGGCCGCCAACGTGCTCACCGCCTTGGTGGCGCCGTCAGCGCGCTTGTCTGCCATGCATCCTCCCTGATGCCCGCCGGGCCGCGCTGGTCCCGCGCGGCGCGCCGGTTGCTGCGTGCTGATCATCCCACGGGCGTGCCGCCGGCCCGCGCGGCGGGACGGGCTGCCTCGATCGCGGCGGCCAGTTCCCCGGGCCGGCGCGTGCCGACCAGCCAGTACGGCCCGTGCGCGGCCGGGTCGTCCACGGCGATGTACACCGACCGGGGCAGGTAGGGCCGGGTCATCAGGTAGGCCGCCGGGTCAGCCCGCGGCCCGCGCAGCGCCCGGGTCTGCTCCTCGTCCAGCGCGGTCACCTCGCCCGCCAGGGCCAGCGGCAGCCGGTCCCGGCCCACCCGGAGCTCGCCGTCGGCCACCTCGGTGCGCAGCCTGCCCCAGCCGATCAGGATCGCGGCGAGGCATACGGTAAGAATCCCGTACACCGCCAGCGCCGGCTCCCAGTCGAACCCGGCCAGGAAGCCGGCGCCCAGCATGAAGACCGAAATCATCCCGAGAACCCACCAGCTGACCGGGACACGCAGGCGTTCGTGGTAAACACGCATGGGTCCACCGTAGTTGGTTACATGAAGCCATGATTGGGCGACGCATGCGGCACGGTCTTCGCTCGGGGGTGGGCCAGGCCGCTGACCCCGTCCCGCCAGACAACGGTGCGGGGGCCATCACGCAGGCAGGCGAGGGGGCCGGCCAGCCGGTGCAGGAAAAGCAGGAAAACCAGGGCCGCAACGAGGACCTCACCGCGGCCGCTGCCACCACGCCCGGCGGGGCGCGGGGCCGGCGGACGGGGCCGCGGGGCCAGTGAGCGGGCCGGGGCCGCGGCCCGCCACGGGGCCGGGCCCGGAAGCGCCTGCCGCCGGGCCGCAGTCACCGCCCGCCGGGACCGGCCCGGAGCCGCCCCCGGCCGCCCCGGCGTCCCAGGTGCCGGGCTGGCTGGTGCGCGCCGCGGGCTGGTCCTGGCGGCTGCTGCTCGTCGGCATCGTCATCTACCTGGCGTTCCGGGTGGCCAGCGTGCTCCGCCTGGTGGTACTCCCGTGCGTGGCCGCGCTGCTGCTCACCGCGCTGCTCCAGCCCCTGCTGTCCCGGTTCCGGCGGCTCGGCCTGCCCGCCCTGGCCGCCACCTGGTGCACGCTGCTGATCGCGGTGGCCATCCTCGCCGGGGCCGGCACCCTGGCCGTCACCCGGACCACGGCCGACTACCCGCACCTGGTCAACGAGCTCAGGCACACCGTGACCGCGCTGCAGACGTCGCTGGCCGGGCCGCCGTTCCATGTCCGGCACGCGGGCATCCAGGGCCTGTCCAACCGGGCGCTGAAGTACCTGCAGCAGCATCAGTCGCTGGTGGCGGGCACCGTGGTGTCCGGGGGCAAGATCTTCCTCGAGATCCTGGCCGGCCTCGTGCTGATGCTGTTCGTGACGTTCTTCCTGCTGAAGGACGGGGAGCGGATCTGGGGCTGGCTGACCGGGTTCCTCGGCCCGGGCAGCCGGACGCGGGTCCACCTGGCCGGCTCGGCGGCCTGGCAGGCGCTGGTGTACTACGTGCGCGGCACGATCGCGGTCGCGGCCATCCACGCCATCGTCATCGGGTTCTCGCTCTGGGTGCTCGGCGTGCCCCTGCTGGTGCCCCTCGTGATCCTCGTCTTCCTGGCTGCGTTCGTCCCGCTGGTCGGCATCCTGGTCGCCGGGGCGCTGGCCGTCGGCGTCACCCTCGGCACCAAGGGCTGGATCGCGGCGGTCGTCCTGGTGGTCATCTTCATCCTGGAGAACCAGCTGGAGAGCCATCTGCTGCAGCCGCTCGTGGTCGGCCGGATGGTGCGGCTGCACCCGCTGGCCATCATCCTGGTGCTGGCCATCGGCGGGGTGGTGGCGGGCATCCCGGGAGCGATCGTGGCGGTCCCCACCGCGGCGGCCCTGACCCGGGCCGCGCCGTACCTGCGGGGCAGCCGGACGGCGGTAGGGTCGCGGGAGTGAGCCGGCGCCAGCACACTCTGTGGCCGCGAGCCGGCCTCAGCAAGCCCTGCATCAGCAAGCCCTGCATCAGCACACCTTGGGGTGACGTATGGGAGCGGTGATCCCGGGCACGGACCCGGTGGACGTGCTCATCAAGCGGCTGGACCCGGAACTGCCACTGCCGTCCCGGTCGCATCCGGGCGACGCCGGCGCTGACCTGGTCACCGCGGTGGACGTGGAACTCGGGCCCGGCGAGCGGGCAGTGGTGCCGACCGGCGTGGCCATCGCGCTGCCGGACGGGTTCGCCGCGTTCGTGCACCCCCGCTCGGGGCTGGCCGCGAAGCGCGGGATCACGATCGTGAATGCGCCGGGAACGGTGGACGCGGGGTACCGTGGCGAGATCAGGGTGACACTGCTCAACACCGACGCGGCCGAGGCCGTCAAGTTCCAGCGCGGCGACCGGATCGCCCAGCTCGTTATCCAGCGCGTGGCCAGCCCGGTGTTCCACGAGGTGGACATCCTGCCGGGGTCCGCGCGGGGCGAGGGCGGCTTCGGGTCCACCGGGGGGCACGCCGGCGCGCAGACGCCGGCGTAGCGCAGCCGTACGGCGCAGTCGCCCGGACATCACGCAGAGCAGGGAGATCACAGTGTTCCGTCGGCGCCGCCGCGAGGAAGTGACCGAGCCAGAGGTCAGCGAGGACGAGGTCAGCGAGGACCCGGGGCCGGACGACGAGGAGACCTGGGACGAGCCCGGGGACGAGGAAGCCTGGGACGATGCCGGGGACGACACGGCCGGGCCCGGAGAGCCGGAAGCGGCCGGGGAACCGGCCTGGGGGCCGTGGGACGCGGCGGACGATGTCCCGCCGCTCAACCGGGTGGACTTCGGCAGCCTCCAGGTCCCCGTGGTGGACGGGTTCGAGATCCAGCTCAACATCGCCGACGACCAGGGTCCGCTGATCGCGGTGGTGCGGGGCGACAGCTCGCTCCAGGTCCAGGCCTTCGCCGCGCCCAAGAGCGACGGGCTCTGGGAGGACGTGCGGCAGGAGATCATCACCGCGGTGGCCGAGGCGGGCGGCCAGGCTGAGGAGGCGGACGGCCCGTTCGGGCCGGAACTGCACGTCCGGGTGCCGGGGGAGCAGCCGCAGACCGGGCTCCAGCCGATCCGTTTCCTGGGCGTGGACGGGCCGCGCTGGTTCCTGCGCGGGGTGATCACCGGGCCGGCCGCGGAGCAGCCGGCCGCGGCGGCCCCCTTCGAGGAGATCTTCGCCGGCCTGGTCGTGGTCCGCGGTGACCACCCGGTGCCGCCCCGCGACCTGCTGGAGGTCACGCTGCCCGAGGAGGCCCGCAAGGCCATGGAGGAGCAGATGGCCGCCGCCGGGGAAGAGGGATTCGGCGAGCCCATCAATCCCTTCGACCGCGGCCCGGAGATCACCGAGACGCGCTAATTCCCGGGGGCGCCCCCCCGGGACTACACCGTGTCGTGGTGATGGCCGCCGGACAGCAGCGTGGCCAGCTCGTCCTCCACGTCCTCGCTCGTCACGAACAGCAGCTCATCGCCGGTCTCCAGCGGGTCATCCTTGGCCGGCACGAGCACCCGGCCGTCCCGGAGGATCGCGACGAGCGCGGTGTCGGCGGGCCAGTTGATGTCCCCGATCCGCTGCCCGACCAGCGGCGCGTCGTCCGGCATGGTGAGCTCGACGAGGCTCGCGTCGCTCTGCCGGAACGTCATCAGCCGGACCAGGTCACCGACGCTGACCGCCTCCTCGACCAGGGCCGACATGATCCGCGGGGTGGACACGGCCACGTCCACCCCCCACGACTCGTTGAACAGCCACTCGTTGTTGGGGTGATTGATCCGGGCGACCACCCTGGGCACCCCGTACTCGGTCTTGGCCAGCAGCGAGACCACCAGGTTGGCCTTGTCGTCGCCGGTCGCCGCGATCACCACGTTGCAGCGCTCCAGGGACGCCTCGTCGAGCGAGGCGATCTCGCACGCGTCGGCGAGCAGCCATTCGGCCCGGGGCACGCTGTCCACCGCGATGGACCGCGGGTTCTTGTCGATCAGCAGTACCTCATGCCCGTTGTCGAGCAGTTCCGCGGCGATAGAGCGGCCCACCGCTCCCGCTCCCGCGATGGCGACGCGCATCAGCGGCCTCCCTTGGCCTTGCCACCGGGCGCCCGCGAGGACAGGGCGGCCGAGATCCGTTCGAGATCTTCCTCCAGCGCGATCACGTGCAGCACATCGCCCTCCTGCAAGACGGTGCCCGGCCCCGGCAGCACCACCTCACCAAGCCGGGTCAGGAACCCCGCCCGGACCCGCGCCGCCTCTTCCAGCGCGCTGGTCTTCTCACCCACCCAGTCCGGGCCGTACGCCACCTCGGCCAGCACCACGGCCCCGGTGGGGTCCCGCCACAGCGGCTCGCTGCCCTCTGGCAGCAGGCGGCGCAGCATCTGGTCCGCGGTCCACCGGACGGTCGCCACGGTCGGGATGCCGAGCCGCTGGTAGACCTCGGCCCGCCGCGGGTCGTAGATGCGCGCCGCGACCCGCTTCACCCCGAACGACTCGCGGGCGACCCGGGCGGCGATCACGTTGGAGTTGTCGCCGCTGCTCACCGCCGCGAACGCGTCCGCATGCTCGATACCGGCCTCGATCAGCACATTCTGGTCGAAGCCGATGCCCGTTATCTTCTTGCCCTTGAACGGCGAGCCCAGCTTGCGGAACGCGTCACGGTCCTGGTCGATGACGGCGACCGAGTGGCCCTGGCCCTCGAGGATGTGGGCCAGTGTCGAACCGACCCGCCCGCATCCCATGATCACAATGTGCACGACGGCCCCTTGCCTGAGTACAGTGCCTGTCCAGAGCTCGCGTTGTTCAAGCAAACACCCTTGACGCTGCCTGCCACCAGCGGCACCGGCCGCTCGCTAGCCGGCTGAATAACGCTCACAGTGGCCCGCCAACGGTATTCCCTGTCCTGAGTTGATGAGACGGCCGGTCAGGATACTCGACCCGACTGAAGACGAGGTGTGGCGTGGAACCAGCACGGCCGGCGGGCGAACAGCAGCTCGAACTGGCCGTTGGCGAGGTCGCGCAGGGCGGGTGGTGCGTAGCCCGCGAGCCGGGTGGCCGGGTCGTCCTGGTCCGGCACACGCTGCCGGGTGAGCGGGTGGTGGCCCGGCTGACCGAGGTCACCGCCAGGTTCGCCCGGGCGGAGGCGACCGAGGTGCTGGAAGCCTCGCCCGACCGGGTCGAGCCGCCGTGCCCGCACGCCCGCCCGGGCGGCTGCGGCGGATGCGACTGGCAGCACGCCAGCCCGGCCGCGCAGCGCCGGCTCAAGGCCGCGGTGATCGCACAGCAACTGCGCCGGATCGCTGGCCTGGAGCGCGAGGTCACCGTGGAGGTGCTGCCCGGGGACGAGGACGGCCTGGGCTGGCGGACCCGGGTCCGCTTCGCGGTGCGCCCCGACGGCCTGGGCCTGCGCGGGCACCGGTCCCACGAGATCATCGACGTCGGGGCCTGCCCCATCGCGCACCCCCTGGTCAACGAGACTGGCGTGACCCGGGGCCGCTGGCCGGGGGCGGAGGCGGTGGCTGCGGTGACCTCGCCGGACACCGGCGAGCAGGACGTCGTGGTCACCCCGGCGCGGAAGGCGCGCCGCCGCCGGCCCGCCGGGCGCGCTGCGGCCCGGCCCGCGGGCCGGGACCCGGGCGGCCGGGCCGCTGGCCCGGAGGCCTGGGCAGCCCAGGTGGAGGGCCCGGTGCTGGTCGCCGGGGACGGCGGCGGCGGGCTGACCGCGCTGCGCGGGGGGCCGTTCCTGCACCGGAAAGCGGCCGGCCGGACCTGGCGGACCAGCGCGGGCGTGTTCTGGCAGGTGCATCCCGCCGCGGCGGACGTGCTGGCCGGCGTGGTCCAGGAGGTGCTCTCCCCGCAGCCCGGGGACGTGGTGCTGGACCTGTATTGCGGGGCCGGGCTGTTCGCGGGCGTGCTGGCCGGCGCGGTCGGGCCGTCCGGGGCGGTGATCGGCATCGAATCCGACCGGGCCGCCGTCCGGGACGCCCGGCACAACCTGCGGGACACCCCGTGGGCCCGGATCCACCGGGGAGACGTCGCCGAGGTGCTCGGCTACGCCGAGTGGGACCGGGCCCGCCTCGTGGTGCTCGACCCGCCCCGCACCGGTGTGGCCCGCCCGGTGCTGGATCACCTGCTGCGGCCGGGCACCGCCCTGCGCCGGGTCGCCTACGTCTCCTGCGACCCGGCCACGCTGGCCCGCGACATCGCGGTGTTCGCCGGGGCCGGATGGGAACTCGGCGCACTCCGGGCCTTCGACGCGTTCCCCATGACCCACCACGTGGAATGCGTGGCCACGCTGACCCGTCGGCCGGCCTAGGCCTGCCGCTCCTGGCGGGCTGCTCCGGCGGCGCCGGGACCTGCCTGAACCCGGAAGGTTGAGAGTGATCCGGCCGCCCCCGGCGGCCCCGGGGGGGAGCCGTGCCGGGCCCGTGCCCGCGTCCGCGGCGGGGCCGTGCGCCAGGATGGATCCATGCAACTTCGGATCATGACCGAACCACAGCAGGGCGCGGACTACGGCCGGCTGCTGGCGGTGGCCCGGGCCACCGAGCAGCTGGGCTTCGACGCATTCTTCCGGTCCGATCACTACCTGAGCATGGGGGAGGGCGACGGGCTGCCGGGCCCGACCGACGCCTGGCTGACCCTGGCCGGCCTGGCCCTCCAGACCTCGCGGATCAAGCTAGGCACGCTGGTGAGCCCGGTCACCTTCCGCTACCCGGGGCCTCTCGCGGTCTCGGTGGCCCAGGCGGACGACATGAGCGGGGGGCGCGTGGAGCTGGGAATCGGGGCCGGCTGGTACCAGGCCGAGCACGCCGCCTACGCCATCCCGTTCCCGGGCACGGCTGAGCGGTTCGATCGTCTGGAAGAGCAGCTCGCGATCATCACCGGCCTGTGGGACGTGCCTCTCGGCGAGAGGTTTTCGTTCGCGGGGAAGTTTTACTCCGTCACCGACTCACCAGGGCTGCCCAAGCCGGTCCAGCGCCCGCACCCGCCGATCCTCCTGGGCGGCCGGGGGCCGCGCAGGACTCCGCAGCTCACGGCGCGGTATGCCGACGAGTTCAACGTGCCGTTCTCCGGCGTCGAGGACACCCGGGCCGCGTTCGGCCGGGTCCGCGAGGCCTGCCAGGCGGCCGGCCGGGACCCCGGGTCCCTCGTCTACTCGGCCGCGCATACCGTCTGCTGCGGGCGGGACGAGGCCGAGCTGGCCCGCCGCGCCGGGGCGATCGGCTGGGATCTGGCCACCCAGCGCGCCGACGGGCTGGTCGGCACCCCCGACGAGATCGTGGACCGGATCGGGACGTATGCCGGGCTCGGCGCCACCCGGATGTACCTCCAGGTGATGGACCTGCACGACCTGGACCATCTCGAGCTGATCGCCTCCGAGGTCCTGCCCCAGGTGCGCTGACCCGCCCCGGTCCCGCAGCAAGCGCGGGCCCGCGTTCCGGGGCCGCCGGCGGCGCTTTCCCTGCTCATCGGGGCCGGACGCTGGTGACGCGTCCGGCCCCGGATTCATGGTGCCCCGCCAGTGCCAGAATGTTAATGTACTAGTCACCTAGATAAAGCGAGGCGCGGTGATCGAGTTTCACCTGGATGCACGGTCCGGGGTGGCCCCGTACCTGCAGCTGATCCAGCAGGTGCGGGACGCGCTGCGGCTGGGGCTGCTCCAGGAGGGTGACCAGCTGCCCACGGTCAAGGACGTGGTGGCCCGGCTGGCGATCAACCCCAACACCGTGCTCAAGGCGTACCGGGAACTCGAGTACGCGGGACTGGTGGCCGCACGGCCCGGCGTGGGGACGTTCGTGACCGGGACGCTGGGCGCCGCCTCGCCCGCCGAGTACGGCCCGCTGCGCCGGGATCTGGAGCGCTGGCTCGCCCGGGCGCGCCAGGCCGGGCTGGACGACGAGAGCATCGAGGCTCTCTACCGGGACACCATCCGGGCTGCCACGAAGGAGAGAGCATGAGTGCCGTACTCGAAGCCCGAGGGCTGGGCAAGCGATACCGGCAGCGCTGGGCGCTGTCCGACTGCACGCTCGAGGTCCCGGGCGGCCGTATCGCCGGGCTGGTCGGCCCCAACGGGGCGGGGAAGACGACCCTGCTGAACCTGGCGACCGGCCTGCTCGCGCCGACCGCGGGGTCGATCGAGGTCGCCGGCGGGCGGCCCGCGAGCACCCCGGCCCAGCTAGCCAAGGTCGGCTTCGTCGCGCAGGACACGCCCGCCTACGCGAGCCTGAGCGTCGCCGATCACCTTCGGCTGGGCGCTCATCTCAATCCTGGCTGGGACGCTGCCCTGGCCCGGCGCCGGATCGACGGGCTCGGCCTGGATCCCCGCCAGCGGGCCGGGAAGCTGTCCGGCGGCCAGCGCGCCCAGCTCGCGCTGACCCTGGCCATCGCCAAGCGGCCACGGCTGCTGCTGCTGGATGAGCCGGTGGCGAGCCTCGACCCGCTGGCCCGCCGGGAGTTCCTGCGGGACCTGATGGCGGCGGTCGTGGAGCACGAGATCAGCGTGGTGCTGTCCTCCCACCTGGTCGCCGACCTGGAGCGGATCTGTGACTACGTCATCGTGCTGGCCGCCTCGCGGGTACGGCTGGCCGGGGAGGTCGACGAGCTGCTCGCTACTCATCACCTGCTCACCGGGCCCCGGTGCGACCCGGCCACGCTGCCCGCGGGCCAGGAGGTCATCCAGGCCAGCCACACCGGCCGGCAGAGCACTCTGCTGGTGCGCAGCGCCGCTCCTGTCGGTGACCCCGGCTGGACGGTAAGCCAGGTCAGCCTGGAAGACCTCGTGCTGGCGTACATGAGCCAGTCCGCTGAGCCGGTGCCCGGCCGCGAGCCTGCCCTGGGGGCCCGGCGATGATGTGGCTGACCTGGCGCCAGTTCCGGGCCCAGTCCTGGGGGACACTCGCGATCCTGGCCCTGCTGGCCGGTGTCCTCGCGGTCACCGGCCTGAACCTGGCTCACCTGTACGACACCGTCGGCGTCCCGGCCTGCCAGGCACACGCCGACTGCGGGGCCCTCGCTAACGGCTTCCTGAACCAGTTCGGGGCCGGCGTCTACAAAGGAGTGCTGGACGGCACGGTGGCGGTGCTGCTCGTCGCGCCGGCCATCATCGGGGCGTTCTGGGGTGCCCCGCTGGTGACGCGGGAGCTGGACGCGGGCACCTTCCGGCTGGCCTGGAACCAGAGCATCACCCGCACCCGGTGGCTGGCCGTGAAGCTGGGTTTCATCGGGCTGGCCGCCATGGTCACCGCCGGGCTGCTCAGCCTGATGACAACCTGGTGGGGCAGCCCGATCGAACGGGCTTCCCAGCTCGCTGCCTCGCGGAACGGCAGCAGCGCGAACAACTGGTTCACGCCGGTGCTGTTCGCTGCGCACGGCATCGTCCCCATCGGCTACGCCGCCTTCGCCTTCGTCCTGGGCGTCACCGCCGGGATCCTGATCAGGCACACCGTGCCTGCCATGGCCGCCACCCTGGCCGTATACGCCGGCGTCCAGATCGCCGTGCCGCTGTGGATCCGGCCGCACCTCATCGCGCCGCTGCGGCAGACCTCGCCGCTCAGCCCGGCGGGTATCAACGGGCTGACCGTCGGCCAGAATGGCCGGATGTCCGTGTTCCCGGGCGTGAACCACCCCGGCGCGTGGATCATCTCCAACCAGGCCATCACCCCGGCCGGCCACGTGTTCACCGGCCCGGCCACGCCGGCGTGCGAGAGCAGCGCGGGGTCCTTCCAGGCGTGCCAGGCTTCCCTGGGCCGGCTGCACCTGCGGCAGGTGGTGGTCTACCAGCCCGCCAGCCGTTACTGGCCCTTCCAGTGGTACGAGACGGGCATCTTCCTGGTCCTGGCCCTGGTCCTGGCCGGGTTCTGCGTCTGGTGGATCCGGCAGCGCCGCCTGGCGTAACCGGGCCGGGCACTAGCAGGTCGGGACCCAGAAGCGCAGCTCGCTGCCGCGCATGTCCTCCAGCTCGCCGCCGTTGGCCTCGATGACCCGCCGCGACCCGGCGTTGGACTCGTCGCAGGTGACCAGGGCCGGGTCGATGCCCAGGCCGCAGGCCAGCGGCAGCGCGGCGGCCAGCATGGCGGTGGCGTGCCCGCGCCGCCGGGCCGATGGCCTCACGTCGTAGCCGATGTGGCCGCCCAGGTCGGTCAGCCGGGGCGTGAGCCGGTGCCGGATGGCCAGCCGGCCCAGGTACTCGTCCCCGTCCACCCACCACAGCGTGGTCGACGGGACGTACCCGGGACGGCGGGGCGCGTCCTCGCGGGCCTGGTCCCGCAGGTAGCTCGCGTAGGCCTCGAAGCGCCCCGGGTCCTGCCACTCCAGCCCGAACTCACGGATTTCCCGGCCGAGCATGGTGTCGTCCGTGCCCGAGCCGCGGCCCTCGGCCCGGAATTCCTCCATGGCGCCGATGTACGAGAGCCGGACGCGGGACGTCGGCGGGCTGAAGCCGGGCATGGCCTCACTCATACCGGGTCCCGCGCTGGCGCGCAGCCGAATCCCGCGCCGCCCGGACGCGGAGGTGACGGTCATAGCCCATGGAGAGTCCGTTCAGAAAGAAACCCCAGCGCCGCAGCAGGCTGCGAGAGGATCGTCACGCCGGCTGGGGCGACGTGGGCCCCGTGGCGTTCGCGTCAGCGCCGGTCCAGCCTAATCAGGAGGCATCCGTGGTGTCGTCGCGTGGCCCGTGGCGCTGGCTGAGATGGGTGATCGCGGCGGCTGCCGTCGTCGCCGTGCTCGCGGTGGCCGGGCCGTTCATCTTCTTCCACTTCATCGAGGGGAACGGCCCCGCACCGCTCAGCCTCAAGGCGAGCCCCGGCACCCCGGGTGCCCAGAGCGCCAGCCCCGTGTCCGGCCAGGGCAGCCCCGGGCCGGTGACCGGAAGCTGGGTGGTGGGCTCCGGCTCGCGGGTCGGCTACCGGGTCAACGAGATCCTGGGCGGCCAGTCGCACACCGCCGTCGGCCGCAGCAGCTCGGTGACCGGGCAGATGGTGGTCACGGGCACGACGGTGAAGACGGCCGGCTTCACGGTCAAGATGGCCACCATCCACACCGACTCAGCCCAGCGGGACGCACAGTTCGACGGCCGGATCATGGACGTGGCCACGTATCCGGACGGCACTTTCACGCTCACCAGGCCGATCACGCTGGCGCCGCTGCCTGCGACGGGGACCATCAGGACCTACAGCGCCACCGGCCACCTCACGCTGCACGGCCAGACCCGGCCGGTGACGTCCCGCTCAAGGCTGAGCGGACCGCCACCGCGATCGAGGTCCAGGGCTCGATCCCCGTACTCTTCTCGAAGTGGGGCATTCCGAACCCCTCGTTCACCGGGTTCGTCACCACGCAGAACCACGGGATCATGGAGTTCCTGCTCGACTTCCGGCACGCCTGACGAACCTGGCTGCCCGCTGGGCCCCCCGCGCACCGCGCTCTTGACATCACGGTCCTGCGCGGGATGATATGTGTCGATTTGGTTGGTCTCGTTCAATCAGCACCAGAAAATGTTTGATCTTGGTGTTATCGGCGGCGGCCGGGTGCGCACTGGCGTCGCAGGAGCATCACCATCACCCAGGTGGATCTGGCGAAACGAGGACGTTATGGGCGCCGACCAGGACAACCACTGCTGTGCCGCCGCACGCAAGCGGCCACCCCGCCGCGGAGCACCCCGGCGGCCAGCCACCCGGCCCGTCGCGGCGGCAGGTGCTGCGCGGGGCGGGGGCCGGGCTGGGGGCCGCCGCCTTAGCCCCGGTCCTGGGGACAGGCGAGGGTCCCGCCGGTGCGGCCCGGGCCCGGCTGACCGCGCGGGCCGCCCCGAGCCGGGTCACCGACTTCGGCCAGGGCTGGAAGTTCGCGCTGGTGAACCCGTACGGGATCACTGACCCCGGCGGCGCCTACGCGAACGCCCAGGATCCTGGCTTCGACGATTCCGGCTGGCGGCAGCTGGACGTCCCGCACGACTGGAGCATCGAGCTCGCCCCGGTGGACAACGCCAGCACCAGCAGCTCCACCGGCTTCCTGCCCGGCGGCCTGGCCTGGTACCGGAAGCACTTCACCCTGCCCAGGTCCCTGGCCGGCCAGCGGATCTCCATCGAGTTCGACGGCGTGTACCGGAACGCGGACGTGTACCTCAACGGCAAGCTGCTCGGCAACCACCCAGCCACCCGCCCGGCCAGCCCGTCCCGGTCTGGGTCTACGCGAACGTGGCGACGGTGGAACTTCTCCGCAACGGAACCTCCCTCGGGGTTAAGTCCTTCGACGAGAAGGTGACCGCCGACGGGCGGAAATACCTGGAAACCACCGAGCCGACCGGCGACGACTACAACTATCCGTCCGGGAGCTACACCAGCCCCAACGGCAGCACGGGCAAGCTGCACCTGACCTGGACGGTGCCGTTCGAGCCGGGCACCCTCACCGCGGTCGCGAGGGCCGGCGGGCGGGTGGTGGGCCGGGACGAGATCCGCACCGCCGGGCCCCGCACGCGCTCACCCTCACCCCGGACCGCCGGGTCCTCGGCGCCGACGGGACCTCCCTGGCCTTCCTGGCCGTGGAGGTCGTCGACCGGGCCGGCGTCCTGGTGCCGGGGGCCAGCAACCTCATCCAGTTCGGGCTGGCCGGGCCCGCCGTGCTGGACGGGGTGGACAACGGCCAGCAGGAGAACCCGCAGAGCTACCGGCTGTCCTCGGTCCCCGCGTTCAACGGCCGCGCGCTGGTGATCACCGCTCGGCTGGCCAGCCAGGCGGGATCACGGTCACCGCGGCCTCAGCCGGGCTGGCGGGCGCCAAGGCCACGCTCGCCGCGGTGCCGGCGCCGCCGGGCAGCGGTGGGGTGGGCACCGCGGCCCGCAGCGCCATCCCGGCCGGCCCCGCGGTCCTGCTGTCCAGCGCCGCGGGCAGTGCGTCCTCGGCCACGGCCGACGCGAGCTACTCGGGATCACCGGCCACCATTCCGGCGGCCATGCTGGACGGCGACTCCGGCACCGGATGGTCGAACTATTACGACAAGGCCGCCACCGCCAACCTCCGCGCGGTGAGCGTGTCGAACCCTGGCGACTGGGTGTCGGTCTCCTGGGCCCTCCCCGCAGTCCTTCGACTCGGTCCAGGCCTCGTTCACCATCAGTGCCACCCTCGCCCAGCCCGCGTCGATCACGGTGTCGTACTGGGACGGGACCCGGTTCGCGCCGGTGCGCAACCTGGCCATCAGCCGGGCCACGGCCTCGGACCAGCCGACCACGCTGACCTTCGACGCGGTCCGCAGCAGCCGGGTCAGGCTGGATATGACGAGCGCGGCTCCCGGTACCGGCGCGGGGTTCCTGCAGATCGTGGAGCTGCAGGTGCTCAGCGGCGGGACCGCCGTCACCTGAGCCGCCCCGGGTGAGGTGCGAGGCCGGGCCGGCCGCCGCGCGGCCCGGCCTCGCCGGATCAAAGCTGGTCCTGGCGCCGCGCCCGGCGCGGAGTAACGTGATGTCATGGATGGTGCTGTGGTTGGCAGTGAGTACGCGGCGCACCTGACCGATACCGACCTGACGCTGCTGGCGTCGGCGGCCGGGGCCCCGGCCCCGGGCGGGCCGCCGGGCGCGGTTCCCGTCCTCCCGGCGGACGCGGACGCCGGCTGGCTGCGCCGTGATCCGGCCGCCATCCCCGGCCTGCTCGGCGACCCGCGCGTGTTCGAGGCGGTGTTCGGCGGGGGCGGGGGCACTGAGCCGCGCCGGCCAGGCCAGGCCGTGCCGGTGTCGCCGTTCCTCACGTTCGCGGTCGCGGTGCACCGCTCCGCCACGGAGATGGCGTCCATGGGGCATGTCGCCGAGCGGACCGGGCCCCGGCAGCGGGTACCGCTGTTCGACGCGCCCGCGCTGCGCGAGTTCCTCGGCTCGCCTGCGCGGAAGCTGTTCCTGGCTGAGCTGCTGGCCTCGTTCACCCGGGTGGCGAGCGGCCGTTACCGGGTGCGCGGCGGCGGCCGGACCCGGACCCGGCGGTTCAGCGAGCTGGACCCGGTCCGGCTGGCCGGGCTGCTGGACGGCGTGCCCGACGCCGAGCGGCCGGGGGTGTATCGCCGGCTTGGTGACGTGTCGCTGTTCCTGGCCGGCGTCTTCCCTGACTACGCCACCCTGTACGGGGTCGGGCCGGCCGGCGTGGCCCGGCTGCTCCGCGCGGCCCAGGTGCCGCCCGCCGAGCAGGAACGGCTGGCCTCGGTGCCCGCCATCGAGCTGCTCGAGCAGCTCGGCGCCCGCTGGTACCGGGCCGCATGCGGCCTGGCGCCCGTGCGTACCGCCCGGCTGGACGTCGTGGCGGACGTGGCGGGCCGCTTCCAGCAGGCCCGGCGGGTGCTCAACCACATCGCCGACCGGTACCTGTTCGCGACCGACCATCCGTGGTTCGCGCCGCCTGCCCCCTGAGCGGGTCCCTGCCTGCTGATCACGCCGGACCCGCGGGGTGCCATGATGTGGCGCGTGCCCCGTAACCCCGCTGCCCGGGCCCTCTGACTGTGGCCGCCCTCGCCCTCGCCTGCCTTATCGCCGTGCTGCGCTGGCTGATGCTCGCCGGGCTGGCCGGTGCGCTGGGCGGCCTGGCCGGCCGGGGCCTGGCCCGCCAGTACAAGGGGGCCGCCCCCGCGCCGCTGCCGGCGCCGTGGGCACTCCGCTCCTCGCTGCTCGGCCTGGCCGCGTCGGCCGGGCTGACCATCGTGATCTTCAGCGCTCACGCGCTGCTGACCCTCCCGGCCCACCCGGCCGTAGCGCCGCTGCTGACCGCCGGCCAGGGCCGCCTCACGGCCATCGAGTGCGTCGCGTTCGCGCTGGCGGCCGCGGCGCTCCGGCTGCGCCAGCCGGGGCTGAGCGTCCTGCCATTGCTCGGGGTGGTCCTCGCCGAGGCGATCCGGGCGCACCCGGAGGGCATCGTCCCGGTCGGCGGCGCGCTGCTCAGCGTGGTGCACGTGCTGCCCGCGCTGATGTGGGCCGGGATGCTGCTCTACACGCTGCGGGCCGCGCTCGCCTGGCGGCAGGACCCCGCGGCCATGCGGGGCCTCATCCGGCTCCACGCCAACGCGGCGGTGTGGCTGTTCGCCGTGGTGGTGCTCACCGGCGTGGTCACCGCGCTGGTGCTGGTCCCGCTGGGCTCGTTTCTCAGCACGGCGTACGGGATCATGGTGATCATCAAGGCGGTGCTCGTCGCGGCCGTGGCCGTGGCGGCGATCGCGGGCCGCTCCTGGCTGGGAAGGGCGGCACCGGCCCGGGGGGAGGACCTCCCGCTCCGCTCTCCCGGGGGACTACCCCCGGAGCCCCCGGCCCCCGGTCGGCGCTCCGCGCCGGGGCCGGCGTCGTCGGCCGCGGGTAACGGGCCGGTGTGGCCGGCCGTGGGCACTGGGTCGGCGGAGCCTGCCCTGAGCGGAGGACCGGCCCGGGCGACGCGGCTGGAGTGCTACGGGCTGGCCGCCGTGCTGGCCGCCACGGCCGTGCTCACCGTGCTGACGCCGCCCGCGGCCCCGGCCCGGGCGGCGGCCCCGGCGCGGCCCGCGCACGCGCCGGCGGGAGCTGCCCGGCGCCTGCCGGGTTAGAGGCGGGTCACCGGTCAGGCAGCCGCCGACGGCACCCGGACGGCCCGCGCCCAGTCCGGCCCGTCCGGCGCCTCGTCGCCGAGCAGGGCGACCACCACCCGGGTTCCCCGCGGCGGCCGGTCGGGCCACGGGGTGAACCCGTCCGTCAGCACGACGGTCACGGCCGGCCGTGGCCGCAGCGCCGCGGCGGCGCCGATCCCGGCGCCCATGTCGGTCCCGCCGCCGCCGACCAGTTCCACCTGCCGGGCTGACGTGACCCGGCGGACCGGCCCCACCGCCGTGTCACAGGCCAGCACGCGGACCTGCCGGGCCATGCCCAGCGACCGCAGCAGCCCCTCCACCTCGGCCAGCGCCGCGGCAAGCAGGTCCTCGGTCATGCTGCCGGAGGTGTCGCAGACCACCGCCACCTCGGGCACCGGGCGCCGCAGCGCGGGCAGCACCACCGGGCCGGCCACGGAGGCGCGGCGTGAGGGCCGCCGGTAGGAGTAGTCCACCGCCCCGGCCACGTCGGCCACGGCCCGGCGCAGCTCCGCGGCGAGTACCCGCCGCCAGTCCACCGCCGGCTGCAGGGTCTGCTCCGCCCAGCGCAGCAGCCCGGCGGGCACGTTACCGGCTTCCCGCGCGTGACGGACGCACTCCTGCGCCACCTGGCGGCACAGCAGCCGGGCCTGCCAGGGAGACATCACGGGCGGACCTGATCTGTCCCAGGGCCGTCCCCAGCCGTCAGCCCCGCTGCCGCAGTCCAGATCCCAGTCCCCGGCCCCGGGACCCCCGCCGCCCGGGCCCGCCGGGTTGTCCCCGCCGGGGCGGCCCGCCGCGAAGTACTGCTCGGCGAGCAGGCCATCGGCGGCGCCCAGGTGCGCGGGCAGTACCGGCTGGCCGGGCAGCTCCAGCCCGGCCGGGACCAGATCATCGTTGATCTCCGCGTCCGCGCCGCGGATCCAGGCGCGCGCGTCGTCGGGGGTGATCCCGGCCGCCTGCGCCCGCTCCCCGTGCGCCCGCAGCAGGTGGGACACATGGTGCACGAGTACGCTGCCCAGCTGGGCCGGGGTCCAGCCGGCGGTGAGCTCCGGGTCCGCGTGCAGCCGCCACCCCTCGTCCACCGCCACGGTGGCGATCCCGGGCTTGGCCAGCACCTGCGCGCCGAACAGCCCGCTGGCCAGGTAGGGGAAGCGGGACGCGGCCCAGAGCCGCCCGGCGGCCAGGCCCGGCACCTCACCCCCGCCGCGGCTGGTCATCCGCGCAGCAGCCCCGCGTCCCGCAGCACGGGCGCGAACAGCTGGAGTTCCGCGGGCGGTGCGGCCCCCTCGGGACGGCACCGGGCCAGCGTGCGGGCGGCCACCGCCGCGACGTCCGGCGCGGTTTCCGCGGCCCGGCCCAGCACCTGCCACCCGGCGGCCCAGCGCTGCGGGGTGGGGTTGGCGGCCACCACGGCGGCGACCGCCGCCACGGCCGCGTACGCCCGGTCGCCGCGGGCGGGCAGCAGGAAGCCGGCCGGGTCGGCGAGGACCGCCTCCGGGTCAGGCAGGTCCATCTCGGCCACCCAGGCCAGGAACTCCACCCCGGCACCCTCGCCCACCGCGCCCCGGACCAGGGCGGACCGCGATTCCTCGGTCGATCCGGTGGCGCCGCTGGCGGCCCAGAGCCGGGCGGCCATCTCCCAGGTCCGCGGGCTGGGCCAGCCCCGCCCGGCCGCGTCCGCGTCGGACGGCGGGGCGCAGGCCAGGGCCGGGCGGACGTGCAGGAACGCGGCCACCAGGGCCAGCGCCAGGCCGAGTTCGGCGCCCCAGTCGTCCGGCAGCTGCGGGGACCTGCGGCGCCACCCAGCCGCCGGCCAGCCCGTCCGCCACCGCCCGGGGGTCGATGTCCCACGACAGGTGGCAGAGCCGGTTGGCCAGCGGCGCGGACAGGTCCCAGCCGTCGGCCGCCTGCTCGGGCGGGTTGGCCGCCGCGACCACGGCCACTCGGGCGGCAGCTCGAGGTCGCCGACCACGCGCTCCAGCACCACCCGGAGCAGCGCCGCCTGCACCGCTGGCGGGGCGGTGGACAGCTCGTCGAGGAACAGCAGGCCGCGCCCGGCCTCGGCCAGGCGGCGGGCCCAGGCCGGGGGCGCGAACCGTACCCCGTCCCCGACGACGACGGGCAGCCCGGCAAAGTCCGACGGCTCGCGGATGGAGGCGATCACGGTCTCGCACGGCCACCCCAGCGCGCCGGCCATGGCCCGGATGACGGACGTCTTGCCGGTCCCCGGGGCACCCCACAGCAGCACCGGGACCCGCGCGGCGACCGCCACGCCCAGCGCGTCGACCGCGGCGGCCTGGCGTTCGCTGCCTGTCCCGGCGAACCGCCGGCCATCGTTAGCCATCTGCGCTCCCAGCGGTCGATTCAGCCGTTCCCGCGTGCCCTTGACCAGTGTTCACCGTCGGGCGCGATGCTCAGGACGGCGGGTTCCGCCCCCGGGGCCGGGAGGCCCAGCACCCGCACCTGCGGCCAGCGCACCTCCAGCACGTCCACCACCAGGTGGCCGCCGACGACGGGGAAACCCGGCCCCCACACCCGGGCCAGCCAGCTGAGCGGGAGCGCGGCCCGCAGCCCGGGCCCGTCCCGTTCGACGCTGCCCCAGCCGGGACCCTCGTGCAGGGTGGCCTGGACCGCGTCCGGGTCGAGGCCGAGCCACGGCCCGGCCGCCGGGGCGAGCCGTCCGGCCAGGGCCGCCACCAGGGCGGGCCGGGCGCGGGATAGCTCGCCGGGTGTCCCTGCCGGGCCGCCCTCCGACCACGCCGACGCCACCTGGGCGGACAGGCGCAGCTGGAAGTCCCGGCCCAGGGCGAACAGGGACAGCAGTTCCGCGCGCCGGGCCAGGGCCCGCTCCTGTTCCGGGGAGAGCCGGCGCATCGGCATGCCCCGCACCGGCCGCGCCACGGGCGGCCCGCCGCGGGACGGCGCCGAGTAACTCAGGACCGAGAAGCTAGGCGACCCCCCGCCTGGCACGGGGCCGGGTCTCATCGGAACTGACCCGGGACGACGGCTGAGCGCGGAGCGCAGTTCGTCCACGAGGTCCTGCGTCACCGCGACGTCGTCCGCAGGGGAACGCGGGCCGAGCGCCAGCACGTCCAGGTCGTCGGCGTGCGCCCCCCACGCCTCGAGCATCGCCACGCACTCGGCCTTCTCGCCACCCAGTGCGGCGAGCACGAGTTCGCCCCCGGCATCGTCATGGTCCGCCGCGTTCAGGCGGCCGCCGGCCCAGCGCAGCACATGTTCCCCCGTGCCGCACCGGGTCCGGGCGTCGGCCGGGGGGAACGCGGCCCACCACGGGGCGGTCACCGGCCCGGGCCCGTCGGCGACGGCGGCCCCGGGTGGCCGCTGGGCGGCTGCGGCAGGGGGATGCGGCCCGGGCCGCCGCGGCCGGCCCGAGCGGCATGGTGGCCCGGACCCGGTGAGCGGGGCCGGTCACGATGACCTCGAGGGCCGTCGCCGCCGGATGCAGCGGGGGAGTCAGGTACATCTTGATCATTCCTTTGGCCTGTGCTGCTGAGCCCCAGCTCATGTCCTTGACCAGGTGCCAGCGCCCGGCGGAGTCGCGGGCCTGCCAGGACAGCGAGAGGTCGACCAGATCACCGGCCGGTCCCATGCCGTGCGTGAGCCAGCCGTGGCCCTGAGGCTCCCAGCCGCGGGCCATCACGTGCAGGGTCGCGCCGCGGGCCGACGACCGCAACCCGGCCAGCGCGAACCGGGCTCCGCCGATCTCGGGCAGGTCGGCCGCGAACGGTGCCACCACGTCCGGCCCGTCGTGCACGTGCCCGACCTCGAGCAGGCTGGCCCACGCGGGCGGGAGCACGGCGGCCGGGGCTGGCGGGCCAGGGCCCAGATCGAGCCCGAGGCGCCAGGCCAGGCCCGCCAGCCGCAGCACGGCCGGGTCGTCGGCGCGCAGCGCGCCTGACCCGACCAGGTCCCGGAGGACCTGCGCGACCCGGCCCTCAAGACGGGCGCTGGCCCGTGGTGTTGCGGATTCCAGGCACAGCAGGTCCTCACCGGCCCGGTCGAGGAGCCGGGCCGCCGTGCTGACCGGCGCGACGGGCTCGGCCACGATGGCGGCCGCCCGGGGCGATGGGACCAGATCGATCCGCACGCGCCGTCCCTGGGCACCCGGGCCCACCTCGAGCCAGCGTGTCCCCGGCGCGGGCGCGGGGTCCAGGCTCAGGTGGCAGTCCCACCAATCGCGCCCGTCCTCCAGGCCCATGTCCCACAGCGAGGTCTGGTAGCTGACCCCCTGGTCGTCCACGGCGCCGACCGGGTAAGAGGGCGCGTGCTGCGGCCGCGGCTCTGCCGCGCGGCGGCTCTGCCCCGCCCACCGGGCCGCCACCGCCAGCGCCGCCTGCGAGCCCGTGCGGGCCAGGCTGAGCAGGCAGAATTCCCCATACCAGCCGTCCCGCCCGGCGGGCAGGGGCAGCGTGGCGCCGACCGCGACGGCGGTCGGGATGTCCGGGCCGCCCGCGGCCGGGCCGCCCGCGCCGGGCTGGTCCCGGGAGGGCCCGTGCCG
Source organism: uncultured Actinomycetes bacterium (assembly GCA_963751175.1). Lineage (GTDB taxonomy): Bacteria > Actinomycetota > Actinomycetes > Streptosporangiales > Streptosporangiaceae > RYN-230. Next base: position 256,150 of record CAVVTM010000016.1, on the reverse strand, counting down.
GTCCCGCTGGCCCCGTGCGGGAGAGCCCCGTGCTGGCTGGCCCCGTGCTGGCTGGCCCGTGCTGGCTGCCGGCCCCGGTTACCCAGTGCGGCGCGTGGGCGCTGGTCAGCATCGAGCGGTTGCGGTTCCTGGTGCGCAGCACGGCGGCGGTCTCGAACCCGGCCACGATCCGCCAGGCCATGTCCGGGGCGACCACCCCCGCCGAGGCCAGCGTCGTGGCGGTTAGCCAGACCCGGTGCCGGTGCGGGCCTGGGCCGGAGATGAGCGGACGCTGGCGCAACTCCGCCTCGGTGAGCAGCCGCAGGTAGGCCTCGGCCGCCGCCACGTCAGCCGCTGCCACGTCAGCCGCTGCCACGCCGGCCGCCGCCACGCCGGCCGTCCCCGCGCCCGGTCCGGTCGCACCGGGATCCCCGTCCGGGCCCGCGGCCTGCGCGCTCACCGGGACACCATCCAGCGCAGCGGCAGCGTCACCGCGGCCTGGCTCGCCGGACCGCGCACGATGAGCTCCAGCGACCGGGCGTCCGGATGCAGCGCCGGGCCGAACTCGACGAGCAGGTCCACCTGGCCGCCTCCATAGTGCGCGCCGTGTTCCCGGGCGAGATGCCAGCGGCCCCGGTCGTCCCGCGCCCACCACGAAAAGCGCTCGCCGCCGAGGACGGGCAGCGGGCTGGGCTGCCAGCCCCACGCCACGAGACGGAGGGTAGCCGAATCGGCCACCGAATCCAGGCCGGCCACGGCGAACCGGGCGCCGTCCACCTCAGGCAGCGCCGCCGCCACCGCCGCGGCGCCGTCCGGCCCGTCAGCCGCCCCGCGGTGCTCGAGCACGCTCAGCCACGCGGCCGGGAGACCGGCCGGCCGGGCCAGGGACCGCAAGGCCGGCGGGAAGCTGATACGGAGCCGGTCGGCCAGCGTGGCCAGCCGGCCGAGCGCGGCGGACTCGGCGCCCAGGCTGGCCCCGGCCTGCAGCGCCTCGACCACCTCAGTCAGGCCGGACAGCAGCGCATCGCCGCTGTCGTATCCGTGCGCCACCTCGGCCAGCAGATTCTCCGCCAGGGCGTCCAGCGGCCGGTCTGCGGGGCTCAGGCGCGCGGGCAGGGCCGCCCGGTCGCCTCGATCCGGGCCGGGTGACCCGCCGGGACCGGCGGTGGGGGTCAGGTCGACCCGGATCGGCTCTGTGAAGGCCGGCCCGGTGATGTCCAGCCACCGGGTTCCGGGTGGCGGGACGGGTGTCAGGTCGAAGGCCAGCGACCACCGGCCGTAGCCCGATCGGGCGGTATGGTCGGTCTGGTACCGCGCGCCACCCTCATCGACAGCAGTGAGCTGGCCGAACGGCAGGGACGGCGTGTGCCGCAGCCCCGCCCCGGCCCGCCCCGGCCGGCGAGGGTCGGCGCGGGCCTGGGACAGGCGGGCGGCGGCGGTGAGGACCGCCCGGTCCGGCGCCAGGACCAGGGCGAGCAGGGCTGCCTCCCTCAGGTCCCCGCCGGGCCCCAACGGAAGCGCGGTCCCGATTGGCAGCGCCTGCACGGGACCTGCCGGCAGCGAGGGCGGCGGGGGATTCCCCGGCCACCCGGCAGACCGCGGCCCCTGCCACCCGGAGCTCAGCGGCCGGTAGAGCCGGGCCACGGTGAGCTTGCCGCGGATGGCCAGCGCGTCGGTCAGGCCGTCGATCACCGTCTGGGCCGTGGCTTCGCTGATTGCGCCCGCCATCACCAGCGCGCTGGCGGCCCGGCGCACCCGGTCCAGGCCAGCCTCGGCCGGGGGTTCCTCGAAGCGGCCGAAGCCGGGCAGCAGCGGCCGGGTCAGCCCCCGCCGTCCTGGGCTGCGGGCCCGCAGCGTCCGCCACAGGACCGGCTCGACAGCCCGCCCGACCGGTGTCTGCCAGGCCGCCAGTACCACGGAACGCGCTGCCGGCCACAGGGATGCGAGCAGCGGACCGGACACCCGGGCCGCGGACCGCACCGGGGGGAGCAGCGGGGCGAGCAGCGGGCTGGAGAGACGGACCGCCGAGCGCACCGCCGGGGCCAGCCCGGACGGCTCCGGCGGCTCGTACGGGGGGTAGCTCAGCGCGCGGCGCAGCTCCGCCTCGGCCATCAGCCGCAGGTAGGTATCGGCCCGCCCCGCTGCTGCCGTCATGCCCACCTCCGCCGGTGTGTGCGTGGCTGCCCGCGCCTGCCGGCCCGCCATGGGCCGGCGCCGCGCTGCGGGCGCCCATACCCGCTGCGCGCTACGGGCGCGCCCTGTACCTGCTGCGTTTACCGGGGGCGCAGCAGGGGAGCATCATGAGCAGATCAATACGATATGTCTTGATCGTGCGATTCGGCCAGGCGTCCCGTCCAGGCGAGCGGCACGGTTGCGGTGACCTGGCCCGACCGTCCGGTGAGGATGATGTCCAGCGATGTCGCCGCCGGGTGCAGCGGCGGCGTCAGCTCTAGCAGGAATGTCCCGGCTGGCGCACCATGGGCGGTCGCCCGGCCCACGTGCCAGCGGCCCGCGTCGTCCCTGGCCCACCACGAGAACGGCTGCTGCGGGCGGAAGGACCGGGGCTGCGGCCACCAGCCCCAGGCGAAGACGAGCAGGGCGGCCTGGCGTTCCCAGGACGACAGGCCGGCCAGGACGAACCGGGCCCCGTCGACCTCGGGCAGGGCGACCGCGGCCGGGGCCGCACCCCGCGGGCCGTCCTGGCTGCGGCTGGCGCTGAGCACGCTGGCCCACGGGCCGGGAAGCTCAGCGGTCCCGGCCCGGCCCGCCCAGGGCCCGCGGACCTCGATGGCCCGCCGCTGGCAGAGCACGGCCAGGTGGGTGACGGCCAGGCTGTCCGGGGCCAGCATGCCGGCCGCCGTCAGGGCGCCGGCCACCTCGGCCAGGCCGGTGGCCAGAAGCCTGGCGCTCATCCCGGCGAGCTGGCCACCGCCCAGCAGCGTGTCGGCGACCGCGCTGAGCAGCAGCTCGCCAGGCAGCCCGGGGGAGCGGGCCACGCCGCGAGGCGGGGTGGCCGGTGCGCCGGTCAGGTCGATACGGATGCTCCGGCCCGCACTGACCGGCATGTCCAGCCACCGGGTGCCGGGCGGCGGGACCGCGGACAGGGCGAGCACGCCGGTCTCATACCAGCCGCCCTCCCCGGCCTCCAGGGTCAGCCGGTACGCCCGGCCCTGGTCGTCGGTCAGCCCGGAGCCGCCGAACGGCGGGAAGCTGGGCCGCGGCGCCGGGGTGTCCCCGGGCGCGTGGACAGGCTCTCGCCACGTGCTGGCGAAGCTGGTCACGACGGCGGCGCGGTCGGGCCCGAGCACCAGGGCCTGCACGTGCACCTCGCCCTGGTGGCCTTCACGCTCCGCCGGGATCACCACGCCGACCGGGACAGCCTGATACTGGCCGCCGAGCGCCCCGGCGCCCGGCGGCGCGGCGGCTCCGCCGGACTCGTCCGGAAGAGCGATGAGCAGGGCCCCGGGCGGGTGGAGGCCGCGGACGGCCAGGGCGCCGGTGAGCTCCGCGGCCAGCCGGCCCGCCGTGGCCCGGCTGAGCGCGCCGACCTGGCCCAGGGCACTCAGCGCCGCCCTGACCCGGAGCAGGCCGGCTTCCAGCGGCGGCTCGCCGCCCTCCTTGAAGTCCTGGTCGAGCCACTGGCAGCGGGGTGCCGCCATCGCGCGCCGAAGCTCGCTCTCGGCCAGCAGCCGGACATATGTCTCGGCGGCCGTGCTATCCATCCGTGCCCTCCGCGCGGTGGCCGCCGGGGCTAGTCACCCGGGCGGCCGCCGCCCCGGGCCCAGGGGTCGTAGTCGACTTCCAGTTCCTCCTGCGGCGGCCGGTCAGCCTCGGGCACATGGCGCAGGTTCAGCCGGATCCGGGTCCAGGTCGAGCTGCGCCCGCGCATCGCGTCGACCAGCACATCGGCTGGCTCCAGGTAGGGCCACACCGCCGCGTGCCGCTCCTTCCAGCGGTCCAGCCCGTCCATGGCCTCGTCCTTGGTAGCGGCGCGGGCCACCTCGATGAGCGGCATGGTGGACCGCCGGCGGCCGGTGGGCTGGATCTTGCTGGCTGGCTTGCCGTCTCGCCGCTCAGTCTCGCCGGCCTGGCCGGGGCCGGCTCCTGGAGATCGGCGGCGGGCCGTTCCCTGGCCCGGGCCGGCGCCCCCGGACGGCGCTTGGACGGCTGGACCCGCGGCGGCTCCCCAGCCTGCTTGTCGTAGTGCGGCGGCCACGGGGCATCAGGCAGCCCGGCCGCCTCGTCCCGCTCGGCCAGGCTGAGCAGGGCCTCCAGCGAGCCGGCCGCCTCGTCCATGCCATGCCACGGGTCACCCAGCCGGGCGAAACGCTCCGGCACCGTGTCGATGGTGAAGGCCTCCGGCCGGCAGCCGGCGACCTCGTCCCAGCTCAGCGGCGTGGACACGCGGGCGTCGGGGGTGGGCCGCACCGAGTACGCCGAGGCCACGGTCCGGTCTTTCGCGTTCTGGTTGTAGTCCACGAACACGCCGTGCCGTTCTTCCTTCCACCACTTGGCGGTGGCCAGGTCCGGTGCCCGGCGCTCGACCTCGCGGGCCAGGGCCACGGCCGCCCGCCGGACCTGGCTGAAATCCCAGCGGCGCTCGATCCTGGCGTAGACGTGGAAGCCCCGCGACCCGGACGTCTTGGGCCAGCCCGCCAGCCCGAAGTCGTCCAGCACCCCCCGGGCGACCAGCGCCACCTGGAGGATCTGCGGCCATTCCACGCCCGGCACCGGGTCCAGGTTGACCCGCAGCTCGTCGGGATGCTCGAGGTCGCCGGCCCGGACCGGGTGCGGGTTGAGGTCGATGCAGCCCAGGTTGACCGCCCAGATCAGGCTGGCGGCGTCCCGGGGGACGACCTCGACCGCGCTGCGGCCGGACGGGAAGCGCAGCTCGACCGTGTCGATCCAGGGCGGCCGGGATTCCGGCGCCCGCTTCTGGAAGAACGCCTCGCCCTCCGCGCCGTTCACGAAGCGCTTGAGTACCATGGGCCGGCCCGCAACCCCGGCCATGGCCCCGTCCGCCACGCCGAGGTAGTACCGGACCAGATCGAGCTTGGTGTGCCCGGTCCGCGGGAAAAAGATCTTCCCCGGGTTGGAGATGGCCACCTCGTGACCCGCCACCTCGAGGATCTCCTTGCGATCGGCCATGGCGCCACGATAACCGCAGCCCCCGGCCAGGTCGCGGCCCGCGCCGCCGGCGCGGTGCCGGTCAGCTGCGGAATGCCCTTGTCACCGCGATAGCTCGCGCAGGGTGCTGCGCAGCATCCGGATCCTGCCTTCATGGCCGGGCCGTCGATCAGGGCCCGCAGGCACCGTCCCGCACCCGCGCGAAGCTGGCGGCCGACGCCCTTGCCCGTCCGGTACCTCGGTGTTTGACTGCGGACGGACCGCGCACAGCGGGTCCGGGGGCAGCAGGGGCGCAGTACTCACGCGGGGACCGCTGGCGCGGCGTGGACGGGGGTTCACAACGGCGCTAGCGACGATGAGTTGTCGTTCCTGCTGGCCGGGTAGCGCGTCTGGAGCGCATCGCTGCCAGCGAACCGCACCGGCTACGGATGCGGTCGCACCGCGAGGCGGGTTACCTGACCGCCGGGAAAGGCGGACAAGGACGACAATCATGCACGTCCGGATGAACATGCTGGCCGGCGACCCGGCCCGGCTGGACGAGGCGACCCGCTACCTCGAGGAGGGTATCCGCCCGCATGTGGAAGCGCAGCCCGGCAACCGCGGGCTAGCGGTTCTCACCCAGGCCGACCTGGGGGTCTGCGTGATCGCGTCGTACTGGGACACGGCTGACGCGAGGGCCGCCAGCGAGCAGGCCGTTGAGGTCCCCCGCAAAGAGCTGACCGAACTGGTCAAGGGCACCGTGACAGTCGAGAACTATCAGGTGGCCGTCTTCGCCCGGCGCAGCCGCCGCGCCGCGGGGGCCGGAGTGCGGATGACCCGGATCGACGCAGACCCGGCGTACCTCGACGCGGCCATCGCGGAGTTCCGGAGCACGGGCGTGCCCGCGCTGATGCAGATGCCGGGCCTGTGCAGTGTGCAGCTCCTGGCCGACCGGGAAACCGGGCAGTGCGTCGCGGTGACCGCGTGGCAGGACCATGCGGCTATGACGGCCGGCCGGTCCAGCGTGGCGACCCTGCGCGCCGACCTGACCGCCGTGACCCACAGCCAGATCCGGATGGTCGAGGAGTTCACGCTGACGTTCTCGTCGGTACGGGAGGGAGACACCCGGAGCCTGATCGAGCGCGACATCGAGCTGTGGAACACCCGGGACCGGGCGGGCTGGAATGCCCTCGCCGACCTGTACCGGCTGGAGGTGCACGCCCCAGGCGGGGTGCACCTGTCCGGGCAGGACGCCGCCGACACTATCTGGGCCATGTGGCACGAGGCGTTCCCGGACAACCGGCTGGAGATCGTCAGCATCCACGCCGATGACCGGGGCGGCGTCCACGAGGGCCGGTTCGTCGGTACGCACACTGGCACCCTGCGCACCCCGTCCGGCGAGATCGCTCCACCGGCCGGAGCCTCGACGCGCGATTCTGCAGCATCTACGAAGTCAACAACGGCAAGATCACCAGCACGCACCTGTACTTCGATCAGGCCGACCTCGTGGCCCAGCTCGGCCTGGCTCCGGGCTAGCCTCCGACGCCCGGCCAGCCCCCGGCTCATCCGGAGCCGGGGGACCATGGGGGAGGGCCGCACCGGGCAGGATGGGGCCGTGAGGGTGATCGTCCTGGCCGACACGCACGCGCCGCGCCGCTGGCGGGCTGCCCGCCGGCGGTCGCGGAGCAGTTGCGCGGCGCGGACCTCATCCTGCACGCCGGCGACGTGTGCACCGCTGGCGTCCTGGACGAGCTGGCTGCCCACGCCCACGTCCGGGCCGTCCGCGGCAACAACGACGGCCCGGACGTGGCCGCCTGGGGCGCGCCGGACACGCTGGAACTGGACATGGACGGGCTGCGGGTGGCGATGATCCACGACGCGGGCCCGGCTCCCGGGCGGCCAGCCAGGATGCGCCGCCGGTTCCCCGCCGCGGACCTGGTCGTGTTCGGCCACTCCCATATCCCGCTCGATCATGCTGAGAACGGGCAGCGGATCTTCAACCCCGGCTCGCCCACCGACCGCCGCCGCCAGCCCCAGGGCACCGTCGGCATCCTGGACATCGAGGAGAGCCAGCTCGTGTCGGCCAGCATCATCCCGGTCACCCCGGCACCGTGACGGGCCGCTGGCGGCCGTCCCGGCGAGCCTGAGATCCGCCGTGACGCGGTCCGGATGCTGCGGGCAGCAGCGGCGGACACCGCTCTCCTGGTCGAGACGGCCGGAAGCCTGCCGGACTTCAGCCGGCCCGCCCTCGTGGTGTGGGCCCGCGGGGACCGCGTCATGCCTCCCGAGCATGGCCAGCGCCTCACCGGCCTGCTGCCGCACGCACAGCTGGCCGAGGTGGATGACAGTTACACGCTCATCCCGCTGGACCAGCCGGGAAAATTCGCCGGGCTTATCCGGGAATTCGTCCGCGCATCCGGCCCGCGCTAGCAGCCCCGGCCTGGCCGCCCGGCCACTGACGGCCAGCCGCGGCTGCCGGGCCCGGGCGTGACGGAGCTGGGGCATGACCGGCGCCGCTACAGTCCCGGCATGGGCCAGGAGCAGGACGGCAGCGAGGCGGCCACCGTCGTCCGTGTCGCAGAGACCGAGATCGGCACGGATCTCAGGAAGCGGTTGCAGGCGCTGCTGGAGGCCTGCTTCCCCGGATATCCCAGCCGGAGCTACTTCAAGCTCCCGCCTCATTTCCGTTATCTCGTGATGACCGGTGGCGAGCTGGCCGCCCAGATGGGCGTGGAACTGCGGGTGATCCGGGTCGGCAGCACCGTCGTGCGGACCTTCGGCGTCGTCAACCTGTGCGTGCGGAAGAGCGGGCGGTCACGCGGCCTGGCAGGCAGGCTGCTGGCGGAGCTGACCGAGCTCGCGCGAGCCTGCGGGATGGATTTCGTCATCCTCTTCGCAGACGACGACCGGGTCTACACCAGGAACGGGTGGGCGCGCGCCGCGAACCCCTGTACCTGGGTGAAGATCCACGATCACACCACGCTGGGGGTCGCCAGAGCGGCCGATACCGGTGCCCTGATGGTGAAGGTGACCGGGCAGCAGGCCTGGCCCGAGGGCGAGGTCGACCTGCTGGGCCACCTGTTCTGACGCTCAGCCCGCGTCGCGGTCCAGGGGACGCAGCAGCGGGAAGATCTGGCATTCGCGGACGCTCTTGTCCATGAAGAACGCGAACACCCGCTCGCTCAGCCCGAACCCGCAGGCCGGCGGCATGCCGTACTCGAGCGCCTCGACGAACTCGGGGTCGGGCATCTGCGCTTCCGCGTCCCCGGCCTCGCGCATCCGCTGCTGCTCCTCGAACCGCCGCGCCTGCTCCAGCGGGTCGTTCAGCTCGCTGTAGCCGTTGCCCAGCTCGCTCCCGGCCACGACGACGTGGAACCGTTCCACGATGCCGGGCCGGTCCGGCCGTCCCTTGGCCAGCGGCGAGACCTCCAGCGGCTCGTTGACCAGGAAACCCGGCCCGGACAGGCTGCGGCGGCAGTGCTTCCACAGCGTGTCCATGGCCCGGGCCCGGTTCAGCCCGTCGCGGTCCACCACGAGGCCCAGGTCGTCAACGGCAGAGACGAGCTTGTCCGTGGTGGCGGACTGGACGTCGAAGCCGAGGACCTGGCTGATCGTCTCGTAGTAGTCGTAACGTGCCCACTCCCCGCCCAGGTCAACCTGGTACTCCCGGCCGTTGCGGTGCAGGGTGAAGGACAAGGTGCCGAAGGTTTCGCTGATCACGTGCCGGAACAGTTCCCCGACCAGGCGCATCCCGGTCTCGTAGTTGGCGTACGCCCAGTAGAACTCCATCTGGTCGTAGTCGTTGAGGTGCTCGCGGCTCTGGTTCTCGTTGCGGAACTGGCGGCCGATCTCGAACGTGCGCTCCAGCCCGCCCACCAGCAGGCGCTTCTGCCACAGCTCGCCCATGGAGATGCGCAGGCAGACGTCGGTGTCGAGGTAGTTGTGGTGCGCGACGAAGGGGCGCGCGTCCGCGCCCCCGGTGGTCAGCTCCAGGGCCGGGGTCTGCACCTCGGTGAAGCCGTGGTCTTCCAGGAAGCGGCGCATCGACCGCCAGAACCGGGCCTTCGCATAGATCATGTCCTGGATTTCCCGGTGCAGCAGGATGTCCAGGTAGCGCTTGCGGAGCAGGACTTCCTCGTTGGTCAGGCCCGAGTGCTTGTCCGGCAGCGGCCGCAGTGACTTGGTCAGGATCGTCACCTTGCGCGCGCCGACCGACAGCTCGCCGGTCCTGGTCTGCAGCCGGTACCCCTCGACCGCCACGAAATCGCCGATGTCGAGCAGTTTCGTGAGGGGCTTGTAGCCGGGGACGTGATCCCCGGGCAGCTCCCGCCGGGAGATCATGAACTGAATGTCGCCGGTCTCGTCGTGCAGCTGGCCGAAGGTGAGGTTGCCCATCGGGCGCAGCAGCATGATCCGCCCGGCGATGGTGGCGGGCTCACCGTCGGGGATCTCGCGGGCGCGCGCGATGCTGACCCGGTCCACCGCGTCGGGCGGGTAGGGGTCGATGCCCTGCTCACGGAGCTGGTGGACCTTGTCGATCCGCTGCCGCCGGATCTCGCCCAGCACGTCGGTCCGGCTGGCCGGGGCGTCAGGTCCGGGAGACTCAGTGTCCGCCGCCGGGCTGCTGGTCGCGCTGCTCGTGCTGTCCTCGCCTGACACTCTGTGCTGGCCCTTCAAACGTGGTGGACTGCGGATGCCCCCGCGGGCGTGACGCCCGACAGACCAGTATCCCGTACCCGGGTGCCCAGCCGGCCAGCGCCGGCCGACTCGCGTCGGCTGGCCGGCGCCGGGCGCCCGCCCGCGCCGGCTGGCCGCGGGCGGGTGCCCGCCCCGGCGGGCAGGATGGGGACATGAGGCTGGACGGAGCGGAGGCCCGGCGGCGGTTCGCCAGCGTGCCGGTGGCCCGGCTGGCCACGGCAGGGCCCGGACGGGCGCCCGCACCTCGTGCCGTTCACGTTCGCGCTCGGCCGTCCGGCCCGCGATCGGGGCCCGCGGGACCGCATCTACAGCGCGGTGGACGCCAAGCCGAAGAGCAGCACCGACCTGCGGCGGCTGCGGAACATCAGGGCCAATCCGCGGGTCGCCGTGCTGGCCGATCACTACGAGAACGACTGGGCGCGCCTGTGGTGGGTCCGGGCCGACGGCCGGGCCACGATCCTGGACGACCCTGCCGCGATGGCCCCGGCCCTCGCGTTGCTGGCCGGACCGCTACCCGCAGTACCGCGAGCAGGCCCCCGCGCGGCCCGGTGATCAGCATCCACGTCACCCGCTGGACCGGCTGGGCCGCCGGGCACTCATGATCCTGGGCGATTACGGCCACCTGGCAGCACTGATGGCACAGGATCATGGGCTGGCCACCTGGGCCGCTGGCTCAGACGTCGCCCGGCCCGCTCAACGCCGGCCGGGAGGGTGGTGAGCGCGTCCTGCAGGGCCTGGGCGGGCAGGTCATAGTCGGTGACCCGGCCAGCCAGGAAGCTCTCGTACGCGGTCAGGTCGAGCAGCCCATGCCCGCACAGGGCGGTCAGGATGACCTTCTCCTCGCCGGTCTCCTTGCAGCGCAGCGCCTCCTCGATGCACGAGGCGAGCGCATGGGTGGGCTCGGGTGCGGGCACGATGCCCTCGGCCCGGGCGAAGCGAAGGCCGGCCGCGAAGCATTCCGACTGCGGCTTGGCCACCGCCTCGAACAGCCCCAGCTCGTACATGTGCGAGAGCAGCGGCGACATGCCGTGATAGCGCAGCCCGCCCGCGTGGATCGGGTCCGGCATGAAATCGTGCCCCAGCGTGTGCATCTTGAGCAGCGGGGTGAAGCCCGCCGTGTCCCCGAAGTCGTAGGCGTACACGCCACGGGTGAACGAGGGGCAGGCGGCCGGCTCGACCGCGCGCAGCACCGGGTTCATCCGGCCGGCCAGCTTCTCCCGCAGGAACGGGAAGACCAGCCCGGAGAAATTGGAGCCGCCCCCGGTGCAGCCGATGATGAGGTCGGGCACGTCACCGGCCTGCGCCATCTGCTTGATGGCCTCCTCGCCGATCACGGTCTGGTGCAGCAGCACGTGGTTCAGCACGCTGCCCAGGGCGTACCGGGCCGACGGGTCGCCCGCGGCGACCTCCACCGCCTCGCTGATCGCGATGCCCAGGCTGCCCGGCGAGTCCGGGTCGGCGGCCAGCACCGCCTTGCCTGACTGGGTGATGTCCGAGGGACTCGGGTGGACGGTGGCCCCGTAGGTCTCCATCAGCAGCCTGCGGTAGGGCTTCTGGTCGTAGGAGGCGCGGACCTGCCAGACTTCGCACTGCAGGCCGAACACGGCCGACGCGAAGGCCAGCGCGCTGCCCCACTGGCCGGCCCCGGTCTCGGTGGTGAGCCGTGACACGCCCTCGGCGGCGTTGTAGTACGCCTGCGGGACCGCGGTGTTGGGCTTGTGCGAGCCCGCCGGGCTGCCGCCCTCGTACTTGTAGTAGATCCGGGCCGGGGTACCCAGCTCCTTCTCCAGCCGCCGGGCGCGCAGCAGCGGGGTCGGCCGCCACAGCCGGTACACGTCGCGGACATCCTCGGGGATCGGGATGTGGCGTTCCGCCGACACCTCCTGGCCGATCAGCGCGGCCGGGAACAGCGGGGCGAGATCATCCGGCCCGACCGGCTCGCGGGTGCCCGGGTGCAGCGGCGGCGGTGGGGGAGAGGGCAGGTCAGCCAGCACGTTGTACCACTGCTGGGGCAGTTCGGACTCATCGAGCAGATATTTGACCTGACGGTCCATGGGTCCCTCCCGTGCGGCTGGAGCCGCGCCCCGGCGCGGCCCGGTTCATCGCGGACCGCGTGCGAACCGCGCCCACGTGCCTAGTATGGCGGTATCGGGCTAAATCGCACAGAAGATCACAAAGCCCCTACGGATCATGGTCAAGTCAGCGCCCCTGCATGTCAGCCTGCACGTCAGGCCGCCCGGCCGCCTTCCGGCCGGCGCGTCCCGCCCGCCACGCCCTGCGGCTCCGCAGGGCCGCGCACCGGAAGGCCCCCGATGAAGCGCCCCCAGCTCGCTCATGGTCGCATGTTCCGCCCTGTCACGCTGCTGCCTGCCCTGGTGCTGGCCATGGCCGCCGTCGTGGCGCTGGCCCTCACCGCGTCCGCCCCGGGATCAGCGGACGCCGCGCAGGCCAGCCGGGCGGCGGCAGCCGCGCCGAACGCGGACAGCCCGGCCGGCTTCTGGTACGGCACCGACAGCTGGCCCATTGCGATCAACAGCTCACCGCCGTACCGGGAGCCGGTGCTCAGCAGCCGCCCGGCCTACGGCGGGTACATCGGCATGGCCGGGAACTGGGCCCGCTGGTCCGGCTGCGGCGGCAACATCGCCTGGTCGTCCGTGGACAGCGCGGCGGCCAACACGAACTACACCAAGTACGGCAAGGGCATAGGCACCGGCGTCTACTGGTTCATGGGCGGCCCGGGCGTCAACCCGCACTACAACGGGACCACCACCGAGGCGAGCTCCTGGGGCGCCGCGCAGGCGGCCAAGACGCTGCGCGCGATGGGCAGCCTGCACGTCACCTACAAGGTCGTGTGGCTGGACATCGAGCTGCCGGGCATCAAGCCTGCGCTGGACAACGGCTGGAACAACGTCTACACCTCGCCCTGCAGCGGAAGGATCAAGTCCGCCGGTATCGCGGCGGCCGTGGACCGGGCGGAGGTCAACGGGTACGAGGCCTACCTGACCGCGCACTCCTCCTACGTGCCCGGCGTGTACTCCTCCCCGTCGATCTGGGGCTCCATCTTCGGGACCGGCAGCGCCTCCAACATCTCCGGCACCTATGAGTGGACCTACACCAACGGCACCAGCCGGCTCTCGAAGCCCCCCGTCAAGTGGTGCATCCTCGGCACGACCACCTGCGCGCGGTTCTTCGGCGGGGTGAGCCGGTCCTCGAAGCAGGCCGTGATGTGGCAATGGTCCGGCGGTGGCGGGATCACCAACGGCATCGGTGACTTCGACCAGATCAACACCAACACGGTCAAGTAAGCCCCGCAGCCCGGGCCAGAAGGTCCGCTTACCCTGCCCGGCCCGCGACGTCCCCCCTGGCCTCGCGGGGGAGCTCTGGCCGCGCCGCCCTCGCTGCGGGCCGGCCATCCCGTAGGGTGTCGCCGTGAGTTCCGCGGAGATGGACCACCGCGCCGTCCGGCTCGCCCTGGGCCTCACGATCGCCGGGGCGTCCATGCTGACCGCAGGGGTGGCCACCTGGCTGGTCACCGCCGTGGGACGGGTTACGCCCGGGCTGGCCGCGCGCGACCTGCGGCTGGCCGCGCTGGCCCTGCTGGCCGGTGGTGCCGTGTGCGGGCTGGCGATGTTCTTCGCGCTGGCCACCGCGGGCCGCGGCCGGCCGGCCGGGCCGCCGGTCCCGGCCGGCGCCGGCGAGTTCACCCGCGCGGTCCCGGGATCCCCGGCGCCGGTCCCGTCCCTGGCCGATCCCCGGTCCCTGATGAACCCGCCGCCGCCCAGCCCTCCGCCCCTGCCGTTCGGGAAGCAGCCGTCCGGGAAGCAGCCGTCCGGGCAGGTGCCGCCGGAAGAGGTGCCATCCGGGAAAGTGCCGTCCGGGGACACGGGACCAGTGTCCCGGGTGTGGTGGCGCGCCGCGCGCAGCCCGGCCGGCAGCGGGGACGACACCTCCGAGGAGTGGCTCCGCTCGCTGCGCGGCCCAGCTATCCAGCAGCCGCCCCCGCACAGCGCCGAGTAACCGGAGCGCCCCCACGGCGGCCCGCCTGTCCTCCCGCGCGGCGCCGCTACGGCGGCGGGCCGCCTGTCCTCCCGCGCGGCGCCGCTACGGCGGCGGGCCGCCCAGGCCGGCCACGATCACCTCGACCACGCGGCGGGTGAACGTGTCCGACAGCGGCCGGTGTCCCTGCAGCAGCCGGTGGTAGGCCGCCCCGTACAGCAGGTCCAGGGCCACGTCCATGTCGGTCGAGGCCGGGATCTCACCCCGCGCAATCGCCCGCCGCAGCATGATCCGGTGCTGCGCTCGCATCGGCTCCAGCACCCGGGCCCGCCACGCGGCGGCCAGTTCCGCGTCCTCCTGCGCCGCGGCGATCAGGCCCGCGAGAATCCGCCCGGCCGGGGTCCGGGTCACCGCCCGGACCCAGGCCCGGAGCGCGGCCAGCAGGTCGCCGCGCAGCGTCCCGGTGTCCGGCAGCGGCTGCAGCGCCTGGAAGTCGGCCATGAACGCGTCCAGGGCCAGCGCCCCGCGGGACCGCCAGCGCCGGTAGACCGTGGCCTTGCCGACCCCGGCCCGGGCCGCCACCTCTTCCATGGACATGCCCGCCAGGCCCCGCTCGGCCAGCAGGTCGGTGGCCGCGTGCAGGATCGCGCGGTCGGCGGCCTCGCTGCGGGGCCGGCCCCGCACGGAAGCCGTCCCGCTCCCGCCGGCGGCCCCGTTCCCGCCCGCGGGCACGCTGTCACCCCCGGGCGGCGGGCCGCCGGGCCCGGCGGGAATAGGCGGGCTGCTCATGAGGTTCCCACCCTACGGCCATATACGAAACGATACGTATCGGATAGTACTGTGAATCAGAACAGGACGGTCACCGAAGACCACGCTTCAGATCTTCCTCTTCCTCCCGCCCCCTCAGCTCCGCCCCCCGCCCGCCAGGCCCCGCACGGCGAGGCCCCGGATTCCGGGACGTCGCACCCCACGGCTCCGCGACCCGGCATCCCGCACCCGAAGGCCGCGCACCGCGCGTACAGCCGGGCAGCCCTGGTGCTCATCCTGGCCGCCTCATTCATGGTCGTCCTGGACTTCAGCATCGTGAACGTCGCGCTGCCGTCCATCCAGCGCGAGCTGGGCTTCGCCGCCTCGGCGGCCCAGTGGGTGGTCACCGGGTACGCGATCACGTTCGGCGGGCTGCTGATCCTCGGCGGCCGGGCCGCCGACCTGTTCGGCCGCCGCCGCATGTTCGTGACCGGGCTGATCGCCTTCTCAGCCGCCTCGCTGGCCGGCGGCCTGGCCCAGGACCCGGTGCTGCTGGTCGCCTCACGTGCGGTGCAGGGCGCGGGCGCGGCCCTGGTCGCCCCGGCGGCCCTGTCCCTGATCACCACCGGCTTCCCGGAGGGCCCGCCGCGCACCCGGGCGCTCGGCCTGTACGGCGCGACCGCGTCGGTCGGCTTCGTGGCCGGCCAGGTGCTGGGTGGTGTCCTGGTGCAGTTCACCAGCTGGCGCGCGGTGTTCCTGGTCAACGTGCCGGTCGGGCTGGCCGCGGTGCTGCTCACCCCGCGGCTGCTGGGCCGGGGCCGGGAGCAGCGCGAACGGCGGCGGCTCGACGTGGGCGGTGCGCTGCTCATCACGCTGGCGGTTGCCTCGGTGGTCTTCGCCGTGTCCCAGGGCGGCGCGGCCGGCTGGACCTCGCCGCTGGTGCTGGCCGCGGCCGTGCTCGCGGTGGCCGCGCTGGCCGGGTTCGCGGTGACCGAGGGGCACACCCCCGACCCGCTGGTCCGCGGCGGCCTGCTCCGGCTCGGCTCGCTCCGCAAGGGCGGCGCGCTGATCATGCTGCTCGGCGTCTGGAACGGCGGCGAGATGCTGGTGCTGTCCCTGTACTTCCAGCAGGTCCTGCACGACTCGCCGCTGATGACCGGGCTGGCCATCGCCCCGCAGGGCCTGGTCGGCTTCGTGGCGGGGCTGACCGGCGCCCGGCTGGCCGCGCGGCTGGGCCTGCAGCGGCTGCTGGTGCTGACCAACGCCGTGGCCACGGCCGGGTTCCTGCTGCTCACGCACCTGCCTGCCACCGGCGGGTACAGCCCGCTGCTGGCCGCGGTGACGTTCGTCGGGTTCGGCACGGCGGGCACCGCGTTCGGCGCGATGGTCACCGCGAGCCGGGGCGTGGCCGACGGCGACCAGGGCTTCGTCGGCGGGGTGATCAACACCAGCCGCCAGATCGGGGCCGGGGTCGGCGCCGCGCTGCTGCCCGCGATCGCGCTGACCGCGAGCCACGGCGGCCACATGGCCGGGGTGGGCGGCGACCGGGCCGCGATGCTGGCCGGTGCGGTCGTGGCCGGGCTGGCCACGCTGATCGCGGTGGCGCACCGGCGCAAGCCCCGCACGCCGGCCGGCTGCTGCCCCTGACCGATGCGGGTTGAAGATGAAATGCAACAACCTCCGCAACGAAAACCACCGAGGGGATGACGACATGACTTCTGCCGGAGGGACCCGGCCACTGCCACGGGCCGCCGTGCTGGGCGCCGGGACGATGGGCCGGGGGATGACGCACAGCCTGCTCCGCAACGGGTTCACGGTGGATGCCTGGGACCGGACCCCGGAGAAAGCCGCCGCGCTGGCGGCCGACGGCGCGACCGCCCATGAGGACGCCCGGGACGCGGTGCGCGACGTGGACGTGGTGATCACGATGGTCGCCGACGCGGATGCGGTGAAGCAGGTGGCCTTCGACTTCGGGATGCTGGAGGCGCTGCGGCCGCAGGCGGTGTGGGCGCAGATGAGCACGATCGGCGTGACCGCCACGGAGGAGCTGGCCGCCCGGGTCAGCAAGGAGCGGCCCGACGTGTACTTCGTGGACGCGCCGGTCTCCGGCACCCGCCAGCCCGCCGAGAACGGCCAGCTGCTGATCCTGGCGTCCGGCCCGGGGCAGGCGAAGCCGGTGCTCGAGCCGGTGTTCGCCGCGCTCGGCCGTGAGACCAGGTGGCCCGGGGAGGCGGGCGCGGGCAGCCGTCTCAAGCTGGTGATGAACTCCTGGCTGGTCTTCCTGGTCGAGGGGGCGGCCGAGATGATGGCCCTGGCCGACTCGCTCGGTGTGGACCACCAGCAGGTGCTGGACTTCCTCAGCACCGGGAACCTGGCCAACCCGGCCGCGGCGGCCAAGTTCGCCAAGATGGACGCGGGTGACGACTCGCCGGACTTCGCGCTGCAGTGGGCGCTGAAGGACATCCGGCTGGCCATGGAGGCCTCCGGCCGGCGGCTGCCGATGCTGGAGGTGATCCGCGAGCGGTGGACCGCGCTCGTCGGCCAGGGCCTGGGTGACCGTGACGTGAGCGCGGCCCGGCACGGGCTCGGCTAGCGGGAACGGGCTGCGTGTTCGGGCGCTCAGGCCGCGGGCGGCGTCTCGAAGCCGCAACGAGGTCCCGGCGCCCGGGCCAGCCTGAGGTCGAGCGTTGCGACCTTTGACCCGAGAGACTCCGCGAGCGCGATGTACCACGCGTCGTAGCACGTCACGTTGTCACGCAGTTCCCATGTCCGGGCGGCGAATGGCGCGTAGGGGAAGAGTTCTACCCTCAGGTCCAGCAGGTCGGCGTAGGCCATGGAGGCGGCGTCAGCAGAAATGTCACCCGCCGCCGCCGCGCGGCGCAGGATATTGGCTGCTTCGACAGGCATCAGCTGGGGAGCACTCAGAGGCTCGGCAATCAGCAGCGACTCCGCCCAGGTCCCCGTGTCGCCCGAGTCGACCAGGGCAGACACGACCAGCGACGCGTCGATGACCAGTGTCACCGGCGATCTGCGTTACGGTGCGCGATGATCCGGTCCGGCGGCAGGGACGAGCTTGTCGCGGTCTTCCGGGCACGGATCCGCTCGACCAGCGTCTCGGCATCTGGCTGGCGTGTCAGCTCGACGAGCTTTGACCGAAGGTATTCCTGCAGGGACCGACCGGTCAGGGCGGCGCGGGCAGCCAGTTCGTCCCGTGTCTCGTCCGGTACATCACGGATCGTGATCGAAGTAGCCATGCTTGCATTATGCAGCTAGTGCCACCATATTGCAAGCGTTACAGCATTGGCTGCCGAAGATGCACGAGTGTGATGGCACACAAGTGACAGTGCCGCGCCGCCGGCCCTTTACGTCCACGATCGGGCATCTCGCAGCCAGCCAGGTCGCCGCCACCGGGGGCTGCGGGGCGCAGGTTAGAGTGCTGGTCGTGGACAGCCGGCGGCGGATACCGCGAACCGACGCGCTGCTCGCGCAGCCCCCGTTCACCGAGGCGGTCGGCCGCCTGGGCGCTGCCCGGGTCAAGGAGGCGATCACCGCGGCGCAGGACCGGGCCCGCCGCGGTGAGATCGCGCCGGAGGACGTGCCGGACCTGGCCGCCGGGCTGCTGCCGGCCACGGCCACGACGCTGCGCCCGGTCGTCAACGCCACCGGGGTGCTGCTGCACACCAACCTCGGCCGCGCCCCGCTGTCCGCGGCGGCGCGGGCCGCCGTGGCCGCCAGCGCCGGGTCCACCGACGTGGAGTACGACCTGGCCACCGGCCAGCGGGCCCGCCGCGGCCGCGGCGCCCTGGACGCGCTGCGCGCGGCCTGCCCGCAGGCGGAGGACGTGCACATCGTCAACAACAATGCGGCCGCGCTGGTACTGGCGGCGACCGCGCTGGCCCGCGAGCGCGACATCGTCGTCAGCCGGGGCGAGATGGTGGAGATCGGCGACGGCTTCCGCCTGCCCGACCTGCTCGCCTCGACGGGAGCGAGGCTGCGGGAGGTCGGCACCACGAACCGGACCACGGTCGCCGACTACGCGGCGGCGATCGGCCCGGACACCGGCTTCATCCTCAAGGTGCACCCGTCGAACTTCCGCATCCTGGGCTTCACCAGCGAGGCGACGATCGCGGAACTGGCCGCGATGACCGCGCGAGCCGGGGAGCCTGACCCGGTTCCCGTGGTGGCGGACATCGGCTCCGGGCTGCTGGCCCCGGAGCCGGTGCTGCCCGACGAGCCCGACGCCGCCACGGCGCTGGCCAGCGGCGCAGCCCTGGTGACGGCCAGCGGGGACAAGCTGCTCGGCGGACCGCAGGCTGGGCTGCTGCTCGGCCGGGCCAGCCTGATCACGGCCTTGCGGCGGCACCCGCTCGCCCGGGCGCTCCGGGTGGACAAGCTGACCCTGGCTGCGCTGGAGGCCACGCTGCGCGGCCCGGCCACGCCGACGGCCACGGCCCTGCACGAGCCCGTGCGGCGGCTCCGGGATCGCGCCAGGCGGCTCGCCGCCGACCTGGCCCGGGCCGGAGTGGACGCCCGGGCCACCGAAAGTGACGCGGTGGTGGGCGGCGGTGGCGCCCCGGGGGTCCGGCTGCCCAGCGCCGCGGTGAGCCTCCCGGCCACGCTCGCGGCGTCGTTGCGGGCACATACGCCACCGGTGGCGGGACGGGTCGAGGACGGCCGGCTGCTGCTGGACCTGCGGACCGTCGATCCCGCCGACGACGCCACGCTGCGGGCGGCCGTGCTCGCCGTGACCCAGGGGCAGGACGCAGGCCGGGCGGCTACGGGGCGGAATCAGGCCCCGACGCGGCCGTAGTCGTCTTCCAGCCGGACGATGTCGTCCTCGCCGAAGTAGTCACCGTGCTGTACCTCCACGAACACCAGCGGGTCCGTGCCGGTGTTGCGGATCCGGTGCGCGGCACCCAGCGCGACGTCAACCGTGTCGCCCCGCCGGACGCCGATGTCCGTGCCGTCCAGGGTCACCACGCCCTCGCCGCGGACCACGAACCAGTGCTCGGCCCGGCGGGCATGCCGCTGGTAGGACAGCCGCTTCCCGGGATGCACCTCGATGGTCTTGACCTTGAAGTCCCCGGCCTCGGCGAGGACCGTGTAACCGCCCCAGGGGCGCTCGGTGTGCTCTGTCACCACCCCATAGTCGCGGATCAGCGGCTGTGGGCGCGGCGCATCGGCGCCGGTGGCGGTTAACTGGTGGCAATGTTGTCGTATAGGCCCGGGATTCACGCCGGGCGGGCATGGATCGTCCCGGTTCCGGGGCGGGACCCTCGCGCGGCCGATACCTTGACGTCGAGATAAACTCGTCCTAGCGTGAACACGGCTTATTAACTCGATATCAAGATACCTTCACTGGTGCAGGAGGCGGACCCTGATGACCGCGAACAGCTTCGGCAGCCTGGCGACGTTGCGGGTCGGCGAGGCCGGGTACCAGATACACCGGCTCGACGCGGTGGACGGGGCGGCGGACCTGCCGTTCAGCCTGAAGATCCTGCTTGAGAACCTGCTGCGCACGGAGGACGGCCGCAACGTCACCCGGGATCACGTCAGTGCGCTCGCGCAGTGGGACCAGGAGGCAGAGCCCTCGACCGAGATCCAGTTCACCCCGGCCCGGGTGATCCTGCAGGACCTGACCGGCGTGCCCGCCGTCGTGGACCTGGCCACCATGCGCGAGGCCATGCGGGATCTGGGCGGTGACGCGGGGAAGATCAACCCGCTCGTCCCGGCCGAGCTGGTCATCGACCACTCGGTGGTGGCCGACATCTTCGGCCGCCCGGACGCGTTCGACCGCAACGTCGAGCTGGAGTTTCGCCGCAACCGCGAGCGGTTCCAGTTCCTGCGCTGGGGCCAGGACGCGTTCAGCCAGTTCAAGGTGGTGCCGCCGGGCACCGGGATCGTGCACCAGGTCAACATCGAGCACCTGGCCCGGGTAGTGATGGCCCGTGACGGCGCCGCGTACCCGGACACCTGCGTGGGCACTGACTCGCACACCACGATGCAGAACGGGCTCGGTGTCCTCGGCTGGGGGGTCGGCGGCATCGAGGCCGAGGCAGCCATGCTCGGCCAGCCGATCAGCATGCTGATCCCGCGGGTGGTCGGCTTCCGGCTCACCGGGGAGCTGCCCGCCGGCGCGACCGCCACCGACCTGGTCCTGACCATTACCGAGCTGCTGCGGCGGCACGGTGTGGTCGGCAAGTTCGTGGAGTTCTACGGCGACGGGGTGGGCACGGTCCCGCTGGCCAACCGGGCCACGATCGGCAACATGAGCCCCGAGTTCGGCTCCACCTGCGCGATCTTCCCGATCGACGAGCAGACCATGGAGTACCTGCGGCTGACCGGCCGCCCGGCCGGGCAGGTGGCCCTGATCGAGGCGTACGCCAAGGAGCAGGGCCTGTGGCACGACCCGGCCGCGGAGCCGCGCTACTCCGAGCAGCTCACGCTCGACCTGTCCACCGTGGTCCCGTCGCTGGCAGGCCCGAAGCGGCCGCAGGACCGGGTGGCCCTGACCGACGCCAAGCAGTCGTTCCGCGAGGCGCTCGGCAACTACGTGCAGCTCGACCGGCTGGATGAGGACGTGGCCGGGACCTTCCCGGCCTCCGACCCGTTCGTCCCGGACCGCGAGAACGGCGACGCCGATCAGCCAGCGCCGGCCCGCGGCCGCCGCCAGCGCCGGCCGCCCGTCCGACCCGGCCGAGGTGACGCTGGAGGACGGGACCAGGACCTCGGTGGATCACGGCTCGGTGGTGATCGCGGCCATCACCTCGTGCACCAACACCTCGAACCCGTCAGTCATGGTCGGCGCGGCGCTGCTGGCCAAGAAGGCGGTCGAGGCCGGGCTGGCCACCAAGCCCTGGGTGAAGACCACGCTGGCGCCCGGCTCCAAGGTGGTCATGGACTACTACGAGCGCGCCGGCCTGATTCCCTACCTGGACAAGCTGGGCTTCAACCTGGTCGGCTACGGGTGCACCACCTGCATCGGGAACTCCGGCCCGCTGCCCGAGGCGATCAGCGCGGGGGTGGCCGAGAACGACCTGGCCGTGGTGTCGGTGCTGTCCGGGAACCGGAACTTCGAGGGCCGGATCAACCCCGACGTGAAGATGAACTACCTGGCCTCACCACCGCTGGTGGTCGCCTACGCCCTCGCCGGGACCATGGACTTCGACATGGAGCACGAGCCGCTGGGCACCCGCCCGGACGGCACCCAGGTGTACCTGCGCGACATCTGGCCCACGACCGCCGAGATCGACGACGTGGTCAAGCACGCGGTGGCGGCGGAGATGTTCACCCGGGACTACGCGGACGTGTTCGAGGGGGACGACCGCTGGAAAGAGCTGGACGTGCCCGCCGGGGACACGTTCGACTGGGACGCGGGCTCCACCTACGTCCGCAAGCCGCCCTACTTCGACGGCATGCCTGACCAGCCCGCGCCGGTCAGCGACATCCACGGCGCCCGCATGCTGGCCAGGCTGGGTGACTCGGTGACCACCGACCACATCTCGCCGGCTGGGGCGATCAAGACCGACAGCCCGGCCGGGGACTACCTGACCGGGCACGGGGTGGAGCGCAAGGACTTCAACTCCTACGGTTCGCGCCGCGGCAACCACGAGGTGATGATCCGCGGCACGTTCGCCAATATCCGGCTGCGCAACCAGCTCGCCCCCGGCACCGAGGGGGGCGTCACCGTGCACCTGCCCGACGGTGCGCAGATGTCCATCTACGAGGCCTCCCGGAAGTACGCGGAGGAGGGCACCCCGCTGGTCGTGCTGGGTGGCAAGGAGTACGGGTCCGGCTCGTCCCGGGACTGGGCGGCCAAAGGCACCCTGCTGCTGGGCGTGCGGGCGGTGCTGGTCGAGTCGTTCGAACGGATCCACCGTTCCAACCTGATCGGTATGGGCGTGCTGCCGCTGCAGTTCCAGCCGGGGGAGTCGGCCGACTCGCTCGGGCTGACCGGGCAGGAGACCTTCGAGATCACCGGCATCGAGGAAATGAACTCCGGCCCGGTCCCGCGCGAGGTGACCGTCCGCGCGGACGGCACGGAGTTCCGGGCCGTGGTGCGGATCGACACACCCGGGGAGGCGGAGTACTACCGGCACGGCGGGATCATGCAGTATGTGCTGCGCTCGCTGCTGTCGTCGTAGCCTGCTCAGCTGTGTCTGACTTGAGCTGTGCCTGACCCGGCCGCTGCCGGGGCAGCGGTGGCGCCCCGGGACCGCGGCCGGGCCCGGGGTGCTCTGCTGCTCCTGGCGGGCGTCATCGCGATCGCGTTCAACCTGCGCGCCGCGATCACCAGCCTGCCCCCGCTGTTCCCGGAACTGTCAGCGCGCCTGCACCTGACGCCAGTCGAGGTGTCGGTGCTGGCCTCACTCCCGGTGCTGGCCTTCGGCGTGTTCTCCGGGGTGGCCGCCCCGCTGAGCCGCCGGCTCGGGGAGGAGCAGGTGCTGGGCGGGGCGGTGGGCCTGCTGGCCGCGGGACTGATCCTCCGCGGCCTGGCGCCCGGCGTGCTGCTGTTCCCCGGCACGGCGCTGGCCGCGGCGGCCATCGCGCTGCTGAACGTGCTGCTGCCCAGCCTGGTCAAGCGGCGCGCACCGGAGCGGGCCGGGCTGCTCATCGGGCTCTACCTGCTCAGCCTGAACGCCGGGTCGATCCTGGCCGCCCTGATCGCGATCCCGGTATACAACCTGTCCGGCGGCTCGGTCCCGCTGTCCCTGTCCGTGTGGGCGCTGCCCGCGCTGGCCGCCGGGGTGGCGTGGCTGCCCCAGCGCCGGTACCGGACGGTGCCGCGCGCCGGGGCGCAAGAATCCCGCGAAACTCAGCCGCCCCCGGGCCGTCCTGCTGGGCCGGCCGTCCCGCTGAAGCTCTCCCGGTACGCGCTGACCTGGCAGGTCACCGCGTTCATGGGGTTGCAGAGCCTGACGTTCTACGCGGAGCTGTCCTGGCTGCCGACGATGTTCCGGGAGCGGGGGGTGAGCGCGGGCGGCGCCGGCACGCTGCTCGCGCTGATGAACCTGGGCGGGGCGGCCAGCTCGCTGCTGATCCCCGTGTTCGCGCACCGGGCCCGGAACCAGCGGGCGCTGGTCGCCGGCGCTGTGGCCGCCAGCGCGGCTGGCCTGGCCGGGGCGTGGTTCGCCCCGCTGGGTGGCGCCCCCGCCTGGGTGCTGGTTCTGGGCCTGGGCCAGGGCGCCTCGCTCGGCCTGGCGATCTTCTTCACCATGGCCCGGGCCCCTGATCCGCGGGTCGCTGCCTCGCTCTCGGGGTTCGCGCAGAGCGTGGGGTACCTGGTCGCCACCACCGGGCCCCTGGCGGTCGGCTTCCTGCATTCCGCGCTCGGCGGCTGGACCGTCCCGGTCATGGTGCTGCTGGTGATCACCGGCCTGCAGCTCGCGGCCGGCTGGCAGGCAGCCCGGGCCGTCACCCTTCCGGGTGGCGAATAGTAGGTTCAGTCCCGTCGGCGCAAAGGGGTGAGCGATGCTCGTGGCTGGGGTGGATTCGTCCACGCAGTCGACCAAGGTGCTGCTCTGCCAGGCAGAGAACGGCACGATCGTGGGGCGGGGAAGTGCCCCGCACCCGCCGGGCACCGAATGTGCCCCGGCCGCCTGGTGGTCCGCCCTGGAGCAGGCCGGGCAGGGGCTGCTCGACCGGGCCGACGCGATCGCGGTGGCGGCCCAGCAGCACGGCATGGTCGTGGTGGACGAGGCCGGCCAGGTCATCAGGCCCGCCCTGCTCTGGAACGACCTGCGCTCCGCCCCGGCGGCCCGGGAGCTGATCACCGAGCTGGGCGGGCCGGCCTGGTGGGCGCGAGCACACCGGGAGCGTGCCCAGCGCCTCGTTCACCGTGACCAAGCTGCGCTGGCTCGCCGAGCACGAGCCGGACCACGCGGCCCGGGTGGCCCGCGTCATGCTGCCGCACGACTGGCTGACCTGGCGGCTCGGCACGGGCGGGGCTGGCGGAGCCGGTCCGGGCGGGGCCGAGCCCGCCACCGACCGGGGCGATGCCTCCGGCACCGGCTACTTCTCGCCCGCGGAGGGCCGCTGGCTGCCCGAGGTCGCCGCCGCGGCGCTCGGCCACGAGCCGGGCCTGCCCCGGATCGCCAAGCCCAATGAGGTCGTCGGCGAGACGGCGGGCGGGACCGTGCTGGCCCCCGGGACCGGCGACAACATGGGCGCCGCCCTCGGGCTCGGCCTGGAGCCGGGCGAGCTGGTCATCTCGATCGGCACCTCGGGCACCGCCTACGCGGTCACCGAGCGGGCCGCCGCGGACGAGTCCGGGATGATCGCCGGGTTCGCCGACGCCACCGGCCGGTTCCTCCCGCTGATCGCCACGGTCAACGCGGGGCTGGTGCTGTCCACGGTCGCCGTGCTGACCGGCACCGACATGGACGGCCTGTCGGCCCGGGCGCTGACCGCGGAGCCGGGCGCGGGCGGCCTCGCGCTGCTGCCCTACCTGGACGGGGAGCGTTCCCCGAACCGGCCTGACGCCACCGGCGTGCTCCGCGGCCTGACCACGCAGAACGCGACCCCGGCCAACGTCGCCCGGGCCGCGATCGAGGCCGTGCTCGGCACCCTGGCCGAGGCGGCGGACCTGATCGCGGCGCAGGGCGCATCCCGCGAGCGGGTGCTGCTGATCGGTGGCGGGGCCCGGTCCGAGGCGGCGCGCCGTCTGGCCCCGGGCATCCTCGGAGTTCCGGTCCTGGTGCCGGCGCCCGAGGAGTACGTGGCGCTGGGCGCGGCCCGCCAGGCCGCGTGGGCGCTGGCGGGCACCCCGGAGCCCCCGGAATGGCCGCGCCACCTGGCGGAGGAGTACACCGGGCCTGCCGAGCCGGTGGTCCGCCAGCGGCTCGCCTGGCTCCGCCAGGCCACCGCGGGCTGGGACACCGCGGGCTGGGACACGCCGGTCTGGGAAAAATGACACACGTGCTGGTGACAGAGGTTTTTGCACACGGAGAGGACTGGCTGGTGACTGCAGACGCGTACGTGCCGACTCGTGAGGATAAGTTCTCGTTCGGGATCTGGACGGTGGGCTGGCAGGGGGTGGATGTGTTCGGCGGGGCGGTCCGGCCGCCGATGGCGGCGGACCGGGCGGTGCGCAAGCTGGCGGAGCTGGGTGCGTACGGGGTGAATTTCCACGACAACGACGTGTTCCCGTTCGGGGCGTCTGACGCGGAGCGGGATCAGAAGATCGCGGACTTCCGCCGCGCGCTGGAGGAGACCGGCGTGGTGGTGACGACGGCGACGACGAACCTGTTCGGGCATCCGGTCTTCAAGGATGGGGCGTTCACCGCCGGCGGACCGGGATGTGCGGCGGTTCGCGCTGGCCAAGACGATGCGCAACCTGGACCTGGCCGCGGAGCTGGGCGCGAAGGTTTACGTGTTCTGGGGCGGGCGGGAAGGCGCCGAGTCCGGGGCGGCCAAGGACATCCGCGCCGCGCTGTCCCGCTACAAGGAAGGCCTGGACCTGCTGGCGGGCTACGTCCTCGAGCGGGGGTATGACCTGCGGTTCGCGATTGAGCCGAAGCCGAACGAGCCGCGCGGGGACATCCTGCTGCCCACCGCCGGGCACGCGCTGGCGTTCATCGGCGAGCTGGAGCACGCGGAGATGGTGGGGATCAACCCGGAGGTCGGTCACGAGGAGATGGCGTCGCCTGAACTATGCGCACGGGATCAGCCAGGCGCTGTGGCACGGGAAGCTGTTCCATATTGACCTGAACGGGCAGAACGGGCCGCGGTATGACCAGGACCTGCGGTTCGGGAACGGGAACGCCCGGGGCGCGTTCTGGGTGGTGGACGCGCTGGTGGCCGGCGGGTATGACGGGCCGGTGCATTTTGACTACAAGCCGCCCCGCACCGAGGACGACGACGGGGTGTGGGTGTCGGCGGCGGCGTGCATGCGCAACTACCTGATCTTGCGGGACAAGGTCCGGGCGTTCCGCGCCGATCCCGACGTCAAGGCGGCGCTGGCCGCGTCGGGCGTGGAGGACCTGGCCACCCCGACCCTGGCGGCCGGCGAAACCTGGCGCGACGTGCAGGGCTTTACCCCCGACATCGAGACCCTCGCCGCCCGCGGCCTGGCCTACGAGCACCTCGACCAGCTCGCCCTCGAACACCTCTACGGCATCCGCTGACCCCCGGCCGTGGCCAGGCGGGCGCCCGCCCGGCCACGGCCTCCAGGGTCAGCCCGTGAGGACGTCCCGGCCCGAACGCCTTGACCTGCGGTCACCGGGCCCGCCTCCTGGGCCATGATCGGAGCATGGTTCATCCCCGGCCAGCATCGCGGCGCGAATGTGGGTAATCTGCCGCAGATGCCGGTAATGACCGGACATGCTGGCCGGCCGTCGAGTCCGGCGGCTAACCTCGGGCGAACGGCAGGACACGGTTGCCCGGCCGGGAAGGCGGGCCTTCCGTGCCCGGCGCGAGCCCGGCGAAATAGACTCGCCAACAGATCCGCGCTTCTCACATGAGGGAGCAGCCCAGGTGACCTTGCTGGAATCCATCTCCGGCCCGCGAGAACTGAAGCAGCTGGCGCCGGACGAGCTGCCCGTGCTGGCCAGCGAGATCCGTGACCTGCTGATCGAGACGGTCTCGCGGACGAGCGGTCACCTCGGGCCCAACCTTGGCGTGGTCGAGATGACGATCGCGATGCACCGGGTGTTCGACTCGCCGGTGGACAAGATCGTGTTCGACACCGGCCATCAGTCGTACGTGCACAAGCTCCTGACCGGGCGGGTGCCCGAGTTCGGCACGCTGCGCCAGCGGGGCGGGCTGTCCGGCTACCCCAGCCGTGCCGAGTCCGAGCATGATCTGGTGGAGAACTCGCACGCGTCCACCAGCCTGTCCTACGCCGACGGGCTGGCCAAGGCGTTCCGGCTGCGCGGTGAGTCCGACCGGACCGTGGTAGCGGTCATCGGCGACGGCGCGCTGACCGGCGGCATGGCCTGGGAGGCGCTGAACAACATCGCGGTGGCCAAGGACAGCAGGCTGGTCATCGTGGTCAACGACAACGGCCGCTCCTACCAGCCCACCATCGGCGGCCTCGCCCATCACCTGGCCACGGTCCGGATCAACCAGCGCTACGAGCACGTGCTGGAGTACATCAAGACCACGCTGAGCCGCACCCCGGTGGTCGGGCCGCCGCTGTACGGCACGCTGCACGGCATGAAGAAGGGCCTCAAGGATGTCCTGCAGCCGCAGGTCCTGTTCGAGGATCTCGGCCTGAAGTACCTGGGCCCCATCGACGGCCACGACGAGCAGGCCATGGAGATGGCGCTGCGCCGGGCCCGCGACTTCGGCGGCCCGGTGATCGTGCACGCGATCACCCGGAAGGGCTTCGGCTACCAGCTGGCCGAGGACAACGAGGAAGACCGGCTGCACCAGGTGCCCGCAGGCGCCCCCGTGGGCCAGCTGCCCGGCGTGCCCAAGCGGACCTGGTCGCACGTGTTCGGCGACGCCCTCGCCGCGGTCGGCGCGCGGCGGCCCGACGTGGTGGCCATCACCGCCGCGATGCTGCACCCCACCGGCCTGGCGCCGTTCGCCGAGGCCTACCCTGAGCGGGTCTTCGACGTCGGCATCGCCGAGCAGCACGCCGTGACCAGCGCGGCCGGGCTGGCCATGGGTGGCCTGCACCCGGTGGTCGCGATCTACGCGACGTTCCTCAACCGGGCCTTCGACCAGGTTCTGATGGACGTGGCGCTGCACCGGCTGCCGGTCACGTTCGTGCTGGACCGGGCCGGCGTGACCGGCCCGGACGGGGCCAGCCACAACGGCATGTGGGACGGCTCGATCCTGCAGGTCGTCCCGGGACTGCGGATCGCGGCCCCGCGGGACGCGACCCGCCTCGCCGAGCTGCTGGACGAGGCGGTGGCGGTCAGCGACGGTCCCGACCGTGCTGCGCTTCCCCAAGGCCAACGTCGACGGCGACGTCGAGGCGATCGGGCAGCTCGGCGGCATGGACGTGCTGCGCCGCCCGCACGGCGGCGCAGCCCCCGACGTGCTCCTGGCCGGAGCCGGCCCGATGGCGCTGACCTGCCTGGTCGCCGCGGACCGGCTGGCCGATCAGGGCATCGCGGTGACCGTGGTCGACCCGCGCTGGGTGAAGCCGGTCGACCCGGCCCTGGCGGACGAGGCCCAGCGGGCCCGGCTGGTGGTGACGGTCGAGGACAACAGCGTGGCCGGCGGGTTCGGTGACGCCGTCTGCCGGCTTCTCCGGGACGCCGGGGTGACCACCCCGGCCCTGACCTTCGGCCTGCCCCAGCGGTTCCTGGCGCACGGCTCGCGGGACGAGATCCTCGACGAGGTCGGCCTGGTCCCGCAGCACCTGGCCCGGCAGATCACCGAGGCCGTGGCGCAGCTGGACCCGGTGCTGGCGGATAACCCCCGGGGATAGGGACCGGGGGAGCAGACTGCGGGGGAAGACCCGGGCAGGAGAAAGACCCAGAGCAGGAGAACGGTGGGGTTGCGTCCGTGACGACACTCGACGTCGCCGTGGTGGGTTCCGGCCCGGCCGGCATCTACACGGCTGAGGCCCTTATCAAGCAGGTCGCCGCCCTCGCCCCGCCGGGCACCGTCCGGGTGGACGTGCTGGACCGGCTGCCCACGCCCTACGGCCTGGTCCGCTACGGCGTGGCCCCGGACCACCCGTCCATCCGGTCCATCGCCGACTACCTGCGCGGCGTGCTCGAGCACCCGGACGTGCGGTTCCTCGGCGGCGTCCACCTCGGCGACGACGTCACCCGGGAAGACCTGCTGGCCAGCTACGACGCGGTCGTCTACGCGACCGGGGCAATGCGGGACCGGCGGATGGGCATCCCCGGCGAGGACCTGCCCGGCAGCTACGCGGCCACCGACTTCGTCAACTGGTACTGCGGCCATCCCGACTCCTCGGCTGAGGCCTTCACCCTCGACGCCGAGTCCGTGGCCGTGGTCGGGGTCGGCAACGTAGCCGTGGACGTCGCCCGCATCCTGGTCAAGGACCCGGCCGCGCTGCGCTCCACGGACATCCCCCACTCGGTCCTGGAGGCCCTCACGGCCAGCAAGGTCCGCGAGGTGCACATGATCGGCCGGCGCGGGCCAGCCCAGGCCAAGTTCACCACCAAGGAACTCCGTGAGCTGGGCGAACTAGCCGACGTGGACATCGAGGTACGGCCAGGCGAGCTCGACCTGGACGCGTTCGACCCGACCGGGCAGAGCGCCCAGCTCGCGGAGAGTGACCGCCGGGTCCGCGGCAACCTCGCGGTGATGAGGGACTGGGCCGCGCGTCCTGCCGGAGGCGCAGGACGCAGGCTGGTGGTGCGGTTCTGGCTCCGCCCGGCCGAGGTTGCGGGCGTGGAGCGGGTGTCCGGGCTGACCGTGGAGCGCACCCGGCTGGACGGGCAGGGCCGGTTCACCGGGACCGGCGAATACGAGACGATCCCCGCCCAGATGGTGTTCCGCAGCGTCGGCTACCAGAGCGTGCCGCTGGCCGGGGTGCCCTTCGACGAGAACACCGCCACGGTGCCCAACGCCGAAGGCCGGGTGCTCGGCCCGGACGGCACGCCGCTGCCGGGGGAGTATGTCGCGGGCTGGCTCAAGCGCGGCCCCACGGGGGTGGTGGGCACCAACAAGTCCGACGCGGCCGGGACCGTCCGGTCCCTGCTCGCTGACCTCCCGGCCCGCAGTCCCGGGGCCGCGCCTGGCCCCGGGGCGGGCGGTACGCCCGGGGGCCGGCCGTCCCGCAGGCCGTTCACGGAGGTGCTGGCCGCCCGCGGGGTACGGCCGGTGAGTTACATCGACTGGCTCCGGGTGGAGGCCGCCGAGGCGGAGCTGGCCAGCGCGCTCGGCCGCGGCGAGCGGGTGAAGATCGGTGACCGGGAGGCCATCGAGGCGCTGTGCCGGCCTTCCGCGGGCTGACCCGGGCCGCGCTGCGCGGGCTCACCGCGCTGGTCAGCACGGGTGTGGCCCTGGCCACGAGGCCGCCGTCGCCGCTGCGCTGCGCCGAACTGGCCCTCGGCGCGGCCATGCGCGTCAATGACTCCCTGTTGAACTGGGCAAACATGGCGCTTGGTGATATTGAAAACAGCGGCCCCGGAAGTCTTGACGCGCGGGGCACTGGGGACAATGACGACATGAGTGTCGGTGAGGTCAGCTTCCAGCGGAGTAGGGACGAGACGGGCACGGGCGGAGCGCCTGATTCTTCGGGCACGCAACCCGCGGATGACCTGCCCGCGGACCGCTATATCGAGCGGGAGGGAAGCTGGCTGCGGTTCAACCAGCGAGTGCTCGAGCTGGCCCAGGACGAGACGGTTCCGCTGCTCGAGCGGGTGCGCTTCATGGCCATCTTCGCCAGCAACCTGGACGAGTTCTTCATGGTCCGGGTGGCAGGCCGGATGCGGCGGATGGCCACCGGGCTGCCGGTGGAGGGCGTGACCACGGAAATGGCCCCCGACCAGGTGCTGGAGAACACGCTGGAGACGGCGCGTGAGCTCAGCCTGGAGCACGCGGAGTACTTCAACTCCACCATCCGCCCGCTGCTGGCCGACGAGGGCATCGAGATCCTGCACTGGAAGGAGCTCTCCGAGGACGAGCAGCATGAGCTGCGGCAGCTGTTCCGTGACCGGATCTACCCGGTGCTGACCCCGCTGGTGGTGGACCCGGCCCACCCATGGCCGTATATATCGGGTTTGTCCCTCAGTCTCGCGGTCATGATCGCCGAGCCGGAAACCGGCGTGACCATGTTCGCCCGGGTCAAGGTGCCGCCGCTGCTGCCGCGGTTCATCACCGTGGGCGCGTACCGGTTCGTCCCGCTGGAAGACGTGATCGCCGCCCACCTGCCCGAGCTGTTCACCGGGCTGGACGTCCTGGAGCACCACGTGTTCCGGGTCACCAGGACCCGGGAGCTGGAGGTGGACGAGGACGTCACCGAGGACCTGATGCAGTCCCTGGAGCGCGAGCTGCTGCGGCGCCGTTTCGAGCCCGCCGTCCGCCTCGAAGTCGAGGAAAGCATCTCCCCCGAGGTGCTTGAAAAGCTGGTCACCGAGCTGGACGTTGACCGCCGCTCGGTCTACCACCTGCCCGGGCCGCTCGATCTGACCGGCCTGAACGCCATCGCCGACCTCAGCATCCGGCGGCTCAAGTACCCGGCCTTCGTCCCGTCGGAATCGGCGTTCCCGCACGACGCGGACGTCTTCGCCACCCTGGACCGGCGGGACGTGCTGGTGCATCACCCGTACGACTCATTCACCGCCACCGTGGAGCGGCTGACGGTGGAAGCGGCTGCCGACCCACGGGTCCTGGCCATCAAGCAGACGCTGTACCGGACCAGCGACTCCTCCCCGATCGTGGACGCGCTGATCGACGCGGCCGAGGCGGGCAAGCAGGTCGTGGTGGTGGTCGAGCTCAAGGCCCGCTTCGATGAGCGGGCGAACATCATCTGGGCCCGCAAGCTGGAGGAAGCGGGCTGCCACGTGGTGTACGGGTTCGTGGACCTCAAGACGCACTGCAAGATGGCGCTCGTGGTCCGGGAGGAGCCGGACGGGTCGCTGCGGCGTTACTGCCATATCGGCACGGGCAACTACAACTCCTCCACCGCCCGGCTCTACGAGGATTACGGCCTGCTCACATCCGACCCCGAGGTCGGCGGGGACGCCACGGACCTGTTCAACGTGCTGACCGGGTACAGCCGTAACACCGACTACCACCGTTTCCTGGTAGCCCCGTACGCCCTGCGAAGTGGCCTGCTCGAACGGATCGAGCGGCAGATCACGTGGCAGCGCGAGGGCCTGCCGCGCGGATCCAGCTGAAGTGCAACGCGATCGTGGACGAGGCCGTCATCGACGCGCTCTACCGGGCGTCCATGGCGGGCGTGCCGGTGGACCTGTGGGTCCGCGGTATCTGCTCGCTGCGGCCGGGACTGCCCGGCCTGTCCGAGACCATCCGCGTGCGGAGCATCCTCGGGCGTTTCCTGGAACATTCGCGGATTTACGCGTTCGGCACCGCCGAGGACGACGACGGTGAAGTCTGGATCGGGAGTGCCGACCTCATGCACCGCAACCTGGACCGCCGGGTGGAGAGCCTGTGCCGGGTCAAGAGCCCCGACCATCAGCAGGAACTTCGCGCGCTGGTCGACCTGGCCATGGGCGATACCACGAGTTCCTGGTGGCTGGCCGGGGATGGCACGTGGACCAGGCATCACCTGGACGCTGAAGGGAAGCCCTTGCGAGACCTGCAGCAATACCTTCTCTCCCGGCGCGGTCACCCCATTGACGGCTGATGGCATTGGGCGGAGGAGCTGGGGAGACGAGATCCGGGCCGCAGGCGCCATACTCTGGCGCCCAGGGGCCGATGGCCCTGAGGTAGCGCTGGTTCACCGCAGCCGGTACGACGACTGGAGCCTGCCCAAGGGCAAGGCCCTGCCCGGCGAGCATGTCCTGCTGACCGCGGTCCGCGAGGTGGCCGAGGAGACCGGGGTCCGCGTGGTCCTGGGGCGGCGCCTGCCGTCCACGCACTACCAGCAGCATGGCAACCGGCCGAAAACAGTGGACTACTGGGCCGCGAAAGCCGCGGACGGCCCGCAGCCTGGCTTCATCCCGAACGACGAGGTGGACCAGGTGGGCTGGCTCCCCATCCCGGCGGCAAGGGACCGGCTGAGCTACCCCCATGACGTCGGCGTGCTCGACGAGTTCACGGCCGGCCCTCCTGATACGAAACCTTTGATACTGGTTCGCCATGCGTCGGCAGGCAGCAAGGACGAGTGGCGGGCGGCGGGGCACGACGACGACCCGAAGCGCCCGCTCGACGCGGTGGGCCGCCAGCAGCGGGAGGAACTGGCGCCGCTGCTGCGGTGCTACGGGACCGCCCAGGTGCTCAGCTCGGCCGCCGAGCGCTGCGCCGGGACCGTCCAGGCCTACGCGGACCTGACCAGGCAGCCCGTGCAGACCGACCCCGCGTTCACCCTGGGGCTGGCCGGCGCCGGGGAGGCGCGCCGCCGGGTGGACGAGGTCCTCGGCACCGGCCTGCCCGCGGTCCTCTGCGGGCACCGGGAGAACCTTTCCGTGATCCTGGAGGAGGCCTGCGCGGTGCTCGGCGCGAAGGCCCCCGAGACCCAGCCGCTGCCGCTGGGCGGGTTCTGGGTGCTGCACGCCGGCTGGAACGCGCTGGCGTCCCTGGAGGAGCATCACCTGGTGGACAGCTGACCGGTCCGGCCGGCGGGGCCAGCCCCGCCCAGCCCGTCCGGCCGGGTCAGGCGCCCGCGGGACTCCAGTCCAGGGTGGCCGGCAGGGCCCCCTCGAAGATCAGCAGCCACCTCTTGATCTCGATGCCGGTGCCGCCGCTGTACCCGCCCAGCCCGTTGCCCGCGACCACCCGGTGGCACGGCACGATCAGCGGGAGCGGGTTCGAGCCCATGATCCGCCCGATGGCCCGGGCCGGCAGCGAGATCCCGTCCGGCCCCGCCACCGCACGCTGCGCCAGTTCCCCGTACGTGACCGTCTCCCCGTAGCCAACCGAGTCGTACAGCACCGATAGCACCCGGTGCTGGGCCCGGGAACAGCCGGACCAGTCCACCGGCAGGTCGAACACCTGGCGCTGCCCGGCAAAGTACTCGGCCAGCTGGTCACGCGCCACGCTCAGCAGGCCGGGGCTGGCCGGTCCCGGGCCGGCGTGCGTGGTGCTGGCCTGCCCCGCCTGGCGCCGCCCGGCGCCGCCCGGCGCCCTGAAATCGAGCCTGGCCACGCCCGCGGGGGTGCAGCCCACCGCGAGCGGTCCGACTGGCGAGCTCAGCGTCGCCCAGGCCAGTTCGGTCATAGCCCCATCCGCCTTCTGCCTGCTCCGCCCGGCTATGCCCCCTGACGGGCCCGGCCACCCGGGGCCGGGCCCGGAGGGCCGTGCCCGCCCCGTTCACGCGTGTCTGAGACTACGCACCCCTGCCGACATTTTCGCCACGACCCGGTGGCCCCGGCTGGTCCGGGCCGGCGCACTCCAGGGCGTCGATGAGCATGCCGATCCGCGTGGTCTCGTCCGCCACCCGGGCCAGCAGGCGGTCGCAGTCCGCGGGGCTGAGCTGGTCACGATGCCAGTAATACTCGGTCAGGGCACCCAGGATGCTGAGCGGCGTGCGCAGCGCGCGGCCGGTGTCCGCGATGGCCTGCCCCCGCCAGCCGGCGGCATGGCGGCCGGCCGGCCCGGCCGCGGTGGCCTCGCCACCGGCCTGCTCGGCCTGGGCCTGCTCGGCCTGGGCCTGCTCGAGCTGGGCCAGCGTGGCGCTCAGCGCCTGGGTGAGCGGCCGCCGCGGGGCGCCGATGATCCAGGCGCCCACGCAGCCGGCCGCCAGTACCACGAGGCCGCTGACGGCCAGCATGATGACGGTCAGGCGGCCGGTGGCCTGGCTGATGCGGGCCAGGCTGAGGCTCACCACCAGGGTGCCGGGGGAGCCGGTGCCGGCGGGGCTGGTGACGTCGAGGGCGAAGTCATCCGCGCCGTAGGCGTAGGGGATGCGGTGCGCCCGGTAGCGGATCGGCTCGGCGATAGACAGGTAGCTGCCACCGCGGCTGGCCCGGACCGTCCCAGCCTGGTGATGCCCCGCCAGGACCCGGGCCGCGGTCACCAGCGGGCCCGGCCCGGCCGGGCGGCCCGGCCCCGCCCTGATGACCAGCTGGCCACCGGCGCCGCGCACCTCCACGCTCAGCGCGCCGGCCCCGGCTGCCGCGAGGTCGCTGAGCCCCGGGGGGCCGGGCGGGGTCCGGGAGAGCGGCGTGAGCAGGAACGGATGCCGGGCGAGCTGGCCCGCGTAGCCGCGCAGCTGCTGCCCGGCCTGCCGCGTCAGGTGGTTGCGGGTGGCCAGGCCACCAGCCACGACGATGATCCCGGCCCCGGCAGCCAGCAGGCACACGGCCACGGCGGCCAGCCGCACCCTGAGCGGGGGCCGCCAGGTGAGGAGCTTTCGCCGGGGCGAGCCATCCTGGCCCATGCTGCCAGTCTGCGCTCCGGGCGCGCGTTCAGCAGCAGCGGGCTGGCCGCCGGAGGCCCTACTCGTCGCCCTTTTCAGCCAGGCGGAGCAGCGCGCCCGCGATCGGCGCCGAGGTGAGCCTGACCTGCCACGACCGGGCTCCGTAGCCCGACAAATCGGCCGCCACCGCCCCGGCGGTCACCGGGTCCGGGGGCTGCCAGGCGAGCCTGCGCACCGAGTCGGGCTGCAGAAGGTTCTCGGCGGGCAGCGAGTGCTCGTCCGCGAGCGCGGCGATGGCCGTCCGGACGGCAGCCAGCCGCCGGGCCGCCTCGGGATCCCGCTCGTGCCAGCGGTGCGCGGGCGGGGGGCCGTCCGACACCTGGGCCGCGGGCCGCGGGAGCGCCTGGTCAGCCTCGGTGTGCGCACGGCGGATGGCGGCGAACCACTCCTGGGCGTGCCGCTTGGCCCCGCGGCCCTTGAACCCGGACACCCCGGCCAGGGCGGCGGCCGTGGCCGGGGCCGCGCGCGCCGCCTCCACGATGGCGGAGTCCGGCAGCACCCGGCCGGGTGACAGATCACGCCGCTGGGCGATCCGGTCGCGTTCCAGCCACAGTTCCCGCACGATGGCCAGGCCGCGGCGGGTACGCACGCGATGAATGCCCGAGGTGCGGCGCCACGGGTCAGCCCGCGGCGGGGGCGGCCCGGCGTTGAGCACGGCCGTGAACTCCTGCCGGGCCCACTCGTCCTTGCCCTGGGCCGCCAGCTGTTCCGCCAGCGCGTCGCGCAGGTCCACCAGCACCTCGACGTCCAGCGCCGCGTATCGCAGCCAGTCCTCGGGCAGCGGGCGGGTTGACCAGTCCGCGGCCGCGTAGCCCTTCTCCAGGCC
The DNA here is from genome assembly GCA_963751175.1 of uncultured Actinomycetes bacterium. Classification (GTDB taxonomy): domain Bacteria; phylum Actinomycetota; class Actinomycetes; order Streptosporangiales; family Streptosporangiaceae; genus RYN-230. Next base: position 219,821 of record CAVVTM010000016.1, on the reverse strand, counting down.
CAGCCCGAGCACGTTCTCGACGAGCGGGCCGAGGCCCACCCGGGGGTAGCCGAGCAGCCGCCCCGCGAGCTCGGTGTCGAACAGCCGGCGCGGCCGGTAGCCCAGGTCGGCCAGGCACGGCAGGTCCTGGGACGCCGCATGCAGGACCGCTTCGGTGTCAGCCAGCGCCGCGTCCAGATCCGACAGGTCCGGGCAGGCCGCCGGGTCGATCAGCACGGTCCCGGCGCCGCGGCGGCGCAGCTGGACCAGGAACGCCCGGTGCCCGTAGCGGAAGCCGGACGCCCGCTCGGCGTCCACGGCCACCGGTCCCTCGCCCGCTCCCAGCGCCCGGACGGCCTCGCCCAGCGCCCCGGCGGACGTCACCAGCGGGGGCAGGCCGTCCCGGGGTTCCAGCAGCGGGACGGCCGGTGGCCGTTCAGGCTGCTGGGTGGCGGCCTCCGGGTCCGGTTCGCCGCCGGCCGCGCCGGACCCGGCCGGCTGGCTGGTGTCCTCCCGGCCCGGCGCGGATGGCTGGTTATCCTGGGCCATTACCGGGGCCGCCGGCTACTCGGCGGCAGCGCCGTCACGCCCTCCGCCAGGGGCGGCAGCCCCGCCGCCGCGCAGAGCGCGTCGCACCACGCGGTCAGGTGCCCGTCCAGGATCCCGGGGCCAGGCCCGGAGCTGGTTTCCGGGGCCGCCGGGGACCAGGACGCGCGCAGCTCGAACCCGGTGACCGCGGGCTCTGATTCCTTGGCCCCGAACCCCTCGGTGACCACCGTGGTCACCGTCCCGCTGGGCTCGGCGTAGCCTGCCGTGCGGTTACCCAGCGCCTCAGTCAGCCAGGTCCAGCCCACCTGCCCGATGAGCGGGTCCTCGGCGATGTCCGGGTCCAGGTCGGCACTGATGTACGCGATGACCCGCAGCGGGCCGGCCCAGCCGGTCTGGCCCGCGGGGTCGTAGAGCAGGACCAGCCGGCCGCTGGCGATCTCATCGTCATCCACCCGCACCGTGGCCGCTATCGCGCTCGCGTACGGGGCGAGGGTACGGGGGGCCGGGACCTCCTCGAAGACCAGCTCCGGGCGCAGCCCGCCGGCCTGATCACGCTGGGCGTGCAAGCCGGCCACGATGACCCCGAAACCGGCTGCGGCGTCGTCACCGGCGGGCATCGAAGCCCGGGCCGGGTCGCCCGCTGCTGCTCGCCCGCTGGCCTGCCTCATAGGCTGAGCGTACGTCGTCGGCATCAGCTGTCACGCGGCGCGCCCGGTCAACTCCGCCATGCTGAGGGGCTGCCGGTGAACGGTGAGGATGCTGAGGAGGACGGCGGCGCCGCAGGCGATGCAGTACCGTTCCGGGCACATGCCATCGGGTGCATCGGAACAGGTTCCCGGATCGGGATGCACCTGAGCGAACGCCCGGGTCTCGGTGCAATCAGGGCAGTAGCTATCCATCTGGTCCACGCTCGCGTGACCTCCTCACCCATCGGCACCGCAGGCGTCCTCATCTGGGGGTTTTGGGCTGCGGCGCCAGGCAGGTGACGATCGTGGCACGCGGGGCACCCGGAACGGTGGATGTCGGGCGGCGTGTCCCGATGTCACCTGGGCAGATGCCGCGGCTCAGCCCGCTTCCTGTGAGAGCATCGCAGGTGTGAACGTGCAGCCCAAGCCCCTCGATGAGTCCCCGTTCCTGCTGGCCTGCCGCCGCCAGCCAGTGCCGTACACGCCGGTCTGGTACATGCGCCAGGCCGGCCGCTCGCTGCCCGAATACCGCCGGGCCCGGGGCGGAATGCCGATGCTCAAGGCGTGTTCCCGGCCGGATCTTATTACCGAGATCACGCTGCAGCCGATGCGCCGGTACGCGGTGGACGCGGCCATCCTGTTCAGCGACATCGTGGTCCCGTTGCGGGCCGTGGGGCTGGATATCGACATCAAGCCCGGTGTGGGCCCGGTGATCGCGGAACCGATCCGTGACGAGCGTGACCTGGGCCGGCTGCGCCCGCTCGAGCCCGGTGACGTGGAGTTCATCACCGAGGCCGTCACCATGCTGGTGGCCGAGCTGGGGCCCAAACCGCTGATCGGCTTCGCGGGCGGCCCCTTCACCCTGGCCTCTTACCTGGTCGAGGGAGGGCCGTCCAAGAGCCACGACCTGACCAAGTCACTCATGTACGGCAACCCGGCCCTGTGGAACGCGCTGCTCGGCAGGCTCGCCGATATCACGATCACCTTCCTTCGGGTCCAGGTGGCCGCGGGAGCCTCCGCGATCCAGTTGTTCGACTCGTGGGCAGGCGCGGTGAGCCCCGAGGACTACCGGACAGGCGTGCTGCCGCACAGCAAGCGGGTGTTCGACGCCCTCGCCAGCACCGGCGTGCCGCGGATCCACTTCGGCGTGGCCACCGGGGAGCTGCTGGGCATGATGGGCGAGGCGGGCGCGGACGTGGTCGGGGTGGACTGGCGGGTCCCGCTGGACGAGGCGGTCCGCCGGGTCGAGCCCGGCAAGGCGCTGCAGGGCAACCTCGACCCGGCGATCCTGCTCGCCCCGTGGGACGTGATCGAGCGGCGGGCCAAGGACGTCATCGGCCGGGGCCGGACCGCCGAGGGCCACATCTTCAACCTCGGGCACGGCGTGCTCCCGGCGGCCAGCCCTGACGTCCTGGCCCGGCTGACCGACCTCGTGCATGAGGCGTCTGTTCGTGAGCCAGCCGGGCCCTAGGAGCTTGCTAGTCGGCCGGGGTGGGGCTGGAGCCGGGCCGGCGGGGGTGGCGCGATGGCGCAGGAACCAGCGGCGGCTGCGGTAGGCGAGGTAGCCGAGCACGGCCAGGATCACGGCAAACGGGAGCGCGGCCCCGGCCCCGGTCAGCACCAGGGAGACCACCCGGACCAGGCCATGCCAGCCCGCCTTCAGGCCGGCCACGAAACCGCCCGTCTTGTGCGCTGCCTTGTGCTGGGCCTGCGCCGAGGGGGTGACCAGGAGCATGTCCACGGTGCCGAACGAGGTCTCGTGGGTCAGGGCGCGCTGGCGGGCGAGCAGGGATTCCAGGCTGGACTCCTCGTAGTTGATCTGGTTCTGCACGGTGAGCAGGCTGCTGACCGAGCCCGCGTGGCGCAGCAGGGAGCGCAGCTGGCTGATCGCCGCCTGCGCGGACGTCACCCGGCTGCTCACATCGGCCACGGTCTGCGTGACGTCCTGGGCGTGCTGCGACATCGCCAGCCGCGGGCCGAGCTGGGTGGACAGCGCGCCGAGCGTGGCCTGGTAGGCGCCGACCGGGATCTTCAGCTGGAGGTTGACCGTGGACCGGTCCGGGTGGGCCCGGTTCAGCTCGGTGTTCTCGCTGGACACGTACCCGCCCGCGGCGCGGGCCAGCTGGGTGGCCTGGGCCGCCGTCCGGGTGAGGTGGGGGGTACGGACGGTCAGGCTGGCCGAGTAGATGATCGACGCTGTGGCGGGCAGCGCGGTCAGGGAGGTGCCCCGCGACCCGGATGACCCGTGTGCGGCCGACCCCTGTGCGGCCGCACCCTGGGGGCCTGCGGCGGCCCGCGCCGGGGCGGGCGCGGCGGCCATCCCGGACGACGATGATGTGGAGCTCCCGGCCGAGCATCCGGCGGCGAGCAGGCAGGCTCCGGCGAGCAGCGCGCTGGAGGCGGCGGCCCGGTACAGCAAGGACGATGTCATGCCGCTCGGACGTGCCGGCAGGCCAGCCCGGTTCCGGCACCAGGATCACAGCTTGGCAACGGACTCGTCCCGTTCCGGGGCGGGGGCCCTGGTCCACGGGCGGAGGGCGAGCGCGGCGGGCGGGAACACCAGCACGGACAGCAGCGACGCCCCGATCAGGGCGGCCGAGCTGGCCGGGCTGAGGAGCCCGAGCGCGCTGCCCAGGGCCGCCACCACCACGGGGAAGGTCAGCGTGGTGGCCTGGAGCAGGCCGGCGGCGGCTGCGGGGGCGGTACCGAGCCTGCGCCGGTACAGCAGGGCCGGGGCGCCGCGCACCACCGCGATCGCGAGCACCAGCAGCGGGACCAGCGCCAGCGACGAGGCATGGGCCAGGAGCGCCCGCACGTTGAACTGCACCCCGGTCATCACGAAGAACACCGGCACCAGGAACCCGTACCCGATGGCGCGCAGCTTGGCCCAGTACCGCTCCTGGTTGGGCCGGTCGTCCCCGTCCGAGATGCCGACCACCATGCCGGCGATGAACGCGCCGAGCAGCGCGTCCACGCCGAACTCATGCGCCAGCGCGGTGAACAGCAGCAAGGTCACGAACGCGCCGCGCACCCGCAGCTGCGAGGTGTCCTCGTCGGAGTCGGCGAAGACCCGGGCCATCCACCGGGTCCGCCACAGCCGCTTCAGCACGAGGGCCAGCACCAGCGCGGCGGCCCCCATGGCCAGCACGTAGATCACCTGGACGACGGTGGACTCGGGCTGCGCGGAGAACAGGATGGTCAGCAGGAGCAGCGAGCCGAACTCCCCGACCGAGCCGGCCACCACCAGCAGCTGCCCGAACTCGGTGCTGATCTCCCCGGCGTCCCGGAGCACCGGGACCAGCACCCCTAGCGAGCTGGCCACCAGGCAGAGCGCCAGCAGCCGCACGTCCGCACCGGGCGCGACCAGGTGCAGCCCCAGGGCGACCGGAACGGCGAGCACCAGGGACACCAGGAACGCCGTCCCGGCCAGCCGGAAGGTCGGGCCCCGGAACCGTTCCGGCCGCACATCCTGCCCGGCCAGGAAGAGCAGGAAGCCGAGCCCCAGCAGGTACAGCACCTCGGCGGCGCCCTCCGCCCGGACCAGGCCGAGGACCTGGGGGCCGACCACGATCCCGGCCAGGACCTCGAGCACCACGGCCGGCACCAGCCGCCGCGGCACCAGCCGGGCGATGAGCGGTGCCACGAACGCGGCCACCGCGACCACAAGCAGTCCGCCGTACTGGATCGCCACCTGACCCGCCCTCCCTGTGGTGATTTACCCGCGCGGGCGGGAGGCACCCTTAGGGTGAACGGGTGGAGCATCCTGAGACAGCGCGGCCTGGGACGGAGCAGCCCGGGACGGGCCAGCCTGAGACGGGCCAGCCCGTCGTCGCGATCATCGGGGCCGGGATCGCCGGGCTGGCCGCGGCGTTCTTCCTTCGTGACGAGCCGGTCCGGGTCGTCGTGCTGGAAGGATCCCAGCAGCTCGGCGGCAAGCTGTCCGTGGCCGAGGTCGCCGGGCGCCGCGTGGACGTGGGAGCCGAGGCCCTGCTGGCCCGCAGGCCCGAGGGCACGGGGCTGATCCGGGCGGCCGGGCTGGACGGCGAGCTGGTGACGCCGGGGACCACCGCGGCCCGGATCTGGAGCCGCGGGACCATGCGCCGGCTACCCGCCCGGCAGTTCATGGGCGTGCCCGCGGATACGGGGGAACTGGGCCAGACCGGGCTGCTCTCGGCGGACGGGCTGGCCCGCGCCAGCCGGGAGCCGGAGCTGCCCCCCACCCACCGGGACGGCGATGTCTCGGTGGCCGGCTGACGTGGCGGCCCGGTTCGGCCAGGAGATCGTGGACCGGCTCGTCGACCCGCTGCTCGGCGGGGTGTACGCCGGGCGGTCCGAGGAGCTCTCGTTCGAGGCGACGCTGCCCGGCCTGGCCCAGGCATCCCGCACGCACGCCTCCCTGGCCGGCGCGGCCGCCTCGCTGCTGCCACCCCCGCCCGCTCACGCCGCCCCAGCCAGCGCCTCACCGGCCCGGCCCGCCGTGTTCACCACCCTGCACGGCGGCCTGGGCATGCTGCCGCCGGCCCTGGCGGCCGCCTCGGGCGCGGAGGTGCGGACCGGGGCCATGGTCCGCGAGCTGGCGCGCGGGCCGCGCGGCTGGCAGCTGACCATCGGCTCAGCCCACGCCCCCCAGCACCTGGAAGCTGACGCCGTCATCCTCGCCCTGCCCGGCCGGCCAGCCGGCAGGCTGCTCGGCGGGGTACCCGGTGCGGCCGCGGCGGCCACGGCGCTCGGCGAGATCAGCTACGCGAGCATGGCGATCGTCACCCTGGCCTACCCGGACGCGGCGTTCCCGCAGCTCCCGGACGGCAGCGGCTACCTCGTCCCGGCGGTGGACGGGCGGCCGGTGAAGGCGGTCACGTTCTCGTCGGTCAAGTGGCCGCACCTGCGGGACCCCGAGGACGGGCTGGTGTTCGTCCGCTGCTCGGTCGGCCGGATCGGCGAGGAGGCCATCCTGCAGCGGGACGACAGGGATCTCGCCGCACTGGCCGCCGCCGACCTGGCTGCCGCGACCGGGGTCCGGGGCGCGCCGGCCGGCGCGGTGGTCACCCGGTGGGGCGGTGCGCTGCCGCAGTACCGGGTCGGGCACCTGGACCGGGTCGCCCGGATCCAGGCCAGCCTCGCGACCCAGCCCGGCCTGGCCGCCTGCGGCGCCGCCTATGAGGGGGTGGGCATTCCCGCGTGTATCGGCACGGCACGGTCCGCGGTGGATCAGGTACTGGCCGGGCTCCGGGCCAGGCAGCACACCAGCCGCCGGCACACCGGTCCGCGGCCTACGGGCCCGCAGCACGCCAGTCCACAGCACACCCGGGCAAGGCGGAGAATAGGAGCCATGGGAACGACTGAAGGCGTGGCGGCAGACGGCGGCGTCCCTGGGGAGAGCACGGGCGAAGCGGCCGGTGCCGCCGTGCTCCCGGCTGACCCGGCGCCGGAGCCGCAACTCCAGCGGCCGCGCGCCCGGGACCTGAACGAGCTGATCCGCTACACGATGTGGTCCGTGTTCCGGATCACCGGTTCCGGTGCGCTGGAAGCGGCCGGGTCCGTCACGGGCCTCGGGCGGGACGGGCTGGCCGACGAGGTCGCCGAGCTGACCCAGCAGGCGGCGGGCAAGGACGTGGTCACCCGCGGCTGCTACGACCTGCAGGGCCTGCGGGCCGACGCCGACTACATGTTCTGGTGGCACGCGCCGTCCGCCGATGACCTTCAGGAGATGTACGCCCGGTTCCGGCGGACCGCCCTGGGCCGGGCCAGCGAGCCGGTCTGGTCGGCGATGGCGCTGCACCGGCCCGCGGAGTTCAACAAGAGCCATGTCCCCGCGTTCCTGGCCGAGGAAGAGCCCCGCGCCTACGTGTCGGTGTACCCGTTCGTCCGGTCGTACGAGTGGTACCTGATGGACCCGGGGCTGCGCCGCGAGCTGCTCGCCGAGCACGGGAAGATGGCCCGGGAGTACCCCGATGTGCGGGCCAACACGGTGGCCTGCTTCTCCCTCAACGACTACGAGTGGATGCTCGCGTTCGAGGCGGACGAGCTGCACCGGATCGTGGACCTGATGCGGCACCTGCGGGGGGCGCGGGCCCGGCTGCACACCCGGGTCGAGATCCCCTTCTACACCGGCCGCCGCAAGCCCGTCCACGAGCTGGTCGCCGCGCTTCCCTGACGCCCCGCCCCGGGGCTGGTGCCGCCTGCCCCGGGTGCTCAGCTCTTGACCGCCGCCGGCTTCTGGCCTGCCACCGCGGTGACCTGGGCGTCGCGCCGCGCGAGGTGGGACGGCCACCAGTTGAAGCGCCGGCAGAGCACCACGATGGCCGGGACCATCAGCGTGCGGACCAGGAAGGTATCGATCAGCACGCCGAGCGCGATGGCCGCGCCCAGCTGCTTGATCTGGCTGGTGGCGCCGGTGACACCCGCCGCGCCGAACGTCGCGGCCAGGATCAGCCCGGCCGAGGTCACCGTGGTTCCGGTGTGGTGCGCCGCGGTCCGGACGGCGGCCGTCAGCGGCGCGTGGTGCGCCTCCTCCCGGATCCGGCTCATGACCAGGATGTTGTAGTCCTCGCCCAGCGCCATCAGGAAGATGAACAGCAGGAACGGCAGCACGAAGTTCAGCCCGGAGTCGCCCACGCCGATCTGGAAGATCAGCACCGCGATGCCCAGCGCCGCGAAGTAGCTCAGCAGGACGGTCGCGACCAGGTACAGGGGTGCGACAACGCTGCGCAGCAGCAGCCCGAGCAGCAGCGCCAGCAGGACGATCACGACCGGCACGATCTCCCTCAGGTCGCTTTCCGACACGGTGCTCACGTCGTAGGAGGATGGCGCCAGCCCGGCCACACCGCTGTCCGTGGCGCCGACACTGTGCTGCACGCTGGTGGTGGCGACCCGCACGGAGGGGACCGCGTTGATAGCCGCGGTGCTCGACGGCGAGCCGGCCGTCAGGGCCGTGTAGAACTGCACCGTCTTGCCGTCCGGGCTGATGAACTGGGAGAGCGAGCGGTACAGGTCGTACTGGTCCGCAGGCACGGGAGTACCCGCAGGCTCGTTGGCCGGCAGCTTCCCGGGTGGCCCCAGCTCCTGGTACAGGCTCTCCAGCTGGCTGGTGGTGAGCTTCGTGCCGTTGGGGTCGAAGGGGCCGGCGACAGAGGAGAAGACCGATTTCTTGCCGAGGTCGGTCTCCGCCTGGCTGACGGGGGTGAGGTCCTTCCACACCGACGACTTGTAGACCATCAGCACCTCGGTCGGGTTGGCTACCGCGGCCGGGTAATGGTTGTTGATCACGTTGGTGCCGTTGGCTGACTGGCTTCCGGGCGGCCCGGTGGTCTGGCCGCCGAAGCCGCTCGAGGTGTAGCCGAACGCGAACACGCCCAGCACGCCCAGGAACACCACCCCGCAGACCAGCGTGACCACTGGGTGCGCAATGACATGGTCGGCCAGCCGGGCGTAGAGGCCTTCCTGCTTGGCGGCCCGGACCCGGCGCGGCCAGAACACCGCCGTGCCGAACACCCCCAGCAGCGCGGGCAGCAGGGTAAGCGCGGCCAGCAGCATGAGGAACACGCCGAGCGCCAGCGCCGGCCCCAGCCCGGAGTACAGCCCGAACGTCGCCAGCATCAGGCAGAGCAGGGCCACGATGACCGTGCCGGCCGAGAACGTGATCGACTCGCCCACGTACCGGCCCGCGCGCTCGATGGCCTGGTGCGCCGTCGCGCCCCCGGCGACTTCCTCGCGTACCCGCATGATGAAGAACAGCCCGTAGTCGGTGCCCGCGCCGAGCAGCAGCACCGTGAGCATGGTCTCGGTGATGGTGGACACCTGGAGACCGGCCTTGGACGCCTCGGCGATGATGGAGCCGGACATCAGCAGCACCCAGATCGCGGGCAGCAGGGTGACCAGCGGCGCGCCCACCGCCCGGAACACGATGATCAGCATCACCAGGATGACCAGGACCGACAGGTCCTCGGTGAGTTTCTGCGCGTGCGCCTGGGAGTTCTGGTTGTCCACCGCGCTGGGCAGCTGCCCGGTGAGATACGTGGACAGGCCGGCCGGGAGGGCGAAGCTGCTCATCGTGGAGCGGATCGCCGCGACGGTGGGGGAGGCCTTGGTGCTGGAGGTCAGCACGCTGATGACCAGCTGGGCCTTGTCCACCTTGCCGTCCTTGGACAGGCCCTGGTCGGAGACTGAGACGACGTGATCGTCCTTGGCGATCTTGTTCTCGAGCTTGGTGATGGACTGCTGGTCACTGGAGCTCAGCTTGGACTTGCCCAGCACGACGAGGGTGCCGGTGGTGTCGTTCGTGGGCTGGAAGGGCGCGGCCAGGTTCATCGCGTGCACGCTGGGCGAGCTAGGCGGCAGGAACGAGCTGTTGTCGGTGTTCACCGCGCTGGACAGCGAGGGGAACAGCACGATGCACAGGGCGCCCGCGATCACCCAGAAGGCGATGATCACATACCGGAACCGGATGGCGAACCGCGCCAGCCCAGCCATGAAGTTCCCCATAGTGGCGCCCCCCGGAACCAGTATCCGCACTTTGCGTCATGGCTGACAGTACCCACCCGGGGAATTACTTAATGTAATCAGTTGGCACTGTCTGTGAGCTTCGTCACTACGCAGATGTAACTTCAGTCACACCGCGGCGAGCCGGGGACACCCGCGGGTCAGCTTTCGGTGGGTTCCAGGTTCAGGGAGACCGAGTTGATGCACCAGCGCTGGTCCGTGGGCACCTCGTACCCTTCGCCCTCGAACACATGACCGAGGTGGGACTCGCAGTTGGCGCAGCGGGCCTCGACCCGCCGCATGCCGAGCGAATTGTCCTCGATGAGGATCACCGCGTCGTCCTCGGTCGGCTGGTAGAAGCTGGGCCACCCGCAGTGGGAGTCGAACTTCGCGTCCGACCGGAACAGCTCGGCCCCGCACGCCCGGCAGCGGTAGACACCCTCGGTCTTCGTGTCCGTGTATTCCCCCGTGAACGGCGCTTCGGTGCCCGCCTGGCGGAGGACCCGGTACTCCTCGGGGCTGAGCGCTTCCCGCCATTCGGTCTCTGTCCGGCGCACCTTGTCCATGCCCGTGAGACTACCCGGCGTCCCTACCGCTACCCTCGTCTCGGCGAGATCACGGAGGCGTTGACTCATGGAGTGGCTGAATGAGCCGGCTAGCTGGCAGCGGACCGACGACGTCGTGCAGGTAAACGTCGACCCGGGCACCGACTTCTGGCGGGTCACCGGCTACGGCTACATCCGGGACAGCGGCCACGTGTACGGCGAGGTGCTGGCGGGCGACCTGGACGTGGCCGTGCGGATCCGCGGGAACTGGGCGGCGCAGTACGACCAGGCCGGCGTCATGCTCCGCGCGGACGAGCGGACCTGGCTGAAGACCGGGATCGAGTTCTTCGAGGGCCGGCCCCGGCTGAGCACCGTGCTCACCCTGGGCATGTCCAGCTGGACCGTGGCGAACCTGCCGGACGACACCGACAACCTCACCCTGCGGCTCTCCCGCCGCGGTGACGCGGTCGAGATCCGCTACAGCACCAGCGACAGCCCTCCCGACCTCGCCGCCCTGGTCTACCTGCCCCCGGACAGCGAGCTGCTGGCCGGCGTGATGTGCGCCGCCCCGGAGGGACCCGGGTTCAGCGTGTCCTTCCACGAGCTGCGCATCGCCGGCCGCGACTAGCCGCCCGTCCCGCCTCGCCCAGCGGAACCTCTGCCCAGGGCGCCCGCCCCGCCTCCCCCAGCGGAACTGTGCCCGGGGCGCCCGCCCAGCGCGAACTGTGCCAGGGCGCCGCAGCCGCCGGGCCCGCCGCAGGCGGGTTCCGGCCGAGGCTGCGGATGGCGGGGGGTCCAGGGGGGTCGCCCCCCCGGACTATTAGAGCGTGACGTGATGCACCGGCTCCGGGCAGGCTGACGGCCGCACCACCACCTGATCCACCTTGCCGGCCGCCTGCACGTCACCGAGCACCGCGCGGATCCGGGCCACGTCGTCCTCGCCGGCCGACACCACGAGCATGCGGACCGGGGCCCGCATGGACAGCCGGGCGGCCGACTTGGCCCCGCGCACCGCGGCGATCGCGGCGGACGCCGCGCCGAGCAGCCCCGGATCCGCGTCCCCCGCCCGGGCCCGCAGCCCGGCCGGGTCCGGCCAGCCGGCCCGGTGGATCGAGCCCTCCTGCCACCACGACCAGGCCTCTTCGGTCACGAACGGGAGGACCGGCGCGAACAGCCGGAGCAGGACCGACAGGGCCGCCCGGAGCGCCGCGTGGGCCGAGGCGGCCGCCCGCGGCCCGTGCTCGCCGTAGGCACGGGACTTGACCAGCTCCAGGTAGTCGTCGCAGAAGAACCAGAAGAACGACTCGGTCTCGTGCAGGGCCCGGGCGTGGTCGTAGTTCTCGAACGCCGCGGTGCAGTCGGCCACCACATCCGCCAGCCGGCCGAGCATGGCCCGGTCCAGCGGCTCGCTGACCAGCGCGTCAGCCGGGCCGGCCCCGGGAGGCGTAGCGGGACCGTCCCCGTCGCGGTCGCCTGGCGTGAGCGACAGCACGAACCGGGCTGCGTTGAGGAGCTTGATGGCCAGCCGCCGGCCCACCCGCAGCTGGGCCGGATCGAAGACCATGTCGGTGCCGAGCCGGCCACTGGCCGCCCAGTACCGCGCCGCATCCGAGCCGTGCTTGCGCAGCGAATCCATCGGGGTCACCACATTGCCCCGGGACTTGGACATCTTCTTCCGGTCCGGGTCCAGGATCCAGCCGGAGATCGCCGCGTGCCGCCAGGGAGCCACGCCGTACTCGTCGTGCGCGCGGAGCACCGTGTAGAACAGCCAGGTCCGGATGATCTCGTGGGCCTGAGGGCGCATGTCCATCGGGAAGATCAGGTCCAGGTCCGGGCCGCCGGTCGCGCGCGCCGCGATCTGCGGGGTGAGCGACGAGGTGGCCCAGGTGTCCAGCACGTCCGGGTCGGCCGCGAACCCGCCGGGCCGCCCGCGCTGCTCCTCGGCGTACCCGGGCGGCGGCTCGGCGGCCGGGTCCACCGGCAGCCGCGCCTCGTCCGGCGTCAGCGGCGAGCCGTAGCGGGGCCGGCCGCCGTCATCCAGCGGGTACCAGACCGGGATGGGCACGCCGGAGAACCGCTGCCGGCTGACCGGCCAGTCGCCGGACAGCCCGTTCACCCAGTTCTCGTAGCGGGCCCGCATGTGCGCCGGATGCCAGGCGATCTCCCGGCCCCGGGCCAGCAGCGCCTCCCGGAGCGCGGGGTCGCGGCCCCCGCTGCGCAGGTACCACTGCCGGGTGGTGATGATCTCCAGCGGCGTGTCGCCCTTCTCGTAGAACTTCACCGGGTGCACCAGCGGCTCGGGCTCGCCGAGGAGGTCACCGGATGTGCGGGCCAGCGCGATGACCCGGGTCCTGGGCCTCGGCCAGGGTGGCCCCCGCGAGCTGCCGGTAGGCGGAGCGGCCAGCCCGGCTGGTGAGCCCCGCGGGCGGGGACGCCAGCAGGCGGCCGTCCGGCCCGAGCAGCGGCCGGGTGTCCAGGTCGAGGTCACGCCACCACGTCACGTCGGTGGTGTCGCCGAACGTGCAGATCATCGCGATGCCGGTGCCCTTGCCCGGGTCGGCCAGCGGGTGCGTCCGCACCGGCACCTCCACGCCGAACAGCGGGGTGGTCACCGTCGTGCCGGCCAGCGCCGCGTACCGCTCGTCGTCCGGGTGCGCGACCAGCGCCACGCAGGCCGGCAGCAACTCCGGCCGGGTGGTGGCCACCACCAGCACTCCGCCGTCCGGGCGGCGGAACCCGAGCCGGACGTAGCTGCCGGCCATCTCCCGGTCCTCCAGTTCGGCCTGGGCCACCGCCGTCTGGAAGGTCACGTCCCACAGGGTCGGGCCCTCGGCCAGGTACGCCTCACCCCGGGCCAGGTTGCGCAGGAACGCGCGCTGCGAGATGGCCCGGGCGCTGGAGTCGATGGTCTGGTACTGGGTGGACCAGTCCACCGACAGGCCCAGCCGCCGCCAGACCTGCTCGAACGCCTGCTCGTCCAGGCTGGTCAGCCGCGCGCAGAGGGCCACGAAGTTGCGCCGGGAGATGCGGACCGGGTCGCCCGCAGGGCGGTCCGGCGGCACGAACGACGGGTCGTAGCGCAGCGTAGGGTCACACCGCACGTGGAAGTAGTTCTGCACCCGGCGCTCGGTGGGCAGGCCGTTGTCGTCCCAGCCGATCGGGTAGAACACCGCCTTGCCGCGCATGCGCTGGAACCGCGCGATCGTGTCGGTGTGCGTGAACGAGCAGACATGCCCGATGTGCAGCGCCCCGCTGACGGTCAGCGGGGGAGTGTCAATGGAGAAGACCGCCTCGCGCTGACGTTTGCCGCCGAGGGCGGCAGGGTCAAACTTGTACTACTCCCGCCTCTTCCCACTGGCGCGACCACTTGTCCTCGAGGCCCTCAAGCGACGGCTTGAGCGGCATCGGGCTGGCCTGCGCGCGGGCCGGGGAGGCCGGCGCGGCAGCGGGGCGGGAATCGGTACTCATGGCGGTCAGGGTAGCGCATCGCGTGACCCTGCCGCGATGGGGATTCCGGCGGCCGCGTGTCGCTGGCGCCGGGCAGGCCGGGCACGGTCGTCACGCTTGCGGCCGGGGGCGGGGAGGAACCGGGAACGAATCATGCCGGGCGCGGGTTGATCCAGTTGGCGGACGGGGCGGGTCACGCACGGCGGGTCAGCGAGCACTCAGCGATTCGCCGGGCGAGCGCATCCGCCGTGCACGACGGGACCCGGACCTGGGCAAAAGAGGTGGATGGGCCGCCCAGGGCGGCGTCACGGGGAGCGTAAAGAACCATAAAACGGCAGCAAGTGCGTCTCACTACGAGATGAAGCCGGCGGATACTGGGATACTTGGGGAATGCTGCGGGCGTCGAGCGGACGGCTGGTCGGCAGGGACGGTGAACTGACTCGCCTGCTCGGCCTGCTTGACGACGCCAGCGCCGGCCGCCCGTCTCACGCCCTGATCAGCGGCGACGCAGGCGTGGGGAAGACCCGGCTGGTCACCGAGCTCGCCGCCCGGGCCGCGGACCGCGGCTTCCTGGTCCTCTCCGGGCGCTGCGCGGAACTGGGCGACAGCATCCCTTACCTGCCGCTTGCCGACGCGCTGCGGGAGGGCACCACTACTCCAGGCGCCGCAACGGAACCGCTCGCGGCCGCCCTGGCCGCCCGGCCGGTTCTGGGCCGTCTGCTGCCGGACCGGGACGTGACGCCGCGGCCGGGCGGGGAGGTCACCGGGCTCGCCCAGCAGCAGCTGTTCGGTGCGGTGCTCGGCCTGCTCGCCGAGCTGGCCGAGGGGCACCCGGTGCTGCTGATCCTGGAGGACCTGCACTGGGCCGACCGCTCCACCCGGGACCTGATCACGTTCCTGAGCCGGGTGCTGCACCGGGAGCGGGTGGCCGTGGTGGCCACGTACCGCACCGACGACCTGCACCGGCGTCACCCGCTCCGGCCGGTCGTCGCGGAACTGCTGCGGCTGCCCAGCGTGGCCTCGATCGAGCTCGGTCCGCTGGGCTACGCGGACATGGCCAGTCACCTGACCGCCCTGGCGGGCCGCCCCCTGGACCCGGCTGTCCTGCACCGCATGGTCGCCCGGGCCGAGGGCAACCCGTACTACGCCGAGGAGCTGCTGGCGTCCGCGGAGCCAGGCCGGCCTGGCGGCGTCATGGGCGGGGGTGCCCTGGGCGGCAGTGCGGCGGGAGGCGGTCCGGGCGGAGGTGCGCCAGGAGGCGAGGTGCTGCCCAGCGGGCTGGCCGCGCTGCTGCTGGCCCGGGTGGAGCGGCTGCCCGCCGCGGCCCAGCAGGTGCTGCGGGCCGCGGCGGTAGGCGGGCGGCAGGTCGAGGATGATATCGTCCAGGCCGCGTCCGGGCTGGACGATACGGAGTACGACGAGGCGATCCGGGACTGCGTGGCCCAGCAGCTGCTGGTGCCAGGCGGCGCGGACGGCTACGTGTTCCGGCACGCGCTGATCCGGGAGGCGCTCTACACCGACCTGCTGCCCGGGGAGCGGACCAGGCTGCACGCCCGGTTCGCCGAGCTGCTGGCCGACCCGGCGAGGCTCGCCGCGGTGCCGGGATCCGCGGCCGAGCTGGCCCACCACTGCCTGGCCAGCCACGACATCGCCGGAGCGTTCGCCGCATCGGTCCGGGCCGGGCAGGAGTCCGAGCGGCTGGCCGCCCCGGCCGAGGCGCACCGGCACTACGACGCCGCGCTCGCGCTGTGGGAGCGGGTCAGCGAGCCCGAGCGGCTGGCCGGCCAGGACCGGGATCACCTGGCCTTCTGCTCCGCGAACTGCGCCGCGTCCAGCGGCGACATCACCCGGGCCGTGCAGCAGCTGCGCCGCATCCGCGGGTTCCTCCGTGAGGACACCGACCCGGTGCTGGCCAGCCGGGTCCACGAGCGCCTCGCGTACTACCTGCTCGAGCTCGACGCGTGCGACGACGCGGAGACGGCCGCGCGGACTGCGGTGCACCTGCTCCCGGCCGACCCGCCGCGCCCGGAAGGCGCCCGCGCGCTGGCCACGCACGCGCAGACGCTGATGTACGCGGGTGACGAGGAGGCGGCCGAGCGCCGGGCGCAGCAGGCCCGGGTGGCCGCCCGCGCCGCGGACGCCCCCTGGGTGGAGGCGGATGCCCTGGTGACCCTGGGCCTGCTGGCCGAGCGCCAGGGCGAGCCCATGCAGGCCCTCGACCTGTTCAGCCAGGCCTTCCGGGAAGCGAAGGCCCACTCCATGCTCGGCGTCGAGCTCCGGGCGGCCTTCCAGGTGGCCCGGTCCCAGCTGGAAAGTGGTGACCTGGCCGGGGCGGCCGAGACCGCGCACCAGGGCGTGGGCCACGCGGACGCCGCCGGGCTCGGCCTGGCCCCGTACGGGCTCGACCTGCAGTACGTGCACTACCTCGCGCACTACGCGGACGGCTGCTGGGACCACGCGCAGGAGCTCGCGGACGGGTTCGGCGTCCGGGTCACCACGACCTCCGAGGCCCGGCTCTCGGCCATGGCCCTGTTCCTGGACGTGGCCCGGGGCAGCCCGAAGGTCGCCGAGCGCCGGGCCTGGCTGGAACCGTTCTGGCCGGGCGACAGCTTCGGCGCGTACATCGCCCGCGGCCTGCTGGCCGAGCACGCCCTGTGGCGCGGCGACACCGCGACAGCGCTGGCCGAGGTGGCGGCCACGCTGGCCGAGCTCGACGTGGACGGCGGCTACGGGCCGCCCGCGATCCGGGTCGCCGCCGTGGGCCTGGCCGCCCGGGGCGAGCAGGCCCGGCGGGCCCGGGCGGCCGGGGACGAGGAGGCCGCCGCGGCCGAGGTGGCCGTGTCCCAGGTGCTCATCGACGCCGCCCGGGAGGGCGCCGCGTTCCCGCGCCGGCCCAAGTTCGTGCTGGGCGTGGACGGCCGTGGCTGGCTGGCCCGGGCCGAGGCCGAATGGGCCCGGGTCCAGGGCCGCAACGATCCGGAAGCCTGGCAGGCCGTGGTGGACGCGTTCGGGCCCGCGTTCAGCTACGAGACGGCCAGGTCCCGCTGGCGGCTCGCGGAGGCGCTGGCCGAGGCGGGACGGCGGGCCGACGCGGAGCGGGAATGGTCGCTGGCGCTGTCCGTCGCGGACCAGCTGGGCGCCGAGCCGCTGGCATCCGCGCTTCGCGACCTCGGCCGCCGGGCCCGGCTGTCCCGGCCGGCCGGGACCGGGGCGGCCTCGAACGGCGTGCCGGGCGACAGCGCGCGGGCGAGCGGCGGCCGCGGCCCGGGCGGGGGTCCCGCCGACGTCCTGGCCGGGCTGACCAGCCGGGAACGCGAGGTCCTGCGCCTGCTGGTGGCCGGGCGGAGCAACCGGGAGATCGCGGCCGCGCTGTTCATCGCGCCCAAGACGGCCAGCGTGCACGTGTCCAACATCCTGGGCAAGCTGGGCGCGGCCAGCCGGGGCGAGGCCGCGGCGATCGCCGCCGCGGCCGGCCTGGAGCTGGCCGACCGCTAGCCGGGCCGCGACGCGCGCCGGGCAACGGCCGGGTCACGCGTCCGGCTGGCCCGCGGGCTGGTCACGCCCGCGGCGGGCGGTCTTGACTGCCCGGCGGGCAAGCCACATCCGCGGCGGGCGGCTCACCCCCACGTCCCCGCCGGGCGGCTCAGGAGTCCGGCTGGCCGCCGGGAGCCAGCTCGGTGAGGATCTCCTCGGCCCGGGCGGCCGCGCCCACCGGGTCCGCGTCGGGCGCCCCGACCAGCGGGTCCCAGTTCAGGTCGTAGAAGAGCTCGGTCACCCCTTGCCCGGCGAGCCACTCCACGTCGCCGCGGATGTCGGCGTAGCTGCCGGACAGCAGCACCCGCCCGCCGCCCTCGGGCACGGTCACCGCCGCCCCCGCGCGGACGACGCCGCGGCAGACGATCCGGATCGAGTCCGGGTCGCGCCCCGCTTCCTCGGCGGCCGCCCGGACCACGCTGATTCCCTCCCGGATCCCGGACAGGTCGGTCCGGCTGGACGTGACCCAGCCGTCCGCCAGCCGCCCGGCCCGCTGCATCGCGGCCAGGGCCATCCCGCCGAGCAGGATCGGCGGCCCCGGGCGCTGCACCGGGTTGGGCGCGAACCGGCCTGCGGGCAGGTCGTAGTCGCGGCCGTGGAACTCAGCCAGCCCTTCGGCCCAGACCCGCCGCATGACCTCGATGTACTCGCCGGTGCGCACGCCGCGGCGGGCCATGATCCCGCCCGCCACGGTGAACTCCTCCGGCAGCCAGCCAATGCCCAGCCCCAGGTCGAGCCGGCCGCGGGACAGCACGTCCGCGGTGGCCGCCATCTTGGCCAGGTATCCCGGCGCGAGGTACGGCATGTTGACCACCGCGACGCCGAGCCGGATCCGCTGGGTCACCGCGGCCAGGTAGCCGAGCGCCACCATCGGGTCGAGCACGCTGTGGTACACGGGTTCCATGGCCGTGCCCTCGGGCACCATCAGCCGCTGGAATGTCCAGAGCGACGCGTAGCCGGCGGCTTCCGCGCCGGCCGCGAACGAGGCGAGGTTGTCCGGGGTCGCCCACACCCCCGAGACCGGGGCACCGAAACCAATCTTCATTCCGCTCACCCTAGGGTGCGCAGGGCCACGGCGGTGAGCCCGCCGGGCGAGTGGCCCCGGCCCGCAGGCGATCGGCCGGCCCAGGCGGCCCCGCGGGGGACCCGGTAAGCTGTCCCGTCCGGGGGGCCCATCCGCACGGGAGCTAGCCATGCCCACCGACACTCGCGCACTCATCGGCGCGCCTGCGCAACTCGCACGAGCGCCTGGCCGGGCTGGTGAGGCCGCTCACCCCGGACCACCTGCGCGCCCAGTCCTACGACACGGACTGGACCATCGCCCAGGTCCTCTCGCACCTCGGCAGCGGCGCGGAGATCGCCACCCTCAGCCTGGCCGCCGCGCTGGGCGGGCGCGGCCAGCTGGACCAGGGCGCGTTCCCGGCCATCTGGGACGCGTGGAACAACCGCAGCCCGGAGATGCAGGCCGCCGACTCCCTGACCTGGGACGGCGAGCACGTCCGCCGCCTGGAGCAGCTCAGCGACGCGGAACTCGACTCGATCGGGCTCGACTTCTTCGGCCGCCAGCTCGACGCGGCCGGGCTGGTCCGGCTGCGCCTCAGCGAGCACGCCATCCATGTCTGGGACGTGGCCGTGAGCATCGACCCGGGCGCGACCGTGGCGGAAGACGCGATCCTCCCGGTGATGGAACAGGTCACCCAGCTGTTCCAGTTCGTGGCGAAGCCGGCCGGTGACTCCTTCCGGGTGCGGCTGCGCACCACCGGGCCCGACGGTGACTACCTCCTCGACGTGGGGGAGTCGGTAACGCTGTCGGAATGGGGCGGCGGCGCAGCAGACGGCAGTGCAGCAGACGGCTCAGACGTGGACGGGGAGATCCGGCTGCCCGCCGAGGCGCTGCTGCGGCTGTTCTACGGGCGGCTCGACCCGGAGCACACCCCGGAGTACTCGGCTGAGGGGATCGGGCTGGACCGGCTCCGCGCGGTGTTCCCCGGCTTCTAGGCTAGCCCCCGTGGCCAGTACCGCCCGTGCTCCGTGCGCCCCTGGTCAGTTGGCCGTGCCCGGCAGGCCCGGCGGTCAGATCGTGACCCGGCGCATCGTGGTGAACCCGCCGAGCCCCATGGCCGCGGCCACCACGGTCCGCGGGTGCTCGGCGAACTCGGCCAGCAGCCGGTCGTAGAACAGCTGGCGCGCGACCGCGTCCAGGCCGGCGTAGGGCTCGTCAAACAGGGTCAGCTCGGCGCGGGCCGCCAGCCCGATGACGATCCCGACCGCGGACCGCATCCCGCGTGACAGCCGCCTGATCCGCCGCCGCGGCGGGAGGCCGAAGTCCGAGAGCAGCTGCCGGGCCAGGTCCCCACTCCAGTTCGGGTAGAACCATGAGGCCACCCGGATCGCGTGCTCCACGCGCAAGTCCGGGTAGGCCTGGTCCTCTCGCACGAACACCATGCGCCGCAGCACCGTGTCGTTCTCGGCCGGGACCTGCCCGAACACCCGGAGGTCACCGGCCGTGGGGAACTCCAGCCCGGTGATGATGCGCATCAGGGTGGTCTTGCCCGCGCCGTTGCGGCCGAGCAGGCCGGTCACGGTGCCCGGGCTCGACCGTGAGCGAGACGTCGTCGAGCGCGGTCTGATCGCGGTAGCGGCGGCTCAGCGCCGTCGCGGAGATCGTCGGGATCATGGCCTGCTGCCTCCGTTGTGCCAGCCGGGTCCCCGGATGAGGGACACCAGCGAGTCGGTGTCGATGCCCAGCCGGGTGGCCTCGGCCACCATCGGGTCGATGTACGTGCCAGGACGTCATCTGGGCCGACCTGCACGAGCAGGGTGTCCCGGCGCGATGACCCCGCGACGTGGGCCGCCCCGGCGAGTCCGATCCCGTGCCCGGAGGGCGGCCCGTTCGCCAGGCGGGGACCGCGCCGGTGGTGCCAGAAGCCTGCGACCCCTGATCGGGCCCGGCCGCTGGTGGCGGCGGGAGGGCCTGGGCGGCACCGTCCCGGTCCGGTTCCCCAGTGAGGCCGACCCGGGCGACGCGGGCTGGCACATCGAGGCCAGCTACGAGGAAGCCGGGCAATGGCGGGTCAGCGCCGGCTCCCGGGACCGCGGCCTGCTCGCGCTCTACCTGCTGACCGACGTGGAGCCGGACGGCGCGCCGACCCGGCTGCGGCCGGGCTCGCACCGGGACGTCCCGCCGATCCTGGCCCCCGCGGGGGACGACGGGATGGAGTGGCTCCCCGCCGCGCAGCAGGCCGCGCGGGCCAGCGCGCGCCGGCCCACCGCCCTGGCCACCGGCCGGGCCGGTGAGGTGTTCCTGTGCCACCCGTTCCTGGTCCATGCGGCGTCCTGGCCGCACCGGGGCCGGTTCCCGCGGATGATCGCCCAGCCGGCCGTGGCGCTGCACGGGCAGTACGCACTGCAGGCGGCGCCGGGGGAGACGCCGCCCCCGGTGCAGCAGGCGATCCTGGACAGCCTGACCGGTGCGGGCCCGGGCGCCGCCCCGGGTGCTGAGGGCGCCGCCCGCTAACGGAACGACATGACAAGCCGCGCGGCTTCGCGGGCGCACCCCCAGGACAGGGTCACGCCGCCGCCTCCGTGGCCGTAGTTGTGGACCACCAGCCGGCCGTCACCGCCGCCCGCGGCCTCGGCCTCCAGCCGGACCTGGGGCCGGACCGGGCGCAGGCCCACCCGGTGCCCGAGGATCCGGGCGGTGCCCAGCCGCGGGTCGACGGCCGTGCAGTCGGCCAGGATCCGCTGCGCGGCCGCGGGCCGCGGGTCCAGTGACCAGTCTCCCGGGAGCTCGGTGCCGCCCAGCACCACCCGGTCCCGGTGCGGGAACACGTAGCTGAGCTCGTGGGTCTCGTCGCCGCCGCCGATGAAGAACTCGGTGAGGCCTGGATTCTCGGCGATCACGACCTGGCCGCGGACCGCGCTCACCGACGGATCGGGCACGAAGTCCCGGGCCTGCGCCCCGGTGCAGTTCACGATCACCGGCGCGGTGCTCTGCCGGACGGCCTGGGCCAGCGAGTCCAGCGGCGCGGCCGTGAGCTGCCCGCCCGCGCGGCGCAGCCGCCCGGCCAGGTAGTCCAGGTAGACGGGCATGGACACGACCGGCGCGGTGTACCGCCAGCCTGCCGCGTAACCCGCCGGGCAGGTCCGCCGGGTCGCACGGCCGGAGGTCGGCCAGCGGCACGGCCCAGTCCGGGCGGGGATACGTGGCCCGCGCGGCGTCGATCCCGCCGACCAGCCGGATCCCGGTGCCCGGGCCGGCAGCCAGCGCGGTGAGCACCTCGAGGCCCTCGGCGCACCAGCGGCTCACACGGTCGCTGTCCTCGACCAGGTGCCGTCCCCAGATGGCCCCGGCCACGGCCGACGTGGTCTGCCCCGGCAGCTGCCCGGCCTGGACGGTCACGGCCAGCCCGGCTTCCGCCAGGCATACCGCGGTCGTCAGCCCCACGACGCCCGCCCCGATCACCAGCACCTCATCCGCGCGATCTGTCACCCTCCGACGGTAGCGCCCCGGAATCGCCGGCGGAGGGCGGCGGCTGACGGGGCGCCGGGCGGTCGGGGACGTAGGACGGCTGCGGGTGCGGGGCGGTGGTGTGGTGACCCTGGAACAGGATCGAGGCGATCTGGGTCAGCGTGTTCGTGCCGTAGAAGAACCCCCGCGGTCCCGGTCCCGCCGTAGCCGTGGACGTTGTCCATGACCGACAGGGTGTACTCCTGGGCAGGCCCGGCGAAGCCCACGGTGTTGGTGATCCACTGGGCGTTGCCGGGGCCGAGGGGATCCTGCTCCCAGCCGTCCTTGTTGCCGGGCTGGTTCGCCGGCCCGGCGCCCCACACGCCCCACTGCTGGTCGTGCACGCTGACGTGCTGCAGCTGGCGGACCAGGTAGTCCCGGATCCCGGTCGGGGTCTTGGCTAGGACGTAGTTCATCAGGTGGTCCAGGTCCTTGGGGGTGCAGTACATGAACCCCCAGTTGATCTCCCCGGTGAAATGAGCCCGGGTCATCCCGAACGCCCGGATGCGCTGCTGGAAGCTGGCGTCCTCGTACTTGTTCCACAGGGCGTTGGCGTCGTCATCGTTGCTGGTGTGCAGGGCCTGGTACATCTGCCTCCGGTCGGCGGAGGTGAGGCGGATGCGGCCGCGCCGGTTGCGGAGCAGCAGGTCCGTCATCACGGCCAGCTTCATCGTGGACGCCGCCGGGTAGAGCGCGTGCGCGCGCCCGTTGTGCCAGACCGCGCCGGTGACCCGGTCATCGAGCACGATCCCGATCGAGCCGTGCCGCCCGGCCAGGTAGTGCTGGACCTCGGTGATGCGCTGCTGCATGGGGCAGGAGAACCCCGGCGCGATCCCGGTGCAGGCCGGGGCGGGGCGGGATGTCCCGCCCCGGGACGGCGAGGGCGCGGCGGCCGCCGCGGCGGTGGCCGGCGCGGGCGTGGCCGCGCCGGGCGCTGCGGAGGACGCCGGAGCCTGGCCGGGCGGGGCGGACGCGCTGCACCCGGCCAGGACCAGTGCGGCCAGGGCCAGCCCGGCCAGGACGAGTCCGGTCGGGGCCAGCCCGGCCAGTACCAGTCCGGTGCGGGCCTGTCCGGTGGGGGCCAGGCACGCGGCCAGGCGGCCCAGGGCAGAGCGCATGGGGGCCAGGATAGGTCCGCCGGGCATGATCCTGCTCGTCCTGCTTGCTCCCGTCGGCGGGACACAGTGCATCTCACCTACCGAGACGCGATCCAGAAAAGTGTCACGGGATCCCCTGATCCCCGCCGCCCGCCGCCCCGAGCGCCGGCGCGGTCCGCGGCTGACTGCCACGCCCGGGTAAAGCCTCCAGGTCACGCACGGCCACCGGGGGCAGGACATCTGGGCGGCCGGACACAGGGCAGCCGGACCGGGCCCGCCCGCGGCGCCGCGCGGGTGACACGGCCGGCCCCTGGATCTGGGCTTTCCTGCGGCGAGCGTACATGCCGCGCCGGGTGTCCCGCATAAGCTCGGAAGGGTCAGGAACCGTCTGCATCCCCCCCCGTGCCGTGAGTTCCGCGCTGGCTGAGCGGGGGACTCACAGGGCAAAGGGGGACAGTTCATGAGCGGGCCGCGCGGAATCCAGCTGAGCAGCGCTCAAGTCATCGCCAGTGTCCTGGCCACCCTGACCGGCGCCATCGCTGCCTCCTACCTGGGGGTGAGCAGGCACCCTGGTGGGCGCGGCGGTGGGCAGCGTGGCCAGCACCATGGGGACCGAGGTCTACAAGCACTATCTCCTGCGCTCCCAGCAGGGACTGCGGTCGGCGGGACAGGTGCTCCACAACTCCGCCGCCCGGACCCGGACCGGCAACACGATGAGCCACACCGGGCCGGGAGCCGCCTCCGGCGGGCCGCACGCCTCGCCCCCTGGCACGGCCGCCCACGGGGGCGCGGGCCAGGATCAGGTGGGCCGGGATCAGCCGGGCCGGGATACGGCCGTCTGGGACCGGCGGCAGTACGGCACCCCGCGGGATCCCCGCGAGACCGAGATGATCCCGGGTCTCGGCACCCAGTGGGGCGGGACCATCGGCGATGGCGGCACCAACGGGGGCAGCACCAACGGGGGCAGCACCAACGGCGGCGGATTCCGCGGCGGTGCGTCTAACGGCGGGGGCCGCACGGGCGACACGGCCAGCCAGCACGCGCAGGGGAGTCTCACCGGGGAAGGCCCGGCCGGCGACGACGCGGGCGGCGGGGGTCTCTGGGGTGCGGTCACCAGCTTTTTCGGCAGCCTGACCCGCCGGCAGTGGCTGACCTACGGCGGGATCGCCGGCGGGTTCTTCCTCGTCGTCGTGGCCGGCATCACGCTGTTCGAGCTCACCATCGGCAAGCCAGTGAGTACGGCGGTCTGGGGAGGTCACTCCTCCGGGACGAGCGTGGGTGACACGTTCAGCGGCCACAGGTCGCCGCAGCAGAAGCCGGCCACGCACCCGTCGAGCACGCCGTCCGCGACACCGACCGGATCCACCCCGGCCAGCCCGACGCCCTCCGCGGTGACGTCGTCGGGGGCGCCGACCCCGAGCACCTCGGTCGCGCCGTCCTCACCGTCGACGCTGCCGTCCAGCACGCCGACCACGGGCAGGGGCGGCGCGGCCAGGTCCGCCACCACTGGCACACCGGCCCCCTGAGCCCTCCGGGCTGGCCTAGCCCTTCCCCTGGCCCCACGAGCCCCTGATCCGCCACAGTCTGGGTTCCGGCCGGTCCCGCCGTCGTGATCAGCCGGCTGATGGCCGCCATCGCGGCACCAGCCGGCTGATCACGAACGGTCTCCCGGGGCCGGGGCGCTCCGCGAGGCTTGCTGGGGGGCATGGGGCCCGTGAAATCCTGGCGGCATGACGAAGCGAATCTGCGTGACCGGCGCGAGTGGCCGTGCCGGCCGGGTCACCGTCCGGGAACTGCTGGCCCACGGATACCGGGTGGTGGCCACCGACCGGGTCATGCCCGCCGAGGACCTGGGGGTCCGGCCGCTGCTGGCCGACCTGACCGACTACGGACAGGCCACCGAGGTGCTCCAGGGAGTGGACGCGGTGGTGCACCTGGCCAACGTCCCGGCCCCGGAGATCCATACTCCGGCGACCACGTTCAACCAGAACATGACCATGAACTTCAACGTGTTCACGGCCGCGGCCCAGGCCAAGCTGGAGCGGGTGGTGTGGGCGTCCAGCGAGACCACGCTGGGCCTGCCGTTCGACATGCCCCCCCGGTACGCGCCGGTGGACGAGGATCGCTTCCCGGTCCCGACGAGCACGTACGCGCTGTCCAAGGTGGCCAGCGAGACCGTGGCCGGGCACATCGCCGAGTGGTCCCAGATCCCGTTCATCGGGCTGCGCTTCTCGAACATCCTCGGCCCGGAGGACTACCGGCAGTTCCCGCAGTACTGGCCGGACCCGTCCGCGCGCCGGTGGAACCTGTGGGGCTACATCGACGAGCGTGACGCGGCCATGGCCTGCCGGCTCGCCCTCGAGGCCCCGGCCAAGGGCAGCGTCAGCTACATCATCGCGGCCGCCGATACCGTGATGGACCGGCCCTCCGCGGAGCTGCTGGCCGAGGTCTTCCCCGGCGTCACGCTGACCCGCGAGGTGGGCGAGTTCGGCACGCTGCTGGCCATTGACCGGGCCCGTGCGGGGCTGGATTTCGTCCCGCAGCACTCCTGGCGCGATCACGTGCCCCCGAGGTCATCCTGACCGTGCCCGGGACAGCGGGGGCGCAGGCCGTGGCGAGCCGGACCATCCCGGAGGTCCTGGCCGACGCCGCGGCCCGCGATCCTGACGGCATCTGGGTCCGCACCGACGAGGGGACACTGAGCTTCGCCGGGGCGCTGAATCAGGTTGCGGCGGCGGCCCGGAGGCTGCGCGACGCCGGGGTCGGGCACGGGGACCTGGTCATGGTCACCGCGCGGACCACGCCGGAGTACCTGATCTGCTGGCTGGCCCTGACCGCGCTGGGCGCGCTGGTGGTGTCGGCCAACCCGCGCAGCGCCCCGGCCGAGCTGGCCGGCCTGGCCCAGCAGACCCGGCCCCGCGCTCTGATCACCGATGCGGGCCTGGCCGGGCTGGTCAGCCAGGCGAGGATAGCCGAACTGCCACTGGGGGTGCTGGACGCCACGGAGCTGGCCGGTGACTGGGCCCGCGCCAGCGGGGGGCCACCCGGGCCGCTGCCTCCCGCCGCCGTCACCCCGGACGACCTGGCGGTACTGATCCCCACGTCCGGCACGACGGGCCGGTCCAAGCTGGTCATGCAGACCCACCGGGCCTACGTCCTGGCCGGGGAGGGGTTCCCGTACTGGATGGAGCTGACCGCCCGGGACCGGCTCATGACCTCGCTGCCGCTGTTCCACATCAACGCCCCGGCCTACTCGGTGATGGGCTCGCTGGCCTGCGGGCCGGCCTGATCCTGCTGCCCCGGTTCTCCGCACGCGGCTTCCTGGACGCGGCGCGGCGGCACGGCGCGACCGAGTTCAACGCGATCGGGGCCATGCTGGAGATCCTCATGCGCCAGCCGCAGCGGCCGGGAGACGCGGACACCCCGCTGCAGCTCTGCTACACCGGGCCAGGCGCCGGCCCGGGAACGGCAGGAGGAGATGGAACGGCGGCTCGGCCTGCGCATCGTGGTCGGGTACGCGATGTCCGAGAGTCCCTACGGGCTGATCTGGCCGCACGGAACCCGCCCGTTCGGCACCCTGGGCGCGGTCCGCCAGCACCCGGTGCTCGGCGTGATCAACCACGCCCGGGTGGCCGACGACGCGGGCCGGGAGGTCGGCCCGGGCGGCACCGGCGAGCTGCTGCTCCGCAACCCGGTGCTGACCCGCGGCTACTACGGCATGCCGGCCGAGACAGCCGCGGCGTTCACTGCGGACGGCTGGCTGCGCACCGGCGACCTGGTCACCGTGAACCCCGGCGGCACGTACACGTTCGTGGCGCGGAAGAAGGAGGTGCTGCGC
Organism: uncultured Actinomycetes bacterium; assembly: GCA_963751175.1. Classification (GTDB taxonomy): domain Bacteria; phylum Actinomycetota; class Actinomycetes; order Streptosporangiales; family Streptosporangiaceae; genus RYN-230. The sequence goes on along the minus strand of CAVVTM010000016.1, from coordinate 193,158 downwards.
CGGCGCGGCGAGAACCTGTCCCCCGCCGAGGTCGAGGAGGTCCTCGAGAGTCATCCTGACGTGCTCGAATGCGCGGTGGTGGGGGTGCCGTCGGAGCTGTCTGAGGACGAGGTGAAGGCGTTCGTGGTGCCGGCGCCGGGCCGCCGGCCCGACTTCGGCGAGCTGCGTGCGCACACCGCCGCCCGGCTGGCCGCCTTCAAGGTGCCCCGCTACTGGCAGCTCATCGACGAGCTGCCGCGCACGCCCACGTCGCGGGTGGCCAAGCACCGGCTCCCCCGGGGCCATCCGGCGGGGGAGTACGACGCGGAGGCCGCGTCAGGCCCGGCGGGACAGCGCCCTTCGCGGTGAGCCCGCGGTGCCCCGCCGGGAGGACATGGGTGCCCTCCCGGCGGCCCGGGATCGCGCCGCAGCGTGGCCGGGGGCCTCCCGGCGATTTCCTAGATCCGGAAGAACAGGTTCAGGTAGCGGTCGGCGATCTCCTGATCGCCGCGGACGGTCCCGGCGTTGCTGCGGCCGAAGGTGGTCAGCACCAGGCTCCCCGCGTCGAAATCGATCACGGTGGGGAGGTCGCTGAGATCACCCTGCTCGTAGCTCATCCCCTGATCCGACACGTCGATCCGGTAGCTGCCCGCGTTCCGGCCGGTGACCGTGATGCCGAGGCGGAACGGGGTCAGGTCGGCATCCTGGCGGATGGTCGACTGCCACAGCACGAACATGAACGGCACCAGCAGGTCAGCCGCGTCGCCGGACAGCCCGTGCGCCCGGCCGCTGCCCTGCCGGATGTCCCAGGAATGCACCGCGTAGTCCATCAGCTGCCCGGCCGCGTAGAAGAAGGCCGGCACCGGGCCCATGTAGAAGTGCGGCACGATGAAGCCGGACCAGTCCTCCGGGCCCATCGGCTCGAGGATGCCCATCAGCTTGTCGAGGTCGTTGCCCAGCCGGGCCAGCATTTCCTGCTGGGACAGGTCACGGAACCTGGTCGCCTGCTGGCCGGCCCGCTCGTGCATGCCGGCCAGGCCGTACGGGGCGGCCTCGGCCCCGGACCGGGCCACCTCGAAGGCCTCGAAGTAGCCCTCGGTCGTGTCCACCAGGTGGCCGACCACGTCGCGGACGGCCCAGCTCTCGCACGCGGTCGGAGCCTCCCAGGCCCCGGGCCGGCCAGCCAGGTCGATCAGCCGCGCCGCTTCCTCCCGGACGACCCGCAGGATGGTGTCCTTACCCTCGTAGGTAGTCGCGTCCCAGGCATTCATGTGCTTCCCCTCTTCGTCGAGTAAGCCCGCACACATTCCCGCGGATAGCCCGCGAGATTCCAGCGATTCCAGCCAGTTACCACGGTTGTCAGCGCTTGGGCGAGAAGCGGGATTCGCGTTCGCAGAGTCTTCTCAGCACGGTGTTCTCATAGTGGCTTCCCGCCGCGGAGAGTTCATCACAGTGCGAACTCTGGTCCGCACTACGAACTCCAGCGCAGTGCGTGCTGCATGTCAATGCCCATCAGATAAAGGGCTGCCCGGTGCGCTTGTGCGGCCCGCATCATCCGGCGGGTGGGCGAAGGTGTGAGCCGCTCTCAGGCGGGCAGACTGGTGTCCGTGCGCTCCCCGCGCAATGGGGCCGGGGGCGTCTGGTCAGGGTGACCAGGATCATAGGCCCGGACCGGATAATTACGGTGACCTGGCATTGACCGGTAACCGTGGTCCCATACTCTACTAAATTGATCGGGATAATTCTCCCTTGCTCTAGGCGGCCCGAGGACGTGTCCACGAGCACATTCACGTGAAGGAGGCCCCCCATGCCTCTGCCGGACTTCCTGATCATCGGTGCCCCGAAGGCCGGTACCACGGCACTGCACGCTGCTCTGGCCACGCATCCCGTGCTCTATATGTCGCCGGTCAAGGAGCCCAAGTTCTTCCTGACCGGCGGGCCGCCGCCGGACCGTGGCGGCGGCCCCGGGGACATCCAGACCTGGCGCGAGCACGTCTGGCGCCGGGAGGATTACGAAGCCCTGTTCGCGCAGGCCGCGGCGGGCCAGCTCCGCGCCGAGTCCACCCCGTTCTACCTGTACGACGGCGCCGCTCAGCGCCGGATCCGGGACCTGATCCCGAACGTGAAGATGATCACGATGCTCCGTGACCCGGTGGAGCGGGCCCACTCCAACTGGACGCATCTGTGGTCGGCGGGCCTCGACCCGATCGGCGACTTCGTCAGGGCCTGCGCCGACGAGGACCGCCGGGTGGCGGCGGGCTGGGCGGACTTCTGGCACTACACGCGGCTGGGCCGGTACGGCGAGCAGCTCGAGCACCTGTACCAGGTGTTCCCGAAGGAGCAGGTACTCGTGCTCCGCTACCGCGACCTGGTCGACGCCCCGGTGCAGACGCTGGACCAGATCTGCGCGTTCCTGGGGGTCGAGCAAGGGATCGTCACCGAGGTGCCCAGGGAGAACGTCACCGCGCACCCGGACGGGTCGCTGGGGCACCGGGCCGTGTCCTCGATGATCCGTGCGGCCGCGGCGGCCAGCCGGCACCTGCCGGGCACGACCGGGATCGCGCTGACCAGCCCGCTGGAGCGGATGCTGCAACGCGGCGCGCGGCCCCGCCAGCCCCTGACCTGGGAGCAGCGGCAGGCGGTGCTGCCGTACTTCGAGTCTGATATCCGGCTGCTGGAGAAAGTCACCGAGTCGGACTTCAGCGACTGGCTGCAGCCCCGGGAGAGGTCAGGCGGGCTGGTCGGCGACCGCCCGACCGGGCAGCGCCAGGCCCGCAACGGCCAGCCCCGCTCGGGCTAGCCACTCCGGGCTGGCCACACACGGGGCTGGCCACACCGGGGCTGGCCACACGGGGCTGGCCACACGGGGCTGGCCACGCGGAGGCCGGCCCCTGCCGGGGCTGGCCGTCCGGCTTACCCGCAGGCCGCCGGGCCCGGGGGGCTAGGCGTCCAGCCCGGGCCGGAGTTCCGTGCGCAGCTCGTGTGAGCCGTCCGGCCGGGTCATCTCGTAGTACAGCCGGTAGCTGCCGTCGCCGAGCGGCAGGATGTCCAGGTACCGCAGGCCCCGGCCGGCGTACGGCGACTCCGCGGAGGGGGCGTCCCCGATCGGGGTGAGCGCGGTGGGCTCGGTCCCGGTGGCGACGCCAGTGCGCTCCTCGTAGTTCTCGGCGGCACTGGCCCGGCCGTCGTAATACGCGACGATCGTGGCCCCGGCGCACATGACCGCGGTGACCCGGGTGCCCCGGGAGTCCCGGTAGCCCGGCCGGCCGTTCAGCGCGGTCCCGTGCCAGGTCCACTCCTTGCCGTCGGCGCTCGTGGCGAAGTCGGTGACCATCTGGTCGGCCTCATCGGGATCGGCCAGCGGGTGGCAGGACGCCCACAGCTGCCACAGCCCGTCGCGGTGGGTGATCACCGGGTCCTTGACCCCCGTCTTGGCGTCACCGGGCAGGACGACCTGGCTGGTCAGGGCGTCGAACTCGCTCGGGTGGGCGGCCTCGACCAGTTCCACCCGCCAGTGCTTGGTACCCGGCGTGGCACAGCTCAGGTACAGCCGCCACGTCCCGGTCTCGGTGCGCACGAGGGAAGGCCGCTCGAGCGACTCGGTGCCGACCAGCTCGCGTCCGATGGTCATCAGCGGCTCAAAATGCACGCCGTCCTCGGACCGGGCCACGCTGACGCCGTAACCACGGCCGCGGCCGACCGGGCGGCGCATCCGGTAGGCGAGGTAGATAGCGTCGTCCCCCACGACCGCGCTGGGCGCGCCGGCCCAGTACCCGGGTTCAGCTACGGGAGGTGCGATGGCAAGCACTGACTCTTCCGGGCGCGGCAGCAGCATAGGCAAGCGAGATTCCCCTATTACCATATAGGAATTATAGACATGACTCACTCCCCGCGCTCGCCGGGGAGCCAGATATAGGTAACTTCTTGGTTACGCCGACGGCTGCAAAAGCGACGATGGGGCCCGATTTGGTGTCACTCCTGGCGGGGCACCGCCAAAGCACCTATTCCGAGCGCAGCATACTCCGGTACACGGTGATCAGGGCACTCTTCTGGTCATCGGTGAGGCGCTGATCAGCGAGGATAGCCGCTTCGGCGCCGGCCGTCGGTGTGGCTGGCCGGTTGGCGCCGGCCTGGCCGGGCCCCGCGGTGCCTGGGCGGTCGCCATCCAGCAGGCCCGCCTGGGCCAGCAGGGTTTCCGCCGACACGTTCAGCGCGTCGGAAATGAGCTTGAGCACCCGTACCGACGGCTGGTGCAGCCCGCGCTCGACCTGGCTCAGGTATGGGTTGGAGAGGCTGGTCATCTCAGCGAGCTGGCGCAGGGACAGATTGGCCAGCTTGCGCTGGGTGCGGATGAAGGAGCCGAGGGCTTCCCGCTGACTGTCCCAGGGTTCTGGCATGAGCACCTCCAGGGCCCGAGCCGGCGCGGCCGGCTCATCCGGCCGTGGTGCTAACTCTTGCAAACTATAGTAAGCATACTGCCGCGCGGTGACCCCCGGATATCCAGGGTCACCGCGCGGGATCAGGCGGGGTCAGGTCACTTGGCAGCGGTGCCGGACTTCGATGCGGTCCCGCTCTTGCCGGGGGTCAGCTGCTTGGTCGCCTGGAGCACGTGCTCCGCGAAGGTCCGCTGGCTGGCGAGCAGTTGCTCGGCGAAGTCGTAGGCGTTGGCCACGAACTCTTCCGGCTTGGGCAGCTTGTCGGTGTACGGCAGGTTGGGGACGGGGATGGACGGGGTGATCGACTGGACCGTCTCGGCCCAGCGCTTGATGGCGTCGACCATGGCGTCCTGGCTCTTGCGGACGGCGTCCAGGATCTCGCTCTGGACTTCCTGGCTGGTGCTGCGGGTGTCAGTCATGGCGCTCTCCCAGATGTCTGTCGCCCCGGAACTCCTGGCTCCGGGTTCCTCGGTCCGAGGTCTTCTCTTTATCTCTGTGCTTACTATACCATGCAAATGCGCGGTTTGCCAAGCAAGGGTGTGTCTGCTGGCTCACACTTACTCACATCCGGCCCGCGGGCCTGGGACCGCTGGTCCAGCCCGCCGAACCGCCAGAGCCCGCTGACCTTGGGGGTCAGCGGGCTCTGGGTCAGCGGGCTCAGGCCCTGCCGTCAGCCGCGGACGTACAGGCCGGGTGCGTCGCCCAGCGGCGGGTAGCGGCGGCTGCCCATCCGGGGTGGCTTGACCAGCTCACCAGCCCGTGGCTCGATCCAGCCGGCCCAGTCTTCCCACCAGGAGCCGTCCTGGCGCTCCGCGGTGGCCCGCCAGCCTTCCGCGCTGGGCGGGTTGTCCTCGCCGGTGATGTGCCAGGCCTTCGGGCCGGGCGGGTTGACGATTCCGGCTATGTGCCCGCCGCTGGACAGCACGTAGCGCACGTGGCCGCCGAGCAGGCCTGTCGCCTTGTAGGACGTCGTCCAGGGGACGATGTGGTCGTTCACCGCTCCCACTACGTACGTGTCGCTCTTCACATCGCCCAGCGACAGCCGCTGCCCGGCCAGCTCCAGCTCTCCCTTGGCCAGTTCGTTGCGGACGTACAGCGAGCGAAGGTAGAAGGAGTGCATGGCGGCCGGCATCCGGGTGCTGTCCCCGTTCCAGGCAAGGATGTCGAATGCGGGGGGCTGCTTGCCCATCAGCCAGTTGGACACGACGTAGTTGAAGATCAGGTCGTTGGCCCGGAGCATGTCGAAGGTGCCCGCCATGTCTGACCCCTCGAGGACGCCTTCGGCCTCCATCTTCCGTTCCAGCCGGGCAATCGTCGGCTGGTCGGTGAACACGCCGAGCACCCCCGGCTCGCTGTAGTCGAGCATGGTGTTCAGCAGCGTGACGGAGTTGATCCGGTCGTCGCCGGTGCGGACCAGGTAGGAGGCCAGCATGGCAGTCAGCGCGCCACCGAGGCAGAGCCCGGTGATGTTGATCTTGGGTGACCCGGTGATGTCCGAGATCACGTCCAGGGCCGCCTTCGGCCCGTCGATGAGGTAGTCGTCCAGGGTGACCCCGCGCATCTCCGTCGTGGGGTTGCGGTAGGAGATGGTGAACACCGTGTGCCCGTGCTGCACGGCCCACTCGATGAAGCTGCGGCCGGGCGCGAGGTCCATGATGTAGTACTTGTTGATCCAGGGCGGGCTGGCCAGCATGGGGATGGAGTGGACCTGCGGGGTCTGCGGGCTGTACTGGATGAGTTCCATCAGCTCGCTGGAGTAGACCACCTGGCCCGGGGTTGCGGCCAGGTTCTCGCCCAGGTGGAACGAGCTGGCGTCCACCTGCCGCGGCCGCCCCTTGCGGTGCACAAGATCATCAAGGAAGTTCAGGGTGCCGGCCACCAGGCTCCCGCCGCCGGTCTCGAACGCCCGCTTCAGCGCGGCAGGGTTCGTCATCAGGAAATTGGTCGGGCTGAACGCGTCGAGCAGGAACCCGGCGGCCAGCTGGGCCTTCCCGTCGCTGACCGGGTCGCCCCGGCCAGCATCGAGCACCTCGCCGGTGAACTGCCTGGTCGCCAGGTAGTACTGGCGCAGCGCGGCGAACGCCGGGTTGTCCTCCCAGGAGGGGTCAGCGAACCGCTTGTCGCGCTCCGGCTCGATGGGCGGCGGGAGCGTGCGATCCCATCGCCCTGGCCGTCGCGAACTGGGCGGCCCGGGCCAGGTTGGTCGTCAGCCGCAAACTGGCCTCAGCCACGGTGGCCGGGTGCTCCATGGCCCGGTTGAAGCACGGCGGCCAGTGAGCCGCCGAAGCCCGCCATGTCGAAGTCGGCGAGAAGGTCGACCTCGGGGGCGAGGGCCTGGGCCGCGTCCTGCGCCGCCTGCCACGCGATGTCGCTGTCGGACATTGGGCACCTCCTAGGGGAATGACTGACACGGACCGGGCCCTGGTGGGGCTTGCGTTGCCGTCTCACACGACGAGGCCGGCATTGACCGACCGACGCTGGCCGGTCCGAGGGACTGCGTCCCGCCAGGTCGCGACCCCCGCGCGATCTCACGGGATGACCGCCGAGCCAGTCCTGGTCGGTCATTGTGGGACTGCGGTCGGGTGATCGTCATCGTGGTGTCCTGCGTCGGGGAGTGCACCCCGGATGTGCGGATGCAGCCATCCGGGCCCATCCGGGCCCGGGCCGGATCGCGGCAGGCGAGGTGTACAGAACTGAGACGAACTTCTGGAAGGCCGGACAGTCGGGCGCCCGGAGTTGACGTCATCCGGCTGTTTCCAGTGACTCGCGGCCGCTCGCGATCTGCCGTACGCAGGATCGGTTTCTGCCCGTGCCCGTACTCGCCGGGTGGTTTCCTATTCGTATCACCGTGTAACGTCGGCGAAAACTTTCTCAAGGGGACAATCGGTTACGGCGCGAAAGTGGTGACGGAGGTCCGTCGCACTCCTGACCAACGGCCTGCGCCAGAGCGCCGTCAGGCTCTCGACTGGACCACTGGCCCATGCTGCGCTGGCGCGGGCGGATCCGGGCCCGCGAGCGGCGATCGGGTCCCCGTCTCCGAGCGGCGGCCGCGCGGTCTGGTCACCCCGGGTGAGCTGATCAACTTCTGCCGTGAGAGCCAGTGCCGATCCGTCATGCCCATGAAATCCTGGTTTCGGACAATATGCCGTATTAGTGCCACGTGTGGCCGCACCGAGGCGGGCCACAGACACGCTCTGGGGAAGTGATGCTGTGCCGATCTACGCACTCGACTACGCCGCACCCACGATCGACCCGCAGGCTTTCGTTCACCCGGACGCCGTGGTGATCGGCGCGGTGGAACTCGCCGCCGGGTCTTCGGTGTGGCCGGGAGCGGTCCTGCGGGGGGACCACGGCCTGATCAAGGTGGGGGAGCGGACTTCGGTCCAGGACGGCACGATCGTGCACACCACCGAGGAGCACCCTACGGTGATCGGTGCGGACTGCGTGATCGGGCACCGCGCGCACCTGGAGGGATGCGTGGTGGAGGACGGTTGCCTGATCGGTTCGGGATCCCTGGTCCTCAACCGCGCGCGGGTGGCCGCGGGGGCAGTGGTTGCGGCGGCGGCATTGGTCCTCGAGGACATGTCCGTCCCGGCGGGCGCGCTCGCCATCGGGGTGCCCGCTTCGATCCGGGCTGACGCGGGCCTGCGCCAGCAGTCATGGATCAAGTACGCGGTCCAGACCTACCTGGACCTGGCTGAGCGGCACCGCACCGGCCTGCGCCGGCTGGACCTGCCTGCTGTCGTCGCGCCCAGCCCTGGCACGCCGGAGTTATCTGCCCGTCAGGGCCCTGCGGGAGTGACCCGCCTGCCCGGGGTGAGCGTGAGGGATGGGCACGCCGTGCCGGGCCGTGGCAGAAACGGCGTTGCCCGCACGTCCCGGCAACTGTGCGCTGCTTGCCGGGCCATGCGGGCAACCATTCACCATGCGCCCCAGGTGGGAAGAGGCTTCTCTTAGACGCACGGTGCCGCCAGTGCGGTTCCCTCGTTCCGCAGAAAATTACCGATGGCAGATCTGGGCAGCCTCGGGTCGCGCGGCAGCGCCTGGGTACCGCGCGGCAGCGTCTGGGCAGCCTCGGGGGTACCGCGCGGCAGCGTCTGGGCAGCCTCAGGGGTACCGCGCGGCAGCGTCTGGGCGGGCCGGTAGCCCGCCCAGACGCCTGCCGGCCCGTCCTGGGCGGGGCTACCGGCCGCCGAGGGATGGCGGGATCTGCTCGTCTGGCTTGCCCCACGACGGAGCCGGGCCGGACGGCGGGACGAACACGGTAGCGGTGGGATTGAGCTGACGGTGGATGACCTCCGCAGCACGCTCGATCGTCGTGATCCCGTACGCCATGGTCGGATTGTCCTCGGTGAGCACGACGATGCTGTAGCCGCGGTGGTGGCCGGTGAAGCACCCGATGCTGTGGATGCGCCACCCATGGGTGGCGAGCGGCAGCCAGCCGTTCTTCACGTGCACGGTCAGGTCGGTCGGGCGCACCTGCCGGGACTCCCCAGCGCTGGGACGGGATGACCTGGGCCATCAGGCTGAGCGCGTAGCTCCGCGAGGCGGCATTCAGCACGGTGTTCGGGTACTGGAGCACCTGCAGCAGGAGCAGTTCGTCGTGCGCGGTGATCTGGGTCAGGCCCCAGTAGCCGTCCGGCCCGAGCTGGGTCTGGTTCATCCCGGCCCGGCCGAGGAAGTACTGCAGCCGGCCGCGGCCCACGTGCGCCCACAGGGCCGACGCGGCGTTGTTGTCCGATTGGGTGATCATGAGCCGGGCCAGGCGCGCCTCGGACGCGGTGAGGTGCCGGTGCTGCGTCTCAGCCTCGCGCAGCAGGGTGCCGAGGATGGTCACCTTGACGACGCTGGCCGAGTCGAAGTGCGTCGTGGTGTTGAGCCAGCAGTTCAGGTCCTCGCTCTTGTCGTACACCCGCAGCGCGACCGTGGACGAACGGCCGCTCAGCGCGGCATGGATGTCGCGGGACATCCGGGCCGCCAGCCTCGGATGCGCGGCGGAGAGACAATTCACCGCGATCGAGCCCGCCTCAGCACCCTGGCGGGAGGAGGACCCGCGCCAGCGCCGGGGCGGTGGCCCCGGTGACTCCCGCGCAGAGCACGGCGGCCGTGGCCGCCACGCTGACCCGGCCCCACCACGGGGATCGGCACCATCTCATGTCCCACCATCCGTCTGATACGCGGGCCAGGCCGCCGGCGTGGGCGGGCTACTGCCGGGACTTCCGCGCCCGGCGCTGGTAACTGAGCAGACGCTCGAAAGCGGCCAGAGGTTGTCTGGTGCCACATGGCGCTTTGGGCAGCTACCGGCTGCAGGGCAGATCTGCAGGTCAGAAACGGCCGCGCACCCGATCGCGCAGCGGGCGGCCGTCGGGGTCGTACACCAGCCGGTACAACGGCGCGGCCCACAAGCGCTGCGCCGTCGTGGGCCGGTAGGTCTGGTGCGGCAGCAGCCGGCCGGGTGGCCGTTCTCCTGTGCCGTCCCCGTCATGCCAGGCGGCCAGGCGCTCCGCCTGGCGCCGGAACGCCGCGAACGTCTCCGCCGGGCTCAGCAGGTCGTCCACATCGTCGGGATCCCGGTCCAGGTGCTCGCGGCAGAGCCGGAGGCGCAGGTCCCGCGCGAACACCCGGGCGCCGTCGCCCAGCCCTCCAGGGTCACGGGGCTCCCGCAGGTCCGGCTCCGCGTCCAGCACGCCGATGGACAGCTCACTGTCGTGACTCCAGGACCGCCGGTTCAGGTTGTCCGACCCGACCATGGCCCAGACGTCGTCGACCACCACGATCTTGGCGTGCACGTAGACGGGGTTTTCCTCGTGGTTCTCGAGGTCGTAGATGGCGAAGCGGTCACCCCCCGCGGCGGTGCAGGCGCGCACAACATCGTGCCGGGCGATCAGGCCGGGCATCTGGGTGACCGGGCCGTCGTTGTCGGGGAACCGCGGCACGACCGCGATGACGTGCAGGCCAGGATGGGCCCGCAGGGCCGAGGCGATGAGGCTGGCCACCGGCCGTGACCAGAAGTACTGGTCCTCCAGGTAGACCAGGGAGCGGGCCCGCGCGAACGCCTTCCGGTACGCGTGGGCGATGCTCCGCTCCCCGAGTGGCGCGAACGGGTAGCGCCGCACCCGGGCCGGGTAGGTGCGCAGCACCTGCACCGCGTGCGTGCCGCGCGGCATGCTCTCGTCCGGTACCGGCTCGGGCAGCGGGCGGCTGGTCATGGCGCCCATGTGGTACGCGCGGTCGTACAGCTGGCGGACCGGGCTGGGCAGGTCCAGGACACTGCTCCCGTACCAGCGCTCCCGGAACGTGTGCTCCAGGTCGTGCACGGCCGCCCCGCGTACCTCAGCCTGGATGTCATGCCAGGGCGGCCGGGGGCCGTAGGTGTCCGGGAAGTCCATCACCTGCGGATCGCCGTGGTGCTGCGAGTCGTCGTTGCGGCTGTAGCCCAGGTCGATCCCGCCCACGAACGCGACGTCGCGGCCGGGGGCGCCTGGGTGGCGGATCACCACCAGCTTCTGGTGGTGGCTGCCGGCCCGGCGGGTCCGCGCGTCGAGCAGGACCTGGCCGCCGTCGTCGCCGATCTCCCGGACGAACTCGGCGTTGGCTTCCTCGGACTGCCGCAGCGCCTTGGGCTGCGAGCGCCACAGCAGGCCGAAGACCTTGACCCCCCGCCGGGCCGCGCGGCCGAGCACGTCACCGACCGCCGAGCCAGGGCCGTCGAGCAGTTCGTCCAGGTCGCCGCGGAAGTCCAGGAAGTACACCTGATCGCCCGGCTCGGTTGCGTTCAGCTCGGCGTGCAGCCGGGCGAAGTAGCTGTGCCCGTCCACCAGCGGCTGCACCAGGTTCCCGATCGTGAAGGTGCGCAGGTCAGTGGCCCGGTTGGCGCGGTCGCCGTCGGCCAGGAACCACCACACGATGGCCGGGTCGTCGACCGGATGGTCGGGGGCATCCTGTTCAAGAGGGTCGTCAGCCGAGTCGGTAGCACCTGGGAGCATGTCCGGATTGTGGCATCCCCGGACGTGCGGTCAGTACCGATTCACGGGACAGGGCGCAGCGTCCGGCCCCGCCCCGCCGGGTATCGGGATGGTCAAGAGAAGTCATGCCTATCATGTGCCTCGGCCCTGCCTCCCGCGTCGCCCCGGAAGCGGGTTCATCATGGATCGCATGGGGCTGCCCTCCCAGTCCGCGCACCATTCGCGGCGGGCTTTTCTCGGTATCGCGGCCGCGGTCACGGCGGTGGCCGCGGCGGCTTGCGATGCGGCCAGGACCGCCGGGCGGGGGAGCACGGGCACGTCGCCGCAGGCTGTCCGGGCCAGGGCCGGGGGCCCGGTCCGCGAGAACGACCTCCCGGGCGACCCGCACTGGAACATCAGGCACCTCGGCGCCCCGGACGCCATCGCCGGCTACGCGGGCCAGGCCAGCGTGCTGCCCGGTGAGCCGGTCACCCTGTACGTGTCCACCACGGCCCGTTCGTTCCGGGTGAGCGCGTTCCGGATGGGCTGGTACAAGGGGGACGAGGCACGCCTGCTGTGGAAGTCGGCCACGGTGAAGGGGCACCGGCAGCGGCAGCCGGACCTGATCAAGCCGACCAACACCGTGGAAGCCAGGTGGGGACCGTCCCTGACCGTGCCCACCCACGACTGGCCGGAGGGCTGCTACCTGCTCCGCCTGGACGCGGAGCACGGTGCCCAGCGGTTCATCCCGGTCACGGTCCGGTCGGCGAGCACCGCCGGTAAGACCGTTATCAAAAACGGGGTGGAGACCTGGCAGGCCTACAACACCTGGGGTGGCTACGACCTCTATAACGGTCCGCAGGGCGTCGGCGACTACGCCAACCGCTCACTTGCGGTCAGCCTGGACCGGCCCTACGACGCCAACGGCGCCTACATGTTCCTGTACCACGAGCGGAAGACCATCGAGCTGGCCGAGCGGAGCGGGCTACCGCTGGCCTACATCACCAGCATGGATATCGACGGCGACCCGCACCTGCTGGACGGGGCGCATGCGCTGTTCACCGCGGGCCACGACGAGTACTGGACCCCGCAAGAACGGGAGCACGTCACGGCGGCCCGGAACGCGGGCATGAACATCGCCTTCATGGGCGCCAACACGATGTTCCGCCGGACCCGGATGGCCAGCACGCGGCTGGGGCAGCGGCGGCTGGTCATCTGCTACAAGACCAGCTATCAGCAGGACCCGATGTACGGCAAGGACAACACCCTGGTGACCAGCGACTGGCGGGAGCCGCCCCACCCGGATCCCGAGTCGTCGCTGACCGGGACGCTGTACGAGTCGAACCCGGTGAGCGCCGACTTCGTCATTGCCTCACCAGGCAGCTGGATCTTCGCGCGCACCGGGGTACGGAAGGGCACCAGGTTCACCGGGCTGGTCGGCATCGAGTACGACCGGGTGAACCCGGTCTACCCGGTCGAGCGGCCGATGCAGGTGCTCTCCCATTCCCCGCTGACCTGCCGCGGAGTGCACAGCTACTCCGACTCGGCCTACTACACGCACGGCGGCGGTGCGGGAGTGTTCAACGCCGGCACCATGCGCTGGGTGGCGTGCAGCAACGGGCTGCGGCTGTTCGGCCTGACCAAGCACGCGGGCCAGTTCACCAGGCGGGTGACCACCAACCTGCTGCACGGGTTCGCCGGCGGCCCGGCCGCGGCGAAGTACCCGGCGCACGACAACCTCGCCTCGATGCACGAATGGCCCGGTGATCCCATCGCCGCCCAGCACAACCTCTGGCCCCCCGTGGTGCTGTAACGGCCGGCGGCGGAAACGACGGCGGAGGGCGCGGGCCGCCGGGCTCCGGCCGGGCCGGGGAGCCGCGGGCTACAACGTGATCCAGGTCGTCAGCACGCTGACGCCGGCCGCGGTGTGGCAGTGCAGCCGGAAGGGCGAGGACGGCAGCGGCCGGATGATGAAGCAGCCCATCTCGTCGATCTCCGCCGTCGCGGCGGCCCCGGTGGCCGGGCAGGCGTCCACGTGCCCGGGCTGGGGCGGGACGATCTGGCCCACGATCGAGTCCGGGCCGATCTCCAGCTCGATGGTCAGCTCCGCCCCCGCGAACGTGAGGAACCGCGGGCTGGCCTCCTCCGCCCGGACGGCCGCCACGGCGGCCTGGGCGGCGGAGTCGAACGTGAGCGCGGCCAGCTCGGCGTCAACGCTGTGCCACGTGTACGCGGCCTTGCCCGCCTCGGTGAACTCGGGCGGCACGGCCCGCCCGGCGCGGACAGCCTCGCCCAGCGCCGCCATCAGGCGGTCATCAGCCCACTGCTGGCTCGTCACTCGGGTCACCTCCGGCCGGGATTTCGTTGCTGATGAGGGCGGCGATCGCTGGATGCCGGCGGACCCGGTCCAGGCAACGGGCGCGGTTCGGCCCGATGCTCCCGACCGGGATGCCCAGCCTGGCGCTGATGTCAGCGTAGGGGACCGGCGGGTCCTCGAGGAGCAGGCCGATCAGTTGCTGGCAGCGTGGCGGCAGGTGCGCGAACGCCTCCCGCAGCGCCGCGTTGCGTTCGGCCGTGAGCACCTCCCGTTCCGCCGCCTCCGGGTCATTGTCCGGGATGTTTTCCACGTCCACCGCATCGCCCAGGGCCTCCTGCCTGCGTGACGCGCTCAGCAGGCGGCCGCATTCCCGCCGGGTGGTGGTGGCCAGCCAGCCGGGCAGCGCGGCCGGATCGCGGATGAGCGCCAGCTGGTCCACCAGCCGGAGCCAGACGCTCTGCCCGACGTCATCCGCGTCCGGGCGGTCGAGCCGGTACCGGCGGCAGATCGACCAGATCAGCGGCGCGTAGCGGTCCACGATCGCGTCCCAGGCGTGCTTGTCACCGTCGCGGGCCCGGGCGACCAGCGTGGCGACCAGCGCGTCATCGCGCATCGCGGGCCCGTCCTCTCCCCGTGCGGGCCATGGGACTGCGGGGGCGCATAACTGCCCCGCCCGTGGATGCCCTGCATTGTACGAGGACGGCCCAGTCCGGGCGCTAGTTCCATGAGCACCTGATCTTCTCGCGGTGCGCGGCCGGATGTCTGCCGAGCCACACGGCCCGGCTCGGCAAGCACGGTTCACTGGGACGGAGGCGGCTACGCCGCGCGTGATACGACCCGCGAGGCACAAGCTTTTCGCTCAAATCTTTCCCGGTGCCGTATCAGGACGCCCGCCGGTGCGCTCCGTCCAGGCAGAACCCGGCGAAACGGGGTGCAGGGAGCGGGGGAAACCCGGGCCGGCGGCGCCGGAAAGGACCCGGCCCGGCTGCTGCACCTCGCGAGCGGTGCGGCCGGCCGTGCGGAGCGCGAGCCCGCTCGGGCGGCGCCCGGTCAGCCCGCGCCGAGCGTCACGAGGGACGCCGCGGTTGCTTCCTGGATCTGATCGCCGGTGAGGTCGAGCCGGACATTGCACATCGACTCGGCCAGGTTGTGGCCTGCTCGCAGGTATCGGTGCAGGCCGACCATGAGGGGCACGACCGCGTAGTCGTTCAGCGGGACAACGCTGGCGACAATCCCGGCCGTTCCCAGCGGCAGCAGGCTGCTGACCAAGCCGAGAAGTTCGTCAGCCCCAGCAGGCGCCTGAACGCCGGAGTCGCAGCTCGAGAGAACCAGCCGGTAAGGCGCGCGGTCCAGCTGCTCGAAGTCATAGACGGTCAGCGGTCCGTCACACATGCGCAAGGAAGAGAACATAGGGCTGTCGGCGCGGAAGCTTCCGTGCGCGGCAATATGCCCCAGCCAGGCTCCGTCGAGCGCGGACAGCACCCGTCCTGCGGTGGCCTCAGCGCCTCCGAGCACCGTGACGTCGTCATACAGGTGCGCAATCAGTGGAACCTCAGCGCCTTCAGTGACCAGGCCAGGCCCGCGGGCCAGCGTGACATGCGGGCGGCTCGGCGGCGAGGCTGAATGCGCACGCAGCCAGGCGCCAGCGGACGGGGCCACGCTGAACACGCGGCCGCTTAGTGCCGGAATCAGTGCCCATGGAATCGCGTGAAGCTTGCCGGGCGGTACGACCACGACTGACCGGTCGCCCAGGTCACCGGCGGCCGGGCCGAGGAGCGCGTCCTGGAGCTTCGGGCCGATCGCCTTCAGGATGCCGAGCGCACTGTCCAGGTTGTCTCCGGGGCGGCTGCGGGCCAGACGGCGCAGAGCAAAGCCGGCGAGATCAGAAGCGCGGATAGCGTCCTCTGTGCGGCCTGCTGTGAATTGCCGTACTCGCCCGGCGCCACAGGACAGTACGTGGAGGACGCCGTCAAGGTCGATGATCTCGATCAGCTCGGCGGTGCCTAGCTGGTCGAGTAGTTGCGGGATGCTGACCACGCTGGGGCCGGAGTTGGGAGCCCCCCGGGCCCTCAGCGACGCGGCACGTACCGATCTTTCGAGCCGCTGTTGCTGCCGCTGGAGCACGGCGGAGGGCCTGCCCTGGCGCCGAGCGTCCTCCAGCCGGCCGGTGATCTCGCGCAGCGCCGCAAGGCTGTCAGCGAATCCCGTGTCGGCCGGGGGCATGACCGGCGGGACGGCCAGCGCAGTGGCCCGCCAGCGTTCACTCCAGGTCAGCAAGAGCCGGGGCCGGTGAACCCGCGCCGCATGACGCTGCGCGAGTACAGCCAGTTCGGCCCCGTGGGCCGTGGCCTGTGCTCGCAGTTCCGAGGCGCCCAGGGTGAACTGGAACTCATCCAGGACCGCCAGGCCGCGGCGGCAGGCGGCGAGCAGGCGGCGCGGGTCGGCGGCCGCCTCGGCCCGCAGTGCCTCGCTGAGCCAGCCACTGGCCCGTGACAGCGCGGGACCGCGCCGCCGGCCGCGCGCGGCAGCGATGAGGTGACGATCGGCGTCAGCCCCGCGGCCCAGGTCCAGTGCCACCCGGCCAGCGACCAGATGCGCCTGGGTGGCCTCGGCCGACCCGAGCGCCACCAGCCGGCAGGCGGCCCGGTCTGCGGCGTTAAGCAACTGGGCCGACACCTGGCCGGCCGCATAACGTGCCCGGACGAGCACGAGCCCGGCGTGGGCTTCCCACCAGGCGCTCTGCTGGGACCGGAAGAGGCGGTGGGCAGCCCGGGCCCGGTCCAGGGCCACCTCCGGCTGCGCTGCGGCCAGCGCGCAGTTGGCCGCCATCAGCAGCAATTCGGCCTTCTTGGTGGACCAGCCATGGGCTTGCTCGATATCTCGTATGGCCGCATCCGCCTCGGCCAGGGCATCACTGGCCAGCCCGGCCGCCAGCAACACGTTGCATCGGTCGAAGCTGAGGAATGGCGTCGGCACGTTCAGCGGCCGGTAACGGGCGGCGGCCTCATCGAGGAAAGAAAGTGCAGCCGGAAGGTCTCCCGACCGGAAGGCGCCCTCCCCGCGGTTCACCACCGTCTGAATCGCTTCCATCTTCTGGCTAGTTCTGGCGAACAGCCGTCCAGCGGCCGCAAAATCAGCATCCGCACGGGCTGGCGACCCGATGGCCAGGTAAACCAGCCCGCGGCCGCTGAGCGCGCGAGCCGTCCAGACCCGGTCGTCCGCGCGCTCCAGGATGCTGACCGCGCGCCGGAAGTCGTCAAGGGCCGCCGCGTACCGGCCCAGGTTCCAGAGCATGATGCCGCGCCGGTGCAGTACCCGTCCCATCAGTACGCCGGAGGCCAGCTGGATAGCACGATCGAAGGCGGCGAGCCCGCCCGCCGTCTGGCCCGCATAGATGAGCGCGGTCCCCAGGGACCCCAGCACATCGGCCTCGCGTTCCGCCGCGCCGGTGTGGCGGGCCAGTTGCAGCGCGCGGCGCAGCTCACGTACCCCGGCATTGACATCACCGGTATCACGCAGGACGATTCCGGCGGCCTGACGGGCGACAGAGGCCTCATACGGGTCAGGCCGGCCACGCAGAACCGCCCGCGCCCGGGCCAATGCCTCATGAGGACGGGACAGGGCCAGCAGCAGCAAATCGTCCATATCGCGCCGACTAGTTCCGGCGGCAAGTGCGCCTTCGGCCACGAAGCCAATGCTAGTTCCTGGCTTTCTGACTGGTCCACGCAATTTTTTACGAAAATATGTTCCACTTAGGTAAGCGAAGTTTCCGCGGCCGGCTGATCACTTTAAGCAATATTGCAGATACTGGAAGTAACCATGCCTGGCGGCACCGGCTTGCCAAAGACGCTGGGCAGATGTATCACCACCTCAGGCGATGGCTCCCTATATGCAGACCGGTTGGCGCATCGCGCGTGCGGCCGGTGCGGCGGCCTGCGTTGGGTCCGGCTCGGCGAATCCGGGTCGTTTCAACCTACGGAGGGGCAGTATGACCAAGAGGGATAGTTGGAGAAATGGGCTGCAGCCCAGGGTTGCCGATGAGGTCGAGCACATCAAGGCGGCCTTTCGCAACCCGCCCCGCAGAAAGGGCGCCGACCGGCCGCAGAAAAGGGAAATTGTAGCCATCGCCGCCCCGGATGGCGGGCTCGACTATATGTTCGCCGAAGGTGAGATCCTCGTCCGCGAAGAGTATCTCGACCGGGTGCTGGAGATTCTCGATCACCCTTCCCGGCGCGACCTTGAGCGGGACGAGCCGGACGCGGTCCGGCCTGTTATCGCGGGCGTTGCCCTGCTCACCACCCTGGGCCGCCGCTATTCGCGCATGGTCGATGCGGTGGGCGCTATTGACGCGCGGCTCGGCCCGGGAATCGCCACCCCGAACCATGTCATGACCGTCGCAGGTGGCGTCGGCAGTTCCTGCCCGGCCACAGAACCCGAGGAAGTGTACGACGATATCGAGCCTTTTCCCTCGGTATGCCAGGCCGGCGGGGGCGCCGGGGTGCTGATTTACATGGCCGATACCGGGCTGCTACGGGACGCGGCGACCCATTCGTGGTTGGACGGGGTCCGGATGGGGGATCCGGTGGAGGATGCGGACCCTCCTTCCCCACTCCAGGGCAACCCGCCGGTGATCCCGCCCTACACTGGGCACGGCACGTTCGTCGCGGGTGTGACACGGTGCATGGCACCCTCCGCGGAGATCATCGTGACCAATGCCTTCTCGGTCGCGGGCAGTGTGCTGGAAGCGGACTTGGTACCGAGGCTCGAAGCAGCGCTCAGCCTCGGCGTGGACATCTTCCATCTGACCGTTGCCTGCCTGTCCAGGCATGATCTCCCGCTCATCTCTTTCATGGAGTGGCTCGGACGGCTGCGCCAGTACGGGGGCGTGGTGTGCATTGCCGCCGCGGGTAACAGCGGCTTTCGGAGGCCCACCTGGCCGGCCGCCTTCTCCGAGGTGATTTCCGTCGGCGCGCTCGGCGGCGACTGGCGTGGCCGGGCTTCGTTCAGCAATTTCGGCGGGTGGGTGGACGTGTACGCGCCCGGGAGAGACCTCGTCAACGCGTACGCGACAGGCGCGTATACCTGCTACGCCAGTCCGTATGCAGGACAGGTTCGACGTTTCTACGGCATGGCCAAGTGGAGCGGCACCTCCTTCTCGACGCCGATCGTCACCGGGCTGATCGCCGCCCGGATGTCTCGTACCGGCGAAAACAGTCAGCAAGCAGCCGCTGCACTGCTCGCCGAGGCGCGCCACCAGGCGATCCCGGGCGTTGGTGCAGTGCTGCTGCCCTGCTGCCCTAAGGAAACCCCGGACCGGGACTGTCACCCAGCGCCCCGGTGTTAGCTGATCGCGTGCCCGGTCTCACCTGCGTGCTGTGAGCCGGTGCTCGCTGCTCCCTGGGAGTCGGTGACGACCAGGTTCAGCCAGGGGGCGGGACCAGGCGAAGGGCGTGGCGGGGCGGGCTCGTCACGGCCTGGCCCTCGCCGGGCACCGCGGTCAGGGTGAGGCCGAACACGTGCGACCGGAGTTCGTTCGTGCTGATCCCGATCGAGGACGCGATCGTCGCGGGCGTCTCGCCGCCGTCCCGGATGGCCCGGAAGACCTTGGCCAGCAGCTGCGAGGACTCGCGCTCGATGCCCTGCGGCTCGCTGCGCCGGTAGCCGAGCCGGGAGAGCTGCACGCACGCGGTCCGGTAGCCCCACTCGGTCAGCAGGTCCAGCTCGTGCAGGCGGTGGGTCAGCGCCATGGCCGCCACCTTCCAGGTCCGCTTGGCCTCCAGGATCCGGGCGGGGGTGGCGTCGCGCAGGCCCTGGGCCAGGACACTGGCCCGGGGCATCAGGAACGCGGCGGCGAAGCGGTTGGCCTCGGCCTCTGCAGCCGGGCGGCTGGGCACCTGGTGCTCCCCGTGCAGGACGAGATGGCCGAGCTCGTGGGCGGCGTCGAAGCGCCCGCGCTCGCCGGTCTTGCCGGTGGCCAGGAAGATGAACGGCCGCCCCTGCCAGTACAGCGAGTACGCATCCAGCTCGGTGTTCTCCGAGGTCAGCGAGTAGATCCGGGCCCCGCGGGACTCAAGCAGATGCAGCACGTTGCTGACCGGCCGCTCGCCCAGGCCCCAGCGGGCCCGGACCACGTCCGCGGCTGTCTCGGGATCGTGGCCGGTGAGGGTCGGGATGTCGGTTTCCGGCAGCCGGAACCTCGCGTCGATCCAGTCGTTGATCAGCAAGGCGACCCGGCCCGCGCTCAGCGCCCGGTCCCGCTGCCGGGCGGTCATCTTGCTCAGGGCCCGGAAGCTCACCGCCTCGCCCGGAATCTCGTCCAGGTCGGGTGCGCCGAGGAACCCGGGGGACACGTCGAGGGCCCCGGCCAGCTGCCGGAGCGTGTCCGCGGACGGTTCCTGGTGGCCGTTCTCGTACAGGGAGATGCTGCGCGTGCTCAGGCCGGTCAGCCCGGCCAGCTGGGTCAGCGTGAGGCCCCGCCGCTTGCGGGCGATCACCAGCCGGGACGGGGTCAGGACCGCCGCCTGTCCGCGCGGCATCAGAGCGGGCTCACCTCGACGACGATGCCCCGGTCGCCGGCGGAGTCCGGCGAGGCCAGCCCGTCCGCGAGGCGGACCCCGTCCCGGGGGAAGCCAGGCAGGATGATCCGCTCCGCCCAGCGAGTGATGCGGCCGTCGTCGATCCGGCCGAGCGGGACGAGCGCTTCCCGCAGGAAGCGGTTGGTTCGGGCCCAGCGGGTCAGGCCTTCCATGATCGGGGGGTCGAACAGGGTGCAGAACGCCGCCTCGGCGTCCGCGCGGCGCACCACCCGCTCGACGAGGTCGATGCTCAGGCCGAGCTCGGCCAGGCGGTCGGCGGCCGCGTCTGCAGCCAGGACCCGTGCCGTCATCGCGACCTCCCTGCCGGTCGGGCGCAAACCCCTACTTCACGAAACTCTACCTCAGCTGAGGGGCCGAAACATGAAGACTGGGGCAGGCGGCCTGGATGCCGGAAGACCGCTAAGCGCCGGGTGCAGGCACATGACTGCTGTCCGCAGGACGCTTCACGTAAAGCTGCCCGCTTTAGCATGGCAGCCGGGAGTGGCGCGGATATTGAATGCCGCTGTGGTAATGAACCGGGCACCTATTGGCGGATGTGTTCTGAATGCGGTAAAACTCCCGGCGGCTTTACCTGGATTATCCTTGCGCTCCGTTACCGTGCGTGATCAACTTGGAACCTGGCACGGGGCGCTGACCTGCTCGGTTGCGGGTGCTCGCGGTCGCTACTGCTGCGCGTCCCACTGAAAGGCGGCGCGTCCAGGCACCTGCAGCGTTGAACGGGGGGAAACGCGTGCTGGCAAAGGTAACGGGCTGGACCGTGGGAATCCTGGTTGTCGTCTGGATTGTGTCCACGCCAGCCGGGGCCGGTAATGACGTGCATTCGTGGGTTTCGGGCATACTGTCCTTTTTCCAGCATCTCGCTAAAGGCTGAGTAAAGGCCAGACTCGCGGGGCAACGTCTAGGCTTCGCGGCCGTCGGCCGGGGTGTGCCGGGCGGCACGCAGGGCCGCCGCGAGCAACACGCTCAGTGCCACCGCGAACGGCAGGACGGTCACTGTGACCCGCAGCGGCCCTATCCATCCCGATACGAACTCGCCGGGGCCGCCGATCTCCGAGGGTGGCACGAGGAACTCCATGACCAGGTAATAGACCGGGAGGGCCAGGATGGCCGCCACGCGCTTTCCCAGGGGGGAGGCCAGCGTCATCCCGGCGAGGGTCAGCACACAGGCCGTGATCACGATCGTGTCCGAGACGGCGGGGTGGTCCAGCCAGACCCAGTTGAAGACGGCCGCCAGGCCCAGCGGGATCGCCAGGGCAGCCGCGTAGTACTTCCAGTTCATGATCCCGATCGCCTGCGCCCGCCCGGCCGCGGCCAGGAGAGCCGCTATCTCCAGCCCGGCGGCGGCCAGGCTGAGCATCGACGACGCGCCGATGTAGGACCAGTTGGGGGCGTCCGAGGACGAGTACGCCAGCCAGATGAGCAGGCCCGCGGCGGCCAAGGCGGCGGTGCGCCGCAGCCGGAGCAGGGCCAGGACAGCCACCAGCATCCAGCCGCCGAGGAATTCGGCATCAGAGCGCGCGAACGCGTCAAAGATCGGGCTCCCCACCCGAAGTGTCGCCAGCAGGGCCACGTACAGCAGCGTGAAGTAGGCCAGCACGATCAGCGGCAGGAGCACGCTGACCACGGCCAGCGCGTCACGCCACAGTGGCCACGCCGTGCCGCGGCGGGCCGGGCGCAGCCTGATCAGCAGCGCACCCCAGATCAGGTCCGCGGTGTCCCCCGGCCCCGGACGGCGCTGCCCGGCATGCGCCCCTGTCATCAGCACGCCGAGCATCTCGTCCTGGTGCTTGCGCCGGTGCTCAGCCGGATACATGGCCAGCAGCCGCCGGTAGTGGCTCTCGAGCGCGGCGGCCGCGTTCACGCTGGGCCCCCCAGCAGGCGGAGCCGCTGGGCGGCGACGGTGGTGTGCGCGCGCATCCGCTCGACCTCGGCCCCCAGCCGCTCCGCGCCCGGCGGGGTGAGCCGGTAGTAGCGGCGCAGCCTCGTGTCCACGACCTCCTCGCGGTCCACCTCGATCAGCTGCTCGTCGGCGAGGCGGTCGAGGGCCGCGTACAGTGTCCCGGCGCGCAGCTTCACGCGGCCACCGGAGATGTTCGTGACATCGGTCATGATCCCGTAGCCGTGCTGGGCGCCGGCCGCGAGCGCGGTGAGGATCAGGAACGTGGGTTCCTGAAGCGAGCGCTGGTTCATGCAGCCGTTATATACCGGCTATTAGAATATGACAAGAGGCGGGCGCCCGCGCCCGGGAAGGGATAGGCAGCCGCGCGGGGGATGAAGACGGGCGGCCGCGACCGCCGCGAGCAGGTCGGCGGCCCGCTTGCCGGTCAGCTGAGGGTCCATGCCCGTCCGTTCTGGGCGCGGGTGCACCCGGGGATAGCGCTGGCTCCCTGCCCGGCGCGGCGGGGAGCCAGCGGGGCTCGAGGTGGCTACAGATCGGCGTACTGCGGTTCGTCAGCGATCAGGATCCGCTCCAGGAGGCGCGGGAAATCACCGTAGTTCCGCACGGCGTAGTGCACGGCCGCCCGGTTGTCCCAGAACGCGATCGAGCCGGGCCGCCGGGGCCCGGCGTGACGCCGGCGCCCGCGTCACTCCCGAGCCCGTCGTGACACGAGATCCCAGCGGTGCCGCAGGGGGTCTGACCATGCGCGATTCACCTGCCTGATAGGCCTTTCGGGGAGAATCCTACTTGACCTATCGATTTTATCTGATTTACAGTTACGCCGCTGGATGCACCGGACCACAAGGGCGTGGCTGGGCCCGACACCCCCCCCACAGGAGTTCTCGATGCCATTCCCCCGGCGCGCGGTCCGCGACGGTGCCCTCAGGGACACCGCGATCCGCAGTGATGCCCCCGGACGTCGCGCGGTCCGCCGCGGTGTCCTCGCAGGCGCTGCCGTTCTCGCTCTTTCGCTGCTGGCCGCCGCCTGCGGCAGCAGCACCAGTTCGTCGGCGGGCTCGGCCTCGTCCGCCTCCGCCGGGCCGACCGGCACCCTGAACTGGGAGTGGGAGCTGCCCACCTCCTGGGACCCGGTGACCTCGAGCGCCGGGTGGGACGTGCACGCGCTCGGCCTCGTCTACGCGTCGATCACGACCCTCGACCCGTCCGGCACGGTCGCCCCCGGTCTCGCGACCTCCTGGAAGTACGCCAAGAACGGCAAGAGCGTCACGTTCACGCTGCGGCCCGGCCTCACGTTCACCGACGGCACGCCGCTCAACGCGGAGGCCGTCAAGAAGAACATCGTGCGCGGCCAGAAGCAGTCGACCTCCAACATCGCGTCGGAGCTCGCGGTCATCTCGAAGGTCGTGGTGAACAGCCCGACGAGCTTCACTCTCGACCTGGCCCAGGTCGACTACCAGATACCTGACCTGCTGGCCGGCAAGGACGGGATGATGGTGAGCCCGGCCGCCTTCACCAAGAACCCGGGCGCCCTGCCCACCCACCCGGTCGGCGCCGGGCCGTTCAAGCTGACCAGCTACGTGCCGGACTCCCACGCGGACCTGGTGCGCAACCCCGGCTACTGGGACGCGAGCCAGATCCACCTGGCCAACTTCACGGTGCAGTCCATCACCCAGCCGGAGCAGATCCTGGCCGCCCTGCAGTCCGGCCAGGTCAACGTGGCCTACATCGCGGGTAACCAGGTGGCGTCGGCCAAGGCCGCCGGGTTCAAGATCGCCGTGATCCCGTCCGAGGTGGTCAACGAGCTCGACATCCAGACCACGACCGCGCCGTTCAACAAGCCGGACGTGGTCAAGGCCATCAACTACGCGATCGACCGCCAGGCCATCCTCAAGGTGCAGGCCTCAGGCTACGGCGCGGCCTCCTACCAGCCGTTCCCCAAGGGCTTCGTCGGCTACAACCCGGCGCTGGCCAACCTGTACCCCTATGACCCGGCCAAGGCGAAGCAGCTGCTGGCCCAGGCCGGTTACGCGCACGGCGTGAAGATCACGCTGAGCACGGTCAGCACCAGCGACTCGCTGGCCGAGCAGCTGCAGAGCCAGCTCAAGCAGGCCGGTATCTCGGTCACCATCAAGGACATCCCGGCTGCCACCGAGACCCAGTACCTCTACCTGGACAAGACCATCCCGCTGGCCATCGACGGCACCGCGGGCCGCAACTCCCCGGTGGAGATGCTGGACGTGCTGTACAGCCAGCAGGGGCTGATGAACGTGGACGGCAAGACCTCGACCACCTCGCCCACCGTGAC
The DNA here is from genome assembly GCA_963751175.1 of uncultured Actinomycetes bacterium. Classification (GTDB taxonomy): domain Bacteria; phylum Actinomycetota; class Actinomycetes; order Streptosporangiales; family Streptosporangiaceae; genus RYN-230. The sequence goes on along the minus strand of CAVVTM010000016.1, from coordinate 168,681 downwards.
CCAGGCGCTCAACCAGGCTCTCACCGTGCCGCTCGACTCGCCCAAGTACGCGGGCACCCTGCAGAGCGCGGTCGCCACCGCGGTGACGAACGACCCGATCCACATCTGGCTCTACACCAACCCGCGCATCTTCGCCTACAGCCCCAAGGTCACCGGCATCCCGGCCGACCTGGTCCAGCAGCGCTGGGAAGGCGTCCGGGTGGCGGGCTGACCCGGTGACCGTCCTCAATATGCCGCGCGCCGCCGCCGCCGGGCGACCCTGCCCCGGCGGCGGCGGCGCCGCATCATCCTGGCCCGGCTCGGCGGCGGCCTCGCCGTACTGGTGCCGATCGTGCTCATCAGCACGTTCATCACCTACAGCCTGGGAGCGCTGTCCAACAGCGACCCGGCCGCCACGATCCTGGGCCAGGACGCGGCCACCCCGGCTGCCGTCGCCCGGCTCAACCACACCCTGGGCCTGGACCGGCCCCTGATCGTGCAGTACTGGAGCTGGCTGACCCAGGCCGCCCACGGCAACCTCGGCCGGTCTTACTTCAGCCAGATCCCGGTGGCCCAGAGCATCGCGCAGCGGCTTCCGGTCGACTTGTCGATCGCGGTGCTGGCCGTGATCCTGGCCGCCCTCATCGGCGGCAGCGCCGGCACGATCGCGGCCATCCGGCGCGGCGGCTGGTTCGACCGCGGGGTCACCGTGGTCTGCTCGGCGGTGTCGACCCTCCCGGCATTCGTGGTCGGCATCATCCTGGTCGTGCTGTTCGCGGTCACGGTTCACCTGCTGCCCGCCAACGGCTACGTCGGGCCGAGCACCAGCGTCCCGCAGTGGCTGGCGCACATCATCCTGCCCAGCCTGGCGCTCAGCCTGGCCGTCTCCGCGGACGTCGCCCGGCAGCTGCGCACCTCCCTGGTCGAGGTGCTCGAGCAGAATTACATCGTCGGCGCCAGGGTGCGCGGCCTGCCCTACCGCCGCATCCTGATCCGGCACGCGCTGCGCAACGCGGCGGGCCCGGCGCTCACCATCCTCGGCAACGACTTCCCCCTCATGCTCGCCGGCGCGGTGGCCGCCGAGGCGGTGTTCTCCCTGCCGGGGCTGGGCCAGCTGCTGCTGGAGAGCGCGCAGACGCGGGACATCCCGGTGGTCCAGGGCCTGCTGCTGGTGATCAGCTGCTTCGTGATCGTGGTCAACCTGATCGTCAACACCACGCTCAACTGGCTGTACCGGGCGAACGACGGGATCGGCACATGAGCGGGAAGCCACCGGGGAAGCGGGCGGCACGCACGGCGCTGCGGCTGCCGTCCGCGCGGATCGCGATAGGCGTGCTGCTGAGCATCGCCATCCTGACCGCGTTCGGGTCCACGCTGGCCCCGCAGAACCCCCTGACGATCAACTCCAACGCGCTGTTCCAGGGGCCGGGCGTGCACCATCTGCTCGGCACCGACTACCTCGGCCGGGACGCGGCGAGCCGCCTGATGGCCGGCACCCGGCTCTCGGTGCTCACCGCGCTCGAGGCGGTCGGGATCGGGCTGGTCCTGGGCACCGGCCCGGGGATCGCCACCGTGTTCCTGGGCCGGGGGTTCGACTTCGCCGCGAACCGGGTCACCGACGCGCTGATGACCCTGCCGTACGTCTTCTTCGCGGTGGCGGTGACCGCCGCCCTCGGCAACGGCCTGGTCCAGGCCATGGTCCCGGTGGGCATCCTGCTCGCCCCGTTCTTCTTCCGTGTCACCCGGGCCGCCACCCTGGAGCACGCCCGCGCCCAGTACGTCGAGGCGGCCGAGCTGATGGGCGCGTCGAAACTGCACGTGGTCCGGGTGCACGTGCTGCGCAAGGTGCTGCCCACGATCGCGGTGACCACCGCGTCCATGACGGCGGCGGCGCTGCTGGCCGTGTCGTTCCTGACCTTCCTCGGCATCGGCGTGCAGCCGCCCGCGCCCACCTGGGGCGGCGTGCTGTCCTCCGACCTCGCCTACCTGGCCCAGGCGCCGTGGGCGCCGTTCATCCCGGGGGCGCTGATCGCCGTCACCGTCGGCGCGCTGAACGCCCTGGCCGATGCCTTCCGCGACCGCCGCGGCGCGGGAGCGCTGGCCCAGCCGGATCCGATCATCCGAACCCACTCGACTCTGGAGCCTGCCGATGACGATCGACAATCTCAAGTCGCGTGACCTGGCCGCGCCCTCCCCGGCCCCCGCGGCGGGCCTCGCCACGGCCGCCCGCCCGGCCCCGGCCACGCCGGCTAGCCCGGTCACCAGCGACCTGCTGCGCCTCGACGACCTGCACGTCAGCGTGCACCACGGCGCGGCGACCGCCGTCCGCGGCATCTCGCTCGGCATCCGGGCCGGGGAGATAGTCGGCCTGGTGGGGGAGTCAGGCAGCGGCAAGACGCTGACCTGCCGGGCTGCTCTCGGCGTGCTGCCCGACGGCTGCACTATCGATCAGGGCTCGATCATGTTCGCGGGGCGTGACCTGACCACGTTGTCCCGGCGGGGGTGGGAGGGTGTGCACGGCCAGCACATGGGCGCGGTGTTCCAGGACCCGGCCTCCTACCTGAACCCGTCCATCACGGTGGGCCACCAGCTGGCCGAGGTACTGCGGGTGAAGCTCCGCCTGTCCCGCAAGGCCGCCCGGCAGCGTTCCATCGAGCTGTTCACCGCGGTCGGGCTGCGCCAGCCCGAGCATGTGTTCCACCAGATCCCGGCCGAGCTGTCGGGCGGGATGCTGCAGCGGGTGATGATCGCCATCGCGATCTCCTGCGATCCCGAGCTCCTGGTGGCGGACGAGGCGACCACGGCGCTGGACGTCACCATCCAGGCGGAGGTCATCGACCTGCTGCGGCGGCTCCGCGCGGAGCGCGGCCTGGCCGTGCTGTTCGTGTCGCACGACCTGGCCGTGGTCGCCGAGCTGTGCGACCGCGTGGTGGTGTTCTACGCCGGGGAGGTCGTGGAGTCCGGCCCGGCTGCCGAGATCATCGAACGCCCACGGCACCCCTACACCCAGGCGCTGCTCCGGGTGGCCTCGGTGGGCGACTTCCGCCGCCGCGAGCTCAAGGTCATCTCGGGCCAGCCGCCGCAGGTAGGGGCGGACATCGCCGGCTGCCGGTTCGCCGCGCGCTGCCCGGCTGCGGCCGACGCCTGCCGCACCGGCCCCATCGCGCCGGTCACGGTCGGCGACCAGCACGAGGCGCGCTGCGTCCGGGCCCAGGAGGCCTGGTCCGCCGTCGAGCTGGCGGCCCGGTGACCGCCCCCGCGCCCGCTCCGGTCCCCGGGACCGCGCAGTCCGCGCCGCTGCTGGCCGTCGAGTCACTCGACGTGGTCCTCGGCCGCGGCTGGCGCGCCACCCAGGTCCTGAGCGGGGTCGATCTGGCCGTCGAGCCCGGCGAAATCGTCGGCCTGGTCGGCGAGACCGGGTCGGGCAAGACGACCCTGGCCCGGACCGTGGCCGGCCTGGTCAACCCGGCCGGGGGACGGGTCGTGTTCGAGGGCACCACGATCTCCGCCCTGCACGGCGGCGCCCGGCGGGCCGAGCGCCGCCGCGGGCACCTGCAGCTGGTCTTCCAGGACCCGCTCCGCTCGCTCGACCCGGACATGACCGTGGATGACATCGTCGCCGAGGGGGTCAGGCTTCAGGGCGAGACCGGCCGGGACGAGATCCGCCGGCGGGTCGTCGCGGCCCTGGGCCAGGTCGGCCTGGACGATTCCGTGCTGCCGCGCACCCCGGGCCAGATCTCCGGCGGCCAGCGCCAGCGCGTGTCGATCGCCCGGGCCCTGGCCACCGAGCCCCGCCTGCTCATCTGCGATGAGCCGGTCAGCGCCCTGGACGCCAGCAACCGCAACTACATCCTGCGGCTGCTCGACCAGCTCCGGACCTCCCTCGGGCTGTCCATCGTGATCATCTCGCACGACCTCAGCTCGCTGGCGGGCATCGCCGACCGCGTGGTGGTGCTCTACCGGGGCCAGATCGTGGAGGACGGCCCGGTGGACCAGGTGTTCGCCGCCCCCGAGCACCCCTACACCGCGCTGCTGATGGCGTCCGCGCCCAGCGTGATGCACGACCGGGAACTGTCCCCGCAGCAGCTCACTTTCACCGTGGCCGAGGCCGGCGTGCTGCCGGAGGCCCTGCTGGCCAGCCTCGGCGCCCCGGGCGCCTGCGTGTTCGCCACGCGCTGCGCGTTCGCCGCCGCCCCCTGCGCGGCCCAGCCTCCGCTCGTCACGGCCGGCGGCCGGCGCAGGGTCGCCTGCCACCGCCACGACGAATGGATGACCCTGGCCCGCGAGCGGGCGGCGGATCGCAGTACAGCGCGCGGCTCCGGCCGGCCGACGGAAGGACAGCTCACATGAGCAACCGGCAGATCAAGCTCGGCGCGGTGACCATGGGAGTGGGTGGCCCCGGCCAGCACTTCCAGTGGCTCGACCCCGAGATCCCCGGCGACGCCAGCGTGAACATCGGCTGGTACATCGAGCAGGTCCAGCTGGCCGAGGCGGCCAAGTTCGACCTGGTCTTCATCGTGGACAGCCAGTTCATCACCCCGGACTCCCCGCCGCACTACCTCAACCGGCTCGAGCCGATGACACTGCTGTCCGCGCTGGCCATGGTGACCCGGCACATCGGCCTGGTCGCCACCATGACCACGTCCTACAACGACCCGTTCAACCTGGCCCGCCGCCTCGCCTCACTCGAGCTGATCAGCGGCGGCCGGTCCGGGTGGAACGTGGTGACCAGTGGCGACGCGGGCGCGGCCGGCAACTTCAGCCGGGACGAGCACTACGACTACGACACGCGGTACGCGCGCGGGCTGGAGTTCGTCCGGGTGGCCCAGGGCCTGTGGGACTCCTACGAGGAGGACGCGTTCCCGCGGGACCGCCAGGCCCGGCGTTTCCTGGACCGGAGCAGGCTGCATGCGCTGAACCACCAGGGGGAGCACTTCCAGGTGGTGGGCCCGCTCAACATCTCCCGCTCGCCGCAGGGACAGCCGGTCATCTTCCAGGCCGGCGACTCCGAGCAGGGCCGCGACCTGGGCGCCACCATCGGCGAGGGCATCTTCACCCACGCCGCGTCGATCGAGCAGGGCCAGGCCTTCTACGCCGACATCAAGTCCCGCGCCGCCGCCAAGGGCCGCAACCCCGACCACGTCATCGTCATGCCCGGCGTCCGGGTGTTCGTCGGCGACACCGATAGGGAAGCGCGCGAGATCGAGCATGACCTGCAGCTCGCCGACCAGGACTTCGACCGGGCCCTCGGCGAGCTGGGCCGCCCGTTCGCCTGGCACGACTTCCGGCAGTACGACCTCGACGCGCCGTTCCCGGACGTGCTGCACGTGGCCGAGCGGGGCTTCCGGACCCAGGCCGAGAAGATCGTGCAGATGGCCCGGGACAATGGCTTCACGTTGCGGCAGACCGTGCAGGCGATCTCCGGCCCGAAGCCGACCCCGTTCGCGGGCTCGCCCGAGACCGTGGCCAGCGAGATGCAGCGCTGGTTCGAGGGCCGCGCGCTGGACGGATACAACATCCACATCGGGCACCCGTCCCAGTTCCGCCGGTTCCTCGATGAGGTGGTGCCGATCCTGCGCGAGCGCGGCCTGGCCCGCGCCGAGTACGAGTCCGGCACGCTCCGCGGCCACCTGGGCCTCCCGGTCCCGGAGAACCGCTACACCCGTGCCCGCCGGGAGGGGGCCCGCCCGGAAGGGGCCGCCCGCGAGGACGAGCAGGCCAGCCCGGGTGAGCTGTCTGCCGCCCGCCTCTAGCGCCCGTGCGGGCCGGGCCGGACCTCTTTTTCCGCAACGAGCCGTCCGGCCGGGACGGCCACCACGGGACCGGCCCGCACCGGGCTGGCCGGGTAGTTGACGCTGAGCACGAGGATCTCGCCCCGGCCGGGCCCGCAGTGAGGGCGGCCTGATCCGCCGTCGGCGGGGCCGGACCGGCGGCACGTTCGCCACCCGCAGCCGGGTGGACATCGACGTCGGTCACCTGGCCGGCATCCCGTCCTGCCTGCGCGCCCATGGATTCCGGGCCGGCGCGCACGTGGTGTCCGCGCGGATGCGAGCGCGGCCGCGGCGACCCCGCAGCCGCCACCGCGGCCGCGGTCCATCCGGCGGGCCGGAATCCCTGAATGAAAGATGCCGGGGAGGCGTAGCTGCCGTGGGTGGCGAAGACCGCGGCGAGGATTGCGACCCCGAACACGCCCCCCAGCGCGTTCAGCGCGTTGTTGGTGCCCGCGGCCACGCCGATGTCGCCGGGAGGCACCGAGCCGGTGACGGCGTTGGCCACGGTGGGGAAGCACATCGAGATGCCCACCCCGGCGATGATCAGCGGCGCGACCAGGGTGCCGTAGCTCACCCCCGGCTCGGCGACCGCCGCCAGCCAGCCCAGCCCGGCGGCCTGCATGACCAGGCCGCCGACCATGAACGGCCGGTTGCCGATCTTGTCGGCGAGGGCGCCGGCGACCGGCGCGACCAGCATGGGCGTCGCCATCCAGACCAGGATCCGCAGCCCAGCCTGCAGCGGGGAGTAGCCCAGCCCGATCTGGAACAGCTGGGTGATGAAGAACAGGGACCCGATCAGCGAGATGAACTGGAGGAAGATCACCGCGTTCGCGGTGGCGAAGCCGCGGCGGCGGAAGTAGGCCAGGGACAGCATCGGATACCGGGCCCGCCGTTCCCAGGCCAGGAACCCGGCCAGCGCCGAGCCCAGGACGAACACCAGCAGGCCGAGGACGTACATGCGGCGGCGGCCGAACCTGTCGCCCAGCGCCGCGCCGGTCAGCATCAGGCAGCCGAAGACCAGGTTGTAGGCGTTGATGGTCCACTCCAGGTCGGCCAGGCTCGCCCCCAGGCGTGATTGCAGGGTCGGCAGCGCCGTCGCCACCACCGCCACATCCAGGGCGGACATGAACGCTCCCAGCCCGGCCAGCGCGAGCGTCCAGCCATTGCGGGATCGTCCCGGCGCGACGCCCGCGGACCCGCTGGCCGGGCCGCCCTCGATACGGCCGCCAGCGCGGCCGGCGGGCGGGGCGGCAGATAGCTCCGACATGTCAGCTACTCCGTTCTGAGTTGTCTGGTTAGCCGCCAGTCAGGCGGCCTCAATGGGTGGACCAGCCGGATCCGCGGGAATCGCCGCCATGCAGGCCTGCGGCGGATCTGGGCCGATCGGTGCCTGGATCAGGCGATGCCGGGCACGGCCGGGATGCGCGGCCAGGCGGCCCAGGAAGGCGACCAGCTGGTCGCCCGGGCAGGCCCCCCCCGGCACCGGAACCGGGTCGGCGAACAATCCCGCCCGGGTGCCGGGCGGGATGAACAGCGGGGCGATCGGCAGCAGGACAGCCGCCAGGCCCGGCGGGACCGGCTGGTGGCTGCCGCACGCGACCGCGATGTCCCAGCCATGAACGGTGATCTCGATGGCCCCGGCGGCCGCGACCATCCTCGCGGACAGTTCGCGGTCTCCGATGGCGACCAGGTGCTCGGCCGGCCCTTCCGGGGCGCAGGCGGCCAGCAGCCGGGCGGCCCGCCGGTGCAGGCGGCCGACCGGGTCAGGCTCGGGTTCGTCGTCACCTGGCGCCGGGCCCGCGCCGACGTATCCGGCGGTGATCGCCTCGTGCAGCACCGCCACCGAGTCGCTGACGTGGTGCAGCAGCAATTCCAGGTCCCAGCCCGCGCAGGGGGTGTCACAGGAGAGACGTTGCGGGGTGACCAGCCGGGTACTCGCTACCGCATAGCTGACGGCCGATCCGAGCAGCTCGAGTCCCCGCGTCAGCGGGGCCACGACGGGACCGCCAGGTCAGGCGCGGGCGTGCCGGCCGGATCAGGTGCGGGGCGGCCCGCGCCCGGGCCGTACCCCTGCGGCAGGCCGAACGCCCCGAGCAGACCCGGGGTGAGGAAGATGACGATCCGCGCGATCCCGGTCGCGGTGACCGTCAGTACCAGCACCGCGTGCGCGCGGTACACGCCGTCGTGGTCGCGTTCGTACGCCGCGAAGGCCGGCTGGCCGTTGGCCATGGCCGGAACCATCCGGAACTGCCCGGGCGCGCCGAACAGCTTCGTGGCCAGGAAGCGCCGCACGCTCTCCCGGCCCGCGAACCAGGTGAGCATGGGCGGCATCTCCAGGGCCACGTCCTGGCGCAGCAGTTCCGTCAGCGCGGTCACGTCACCGTTCTCGAACGCCGTCGCGAACCGGTCGAGCTGACCCGCGGCCCCGCCAAAAGTCGCCGCCCCGAGGCGGCCGGCTTGTCGTCAGCGCGCGGGCTCTGCGGTCTAGCGCGGGTGTCTACGCCGGGATGGCCGGCATCGGGTAGTAGGTCTCGTAGACCGCGCGGGCCTGGCGCTCCGCGTCCTCCCAGGTCCAGGTGCGGGGCAGGTAGCGGTCCGGGCTCAGCGACCGGACGTACGGCGACGGGTCCGGGCCCAGGCTCTCGACCAGGTACATGGCCAGGCCGGCCGAGCCGGACACCCCGTGCGCGTTGCAGCCGGCCGCGAAGGCCAGGCCGCGGATCGCGCTGACCGGGCCGACCAGGAACCGGCCGTCTGGGGTGAACGCCGGCCAGCCGCGGAACGTGGTGCTCACCCCCGCCCCGGGCAGGCCGGGCACGAACCGGCCCAGGCCCTCCGCGAAGCCGCCCAGGACATCCCAGTGCGGGGCAGCGGGCAGCGGCGAGTCCACGCTGACGCCGCGCGGGTCCAGGCTGGTGCCCTCGTTCTCGAATCCGCCGCACAGCACCCGCTCGCCCTCGCCGCGCGCGTACACACCGATCTCCGGGATCCGCAGGCAGGGCAGGCCCGCGTGCCAGCCAGGGACTGGCTCCGTCACGAAGTACTCGTGCAGCACCGGGACTATCGGCAGCTCCACCCCGGCCAGCGCGGCCAGCGCGACCGACCACGGCCCGGCCGCGATGACGACCTGCTCGGTGGCGAACTCGCCGTCCCTGGTGGACACCGAGCGGACCTCGCCGCGCCCGGTGCCGATCCCGGTCACCGCCGCGTGCGTGGCGATCGTGACCCCCAGGTCGCGTGCCGCGCTGGCGTACGCGGCGACCAGGCTGTTCGGCTGGACGTACCCGCAGGTCGGGGACCACAGGACGGCCTGGATCCCGTCCGTGCGCTGCAGTGGGGGGAAGACTTCCCGAAGCCTCGCATCCGAGAGGAACTCCACCGGCAGCCCCGTCACCGCGGCGGTCGCGGCGATCTGCTGCAGCTCCGCCACGGACGCGTCCGACAGCGCGATCCGCACCGCGCCGGACTCCCGGTAGTCCATCGGGTAGCCGGTCTCGCGCTCGAAGCCCCGGTACAGCGCGGCCGCCGCCATCGTCAGCCGGGCCCGGTCCACCGTGGGCCGGGCCTGGCCCACCAGGCCGGCGGCCTGGCTGCTGGTGGCCTCGCACAGGCCCTGCTTGTCCAGCAGCTGGATGTCCCGGTACCCGGCCCGGGCCAGGAAGTACGCGACCGCCGCGCCGACCGCGCCGCCGCCGACGACCGTGATCTGCGCATCCCGGGGCTTCGCCACGCTCGCTGCCCCTCCCTGCGGGCCAGGCCAGCCGCGCCGACGCGGGGTTCGTTATTTGGTGCAACCAGATGTTAGGCCACGGGTGGGCGGGGCGGAAGAGAGGGGTACCCGGGCCCGCTGGCCCGCCGCCGCGGCCGCTCCCGGGCCGGGGGAAAACTGGTCACAGCGGGCGACTGGGGTGAAGTACCGCAAGCCGGGAACCCGGGGCGTGAGTAACCTGTTCTCATAGGGGAAGTTCCGCCACCACGCGACTTAATGAATTCCCCGGAAGGATTCAGTAAATGTGGCGTGGTGCATTCGGCGCTCACCCTACGCTCAGAGTAGGCATGTAGACAGGTAGCTATGCGGGGCCAGCCAGGCGATACCGAGGGCGCGCGGCCGGCCGCAGCGGCGGGGGCGCAGTGAACCCTGTGCCCGCGGTGCCGGCTCGCACAGCGTTTCTGGCGAGCACAGTATTGCCGGTGAGCACAGTGCTGCCGGTGAGCTCAGCGAAGCCGGCTGGCACGTCGGGGCCGGTCAGCAGCGCGGGGTTGGCCAGCACCGCGGCCGCTCCAGACTGCCCATGGAGGTGTGACGCAGAGTGACACAGGTGTCCACTCACTCTGCTGGCACGCCTGGGGTAACCCGGCCGCCTGAGGGGCCGGTGGCGCCTGATCCGCTGGACGGCGGGAACGGGCCCATCGAGCGGCTGATGAGCACGCTCATCCGCAAGCTCGCCTGGAGCAGGCTGGCCAGCCCCAAGGTCGCCGTTTCCCTGTCGGCCGCGGGCCTGCTGCTGGGCATGCTCCTCGGGGCCACCGCCCCGAACGCCGAGACGCTGCCCGTCCTGCTGCCGCTGTCCCGGCTGCTGCCGTCGCTGAGCCAGCAGCATGTGCTGGCCAGCCTCATGCTGTACACCAGCGACATCCTCGCCTGCCTCGGGCTGGCCGGCATGCTGTGGGCGCACAGCCAGGGCTGGCGGCCCAACCCGCGGATCCTGCTGCTGGTCAGCACGGGCATCGTCGGGATCATGGTCTGTCTCACCCCGGTCGGGTCCTCGGACACCGCGAGCTATGCGGCCTACGGCCGGATCGCGGCGCTGGGCGGCAACCCGTACACGACGAACCCGCTCGCGTTCCTCGGTGGCCACTCCGCCTACACCGAGGTCGTCGGGACCATGTGGAAGGCGCAGCCGTCTGTCTACGGCCCGTTCGCGACTGTGATCCAGTCGTTCGCGGCCTCGATCGGGCACGCGAACGTCGCGACCACGATCTGGGTGATGATGATCCTGAACGGGATCGTCTTCATCGGCGTGGGCCTGCTGCTCCTGCTGACCTCGGACGACCCGGTGCGGGCCACGCTGTTCTGGACCGCCAACCCGGTCCTCATCCTGGAACTGGTCAGCGGCGGTCATCTCGACACGCTGGTGGCGGCCGCAGCCATCGGCGCCATCCAGGTCGCGCGGCGCTTCTCCACCGTGTGGGGCGACGCGGTCGTCGGCGTGCTGATCGGCCTGGCCTGCGGGGTCAAGATCTACGCGGTGCTGATCGGCCTGGGTCTCGCCTGGCCGCTGCTGCGCAACCGCGAATGGCTGCGGATCACCCGGATGACCCTGGTCGCCGTCACTACGCTCGCGCTGAGCTACAGCTACTACGGGCTGGACGCCCTGAAAACGGTGTTCGGGGGGCTCAAGCTGGTCACGCTGCCCTCGCCCTGGCGGGTGTTCGAGCTCACCGGGCAGTGGGCCGGCGTCCCGCATACCGCGATGGTCACCATCATCAGCTGCCTGTGGCCGTTGGCGCTGTTCATCGTGGCCTGGCTGATCTACCGGCGTATCTCCTCCGACCAGCCCGCCGAGGTCGTGGCGCCGTTCGCCCTGACGTTTGCCTGGATCCTCGTCGCCCCCTGGGTCTTCGCCTGGTACACGGCGGTGGCCTGGGCCGCGCTGACCCAGGTGCCGCGCAACCGGATGACCCGGTGGCTGACGATCGTCACGGTCCTGCTCGCCCTCTGCCTGTCCAGCGGCGGTCACGCCGTCCCGATCACGTGACACCGGCCCGGCCCCGCGGGCAGGCCCGGCCGCCGGGGGCGGCCGCCCGATGACCCGCGTGCTGGGCGGCAGCCAGGCCGAACTGGCCGGCGGCCAGGGCGCCCCCGCCGCGGACGGGCGCCCGGGCCGCTGGCGCGCGGCTGCCGCCGGCGTCGTGCGCCGGCACTGGCTCGCGCTGCTCCTGCTGGCCGCCGGGCTGGTGCTCCGCGTGCTCGTGCAGTTCGCCTACCGGCCCGCGGTGTTCTACATCGACACCAGCCGTTACCTGTACGACGCCCAGGGCATGGACCCGGTCGGCTATAAGGGACCGCTGCGGGCCATCCTGTACGTGGCCAACTTCGGCGCGGTCGCGGCGGTCCAGCACCTGCTCGGCCTGGCCATGGCCGTGGTCATCTACGTGCTGCTGCTGCGCCGGGGCGTGTCCCGGTGGCTGGCCGCCCTGGCGATCGCGCCGGTCCTGCTGGATGCCTACCAGCTGCAGAACGAGCAGGCGATCATGCCGGGCGCCTGGTTTGAGGCCCTGATCGTGGCCGGGCTGGCCATCCTGCTCTGGCGGCCGGGACCCGGGTGGCGGCCAGCCGTGGCGGCCGGCGTGGTGCTCGGCACCTCGGCCACCTTCGCCCAGGTCGGCGAGGCCATGATCCTGCCCGGGGTGATCTACCTGCTGGCCGCCGGCGGCGGCTGGCGGCGGGCGGCTGGGCGGGCCGCGGTCTTCTGCGCCGCGTTCATCCTGCCGATCCTGGCTTACTCCACCGTCTCCTACCTGGTGGCCGGGGACTTCTTCCTGTCCCACACCGGCGTCACCTCGTTCTACGGGCGGGCCGCGGCCGCGGCGGACTGCGCCACGATCAGGCTCCCGGTGTCCGAGCGGGGCATGTGCCCGACCCCGGCCCAGCAGGCCAGGGGACCGGACTGGCTGGAGTACGAGCCGGGCTCCCCGATCCGGCCCTACTACGCGAACCTGCCGCGGGCCGAGACCGACAGCATGATCTCCGACTTCAGCCACCGGGTGCTGGCCCAGCAGCCGCAGCGGCTGCTCGGTGCCTACGCCCGTGACCTGGCCAAGCTGTTCGCGCTGACCCGCGACGCCAGCCCCGGGGATACGCCCATCTCCCGGTGGCAGTTCCAGGCCACGTACCCGTACTTCTCGTCGCACTCGACCCGGCCGGAGGTGGCGGCCGAGATCGCCCAGTTCGGCGGGGGCACCCCGGCCGTCTGGTCGCCGGTCGCCGGGTTCCTGCGGTCCTACCAGCTCGACGGCGGCTACACGCCCGGCCCGCTGCTCGGCCTGTGCGTGGTCACCGGGCTGGCCGGGTCCGCGGTGCTGCTGCGCCGGCGCTGGCGGTCGGACCCGGCGATCCGGTCACCGGCCCTGGCCTGCCTGCTGTTCTTCGCCTCGGGCGCGTTCGTGCTGCTGGTGTCGGATCTGTTCGAATTCTCCTGGCGCTACCAGCTGCCCGCCCTCGTCACGCTCGTGCCAGGCCGGGGCCCTGGGGATAACCGTCCTGGCCCGCCTGGTCCGGGCCCCGCGCGATTCCGCCTGACCGTCATGCGGCGGCCATCCGGTCCGCTAGCGTCAGCCGGAGGGCACGAACCGGTCGAAGTAGATGTGGCGTTCCTTGCATCCGGCCGATCTGAGCAGCCCGACCGCCGCGTCGATCATGGGCGGCGGCCCGCACAGGTAGGCCTCCATCCCCCTGGCCGACGGCAGGTGCCGGGCTAGGACATCTGTGATCAGGCCGGTCTCCCCGGCCCAGGCATCCCCGGCCGCCTCGCTCAGCGCCGGGACGAACGTGAACCAGTCGTGCGCCTCGGCCAGTTTTTCCAGCTCGGCGACGAGAATGAGGTCGCCCTGGGTCCGTGCGCCGTAGAAGAAGACCACCGTGCGCCGGTGGGGCGTGCTGGCCAGGTCCCTGAGCATGGCGAGGATAGGTGCCATTCCGGAGCCGCCGGCCACCATGATCATGGGCCGGTGCGACAGGCGCACCCCGAACTGGCCGAAGGGCCCGCGCAGCCGCATGTGATCACCGGGCGCGACGGCCCCGTCCAGGGCCTGGGAGAAGGCGCCCCCCGGGAGCACCTTGATGATCAGGTCGACCCGGTCGGGCTCGCTGGGCGGGTTGGCCATGGAGAACGACCGCCAGCTGTCCGCCGTCCCAGGCACGGCCACCTCCACGTACTGCCCGGCGGCGAAGGTGAGCCTGGCGGGCCCGTCGAGGCGCAGTCCGAGCCAGCGGATGTCCCGGGTGAGGGGCACGATCCGGTCCACGGTGGCGGAGTACTCCTGGACATGCTGGCCGGCCAGGAATTGGTCCTCGCTGAGGTCGTCCATGGTCTGGGAGACGTCCACGACCAGCTCGTCGGCCGGGACGAAGGTCGAGCACAGCAGCACCACGCCGGCCGCCCGGTCGGCGTCGCTGAGCGAGAACGAGGTGTTGTCGCTCAGCTCATAGTCGCCCTGCACGACTTCGGCGCGGCAGGTGGAGCACCCGCCGTGCTTGCAGCCGTACTTGACGAACCGGCCCTGGCGCAGGATCGCCTTCAGCACCGATTCGCCGGGCTCGACCTCGAGCGTCTCCCCGAAGGGCAGGATCGTCACCTGCGGACCCATCTCGCCACCTCTGCTGGACGCCGGCTGCGCCGGGGCTGCCGCCCCGGACCCGGTCCGCCGACCGCGGCCGGGATCCGGGAGGCAGCAGGCCCGTCACACCCGGAGCGGGTCCTTCACCTCGTACTCCAGGCGCCGGATGTCGTCGATCGTCCACATCCGGTCCGGGTTCAGGTGGGGCTGGCCCATGAGGGTCTTCCCGTCGGGCCGGACATAACCGAGGGCCAGGATGACGTCGGCGAGGTCCATCCCGTCGAACCGCTCCCACCAGCCGGCGCAGCCGGTGTAGATCTTCGGGTTGAGCCGGAAGATCCACTCGCACCCCTCGCTGCAGACCGCGTAGCGCTTGCCCTCGTGATCGAAGATCCGGGTCTCCGGCGCGTCGATCCTGGGCATCACGCAGGGAACGTGGCACACCTGGCAGAACGGCGGCAGGGCAGGCAGTTCCTGCATCAGGATGCGGCCGGAGGAAGGGTCGCTCATGGCCCGGTAGGCGTCCCAGAGTCCGCCGTAGCGGGCGGTCCAGCCGGGGTAGTGGTTCTCGAACCACTCGTAGTCGGCCGGGCCCATCGGGTCGATCCGCCAGAAGTTCAGTGGCCAGATCGCGGCCAGCGCGATGGCGACCGAGTGATGCATGTCCTCCACAAAGCGCGCGACCTCGCCGAGCCGGTCCGGCGGGCGGAGCCCGAAGGAGCTCAGCCGGCTCATGTACGAGCCGACGAAGTCGTCCACCACCCACTCCTCCCACACGTCCTTGTACGCCCAGGGGCGGTTGACCGCGTAGTACTCGGAGACCACGCCCACCAGGGTGTCCATGGACATGTGCTGGTGCCAGAAGTGGCGCTCGAGTGACTCCTGCAGGAACGGGACGTTGTCCGGTTCCTGGACCACGCACATCAGCGTGCCGTAGCCGTTGGCCATGTGGCGGGACTCGTCCGACTGGATCGACAGGAAGGAGGTCGGCATCGCGTGGTCACCGTTGAGCATCGCGACCTGGGGGAGGGCGACCACCAGGGGGTTCGTGTAGGCCGTCTCCAGGACCACGTTGAGGCACATGGACACCTCGATCGGGTCGCCGGTGTTGAACGGCTGGAACGAGGCGCGGGCAAGCGTCCCCACCGGGTGGTTTCCCAGCGCGATCTGCCCGATGTCAAAGCCGGCCGGGTCGTGGTAATTCTTGAGGTAGTACTTCCGCAGTCCCATTTCGAGCTGCGTGTGCCGGACCTCATCCAGCATCTGGGCGGCGAAGCCCTGCCGCATTTCCTGGTTCTTCACAGAGGCGACAAGGAATCCGGCCCCGGTCACTGCCTGGTACTCGGCATCAGTGAAAGCTGGAATGGCGAATTTCATCGCCTCCATGAAACGGGGCTCGGCGACGTTCGCGTTATGGTACCGGACATCGCTGTCCAGCCCGCCGTAGACCCGGTTGTCCTTCTCGGTTTCCATGGCGGCATAGTCGCGCATCATTATCCGGAACGGGTCCTTGCCGTTCGGCGGGATGATATACCGGGTCGGGAATTTCGGATCGGGGCGGGCGTAGTCAAATCCCCAGTCGTAGCGTTTGCCTTTGGCGTGGACCCCTTCCAGCTTTGGCGCCATTGATCCTTCTCCTTCACTAATCCCGGAATCGCTCGGGCAGGATGTCCGCATGAATCTCGACCGCGGCGTCACTGACGACGATCCGGCCGTAATAGGAAGTCATGTTGACCAGGAAATCGTGGACGCTGTAGCTGCGGCCGAGCCGCTCGGCGAGGTCGGCCATATCGAACCTCAGCAGTCCGTCCCGCTCTATCTTGTAAAAGCAGTCGTTGTCGGTGATCTTCGCGTCAGGCATCTCCTCAGCGACCATCTCGACGGCCACGGTGGTCTCCGCGCTTCCGATCAGTGAGATTCCGACGGTGTCCCGGACTCGGGTGAAATCCTTGGTCGCCACGGTGGTCCTCCGTTTCACGCCCGGGCCGGGCGGGTCAGGGCTCACGCCCGCACCGGGCTGGTCAGGCTGAGATTGCTGAGGTAGGTGGCCTGCTTGGCCCGCACATCGTGCATGGCGGACTTGAACGTGGACGGCTTGGCCGGGGCCTGGCCGAATACAGGGGCGAAGGCCTCGCAGGCCTCCAGGGAGTAGGAGTCCCACTTCTGGATCCAGGACATGACGATTTCCCGGTTCCCGGTGCCGTGCACCGGGTCCGCGAGCACGTGCTCGATCAGGGCCGCGCTCCACCGCTGGGTCCGGGCCGTCGTCAACGAGGGCTAGCCGGACCATACGGCGAGCGCTGAACGCGATCCAGGTCTTCCGGGGGCAGATTTTGGCCGTGTAATTCGCCCTGACAGGGCGTGATTTCATTAATAATTCCAGCGTAACGACATCGGTATTTAACCAGTCACGTAGGGCGGCTTTCTCTGACCCCAGGGTACGAGACTAATCTCCCCCCTGGCCATAGCGGGGGTATCCCAGCGACGGGGATAAACAGCCGTGGTCCCCGGCAGATGGATATGGGCAAGTATTCGCCCTGCCCGGGTGAGCCAGCCGCGGCGGCAGCCCCGTGATGGCGGGCCGCCCGGCCCCGGGGATCGCGGCCGGGAAGCGGACGGTGTCCGGGCGGCCGCAGAACCGGGCCCGTGGCCGGGTGGCCGCAGGATGCGGGGAGCACACTGGGTTGGTGCGGATTACCGTCTGGGTACGCCCCGGGTCATCCCGTCCCCGGGTGGGCGGAGACCACGGGGGCGCGCTGGTTGTCCAGGTCAGCCCCCGGGCCGTGGACGGCCAGGCCACGGCCGCGGCGCTGGCCGCGGTGGCCGACGCCTTCGGGGTCCGCCGCAGCGCCGTCACCCTGGTCACGGGGGCCACCAGCCGGACCAAGATCCTGGACGTGGTGGGCGCCGGTCCGGCTGAGCTGGCCCGGCTGCTGGCCCGGTAGCGCGGCCGGTCCGCCACGTCAGGCCGGTGGCCTGATCCGCCGCCCGCGGCCGAAGCAGGTGCATGCGGCCCGCCTTCCGGAACGGGATGATGGGGGCCCGGCTCAGCCTGGCCTGGCCTGCCCGGCCTCGCCCGGCCGGGCTACCGCGGGGTGAGCGTGAGCTGGTCGGCGATGCCCTCGGCCCAGCGCTGGATCTCGCCCCAGTCGCGGAAGTCCCCGTCCAGCCCGCGGAACGCCACGAGGGACAGGCGCTGGACCGGGTTCAGCTTCTTACGGTCGAGCTTGCCGGCGAACATCCGGTGGTCGCGGGCGCCAAGCGCCGCGCGGATGCGGGGGATCTCGATGGGGACCTTGGCCATGCCCTGGGCCAGCTTGCCTTCGGGATCACCCACCGGGCCGCTGGAGAACAGCCACACCGGGCGGGCGGCGAGCGTGTCGCGGCATCTGCTCGCCAGGTCACAGGCGGACGCGAGCCAGTGGCCGGTGTAGACCGCGCTGCCGAGGACGATCGCGTGATAGTCCTCGACGCAGCGGACCTGTTCCGGTGGCAGCAGGGTGACGGCGAAGTCCATTCCGGAGAGGGCCCGGCCGATCGCCTGGGCTATCTCGGTAGTCGCCCCGTGTTTCGAGGCCGCGGAGACCAGCACCTGCACCCCGGGTGCGGGCGGTGGCATGGGTGACTCGGACATGATCGTCACTTCCTCGCCATGCGGGGACCCAGCACCGTGCGGCGGCTGATGCGCCGGGTCAGTGCGTCGGCCCGGCCTGGCGCTCGATTTCCCGCTGGATCTCCTGCTCCGAGATGGGCTTGTGCAGGTACACGTTCCAGCCGCCCGCGGCGAGCAGCAGCAGCCACGCGCCGAGCGGGTAGATGATCCACAGGTTCCACACGTCGTGAAGGCCCGAGCTCTGGCTGAATCCCTGAGTCGGCCAGCCGCCTGCGTTGTGATACTCCGAGATGGCCCAGATGAAGACGAGCAGCGCCATGCCCAGACCCGACACGGCGGCACTGGTGCGATAAAGCCGTTTGCGCTCGATCTGCTTGACCGCCTGCTGGCGGGCGCGGTCGTCCCGGGTGGCGGAGTCCGCGGGATGGGCCGCGGGTGTGTCATGCATGAGGTCCGGCATCTCAACCCCCTCCTTCGCAGGAAATCTCTGGGGTGCGTTGCCTGGTTAGTTCAGTTCCCTCCACCAGACACGATGCTCCGCTGACGCCGCGGCCGGGAGAGTCCTACGTCACGTGCTGGCCGGGCGAACGTCCCTGGTGGGCGGGCCCGGAAGGCGCGTCCCGGATGCGGCCCGGGGCCGGTTAGGAAGTGCCTTTCAGCGCGGCGTCCCAGAACTCCTGGACCGGCGGGTAGATCAGCTCATGGTCGCGGGGGAGCGAGGCCTTGACGAACCGGGTCCGCTCGTCGGCGAGCACCTCGACCTGGCCGGCCTCGACCGCGTCGCAGATCTGCCGGGCCACGGATTCCGGGCTGATCTTGGGTGCGCTCGGCCAGCGCGGCCATGTCGGTGTCGATGAAGCCGGCGTGCACCGCGATCACCAGGGTGCCCTGATGGTGCAGCTCGATGCGGATGCCGTTGGTCAGCGACCAGCCCGCGGCCTTGGACGCACCGTAGGAGGCGTCCAGGGGGTTGGTGTAGAAGCTGGTGACCGAGAGCATGTTCACGATCGCCCCGCCGCCGTTGGCCGCCAGCACCGGCGCGAAGGCCCGGCACATGCTGAGCGTGCCGAAGTAGTTGGTTTCCATCTCCTGCCGCGCGGCGTCCAGGTCCGGCGCGCTGATGAACGTGCTGGCCCTCATCACGCCTGCGTTGTTCACCAGCAGGCTGACGTCGCCGCACTCCCGGGCGGCCTGGGCGACCAGCTCAGGGTCGGTAATGTCGAGCGCGATGGGCGTCACGCCCGGCTCGGTGACCTGCCCGGGATGACGGGCGGCCCCGTAGACCTTGGCCGCTCCGCGGCTGACCAGCTCCCGCGCGTCCGCCTGGCCGAGCCCGCGGTCGGCCCCGGTGACCAGGGCCACCGATCCCTCGATCTTCATAGCCCCCTCCTGGGCGGGCGCAGCCGGGCGCCCCTTGGCGCCTACCGTAGCGGCCAGGCCGTCCGGCCGGCGGGGCAGGCGGGCGAGCGCAGGAACCCTCTCATCTGGCCGTCCGGGCGCTGGCCGCCGCGCCAGCAGGTCCGCGGGCCATATGGCTGATCACTTTCCTGACTCGTTCATTGCCATCTGTCGCCCTCTGGAGGAGTATCTCCTGTTAGCACTCCATAGTGGCCGGTCAAATCCGGGGAGCAGATGCCCAGATATGCCCGGCGGGTTCAGCTAGTCGTAGCACACGCTCCGTGTCGATTAGCCAGGGGAAGGGGATTCGCACGGGGGGTTAGCCGGCTGTGGGCTGAGACCGCCGGGCCGAAAGGGCCGGTCACCCTGCGCGCAATGACGCGCACCCCAGGTTCCGGCTATGGATGAAAGGACAGACGATGAAGCGATACGTCATGGCTGCGATCAGCCTCCTAAGCTTCCTCGTCCTCGCGGCGGGCACGCTTCCGGCGAGCGCCGCGAGTCGGGCTGACTCACAGGCCCAGACCACGATGGCCAAGGCCGTCAAGGCCCAGACCACGAGGGTCCAGGCCACGAGCGCCCGGACCACCAGGGCTGCCTCCCACTACTCTTTCGAGGATCCCCTGTGCCAGAGTTACAACTCACTCTGCGTGGACACGGCCAGCACTCCCCCGGGGGGATACGTCGGGCACGATGAGCCGTCGCTCGAATTCAAGTCCGGCCAGCCCGGGTCGGGCAATGACATGACCTACACGATCACGCTGCCGAGGGACCCGAAGAAGCAGCCCAACGCGAGCGGGGCCGGCGGGTCGACCTGGAACTTCCAGCTGCGGCCCACGTTCTGGTTCGGGCTCACGCTGTGCGACACCCAGTCCGCGCCCGAGTTCACCCACAAGTGCAAGCCCGATTCTGACGCCAACAACCTGGTGGGAACCAACCCCAAGGCACGGGACTACATCGGGAAGCACCCTGGCAACGCGTACATGGAGCTCCAGTTCTACGGCCCGGGATACGTTCCCCAGTTCGAGGGCTTCGGCTGCGCGAAGACGCAGTACTGCGCGGCGATGACCATTGACAGCTTCGTGCAGAACCAGAACACCGGCGTCGCGAACAACGCCGACTGCAACAACTACATCCTGGGCGGCCCTGAGCCCATCAACTGGGCGTACATCACCAAGAACGGGAAGTCCCAGGCGCCGGCGAACCCGTTGTTCACCGGAACGTTTACCAACCCGAACCTCGCCGCGGTGAACCCGGACCTCAAGAAAGACCTGCTCATGAGTCCCGGCGATGTCGTCCGGTTCCGTATCCACGACACCTCGGCCGGGTTGCGCATCGACATGGCCGACCTCACGACCGGCAAGCGCGGCTCGATGACCGCGTCGGTGGCCAACGGGTTCGGCCACATCCTGTACAGGCCGAATTCCCAGACGTGCCAGGAGAAGCCCTACGCGTTCCATCCCGAGTACTCGACGGGCAACCCGCGCGGCAACACCTGGTCGGCGCACACGTACAACGTGGCCATGTCCGACGAGATCGGCCACTTCGAGAACTGCCTGGCCCTCGACGCACAGTTCGACTGCAGCCAGGCCGGCGCCCAGGACCCGACCCTGGACGCGGACGACAGCGGCTGCGTGCCGGGAACCGACTCGCTGCTGGTCCACATCAACGGCTGCTTCAGCCCCGACTCGGACTACGACGGGCAGTCCTACCGCCTGGACTGGCCGGGCACGAATCCGAACGTCGCCCTTGACCGGGCTCTGCACCCGTCACCAGTCCGGTTCACCAGCCCGCTGACGCGCGGGAGGAACTACCCGACGATCGCGTTCGAGACCGACCTGCCCCGGATCGAGGCATCCGACTCGCAGGCCAACCCGCCGTTCTGCGACCGGACGACGGGCGCGAACTGCGTGAACCCGCCTCCCGGCGCGCAGTTCTATCCCTTCTACTCCACGACAAGCGGTTACGGCGGCTGCGCCTGGCGCGAAGGCGGCAAGTACCTGCCCGGGACCACGAACGACTTCGGCGGCAGTTCCACGACTGAATTCGGCCCGCTGCTGAAGACCGTCTACCCGATCACAGGATTCACGACAGAGAAACTGTTCGACAACTTCAACAGCGGCAATATGCGCAATCCCTGCCGAGTCGGCTAGGGGCCAGTCCGGGCGCCGGTAACGGTGCGGCACGGACCGCGGCGGGAGCGGGGACAACCGTCGCGGTCCGTGCCTGCCTGGGGGAGGTGAGCCTCATCACTGGGTCGGGACGCTGCTCGGGTAGGTGCCCGGGATCAGCCGGCCCTTTCCGCCGACCGCCTCGCTCAGCAGCCGCCCGGGCCGCGACGACCATGCCCACTGCCGGGCCGGGCCGGCTCCCGTGATGTTGGCGCAGCCCGAGTCCTGGATGCGCAGCGGCGGGTACGCGTGGCCCTGGGCGGAGAACTCCAGCAGAAGCACGCCACTCAGGGCGGCGGGGCAGTGGCGCGATCCGCCCGGGAGCCGCGGGAGCGTGCAGATCGCGACGGCCAGGGCCCTGACCCGGGACGGATCCGTGATCGTCGCCGCGCGCGGCAGGATCTCGCGGCCCTGGCTCCCGGTCAGCCGCAGCATGACCCGGTCCAGCTTGCGCGCATCGGCGCACACCGGGATGGCCGCGGACGACGCCGGGATGCCCGTGGGCGCTGCCTGGGTGCTTCCCGGAGCAGTGCCCCCAGAAGCAGTGGCACCCGCGGAAACGCTGCCGCACCCGGCCAGCGCGAGCGTGGCGCTGGCCGTGATCAGCGCCAGGATGACCTGCGCAGACGAACTCCGCGCGCTGGTGTTCCTGCGCATCCCGGCCTCCGTTCCGTCCGGTCCGTCGGCGTATGCCTCAGGTCTTGGACGGGCCGGGGCCCGCTCAGGTTCCCTCCGCCTGGAAGTCATCGCGCCGGCGATGCCGTCACGGCCTCCCGTGCGGCCCGGCGTGAGTCTGCTCGGACGGGCGCGGGTACGCGGCCCGCTCCCCGACGGGCACGTTCTCAGGATGCCCATCCCCGGGCAGGACCCCTCAGCATCGCCGACTCCGGCTACGGTACGGACGTGGACCTCGACGTGCTGGACGTGGCTGGCGACGGCCACCGCTGGATCCGCCTGCGCCAGAAGGTAGGCAGCGGTGCGACCTCCTCATGACCCGGCGGGGCAGGGCCCCGTCTCACCGCCAGGTACCCCCGGGCCGGGCCTGCCGCCGCTGGCCTGGTGGCAATCCGGCGCGATCTACCAGATCTACCCGCGCAGCTTCGCCGACTCGGACGGGGATGGGGTCGGCGACCTGCGCGGCATCCTCGGGCACCTCGACTACCTGAACGACGGCACGGATGCCTCGCTCGGGGTCGACCGCCATCTGGCTGTCGCCGTTCTACCGCTCGCCGATGGCCGACTTCGGCTACGACATCGCGGACTACACCGACGTCGATCCGATCTTCGGCACCCTCCAGGACTTCGATGACCTGCTCGCGGGCCGCTCACCGCCGCGGCATCAGGGTCATCGTGGACTGGGTGCCGAACCACACCTCCGACCAGCACCCCTGGTTCGCCGAGTCGGCCAGCAGCCGGGACAGCCCCCAGCGTGACTGGTACGTGTGGCGCGATCCCGCGCCCGATGGCGGGCCGCCGAACAACTGGCAGTCAGCGTTCGCCGCCGTGGGTCCCGCGTGGACGTTCCACGAGGCGACCGGCCAGTACTACCTGCATTCGTTCACGGCGCATCAGCCCGACCTCAACTGGGACAACCCCGGGGTGGAGGCGGCGATGCACGACGTCCTGCGCTTCTGGCTCGACCGGGGCGTGGATGGCTTCCGGATCGACGTCATCTACAAGATCGCCAAGGACCCGGAACTCCGGGACAACGAGCCCGGCCGGCGCCACGACGAGGACTGGCCCACCATCCACGAGCGCCTGCGGGGCATCCGGAGGGTCATCGACGAGTACGACGACCGGATGATCGCCGGCGAGGTCTACCTGCTGGACCTCCACCGGCTGGTGGAGTACATCAACTCCGGGGACCAGCTGCACCTCGCGCACAACTTCGTGTTCATCCACCTGCCCTGGCGGGCCGCAGCGTTCCGGGCGTCGGTGGAGGAGCTCGCCGCGCTGGCGGTCCCGACGGCCTGGCCTGCCTGGTTCCTGGAGAACCACGACCATTCCCGCGTGGCGACCCGCTACGCGGCCGGCCCCGCACGGGCACGGGCACGGGAACGGGAACGGGAACGGGAACGGGGGAGCGTCGCGCGAGGCTGGCCGCGATGATGATCTGCGTGCTGCGGGGCACGCCGTTCATCTACAACGGGCAGGAGCTCGGGCTGCCCGACGCCGGCATACCACCCGACCGCGTCGTGGACGTCGATGGCCGGGATCCGGAGCGGGCGCCGATGCCGTGGCGGCGGCCTTCTGAGGCGGGCCCGGGCGCGGGCTTCACGACCGGGAAGCCCTGGCTGCCGGTCGTGGCCGGCGCCGAGCGGCTGTGCGTCCAGGCCCAGCAGGACGATCCGGCCTCCACGCTGACGTTCGTGCGGCGCCTGCTGCGGCTGCGGCTGCGCGAGCCCGCGCTGCAGTCCGGGACCCAGCGCCTGGTCGATGCGGCGCCGGAGGTTTTCTGCTTCGAGCGGCGTCTCGACCAGCGTTTCCTGGTCGCGCTGAACCTCACGTCGCTCAGCCTGCCGCTCGGCCTGCGCGAGAACGTCGCCGGACCGGCCGAGGTGATCCTTTCCACCAGCCCTGGGCGTGGCTTCGGCGCCGTCGCGCTGCGGGATCTCGTGCTGGAGCCCGACGAGGGCCTGATTCTCCGTCTTCCGGCGCGCTAGCATGCTTTGAATGACACGCGCGATCGTGAGTTTTGACACGAATTGCACGAATAGTGGAACTTAGCCGGAACCCCAGGGCCTGATTCCGGTGGTCTGGGTATGCTCATTCGGCTATTGCGGGCGTTTGAGCTTCTTCGATACGCTCAGCCCCCGTAGGCGACATGTCGGAGCTGCGGCCGGCGCAAGCCTCGGTTGAGGTCCATGGGCATTTCGCAGGTTTTCTGGTGGGGGAAACTATGTCTAATGGCAACGGCAACGGCACCGGCTCCGGTAACGGTATAGGTGATATCAGAAATCTCATTGCCTTCGTGGTTGCATCCACTGCCCAGCGTGCCACTGCGGAAAGTTCCACCCCATGAGCTGGCGCCATGGCTCTAAGTGGCTCGCTAACGACATTGCGAACTACTTCCTGGGCGTAGTCAAGGTCTATCTGCGTTGCGGCAGAAAGATAACGCGTCGTTTCGCGGTCAAGATCGTGCCGAGCATAATGCCATACGCCTGGTCCGCTCTGATAGGTGTGATCTTTCGGATCCCCGGAATTCCCATTCGTCGAGAGTGGAATCGACGATGCCGGATCGAATGGACGGCTGGCATCCATTAAGCCCCCATTTGTCAAGCACATTCGGCAGATCGCATGCCGTATATATCTGCTCTATCATGACGTCGATTAGGCTGCAAGACCCGGTTTGTGCAGGCAGACAGGTCTCAGCCCTGCACCTCATGCCCTGCGCCGCACCGTGCGACCCCATGATCTACCGGGCGTTCTGGAAGGTCATGGGGATGGCCTGCCGCCCCGGCGACCTCTACACCGACCCGGCCATCGTGGCGCGGACCCGCGAGATCATCCGCGGCC
This sequence comes from uncultured Actinomycetes bacterium, assembly GCA_963751175.1. Classification (GTDB taxonomy): domain Bacteria; phylum Actinomycetota; class Actinomycetes; order Streptosporangiales; family Streptosporangiaceae; genus RYN-230. The sequence continues at coordinate 143,893 of CAVVTM010000016.1, read as the reverse complement.
GCGGGAGCGGCCCGCCGATGACCCAGCCCACCCGTGGCCAGTTGCTGGCCGCGCTGAAGCCGGTTTCCTGATCATCCCGATGCGGCGGCCCGGGGGGCGCAGGGCCCAGGACAGGACGGTCAGCGCCGTCAGGACGGCCAGCAGCGCCACCTCGCCGACGTCGTAGCCGGTGGTCAGGTGGGAGGCGATGGCCCCGGTGTAGACGAAAAAGACCCCTGCGTAGGCCCACTCCTTGAGCAGCGGGCGACCCGGGATCAGCAGGGCGACCGCACCCAGCACTTTCCAGGTTCCCAGCAGCACCAGGAAATACGACGGATAGCCCAGGTGCGCGACCAGGTCGCGGACATAGGGAATCCGCGTGATGTCCCAGATCCCGCCGAGTGCCAGCTCGGCTGCCACCGGGATGGTGGCCAGCCAGTACCCGGCTGATCGCCAGCGCACGGATCCGTACCGGCCAGCGAGGCCCGGGGATCGGGTCGAGGTGTCCATAGCTGGTCTCCTCTGGTCGCCCGCCTGGCGCCGCTCACGAGGGGCAGGACCACTACATGTAGCAACGCTACTTATGAGAGAAGAGTAGCATGGCTACCTATGAGAGCGGAAACGCTGAAGGGCCACCTGGATGGGATCCTGCTCGCGGTGCTCGAACCGGAGCCGCGCCACGGCTACGCGATCATGGAAGCCCTGCGGGTACGCAGCGACGGCCAGGTCGACCTGCCGACCGGCACGGTGTACCCGGCCCTGCACCGGCTGGAACGGGCGGGCCTGGTCCAGGCGACTTGGTCGGCAGCGGGCGGCCGCCGGCGCCGCGTCTACCAGCTGACACCGGCCGGCCGGCGTGCGCTGGACGCCGAGCGCAGCACCTGGCGGGATTTCTCCGCCGCCGTCAGCGCCCTCCTGCAGCCCGCACCGCGGCTGGCGGGTTCTCCATGACCAGGCCACGCCCGCCGGAGCCGGGCGCCGGCCCGGCCTTGGAGAGATACCTCGCCGAGGTCACGGCCCGCCTGCCCGGGCCGGCCCGGGCCCATGCCGGCATCGTGGCCGAGCTGCGCTCAGGGCTCCTGGACGCCGCGGACGCGCAGCGGTCCGCCGGACTGCCGCCGGGCCAGGCCGGTGCGGCCGCGATCAGTGAATTCGGTGACCCAGCCCAGATCGCCGACGCTTTCCGCGCCGAGATCGCGGCCAGCCAGGCACGCCGCGTAGCGGTCACACTCCTGGTGACAGGCCCGCTGGTCGGCCTGCTGTGGATCGCCGAGGCGATGGCGAGCCACCTGGGCATCCGCCCCGGCCTGTCGTGGCCGTGGACTGGCGTGTCACCCGGCTTTCACCTCGTCGCCGTCGCCGTGGGAGTCACGGCCTGCGCAGCGATGGCCGGTATCGCCGCCACCGGCCGTCTTTCCCGCTGGCTGCCCGCCAGGCCGCGCCGCGCGCCTACCGCGGCGGCGGTCGCCGGGTTCGGCGCGATGGGTGCTGACGGGCTCGGCCTGGCCCTGCTCGCGACCCAGATCGGTACCGCCCCGGGAACCCTCTCCCCGGTCCTGGCCGCCGCGGCGGCCGGGGCCAGCCTCGCCCGGCTCATGCTCGCCGGGCGCGCCGCCCGGCGGTGCCTGGTCACCCGCGCGAGCCTGACCTGACCGGACCGCGGGGTCTGTGACCTGACTTCGGGACCAGCATGGCGCAGCCGCGGCAGCGCGGAGGGCCCTGGCCACGAGCGGGGCACATGCGCGGCAGGCGCAGCCTGGTGCTGGCCCTGGCCAGCCAGACGTGAGATAACGGCCTGGTAAGGCACGGCCCCGGGGGGACACCATGAGCAGTCACGTTCGCTGGTCTGATGATGCCGACGCGGTGATCAAGGGGGACATCACCGCGGCGGCCGCTTACGTCACTCCGGCAGGCGGCGCGGTGGTCACGGCCGTCGCCCCCTGTGGCCTCGGCCAGCGGGACAGCGGGGTCGTCGGCTTCACCACGTCCCTGGGCTTCGGCAAGAAGCTGGAGCGGATCATCCGTGACCCGCATGTCGCCCTGGCCTATCACGCACGTGACCACGGCTTCTCGGCCAGCCCGCTGTTCGTGCTCGCCCAGGGCACGGCCTCAGTCGATGTCAGGCCATCCCCGGCTCGGCTGGAGGCCATGGTCCCGCTGGCCGAGCCTTACGTCGGGAAGGTCAGGCGGGGCCCGGTGTGGGACCGGCTGCTTCACGAGTACTACTACGACCGGGTCTTCGTGGACATCACGCTGGCCCGCACCGTCAGCTGGCCCGACCTGAGTGCCTCCGGCGGCATGGACGTCACCGGGGCAGCCTGGCCGGGCCCGGCTGACCCGCAGCCGCCGCCGGCAGGCGGGACGTCCCCGCGGATCGACGTGGGGAAGGCCGCGGCCCGGATCGCCATGCTGCCCCATCGCCTGCTGGCGTACCGGGGAGCGGATGGTTTCCCGGTCGTGGTGCCCATCCAGATCGCAGGACATGACCAGCGGGGCCTGCGCCTGGTCGTGCCCCCGGGCCTGCTGCCGCCGGGAGGCCGCCGCGCCGGCCTGCTCGCCCACGCGTACCGGGCGCACCTGATCGGGCTGACTACCCGGGTCTTCACCGGCTGGCTGGAGGCGGGAGACGAGGGGGCGGTCTACGCCCCGCACACGTACAAAGGCTTCGTGGCGCCGCCCCGTAAGGACCTGCTGCTGGTCTCCAACGGGCTGATGGCGAAGTTCGGCACCTGGCAGGCCAGGCGCCAGGGAAGAGCCGAGCGGCTGGAGGAACTAGCCAGGCAGAGAGCCCATTCCGTCGCGGGCTAGCGAGCGGGTGACCGGGCGGCGCCCGCGGTGCATATGCCGCCACGCCAGGTAGGCGAGTGCGCCGAGCGGAATGGGCAGCAGGTAGGTGAGGGTGCGGAACAGCAGCACGGCGGCGGCCACCTTCGCCGCCCCGGCCGGGCCGAGTCCCGCGATGAGCGGGGCGGTCAGGCCGACCTCGACGACGCCGATGCCGCCAGGCGTGATCGGCAGCACCGACAGCAGGCGGACGAAGGCGAACGCGGCCAGGGATGCCTGCCAGGAGACCTGGGCCTGGGTCAGCCCGCCGGCCCGCAGGCAGGCGAGCAGGACCAGCCACAGGGTCAGGTGGCTGGCTACTGTCGTCACGGTGATCCGCAGCCAGCGCTGGGCCAGGAGGCCTGCGGCGCCAGCGCGGATCTCAAGCAGCAGGCCCCGGGCCCGGCGGGGCGGCGGCCGCCGGGCCAGCCGGCAACCCCCGGTCAGCAGCCAGGCCAGCGCCCGGTCGGCCCGCCGGGCGAACGGCTCGCTGCGCAGCGTCGCCCGGAACGCCACCGCGAGCAGGACGAGCAGCCCGGCGCCGGTGTAGGCGGCCGCCTGTGACGCCGTCCCGGAGGTGCCCGTGAGGACAAGGACCGACAGGGCCACGACCGGCAGGCCCAGCCGCACGAACACGTTCCAGAGCCCGGATACCAGCGCGTAGCGGACGTATTCGCTGGTGGCCACCCCCCGGCTCGACAGCATCGCCCAGCTGACGCCCATCGCGACCGCCCCGCCGCCTGGCATGGTGTTGGCCACGGCGCTGGAGCCAAGGTTCACCGCGGCGGCGTCCCGCAGCCGCAGCGACGGGAGCACGGCAGCGACCATCATCCAGGTGGTGACCAGGCTGGCTACCACGGCCGCGGCGATGACCGCGAGCCAGGGCAGGCTGATCGCCTGCAGGCTGCCCCAGACCGCGGCATAGGAAGCGAAGCGGGGCAGGGCGAAGCCGAAGACGCCCGCGATGACCAGGATCGAGAGCACGCCCGCCAGCAGCCGGCGCCACGGCCGGGCCGCGCGGGTACCCGCTGGCCCGGGCGCCGTCTCCGGGACAGCGGGGACCGGCACGGGCCTCGTCGCCAGGGAACCTGTCAGCACCGGGTCAGCTAACCAGCGATCGGGCCGCCGGGAGATTGAACCGGGCAAAGCTCCCAAAACTCATGAAAGAGCTCGTATCATGTGGCCGCCTGCCCGGCCGCCTGTCACAGTACGTTGTGGGGATGACTGCGGATGAGCCGGGGACAACGGCGGAGCGGGGGAAGCAGATCCTCTCGGCTGGCGTCATTGGCGGCGTAGCCGGCGCGGCCCTCGCCGGCCACCGGGGCCCGCGTGCGGCCGGGCCTGGGCGCGGTGGCCGGGGCCGCGGTGCTGGCCGCGTCCGAGGCGGTGGCGAGGGCCAGGCAACGTCCGGGGGAGATCCCGCCGCTGTGGTCACGGATAGCTACCAGCGCCGCGCTCGTCGCCCCGCTCGGGTGGGCGGCCGGGCGGCTGACCCGCCTCAGGCCTGTCGAGGTGGGCGCGGCCACCGGAGCCCTCGGCGGGCTGCTGGGGATCCGGCCGCAGAAGGTTCTGCTCGGCCCGCTGTTCGGAGCCGCGGTCGGCGGGGCGCTCGGCGCGGGGCGGCGGCCGGTGCCCCCGTCCGTGGTGGCTGCCGCCACGATGCTGGCTTACCGGGTGACATCGGCCGCGGTCTTCCGTGACGCGCAGGTGAGCCTGCTCGCCGAGCGGGTCCGGGCGGAGGACGTGCCGTTCGTCGTGCCCCGGGAAGCCCGGTCCCGGTACGTCGGCACCGGCTACATCCGCGAGCTGGCCGGGGTGCTGGGCGGCCGCTACGTCGCCGCCGCGCCCGATGTTGGCATCGTCGCCTCAGTGGACGAACTGGCTGGCCCGGACTTCGACCCGGCGGGGGTCGACCCGCTGGTCCGCGAGTTCTACGAGCACACCACCCGCTTCTCCCTCGACATCGTCCCGCAGTGGCGGCTGTGGGTGCGCCCGGGCTATCTGCTCTACCGGACCCTGGTCGCCCGCCCGCTGGGACAGGCCAACGTGCCCATGAACCAGCGGGAGACCCAGCGCGGCATCCGCAGCCGGATCGACATGATCATCCCGCCCGAAGGCGGGGGCCAGGTCCCGGTGATCCGCGGCTGGATCCGGTCGTTCAGCGACACCGATGAGCCGATCTACGTCGGCATCTACACCACGTACCGGCACGGCGGCCGCGGGTACGTCAGCGTCGGCTTCCCGGTGCCGCAAGCCAGCTTCACCGCGACGCTGCTGCCGCAGGGGCGCCCCGGCGGGGGCCTGATCCTGACCAGCCGCAGCGAGCTGGACCAGCCCGGTCACTATCTCGCCTACATCGACCCGGAAAGCCGGGACCTCACGGTGCTGGCCGTCCGGGGTTTCGCTGAGCAGCTTGACGTGTACCTGCAGGATGGCGAGCTGCGGGCCGACCACGCTTTTTCCGTCTTCGGATTCCCGTTCCTGGTCCTGCACTACCGGATGTACCGCAAAATTTCCGGGCCTGCCGGATGACCATGCGGCGACGGCCTTCCCCGTTCCTCCCGCCCGGGGAGCCTCTCGCCGGTGATCGCTGCAGGGTTACTCGGCCCGGAGGGTGGCGGCTGCCGGGATCCTCGCGGCGATCAGCGCCGGGCCGGAGGCCAGCAGATTGCCGGCCACGAGCAGGGCGGCCGCGCCGGCCGCCAGCGACAGCTGCGGGACCACGGGCGTGGGCACGACGCCGATCGTGCTGGCGAAGCTTGTCCAGGCCCACCGGCCGGCCACCAGGCCGAGCGGCACGCCGACGGCCGTGGCGGCCACCAGGGTGATGCTGGTCTGCCAGGCGACGACGGCCCTGAGCTGCCTGCCGCGCAGGCCCAGCGCCTTCAGCAAGGCCAGCTCGCGGCGGCGCTGGCGTACCGACGCCAGGACGGTCAGCCCCAGCGCCAGCACGGCTGCGGCTGCCACGCCCGTGGCCAGCGCGACCGGCTGGCTGCCCATCTGGCTGGCGTTCACGACCGGCGCGCCCCGCTGCGGCCCGAGCTGGTAGGTGCCGCCTGGTGTCCCGTCCGGATTGGCTGCGGTGATCCTCGCGGTCAGCGCGCTGGCGTCGGCGCGCGGGCTGACATCGATGGCCGCCGCTGACGGGTACGACGGGCTCGACACGGCGGTGTGGTACTGGCTGGCCGTCGGGTTCTCCGGCAGTCCCTGGACGGCGAGCAGGGTAGGTTCGTCCATCAGCGCGCCGCGGCCGAGCGAGACATGGTCGGTCAGGACCACGCCGAACGAGGGCAGCGTGACGGTGCCCACCACGGTCAGCGGACGGGAGTAGGAGCCGACCCGGACCTGGTCGCCGATGTGCAGGCCGAGCTGGCGCATGGTCACCGAGCCGAACTCGATCTGGTTATGCCCCGTCAGCGGATGGCCGCTGGTGGTCGGCGGCTCGACCGCGCCGGCATGCCGGTCTATGCCCGGCGAGCCCGGCGAGCAGGACTGCCAGCAGGACAAGCAGGACCGCGCCGCCGCCGCCGAGCACCAGCCAGTCGGCCTGGGGTAGGTCCTGAATACCGACCTGGCCAGGCCGGCCAGCCGCCGCTGCAGCGCCGGCACCTCGGCGTCGCCGCCGTGCAGCCGCATCGCCACCCAGCCGAACTGGAACTCCCCATCCAGGAACCTGGCCGTCGCGGCAGGCGGCAAGATCGCGGTCGGAGTGTCGTCGAACTGGTTGACCAGCGCCGGAGGCACGTCAGCGATCGCCGCGACCAGGAACGTCACCCGGCCGGCCGGGCGGGGCTGGACGTGCGTCGGCAGCCCGTTGACGAACTTGCTCTGATAGAACTCCCACGTCATGTGATCGCCGACCGCCAGATGAAACGTGCGGGCCATCGCCGGGGTCAGCACCAGGTCGCCCGTGGCCCGGCCGGCGGCAGATGCCCGGCCAGCACGTCAGCTTGTCCTGCCGGTAGAACTCGCCGTCCAGGCTTCCGGAGATGGCGTCGGTCAGGAACGAATCATCCTGCCTGCCCCTGATGACCGGTTCGGCGTTCAGGCCAATCCACGCCGCGGCCGACAGTGCACCCGGCTCACGCTCGACGTCCCTGATGACCGGCAGCAACGGGCCAGGCACGTCCACGAACACGTCACTGGCACGCACCGACCGCAGATACCTGCCGTAGGCAGATTCGGTCCGCCGTGCTCCGGCCAGCGCACCCAGCGCCACGGCACCGAGCAGCCCGGCGATAACGGCGACCACCACGGTTGCCCGCCAGTACTGCTTCCAGCATGCCCGGCGGACATACCACGCCATGCCCATCACGCCATTGTGCTCCGCCGCAGGTCACGAAGCAGGTGTGCCCGCACCCCCATTCGCGGGTGAGCAAGCTCACCAGCGCCGGATGCGCCACCGCCAGCGAGGGGCGGGCGCGGGAACACTCATGATGAGGGGCGCCGGCCCGGTGCGCCCGGTGTTCGTCCTAAATCCGTCCGCCCGGGCTGTCTAGAAGGGGGCCGGGATGTGCCGCAAGGGCAGGTCCGGCTCGGTGTAGCCGCCGGGCTGCTGCCGTCTGGGCAGCGTGACGTCCGGGAGGGCGAGGGGCTTGTAGGGGACCTGGCTGAGCAGGTGGCTGATGATGTTGAGCCGGCCGCGCCTCTTGTTGTCGGTATGCGCGATGTACCAGGGCGCCCACGCGGTGTCAGTCGCGGCGAACATCGCGTCCCGGGCCCGGGAGTAGTCATACCAGCGGCGGTAGGACTTCAGGTCCAGGTCTGACAGCTTCCAGATCTTCCGCGGGTCGTGGATGCGGCTTTCCAGCCGCCGGGTCTGCTCGCCGGCGCTGACCTCCAGCCAGTACTTCAGCAGCAGGATCCCGTCGTCGGTCATGGCCTTCTCGACCCCCGGCGTGAGCTGGAGGAACCGCTCGGTCTCCTGCGGCGTGCAGAAACCCATCACCGGCTCGACACCGGCCCGGTTGTACCAGCTGCGGTCGAAGATCACGACCTCCCCGGCGGCCGGGAAGTGCGGCAGGTACCGCTGGATGTACATCTGCGACTTCTCCCGCCCGCTCGGGGCCGGCAGGGCCACGACCCGGAACACCCGCGGGCTGACCCGCTCGGTGATCCGCTTGATCGTGCCGCCCTTCCCGGCGGTATCCCGGCCCTCGAACACGATGCAGATCCTGGCCCCGGTCGCCTTGACCCACTCCTGCATCGCCACCAGCTCACCATGCAGCACCCGCATCTCCCGCTCATACTCCTTGCGCTTCATCTTCGGCAGCGGGCCGGCCCGGCCTCCGGCCGCGCTGCGCCCGGCGGCGCCTGACCGTCCGGGCGTGCCGCTTCTGCTTGTTCTTCTTGGCCATGTCGCTTACCTCGGGCGGACCAGGCCGGCGCGGCTGACGGCTGGCCCTGGGCGGGGAGTCATCCCGCCACGATCGCCTGCGCCGGCACCCGGGCCCTCACCCGGTGGGGGTGATGCCGGGTTTGTCCAGACGGGCGAAATTCCCATTACGGTGTAGGACCAGGGCCCTTGGGGGTGTCCATGTTCCGGTGGGTGCCCGGGCTCCAGGTGATCTCGTCCTACCGCCGGCAGTGGCTGCTGAAGGACGTCATCGCCGGGGTGGTGCTGACCACGCTGCTGGTCCCGCAGGGCATGGCGTATGCGGAACTGGCGGGCCTGCCGCCGATCACCGGCCTGTACACGTCGATCATGTGCCTGCTCGGTTATGCGGTGTTCGGCCCGTCGCGGATCCTGGTGCTGGGCCCGGATTCCTCGCTCGGGCCGATGATCGCCGCGACGATCCTGCCGCTGATCGCCGCCAACGGCGACGCGAAGCGGGCGGTCGCGCTGGCGTCGGTCCTCGCGATCATGGTCGCGGCGATCATGATCCTGGCCGCGGTGGCCAAGCTCGGCTTCATCGCCGACCTGATCTCCAAGCCGACGATGATCGGCTACATGAACGGCCTGGCGCTGACCATCCTGATCGGGCAGCTGCCGAAGCTGTTCGGGTTCAAGGTCGAGGCCGACGGCCTGATCGGTGAGATCACCGGCTTCGCCAAGGGGCCTGGCGAACGGCGATGCGGTCGCCGCCGCGGCCGCGGTCGGGATCGCCGGGAGTCGTGGTGATCCTGGTGCTGCAGCGCTGGCTGCCGAAGGTCCCGGCCGTGCTGATCGCGGTCGTGCTGGCGATCGCCGCGACGACGGTGTTTCAGCCTGGCCGAGCATGGCGTCAGCCTGGTCGGGGTGCTGCCCAAGGGGTTCCCGCCGTTCACGATCCCGTCAGGTCCGCCTGTCCGACCTCGGGCCGCTGTTCGCCGGGGCGCTGGGGATCGCCCTGGTCTCGCTGGCCGACACGATCTCCACCGCGTCGGCGTTCGCCGCCCGCAGCGGGCAGGAGGTCCACGGCAACGGCGAGATGATCGGCATCGGCGCGGCGAACCTGGCGGCCGGGTTGTTCCAGGGGTTCCCGGTCAGCACCAGCGGGTCGCGGACGGCGGTGGCGGAACGATCGGGTGCGAAGACGCAGCTGACCGGGGTGGTCGGGGCGGTCCTGATCATCCTGATGATCGTGCTGGTCCCGGGCCTGTTCCGCAACCTGCCCCAGCCAGCCCTGGCCGCGGTGGTGATCACCGCGTCACTGTCCCTGGCCGACATCCCCGCCACCGCGCGGCTGTGGCGGCAGCGCAAGGCCGAGTTCCTGCTCTCGATCGCGGCCTTCCTCGGCGTCGCCCTGCTCGGCGTGCTGCCCGGGATCGCGATCGCGGTCGCGCTGTCCATCCTCAACGTCTTCCGGCGGGCCTGGTGGCCCTACGACACGGTGCTCGGGCGCGTGGACGGGCTGGAGGGCTACCACGACATCCACTCCTATCCCGGCGCCGAGCACCTGCCAGGCCTGGTGATCTACCGGTTCGACGGCCCGCTGTTCTTCGCCAACGCCAAGACGTTCCGCGACGAGATGCGGCGGCTGGCCAAGGCCGACCCGAAGCCCTCCTGGATCGTCATCGCGGCGGAGCCGGTGACCGACGTCGACACCACCGCCTCCGACATGCTGGAGGACCTGGACGAGGCGCTGAACGCCCAGGGCATCAGCCTGGTGTTCGCCGAGCTCAAGGACCCGGTCCGGGACAAGATCGAACGCTACGGGCTCACCCGCACCATCGACCCGCACCACTTCTTCCCCACCATCGGCGCTGCCATCGCCGCATTCCGCGACCAAACCGGCGCCCAGTGGACCGCCGACGCGCCTGCCGCCGAACGGCCCGCCGACGCCGACGCGACCGGCCAGTAAGGCGCCGTGACCCCGGTCACGTCGCCGGCGACTGCCCGCTGATATCGGCTTGCGCGCCGGTGCCGCCGATGTCACCGAGCGGCTGACCGTCCTGGGCAGGCCGCAGCCCGGGGTCGGCTGCTTCCCCGGCTGCCTCGCCGGTCCTGCGGTCCTTCCGGCGCCGGAGCACCGTGGCCGCGGCCGTGCCGACGGCCACCAGCACGGCCATTGTCACCACCATCCGTGGCCACCGCCGCGGCGGCACTTCAGGCGCTGCAGGGACATCCACGCGGCGCGCCGTGGCTGTAAACGTCTCGGAGATCTTTGGCGCGATGGTGTCCCTGATCACGAGGCCACTGCGCTCGATGCGCGGCGCGGTCCAGGCGCGCGCCCCGTTGACACGCGGAGTAGCCCACGTCGCGGCGTTCCGGGCGCCGTCGCGGGCCGCCATCCCGGCACTCTTCGCCATCGGCACGACTGCCATGACCAGAACCACCGGCCGGGCCAGCTGCTGCCTTCCGGCGGCCTCGGCGTCACGTTTTGTGCTCAGGACCGGCATGCGAACCTCCTGGGAGTGCTGACACAAGGCAAGCACCGGATACGGCCGCGGAGCCACCCTTTATGGGTGATCAAACGGCATTCCGCATGACGCCTGGCACCCATTCCCCGCGGATCGCGGGCCGGGTTGCGGCATGCCCGGGTCAGTCCGTGGCGGGCTCCTGCCGGGCTAGGAGAAGTCACCTCCGCCGCCGAAGTCTCCGCCGCCGAAGTCGCCCCGCCGAAGTCGCCCCCGCCGAAGTCCCTCCCATCCCCGCCGCCGAAGTCCCCGCCGCCGTAATCCCCGCCATTGCCGGAAGCCCCGTCCCCGAAGTTCCCGTCGTATTCACCATCGCCGTAGCCGCCGAAGTAACCACCGGGATACCCGAAGCCGGGGGAGAGCGCCTCGCCGAGCAGGAACCCGGTGAACATGCTGGGGAGGAACCCGAAGCCGCCCCAGTACGCCGGCGCGAAGCCCGCGTTCACGTAGCTGACCGGTGCCCCCTGGACCTCCACCATCCGCATCTGCGGCTCGATCCCCTGCTCCACCTGGCGTGCGTCATCGGCGCAGGCCGGCACCGGGCGGGGCGGGCCCCCGTCGGGTGGCGTCCACAGCACGTCGCGTACCGACATGCCGTGCCGGGGATCGAAGAAGCACAGGGGGCGCCGCGCCGGCTTTTCTTCCCCGGCGGCCAGGGCCCGGGCACTGGCCAGGTGGTACTGGCCCTCGGCGATGGCCCGGCTGACCGAGCCCATGTCCTTCACGCGGCGGGCGGCGTCGAGGGCCGTGGTGCCCCGCTCGTACGCGTTCAGCGCCGCGGCCTGCTCCGCGGCCCCTCATCGGCCCGAACGGCGGTCAGGCCGCGAGGCGGTCGAGGACGCCGGTCTGGGCCAGCATCGCGAAGCGGTCGGGGACGCCCCAGTGCTCGGCGATGCGCCCGTCCACCACGCGGGCCACGTCAATCACGGTGAAGTCGACCGGGCGGCCGCTGGGCGGCCCGAAGAACGGCCCCGTCGCGGTGCCCCGGGCGCGGACCCGGACCCAGATGACGTCCCCGGCCTCGACGAAGTCCTCGATGGTGAACGAGATGTCCGGGACGGCCGAGTGCACGTCCCGGACCGCGGCCTTGACGTGCTCGATCGCCTCCGCGCCGGTGCCGGCCAGGCTGTACTGGTGGTCGATCAGGCCCGGAGCGCACAGCTGGTTGCACGATGCCGGCGTCGCCGGTGGCGAAGCCCTCGTCGAACATGCGCCGCAGCACGGTGAAGGCTTCCGACTCGCCCTGGCCCGGGAGGAGCGCGCGGGACGCGGCGGCAGGGACGGACGCGGCGGGCGGTGTGGACGGGGCAGGTGCGGGCATGACTGGCTCCTTCGTGGCAGGCTCTGGAACAGTTTGATAAATTGAATCCAGAGCGTCTGTATTGGATACAGCAAGCATGGAACGGAATGTGGATCCTGTCAAACCGCGGCGCCGCTACGACGCCACCCAGCGCCGCGCCCAGTCCCGCGCCGCCCGCCGTACCGTGCTGGCCACCGCCGGGCAGCTGTTCGCCGAGCGCGGCTACCAGCGGACGAGCATGCGGGACATCGCCGCCGGGGCCGGGGTGTCGGTGGAGACCGTGTACGGGTACTTCGGCACCAAGTCCGGCCTGCTCAAGGAGCTGCTGGACGTCACGGTGGCCGGGGGCGACGCCCCGGTGTCCGTACCCGAGCGGGCCCCTATCCAGGCGGTGCGGGACGCGCCGGACGGGCGGGCCAGCTGGCTCACTACGCGGCGTTCCTGGCTACCGTGCAGGCGCGGCTCGCGCCGCTGTTCCTGGTCATCCGGGGCGCGGCGGAAACCGACCAGGACGCGGCCGACCTGTGGGCCAGTCTGGGCGCCCAGAAGCTGGCCGGTATGACCATGCTCGCCGAGGACCTGGCCGCAGCCGGCGCGCGGCACCCGGCCGCAGCGTGGAGGAGGCGCGGGACGAGTTGTGGGCCCTCGGCGCGATCGAGCTCTACGAGCTGCTGGTCGGCCAGCGTGGCTGGTCACCGGACCGGTACCGGGACTGGCTGGTGGACGTGTGGGCGAACCGCCTGCTGGCCGCGCCCGGCTGACGGGGGCCGCTGCAGGCCGCATCACGGGCACGCGTTCCCGGTGACTCCCGCAGGCGGCCGCCGCATCTCTTGCGAAATCCCGCCGGAAAACGGCCTGCGGCTGGCCATCGGGGTGATCGGTTGACGCGCCCTGCCTGCCCGGTAATGATGTGAAACACGGGCAGTACGGGGGCGCGCTGATGCACCTGCGGCAATTGCTGGCAGTACCGCTTGCGGTTCCCGTCGCCCTGGTGGCGCTCACCTGTTCCGCCCAGAGGTCGGACGCGAGTGTCGGGGTGGGCGTGCAAGCGGGTCCCGTCCGCCTCGGGAGCATGGCGCATCGTGGAGAGAGCTACGCGCTTCCGCTCTTCGTGGTTAACACCGGGACAGAGGACGTCGCGGTCAGCATGCGTGTCGAGCGGCTCAGCCGGGGCCCGGGCCACGATGTTCCGCCGTCCTGGATCCAGTACACCGGCCCGGCGGTGCAGATAGCGCCAGGCAAGGCAGCCCACCTTTCCCTTGAACTTGTCGTGCCGGCCCGTGCGGAGCCGGGTGCGTACCTGAGTGACATCGTGGTGACCGGTTCCGCCGTGGGCCAGGCGGGGACGGCCAATCTTGGTGTCGCCGCTGCGACCAAGGTCCAGTTCAGCGTCAGTCCCGCACCAGCACAGGGAGCCTCATTCCCGTTCTGGATGTGGTGGGTCATCGCAGGGCTGCTCCTGCTGGCCGTCGCGGTCTTCGGCGTCCGCAGATCCGGCCTGCGGATCCGGGTCGAACGGAGCAGCGGCAGCCGAGGCGCCGTCGATCACCAAGGAGGACCGGGTGGCTGACTATGAGATTCGGGTGCGGCGCAGGAGGACCTGGGGGTTTGTACTGCTCGCGCTGGCCCTGCTACTTGCCGTGATCGCGTTCACCAACAGGCCTGCTCCAGCCGCCAGCAACGGCGACAGCATCTCAATCTCGCTCAAGGCCGTTCCGACGATACGTTCGGTCACTGTCTCGCCAGATACGGCGAGCTTCAGCAACTGCAACGGCGGGAGCGCGGTTGCTGACACCAAGTTGACGTCGAGTGAGCTCGGGTACCCGAACGGCTACTGCTGGGTGGGGGCGCCGGGGGCTAGCGGAAGCTTTCCCATCACGATCAAGTACCAGGGTCCCCCGGGACGGGTGTTCGTGGTCGGCGGCAACGCGGTCCCCTCCGACGGCGGTCCCCAATGGGGCCTGTGCAACTCGTCTGCTGCCTGCACCGGCCCTGGTGGCGCTCCTGGGGTGGATCAGTACATGGTGAAAAACTTCGGCACGGACACGAACAGTTCCACCGGACTGACCGGCAGCCTCGCGTGTGACCAGGAGTTCAGCGCGAAGGGTTGCTCGGCAGCGCCGGGGCAGTCCCAGAAGGAAGGCATCGAGCTCATCGGCCCGCAATCGAGCGGAAGTACCTCCTCGTCGTGGACCGTGACAGTCACCTGGGCGGCGGCGCCGCCGCCCTGACCGCGCCCCTGCCCGGGGCCGTTGCGGGTGCCGACGCACGAGGCGCCGTGGCCCGGAATGCGCAAACGCGGCGAACCCGGGAAACCCTGGTCCGCCGCGCGGCTACTTGGTCACTTGGCCTGGGAGTCTGTCTTCCTGGCCGAGGTGCCGTTCTTGGGGGCAAGCACCGGCGTGGTCGCGTGGAGCACGTTCTCAGCGAACTTCCGCTGGCTGGCGAGCAGCTGCTCGGCGAAGTCGTAGGCGTTGGCCACGAACTCCTCAGGCCTGGGCAGCATGCCGGCGTAGGGCAGGCTCGGCATCGGCATCGACGGGGTCATGGACTGCATCACATCGGCCCAGCGCTTGATGGCATCGACAACAACGTCCTGGCTCTTGCGGACCGTGTTCAGGATCTCGGCCTGAACTTCCTGGCCAGCGATACGGGTCTCAGTCATTTCCTTCTCCTCTGTTTTAGCTTCTGTTTTAGCCTCTTGCTAGCTATACTACGCACCTTGCTTGATTTGTCAAGCACAGCTCTGCCATCGCCCAGCCCACCAGGCACGGTTGGCTTGACCCTGGCCCCGTATCCGATCCGGCCGCGCCGGCCGGGATCCTGCGGGCCGGCCAGGAAGACAAGGCACCGGGACGCCAGCCCCCGCGGAAGGGGGCCCGGCGTCCCGTCAGAGCTTCAGGCCGTGCTCGATCGCCTCGATGATGCGCGGCCGCAGCTCGGCCGTGCTGATGATCGCGTCCACCGAGCCGACCTCGACGGCACGCTGGATGCTGTGCACGCGGTCGAACTCCGCCGCCGCCTCGCCCAGCTTCTCGGCGCGCACGGCTGACTGCACCTCGGCCAGATCGGCCGTCAGCGCCGCCCGCTCGGCGCCGCTCACCTCGGCCAGGCGGGCGTGCAGCGATGCGACCCGCGGGTCGTTCGCCGTGCGGGTGCTGACCTCGCCGGAGAACACGACCGCCGCGGCGGGGGCGCCGCCGAGCACGGAGGCGAACGAGCCCTCCAGGGCGAGCACCGTCATGTTCGGGTTCAGCGCCTTGGAGAACACCACGAACGCGCCGCCGTGGTAGCGGGAGATCACGGTGAACACGATCGGGCCGTCGAAGTTGACGATGGCCCGCCCGATCTCCGCGCCGTACTCCAGCTGCAGCTTGCGCATCGACTCCGGTGAGCCGTCGAAGCCCGACAGGTTGGCCAGCACCACCAGCGGGCGGTTGCCGCTGGCCGCGTTGATCGCGCGGGCCGCCTTCTTCGACGAGCGCGGGAACAGGGTGCCGGCCGTGTAGGTGTCCGGGCCGTCGGTGGGCGGGAAGCCGCGGCGCGGCACCGAGCGCGACTCGATGCCGAGCAGGCACACCGGACGGCCGCCGATATGCACGTCCTGCACCACCGCCGTGTCCGCGTCCGCCATGCCCGCCCAGCGCTCCAGCACCGGGTGGTCCTGGTCGGTCAGCGCGCGCATCACCGTGCGGATGTCGAACGGCTTCTTCCGGTCCGGGTTGTGCTCGGCCGAGAAGATCTGGCCCACCGTGGCGAAGTCGCTGCCGGCGATCGCGTGCGGGTAGTCCGACACGTCGCGGCCGGCCGGGTCGGTGGTGGCGGCCTGCCGCGGTGCTGGCTCGCCCGGCACCACGTAGGTGTGGTCGTAGTGCGCCATCAGGATGTCGCGCGCCCCGGCCAGGTTCGGCGCCCAGTACTGCGCCTGCCCGTTCGGGCCCATCACCCGGTCGTAACCGCCGATGCCGAAGTTGTCCTCGGCCGACACGCCGCCGGAGAAGTCCAGCGACTGCTTGCCGGTGAGGACCATCGCCGAGTCCGGTGTCATCACCAGGATGCCCCTGGTGTGCATGAGCATCGTGGCCTCGGCGTTCCAGTACGGCTGCGCGCCCACGGTGATACCGGCGACGACGATGTTGATCTCGCC
This sequence comes from uncultured Actinomycetes bacterium, assembly GCA_963751175.1. Taxonomy (GTDB): domain Bacteria; phylum Actinomycetota; class Actinomycetes; order Streptosporangiales; family Streptosporangiaceae; genus RYN-230. The sequence goes on along the minus strand of CAVVTM010000016.1, from coordinate 127,805 downwards.
GCCCGCCTGGGTGAACCCGACGATCCGCTTGAGCGCGGCCGCCACCCAGTCCATGTTCTCGGTGCCGGACTCCATCGAGATCCGCGCGCCCGCCGAGAGCGCGAACCACTCGAGCGGCACGCCCTTGCGCTCGGCCAGGTCGAGCGCGGCGATCACGCGGGCGCACTCCGGCTCCGACAGCGCGCCCAGCGCCTTCGTCGGGTCACCCAGCAGCACCACGCGCTCGACGCCCTCGGGCACCAGCGTGGTCGGCGTGCTCACGACACCGGCGACGATCGCGGCCTCGTTTCCGCCCCGCGGCCGGTCCACCGGCACCAGCGCGCCGGCGCTCGTCGAGGTCGTGCTCGGTGAAACTGCCCTCGCCGGCCAGCATCCCGGTGAGCTCGTACGGGTACACGGTGTCGCGGCGCGCCGCGCGGAGCACCTTCTGCCGGTAGTCGTCCAGCGGCTGCACCGGCTCGGCCGACGGCGGGCCGACCGAGAGCCGGACGCCCGAGCCGACGTCGCCGCGGATCGTCACGGCCACGTCGGTCAGCTCGCCCGTCTCCGGGTTGCGCTGCCGGGCCAGGAAGAGGACCTCCTCCAGGCCCGCGCCCGCCGTGGTCGGCAGCACGCGCTGGACGACCAGGTCCAGCTCGTCCATGGTCAGCTCGCTCGGCGGCCAGACGTAGATGACGACCCGGTTGGTGTCGAAGCGCTTCCTCGCCGGGCGCTGCGCCTGGACGTTGCGGATCGCGTCGAGGCACGCGGCGAGCGTGTCCTCGGCCGCGGGCAGCGAGACGAGCCGCCCGTCGGCCTCGCGCAGCGGGGTGAGGTCACGCACCTGCGCCATCGCGACCAGCCGCTCGTCGGCCGGGTTGGCCTGCGCGACGCACTTGAACAGGTACACCTCCTCGTCCGCCGACGGCAGCCGGGTGAGGTCGAACTCCTGCAGCCGCTCCAGCTGCATGCGCTCGGCGACCCGCGGGTGCAGGCCGCGGATCAGCCGGTCCTCGCCGAACCCGGCCGACCGGCCGCGGCGGTAGGTGAAGTGGTGGTGCATCGCCGCGCCGCCGCCCCCGGCGACCGTGGTGGTGATCCGGCCGACGCGCTCGGGCAGCGGCTGCGCCGTGATCACCTCGCCGAGGCGGGCGGCCATCGCGTCCGCGTCGGGCTGGCCGGCCCACCGCACGTAGACGTCGGCGACCAGGTGCGCGCCGTCCGGGACGTCCGCGGCCAGCTCGCCGACGGCGCGCACCGCGTCGGCCAGCTGCGCGAACTCGACGGCGGTGGTGACCACCCGGGCCGGCTCCACGTGCTCGGCGGTGACGAACGTGCAGCCCGCGACGTCGCGCGAGCGGACGTCGTCAGGCTCTTGTTGCCGTAGTAGCGGCGGGTCAGCACCTCCAGCAGTGGCGCCGGGTCGGTGCCCGGACGGCCGATGCGCTGGCCGAGCAGCCGCACCAGCGGCTCGGAGGCGGCGACCATCGCGGCGATCCGCTCGGCGCGGTCCGGCGAGTCCGGGTGCCGGTCGAGGTGACGCAGGCTCTGGCGCACCCGGGCGTAGACCTCCGCGCGGGCCCGGCGCAGCAGCGGCTGCGCGAACCAGCGGAACACCACGCCGCGGGCGAGGTCGCCCACCGCCGGGTAACGCACCTGGGTGGCGGCCACGAGATGCTCCAGCGCCAGGCCGGCCTCCTCGCGCAGCGACCCCGCGGGCGGCGCCTCGGTGAGCCACTGGCGCAGCAGCGCCGAGACGATCGCGACGTCGGTCGAGGCGCGCTGCTGGGCCAGGAAGATGCGGAAGACCGCCTCCTCCAGCTCCGGCGTGCGCTCCAGGTCCGCGACACCGTAGTGGCCCAGCACGCGCTGCAGCCGGCCCTGGAACGTCTCCGGCAGCCCGGCGCGCTCCACGTCGAGGCTCTGCAGGTAGGTGTGGAAGTACTCGCGGGCGCTGTGCACCCGGTGCTCGGCGCTGATGTCCTCGCCCGCCGGCTGGTTGCGGGTCAGCTCGGACAGGTCCGCGAACACCCCGAGCAGCTCGACCTCGGCGGTCAGCGGACGGCCGGACTCGCCCAGCTCGGCGCGCGCGGCGAGGTAGCTGGCGAGCGTGCGGCGCTGGTCGTGCGGGTCGACGTCGAAGCCGAGCAGCAGGCTGCGCAGGTCCTGCAGGCCGCGCCCGGCGCGGTCGGCGGCCGACGCGGCGGCGGGCTCGGCGGGCAGCTCGATCCCGGCGGCTCCCGCCGGTGCCGGCCGGCCTCCGCCTCCTCGCCCTCGCCGGCCAGCGGCTCCAGGCGCAGCAGCGCCGCGCCGGTCTCCACCTGGCTGCCGACCGAGACCGGCAGCTCCCGCACCCGGGCGCGGAACGGCGACCGCAGCACCGTCTCCATCTTCATGCTCTCCAGCACGAGGACCGGTGCGTTCGCTTCGACCTCGTCGCCGGCGGAGACCGGTGTCGCGACCACCAGCGCGGGCGCGGGGGAGCGGACGACACCGCCCTCGTCGCGGCTGACGCGGTGCGTGACGCCGTCGACCTCGACCAGGTGTACCGGGCCGTGGGTGCCGGTGACCAGGCGGTAGCGCTGGCCGTTCACGGTGATCTGGCTGCTGTGGGAGTCGAAGCGCTCGATCTCGACGTCGGCCGGGTGCACGCCGCCGCCGCCGCTGATGCCGACGCGGAAGCGCGCGTGCCCGATGCGGGCCACGCTCACCCGGTAGCCGACGCCGCGGAGCTTGAGGTCCAGCGGCCGGCCGTTGTCGTGCTGTACCTGCGGGCGGCCGCCGTGCGCGGTGGCGAGCAGCCGCTGCCGGGCGACCTCCTCCTCGTCCTCGTAGGCCTCGATGGCCGCCGCGGCGAGCGCGATGGCCGAGTGCCTGCTGGCCACGAGCCTGCCCTCGCCGCGGACGCGGTCGATCCAGCCGGTGTCCGCGGTGGCGTCGATCACCTCGGGCTGGTCGAGCAGGTCGAGCACGAAGCTCTTGTTGGTGGCGCCGCCCTCGATGATCACGCTGGTCTCGCCCATCGCGCGGCGCAGCCGGGCGAGAGCCTGGTCGCGGTCGCTGCCGTAGGCGATGATCTTGGCGATCATCGAGTCGAAGTCGGCGGGGATGGTGTCGCCCTCGCTCACGCCGGTGTCGACGCGGATGCCCGGGCCCGCGGGCAGCAGCAGGCGCGCGATGCGGCCGGGGGAGGGGGCGAAGTCGCGGTCCGGGTCCTCCGCGTTGAGCCGCGCCTCGACGGCGTGCCCGGACTCCGCCGGCTGCGGGCCTTCCAGCCTGCCGCCCGCGGCGACGTGCAGCTGCAGCCGCACCAGGTCGGTGCTCGGTGGTGATCTCGGTGATCGGGTGCTCGACCTGGAGCCGGGTGTTCACCTCGAGGAAGGCGAACAGCTTCTCCCCGGGGTGGTAGAGGAACTCGACGGTGCAGGCGCCGCGGTAGCCCACGGCCACCGCGAGCCGCCCGGCCGACGCCTTCAGCTCGGCGGCCTGCCCGGGGGAGAGCACCGGCGAGGCGGATTCCTCGATGATCTTCTGGTTGCGCCGCTGCAGCGAGCAGTCGCGGACGCCGAGCGCCCACGCCGTGCCCTGGCCGTCGGCGATCACCTGGACCTCGACGTGCCGTGCGCCCGTGACCAGGCGTTCCAGGAAGACGACGCCGCTGCCGAACGCGCGCAGCGCCTCCTGGCTGGTGCGCTCGTAGGCGTCGGCGAGGTCGCCGGCCGAGGCGACCATGCGGATGCCGCGCCCGCCGCCGCCCGCGGTGGCCTTGAGCATCAGGGGGTAGCCGATCTCGTCACCGGCGCGGAGCGCGGCGTCGAGGCTCGCGACCTCACCACGGCTCCACGGCGCGACCGGGACGCCGACCTCCTCGGCGATCAGCTTCGCGCCGATCTTGTCACCGAGTTTGCGCATCGCCTCCGCGCTCGGCCCGACGAATGTGACGCCGACCTTCTCGCACAGCTCGGCGAAGGCCGGGTCCTCGGCCACGAAGCCCCAGCCGACCCACGCGGCGTCGGCCCCGGTCTCGACCAGTGCCTTCTCCAGCACGGCGAGGTCGAGGTAAGGCCGGGCCGAGGCCGGGCCCAGCGGGTAGGCCAGGTCGGCCTCCCGGACGAACGTCGCGGACCGGTCCGCGTCGGTGTAGAGGGCGACGGTCTCGATCCGCGTCCCGGTTTCCGCGGAAAGGTCCCGGACCGCATGGATCAGCCGCATCGCGGCCTCCCCGCGGTTCACGATGGCGACACGACTGAACACCGGCTGACCTTCCCGTACCCACGCGCAGCAGGCGACGTCCGACCGCGGAGCGTCGCCTGCACTTACTTACACCTTGCCCCCTTACCGGCGGGTACACCAATGTCGGGCATGGCGCATGCTGGAGCCGCTGTGTTGTGGGAACCGGACAAGAGCGGCCTCGGCCGTGCCGGCCCCGCCGCAGTCCGCGCGAGGTTGGCCGCAAGAACTGGTGGGGATCGTGACGAGAGCCCTCGCAGAAGAGGGCTACCAGTAAGTCACGCAAGAGAACCCAGGGTGCCGCCTCCGGAAGGCTGAGCCCGAACTCAGCCGCGAACCCAGCCTCCGTTCAGGGTCGTGCTCAGGAGACGAACTGCTGCCCACCGTCGATGTCGTACGTCGCGCCGGTGAGCGCCGTGTTGCTCATGATGTGGACGGCGAGCGCGGCGACGTCGGCGGGGGTGACGACGCGGCCGATCGGGAGCGTCGCCCGCAGCTCGTTGCGGCGCTCCTCGAGCCGGTCTCCGAGCAGCGATGCCGACAGCGGGGTGTCGACGAAGCCGGCGGCGATCAGGTTGACGCGAACCGGCGCGAGCTCAAGCGCGAGGGCCGCCGTGAACGGGGGCAGCGCGGCGGTGGCGGCGGAGGTGATCCCGAGGCCGTGGCCGATGCGCCGGCCGCCGGTGCCGCCCATGAGCAGCAGCGTGCCGCCTGGCCTCATCTTGCCGGCGGCGTTGCGCGCGACCTCGAGGGCCTGCACCATGTGGTCGCTGATCGCCCGGCGCACCTCGGCTGAGTTCATCTCGAGCAGGGGCCCGTAGCTCGGGCCGCCGGCCGTGACCATCACATGGTCGATCGGTGCGGGCAGGTCCTGGAAGAACCTCTGCAGGGCGGCCGTGTCGCTGGCGTCGAAGGCTGCGGTACGTTGCGCGCCGACGTCCAGCGCCGCCTGCTTGAGCCGGTCGGGATTGCGGCCGGTGATGACGACATCGGCACCCTCAGCCCGCGCGCGCCGAGCTGTCTCGAGCCCGATGCCGGCGCTGCCGCCGATCAGGACGACGGTCTGCCCGGCCAGTTCCGGTTCGCGCTGGGCCGAAACGGACGTGGTTGCGCTGGTCATGATTCCTCCGATGGGTGGGTGCCGGTGCCCGGTCACCGGGCGGCCGGCGGCGCTTGCGACCGGAAATCCCGCACTGTCCTGCTCACCCCGGCAGGGGGGCCATCTGCGCGTCCATCGGGCTGGCTGGGCGCGGCATGCCCGCGATATCCATCCGGAGTGCCTTCACGGCCGCGTCGTAGATGCCCGAGAAGCTCGGGAAGGGCTGGATCGTGTCGCTCAGCACGTCGAGTGGGACGTGTGCCCGGATGGCCAGCGTGGCCTGCTGCAGCCACTCACCGGCTTCGGGCCCGAGCGCATAGGCGCCGGTCAGTCGCTCGCCGTCGCTGAGCAGGGTCAGGAACCCGTTGGATTCGGCGTAGGCGTGGGTGTACGTGGCGGTCTTCGGCACCTCGGATACGGGTGCGGTGGCGCTGTACTCCGCTTCGGTCGCACCCACCGCCGCGGCCTGCGGATCTGTGTAGGTGACGCGCGGAACGGCTTCGTAGTTCGCCGGACGTCCATCGCCGCGGATGTTCTCCGCGACCACGTCGCCCTCGTACTCGCCGACGTGGGTAAGCGGCCAGATGCCGTTGACGTCGCCGATCGCCCAGAGGCGCTCGCCTGCGCGCAGGTGGTCGTCAACCGGGATCCCGTGGGAGTTGACCTCGATACCGACCGTCTCGAGGCCGATCCCCTCGACCCGCGGGCGTCGGCCGGTGGCCACCAGCAGCCGGTCGCCCCGCAGTTCCTTACCGTCCTCGAACTGCAGGACATACTCGTCACCCTCCCGCCGCGCGGCGCTGGCGTGCCTGCCGAGCATCAGCTCGATCCCGTCCCGGCGCAGCGCCTCGCTGAGCGCCTCGCCCAGCGGCGCGGGCTCGCGGGGAAGCACCCGGTCGGCGCCCTCGACAATCACCGCCTCGCCGCCGAGACGCCGCACGACCTGTGCCAGCTCGACGCCTGCGGCCCCACCGCCCAGCACGAGCAGGCGGCGCGGGACAGCCTTCATGCTCGTCGCCTCCCGGGTACCCCATACGCCCTCGAGCTCACGCAGTCCCGGGACCGGAGGCACGAACGGAGCTGCGCCGGTCGCCACGACGATGTGCTCCGCGGTATGGCGGACGCCCTCGACTTCGACCACACCGGTGCCGGCCAGCCGGCCCTCGCCCCGCAGCAGGTCGATGCCCCGGTCGGCCAGCCAGCGCTGCTGGCCGGCGTCGGACCAGTTCGAGACCATGTAGTCCCGCCAGGCCAGCGCGGCCGCAACGTCGACCTGCGCGCTGGCTCCCGCGTCGCGCGCGCCCTGCACCGCCTCGCCCGGGCGCAGCAGCGACTTCGACGGAATGCACGCCCAGTAGGAGCACTCGCCGCCGACCAGTTCCCGCTCCACGACGGCGACGTGCAGCCCGCGCGCGGCCAGCGCCGCGGCGCAGTGCTCGCCGGGCGCCCCGCCGCCCAGAACGATCACGTCATAGTCACTGCTCGGGCTCATCGTTACCTCCGTCGGTTGCTGGTGACATCACGGCCCCGGCCGGCCCGCCTGCGCCGCAGCGCGGTACCCGCTCGCGACCCAGTCCTCGATCAGGGAGGCGTACTCGCCGGGCCGCTCCTCCCACACGAAATGCCCGGCCTCGACCACGGCGAGCGTGCCGTTCGGCAGGCGCTCATCCAGGAACTCGGCGTTGCCCAGCGGCACCACCCGGTCCCGGCGGCCGGCGATGATCAGGACTGGCGTGCTGATCTCAGGGAGACGGCCGGCCAGCTGGGGAAGCTCGTCCGGGTAGGCACGCGCGTAGCGCATCGACTCCACGAACCGATCGCCCTCGTATGACCCGAGGTAATCCTCGCGGACCTCCGGCGGCGGCTGGTAGCCCTCGATCGTCGCGAGTGCCGCGCCGACGATCGCCCGCGAATCGATGGCACGGAAAGCATCCAGGCCCGGGGCGAGCACCCACTCCGCCAGCGGACCGCTGAGCTGGATCGGGACGGCCGCCCCGCCGCTTCCTACCACCACGCTCGACAGAAGGCCAGGGTGTGACGCGGCCGCGAACAGGGCGGCCGATGGGCCGATGTCCGGCGCGACGAGATGCGGTTTGTCCAGCCCACGCTCGGCGACGAGCCGGGCGAGGAACTCGCCCATTGCGCGAGGCGACAGGAGGTCGTCCCGGCGCTCGGACCGGCCGAAGCCCGGAAGATCCAGGGCCACCAGCCGGGCGACGGCCGCGAGCGGCGGCCAGACCCGCGCGAAGGCATGCACGCTCTCGGGCCAGGGGCTGGTCAGCAGGATCGAGGGTGCGGAGAGGCCGGTGCTCTCGGCGCAGCGGACCCGGACCCTGTTCGACGGTGTGGAACCCGACTTCCATGGTGTCCGCCAAGGGGCTAGACGACGATGTGCTTCACCTCGGCCATGTAGCGCCCGGCGGCCGCGGAAGCCGCCTCAGGGGTGCTCCCGCGCTCGCGGGCATCCATGTACGCCGCATACCAGTCCCACCAGTCATGCGGTGGGGCCACCGCCTCGAAGGAGCCGTGATGGTCGGCCGTCTCGTGCAGGAGCTCGGCCAGGGCCGCAACATCCATCGGCCACCCCCGTCCCTCTCGCTGTGATGCCTGTGACTCTTGCCTATGTCTGCGGCGCTTGTGGTCTCCCGGTGTCCGAGATCCACCTTCACGCCGCTCATCGCGGGAGTCCGTAATGCGATTAAATCACTCTGGAAAATCTGATTAACAGGGCGGTGCCAGCACCCATATCCCCGGGCCGGGGAACTGCCGGCCGTGACCGGCGCAGCGCCGGCCCGGACTGCAGTCCTCTTTCCCACGGACGTGTGCATGGTGATGCCGGCCTGGGGTACAGGCCCCGCCCGGCACGCGAACATGATTCCCGGTACCAGCCGGCAGATAACCAGTGATGTGCGGACGAATAGTGGGCGGGCGGGCTAAGACCTGGATAGGCCTGCGCGCTGCTGGGCCTGGGTGATGGCCCAGGCGGCGTTGACCAGGCCGATGTGGCTGAACGCCTGCGGGAAGTTGCCGATCATCTCGCCCGTGCGGGGGTCGACCTCCTCGGCGAGCAGGCCGACATCGTTGATGGCGGCCACGGCACGCCCGAAGGTCACGGTGGCCGCCTCGACCTCGCCCGCGAGTGCCTGCGCCTGCGCGAGCCAGAACGTGCACAGCAGGAACGTGCCCTCCTCACCTGCCAGGCCGTCGTGGGCCAGGTACCGGTACACGAGCCCGCGCCTGTCGGTCAGCCGCTGCGCGATGACGCCGATGGTCGCCTTCATCCGCGGGTCGTCCGCGGCCAGGAATCCGGTGATGGCCAGCATCAGGCTCGACGCGTCGAGATCCTCGCTGCCGAACGCCTGGGTGAAGGCGCCCGCCCGCTCGTTCCAGCCCCGGTCCAGAATGGCCGCCCGGATATCGACACGGGCAGCCGCCCAGTCACTCACCCGGTCTTCGGCACCGAGGTGGCCGGCCAGGGCGATCGCGCGGTCCAGCGCCACCCAGCACATCAGCTTGGAGTACAGGAAGTCCTGCGGCTCGCCGCGGACCTCCCAGATCCCCTGGTCCTTTTCCCGCCAGCGGGCGGCGGCGGTGTCCGCGGCCGCCGCCAGGAACCGCCTGGTCACCGGGTCCAGCTCGCCGAGCTGGTCGACCAGCCGCTGGGCGGCGCCGAGCAGCTCACCGTAGACGTCGAGCTGCCGCTGACGCCACGCGCCGTTGCCGGTCCGGACCGGCCGGCTGCCCCGCCACCCGGCCAGATGCGGCAGCTCCCGCTCGGTCAGGTCCCGTTCGCCGCCGACCCCGAACATGATCTGCAGGTCCGCCCCGCGCTGCAGCTGCGACGCGGCGGCATCGGCGAGGAACGTGAAGAACTTGTTCGCCTCGTCCGGGCAGGCCGCCACCCACAGCGCCTCCATGGTCAGGCTGGCGTCGCGCACCCAGGTGTAGCGGTAGTCCCAGTTCCGCTCGCCGCCGACGGTCTCCGGCAGTGACGTCGTCGGCGCCGCCACGATCGCCCCGGTCGGCGCGAACGTCAGCGCCTGCAGCACCCGCCCCGAGTGGTGCACCAGCTCCCGCCACGGCCCCTCGTAGTTCTGGTGAATCGCCGACCAGGACCGCCAGCCCTCCACCGTGTCGTCCAGCCGGCCGGTGATCTCCTCCGCGGTCCACGGGGCCGGCGGCGTGGCGGCCGTCTGCCCATGGCCGAGCGCGAACACGGCGGCCTGCCCGGCGGCCAGCCGGACCCGGGCGGTCGCGGTGGCGCCGTCCACGCCGAAGCTGACCGAGGTGGACAAGAGCAGCCGGCCAGCGCCGCCCCGGGAGGCCAGCCCGCCGGGGACCGGAACCAGGATGGGGTGGATCAGGCCATACTCCGGCCGGGGTGCGTAGCTCACCTCCGCCTCGATCACACCGCCAGTGCAGGCGAGCCGGCGCAGCAGCATGCTCGGGGAGCGTGCCCCCAGGTCGTGGCCGCGCTCATTGCGGCCGACCGCGAGGGCGTCCGTGAGCACGGCAGTGCCGCCCGGGGTGGTGAAGGTGGTCTCCAGCACCATCGTCTGGTCCACGTACCGGCGGCGGGCCTGGAACTCGCCTGCGGGCCTGATCGCGAAACGCCCGCCGGCGGGGTCAAGCAGGCGGCAGAACACCGACGGCCCGTCGAAGCGGGGAAAGCACAGCCAGTCCACCGAGCCGTCCCGGCTGACCAGCGCCGCGGAACGGCAGTCCGACAGCAGCGCATAGTCACCGATCGGCAGGCTGTCCATCGTGTTCCTTCCTGGGCTGGCCAGAGGCCGCAGGCCTCGAGCGGAGCCGAGCGCCAGGCTTCGGCGCCCAGTTCATTGATACCCAGGCAGGGGGTGAGGTCAGTCGGCGGGACCGAGCCGGGCACCCAGGTTGCAGGACAACGACGCTGCCCGGATGAGAATCTGCTGGCGCTGACGGCCGGGATTGTTCAATTCGTGCCGGCCCGCGCCGTGCTGATGGAACAGAACGACGAATGGCCCAATGCGGCCGCTACATAGGCCTGGAGGTCCTCGCCAGGATCAGCGCATCCGGCCGTCGGTCACGGACACCCCCGTGGAGGTGAATCCTATCCAGGCGATCGGTGCGTAACCTCACCCGAGGATCTTCCCGGTGCCGTCTCCTACACCAAGATCACGGACACGACCCCTGTGGCTCGGAAAGTTATCAGTTACCACGGAGAGCCCCTATTGTCCCATCGTTCTAAGATCGCTATGCTCCGTGCAGCGCCATGAGCAGTTTCTTACCTCCCCGACGGAACTCACACCAGGTGGGCTGTGTGAGCGCGATCCACCCTGCGCGGCTCTCTGGTACTGGGAAAGGCGCAGCGCGCCTTGTTTCCCGGGGGCGCGGAACTCTCCTATGGCGGCCCCGCTGCGGCCGATTAGGGAGGACATCACTTCATGAAAGCCATGCGCTACAAGATCGCACTGCTGGTGTCGCTTTTAAGCCTTCCGGCGATGCTCCTTGTTGCCGCCGGAGGAGCGACGGCAGCCACCGCGAGTCACACCGTGGCCCAGCCGAGCGCTGTGACCACATCCAGTCTGGGGACATTCAAGCCAACCTTCGCCGGCCCGGCCGCCACTGGCTGCCCTAGGACCTGCTCCCTGCTGACGCGGCCCGCTCAACACGCCATCCACCGCGGCGGCCGCACCGGGCCACCAGCTCGGGCACCGGCCAGGGATCCGGGACGCTGCCCCGCGCGCACGCCATGCCGCTGCCGGATCTCCGGCACATCCATATCTCCGCGGCCCAACGGCGCCGTCTCACCAATGGCTCCTCCTTCCCCGTCCCGTCGGTGAGCTGCCAGCCGCTGGGCCCGGGCTGTGACCGCATCAGCACGTCCGCGGGTGGCGCCACCAGCGTGAAGGGCCTGAACGCGGTCGACAGCGCCGAGAACACAACCAACATCTTCAGCAACGTTGAGCCCCCGGACCAGGGCCTGTGCGCCGGAAACGGATTCGTGGTCGAGACCAACAACATCGGAGAGATCCTGGTCTTCAACACCGCCTTGAAGCGCCATGTCCGCGCCGATCTCGCTCGACACGATCATGGGGCTCACCGGCCTGGGATGGAGCAGCGGCGGGGATCCCTCCTGCGTGTATGACTCCGCCAACGGCGGGCACTGGTTCTTCACCGAGATCGTCTCGGCCAGCCCGGAGTCCCAGGGCGGTGCTTTCACCGGCTGCTTCTCGGGCGTGTCCAAGGCCTGCTACGAGGGCATCGCGGTAACCGACGGTAACAACCCGTTCGGCCCCTACCACGTGTACTTCTCGAGCGCCGACTACAACCCGGCCGAGCCAGGCTACCCGTCCCTGCTCAACGACTTCGCGAAGATCTCGGTGACCCGGGACGCCTTCATGATGTTCTACGACGAGTTCCCGCTCCTGCCTGGGACGTTGCCCGGCATCGGCGGCGGCATCTTCAACGGGGCGCAGGAACTCGCGTTCCGCAAGAGCGCGCTGGAGCAGGGCCTGCCCACCAGCTGTCCAACGGGCAGCCGAACCCCGCGGTCACGGTGGCGATCGAGAACATGGGACACATCCCCACCCCGGACGGGACCTGCGCCCGCGACAACGTGCTGCACATGGGCGGCATCACCTGCTGGGTGGCGGTGATCCCGGGACAGCCGGTCGCGGGCCAGTTCGACAACAGCCATGGTGGCACCGGGTTCATGCTGGGCTCGCTGGACTTCTACGGGTTCGTGCCGCTGGCGACCTCCGGTGACAACCGGATCGCTGCGTGGGCCTGGACCGGGCTGTCCGCCCTCAACAGCACCGGCTGCGCCACCTGTCAGCGCCACCATCCGCTTCCAGGGCCAGCTCTTCTCGGGCGTCCATAAGTACTACGATCCGGAGACGGTCAACTTCGGCGGGATCTTCGCCCCGCAGCGGACCGGCCCGATACCACTTGGCGATCAGTGCGGAGCGGCCGGCCTGAGCCCGTTCGCCTCCTGCCCGGAGGGCGGGCTGGCTACCAACGGCGACAACCTGACGCAGGTCTCGCAGGCGCAGGGCCAGCTCTGGACAGCCACCTGCACCCAGATCGCCCAGACGTACACCAGAGCCAACGCGGAGATTCACATGGGCGCGGTGTACTGGGTGGTCGGCACCAGGTCGTTCGACAGCGACCGGCAAGTTCACCCTGACCAGCCAGGGGTACGTCACGGCGAAGCACGAAGACCTGACCATGCCGGCCATGGCCGCGACGCCCAGCAGCGGCGGCCGGGCGATCATGCTGTTCACGCTGGCGGCGACGGCGGGCCGACCGGCGCTGATCACGGCGGCTTCTTCCCGAGCACCGCCTTCGGTCGGCTGACCAGCACCTCCGGCGGCCTGCTCAAGTCCACGATCAACATCGCGGCCATGGGCCAGGTCTCCGCAGGACGGCTTCAGCGAGTACCAGGGCTTCCCGGGCTCGACCCGTCCCCGCTGGGGGGACTACAGCTGGGGATTCTTCGTGCCGGGCACCGGCGGGCGGATCTACTTCGCCAACGAGTACATCCAGTTCCCGAACTGCACCGGGGCGTCGTTCACGCTGGCCAACGCGACCTGCGACGGAACCAGAAACGGTCTGGCCAACTGGGGAACCTCGGTCAACTTCGTCACCCCATAACACAATCCGCAGCAAATAATGGATGCCGCACCTCGCCAGCCAGCGCGAGGTGCGGCATCCTGGGCGCGGGGGCGTGACGGCTCCCCCGCAGCGGCCGACGTCCCCTTGCCTTAGCTCACAGCGATGTATGGTCGGCTCGTCGGTGGGTCGGCCGCTGACGCTGAGCCGAAGGCCTGGCGCCTCACCGTGCCCGGTCTCCATTTCGTCTCGCAACAGACCACGAGCAGTCTCGCGAGCAGGGCCGGTGGACCAGGAAAGGACCTCGAGGCAACGCGACTACGGAAGCTTATTGTTCTTCCGGGCATGGTGTTCCTCGTGGCTCTCACCACAAGCCCCGCAGCGGCACTAGCGGCGGCAAAAGGCACAGACCGGCCACTGACGGGAATCAGCTCAGGGACCCTGACCGTGACCCTTGGGACGGGGGGCCGCGACTAGCAGCTTTACTGGCCACCTCTCCCACCTCGGAGCGATGAGCGGCGGCGACGTTGCCACACTCACCGCCACGGGCCCGGCCACGTTCACCTATACCGGGACAGATAAACTCGTGGCGGCGAACGGCGACGAGGTCTTCTCGACCTTTAGCGGATCGGGAGTATTTACATCCGCTACCACGGCCGAGAGCACTCAGGTCAACACGACCACTGGCGGTACCGGGCGCTTTGCTGACGCCAGTGGATCCTTCACGATAGCCATTAGCAGCGTACTGGTCTCGATCGGCGCAACGAGTGAGACGACCCAGAACACAGACACGTTCAGCGGGCACATTAGCTATTAGCCGCCGCGCGGGCCTGTGCGGGTGACTTCCAGGCCGGAGTCAGCCTGGCCTGGGCGAAGTCTTGCTGTTCAGAGCTTCAGGGCCCGCAGGCCTACGTGCACGATGCGGGCGCCGAGCGCGCCAGCAGCGCCTGTCACCACTCCTTTGGTGATGGTTGGGCCATGCTCCGCACCGAAATTCTTCCCGGCCCTGATAATCGGGCTTGCAGTCGTGTTGAACCCTTCGATGAAAGCTCCATGGTCAGTCGTAGCGTCATAGGTGCCCTTGGCCAGTCCGGCGGCAATCGCAACTGGCGTTACGACGACCGCGCTGACGTCCGCCCAGAATTCACTCTTGTTCTCCATTTACCATTCCCTCTCCCGCTAAATATTTGGGGAAAGTGTATTTGTATAGTCGCCAATTATACGGCACATCTGGTAAACCGGCATCAGACTGCGGGTGGATATATAGCTTCCTGGCATCATCCTGCCCGGCGATGCGATGACGCGCCAGGGGGCTGGCACCCACATCCGCGGGGGACCTAGGTCTACCCGGGGCGCTTGCGGCGGGAGGCCGGTGCTCATCTCGCGCTGGATCCGGCGGAAGATCAGGTCCACCACGCAGGCGCGTTCCTCTGGGGTCAGTTCCCGGCCTGGGAACTGACAGCGGGCGGCCGGTGCATGGGAGGATCTGCGTCAGGGACGGCGAGCCGGTGCCGATGCGGATTCCCGGCAATGACCCGGTGGTGATCGAGCTCGTGGCGGCCGGCGGGACCGCCGAGGACCCGCAGGGCTACGGCGAGACCGTGGCCCGGGAACTGTTCCCCGACGTGCTGCCCTACGTGGTAGGGACGCCTGCGGCCTACGGCTTCGCCGGCTTTAACGGCCGGACGCTCGCCGATAACGCACCCGAGGCAATGCTGTCCCTCGTCCTGGACCAGGCCGTGCCCTCAGGGCTGATGCCATCGGTGTCCAGGGACGTCCGGGACAAGAGCTTCCCTTACGTCGTGCCAGCGTGACGGTCGTTCCAGGCCGGGACCGGCCGTGATCATCACCCCGATCGCGGCCAGGCGGGGGACTGTCCGGCCCAAGACCGTCCGGCCCGCTTGGCGCTCCCGCCGGTACACGCAGCTATCAGCGGGTCCGCGTCGTGGCGCCCGGTCCGGAAATCGGGGAGTTACCGCACCGTGCGGTAACTCCCCGATTTTCCGGACTAGGCGCTGTGGAAGCTGGCGGTGGCCAGGACGGTGCCGCCCGGCCCGACCAGCCGCGCGCCGGTGAGCGACCCATGGGTCGGAGGGACCGGACTGCCCCAGTAGCCGCGGCCGTCGGTCAGCCGGAACGAGCCGACGGTGGTGATGTGGCCGTCCCGGCTTTCCACCTCGCAGATCACGGTGCCGTTCCCCGCGGGCATGTCCACGGACATGTACAGCCACCGTGAACTGCCCTCGTAGAGAAAGATCTTTCCCGCTGCCTGGTGGCTGGCGGAGAGCAGGGTGGCGGAGCTCAGCGGGGTCCCGGCCGGAGCCGAGGTGCCGGAACGCAGGCCCCACCCGCCCAGGCCAGCCGCGACGACTGCCACGTGCGACGGCCGCCAGGGCCAGCACCCGCTGAGTTCGCCTGGCCGGCCTGGCCTGGCCGGTGGCCCGGCGAGCAGGCTTCCGGCCCGGGAAGGACATCCGGCTGATCCAGCTAGCCTGGCGGGCCGGGCTCGCGGGCGCGGGCGCGGCGAGGCCAAGCCGGTCCATCACCCGCGCCTCGAATCCCGCCGGAGGCTCCACGCTGGGCAGCAGTCCCAGCAGCCCCTCGCCGGTCGCCGTCAGCTGGCGGACTTTCTCGCGGCACGACGCACAGTGGTCCAGGTGCGCGAGCGCTTGCGCACGCTCACGCCCGGTCAGGACGCCGAGCGCCAGTTCGGCGGCGACGTCTGAGAATTCGCGGCATCCCATCTCGTTCAGCTCACTCATTACCGGCCTCCTCCGGGAGGTAGGCGGCCCGCAGTTTCTGCATCCCGTCCCTGATCCGGGTTTTCGCCGTGCCCAGGGGGATGTGCTCGCTGTCAGCGATCTGCTGCGCCGTCATGCCGTAGATGCCGGCCATGGCCACGGCCCGGGCCTGCGGCTCTGGCAGCCCGGCCAGCGTGCGGCGCAGTTCCGCGGCGTTGTCGTGGGCTTCGGCGACCCGTTCCGGTGTGTCGGTCACCGCGGTGAGGATAGCGGGAAGATCGTCCGGGTCCACGGGCGACGATGTCCGCGCACGGACGACGTCGACGGCGAGGTTATGGGTGATGGTCCTCAGCCAGGCACGGACGGAGCCGCGGCGCGAGTCAAACACCTGGGCGTGCCGCCATGCCTGCTCGAAGGCCTGCTGGGCGACATCCTCCGCCGTCGTGGCGTCGCCGACGACGGCCATCGCGACGCCGAAGACGAGTCCCTGGAAGCGGCGCACGAACGCGAGCGACAGCTCAGCGTCGCCGGCGCCCAGGCCCGCGAGCAGCGTCTCGTCTGGTAGCTGGTCAGTCGGGGTTCCCACTATCCGCACACACTACATACGGGTGATGGCCGGAAAGAGATTGGACCACGGCGCATGAACTGGGGAAATTCTCCGGCCGCGATCCTGGGGCAGGCCGTCCGGGCCAGCGGGAAAGGGGTCCCGCTGGCCCGGACGGACCCGCCGGGGCGCTAGCGCCGTGCTGGCCGGGATCCCGGGCGGGCGGCCAGGACGATGGCGGATGCGGCGGCGAGCACGGCCGCACTGGCGAACTCCACCACCAGTGAGCTCCCGGCGTAGGGGACGGCCAGGCTTTCGCTGGAAGCCGAACAGGCCGATGCCGGCGCTGAGCAGCAGCCCGGCGGCCGTGGCGGCCATCATGACGGCACCGGCAGCCATGAGGACCACGCGGCGGAAGACGGCGAGCACCACGGCCAGCGCGATGCCCCCGACGCCCTGGATCAGGAACAGCGGCCCGATCACGGAGATGCTCCGGTAGCCGTCAGACCACAGCTGAAGGTGGATCACGCCGGACCACACCATCAGGGCGGCCCCGGCGACGGCCAGGACATTGACCGCCCAGCGCGCGGCTGGTGATTTCATCGTGGCGGGCCCTCGGGCCAGCAGCCGGGCAGCCCGGCCCGGGACACTGTCCCGGTGGGCGGAGTCGTGATCCCGGAGCATGGTGCTCGTGTGACTGGAGTTCATCGGTCTTTCTCCTCATGGCTAGTGGTTCGGCTGTTCTGAGAAGTGGTTCGGCTGGTTGGAGTTGTGGTTCCGGCGGTCCGGCTGGCGAGGCGCCATGGCCGGCCGTTCTGTCGTGTCAGGTCGCCGAATGCTGGATGGTGACCCAGCGGCGCGGAGGCTGAGCGAAGCGTCAGCCGGCGGCGGACAGCGCGGCCAGGGCCAGCGGGCCGCCGAAAGCCGTCACGGCCAGGCCGGTGAAGGCCCATCCACTGGCCGCCGCCCCGCAGAGGAGGACGGCCGGCCAGCATCAGTGGCCGCGATGCGGGTCGGGAACGTGGTCACGGGAGGAGTCAGCCCCAGCTGCCACCGGCGCTGGAGCCGCTGGATGAGGCCGGCGCCGTCGAGGGAGGAGCTGCCCGCGCCGGCTGCCGCATCGGCAACCGTGATCTTCGTCCCGGCCGGGGCGACCAGCCACCACTTCGCGCCGAAGCCATCGTTGCCCTGGCCGTTGGCCTGGCCCGGGCCGGAGTCGCCGGCGAAGTAGTACAGCGGGTGACCGTCGTAGGTCACCTGCTTGCTCCCGTCCGACCGGGTGATCGTGCCCAGGTCAGCGGCCTTCGCGCCATCGGCTGCGGTCACCTTGCCCGTGGTCGTCACCGGAGGCCACGCCCCGGCGCACGCCCCCGAGCAGGTGGACTTGTTCATGCTGTCCGCGGCCCACAGGTACACGGCACGCCCGGACCCATTGGTCAGGAACGATCCCGCCGAACCAGCGTGAGACTCGATCACCGTCGCCGTGGCCGGCCCGCTCGCCGGCGTCCCGGCGGCCGTTGACCCGGCCGCGCTGCCGCACGCCGCGGCCAGCAGCCCTGCGGCCACCGGAACACCCAGCTTGACCGGCATCGGCAGCCGTCCCAGCAGGGACATGCCCATCTTGATCATCTCCTGTTCCGGGCGGTGGACGCTCGTGCGTCAGGCGCCGCCCCTTCATCACTTGCTTGCCGGAACCGAGTACGGGCGGGACGCCTGGAGAGATTGGAGTGTCAGGGTGACGTGCGTCACTCACGCTTCGGGCCGCCCGGCCCGTGCGTCCTGCCAGGGCCGCGGCGCCGCTCAGCGCGGGCCTGCGTCAGATCAGGCCTGCGGGCCCGCCTGTCCCGCCGCGGGATCCGCGGTGGTCTGCGGGGGTGACGGGTGGCTCCGGTACCGGAGCCGGAACAGGCCGTAGGCGATCGGCCCGGCACACAGCGGCGCCCAGTAAGAAGCGAGCCGGTAGGTGAGCGTGGCCAGCACGGCCTGGCTGGAGTTGACCTCGGCCAGCACCAGGAGCCCGGTCAGGCTCGCCTCGACCAGCCCGAGGCCGCCGGGAGTGGCCGGGATCATCCCGACGACGCCGGCGACCGCGTAGGCCACGAGGATCAGCGACGGGCGCGGGCGGGCCCCGGTGGCCCGCAAGGCGGCCAGCAGGCACAGGTAGTCGAGCGCCAGGCGGCCGGCGGAGAGCAGGAGCGCCTGCCACCACTGCTCGCCCAGCGCCGCCCGGATCTCGTTGCGCTGGGAGAGCAGGGTTTCATCCAGCCCGGTGAGCGGGGGCCGCCTGCGCAGGACCCAGTTCCTGGCCCGCTGCGCCACCCGGCCGCACCAGCGCAGCGGTGCGTCGTAGGCCAGGACGACCGCCCCGAGCGCGGCGAAGGCCACGAACCCCACGGCCCCGAGGATGGCGGCGTTGACCAGTCCCCGGTTGGTGGGCGCTCCCACCAGGATGACCGGGAGGGCGAAGACCGGGAGGGCCAGCAGCCCGCCCACGCCGAGGAGGGAGAAGGCCGTCAGCCCGCCGACGGTCGAGCTCGTGTCCTTCCCGCTGGCCGCCAGCATCCGGAACTGCACTGCGGCGCCCACCGCCGCGCCTCCCGGCATGATCAGGGTGATCGCGTTGCCGGCCAGCTGGGACGTGATGACCGGGAACCATGCCCTGGTCCGCAGCGCCAGGCGCTGCAGCGCGAACGTGCAGACGAAGTGGCCGGCCTCGGCCCCGATGGCCAGGGCGAACCACCGCGGATCCAGGGTCGACAGGCGCGGCCAGGATGCGAGCACCTCGGTGATCGCCGGGAACACGAGGTAGATGGAGATGCCGGCGACGGCGACCACCGCAGCGCGCTTGGCCACCGCCTGCCACGTCAGGGGGTGCGCCTTCTGGCTGATCGATCTTGGCGGCGAGGGACGGCTCAGCCGTGGCCGCAGCCGGGTCACTCACAGTATCGGCCCGGCGCCTCGAGCGAGGGACAGGACACCCGCCCGGCTAGCGCCACCGCTCCGCGGCCGGGGCGCTGTCCTGGTCAGAACGAGGGTCAGCACTGCGATGATCACTACGATCTCGCCCCTGCCTGGAGTCATTCCTCCTTGTTCTACCTGCGCGCCCGTGTGCTTGACAAGCGTTCAGCGGCGGGGCGCTCAGGGCAGGGAGCCGGCCTGCCGCGGCCAGCTGGCCGTCCCGGCTGACCTTGCGGTGGTCAGGGGGTGACGATGGCGAAGTCGGGGTCGGGGCTGTCGATGAGCGACATCAGCCTCGCCAGGACGGCAGAGTCGCCCGATGTGCCGATCCCGCCGGGCTTTGCGGTGGCCAGGAGCTGCAGCAGCTGGGCTTTGGTCAGGGTTATGGTCAGGTCCGCTGCCTGGTTGCTCGTGGTGGGGTAGTGGATGAGGGCGCCGTTGCTGAGTTCCATCCGGTAGTTCTCGTGGGCGTCGGTGAAGTGCCAGCCGATCGACAGCCGCTCGTTCCAGGCTTTGGGGCCGTCGATCCGGATGGCGATGGAGTCGAACAGCTGGGTGATGGTCAGTGCCGGGGCCAGCCCGGCGCTGCTGAGCTCGGTGTGCTCGATCTTGTCCGTCCGCAGCTCGCGTGCGCCGGTGAGGTAGCTGTTGCGCCAGGTCGCGTTCTCCGCCCCGTAGCCCAGCCGTTCCAGGATCGTGGCCAGCATCTCCCTCGCGGCCTGGTGGCCCGGGTCGGCGAACACGGCGTGGCTGGCCAGTTCGGCGGCGAACCGCAGATCGCCCTGCTCGGAGAATTCCCTCGCCTTGGCGACGGTCGCATCGATGCCGCCGAAGGCTTGCACGTACCGTGCCCCCGCGGCCTCCGGCGGGTGCTGCCACAGGTGGGCCGGGTTGGCGTCGAACCAGCCGATGTAGCGCTGGTAGATGGCCTTGACGTTGTGGTTGGCCGATCCGTAGTAGCCGTGCGTGTGCCACTCCCGGTCCAGCTCGGGCGGCAGCTCGATCATTTCGGCGATCTCGCTGTGGATGTAGCCCTGGTTGATCAGCCGCAGGGTCTGGTCGTGCAGGTAGGCGTACAGGTCCCGCTGCGCGGTCAGGTAGGCGACGATCTCGTCGGTCCCCCAGGTGGGCCAGTGGTGGGAGGCGAAGGCCACGTCGCAGTCACGGGCGAACAACTCGGTCGCCTCGGCCAGGTACCGGGACCAGATCCGGGGGTCGCGGACCTGCGCGCCGCGCAGGGTCAGCAGGTTGTGCAGGTTGTGGGTGGTGTTCTCGGCCATGCAGAGCGCCCGCTTGTCCGGGAAGCAGAAGTTCATCTCGGCCGGGCATTCGGTGCCGGGCGTGAGCTGGAAGACCATGCGGACCCCGTCCAGGATCTCCTCCTGCCCGGTGCGGGTGATGTAGCGGGTTGGCGCGATCAGGCCCGGGGTGCCGGTTGACCCGCCCGCGCCCAGGCCGATCCCCAGGGTGCCCGTCGCGCTCTTGGGCAGGCCGATGGCGGCGTAGTAGTAGCTGCGGCGCAGCATCGCCACGCCGGCGTAGACGTTCTCCGACACCGCGTGCTCCAGGAAGTGCTCCGGCGCGAGGATCGGGACGTTGGTGCCGGCATCGACCACGCCGAGGACTCCGCCGAAATGGTCCAGGTGGGCGTGGGTGTAGATGACAGCCGTGACGGCGCGGTCGCCCCTGTGCTGGCGGTACAGGGCGAGCGCTGCAGCGGCGACCTCCCGGGAGATCAGCGGGTCGATCACGATGACGCCGTGGTCGCTTTCGACCAGCGTCATGTTGGACATCTCGAACCCGCGGACCTGGTAGATGCCGTCGGTTACCTCGTACAGGCCGTGCTTGGCTGTCAGCTGTGCCTGCCGCCACAAGCTCGGGTTCACCGTGTCGGGGCAGTCGCCGTCCAGGAAACTCCACGAGTCCATGTCCCACACCACGCGGCCGTCCGCAGTCTTGACGACCATCGGCTCCAGCGTGCCGACGAAACCGCGGTCAGCGTTGACGAAGTCACTCCGGTCGCTGAAATCAGCAGCGACCTGCTTGGTTCCCGCAGCCTGCTCAGACATGTCACTCCCCAAACCAGACGATGGCCCGGCAGCACGTGCACGGCCCTCCACGCCAGCCAGGCTTCCAAGGCCGGCCGCATTGCCCAAGGGACCAACGGCCTTACTTCGGTAGCGGCTGGTAGGTGGCGGGGACCAGGTTGACCCGCACGTCGAGTCCGTTAGGGCCCGCAGCATCCAGATCGCGGCGGAGCAGGGTGAGGCTGGGGGCGGGGCTGGGCCCGGTGGCCTCGAGCCGCCACGATCGGGTAGGGGACGAACTGGCCCAGCAGCCAGCCGATCACCACCACGGCGGCGGCGCCGGCGATGACTAGCACGACGCACCGGCGCAGGTTGACTCCGTCGGCCAGGACGACCGCCAGCACGATCCCCAGGATCGGGGTCATCAGCGCCTGCCCGCGGCCGCTCTATGCGGCCTGGAATCCGGGCCCTACGATGGCACGCCCGTTGGCAGGCGGACCAGCAGCCGACCGCGCAGCGCCACAGCCGCCCGGACAAGAAAGGGCTGCAGCATTTCTGCGGGACCGGGCCGGAAAACGGCTGTGGCGGCCCAGAAACGGTAATACTGGCGCAGCGCCAATCCGGGATGCGAACGGAATCATGACGTTGCCCGCCGCCGGCGGAATGCCACGGAGTATGCCGTGACCCGCGCGTTGACAGCCGAACATATGTCTGCCTTGCGTTATGCAGGCCGTCCTGACCGGCGTTCCGCACGTGTTCACGCCGGTACGGAACGGATCGGTTGACGCATCCCGTGTGCCCGGTGATGATGTCAATAAGTGCAATACTGGGGGCGCGGATGCACCTGCGGCGATTGATGGCGGTACCCCTCGCGGTACCCCTCGCCCTGGTGATGCTGGCTAGTTTCACCCAGACGTCGGACGCGAGTATCGGGGTTGGCGTGCAAGCCAGTCCCGTGCGTCTCGGGAGCATGGCGCACCGTGGAGAGAGGTATGCGCTGCCGCTTGACGTCGTTAACACCGGGACTGAAGCAGAAGCGGTCAGCATGCGTGTCGAGCGGCTCAGCCGGGGCCCTGGCCGGACTGTCCCACCGTCCTGGATCCAGTTCGCCGGGCCTGCCGTGCAGATCGCGCCGGGCAAGGCGGCCCGGGTTTCCCTTGAACTTGTCGTGCCCGGCCGGGCCAAGCCAGGCGAGTACCTGAGTGACATCGTGGTGAGCAGTTCCGCGGCGGGCCAGGCGGGGACGGCCCATCTTGGTGTCGCCGCTGCGACCAAGCTCGAGTTCAGCGTCAGTTCCGCGCCAGCGCAGGGGGCTTCGTCATTCCCGGTCTGGGTGTGGTGGGCCATCGCAGGGCTGCTGCTCCTGCTGACCCTCACGGTCCTCGGCGTCCGCAGGACCGGTCTTCGGATCCGGGTCGAATGGGGGAGCAGCCACCGAGACGCCGTTGACCACCAGGGGGAATCGCATGGCTGACTATGAGGTCAGGGTGCGGCGCAGGAGGACCTGGGGGCTGGTACTGCTCGGCCTGGTCCTGCTCATCGCGGTGCTCGTGTTCGCCAACAGGCCGGCGCCAGCCGCCACCAACGGCGCAAGCATCTCACTCTCGCTGAAGGCCGTTCCGACGATACGTTCGGTCACTGTCTCACCCAGTACCGCGAGCTTCGGTAACTGCACCGGCGGGAGCGCGAGCGCTGACACCGCATCGACGTCGAATGCCCTTGGCTACCCGAACGGCCAGTGCTGGGTGGGAGCGCCCGGGGCTAACGGAAGCTTTCCCATCAAGATCACGTACCAGGGTCCTCCGGGACAGGTGCTCGTGGCCGGCGCGAACGCGAACCCCTCCGGAGGCGGTCCCGACTGGGCCCTGTGTAACCCGTCTGCTGCCTGCACCGGCCATAAGAGCGGCTATCCGGGGGTGGATCAGTACGTGGTGAAAAACTTCGGCACCATCACGAACAACTCCAAGGGGCTGACCGGCAGCCGCACGTGTGACGAGGAGTTCGGTTCGAATCCCGCTGTACCGCCGGGCCCTGAACGTTGCAAAGCAGCGCCGGGGCAGTCCGAGAAGGAAGGCCTCGAACTCATCGGCCCGGAATCCAGCGCAAGTACGGCAACGTCGTGGACCGTCACAGTTACCTGGACGGCATGGCCCTGATCGTGACGGAATGGCCAGCCTCAGCCCGCGCCCTGGGCGGGGGCGAAACGGAGCCTCAGCCCGAGCTTGCGCAGTACTGACAGGAACCAGACGGTGGACGCGGCGGCCCCGGCGACGATGAGCACGGCGGTGGCGACGGTGGAGAGCATCAGGAATATGGCGGTCGGCTCGGTCACCATGAGCACGGCCAGGCCGGCCGTGAGCAGGAGGAAGATGCCCGCCCACAGCCAGGTTGCCCTCTGGAAGAAGCGTTGCAGGCCCGGGTGGTGCGTAGCCGGCTGCCGCAGCGCGACTACTTCAGCCGCCAGCTTGGCGACGAGCGGGTTCGGGCTGGTCGCTGTCCGGGCGAACAGGACGCACATCGAGAAGTTTGCGAGCGGAAACTGCAAGAGGAAGAGCCAGAGGTCACCGGTGGCAAGTACCACAGCGGTCTGGACCGTGAGCACCACCGCGGAAATCGTCAGGAGGCTGGGCACGGATCCGGTCGCGGCCTTGCGGATGGCCGCGGTGAGCCAGATGGCCACCAGTCCCGCGACCAGTCCCGCGTCACGTCCGCCAAGCCGGGCGGTCACCAGGTAGGCGGCCACGGGCAGCCCCACGGACTCGGTGAGATTCCAGCCTGCGGTACGTAGCAGCCGCAGGGGCCTGGGTAGCTCCAGATCCTCGGTCGCCCAGGTGCTACCGGCCGGAGAAGGCCCGGTGCCGTCATGACGTGCTTTCAACATGGCCGCGACCACCAGCCCCGCCTCGCGGAGATATGAATGCAGCGAGGCGGTGTCGAGCTTGGCGTATGGTCCAGACCCGATCGGGAACTC
Organism: uncultured Actinomycetes bacterium; assembly: GCA_963751175.1. Taxonomy (GTDB): domain Bacteria; phylum Actinomycetota; class Actinomycetes; order Streptosporangiales; family Streptosporangiaceae; genus RYN-230. The sequence goes on along the minus strand of CAVVTM010000016.1, from coordinate 103,663 downwards.
GTTCAGGCTGCCTGAGCAAGTGCTCTCCTGAGCCTACGCCGTTGCCCGCGATCATGGCCACCAGAGCCCGCGGCCGCGGAGCGGGCTGGTGCTGCGGCCGACGGGTACCGCCCACGCGGATATCCGGCGTAGTGTCCTTGACCGTGAACGAGCCGCTGGGCCGAGCCCCCGCCTTGCTGCTGATGCAGGAAGGCGCCCGCCATGTTCGTCTTGACCCTTACCCGGCTGACCGATGCCTCCCCTTCGCATGCCTAGACCCGCCATCGAAGGCCGGCCCGGGCGCGGCCGCAAGATACTCCGCACCGCGGCGTCCGCTGCCCTCATCGCGGCCACCTTCGGGTTCGCCATCCCGCGTTTCGCGTCCTACCGCAGCGTGTGGGCCAGTGTCCAGGCGATGACCTGGCCGCACACCCTGCTCATCGCCATCGCAGCCGCGGCGAGCATGGCCTCCTACTGGATCACAATCCGCGCGGTACTGCCGCGGCTGAGGCTGCGCCAGGCTGCTGCGGTCAACCTCGGCTCCAACGCGGTAGCCAACACGCTGCCCGCGGGTGGTGCCCTGGCCATGGGCGTCAGCTGGGCGATGCTCTCCAGCTGGGGTCTGTCCACCGCCGACTACGTCCTCTACACGCTCGTGACAGGGATCTGGAACGTCTTCACCCTCCTGGGCATGCCTGTCCTCGCGCTGCTAGTCATGGCCACGGCCACCCGGCCCGATGCGGTCCTGATCACCGCCGCAGCAGTGGGCCTGGCCGTGCTGGCGGCCATGGTCACCGGACTGGGCCTCCTGCTGCGCAGCCAGGCCTTTGCGCTCCGCGCGGGCCGCGCGCTGCAGCGCGTCCTGGCCGCCGCCTGCCGGCTGGCACGCCGGCCACCACCCGCCGATGCCGCCGGGTCGCTGTCCGGCTTCCGCGACCGGGCCGGCGCCCTGCTCGCGGCACGCGGCTGGCGGATCACCGCCGCCACGGTGGCCAGCTACCTGACCTTGTGGCTCGTGCTGCTGGCATGCCTGCGCGGCACCGGCCTGTCCCAGGCCCAGATGCCCTGGCAGATCTCCCTCGCGGCTTTCGCGTTCATCCGGCTGCTCACCGCCCTGCCCATCACCCCCGGCGGGCTCGGGGTCACCGAACTCGGCCTGGTGGGCATCCTGGTCACTGGCGCCGGGCCGGGCGCCAGCGTCCAGGTGACAGCCGCCGTGCTGCTGTACAGGGCGGTCACCTACCTGCCTCCCATCCCCCTCGGCGCCCTGGCCTGCCTCACCTGGCGGCTCGCCCCCGCTCTCACCGGCGCCAGGCTGCGCTCTGCCCGCCCGGCCAGCCCGGACCTGCTGGCCGTGGCGGGCATTCCTGATCCAGAGGGTGCGCGGAGGTAAGCGGACCAGGTGGCACGGCAAGATGCTTGCCGATCGCGTCCCCGGGCAGAACACGCCCGACTCCCGTTCCCGCGCAATTGCCCACCCCCGTGGTCACGCCAACTCCCTCAGCCACCAGCACGATGTCCGCTGCATAAGAGAGCGGCAGCGCCCCGGCTACCGGGGTGGCAGGCACCCGCGTAGGCTACGGCCTGAGGCAGTATCCAGTACCGACCTGCATCGGCCCGATGCAGGTGCAGGTACGCCCGTCGCTCCGGACCCTGGCGGCAAGCCCAGCGTGGCCCGACATGTGCAAGGAGCCGCCGCTATGTACCGGATAGCAGGTACTTATTCATCGCCCACAACTCCGGCATCGGCCGGGCCCCGAGTACAGCCGACCCGTGGTCCCCCGCCGGGGAGCCCGGCGGCACCCGAGGGCGCCGCCCCAGCCAGGACCATTCTTAACCTGGCCGAAGACCGTGAGCGGATCGACCTGGTCCTGAACGACGTCGTGGTCCGCCGGCTGTTCACCGCGGGCCTGGATCTCCAGGCAGTACTGGGGGTGATGGGCGATGACCCCATGAGCGGCAAGATCCGCCACGCCGTGGATGAACTGGACCAGGCCATCCGGGATATCCGGGACGCCGTTTTCGATCACCTGGCCGTGCGCGACTGCCCCGATAGCACCTCCGCAAGCACAGACTGAACCCATCCAGGCCAGGCGGGCCAGTGCGGCGTGATCAGCGCCAGGCCGGGCGCGGCCCGCTTCGGCGGTGAGCACCCGTTCCCTCGACTGCGGGCATCCTTGGCTGACGTCACCAGCCGCCGCACCGCTGGAAGGCTGGCCTGCGGGCCGATGGCTGCCACCTCTTTACTTTGCGTCATAAAGTTCCGGGGCCCAGGCCCTTGACTTTGCGCCGTAAAGCAGACTCTACTTTATGGCATAGAGTCGATGGTGGGAGACACCGTGAACCCCACGCCCGACACCACCGCCTCCTCCGGCAACGGCAACTTCGACCCCCGGCAGGCAGCTGCCCTGCTGGACCAGACCACCCAGCAGGCCCGGCGCCGGTTTGAGCCCTCCCCGCCGTGGCTCCTGGTGACCAGGGCCGTGATGGTCCTGGCCGCATGCGGCGCGGTCTGGCTCTCTGTGCGCGGACAGCACCCCTACCGCGGCCTGACTGCCGCGGACATCCCCATCTTGGTCGCGTTCATCGTCATCAACTTCGGCGCCACAGTCGCGGTTCGCGAGCACGCTATCGCCGGGGTACGCGGCAGGACCCGGCTGCGCCCGGCCGAGATCACCGTCAGCACGCTGGCATGGGTCGCCGCGGCCGCGGTCATGGCGGCGCTGGCAGCAGCCGGGGTGAGCTACAGCCTGTACCCCACCACGGTGCTGATCGTCCCGGGCCTGGCCTGGGCGGCCATCATGGCGGCCCGGTCGGGCTGGCGCAGCTGCGGCACCGGGCTCGCGGTCGCCGCCGTCGGCGCCGTGGGCGTATTCGCCGGGCCGGCTGGGGCGTGGGCGGTCGCCGGCGTGGGCCTGTGCGCCGTGCTCCTGGGCAATGCCGCCGCCGTCGCCTGGCGGCGGCGCGCATGACGGTGGGCCATGACTGACGACGCCCTCGACCCGCTGATCCATGTGCCCACCCGGCTGAAGATCGTCGCGACGCTGGCGGCACTGCCCGAGGGCGACACGCTCTCCTTCACCCGCCTGCAGGACGTGATCGGGCTCACCCCCGGCAACCTGATCATCCACCTGCGCAAGCTCGAGGACGCCGATTACATCAGCAGCGAGAAGAGCAGGAACGGGACCGTGTCCATCACCACGGTCGCTCTCACCGGCCACGGCCGCGCGGCACTCGGCAGCTACACCCAGGCGCTGCGCGACCTGCTCGGCGGCCTGTGAACAGGCCCGGCCGGCCATGAGGCGCCGCGCTCACTTGTTTCCCACCGGTCAGGCTCCCTGACGGGGCGCCGGGCCGGCGGCTATCAGGCGGCGGGCGACCCGGACACCGGGTCCGAGCCGGGCCAGGTGGGCGGCCAGGTCGTCGGCAGCGGCGTGGAGTGCCCCGTCGGTCACCGGGTCGAGCGCGTCGACGATGAACAGCGCCGCGGTGGTGTCGTCGCTGAGCTGGGTGCGGCGGGCCTGGCGCCAGTTCCAGCGCCGGCAGGTCACGCCGGCGTCGTCGCACCACACCACCTCGCCGGGGTCAGGATGCTCGGTCACCACGACGCCGTCGGCCACGGTGTCGAAGGGCTCCCCGCCGGTGGCGCGGATCAGCCGCGGCGCACCGGTGTAGCGGGTGAGGTCCTCCCCGCCGAGCGGGAGCTGGTGCAGCACCGAGACCGCGTTGTAGAGGTCGGTGAGCCGGTTCACCCGGGGCAGCCCGGACGCCGCGCGGCGCAGCAGCGCCTCCAGGCTGTTGCGGGTGCGTTGCGGCTTGGCCCCGAACGCCCGGTAAGCCTCGCGCCACGCCGCCACGTGCGGGAGCTGCTCCGCCGGCCGGTCGCGGAGCGCCCCGGCGGCAGCGGCCTCCGCCGCCTGGAGCAGCGCGTCGCTGGCCTGGTCGCTCGGGCCCGGGACGAGCCCGTCGGCGGCCAGCAGCATCGCGCGGTAGTCGGGCCGCAGCGCGAACACCGCCGCGTCGACCTGGCCGCCGGCGAGGAACTCCTGAAGCATGGCCACGTCAGGCACTGTCAGCCTCCGATCGTGATCCCGGGCCCACGCCCGGCTCGAAGACGGCCAGGGAGAACCTCGCCGGCTCATGTCGCGGATTGGCATAGGAATGCGCCACGTCGCCGGGGAACGCGACCGCGTCGCCGGCCTCGAGGGTGACCGGCTGGCCGGCCACCTCGACCGTGATGCTGCCCTGCTGGACCTGGATGAGCTCCTTGGTGCCCGGCGTGTGGGCCTCGCTGCCGTGCTGGTCTCCGGGTCCCAGGGTCCAGTCCCACAGTTCGGCCACATCCGGTGGCCCGGTTCCGGCCACCAGCACCCCGCGCCCGCCGGACTCACTGCTCCACAGGACAGCGCCGTCACCATGGCGGGTGACTCTCACCGGCCTGGGCCGGGGTGGCTCGACGAGTGCTGGGAGCCCGACGCCGAGCGCGTCGCTGATCCTCAGCAGGGTCCCCACGCTTGGGTTCGCGGCGCCCTGCTCGACGTTGACCACCATCCGGCGGCTCACCCCGGCCGCGCCGGCCAGCTGATCGAGCGTCCAGCGCCGCGACTGCCGCTCCTGCCTGACCCGGGCGCCGATCGCCAGCGCCAGGGCAGCGGTACCCCGGTCCATGAGTGCATCATACTGCACTCTTACGTGCAGCACCGCTGGCGATGCGCCGGTCGGCCGCCTTCCGGCCGGCTTCGCCGGGCGCCTTCGCCGGGCACCGATGAGTCCGCCGGCCCGGCCACGTCTGTACCGGTAACCCGCAGCCGGACGCACCTCGGAGGACGCCATGACCACCAGCGCACTGCCGCCTGTCGTCGACGCTGACACCTGGCAGCGCGAGCTCGACGCACTGCGCGCCCGGGAGAAGGCCGCGACCCGGGAACTCGACGCGATCGCCGCGCAGCGACGCCGGATGCCGATGGTCAAGATGCCCGGCTACATCCTGGACGGCGAGGAGGGGCCGGTCCGGCTCGCGGACATCTTCGGCGGCAAGTCACAGCTGATCGTCTACAACCACATGTGGTTCCCCGGCGAGCAGTGGCAGTGCCCGGGCTGCACCGGGTTCACCTCGCAGTTCACCAGGCTGGAGTTCCTGGAGAGCTACGACGCCCGGTTCGTCATCGTCACGCAGGGCCCGATCGACGAGGCGCTGGCTTACAAGCGGCGCGTCGGGAACAAGATGACCTGGTATTCCACGGCGAACAGCCCATTCGGCAGCGACATCGGCGCGCCGCCGGGCGGCGGGTTCGCCGTCAACGTGTTCCTGCGTGACGGCGACAGCGTCTACCGCACCTGGCATACCAATGGCCGTGGCACCGAGCAGCTCACCCACACCTTTGCGCTGATCGATCTGCTGCCTTACGGGCGGCAGGAGGAGTGGCAGGACTCGCCCGAGGGCTGGCCGCAGTCGCCCACCTACAGCCGGTGGGGCAGCTCGCAGGACGTCGCGGCGGCCTACGGCCCGGATGCGTGAGGCCGCCGTCGGCGATGAGCCGTGATCGTGCCCTGACTTAGGCATGCTGTTCGCTTGCCACCCGCCCGGCCGCCGCGTCCTGTGCCGGGCCTGGCCGGCCCGGCAGGGCCAGCCCGGCGAGGGTCCCGGCCAGGGCCAGGCCGGTCGCGGCCGCGATGGCGGGCGCAAACCCGTCGCTGAACGCGGCGGCCGAGGTGTAGCCGCCGGCCGTGGCGAACACGGCGGCCAGGATCGCGACGCCGAAGGCGCCGCCCAGCTGGCGCATCATGCTGAAGCTGCCCGACGCCTTGCCGATGTCGCCGCGCGGGACCGAGCCGACCACGGCCCTGGTGATCGCGGGCACGGCCAGGCCAAGCCCGGCGCTGGAGATCACCATCGGTGCGAGCAGCGCCGGGTAGGCCAGCCCAGGGGCGGCGATGACGGCGATCCAGGCGAACCCGGCGGCGAGCAGCAGCAGGCCGGACACGACCAGCGGCCGCTCGCCGATCCGGTCGGCCAGCTTCCCCGCCCTCGGTGCGATCAGCAACGGTGCCAGGCCCCAGGGCAGCAGCCGCAGCCCGGCGCCGAGCGGATCCTGGCCCAGGCCGGCCTGCAGGAACTGGGCCATGAAGAAGACCGCCCCGGTGATCGACGCGTTCATCAGGAAGACCGCGGCGTTGCCGGCGGAGAAGCCCCGGATGGCGAACAAGCGCATCGGCAGCATCGGCGCGCGGGCACGCAGTTCCCAGCCGGTGAACGCCACGGCCAGCACCGCACCTGCCGCGAGCGTCCCGGCCACCTCGGGGCTGTTCCAGCCGGCCGAGCTGCCGCGCACCAGGCCCCACACCAGCCCGAGTGCCGCGCCGGTGCCCAGCGCCACGCCGGGCAGGTCCAGGGCGGCCCGCGGCCCGTAACTCTCCTCCAGGTGGCGCAGCGCCAGCGGGATGGTGAGCAGGCCGATCGGCACGTTCAGCCAGAAGATCCACTGCCAGGCGATGCCCTGGGTGATCGCGCCGCCCAGCACCGGCCCCACCACGACCGCCAGGGCGGTCACCGAGCCGAAGATGCCCATCGCCCAGCCGCGGCGCTGTGGCGGGACGGCCGCGTTCAGCAGCGCCAGCGCCAGCGGCATGACCATCGCCGCGCCGACGCCCTGCACCGTGCGCGCCGCGATCAGCGCGCCGGCCCGGGCGCGAGCGCGCACGCCGCCGAGCCCGCGGCGAACACGCCCAGGCCGGCGGCGAAGACCCGGCGCCTGCCGAACCGGTCGCCCACGGCGGCCGCGGTCATCAGCAGCACCGCGAAGGCCAGCGTGTAGGCGTTGACCGTCCACTCCAGCTGCCCGATCGAGGCGCCCAGGTCGCGGCGGATCGTGCTCAGCGCGGTCGCGACGACCAGCAGGTCGAGCACGACCATGAACGACGCCACCGACGCCAGCGCCAGGGCCCAGCCCTGGGCGCGGGTCACGGCGTCCTGCCTGCTCGCGGTGTTCACGTGTCCTCCAGTTTTGCGTGGTGATGCGTGCTGCTGGTTGAGACACCGCGGGCAGCCGGAAATTGGCCGGTGAGTTTCCGGCCCGGCTGGTGTCGTTGCCTTGAGGACCCGGCGAATGACGATGCGAGGATGTGATCGTGACCACGACAGCGCTGGCCCGCGCCCGGGCGGGCGATGGGGAGGCGTTCCGCGAGCTCACCGACCCCCACCGGCGCGAGCTGCAGCTGCACTGTTACCGGATCCTCGGCTCAGTCCAGGACGCCGAGGACACGCTGCAGGAAACGCTGCTGGCCGCCTGGCGGGGGCTCGGCCAGTTCGAGGAACGCGCCTCGCTGCGCTCCTGGCTGTACAAGATCGCGACCAACCGGTGCCTGAACGCGCTGCGCGACACGGGCCGCCGCCCGGCTGCCGCGGCCAGGTACCAGTGGTCTGTCCCCCCGCCAGAGCCCACCCGCCGGGCCGAGCCGCTGTGGCTGCAGCCCTACCCGGACGCCCTGCTCGATGACCTGCCCGACGCCGCGCCCGGTCCCGAGGCACGCTACGAGACCAAGGAAGCGGTGGCATTGGCGTTCGTGGCCGGGCTGCAGCGGCTGCCGCCCCGGCAGCGCGCCGTCCTGGTGCTGCGCGACGTGCTCGGCTACCCCGCGGCGCAGGCCGCCGGCATGCTCGGAGTCAGCGAGGTGTCGGTGAACAGCGCCTTGCAGCGGGCCCGCGCCACGCTCGCCGCCCAGCTTCCAGCCGCGGGCCGCGACAGCGCGCCCGCGCCGCGGTCGGCCCGGGAGCGCGAGCTCACCAGCCGGTTCGCGGACGCGTTCGAGGCCGCCGACGCCGGCCGCCTGGTGGCCCTGCTCACCGAGGACGCGTGGCTGACGATGCCGCCCGAGCCGCTGGAATACCAGGGCCACGCCGCGATCGCCGAGTTCTTCCAGACCCGGCCCCAGTGGAAGACCCAGGTGGCCCGGCTGGTACCTACTCACGCCAACGGCCAGCCCGCGTTCGGCTACTACCGCGCCGATCCGCACGTGCCGGTCGCGCAGGCCCATAGCCTCGTCGTGCTCACGCTGGCCGGCGACAAGATCTGCGCCATCACCCGGTTCGGCGACACCAGCCTCTTCCCCGGCTTCGGGCTGCCCCCGGCCCTGCCGCACTAGCCGGGTACCGGCCCGGGCTGGCGTGCCGGGAGGGGGACGGGCAAATTATCTGTGGGGCTTGGCGTGGCCCCGGGACCTGGGCTGGTGCTGGTGTTCTTGGGGTTGGCCCTCAAATGTTCTGGCCGCTCTCACAGCCAGCTCCTGATCTTGGTGGCGATACAGTCCGGCTCGTCGAGTGGGAGGAAGGTGTGGCCGCGGTCGACCTCCACCGTGCGGGCGTCGGAAGGCATCGGTGCCGGCGGGGCCGCGGTGCGGGCCGGGTAGATCTCATCCGAGCAGGTCAATGCGGATGACCGGATTCTCGGGTCTGTCTGGGTAACTAGCGCCGAGGCGCGGATCATGGCGTTCTGTTGCGTCGATAGCTGAATCGGCGCTTATATTTCGCGCCATGCGTTCCGCCAGAGTCGGCGTCCATTGCATTCCATCGTGAGCTGCGGACTGCAGGCGAATGGTTAGATCTCCTTCGGCGACACGACCTGTGGCAACATGGAGGCGAGCGTAGGACACGCTCCGTTCCTGCTGGCTAATGCCAGGAGGATTCTGCTGAAGCGCTTTGTTGATGGAATTGAGCACGTTCAGGAATCCCCCCGGCCGGTCCTGCCAGCGAAAACGAATGCGGACCAGGGGGCATGGAACCATCGGCCCGAGCTGGTCCAAGCTAACTTTCCCGTTTATTACTGTACCCATTTTGTCCCACACCGCCCCGCCGGAAGGGGTGTTAGGAGCGTCCGCATGCTGCTCCCGTACCTGGAGGAAATCAGCTGAGCTGTCCGGGGCGTTTGGGGTGCCGCGCTCATGAAGCAGAATTATGACGACGGCAATGCCGTGCAGGAGGGCGAAATTAAGGTGCATGAGCTCAAAATCGGACAGCCCAGGCGGTAGTTTCGCAATAATGTCACTCTCGATGTTGCTTCTGGCTTCAGCGCAGGCCGTCACCATGCGCCAGGTGGGTACATGAGATGATTCATTCATTGCCGGGACATGCAAATCACCCGCTCGCGTCGCCGGAGTGTCCACGGTGTTGAGGACTCCCGGCGTCTCTTCTCCGAAGATAACAGTCGGCCGAACTGTCGGATCGGTCTGCACTGCGAGGACATGGGCTGAGTGCTCTGGCCTGGCGAATTCGTTGTACACCACACCGAGGAACCCGTGAAGCCTATGGATGTCCCCGGAATCGCGCAGCGCCACTCGCACCCGCGCCCACTGCATGTCGTGGTATCCGGCTAGTGGCGGAGGAAACGGAAGCTGTGCTTCCAGGACTATAAGCCTGTTCCGGGCTGCTTTCAAAACAGAAATCAGCGGATGCCTGGACAGGGACGGGAATTCGCCGCGCAAACCTACGAAAACATCGATTTTGCTCGTGATGTTATCCATAGGCGCGAGCCGGTCAGGATCGAGATCGAGGCGCCTGATGACCGGAGCAGACGGTGTTGGCAAGCCGTTCTCGCCAAGGTTGACTGGCCAGCCATTGAGCTTGTCTCGGGAAACTACGAACGTTATCGCCTGGCGTTGGGTACTCGAATGCAGCAGGGCTAGGACGCTGGTCGGCTTGTCCGTCGTCAGCGCTTGGTCCTCGCCCCTGGTAAGCAGGGGTTCGAGCTGCGGCGGGAGCGCTCCGGCCTCCTCGCGAGGCCGATCGATTCCCTGCCATATCACATAGCCGTACGCCATGCGACCGAGCGTGAGTGCCTCGGCTGTCGTGTTGCGCCAGTAGTCACTTCGCAGTGCCTCGAAGTGACCATAGTCCAGGTGCTCGGTCCCGAACTTACGGCGCTCACCGAGCCTCAGCCTTCCGCGCGGCTGGTAGCTGGGCGCCTTGATCGCGGTGAGCGGCCCCCGCCACATGAAACCAAGAAAGAGCGCCTGGCCTACGATGCATCCAGCAGCCCAGAGGCTTGCCGCCAGCGCGGCAGGCCTGAACGACAGGGCAACCGCCAGTGTCAGCGATGGGAGTACTGACGGGGCGATCAGCAAACTGCCGGCTGTGGACAATAGTCCCTTCAGAGTTGTCCGGTCAGGTCGGCGCATCCGATCGGCTTGGATCGTCACGAACAATGTCAGGACGATCGCCGCCACTTCGGGGGTCAGTGAGGATCCGTGGGCCAGGTAGTTCCAGCCGACGATCGAGACAAGAATGATCGCCATCACGATCATGCTCATGATGGAGGAGGTCCTGGCAGCGGAGAAGTAGTCGCGGTCGTCGACTTTCACGTCGGCATGGACGACCGCTTGTTCCGGTGTCGCATGTTGCGTGACGTCCTCGATCATCTCAATGCGCGCCACCAGGGTCCGCGGCCCGAGTCGGTCGACGGAGGCGCGCCGGAACAGGCGGCGGTTGCCCGCGAGGAGTTCCGATGAAAGCTCATGGTCTCCCGCCTGGCCGCCGTGAGGGGTTGATGACGTGTCCAACTTTGGCCTTATGTCGTAGTGACGGAGAAGATCGGCAACTCCTTGTTCCTTGACTCGTGCCAGATCAGCGAACGGTTGAGAGCAGGCACGAGGCCACGGAGATTTCTTCGCCTTGTCAGCCTCGGCTCGTGCTGCAGTCAAGTCCTGCAATGGCCTGGGTCTCCTGACCGCAATATCGAGACGCGGGAGTACGGCCTGGGCACGTTCAGCTTCATGGCTGGGCTTCTCAAATGACATGCCGTCAGCAAGGTGAATCTGAATCTGGCGGTCAGCATCGGCCATCGGCAGCAGAACGTCGATTTCCAAGTGGCCGGACGGCCTGATCAGCCAATTATGGAAGTTCAGCAAGCTTATCGGTCTCCGCCAACTAAAAGGCTTGGCGGCTGGTATCAAGTTCCGTGCCGGAACCCGGACCGTCAGCACCGTCGGCGCGATGTCGAAATTTATCGGGACGACGATGATCGTCGAGGCGGCGAGCGCTTGCAACACCCGGATGGCGCGATACGCAAGCTCCGGGACGAATTTGTATTCTTCTTCTTTCGCAGTTTCTTTTATCTTTGCTTGCTGTCCAAGATTCTTTATATAGGAATCAATCAGGCGCAATAGTATGTTTCTTGTCCGGATAATCCTGACTTTCGAAAGAGCCGCCCCGGCGTCGCTGCTGACGGCGTCCGCGCTGACCAGAAATTCTTCGAAAGCCTTCGTCACCGAATCCTTGGGGCTGAGGGCTCCCTCGGCCTGCGCTGCCCGAGAGGTGGCTTCCTCGTCAGATCCGAGCCGCAGCAGGCGGTATATGGCAGCGGCCAGCAAAACACGTTGGTCGCGAGATGCCACGCGTAGAGACACGGCTTGTCTCTCGTCTAGCGTGTCATGGGCCGCAGCACCAGACATGTCGGGTACATGAGCGATTGCCATGTTTACAATGATCTCGGCCAGCGCAGCTGACACCTGATTACGTAGATCGTCGGCGGGCATCAATGGAAGCAGATTTCCGGCTGCATCCGTCACGGTGGCGAACGGATCGGGTTCCAGGCGGCGCTGGACGGCTAGAAGAGGAAGGATGCTAACCGGGAGCCAAAGCTGCCCAGTCTTCTCGCGGAATGCCTCGTGAATGATCCGGCGAAGATCGATATCAATCTTGATGTCTGTGTCTATGGTATCAGACCGGGCAATGCTCACAATCTCCGAAGTGCCGCGAACCCATTCGTGATTCGCGATAAGGAATAGCAGTTCACGGCCCTGGCTACAGTCATGCTCATAGCGGTCTTCCTGCCGGTGGAACTCGTCGAGCGTGACCTCCTGGACCATGCGGCGCAGATCCAGGGCTGTTTTCACGGCTCTTAATCCGCTTGGCAGCTCCGAGCCATCCGTGGGCATCCCGTTGCGCGCATCAGTATCGCCGGACTTCTTGAACCAAGACATTCAAGCCCCCTCCGGACTCAACTACTAAATCGTAGCGGAGTTGTAAATCAGTCGCAAGCATTCCGGATACCCGCGCTTATGGCTGTTCTGTTGGAATGCGTGACGTACGCCGTTTTGAACCGTTTTGAGAACCGCCGCAGGGCCAGCGGGACGCCAGCCGTTACGAAGTGGCACTGAATGGGTGAGGCTAACGATCTTTGACGGGGAGCGGTACGGGGTTCGGCTGGCGGTCGCGACGTTCCGTAGCGTGGCCCCAGCGATGGGGGACCTGGCGCTGCGCGACACGGCCGATGCCTACGAGCGGACATTCCGGACGATCCCTGCGCGGATCGCGGAGGTGACACGTTCCGGATGGCAGCCAGGCTCCGGGGCTGGCCGGCAGCCCGGCTGTGGGCACAGCTTCATGGGCGAGGTCTCGGAGGGGTCAGCCCAGCCGGAGGACTCCAGAGCAGCAGGAGCTGCAGGGGCGGTCGTAGCCGGTGTTGAGGAACCCAGCACGGATGCCTGAGCCACCCCGGGGAGCCGCCCGTCGAGGGCGGCCTGGGCGGCACTTCCCTGCCGGAGTTAGCCCGTCGACGAGCAGCGGTGCCGAAGGCCGGGCGGGCTGAATGTCAACTACGATGGCCCGGTGCACCCCGGATTGCGCAGCCGGAAACCCCAGGTTGACGTGCTGCGGGGGCAGCTGAACGCGCTCGGCGCCGGGCGTGGCAGCGTCGTGCTCGTCACCGGGCCCGCGGGCTCGGGGAAGACCACCCTGCTGGCCGAGGCCGCAAGCCTGGCCGCGGACGGCGGGATCCTGGTGTTCTGCGGCGGCGGGGATCCCGCGGCTCGGGCGGTGCCGCTCGGGGCGATCCTGGACGCCCTCGTCTCCACGGACGACCCGCCCGTCGATCCCGCGCGGCTCCACGAACTCAGCCAGTCTCCTGACCAGCGGTTCTGGCTGCTGCGCGAGCTGCAGGAATCACTCGAGAAGGCCGCGCACCGCGCGCCGCTGCTTGTTGTCGTCGATGACCTGCAATGGGCCGACGCCGCCACCGCCAGCGCCCTGGTCACGCTGTCCAGGCGGCTGGCCACACACCGGATCAGCTGGCTGCTGGCGCTGCGCCGCGGGGAGCTGGCCGACGCTGCGCAGGACGCGGTCGACCGGCTGGAGGCGGCGGGTGCGTCCGAGATCCGGCTGGGCCCCCTGGACGAGACCGCGGTCGCGCAGGTCGCCCGTGACATGCTCGGCGGCGAGCCCGATCAGGCGCTGCGGGAGGTACTCAGCCGGGCGGACGGCCAGCCGTTCCTGCTGACCGAGCTGCTGCGCGGGCTGCGCACGGAAAACCTCGTGACCGTCGACGGCAGCACGGCCACACTGGCCGCGGGCGCGCGCCTGCCGCGCCGGCTCGTCAACTCGGTGGCCGGTCAGCTCGCACGGCTGACCGTGCCTGCCAGGGACGCCGTGGAGATGGCTTCGGTGCTCGGGCACAGCTTCTCCCTGGATGAGCTGGCCGGGCTGCTCGGCCGGCCGCCGCTGGATCTGCGGAGCGAGATCAGGGAGGCGATCGCCGCGGGGCTCCTGACCGAGGAGGGGGACCGTCTCGGGTTCCGGCATGACCTGGTGCGCGAGGCCGTCGATGCCAGCCTGCCTAAAGCGGTGCGGCGGAGCATGCGCCGCACCGCGGTCGAAGTGATGCTTCAGCACGGGGCCTCGGCCGCCGACGTCGCGCAGCTGGTCATGGATATCGCCGAGCCCGGCGACGTAGCCTCAGCCAGCCTGCTGCGGCGGGCAGCGGCGCAGATCGGGCAGACGTCCCCGGCGGTGGCAGCCCCCTTGTCGCGGCGTGCCCTGGACCTCATGCCGCACGGCGGGCCCGGGCGCGGCGAGGCAGTCGTAGAGACCATCGACCTGCTCGTGCAGGCCGGCCGGGCCGCCGAGGCGGCCAAGCTCCTTACCGCGTCGGAGAGCGACCTGGCCGATCCCGTTGCCGAGGCGCGGGCACGGCTGGGCATAGGCATGCTGATGGCCCAGTACGCCCCGGCAGCGGTCGCTGAGCAGTGCCAGGCGGCCCTGCGGTTGCCCGGCGTCCCGCCGGCGCTGCGCGTCCAGCTGCTGTCGCTGCTGGCCTGCGGCCTGGACATCAGCGGCGAGGCAGGCGCGGCGGCCGGGCCAGTCGCGGACGCGATCGCGGAGGCGGCAGCCAGCGGCGACCCCGCTGCCGAGATCGTCACGTTCGTGCCGCGCGCCCTGCTCGCCTTCGCCCAGGGCGACTGGCGGGGAGCCATCGGCTTGGCGGGCGAGGCGGCCAGGCGCCAGCACGAGGCGAAGGAGCTCCGGATGTGGCTGCCGGAGACGTGGAAGTCGCTGCTGCTGATTTCGGAGTTGCGGCTGGAGGAGGCGCACGCGATCATCGAGGCCGGTACCCGCGAGGCTGAGAACGTCTCCAGGAACATCCGGGTCTGGTCCATGCTGAGGTGCCGGGCACGGCTGGCCGCCGGGCAGCTCGCCGACGCCCGCGCCGAAGCCGAGGCGATCCTGGACATGTCCGACGAGTTGGGTGACGGGAGCTTCGGCTACCTCAACCACATCGCCAGCTACGTCCTCGGTGACATCGCACTGCGCACCGGCGATCCCGCCGCGCTGCAGGCCGCCCGGCGGGATGCGGCGGTACTGTACGGCACGGGCAGCGGCTGCGCGACCACCAAACGCCTCGGCGCGTGGCTCACTGTCCGCCTGGACGGCGGTCCTATCGGCCCAGACCTGCTCGACGTCCTCGCGCCCGGGTACGTGCACGCCTGCAGCCCGCTCGGCCATTGCGACGCGGTCGAGCTGGTGCGGCTGCTGCTGGCGGCAGGGCAGCGGCCGGACGCCGCCTCCGTCACCGCCCGGCTGGAGAACGGCGCGGACGCGAATCCGGGCTTTCCCGGGCTGCGCGCCGCCGCGCTGCATGCGCGCGCGCTCCTTGACAATGATCCCGGACGGGCCCTGGCCGCTGTCCAGGCATACCGCGGCGACCCTCGGTCGCTGGTCCGCGCGGCGGCGTTTGAGGATGCCGGGCGGCTGCTCCTGCAACGGGCGAAGGACGAGGCGGTCGGCTACCTGGACGAGGCGCTCAGGCTGCAGTCCGCCGCGGGCGCCGAACGAGACGCGGCACGTGTCCGCCGCCTGCTCCGCGACAGCGGCGCGCAGCGGGCAGGCGGGCGCCCGGACCCGGCCGCGGCGCACTGGCCGGAGCTGACCGCCTCTGAGCTCGCGGTCGTCCGGCTGGTTATCCGCGGCGCGACCGACCGTGAGGTCGCCCAGCGGCTCTACATCTCCGCGCACACGGTGAACTCGCACCTGCGCCACGTTTTCGGCAAGCTCGGTATCCGGTCCCGGGTCGAGCTGGCGCGCCGGGCCGGTGAGCGCCAGGCGGCGGAGCTACGGACGTAGTTCGCGAACTTCAAGGTTTCGTCTCCGTCATTGCGCGGTGAGGGCCAGTCCTCGGCGTCCGCCGCGGTGCGGCGCATCACTTATCCAGGCCATCCCCGCCCCAGCGGGTCCGGGCAGCGGTGAATCACTTGATCGAGTCATGCGCCGCGTGCACGCCACGCGGCACGCTCGGCGGTATGCCCCATGTCACCGTCGGGCCGGACAACACGGGTTTCCCGGATCTACGAGACCACCGCCCGGGCATGTCTGGCAACGCCTGGAGGAACACATGACTGCACCACCCATACCCGTGGTCTTCATCCACGGTCTATGGATCCACCCCGATGCCTGGCAGCCCTGGGTCGAGCTGTACCGCTCGGCGGGCTACACCGCGATCGCGCCCGGCTGGCCCGGCGACTCGGCCAGCGTGGACAAGACTCGCGAGAACCCGGCAGCCGTCGCGAACAAGGGCATCGACGACATCACCAGCGCCTACCTCGACGTCATCAGCCGCCTGCCGGCCAAGCCGATCGTGATCGGCCATTCGTTCGGCGGCCTCATCGCGCAGAAGCTGCTGGCCGGGGGCGCGGCCGTGGCGGCGATCGCGATCGACCCCGGCCAGATCAAGGGGGTCAAGCCGCTGCCGTTCGCCCAGATCCGCTCCGGGTTCCCGGTGCTGTCCAAGCCCGGCAACAAGAAGCGGGCGGTCATGCTCACGAGAAAGCAGTTCCGCTACGGCTTCGGCAACGCGCTCACCGAGAGGGAATCCGGCGAGCTGTTCGACAGGTACGCGATCCCCGGGCCGGGCAAGCCGCTCTTCGAGGCCTCAGCGGCGAACTTCAAGAAGTCATCCCCGGCTGCCGTCGATACCAGGAAGCAGAACCGCGGACCCCTGCTGATCATCGCCGGCGGCCAGGACCACACCGTGCCGGAGGTGGTGGCCCGGGCCGCCTACAAGCTCTACTCCGGCTCAGGCGCGGTCACCGCTTATCACGAGTTCCCTGACCGCGGCCACTCGCTCGTCCTCGATCACGGATGGCGCGAAGTCGCCGACCTCACCCTGTCCTGGCTCGCCAGCCAGGGCCTGTGACAACTCCCCCCAACGGAAGGACACTCTCATGCGCACGCCACTGAAGTTCAGAACACGAAAGGCGCGATTCACGCTAATCGGCCTGGCCGTCGCCGGCCTGGTCGCCATCCCCGGCGCGGTCGCTGCCGCCTCGACGAGCAGCCACCCGGACGCGACAGGCTCGGCAGCCAAGCCGACCATCGTGCTGGAGCACGGCGCCTGGGCTGACGGGTCAAGCTGGAGCGGCGTCGTCACGCGGCTGCAGAATGACGGGTACACCGTTGATGTCCCCCCGAACCCGCTGCGCGGAGTTGGCAGCGATTCGGCCTACCTGGCCAGCTACCTCGCGACCGTGCCCGGGCCGATCGTGCTGGTCGGCCACTCCTACGGCGGCTTCGTCACCACCAACGCGGCTACCGGTGACAAGAACGTCAAGGCCCTCGTCTACGTCGACGCCTACATCCCCGCCCAGGGCGACACCCTGAACAGCCTCACCTCGCAGTTCCCGGGCAGCCAGATCACGCCGGCCGCCCTGAACTTCGTCCCGTCGCCCGGCGGCGTCACCGACGTCTACGTCAAGCCCTCGCTGTTCCGCAGCATCCTCGCCAACGACCTGCCAGCCGCGCAGGCGGCCGAGCTCGCCGCTACCCAGCGGCCGATCGCGGCTTCCGCGCTGGCCGACGTGTCTGGGCCGCCGGCCTGGGCCAGCATCCCCAGCTGGGCCGTGATCGGAACGGCCGACCACGCGATCCCGCCGGCGGCGCAGGAGTTCATGGCCGACCGTGCGCACGCCACGGTGACGAAGATCAACGCTTCGCACCTGTCGCTGATCTCCCACCCAGGCGTGGTCACGAACGTGATCGAAGAGGCCGCACGCCACACGTCCTAAGACGCCAGGTCAGCGAACACCGGGACGCCGGACGACGAGCTATATGCGAAGTCGCTCCGGCGTTCCCGGCGCGTGCTGCCCGGCGCCGGGCCCTCCGTCGCCGGAACGCCCTTCTGCTGCCGACCGTAGGCTCGGTCGTCACGCTCTCAGTTCTCATCGCCTCTTTCCGCGACTATGACCGCATGACGAAAGCGAGGTCATCATGACTGGATCCCGGACCGGCGGCCGGGACGCATGACGACTCGGCGGCCGAGCCGCCGAGCGCTAGCCCGCATTACCAGCACGCCCTCGATACCGCCGGGAGGCTGCTCGGCCAGCCTCTGGCCCTCCCGCTGGGGCCCGGTGAACCGGCGTCGGGTGCCGACTTCCGGCGCCTGGCCACCGAGCACACGTTCGGCGACTCCTGGAGCCGCGGCGGCCTGGACGATCGCAGCCGGGCACTGGTCTCGGTGGCCATCGCGGCCACCCTGGGCACCCGCGAACCGCTGCGCGGGCAGCTGCGGATCGCCCTGGGCAGCGGGGTCACCACGGACGAGATCGTCGAGTTGTTCATCCACCTGGAGGCCTACGCCGGCGCCGCCCGCGCATTCGACTCCTACCAGGTCGCCCTGGAGGTCTTCGCCGAGCACACCGACGAATGACACGTCTCTGCAGCGCCGAGGTCTCACTGCAAGGCCGTCCATGTCCGGAAACAGCCGTGGCCTGCGGATCTGCCCATCTCAACCTCAGCGCCGGCGATGGGACATCGACATGCTCCGGGCCGCCCGCTTCGCCCTGGTGGTTCACCACGACGACGATGTGCGCGAATACGCCTGCGACGACCGCCAGATACTCACTGCGGCCGCCGCAGGCGGCTGGACGGTGCTCAGCATGCGTGACGATTTCGCCCGCGTGTGGCCGGCGGACCCAGCCGGTGCCGGGCGGTGACTGACGGGCCTGTCCTGCTGGTCCTCAGATCCTGGTCAGCACGCGAGCATGGTCAGTGCTTCGCTGCATTCTTGACTTTCCTGCCCTTGTGCTTAACCTTGCCGGCACCTTTCTTGGTCTTGCCCTCGGCTGCCTTCGCCTCGTGCTTGGCCTTCTTAGCCACACCTATGACCGACTCCTCTTCCTCGCCTGACACGCCACGATCCGGTGGCTGCCCTCTTCCGCGCTGGATGCAGCTCAAACACGGGCCGGGCGGGATCAGTGCGGCCGTGAGAGGGCCGCGCAGCAGGACATCGTAGGTCTGGCCGGTCTGCTCGGCATCGATGCCATCCGGGTCACTATTGCGCCCGAGTATACACTCAGCGTATGCTCGCGGGTGTGAGTGTTCCCATGGCCCTCCTCGGGCTCCTCGATCGCGAACCGAGCCACGGCTACGATCTGAAGCACGATTACGACGCCTACTTCGGCCGGGGCAGACCCCTTCCCTTCGGGCAGGTGTACGCCACCCTCGCCCGTCTCGCGCGGGACGGTAAGGCGGTTGCCGGGGATGCGGAGCCGGGAGGCGGCCCGGACCGCAAGCGCTACACCATCACCCAGACCGGGAAGTACGAGGTCGAGGCGTGGCTCAGCGAGCCGATCCCGGCCGAGCCCTACCTCCAGACCGAGCTCTTCGTGAAGATCGTTCTCTCCCTCATGCTCGGTCGCCCGGCGGAGGAGTACCTAGACGCGCAACGGGCCGCGCACCTCCGGCGGATGCGCGAGCTCACCGACCTCAAACAGCAGGGCAACCTCGTCGACGTGCTCCTCGCCGACCATGGGCTCTTCCATCTGGAGGCCGATCTGCGTTGGATCGACCTCACCGCGGCGCGCCTCACGGCGCTCGCCGAGGAGGTGGCGTCGTGACCGGCCCGAGCAGTTCCTCCGCGGTCCCGGTCGGCAGCGTGATCGTCGAGGCACGCGCCCTCGTGCTCTCCTTCGGCGAGACGCCAGCGCTTCGCGGTGCCGATCTGTCCGTGCAACGCGGCGAGGTCCTCGCCGTGATGGGCCCGAGTGGCTCGGGCAAGTCGACCCTGCTCTACTGCCTTGCGGGCATCCTCGTTCCGGACTCCGGTGAGGTCTCCTTCGACGGCCAGCGCCTCGACACGATGCGCGAGGAGAAGCGAAGCCGCCTCCGCCGGGACCGTTTCGGTTTCGTCTTCCAGTCCGGCCAGCTCGTCCCGGAGCTCACCGCGGAGGAGAACGTCGCGCTGCCGCTCCTTCTCGGCGGAACCCACCGCAAGGAGGCCTTGCGCAACGCGCGGGTCTGGTTCGAACGGCTCGAACTCGATGGCCTGGAACGTCACCGCGCTGGCGAGATGTCCGGCGGACAGGCACAGCGCGTCGCGCTGGCCCGCGGTCTCGTCACCCATCCGGACGTGCTGTTTGCGGACGAGCCAACCGGCTCGCTCGACTCGCTCACCGGCGAGCTCGTGATGAGCCTGATGACTGGTGCGGCGCGCGAGGAAGGGACCACCGTCGTCCTCGTCACCCACGAACCCCGTGTCGCCGCCTACGCCGACCGCGAGATCATCGTGCGCGACGGACGAGTGACCACCACCGCGACGGTGGCCGGATGATCCGGCTCGGCCTGCGCCTGACGCTCGGAAGTGGACGTGAAGCCGCGCTGCGCGTCCTCGTCACCGCGGCAGCCGTCGCCTTCGGCGTCGGCCTGCTTCTGGCCTTCCTGGCTGGAGTCAACGGGCTACACGCCCAGACCGACCGTGGTGCGTGGCTCGACACCTCGGTACAGGCGTCACGGCCGACCTCGACATCCGGCGGGCTGTGGTGGCTGCCGGGCACCGACCAGTTCGGCAACCAGGCGATCGACCAGGTCGACGTGGCCGCCGCCGGGCCGGATGCTCCGGTCCCGCCAGGGCTTCCCCACCTGCCAGGACCGGGTGACTACTTCGCCTCGCCCGCCCTCACGGCCCTTCTTCGGTCCGAACCGGCGAATGAGCTGCGCGACCGGTTTCCGGGCCGGCAGATCGGGACCATCGGCGCAGCGGCGCTGCCGTCCCCGAACTCACTGATCATCGTCATCGGCCACACCGCGCGCCAGCTCTCGCAGGCACCTGGTGCAGCCGAAGTCGGAGCCATCCAACGCACCCCGGCCAGCTGCTACGCCTGCCAGAACAGCAGCGGGAGCGGGCCCGCTCTGCAGTTCATCCTGGCTGGCGGAGCGGTCGCGCTCTTGCTGCCAGTGCTGATCCTGATCGCGACCGCGAGCCGGCTGTCAGCCGCGCGGCGCGAGGAGCGCTTCGCCGCGATGCGGCTCGTCGGCGCCACGCCGCGTCAGATTTCCGTGATCTCCGCGGTGGAGGCAGTGGTCGCGGCGGTCGCGGGCGTCGCAGTCGGCTTCGCACTCTTCTTCGTCTTCCGGCCGCTGCTCTACCACGTGCCGTTCACCGGGGCGCCCCCTGCTGCAGGCGACCTCTCGCTGCACTGGATCGACATCGTGCTCGCCGTGATCGGCGTCCCGGTCGCCGCGGTCGTCTCCGCGCGCCTCGCGCTTCGCAGGGTCCGGATATCGCCGCTCGGCGTGAAGCGGCGAGCGTCGTCCCGCCCACCGCGTATCGCGCGGATCATCCCGCTACTCGCCGGCATTGCTCTGCTCGCGTACTTCGACGCAGCCGGCAAGCCGGGCGCCATCGGCGGCCAGCTTCTGGAGCTCCTCGCGGGCTTCGTGCTCCTGGTGGTGGGGCTCGTGTTCGCCGGGCCGTGGTTCACGACCGTGGGTGCGCGGCTCATAGCCAACCGGGCAAGCCGTCCTTCTACCCTTATCGCCGGCCGCCGGCTCCTCGACAATCCCAAGGCGGCCTTCCGGTTCATCAGTGGGCTCGTGATCGCCCTCTTCGTTGCCAGCGCCGTGATCGGGGCGCTCAGTTCCATCGCCGCCGCCAGCAGCTCCGGCGGGGGAAGCGCAGGGGGAAGCACCCTCGCCGAACCGTTCTGCAGCTTCTCGACGTCCAATTGTCCCGGTTCCGCCCACGTTCCTTCCGTCCCAGGCCAGGTGCTTGCCGGGCTCCGCACGACGCCCGGAGTGCGCAGTGTGACGCTTGTCCACCAGAGCCCATCCCAAGCTCAGCAGTGGAACCCATTCGGGGTCGTCGCGTGCAACCAGCTGGCGAAGACGCCCGCGATCGGCAAGTGCGCGCCGGGAACGTCGGTGGCGAGCATCGGCTACTTCCTGTCGAACCTCCTTGGGCACAACTCGCACGCGTCGTCCACGGTCTGGCCGTCCGCGCACCTGTCGGCAGCGAGCGCCGCGCGTCTTCCCGTTGATGCAGTCGTCGTCGCCACGGACGGGTCGTCCGGCTCACTCGAACGGGCACGGACCACCCTCGAGCGGGCGTTTCCCTTCCAGGGAACACCGGTCGCAGTCGATGCCTTCGATCCGTCGACCGGGCGCCTCCTCACAATGATCCAGGACATGACCGACGTGGTCATCGTGGCGAGCCTCATCATCGCCGCCTGCAGCCTCGCCGTGAACATCGCCGCCGGGCTGGGCGAGCGGAAGCGCCCGTTCAGCTTGCTCAGGCTCACCGGTGTCCCCACCGCGCTCCTGCATCGTGTCGTCACCCTGGAGAGCGCGCTGCCCCTCCTCCTGGTCGCCGCAGTGTCGATCGTGGTCGGCCTCGTGTCGGCAGCGCTCTACCTCCACTCCCAGGTCGGCATCGCGTTCAGCATCCCGGGCATCACGTACTGGGCCACCGTCGCCGGCGGGCTTGTGGCTTCGCTCGCGATCATCGCCTCGACGTTCCCGCTCCTCAACCGGATCACGGGGCCCGAGGCCGCCCGAAATGAGTGAGCACCGTGTCCGTCCCGGCCCAGCCGCGCGCCATCACGCCGGAGCAGTTCGCAGCCCTGTATGAGCGCCTGCCGGATGCACAGTGCAGGCTGCTGGTAGAGACCGCGGCGGAACGGCGTGCGCTGGGGCGAGCTGACCGGGCTGCGGGTGCGTGACCTGGACTTCGCGACCCGGATGGTGACGGTCAGCCGGGCGGTTGCGCAGGTCCGTCCGAGATTCCACCCCGATAACGGCCGTTTCCTGGTGAAGCCCTACGCCAAGGGCAAGGAGTACCGCCGCTTCAAGCTCAGCGCCCAGATCACCGCCATGCTGAAGGCACACGCTGTCGAGCGCGGCCTGGACCGCGACATCTGCTGTTCCAGGCGCCGCCGGAGGAAGCGCCACGGGTGCGGGTGCCGCGCTCTCAGCCGACCCCGGCGCCCCCTGGGCCGCCCTGAGCACTCCTCCGCTGGGGCCAGCAGATGTCCGGTCTCCGGGGGTGTCACAGATTGCCGATGTCAATGGCGGCCGCGATGGCCCGGTACCCGGCGTCGTTGGGGTGGAGGTGGTCGCCTGAGTCGTAACCGGGGTTGAGCTGCTGCGGGTCGGCAGGGTCGGCGACGGCGGCGGCGAAGTCGGCGACCGCGTCATATTCGCCGGAGGTGAGGATCCAGTGGTTGACGGCCTGGCGGATTGCTTCGGCGCGCTGGAAGTCGGCCGGGGGCTCGAAGTCGGCCCTGAACGGCAAGATGGTGGCGCCGACGACCCGGATGCCGCGGGCGTGGGCGGCCTGGATGAGGGCCCGGAACCCGTCGATGATCTGCCCGGCGGTGACTGCGGGTGTGGTCAGGGTCCCGCATCCGTGGGCAGCCTGGGAGTCCCAGATGTCGTTGGATCCTTCCATCAAGATGACGGTGCGGACTGCGGGCTGGCCGAGGGCATCGCGCTCGAATCGGGTGATCCCGGTCTCGCCGAAGCAGGGGAGCTGGTGCAGCAGCAGGTTGCCGGTGATCCCGGCGTTGGCGACGGACAGCGGGCTGTGGTCCGCGATGAGCCGTTCGGCCAGGGCGTCGGTGTACCGGGCATTGCCGCCGACGGTGGAGTTGTGGCCGTTGGTGATGGAGTCCCCGAACGCCACGACTGTGCCGGCGCCGCTGGTGGCCACGTCTACTCCGGTCAGGTAGTAGTACGAGTGGCTGGTAGGCCTGTCGAAGGCTGCGGCTCCGGTGTTGCGGGCGTGGTCACCGGCGGCCTGGTAGGTGGTTGTCAGGCCGTCCTCATGGAAGGTCGACGGGCCGGTGGGGGCGGCGAAGTAGAGCGTGACGGTCAGGGATTCCAGCGGCGCGACGTGCAAGCGGGTGGCGTCGGAGGCGGTGGCCTGGCCGGCCGGGATGGTGACGGAGCGGCTGCCGCGGAAAGTCAGGGAACGCATCGTGCCAGGCTCGGTTGCCGCGCCGCCAGCGGACTCGGCGATGGTGGCCTCTGCCAGGCGCAGCGGCTCGGTCCCGTACAGGTTGGACAGGCGGATCCGGACCTGGTTGCCGCCGCCGCTGACGCGCACTTCCTGGCGGACGGTCTGGCCGGAGAAGCCCTCCATGGACCAGTTCTCTCCCATGGCTGGGCTACTGGCGACGGGCTGTTGCATTGCTGATGTCCAGCTCGCTGACCAGTGCATTGGTGGCTGCTGGCGGGATGCGCTGGCCGCCGGGCCTGCCATGAGGGTGGCGGCCAGCGCGGCGGCCGCGGCGGCGATGACGGCGGTCGGGCGAATACTCATCGGTTTCTCCTGGTGACTAGTTCGGCCGCGATTCCTGCGGCGCGAAGACGGTTGGTGAGGCGGGATGGTTCGTCTCATGTCTGCTCGTGGTCGGGGAACCGCCGCAGCCAGTAGTCGTGGTCCCATGGCGTGGGCTCCGGCGAGTGTTCGACGGCGACGACGGGCATCAGGGATATGGCCGTTACCCGTGGGATGGCCTGGGCGATGCGTTCGCGGAGTTCGGCCAGGAGCTGGCGGCCGCGCCGGCGCGGCGGTGCGCGGAGCGGCCGCGCACGCCGGCCGGGGCTGGAGATCACGGCTGGGCGAAGAAGGACCCGATGGCCGGGGCGACAGCTTCCGGCTTGCCGCCGCGGTTAGCCGGGCCGGGATCGCTGGAGCCGCCGTGGTCCAGGCCAGGGAACACAGCGCACCGAACACGCGGCAGGATCTGGGCCAGCGCCTCGAAGGCGCGGATGAAGGCCGGGCGCTTCATGTCCCCGCCCATCAGCAGGACATCAGCGGGCACATCGGCGAAGGAGGCGATGGTCCCGGCCATCTCCGCGAGCAGCAGCGGCTCGTAGCGCAGGGACGGGGCGAGCTGGCGCATGGTGACGGTGCCGGGGGCGGCATGGGCGTCCTCTTTCCTCATCGCCGCGTCAGTGGCCGCCACCAGCAGGCGCCTCGGCAGGACCCTGAAAGCCGGCGGGGCCAGGTCGAGCCCGCGGATGCTGGTGATCAGCGCGTCTGCTGTCTGTCCGCGGGTCATCTCCTGATCGAAGCGGCGTACCCAGCTGGTGTACCGGCCGGACGTGTCCATCAGCAGGGCAGGCTCATAGACGGCGACCTGGCCGATGGCCGGGGTGATGCCGGCGGCCTTCAGGGCGATCAGCGCGCTCACGCTGACCCCGAACACCTTCTGCGCGCCGGAGTGGGCCACCACCGCCTGCAGGTCTTCCACCTCGGTGCGCAGGCTGTGGCCCGGGCGGTGCGGGCCGGACAGGCCACGGCCGCGCCGGTCGGGCAGGTACACGGTGAACTCATCGGCCAGCGCCAGCGCCAGCGCGAGCCGGAGGTGGCTGCGGGCCGACTCGTTGCTGCCGTGCAGCACCACCACGGCCGGGCCGCGGCCGGTCCGCAGGTAGCCGATCGTGGTGCCGTCCGGGGAGGTGACCGAGCCGGCGGTCATTTCGGTCCTCGCGGCGGTGGCCGTGTTGGTGGTCTTGGCCGTGTTCATGTTGTTCTCCTTGTGGTGTATCTGGATGCGGGCTGAATGATGGCTTTGCTTGCCGTGCGGCGATGCTGGGTTGATCGCGGTCAGGTCCGGGAGGGCTCGGCTGCGCGGTCCGTACTGGCCGGCTGCTCCTGGGCGGCCGCTGCCGGGCTGGTGGGTTCCGCCGGCCGGGCCCGGATGGCGATCGCCGTGATCACCAGGGCGCCGAGCACTATCCCGGAGGCGGCCAGGAACCCATGGCTGAGGCCCGAGGCGAGGGCGCTCTGGTAGGCGGACGCCCTGGCCGGGGCGGTCTGGCCGCGGAGGCTGCTAGCGACCTGTGACCAGGCGATCGTGCCCAGCACGGCCAGCCCGATCGCGCCGCCGAGCTGCTGGCCGGTGCTCAGCAGGCTGGAGGCCAGTCCCGAGTCCTCGTGGCGGACCTGGTTGAGGGCGACCAGAGTCAGGGGGACGAACAGCAGGCCCAGGCCGGTCGCGGTCACGAGGCTGGGGCCAACCAGGCCGCCGACGTAGCTGGTGTCCGCGTTGACGCGCGAGAACCAGAACATGCCAGCCGCGGTAATAGCGGTGCCGGCCAGCATCAGCGGCCGGGCGCCGGTGCGGGCGATGATCCGGCCGACGATCCCCGAGACCACGACCATCATGCCGGCGAACGGCAGGAAGGCCAGGCCGGACATCAGCGCGCTGTACCCCAGCACGGTCTGCACGAAGATGGTCAGGAAGAAGAAGATCCCGAACATCGCGGTGCCGATCAGCAGCATGACCAGGTAGGCGCCGCAACGGCTTCGGTCGGCCAGGATCCGCAGCGGCATCAGCGCATGCCGGCTGTGCCGCTCGATGATCACGAACGCGGCCAGCAGCACCGCGGCCGCTGCCAGCGAGGTGGTGACCTTGGGGTCGGTCCAGTG
Source organism: uncultured Actinomycetes bacterium (assembly GCA_963751175.1). Lineage (GTDB taxonomy): Bacteria > Actinomycetota > Actinomycetes > Streptosporangiales > Streptosporangiaceae > RYN-230. Next base: position 77,711 of record CAVVTM010000016.1, on the reverse strand, counting down.
AGAGGCGCCGGACTGATCGGTGCCCGCGTTCGAGAGGCCGTACACCAGCAGCACCATGGCGCCGGTGCCGGTGATCGCGCCGGCCAGGTCAAAGTGACCGCGGCGGCGGGCGGACTCAGGAAGCACGAGCCGCGCAGCCACTGCCACCAGCAGCCCGATCGGCACGTTCACGAACAGCACCCACCGCCAGGACAGGTAGGTGGTGAGCAAGCCACCAGCGATCAGGCCGGCCGCGGCTCCGCCGCCGCTCATCGCGGCGACCACGCCCATCGCCCGGTTACGGGCCGCGCCCTCGGCGAACGTCGTCACGACCAGCGCGAGTGACGTCGGCGCAATCAGCGCCCCGCCCGTCCCCTGAACGACCCGCGCGACCAGCAACTCGGCCTGAGAGGTCGCAAAACCTCCCGCCAGCGAGGCGGCCGAGAACAGCAGCAGCCCGGCGATGAACACCCGGCGGCGGCCCAGCAGGTCCCCGGCACGGCCGCCGAGCAGCAGCAGCCCGCCGAAGCTGAGCGCGTACGCGCTGACCACCCATTCCAGGCCGGTCCCGGAGAACCCGAGCGCCCGCTGGATATGTGGCAAGGCAACGTTCACGATGGTCGCGTCGAGCACCACCATCAGCTGCGCGGCAGCGATGACAGCCAGGGCCATGCCCAGCCCGGCGGATCGTGTCATGGACATACTGCTCTCCTTAGCTTCCTGACCCAGAAGTCCCGCGCTGGTTTCCTGATCCGTGAAAGGGCTCATCGTGATCTCCTCAGTGAGTGGCAGTATTCGGGCCAGCCGCGAGCGCCCCTACGCGGGCTGCGCCGCTGTGGGTGGTCCGAACCAGGTGGAGAGCGCGTCAGGGAGCCCTGGGTCGGCTGGGTCTCCGGCCCAGGCGGCATATCCGTCAGGCCGGATCAGCACGGCTGTGGGAGCAGTGACCGTGCCAAGTACCGGAAGCTCCCATGTACCGGCGTATCTGGCGTCGGCCAGCTGGACCCGGTCAGCCCATGGGGTGATGTCGAAGCCGCCGGGCTCACCGACGTTGAGCAGGACCGGCCGGGCTTGGTGGAGCAGGGTGTAGACCCGCAGCGGACCGCTGGCGGTGACCAGGTCGAGGTCGGGCATGCGGCGCCCGGCCAGCGGGTGTCCCTGGCCGAGGTCGTAATGAATGTCCAGACCGGAGATCATCGCGGCGAACCGCTTGCGCGGCTCGTCCATGCCCAGCAGCTCGGACATGGTGTCGCGCAGCGCGTCGATGCGCGCGTCGGACCGGGTGAGCGCGGTTTGCGCCAGGGTGTTGCGCAGCACGCGGGCCGCGACCGGGTGCCGCTCAGCCTGGTAGGTATCCAGCAGGCTTTCCGGCGATGTCCCCTTGACCACCTGGGCCAGCTTCCATCCCAGGTTCACCGCATCCTGCACGCCGGTGTTGAGGCCCTGGCCTCCGACCGGGTAGTGCACGTGTGCGGCGTCGCCGGCCAGCAGCACACGTCCCTTCCGGTAGGACGCCGCCTGCCGGGTCATGTCGGTGAACCGGGAGATCCAGGTTGGGCTGTGCACCCCGTAGTCCGTTCCCCAGACGGCGATGAGCGCGCGGCTGAGATCACGCAGGGTCGGCTCGCCGGTTTGCCCGGCATACCGCTCACTCACCACCGCCCGGACCCGCTTCCCGTCGTCCAGCCTGCCCAGGGCTTGAGTGCCGTTGCCGTCGTGGCGGATGCCCCACTCCGGCTCCTCGCTCGTCTCGGCCTCGGCGATCAGGGAGCTGACTGACGGGTCCCACCCGGGGAACTCGATACCGGCCGCCCGGCGGACCAGGCTGCGGCCTCCGTCGCACCCGGCGAGAAAGGCCGCCCGTAGCGGCTGACCGCCGGACAGCTCGACGTTGACGCCGGTGCCGTCCTGCGCAAAGCCCGTCACCTCACGTCCGTGATAGGCCGGCACCCCCAGCTCGCTGACCCAGGCGGCCAGGATGCGCTCGAAGTGGTTCTGCCACAGCGCGAGCCCGTAGTTGTGGCGGGTGGGGAAGTCGCTGATGTCCAACGGGATCCCGGCGAAAGCCTGGACCTGCATTGCCTGCCCCTCTGCGAGGAACAGATCGGCGATGCCGCGCTGATCGAGCACCTCGACGGTGCGCGAGTGCAGCCCGCCGGAGCGCGAGCCGTCGAGGTCCTGGCTGGCGCGCCGCTCGACAATGGCAACGTCGACGCCTGCCAGCGCCAGCTCACCCGCCAGCATCAGCCCGGTCGGACCTCCTCCGGCGATCACCACCGCATGCCCGGTCATCGCCACACCTCGGCCGGCATCACACCGGTCACCACCAGCGCGTCGCAGCCCCCGGTCGCTGCGGCGACCTCGTCGAACTGGGCGGGGGGCAACTCAGCCGCGCACCGGGGCAGGTCCGCCGCGGTACATGTGGGGGCTGGGGAGATGGCTCGGCCGTCTGGGAGCAGCTGGCCGCCATCGTCAAACAACACCACTCCGTTGCACAGCAGGCTCCACCCCTGCTTGGGGCGGCTGGCTACTGACCAGGCAGCAATGCGGTCCGGCGCCAGCGCATCCGGGCACCGGGGCTGATGGGAGCACATTCCGTCCTTTGCCCGGAGCGCTGGCTTCAGCATGATGATTGAGCCCGTCATGTTCCCTCCATGAGGATCGGACGGCGCTGCCCGCGGTGATCGTCGCGAGTCAGCGGTCACAATGTCTTGATCGTGGTCTTGGGCGAGCCGGCAACCCGCTGTGACCGGGGTCCGGCAGGCCGGGTCAGCTAGGGGCGCCGTGGGGCCGGGTGGTGATCTCGAAACTGTGCCCGTCGGGGTCGTCGAAGTAGAAGCCCCGGCCGCCGCGCAGGTGGTTGATCTCGCCGGGCCGCTGGCGATGCGGCCCGGCGTAGTACATGACCCCGATGCTGCGGATGCGCGCGTACGCGGCGTCGAACTCTGCCTCGCTGGCCAGGAAGGCACACTGACGGGGGCTGGACCGCGCCGCGTCCACGTAGTCCAGGGTGACCCCGTTGCTGACTTGGACGGGCACGAACAGTTCCCGCTGCGGCCCGGCCGGCACGTCGAGGATGCTGGCGAGGAACGTAGCCGAGGCCCACTTGCTGCGGGCCGGGATGATCATGTGGTTCAGCTCGATGCTCATGACTGCAGCCTCGGGCTAAGGCCGTCCCGGCACATTGGGCGGCGCCTTATAAGGCGCCTTATGTCGAGCGGGCCTGGTCGCCGAGGCCGAGCCGGTAGGCGAGCCCGGCAGCTTCGACGCGGCTGGCGACGCCTAGCTTGGACATGATGTTGGACACGTGCACGCTCGCGGTCTTGGCCGAGATGAACAGCTCGGCGGCGATGTCGCGGTTACTGCGGCCGATGGCGACGAGCCGCAGCACCTCCAGTTCGCGGGCGGTCAGACCGTACTGGTGCCGCGCCTGCTCGCCAGGGTCGGCGGCCTGCGCCGCCGGGTCGCCGGCCAGGGGCAAGCGGGCCCGGCGCGCGAGCCATTCGGCCTGTTCCCGCAGCGGGCGGGCGCCCAGCCGGGCGATCTCCACGGCGCGGCGAACCTGCGCGGCCGCGGCTGGCCGGTCGCCGTCGGTAGCGGCCGCCTCGGCCGCCCTGATGAGGGCGTGCCCGAGCTGGTACGGGTCCCCGACCCCTTCCCAGGCCGCGACCGTCTCGTCGCACCGTGCGCGGGCCACGGTTCCGGCAGCACGGTCCGCCTCCGCGGCGAAGGTCAGCGCCAGCGCGCGCAGCAACGGGCCGGTAGCCGGCGTCTCGGCCGCCCGGCGGCGGAGCCCGTCGAGCAGTTCAGATGCACCTGCGGCGGCCACCCGGGCCCCGATGGCCAGCATCGGCCAGGTGAACCACTCAGACCGGCGCAAGTCGGGGTCGGCCAGGCCGCGCTCAATGACCGCGGCCGCCTCGGCCATGCGGCCCTGGGCGAGCCGCAGCTCTGCCTCCAGCTGGAGGGGCAACCATGGATCCACCGGGATCCTGACCACTGGGGCGAGCGCGTCGCGGGTGAAGGCCAGCGCCTTCTCCGCGGGTGCCGTGTCACCCCGGGCCAGCGCGATCGCGGCACGCAGGCAGACCAGCGGAACTTGCAGCACGGGGGCGGGCGTGTGATCGAGCGCGTGCTCCACGGCCGCCGTCGCCTCATCCCATAGCCCCTGTCCGATCAGGGCACTGGCGAGGTGGCCGCCGCTGATGGCGCCCTGGGTACGGGCCAGGCCGATGGACTCAGCCACCGTGATGCCGTGCCGGGCCCGCTCAGCAGCCCGCTCGTATTCGCCGAACGCTACGAGCACCGTGGCCTGCGCAAAGACAGCCTGCAATCGCACGCCGTGCGCGCCGAGCCGGGCGGCGGCATCCTCCGCCTCGGCCAGACGCGGCAGCTCGGCGGCAATATGGCCCCGCCGCACACGGCAGGTGGCGAGCAAGATGAGCGCCAGCGCCTCGGTGCGGGCATCACCGGTCTTGCGCGCGATATCAAGCGCTTCGGCCGCGGCCTCCTCCGCCCTGTCGCTGTGCCAGACCGTCAGCAGCCGGCCCGCCAGCGAGCAGAGCACGACCGCCCGCACCGGATGGCCAGGCGGTGCGATGCGCACCGCCGCATGGAGGTCATCGAGACCGCCGGCGCGGCCCAGCCCGGCGAGCATGGGGGCGCGCTGCCCGAGCAGCCGGGCGGTCCGCGCCGGGTCACCCTCGGCCCCGGCCAGCGCCGCCGTGGCCAGGGCCACCCCGCGTTCAAGCTCGCCGGCTTCCCCGGCCGCGGCAATCGCCGCATCCAGGACCGCGGGCCGGTCGCATCCGATGCAGCGGCCCGCATCAGGGACCCGCGCCCATAGCTCGAGTACCCGCTCGAGCATGTCCAGCCGTTCTGCGTAGGCCAGCCGGGCTCCGGCATCGCCGGCTGCCTGCCAGGCCGCCTCCAGCGCCCGGCTCGCATCCCCGGCCGCGTGCCAGTGAAACGCCAGTTCGGCGGACCTGCGGCCATCCGCCGCCAGTGCGTTATCGGCGGTCAGTGCCTGCGCGAACCGGCGATGCGCGGCAGCACGCTCACCCGGCAGCTGGTCATCCCGGACCGCCTCGCTGATCAGCGCGTGCCGGAACCGGTAACCGTCCCCGTCGACCACCAGCACGCCGGACGCCACCGCGGGACGCAGCGCTGCCGACAGCGCACCGTTGTCCAGCCCGCTGGCAGACGCCAGCAACTCATGGCTGACCTGGCCAACTCCGGCCGACGCCGTGCGCAGCACCGCCTGCGTCGGTTCCGGCAGCTGCGCCACCCTGGCCAGCAGCAGGTCTCGCAACGACTCGGGCAGCCCGGACTGATCCTGCCGGTCCAGCAGCACCTCGGCGAACAGCGGGTTGCCCTCACTGCGCCGGTGGATCTCCGCTACCAGGCTCGCCGCCGGCTCCGCGCGCGCTATGGCCCCGACCAGCGAGCCCACCGCCCGCCGCGTCAGCCGTGACAGCTCCATGCGCCGGGTCCAGGCGACCCGGTCCAGTTCCGCCAGCGACCTGCGCAGCGGGTGCGCGCGCTCCAGCTCATCGGACCGGTAGGTCACCACGCACAACAGGGCCCCGGCCGCCTGCTGGTTATGCACCAGGAACGACAGCAGGTCGAGGCTGGACCGGTCAATCCAGTGGATGTCCTCGATCACGAACACCACGGGCCGCCGCGCGCACAAGCCGGCGAACCGGGTGAGCACCTCTTCGAACAGCCGGGCACGGGCGGTGTCGCTATCTACCTGCACGTCCCACGTCAGCAGTTCCGCGGGCGTGTCCGCGTGCCCGCGCAACGCCGAGGTGAACGGGCCGAATGGCAGGCCGCCGCCGCTGAGGTCCACGCAGCCGCCGTACAGCACGTCGGCCTCGACGTCGGTGGTGAAGTGCCTGACCAACCTGGTCTTGCCGATCCCGGCCTCACCGCCGATCAGCACCGTGGCCGGTGAGCCGCCTCGCGCCAGCGCCCACGCCTCACCCAGCACCGCGATCTCGGCGGCGCGCCCCACCAGCACCGGACTGACGGCGACCATCCCCCCAGCATGCCCGGTGCCGGGCCGCCGCGTCATCCGCGAGCGTCGTGGTGATCGTCAACGGTAGGCACCTGCGATCGTTGCTGGCAGCCAGCTAGTAGCGCCGTAGCAGGCCACGTCTGCTCGGGTCGAACGGGTGGCTGCGATCATTGATGTGCTGTCCGTGCGTTCACAGATCATCTGGAGTGGTGCCTCCGTGAGTCCCGTTCCCGCCGACCCTTCAGTGCTTCACCCGATACCGGGACAGCCGCGGGTGGTGCTCCTGAAACCGCTGGTGACGTCCCCTCTGATCGAGGTTGGCGAGTACTCCTACTATGACGATCCGGACGAGCCGACCGCTTTCGAGACCCGCAACGTGCTCTACCACTACGGCACGGAGAAGCTGGTCATCGGGAAGTTCTGCGCGCTGGGCACTGGGGTGCGGTTCATCATGAACGGCGCCAACCACCGCATGGACGGTCCCTCCACGTTCCCTTCCCCATCATGGGCGGTTCCTGGGCCGAGCACGCTGACCTCATCACTGGCCTCCCCGGGCGCGGGGACACCGTGGTCGGCAACGATGTCTGGCTCGGATATCGCGCCATGGTCATGCCCGGAATTCGCATCGGCCACGGCGCAATCGTCGCCTCGGGGGCCGTCGTCGCCGACGACGTGCCGGACTACGGCATCGTTGGCGGCAACCCGGCCAGACTCATCCGGTCCCGCTACAGCGAGCCCGACATCGCCCGCCTTCTCACCCTCGCTTGGTGGAACTGGCCCGTCGAGCACCTCAGCCAGCACCTGCGCACCATCATGTCCGGCAGCATCGACGACCTCGAAGCCGTCGCCCCGGCCTGACGTTGAGCCTCCACACCCTGCGCTACCAGGAGCGGATCGGCCCGCTGGACACCATCGACCGCGTGCCGAGCAGGCACCGGCCTAGCTCGCGAGAACTGACTGCCGGAGCCCGGCCCTGGGACAATAGCTCATGATCATTGATCACTGGCGCTTCTCGGGCTGCAGCTGATCACGCCCCGGCTGGAGCTTCGCATGCCATCTGACGGTGCTCAGGTGTCAAGGGTGCTCAGGTGTCGAGAAAGCGATCCTGGCTACGACCACACCATGAGCACCGATGAACTCGGCTTCGACCAGAGAGGTCTGCCCGTCATGTCACTTGTTCGTGTTCACAACCTGTCCGTCTCGCTCGATGGCTTCAGCGCCGGTGCTGACCAGAGCCTGGAGGCACCCTTCGGGCATGCCGGCCACCGGCTGGTGCGATGGTTCACCGGCACCCGTTCATTTCACGTCATGCAGGGCCAGCAAGGCGGGAGCACCGGCATCGACGACGCCTTCGCGAGCAACTGGGGGCCGGGCATCGGCGTGGAGATCATGGGGCGCAACAAGTTCGGCCCGCAACGCGGACCGTGGACCGACGAGGAGTGGAAGGGCTGGTGGGGCGAGGAGCCGCCGTTCCATACCCCCGTTTTCGTGCTCACCCATCACGTCAGGCCCTCGATCGAGATGAAGGGCGGCACCACCTTCCACTTCATCGACGCCAGCCCGGCGCAGGCGCTTGCGGCGGCCAAGGAGGCTGCGGGTGGCCTCGACGTCCGCATCGGCGGCGGCCCGGCCGCCATCCGCCAGTTCCTCGCCGCCGGCCTGATCGACCACATGCACATCGCGCTCGTGCCGATCCTCCTCGGCCGCGGCGAGTCCCTCTGGGACGGCCTGGAGGGCCTGGAGGAGCGCTTCGCCATCGAGTCGGTGAGCTCGCCCAGCGGCGTCACGCACGTCACGTTCACCCGTCGTTAGCCGCGCTCAGGCCTGCCTCCTCGAACAGGGGCGAGGTCTGGGGCGCTCCATCTGACGCGCGGCGATCCGCTGCCCGCGTGCCGAAGCATCCACCGTCAGTCCTTCCCGCCCGGGCCATCCCTGGTAACAGTGTGCAGTTCCTCCAGCACCCTAGGCCAGCTTGGCATACGCAACCGCGGTGGCGCCTGCGGGTCAAACATGACACGCACGCCCATCCCGCGCAGTACCTCCAGGCTCCGCCTGAACGCCACGTGCCGGGCGAGCGCATCTTTGACCAGCGGGACCGCGACGATCGGGACGCCCAGGCCGTTCAGCTCACACAGCAGGCCCGTCGCGAAGGTGTCGGTGATCCCGGCCGCCCACTTGTTTATGGTGTTGAAGGTGGCCGGGGCCACCACGGCCGCATCGGCGGCAGGGAGTTCGTCCGGCTCATCCGGCATCCGGAACCAGGTCCGCACCCGGTCCCCGGTGAGCGCGGCCAGCTGGGCGGCGTCGATGAACCGCTTGCCCATCGGCGTGGCGATGACCCGGACCAGCCAGCCCGCGTCCTGGGCGAGCCGGATGAACTCGTCCACACCCGACGCGGCCGGGGCACCGCACACGATCACATACAGAACGCCCGGTGATCCATCGCGCATACTCATCAACCGGCAGCGTAGCTCTCGCGGTGTTAGCCGGCAGACTCCGCCACGGGCCGTAGCTGCTCGAGGATGGCGGCGGTGACGTCGCCCGCTGGGGCTGCCACAATCATGCCTGGCGCCGTGACACCTCCATGAGGACATGGACGTTCGGCATGGTTTCACCTGCCTTTGCCATGTCTGCCGGTCAGGCACCCCGGGACCTTTCGCGGACGTAGGCATCAAAGGCGTTGCAGAGGAGGTTCAGGGGATGGGCAGCGTCATATAGTTCGCGTTCACCTTTACGTGCGAAGATCCCCGCGAGTAGCTGCAGCGGCGGGTCGTAGCCGGTGCTGAGCGGCACGACGCGGATGCCTGAGCCGCCGGGCAGCCGCCCGTCGATGACGGCCTGGGCGGCAGCCTCGGCGCAGATCATCGCTCCGCGGATCATGCCGGTGCGCAGAACGGCCAGGCCGTAATAGATGCTGTCGACCTCGGCGACTACGTGCAGCTGGCTGCGGTATCCGGGGCCGTACCAGCGGCGCAGGAAGTCGGCGATCAGTCCGGCGGACGGAGCGAGCAGCGGGATGGCGGGCAGTCGTTCCTGCCTAACGGCGCTGACGGGCAGTTCGCGTTCGGGGAGGTTCGTAACCAGGGTGAGGTTCTCCCGGTGCCATTCGATGATGTCGTAGGCGCCGAGGGCGGGGTCAGGTCCGGGGGTGGCGGCGATGCTGCCGCAGACCAGGTCCACGTCCTTGGCGTCCAGCTGGGCCCGGAAGTCGCGGGTGCGGACGTGGACGATGTTCAGCTCGATCTCGCGGCGGGTGAATTCGGCGGTGACTGATGGCCAGACCTGGGCCAGGAAGTTGACAGTGAACTCAGTGGTGGCGACGGTAACGGTCGCGCCGAGACGCCGGCGCCGCTCGGTGATCCCGGTCAGCCAGCTGGTGAACATGCGAGCCGCGATCTGGCTCATGGCCTCGCCGGTCGGCGTGAACAGGTAGTCCTGCCCGCGGCCCTGCTTGACCACCAGCGCTTCTCCGCAGATCTGCTGGAAGGCGTGGTTGAGGGTGTCGACCTGCTTGCGGACCGAAGAGTGCTCGCGGCCCAGGATCCGCGCCGCTGCGAGCGGAGATCCGGCTTCGCGTACGGCCAGTAGGGTGCGCAGCTGGTCCAGGGTGACATCGAGCAGCGGCGGCGGACAGGCCAGTAAGTCAGCCAGCGCCCCTGTGGCGGGAACGCGCAGCGAGCCAGTGGTCATGGGGAGGCTCCTTCAAATGTCCCGGCAGACCGGGAGCCGGGAACTGCGGACACTTCCCCCTCCCAGATGTTTCTCATGACATCTAGACGCGAGTAAAAGGAAAGAGGAACACTAACGTTGAGTGGTTAGTCCGGAGTTGCTCAACGCCCGGGGACGGCGGGTCTGGGCGACGGCGGAGCCATCGCGGACCCCACTCGGGGAGATGATCCGCGCCAGCACGGACACCTACCGTGGGATGCCGCTCGCCTGCGTGGTCGCGGGCGACCGCCACCACCACCTTGCTACCGAGATCCTCCCGCGGCTCCAGGCCGGATTTACTGTCATCTCCGACCGCTACTTGCCCTCCAGCCTTGTCCTGCAGCGCATGGACGACGTGGATCAGGAAACGATCTGGCAGCTCAACAAGGGCGCGCAACCTCCGGACCTGGCCGTCATCCTGAACGCCACGCCTGCGGTTCTCAGCGGCCGGCTGGCCCGGCGCGGCGGCACTCACAGCCGCTTCGAGCGCCAGTCAGACGGGCCTGCCATTGAATCTGCTCTCTATCAGGACACCGCCGCCGGGCTCACTGCCCTCGGCTGGCCAGTCTGCAGCATCGACGTGACTGGCCGGACGCCCGGTGAGGTCGCGGCTATAGTCACCGACCGAGTCCTAACTCTGCACGCTGAGCGGAGCGCTCATGGTGATTAGCGGTCTGTCCTTCCTGACCTTCAACATCGGCAACCCCTCGGAGCAGCGAGCGCAGCGCCAGCTAGAGTGGCTCGCCGGGCGCCCCGAGCACGTCCGGGTCCTCACCGAGACCAAGGCCAGCGTCGGCTGCCGACTGCTGGCCGATGCGTTCACCACCGCCGGCTGGCACGTTCAACTTCCTGGTCCCCGGTCCTGGCGAATACGGCACGATGATCCTCAGCCGGGTACACGCCGAGCCCGGCGACTTCACCGCCGCCCTCGGATACCTGCCTGCCCGCGCCGCGTCCGTCACCCTCCCGGCCCCGGCCGGGAAAGTCCAGGTCATCGGCGCCTACGTTCCTTCCCGTGACGCCGGGCTGGAAAAGACTGAACGCAAGCGGAAATGGCTAGCCGCCTGCCTGGACGCCCTCACCGCCCGCGATCCTTCCATCCCGGCAGTACTCCTCGGCGATCTGAACATCCTCGAACCCGGGCACCAGCCCCACTACCCGTTCTTCGCCCCGTTCGAGTACGACTTCTACCGTGCCCTCACCGGCGAGCATGGCCTGACCGACGCGTTCCGGCACCTGCATCCCGACGCGTCCGAGCACAGCTGGGTCGGACGGACCGGCGACGGGTACCGCTACGACCACGCCTTCTGCTCCGCCGGCCTGGCCGCAGCCATCAGCACCTGCGGATACCTGCACGAGCCCCGCTTCGACCGGCTTTCCGACCACTCCGCACTCACGGCGGGCTTCACGCTGCAGCCACCAGCCGGGCTGGCGGTGACCAGTCCCGTCACGGCAACCGAGCCCGCCACACTCTTCTGATCCACAGCGGCAGCGAAGTGCCCGGACGGTGCATTCTCCGGGCCGGTGGTCCAGCGCCGTCAGCGACTGGCCGGGAAGGTGCGGCCAGCGGAAGCTGCAGGTGAGGGCCCCGCGAACGTCCCGGCGCGGGATTCGGCACTGAGTCAGGCAGAGGTCAGCAGGCCGCGCACCAGGACGTCGTAGGTCTGGCCGGTCTGCTCGGCATCGATGCACAGTGACGCTACGAAGCAGGACAGCTCGGCCTGCACGGCCTCGCCAGGCACGCCGTCCGGCACCATCCGCTCAACCTCCAGGAACACGCCCAGGCCGTCGAGCTCGTCCACGCACAAGGCCATGTCGCCGAGGGTGCCGGTACGCCGCATCTTGACGATCCGGACGGTCGGGCGGAAACCCATCGCGACGACCGCACAATGCATCTGATCACGGTCCGCGACAGCCGTCTCATGCTCCTCGCACGACAGAACGTTCTCAGCCGGGCGCTTCAGCGTGAAGACATGCCGATCGTCAACGGTACGTAGGCGGGCAAAGGGAATCCCGCGCCTGTCGTCGCCGTAAGCCCAGCCCTCCGGCGCGTACGCCTGGTCGTCCTGGCAGAAGGGCTCTCCCAGTTCGATGCCACGCATTTCCAGTGCCGCGAGAAGCGCCCCGAGATCCCGGACCCGGTACTTGACCTCAACCTCGCGCACCGTGCCTCCCCGGTGGACCGTGAACCATCGCAGCCGACGGCGTCACCCTGCCACACCCGCCAAGCTCCATCCGGGTGACTCGCCGGAGACAACAGAAGCGGACCGCAGGCCGAGCCCACCTGTGCCACCGTGGCCGAACACCCGCCCATTCCCGGTGAAGGGACTTCCGTGACAGACCGCGTTCGCGCCCTGCTGGTCACACATGACCATGACCTGCTGGCCATCAAGCGGATACGCCCCGGGCAAGACCCGTACTGGGTGCTGCCCGGCGGCGGTGTTGAGGCAGGGGAGAGCCTGGAAACCTCGCTGGCCCGGGAACTGCGTGAGGAGATCGCCGCCGCCGCCGACGTGCACTGGCCGCGGTTCTTCGACCGCAACCAGGCGATCACCGCGCTGACCGTCACCGAACTCCTGGAGAGCGGGCGCGACAGCAACGATCCGGTGGTCCTCGCGCTCCGCGAGGAACTGCGATGACGGACCGGCTCATCCGGATCACCACCGGGCTCGCCGTCGCCGCGGTGGCGGCGGTCATCAGCTACCGCCACGCTACGAGCTGGTGAGCACGCACGGGGAGTTGGGCCTGACGGCCCGGCTCGTCCCGTTCACTGTGGATGGGCTGATCCTGGCGGCGAGCATGCTCATCCTGGATGCCAGCCGGTGCCAACCTGGCGCACGGCCACGGGCCGATCGGTACGCTGGTCAGCGCCTGGCCCGCGCTGGCGCTGGCCGGTTCCTTCGAGCTCCTCATGACCATGGTGAGGACCAAGCAAGAGTCATACGCTCCGCTGGTCCAGGCCGTTCTTATGAGCCATCATCCTGTGTCGGCCCCCGCGTCCGCTCCGCCGGACGGGCCAAGCCTCGAGCAGACGGTACGGGCCTGGCACGATGCGGGCGACAGCCAGCGGGCGATCGCCCGCGAACTCAACCTCGACCGCCGCAAGGTCAAGCGCATCATCGACCAAGCCGCATGACTGCGCCGTTCACGGCCGCGCTGATCGACGGGCGATTCCCGTGACGCTCGCCTGGCCTGCGCACAGCGCTGCAGGCGGCGAAGAAGGTCGGGCAGCATTCGTGATGATCGATGGGCGTACGCGGTTAGCACGCTTATTCGCCGGCTTCAGGTGCTTCTCGATTCTGTACTGACGATCTCGGTACGTGGTTCCCGAGCCAGTTCATGGCTTCTTGGCGGCTTTCATAGATGTGCGGGGCCAGGTCCCGGTGGTGCAGTTGCCTGGTGAGCTTGAGCCGCATGAAGGAGCTGGTCGTGTACCTGGTCACGCTGGCGTAGTAGCGCTCGGCCAGCGAGCGGACCACGGAGACGTAGTCGTCCGTCAGGGCTGGGGCCAGGTAGAAGTTGTCGTAGTTGATGACCATCTGTACCTTCTTGCCGATGGCGGCCAGGCGCTTGCCGACCTCGGTCCCGATCGCCTGAACCTCGTCCCCCGTGACGAGCGACATGCCCTCCATGTTGAGGAAGAACATGTTGCGTGTGGCGTCGTAGGCGAACCGCGCGTCGAGTGGCACGGTCATTAGGTCGTCTTTCAGGCCCATGGGTTCGGCGGCGAAGATCCGCGCGTCCATCAGCTTCGGCTCGCCGCGGATGATGGGCTCGAACCCGATATGGGCGAGGACGTCCCTCTCGGGATCTACCCTCGGGGCGATCTCGATGAGTTCCAGGCCGTCAGGGGTGAGCTGAAAGACGCACCGTTCGGTCACGTACAGCACCGGCTGGCCGGCGGCGGCCGCGTACTCGCCGCTGAAGGTCCGCTGCTCGACATCGGCGAGAAACTTGGGCGTCACGACACCGTCGGCGATGACCAGCCGGCCATCCTGTACCCGGCAGCGGCTCGGCACGGCGAAGGTCCCGGTGAACACGAGCCGTTTGGCATTCTGGCTGATGTTGATGAAGCCCCCCGCGCCCGCCAGCTTCGCCCCGAACCGGCTGACATTGACATTGCCCAGACGGTCCGCCTGAGCCATGCCCAGGAACGCGACGTCGAGACCGCCCCCGTCATAGAAGTCGAACTGGGACGGCTGGTCCAGGATGGCTTGCGCATTCACCGCCGAGCCGAAATCCAGCCCTGCGGCCGGCATGCCGCCCATCGCACCGGGTTCGGCGGTCAGCGTCAGGTAGTCCAGGATGTGCTCCTCGGCCGCGACATTGGCGACGCCTTCCGGAATGCCGATGCCAAGGTTCACCACGCTGCCAGGTCGAAGCTCCATCGCCGCCCGGCGGGCGATGACCTTCCGCTCGGTCAGCTCCAGCGGCGGGACCGGGTTGCGGACCCGGCGCAGCTCTCCGCTCAACGCCGGCGAGTACGGCGTGCCGAATGTCTGCCAATGGTGCTCAGGCTGCGAAACGACAACGCAATCGACCAGAATTCCCGGGATCTTCACCTCACGTGGGCTCAGACTGCCGCTCTCGGCGACACGTTCCACCTGCACGATCACCAGACCACCGGCATTGTGCACCGCGGTGGCCACGGCGAGCGACTCCATGGTCAGCGCCTCGCGCTCCATGGTGATGTTCCCTTCGGGATCCGCGGTGGTGCCGCGCAGGAACGCCACGTCGAGCAGCAGCGCCTTGTAGAACAGGTACTCCGCGCCGCCGACGGTGATCAGCTCGACGCGGTCCTCGGTCGTCCGTTCGTTGACCTTCCCGCCGCCCTGCCGCGGGTCGACGAAGGTACCCAGTCCGACCCGGGTCAGCAGGCCCGGCTTGCCGGCGGCGGTGTCCCGGAACAGCTGCGACATAACGCCCTGGGGCAGGTTATGCGCCTCAATCTTGTTGCCCACGGCCATCTTCCCCAGCGCGGGCGACAAACCCCAGTGACCGCCCACGACCCGCTTGAGCAAACCCTCGTGACACAGCCGGTCCAGCCCGCGACCGCGCCGGTCCCCCGCGGCCATGGTAAACACCAGCCCGAGGTCGCGGGGAGTGTCCGTCTGCAGGAAACGCTGCTCCAGCGCCAGCGTCAGCTCCTCGGCAAAGCACTGCCCCATAAACCCATCGATCACGACCGAGTCGCCGTCATGAATAAGCCGCACCGCCTCGGCGGCGGTCACCACCTTGTCCCTCACCGACGTGCCGGACAAGGATTCCGCGGGGATGCGCATGGTATTCCTCCTGGAGCGAATCGTAGCGAAGCTCTGTTGACGTGCGGTCATGTAAGGGACACCGGCTTTCGTGAAGCCATCGCGGGGCTCGGGTCCCAAGGGGTTGCATGGTCTTCCCCGGCTGGTCCGGTGGTGGCGTCGAGAACCGGTCTGGGGCAGGCCCGTGGGGCCTGGCCTCGTTCAACTGATTGCCACTCCTGGCCTGGCCACGGATGCCCCGGATGGGGAAGTGGGCTGGCCCGGTGAGGCCTGGCCCGGTTGCAGCACATGAGCAGGAGCCGCGGCTGGCCGTGTCTCCTTGGGACCGTGGCCTGATGGTGCCGCTCCTGCGGGCGGGCCGGCGCGAACCGGTACACGACGTGAGGAGGCGGGATGAGTCACAGGCGGCTGGTCGGCATCGACCTGGGTATCGCCACTGCGCACACCGTCCGGGTGCCCGGCGGGGAGGGCAGCATCGTGGCTAAGCGCAAGGCCTGGCCTGCGGTGGAGAGCCTGGTTACGGTGGAGGCGGCAGCGCTGGCCGGGTGCCCGGAGGGGACCCGGCTGGAGGTGGTAATCGAGTCGGCCGGGCCGGCGTGGCTGCCGGTCGCGGTGTTCTTCTCCGCCCGCGGCCACCGGGTGTTCCGGGTGTCGTCGCAGAAGGCAGCCGATCTGCGCCGGTTCTTGTCCCGGCAGCCAAGAGCAACAGCATCGACGCGGACACCCTGGCGAGGCTGCCGCTGACCGGCCCGGCCGGGCTGCGCCCGCTGGAGCTGCCCGGCGCTGAGCGGCCCGCGCTGGACCGGCGGGTGCGGGCCACCGACCGGCTCACCCGCCAGGCCGGCAAGCACAAGGTCCGGACCGGGGACCTGGCCCGCCAGTTGCTGCCGATGAGCCCCGCTGTCCGGCGATCTGGGCGCCGCTGACCTGGCCGTCCTGGAACACTACGCCGATCCCCGTGCGCTGACCCGGGCCGGCCTGGCCCAGCTGACCGCGCTGATCGCCCAGGCGTCACACAACCACCTCCGCGACGGGCGCGCCCGCCAGTGGCTCGATGCCGCCCGCGCCTCGCCCGGCCTCTACGCAGCTCACCCCGCCGTCGACTTCGCCGGGCTGGCCGCCGAGATCGCCACCGAGATACGCCTGCTGCGCGCCATCCAGGCCGAACTCGCCGCCCACGCCGCCGAACGCGAGGCCTGCTACCGCCAGGTAGACCCGGCCGGGCTCGCCTGCACCCTGCCCGGCTTCGCCGAGGTCGGCGGCCCCGCGCTGGCCGCCTGCATGGGCGACCCGGCCCGGTTCCGCCACGCCGGGCAGTTCCGCTCCTACACCGGCCTGGCCCCCAAGGCCTCCGAGACCGGCGAAACCGACCGCACGGGCCAGCCCATGTCCAAGGCCGGATCCTCGCTGCTGCGCACCACCCTGGTCCGCGCCGCGGACACCGCCCGCAAGCAAGACCCCCAGCTCGCCCGCCTCTACTACCTCCAGATGACCGAACGCGGCAAAGACCACCCCGGCGCCACATGCGTCGTCGCCGCCGCCCTCGCCGAACGAGCCTGGACCGTCATGCGCCGCGGCCAGCCCTACCTCATCTGCGACACCGACGGCCGCCCGCTCACCCCTGAGCAAGCCAAGAAGATCATCACCGGCCGCTGGGCCGTCCCAGCCGAGATCCGCGCCCGGCGGCGCAGCAAGAAGGGGAAGGCCCCCCAGAAAGTCCTCAAAGGACAGTACACACGGGGCGACCTCCCCCAGCCCACCACTCCACCCCGCCGCAAGAACTCCGTCAAGGGAAACCCCCCCTCGACAACCGATCCTCCATAGGGAATCAGCTGAACGCGGCAGTACCCGTGATGTCCGGCCCGACGATGGGGGTCTGGATGGTTTCGGGCCCTCGAAGGTTTGGATGGACTCGGCGCCGACTATGTCCCGGATGACGTGGGCGAGCGGATCGGCTCCTTCCGTTTCTTCTTCCTGGACCGCGAGGGACCTCGGTGACCGGGCCGCGGACTTCCGGTTCCTGGTCCGCGACCGGGCCGGGCAGTTCACCGCATCGTTCGACACGGTCCTGGCCAGCGCCGGTATCCAGGCCGTGAAGATCCGCCCCGAAGTCCTTTCGCGCACGCCTATGCCGAACGGCTCGTCCACGGCGCTCGCCAGGGTAGTCCGGGTGGCTGAGCTTGGCGAGGTCCTGCTGGTCGAAACAGGGACATCTGCAGCGGCCCGTCATCAGCGGGGAGATTGCGGATGGCGGGGGCACGCAGGCAGGTGATCCAGCCGATGCCGCCCAGCTCTTTGACTGCCTCGATCTGGGCGGAGGTGATCATCCCCCGGTCCCCAGGACCAGCCAACTGGCGTGCCGTACCTGCATCACCTGCCGTGCCGGTCACCAACACCGGAAGCCAGCGGGCCGCGGGTGCCGGTGCGGCCTGCTGCCGCCGGGCGTCCCCGGCGGATCACGCCTCGACAGGAGGGGGCGAGACCGGGAAGAATCTGCTCAACAAGGAAGAGCCTGCTCAGCAAGAGCGTCAGGGATGAGCTGGCGTGAAGGCGTTCAGTGCATCCCCTGGAGGTCGGTGTGAACCCGGTTTCGTACACGGCATTGTCGCCGCTGTCGTTCCTGGAGCGGTCGGCGCGGGTATGGCCTGACAAGATCGCTGTCGTCTACGGCGGGCGGCGGCTCACGTACTCCGAACTGGCGGCCGAGGCGCAGCGGGTGGCGCGGGCGCTGCAGGCGAGTGGGGTTGAGCCGGGTGACCGGGTCGCCTACCTGATGCCTAACCTGCCCGAGATGCTCATTGCCCATTTCGCGGTTCCGCTGGCCGGCGGGGTGCTTGTCGCGGTGAATACCCGGCTCACAGCCGAGGAGATCGCCTACATACTGGCGCACTCGGGCTCGAAGATCCTCGTTCTCGACGCGGCGCTCCTGCCGACGGCCGCGGCTGCCGCGAAGGACATTGAGGCGGTCGCCCAGCTGGTGGTTGCCGAGGATGCTGAGCTGGAGCCGGACGGCGCGGATCTGACTGACGACCCGCGGCTGGTGAGCTACCCCGACTTTCTCGCCCGGGGCACGCAGGAGCCGCTGCCCTGGTCGGTCCCGGATGAGCTTGCTCCTATCGCGCTCAACTACACGTCCGGTACCACGGGGCGCCCGAGGGGGGTGATCTACACTCACCGGGGTGCGTACCTGAACTCCTTCGGCGAGATCATCCACTCCCGGAACGACGAGAACAGCGTTTACCTGTGGACATTGCCGATGTTTCATTGCAACGGCTGGTGCACTCCGTGGTCGCTGACGGGCATCGGCGGCACGCACGTATGCCTGCGCGAGGTACGCGGCGACGCGATCTGGGAACAGTTGCGCGAGCACAACGTCACCCACCTCAACGCGGCGCCGACTGTCGTGAGCACGATCTTGAACACGCCCGAGGCCGGGTCGCTGGCCCGGCAGGTCCTGATCACCACGGCCGGAGCGCCGCCCAGCCCCACGACCATCGCGCACATGGAGCAGATGGGCTTCCGGATCGTGCACGTCTACGGGCTCACCGAGACCTACGGCCCGATCACCGTCTGCCAG
Source organism: uncultured Actinomycetes bacterium (assembly GCA_963751175.1). GTDB lineage: Bacteria > Actinomycetota > Actinomycetes > Streptosporangiales > Streptosporangiaceae > RYN-230. The sequence goes on along the minus strand of CAVVTM010000016.1, from coordinate 59,167 downwards.
TCCCAGCCGCAGTGGGCTGACCTGCCACCTGGCGAGCGTGCCGTGCTGCAGGCCCGCCAGGGTGTCAGCATGATCCAGGCCGAGGGCATACGCGTCGTGGACGCGAACATGGCCGACGTCCCGGCCGACGGCAACACGATGGGCGAGATCGTCATGCGCGGCAACAACGTCATGACCGCGTACTACCTTGACCCGGATGCCACCGACGAGGCGTTCCGCGGTGGCTGGTTCCACAGCGGGGACCTTGGCGTCATGCATCCCGACGGGTACATCGAGCTGCGCGACCGCTCCAAGGACGTCGTCATCTCCGGCGGGGAGAACATCTCCACCATCGAGGTGGAGCAGGCGCTCATGAGCCACCCCGCCGTGCTCGAGGCCGCGGTCATCGGGGTACCCGACACCAAGTGGGGCGAACGCCCCAAAGCGTTCGTCCTGCTCCGGGTCGGCCAGAGCGCGACCCCGCAAGAGCTGATCGCGCACGTCCGCACCAAGATTGCCAGCTACAAATCCCCACGCGACATCGAAATCGTGACCGACCTGCCGAAAACATCCACCGGAAAGATCCAGAAATTCGTGCTGCGTGACGCTGAGCAGACCGGACGCACCCGCCGCATATAGGAACTCGCCGGTCAGCAGCGAACGGCCGGTCAGCCTCGGAGCCACGCCCGGCCAGGCGCGCTGCGTGCGACGGTGACGGCCGGGACTGTGCAGTACTGAATACGGTTACTGCCGGGCCGGGGCGATGAGCCTGCAGCTGCTGGCTGCTTGTACCGCTGAGGCGGGAGCACCCGGGCCGCGCAGGAAACGCTAGCGCGTTACTCTCAAGAAACTATCTATATTTTTCTGGCTATATTTTTCTAGAAAAATCTTGCTACTGTGGAAGGGGGCGACTATAGCCCTAAAGGCAGGTACCGGGATCAGGCGGCGCAGCGGCCAGCTGGCCGGGTGCTGTGGAGGTCGGCCGCTGGCTGGCCCGCTAAGGAAAAGATCCCGATGAGGTCCGCAAATCAAGCTCTCCGGGTTCGCATGATCGGAGGGTGGGCGGATGGCCTGCACACTGTATGTGGCCTGGGATGCACGGCTGGCGGGCTATGACTTCGGGGCCAGCCATCCGATGGCGCCGGCCCGGGTGGAGCGGGCGATCGAGCTGGCGCGGGCCTTCGGCCTGTTCGCTGAAGCCGGGGTGTCGGTCGAGAGCCCGGTGGCGGCGACTGACGCGCAGCTGGAGCTGGTGCACGACCCGCGCTACATCGCGGAGGTGCGGCTGGCGGGCGGGGACCAGCCGGCCTCCCCGATGCGGGGTTTCTTCGGCCTCGGCACTGAGGATGACCCGGTGTTCGCGGGCATGCACGACGCCTCGGCGCTGGTGGCGGGTGCGACCCTGGCGGCGGCCCGCGCGGTGTGGGCCGGCGTGGCGCAGCATGGCGTGAGCATCGCGGGCGGGCTGCACCATGCGATGCGCGGCAGCGCGAGCGGGTTCTGCGTGTACAACGACCCGGCGATTGCGATCGCCTGGCTGCTGGGGCAGGGCGCGGAGCGGGTCGCCTATGTTGACGTCGACGTGCATCACGGCGATGGGGTGCAGGCCGCCTTCTACGACGATCCGCGGGTGCTGACGATCAGCCTGCACCAGCATCCGGCGGCGCTGTGGCCCGGCACCGGCCTGCCGTCGGAGACGGGCGGGCCGGGAGCGCTGGGCTCGGCGGTGAACGTGGCGCTGCCGACCGGGACCGGGGACGCCGGGTGGCTGCGCGCCTTTCACGCGGTCGTGCCGCCGCTGCTGGGCGCGTTCCGGCCGGCGATCCTGGTCAGCCAGCACGGCTGTGATACGCACCGGCTCGACCCGCTGGCTGGCCTGCGGCTGTCCATCGACGCCCAGCGCGCTGCGCACGCCGCGATCCACAACTGGCCCACCAGGTGGCGGGCGGCCGCTGGCTTCTTACCGGGGGAGGCGGTTACGACCTGCTCCAGGTGGTGCCCAGGACCTGGGCGCACCTGCTGGCGGAGGCCGCCGGGCATCCGATCGACCCCGGGGCGCGCATCCCGGCTGCCTGGCGCGAGCACGCCTCCCGCGGCACAGGCCGCCTCGCACCCGAGTTCATGACCGAAGGGAACACTCCCGATTACGTTCGCTTCGAATCCGGATACGACCCGGCCGATCCCCTTGACAAGGCCGTCATGGCCACCCGCGCGGCTGTCTTCCCCGAGCACGGACTAATGCCGCTGCCCTAGCCAGCACGCAAGTGCGGATGCAGCGGATCTCCCTCGCCGGTTCAGCTACCCGGCCGGGGCGACCCGGCCGCCGGACCGGGCTGGCCGAATCGCCGATGGTCGTATCGATGAGTTCTGCCCACCGCCCGGATAGCAGCCCCCGGCCAGATCAGCTGGCGCTACCTGGCGCGCCCGCTGGCCGACGACGGGAGATGCCTGGTCAACGCCCACAAATGATTCCGCTCCGCGCCGATGTGCGATCTGTTCCTTCTGGTGGGCCGGGCGGCAGAAGGGGCTGAGCGCGTCCGCCCCGCCCAGCGCGGGACGAACGCCCGTCAGGCGAACTGAACCGTCACTACACGATAATCGGCAACGTCCACTTCTGCACCAGTGGCGGCTGGACTGACTGCTGCGGCACGCTGCTCGCTGTGCTTGCCTGCACGGCCGTGATCAGGCGTGAGCGCGTACGAAGGTGACGCGGCAGCGATCGGGAAGCTGATCTGGCACTGGGGCGAGGGGTACATGATCAGCTACGCCAACGGCCTCTGCCACGCCGGGCGCCGGGACAACGGGGCGCAGGTGCACGCCCCCGACCCTGAGCAGCTCGACCGGCAGATCCAGGCGGACTACGCCGCACGGCCGGTGCCCCCGCAGCTTCCCGTCTGGCCGATGCTTTAGTAGCGGGCACCGGTGCTCTGACCCGCGGCCCCGGCCGAGCCGCCCCGCGCCGGGGCCGCGCCAATGCCTGGCCCCGGGGGACGCGGACCCTCGGCCGTCGTCAGTTTGATGGCCGGATGGCAAGATCGGCAGGCCGTTTCGCTGATGATCAGGTTTGACCGAAGCGGTTTTGAAGCAGCTCCTCGGACCGGGCCGTTGCGTCAGAGGCCTGGCCCGCACGGCGCCGGACCAGACTGGCGGCCACGCCCGGTTCTTTCCGGTGCGAAGGCGGGACCACACGGCGCCGAGGATGGCTGGGACCTCTTCCTCGGGCAGCTCCTGGATCAGGCGGGCGCAGTTCCCTGCGCTCGGCGTTCATGGGATCATCGCACGCACGCAGCCACGACCTTGGGGACCGGCTGGAAAGGCGGTACGGGGTGGCAGTCTCCGGCTAATTGTGACACTGCTGATAAATAAGCGTCAGACTGAATCGCGGTGAACTTGTACGAACTCCTGCGGACTCTTTCTGGTCCCTTCCCAGCGGCCCCGGGAAAGCGGGATCAGCGGCCGGATCGTCGGCGCATGCGGCCTCCGGTCCCGGGCATCCTTGCTTGTCAGAAGAGTCTCCGGCTGCTGGCGGCGGGCAGACTTGAATCCAGCTGGCGCTGGCGAAGCTGAACACCACCGGGCAGCGGTCGGGGGACCTGCTGCCCTACGCGGCGGAGAGCGTGCGGCGGGCGGAACGGCTGGACGCGGCGGCTGAGGCGGTCCGGAGGCGTCTGCGGTGATCGGGAAGGTGCTGCGCGGCCAGCGGCCCGCAGGTCTGATCCGGTACCTGTATGGGCCAGGTCGGCGTGAGGAGCACCGGGACCCGCACATCGTCGCCGGGTGGCGGCACCCGGCCGAACTGGAGCCAGCGGTGCGCCCGGATGGGCGCCGGGACTTCCGGCGGCTCACCGGGCTGCTCACCCAGCCGCACGCCGCCCTGGGACCGCGAGGATTCGACCGGCCGGTGTGGCATTGCGTGGTGCGGGCCGCGCCGGGGGACTGGATGCTGTCCGACGACAAGTGGGGAGACCTCGCGCGCGACATTATGCACCGCACCGGGCTCGCGCCCCACGGCCAGGACGACGAGGCGGTCCGCTGGATCGCGGTCCGCCATGCCGACAACCACATCCACGTCGTCGGCATGCTGGCCCGCCAGGACGGAGCACGGCCGCAGTTCTGGAACGACTACTTCCGCGTCCGCGAGGCCTGCCAGGCCGCCGAAGAGCGGCACGGCCTGCGGCGCACCGCCCGGCGACCGCACCGCGGGCCGCCGACCAACCCGCGCGGAGAACGAGAAGGCCCACCGCCACGGACGGCAGGAAGCGCCCCGCGTCGCGCTTCGCCGGGCCGTCAGCACCGCCGCTGCCGGGGCGGGCAGCGAGGAAGAGTTCTTCATCCGTCTCCGCGACGCTGGCGTCCTGGTGCGCACCCGGCTCAGCAACCGCGACCCGGGCCAGGTCACCGGCTACGCCGTCGCTCTGCCAGACGACACGGCTCGTGCTGGCGGTCCGGCGTGGTTCGGGGGCGGGAAGCTCGCGGCGGACCTGAGCCTGCCGAAGCTGCGCTCCCGCTGGGGCACCACGCGCGCCGACCCGCAGCCCGCAAGGCCCGTTTACCGCAGCCGAACGGAACGCCATCTGGGAACACGCCGCCCGGACCGCGCAGGACGCCCGGGACCAGATCCGCCGCTGCGTCGCCACCGATCCGGCCGCGGCCAGCGACGCCGCCTGGGCCGCCGCTGACACTCTGCACACCGCGGCCGCCGCGCTGGGCAGCCGGGTCATACGGCAGGCGGCGGATTCCTACGCCCGGGCCGCCCGGATGCCCTGCGCGCGGATACCGCGGCCCACCCAAGCGGGAAACACCCTGCGCCAGGCCGCCCGGGCGCTGTCCCGCGCCGCGCTGGTCAGCCACGATCCAACCGCCGCCCAGGCCGCGCTGATCGTCCAGCTCGGCGCGCTCGCGGAGGCGGTCATCGAGCTGCGCCAGGCACAGCAGCGCGCGGCGCAGGCCGCCGCCGCTCGCCGGGCGGCCGAGCACCTGCGGGTTGAGTGCAGGCGCTTCAGCCGGCGGACGGAGTCGCCCGCCGCCAGGTCGGCGCGGCTGGCCGCCGCGGATTTCCCGGTGTCGCTGCGGACCGCACTCCGTACGTCTGGTGTGCGCGAAGCAGCCGCCGCGACCAGCCCGCCGTCACGGCGCAGCCCCGGGCCGCCCAGATCGCGCGGGCCGACCCGGTGAGCCGCAGTTGGCGACTACGCAGCGCAGCTACCACAGGAGGCGCAGCCTCATGTCCCAACATCGCCCACGAGGAACGACGAAGGAGATCGGGTGAGGTGGAAACGTACACAGTCGAGCAAGTAGCGGAGATGCTCCACGCGGGCCGCGACAAGGTGTACTACTTGCTGCGGACAGGCCAGCTCCGCATCAAGATCGGCAAGCTGCGCCGGATCACGGAGCGGCACATCGCCGAGTTCGTCGCCTCCCTGGAAAGCGAACCCCAATGACAAACGCGTCGCCATCGCGTAGAACGGAGTGCTACGTTGCTCTACATGCGCGATACGACGCTCCCGCCCGTCAGGGTGGCAGCTGACTTCAAGGAACGACTGGCCAGATACGCCGCGACACAGGAGCGCGACGTCTCGTGGGTCATCAGGAAGGCGATCGAGGAGTACCTCGACCGGCACGAAGAGGGGGAGTGACGTCACGGAGAGGGGAGCGAGGCCCAGCCTCAGCCCTGGTCACCACGAACGTGGTGGTACGCCCCGACAGCGGGCCAGGGCACGCCAGGACCCATCCGACCACCTGGCGAGATCAGGAGGGAAGTCAATGTCCAAGATCCTGATAGGCAAATATCAGGGCTCCATCTATCCAGAAGGGAGCGGGTACACCGGGGCGATCGACCTCGGCTTCGACGGCGCCGGCAAGCGTCAGCGGATCAAGCGGAAGGGGCGAACCAAGGCAGCGGTGAAGGACAAGCTGATCAAGGTCGTGCAGGACCGCGAGTCGGGCGTCAAGACGACCAAGGACACCGAGAACTACACCGTCGAGCAGGCCATGACGGACTGGCTGTCCAAAGGCCTCAAGGTCTCGACCCGGGCACCGTCAGCGGCTACCGCATTCTAGCCGAGCAGCACGTCCTGCCACTGATCGGCGCGAGCAAGCTCAAGGAGCTGAGCGCGGACAGCGTCAACGACTGGCTCGACGGGCTCACCGGCAAGCTCTCGACGCGCAGCCTGCAAACCGTCCACTGGACCCTCAAGCGCGCGATCAGGCAGGCCCAGGCCCGGGACAGGGTGCTCCGGAACGTGGCCGAGCTGGTCACGACACCCAAGGGCACGGCGGGCCGTCCCAGCAAGGCGCTCAGCCTGGACCAGGCCAGAGCCGTGCTGGAGCACGCCAAGGCCTCGCCGCTACACGCCTACGTGGTGCTCAGCATCATGACCGGCGTCCGCACGGAGGAGGCCCGCGCACTGCGCTGGGATCACGTCGTGGCCTGGGTGGACGACGAGGCCGGCTGGCAGCCGGTAACCGAGGCCGGGTTCGACCATGACAGGTTGGCGGTCTACGTATGGCGCTCGGTTCGCGCTCACGGCGACACCAAGACCGAGAAGTCGCGGCGGACACTCGAAGTCCCCGAGGAAGTCGCCACGGCTCTCCGGGCGCTGCACAAGCGCCAGGCGGCCCAGCGGCTGAAGGCGGGCGAGGACTGGCAAGACCGCAACCTCGTCTTCTGCACCCGGACCGGCGCCGCCCTGGATGCCGGCAACGTCCGGAGATCGTTCCGGGCGATCACCAAGGCAGCCGAGATAGGGGAGGACTGGACTCCCAGGGAGATGCGGCACACGTTCGTGTCGATCATGAGTGACCATGACGTGGCGATCGAGACCATCGCTGATCTCGTGGGGCACGCCAGCACGGCTGTCACCGAGAAGGTCTATCGTCACCAGCCGAGGCCCGTCATCGCGGCGGGCGCCACCACCATGAACGCGATCTTCAGTCAGAAGGCCGCGACGTCCGCATAAGAACCGCTGGCTCCTGTCAAGAACGGTTGGCTCCCCGTTTGGCTCCCATCCGGCCCGCTGAACAAAGGGTGATTCTGGGGCGGGAAGAGCGCCGACAAGGCCGTCTGTGCGGCAGTAAGCCAGGCCCTTGCGGGCCGGCGACGTGGTCGCTCTTCCCGCCTGGAGCCAGCCTGGCAGGCGTGGCGGGGTGGCTGCAAGCGGGCCTGGTGCCTGCCGGGCGGTGGTCAGTCAGGCCAGTGCCCATGCTCCGTTCTGGCGGGCCAGGCCGCGGCTGATGAGGTTGCGCAGGTTCAGGGCGGCGGTGCGGTTCTTGAGCCAGGCGTTGTTGCGGGCGGTGCCGAGGTAGCGGAGTTTGAGGCGCCGCCCGCCGCGGCTGGCGACCTGGGAGATGACCCGCTCGACGTTGGGCCGGTACTTCTTGTAGTCCTCGCGCAGGGCGGGCCGGGCAGCCCAGTCGCGGCGGGCGGCGCGCAGCAGCGCGTCGCGGGGGTGCAGGATCAGGGCCCGGCCGGTCTTGCTCGCGGTGCACCGGGCGCGCAGCGGGCAGCCGCGGCAGGCCGCGCCGAAGGTCACGTTCCGGCGGGCGCTGATCCGCCGGGTGACGCCGGCCGGGCAGGTCACGGTCCCGGCGTTCTCATCGACGGTGAAGTCATCGAGGGTGAACCCGCCCTCGACGGCGGGCTTGAGCGGCCTGGGCTTGATGACCGCCGTATGCCCGGCCTCGTCCAGCGCCGCACGCAGGTCCCCGGTGCCGTAGGCCGAGTCGCCGTAGACCCCGGCCGGCTCGTCCTCGGCGGCCAGCAGCCCCGCCGCGATGGCGGCGTCGCTGTTTTCCTCCCCGGCGGCCTGCGTGAGCTGCTCCCCGGTGATGATCCCGGTCTCCGGGCAGGCGGCGAGGTGGGCGCGGTAGCCGTCGCGGCGGTTCTCCGGCGACTTGCGGGTATGCCGCGCCTCGGGGTCGTTCACCGAGATCACCCGGTCCTCGGCGACCTTCCGGGCGATCCGCCACCGCCCATCGGTCCCGTCGCTGCCCTCCGCGGGCTCCACGTCCTGCCCGGCGACCAGCGCCAGCAACCCCACCGCGGAGGCCGCCTGCTCATCCAGGTCACCGTCGTCCAGCACGGCGAGCAGCGCGTTCGCGTCGTTCACCAGCGCCGAGACCAGCGCGTCCTTCGCCTGCGGGTCATCCCAGTCGATCTGCGGCTTACCCGGCCGGCGAGTAGTCGTGGCCGGTGCACAGCTCCGCGATCTGCCCCGCCGCCCCCGGCACCACCCGGGCCACCCGGCGGATCGCGGCGATCAGCTGGGTGATGGTGTCCTGGGTCGCCACCGCATCCGCCAGGATCGTCGAGTCCACCGCCCGGCGGCGCCGGCCCTTCAGCACCCCGGTCTGCGCGACCACCCTCGCGACCGCCTCATTGATCCGGTGCGGGCGCTCCGAGCGCGCCAGCCGCCGCCGCCAGTACACCAGCGTGGACGGATCAAACCCCGCGTGATCCAGCGGGAACCCGCACGCCGCCTTCCACCGCAGATCACACCGGGCCGCCTCCGCCGCCTCCGCATCGGAATAGTCATGCAGCACCTGCAACACCAGCACCGACGCCATCACGCTCGCCGGGACCGACGGCCGGCCCCGCCCCGACGGGAACAGGTCCGCGAAATCCTCATCACCGAACAAGCTCCAGCGCGGTGCGCGGCCAGGAACGCGAACATGCTCCCCGCCGGCACCAGATGCCCGACCAGCGCCCCCGCATCCAGCAACTGCCGGTCCGCCCGCTCTCTGCCCTGCATAACCCCATCATCCCAGGACATCGAACACACTGCCGGCAGACACGGCAACCCGAGCCCGCTTTATTCAGAGCCCTCCCAGAGATCCATAAGGGGCTCCGGAGAATCCTCCGAAACCCCTCTTGGCCAGCTAGAACACTGGTGGGCGATACTGGGATTGAACCAGTGACCTCTTCGGTGTCAACGAAGCGCTCTCCCACTGAGCTAACCGCCCTCGAGGCGGAGGCGGGAATCGAACCCGCGTACAGGGCTTTGCAGGCCCTTGCCTAAGCCACTCGGCCACTCCGCCAGCGCCAACGTTCCCAGCTGGGGGAAGCATGGCTTTGGACATCCGAAGTACCGTGCGGGCCAGGGGCCTGCGGGACGGAATCCGGCGCCTCCGAGCGGACGACGGGATTCGAACCCGCGACCCTCACCTTGGCAAGGTGATGCTCTACCAACTGAGCCACGTCCGCATGTGGTGCACTCCCATCCGAGCGTATCCGCCCGGGCAGGTGTGCGTTCAGAACTGTAGCCGATCCTGGCCCGCGAGCAAACTCGGGACCCGCGGCGCGCCGCCCGGCAAGGCGGGCGGATCGCTACTCCGCGCGCAGCGCGTTGGCCACCCTCAGGTGGGCCGCCCGGTGACCCGGCCAGGCCCCGAGCAGGCTGGCCAGCACCAGCGCCGCCGGGACGATGACGACCATCACGACGGTCGCGATCGGCGGCACGTACTGCACAGGCGTGTATCCCGCCACCGTCCGCCACAGGAGACGCCCCACCACCAAGCCTGCCGGGACCCCGATCAGCAGCCCGGCCAGGGCGAGCACGGACCCCTGGGTGAGCACGATCAGGCGGCACTGGCGCGGCGTCATGCCCATGACCCGCAGCACGGCCACGTCCTGGATACGGCGCTGGACCACGGTGACCAGCGCATGGCCGACGGCGCCGACGGCGAGCAGGGCCAGGAACACGCCGAGGACCACCGGCAGCACCTGCACCTGCCCCAGTTCGGCCATCTCCATCGGGGACTGGCGCCGGCTCGAAATCCGCGCTGGCCAGGTGCGGCGCCACCCGCGCGAGCTGGCCATGCACGATCTGAGCCGCCCGCGCGGCGGGCACGCCAGGTGCGGTCCTGATCAGCACGATGTGGAACTTGAAGCCCGTGAACAGCCCGCTGAACCCGGCCGGGGTCAGCCAGCCGCCGTCGGCGTAGCTGTTGTGCGAGCCCTCGGGCACCAGGCCGCTGCCGGTCACGGTCAGGACCTCACTGGCGCGGTTCCCGGCCAGCCTCACCCGGCTGCCGACCCCGGCGTGCAGGGCGGCCAGGGTCCGGGGAGCCAGCAGCACCTCGTGCGCGCTGCGCGGCATGCGGCCGCGCAGCACCACGACGGGGATCGCCTTGGGGCCGCCGGCGTGGTACTCGTACAGGCTGATCGACCCGGCGCCGCCCCCGCCGGTGGCCACCGCGACGCGGGAGTCGTCCACCCCGGCCACCGCGGGCAGCCGGTGCAGCGCCCGCACGAACTGCGGTGCGGGACCGAGATCCTTGCCGTTCACGCCTATCTCGGAGATCAGCTGGAAGGTCTGGCCGAACCGTCCCGGGTGCGCCACGGTGTCGGACACGCCGTAGGAGAACGTGAACGCGGCCACGATGCCGAGTACCCCGGCCACCGCCCCGATCTGGGCGGGCCGCACCGGCACGGCCGACGGGCCGCGGCCCGGCTCCAGCGCGAACCGGGTCCCGACCACGACCGGGACCGGGAACCCGGCGCGGGCCGCGCCGGCCGCGGTCGCCGACCCCCGGACCGGCACCTCCCGGCGGCCCGCGGCGAGCGTGGCCCGCCCGGCCAGCGCCGCACCCCCGGCCACCAGCAGGGTGATCAGCGCCACCGCCGGCCCGATGACCGCCCAGTCGGCGGACAGGCCCGGCGACGGTTCGAGCAGCGCCGCGGTCCCGATCGGGAACCAGGGCGACACGGCCACCGCGAACCCGGCCGCCAGCCCGGCCCCGGCCAGCCCGGCGAGGGCCGGGGCCGCCGCGACCGCCCCGGTGACCTCGCCCGACGTCATCCCGAGGGCCCGCATGATCTGCAGCTCCGCGCCGCTGGCCGCGGCGAAGCGGGCCAGGGTCTGCCCGACCAGGAACAGCGAGGCCAGGAAGGCGGCGGCCGCCAGCGCGACCAGGCACCGTGCCTCGAAGGCGATCTGCCGCTGCGCGTCGGCGTACTGCTGGGGCAGGTCCCAGATGTCGATGTCCTGGCGGCCGGTCAGCCGCGCGATGTCACGCCGCAGCCGGGGGATGGCCGCCTCGCCGCCGCGCAGCCGGACGAGGGCGTTGACGAAACTGAACTGGTTCCGCGGGTTGCCCACCACGCTGAGCGGATACCGGGCCGCCACGGCGGGCGACATGAGGATCGCGCCGTCCGAACCCGGCGAATCGGAGATCCACGGGGAGCGGACGACGCCGACGATCCGCAGCCGCAGCCTCGGCCCGGTGAGGGCGCCGCCCGGCCCGGATCCCTGTCCCGTCTCCATTTCCCGGGGGGTGGGCAGCTGGAGGATGACCGTGTCGCCCACGCCCCGGTGATGATCGGCCACGAACATCGGCGTGACCACGGCCTCACCGATACGGCGAGGATCGAACACCCGGCCCTGGAAGACCACGGGCTTCTCGATCGACCGCAGAATCGTGTCATTGGCGGGCGGGAACCCCGCGACGTCGGCGGGCAGCCCCTGATAGGCCAGCGTGTAGTCCACCGAGAACGTGGACACCGAGGCCACTTCGGGCAGCCGCTCGACGCGGCCCCAGTCGAACCCCGGCTGGTTGGGCAGCACCACCGCCGTCGCCGGGAGGGTCACGGCGTCCAGCCGCCGCAGCGCGGTGTCACCCCGGCGGGCCCCGGCCACCGCGGCGATGATCGTGCCGCCCGCGAACGCGACCAGCAGGCCGATGATGACCAGGGACTTCCAGCGGTGGCGCAGGTCAACGCGCAGCCACGTCCCGATCGCGTTCATCCGCCCGCCCCCCGGGTGCTGCCCGCTGATGCGCCTGACAAGGCCATTAACCCGCACCTCGCGGCCCCCCGGGAGTAGGCCAGCACGACAGTAACGGGGGAGGCTGCCAGCCCCGCCGGTGCCGCGGGCGAGCTGCCAGGCGTGGGGGAGTCACCGGGGGCGCCACCGATGGCTCGAAGCGCCCGATCGCCAGGTCGTGGACCAGTTCCTGTCCGTCATGAGGCTGACCAGGTAACGCTGGTGGGTCACGACCTCGGCGGCGTGGTCACCTGCGCCACCTGCGCGCGTACCACGGCATGGACCGGGCTGTGGTGATCATGGATGGAAGCATCGGCGGAAACCTGGCGTCTCATCTCCGCTTCTGCGCAAGGGCAGGCAGGCTTCCAGGCGCAGCACGTACCAGCGGCCGAGCCTGCGCAGCCGGGAGCAGGCCTCGGCGTAGTCCGGCTCGGTGAAGCGGGCCCAGTCCGTGTCGACTGTCACAGTCCGCCCGAGCCACTCATCGGGCAGCGGGGTGGCTCCGGCCAGCAACGCCTCCACCTGATGTAGGTGATCCACCAGGTGATCGGCGATCCGGCGCAGCGCCTTGTGCGGCGTCCACGTGTTCGGCAGGCCATCGTCCATCGCCCGCGCTAGGGGTCGGCCATCCCACGCGTGCCAGGTCCGGGCCAGTTCCAGGCACCGGTCCACGGCCGCCACTACCAGTTGTCCCGGGTTCGGGTCCGCATCGTCGGTCATGCTTCGACTCTGGCCCCATAATGCTTCGGCCAGCGCCGAAGGGTCTCAGTGACCGGCTTCGGCCGCCCCCGGCGCCGAGCCGCCCCGGGCTGCCCCAGGGGCACCAGGCCGGGCACCGGCATCGCCTGCCGGCCGCCGCAATGGCAGGCTGTCAGCCATGCGAACTGTGATCGTCACCGGCGACGGCCTCAAAGTCCAGGATGTCATCGACGTGGCCCGCGGCGACGCCCGCGCCGAGCTCGGCCCGGACGTGCCCGCCACCATGGAATTCAGCCGGTCGGTCGTGGAAGCCGCGACCGCCGGGGACACCCCCGTCTACGGGGTCAACACCGGCTTCGGCGCCCTGGCCGACACGCCGGTCGGCATCAACGACCTGGCCCGGCTGCAGGGCGCCATCGTCCGCTCGCACGCCGCGGGCACCGGGGCACCCCTCGACGACGCGGCCGTCCGCGCCATCCTCCTGCTGCGGGCCCGGACCCTGGCCGCGGGCTACTCGGGTGTCCGCGCCGACCTGCCGCGCCGCCTCCTCGAGCTGCTCAGCCTCGGCCTGCTCCCGGTGGTCCCTGGCAAGGGCTCGGTCGGGGCCTCCGGGGACCTGGCCCAGCTCGCCCACCTGGCCGAGCCGCTGATCGGCGAGGGCCGGCTGCGCGGCCCCGGCGACCCGCCGCAGGGGCGGCCCAGCGCCGAGGTGCTCGCCGAGCACGGGCTCGTCCCGCTGGAGCTGGCCCCCAAGGAAGGCCTGTCCCTGGTCAACGGGACCGAGCCGATGCAGGCCCTGCTGGCCTTCTCGGTGCACGACGCCCAGATGCTGGTCCAGGTGGCCGACATCGCCTGCGCCCTGTCGATCGAGGCGCTGCTCGGCACCGACCGGCCCTACGACGAGCGGGTCCAGGCCCTGCGCCCGCACCCGGGCCAGCTGGACAGCGCGGCCAACCTGCGGGCCCTGCTGGCCGGGTCGCCGCTGCTGGCCAGCCACCGGCACAGCCGGCACGCCGTGCAGGACGCGTACTGCCTGCGCTGCGCCCCGCAGGTGCACGGCGCGGTGCGGGACGTGCTGGCCCACGCCCGCCGGGTCATCGACATCGAGCTGGGCGCGGTGGTGGACAACCCGATCGTGGTCAGCGACGGCGAGGTGATGACCTCCGGGAACTTCCACGGCGAGCCGCTCGCGTTCGCCGCGGACATGCTGGCCATGGCCCTGTCCGAGCTGGCCAGCATCAGCGAGCGGCGGGTGGACCGGATGCTGGACCCGGCGTTCTCCCGCGGCCTGCCGCCGTTCCTGGCCCCGGACGCGGGCACCAACTCCGGCTTCATGCTCGCCCAGTACACCGCCGCGTCCCTGGTCAGCGAGAACAAGGTGCTCTCCCACCCGGCCAGCGTGGACACCATCCCGACCTCGGGCAAGCAGGAAGACCACGTGTCCATGGGCTGGACCTCCGTCCGCAAGCTCCGCGAGGTGGTGGCCAACGTCCGGACCTGCCTGGCCGTCGAGGTCTGCTGCGCGGCCCAGGGCATCGACCTGCGGGCCGACATCGCCGCGCCCAGCGAGCCGCTGCGGGCCGTGCACGCCGCGATCAGGGCCCGCGTGCCGATGATGCCGGTTGACCGTGAGGTCGCCGAGCAGATCGCGGCCGTCGATGGGTTGCTGCCCTCACTATCCGCAACGGCCGGTTCGTTCTCAGGTGCCTTGCGCTAGCGTCGTCGTGTGACGGTGTGGATGAACGGCACCCTCGTGCCGGATGACCAGGCCCGGGTACCCGTGACCGATCACGGGCTGACCACCGGGGACGGGGTGTTCGAGGCGCTCAAGGTCACCGGGGGCGTGCCCTTCGCGCTGACCAGGCACCTGGCCCGGCTCAGCGCCTCGGCCAAGGGGCTGGGGCTGCCGGAGCCGGACCTGGACGAGATCCGGGCCGGGGTGGACGCCGTGCTGGCCGGGGCCGGGCACCCCGACCGCGCCCGGATCCGGATCACGGTCACGGCGGGGGAGTCGGCGCTGGGCTCCCAGCGGACCAGCACCCAGCCGGCCACCATCATCGTGCTCGGTGACCTGCACGACGCCGAGCCCCATTGCGACGTGGTGATCTTCCCGTGGCCCCGGAACGAGCGGGGGGCGCTGGCCGGGGTGAAGACGACCTCCTACGCCGAGAACGTGGTCGCGCTGTCCTACGCCCGCCAGCAGGGCGCCGCGGAGGCGATCTTCGCCAACCTGGCCGGGAACCTGTGCGAGGGATCGGGGACCAACGTGTTCGTGGTGGCCGGCGGCCGGCTGGTCACCCCGCCGCTGTCCGCGGGCTGCCTGGCCGGGGTGACCCGGGGGCTGGTCATCGAGTGGGCCGGCGCCGTCGAGGAGGACCTGCCGCTGAGCGCGCTGGCCGGCGCGGGAGAGGCGTTCCTGACCGGGACGAGCCGGGACGTGCAGCCGATCCGCAGTGTGGATGGGGTCCTGCTGCCCGCGGTGCCCGGCCCGGTGACCCGGAAGGCCGCGGACATCTTCGCTGAGCGCTCAGCGCAGGACCTCGATCCGTAGCCCCGTTCGTCCGGGTCCCTGGGTATCCGAGTCCGCCGATAAGTCCGTTAGCGTGCCAGTCAAGTGATCTGCCCGGGCTCCGGGGGAAGCCCTGCGGGCCTCAGCTCCGGCGCAGGAGCTGGTTCAGCTCGCCGTCGAGGTTGATGAACTCGCCTTCCCGCCCGGCCGGGATCACCTGGAACGTCCGGAGCAGGAAGCCGGCCAGCGCCGTCAGCGGGGCCTCGAAGTGGGCCTGGCCGAACGGCGAGGACAAGGAGATGTTCAGCACCCGCTGCCCGGTCGCCGTGTCCGCGGGCCACACCCGGACGTCGCCGTCAC
This sequence comes from uncultured Actinomycetes bacterium, assembly GCA_963751175.1. Lineage (GTDB taxonomy): Bacteria > Actinomycetota > Actinomycetes > Streptosporangiales > Streptosporangiaceae > RYN-230. The sequence continues at coordinate 43,858 of CAVVTM010000016.1, read as the reverse complement.
CCGCGGGCTCGGTCATCCCGCCCGCCAGCAAGTCGCGGGCGAAGATCCACTCAACCGGCTCGTCCATGCCGACATGAAACGCCATGCGGATGGCGTACGGATCCTCGGCCCGGTAGTGAAGACTCGCAGTGAGGGGAACGCCATCGTGCTCTGGAACCACGAGTCTGAGGCCGAGCTCGGCTGCGACGGTGTTGCTGCTGTTCATTGCCTCGCCAAACCTTTGCCTTGTCTCATCCCGGAACGCCGGGCTTCATCCATCCAGCGATGCCGTCCCACGGGGTGACGAGGCACGCAGGCACGAAAGTCTTCAGTAGGAGGATTCCGCGAACGCTGCCACTACTAACCTCGGTCACCACAGACCATATCAGCCGTGACCTGGGCAAACGCTTCTCGCGTCTCAACGCAATCATGACCCAGCCGTGTTCCTGTGACCAGGAACAACACGCTGTGATCTCGCTCTCAGTAGCCGTGGGGCCAAATTTTCGCTTCGCATCCCGTGCGCACCTCCGGGTTTGCGTTCAGATAGCGAACAGTCGTGCTTTGTCCGATGCGGCAGCATACAGCCTTCCGGGTTGGGCGCACTACCCGATGCCGACGACTTTCGGATGGGGTTGCCGCAATCATGACATTCCGCGACTTAATTCCCGCGTGACGATTATTCGTATTCAACGGGACAAGGGACGGACATCGCCGCCGCCGGGTTTCCCGGTGGCGGCCGGCAAGGGCGTCAGCGCCGTTATGCGGGGCCCTGGTGATCTTCCCGGAGTCCCGGGAACCGGTGCGCCTCCCCGGCGGCCGTCCTGGCCTCTCAGGGCCGTCCGCGTGCCATCGGGCCAGCTGGCGGGCCGTCCTCAGCACCCCCGGCAGGCTGCCCGGACGGCGGGCGGGAATCGGAGGCCCGGGGCGCTGGCGCCGGCCCGGGAAATCGGGCGCCGGCCGGGGCGCCATGGCCGCGGGGATACGCTAGTCTGTGTTCGCCCGCGAGCGATCCGGCCGTCAGGAGCCGGGCCGTTTGGGGGCGCCAGGGCGATTGGCTCAGCGGGAGAGCGCCTCGTTCACACCGAGGAGGTCACTGGTTCGATCCCAGTATCGCCCACCAGCCGCGTTGCGCCTTGTGCCAGCGCGGCGCTCGTGCGGACCGGCCCCCGCTCCCTCATTGCCCCTAGGATCACCTGATGGAGATCATCGAGGGCGCGGGGACGTGGACGGCACCGGCCGGCGGCGAGGCCAACGACTGGGTGGAGCACCTCGCCGTGCCGGCCCTCTCCGTGGGCACCTACTGTGTCCCGGCCGGGGGCCAGGACACCCAGACTCCGCACACTGAGGATGAGGTCCACGTGGTCACCGGCGGCCGGGCCCGGATCACCACCCTGGAACGATCCGCTGACGTGGGCCCCGGCTCGGTGATCTTCGTCCCGGCGGGCGAGGAGCACCGCTTCGTCGATGTGACCGAGGACCTGGCCCTGCTGGTGGTGTTCGGCCCCGCGTACGGCACGCGGGACAGCTCGGACGCCGCCACCGGGGGTGCCTGACCTGTTCCCGGCCCTCGCACCGCCTTCCCGGGGCCCTGCCCGGGGCGGGCGGGGTACTCAGCGGGGCGCGCTCCTGATCGCGATCTGGCTGAGCCACGGGAGCCGGACACCGAGGCCGCCGACCTGCCGGGTGCGGCTGTCCACCACGGCCAGGCCGCCGTGCGCGGTGACCACGAACAGCCAGCGGCTGTCGGGGGACCAGGCCAGCGTGCCCGGCCCGGCGGAGGCCTGGTCGAGCGGGACGGCGACCGGCTGGTCCGCCCCGGTGGCCAGGTCGAGCAGGTGCAGGGTGATCTGGCCGCCGGCCGTGACCCGGAACACCGCGGTCGTCGCGCCGTCCGGCGCGACGACCCCCGGGGAGGAGGCCGAGACCGACATGACCGGCGGGCCGCCCAGCCGCCGCTGCGTCCCCACGGCCGTGTCGATGACCACGTCCGCGCAGCGGTGCGGGCGGTAGCAGTTCACCGTCAGCCAGCGGGTCGGGCCGACCGCGGCCAGCATCCCGCCGATGTGCCGGGAGCCGCCCGGCCAGACGTCGTAGACCTCGCCCACGCCCGACAGGAGCACGCCGCCCCGCCCGTTCGCGCTGGCCAGCCACCAGCCGTCGGCGGGCAGCCGGATGGAGCCGCCGATCCTGCGGCCATCCATCCGGGCCAGCGCCAGGGACGTGGAGGAGTCCCGCACCCACACCTCGCCGGGCCGCGGCCCGGGAAGCACCGCCCCGCCGTGGCCGAGCACCCCGGTCAGCGGCCGTGCGGGCGCGCCGTCCGGTATCACGTAGCCGGGCACGAAATCCCACGGACGGATGATCATCTGGCTGGGGCCCGCCACGAACGAGACCGGGCCGCCGCTCTGCAGGACCGGCAGGACGGTCCGGGTGATGCGGCCCCGGGCGAACTGGACCCGCACCGCGCTGAGCGGCCCGAAGCCGACCAGATCCCAGCCGGCCCGCACGCCGAGCAGGCGGTGCCCGGCCTCGGAGACCGTCACCGCGGCCTGCGCCTGCGCCGGCCTCGCCGGGTGCCGGCCCAGGGCGAGCACCGCCGCGACCGCGGCCAGCGCCACCCCGGCGAGGATCAGCGGCCAGCGCGGCCAGCGCGGCCAGCCTGGCCAGGGCGGCCAGCGTGGCTGGTGGCGGCCCGGCGGCCGCGGTGAGCCGAAGCCGACCTCATCGGGCTGGCCCAGGGACTCGGGATCAGACCAGGTCATGATGGCGTCTCACCAGTGCGGGGCCCGCCAGCGCCACACGGCGGCCGCAGGTTCCCGGCCGTGGCTGACGGCCGTGGGCGCCGTGGAGGCCGCGGACGCCGTAAACGGGGACATGAGCCAAGCATCCCCCAGCAGGGCGGAGGGCGGTAGGACTCTGCGCAGCAACAGGCCGGGGCCACGAAGCGCGGCACCGGATGGCCCCCGCAACCCGGCCCGCCGAGCGCGCCAGCTGGGGCAACCCGTTCGTGATCATGACTTTGGTGTCGCCGCAGCGACACCAAAGTCATGATCACGAACGGGAGCTGTTACTGAGGGGGCAGGTGAGGCGGAAGGTGCCAGGGAGGGATCACCGGGAGGTGAGCTGCTCCGCCCTGGCCTTCACCCGGCCCGCCTGGTAGCCGGCGCGGGTCGCGGTCTTCCCGGCCTTCACCCCGGCCCGGCCCGCCGTCTTGCCGGCTGCCTTCCCGGCTTTGACGCTGGCCTTGTGTGCGGCCTGGCCGGCCTTCGCACGGGCCTGGGCCGCCTTCTCGGCGCGGACCCGGCCGGCCTTGGCCCGGGCGGTGCCCGCGATGGCCCGGGCGAGATCAGCCTTGGCCAGCGCGAGGTCAGTCGTGCCCTGGGCCTTGCCGACCGTCGCCCCGACCTTGACGCCCGCCTTGCCTGACGCCTTGGCCGTCCGGGTGGCCAGCGACACATCGCGCCGTGCGGCCTGGACCGCGTGGCGGCTTCGCCACGCCAGCGACGGGTTCCCCCCGGTGTCGCCCGCGGCGATCAGCAGGCCGCCGAGCATGGTGACGTTCTTGAGGAAGTGGATGCGCTGCTGGGCCCGCTCCTGGTCGTCCTCAGCCTCCCAGTACGGGTGCCCGGCCAGGGTGGTGGGGATCAGCGTCGCCGCCAGGGCCAGGGCGGACAGCCGCGGCAAGCGGCCGATCGCCAGCAGCGAGCCCGCCACCAGCTGGATCCCGCCGTTGATGCGGACCAGCTGCTCGGTGTCGTCCGGCAGGGCGTCCACCCGCTCCTTGAGCGGGCCCACGACCTTCTCCGCGCGAGGGGCGACCCGCTCGGGCCGGCGCAGGGTGTCGTAGCCCTGGACGATGAAGATCGAGGCCAGCATGGGACGGGCGAGAGCTCTCAGTACAGCCATGGCCGCCCTCTGCCCGCTCAGCCCGATTTCTAACCCCGGCCGGCCAGCCGCCGCGGCCGGGCCGGAGCGCGGCCCAGTCCCGGCCAGTGCCGCCGGGGACGTGCCGCCTGCGCGCCCGCTGTGGTGGACTCTCACCGTGCCGCCCGAGAACCCGCCGCCCGTCCCAGCCGGGAACCCGCCGTCGCCCGGGAACCCGCCGTCACCCGGGAACCCGCCCGGGAGCCCCCCCGGCCCTGCGCCGGGGCCCGCGCCGCGCCCATCCCGGCCGCCGCTGCTCGCGGTGTCCGGGGTGAGCCGCCGGTACGGGGACCGCGTCGCGCTGCAGCCTCTCGATCTCGCGCTGGCCGCCGGGCAGTGCGTGGCCGTGCTCGGCGCGAACGGATCCGGCAAGTCGACTCTGCTCCGCATCGCGGCCGGGCGGGACACGCCGACCACCGGCCGGATCAGCTACGGCGGCCGGGTGATGTCCGAGGACGACCCGGTGGTCCGGACCGAGATCGCCGTGGTCGGCGACCTGGTCAGCGCCTACCCGGACCTGACGGTCCGGGAGCACCTCCTGCTGGTCGCGGTGGCGCACGGCGCGGGCCGCGGGGCGGGGGCCCTGGCTGACCGGGCGCTGGCCGAGTGCCGCCTGGCGGACCACGCCGCGGCACTGCCCGGGTCCCTGTCCAGCGGGCAGCTCCAGGCCCTGCAGGTGGCCACCGTGCTGGTCCGGCCCCGCCGGCTGCTGGTGCTCGACGAGCCCGAGCAGCGCCTGGATCCCGCCGCCCGGCGCTGGCTGGGCGGCCTGCTGCGCGGCGAGAAGGACGCGGGCGCCGCCCTGCTGATGGCCACGCACCACACCGAGCTGGCCGCGGCCGTCGCCGACCACGTCATCGTGCTCAGCGACGGCGCGGTCACCGCCGAGGGGCCGCCGGACGTGACGCTGGCGGCGCTGCGGTGACCGTGACGCCGGACCCCATCCCCGTCCCGGACACCACCGCGGCGACCTTCTCGCTGCTGCGCGAGCTGCGCCGGGGCCGCGGGCGGAAGCAGGCCGCCAGCGTGGCCTACTGGGCCTACCTGGCCGCGCTCATCGTCGTCGGCTACGGCGGCTCGCTGATCGTCACGACGTACCGGGCGCTGCGCCGGCCGCCGCCGGCGACCGCGGCGGCCCCGCAGCTGCTGCACGCGGGGCCGGCCGCGCTGACCGCGCTGGCGCTGCTGGTGTTCCTGGTGCTGCTGCGTGACGCGCTCTGGCGGGGGCCGGTCACGGTGCCGCAGGCCACCGCGGACTGGCTGCTCGGCACGCCCGTGGCGCGGCGGAGGCTGCTGCGGCCCCGGTTCCGCGGGTCCGCGGTCGGCGCGCTGCTGGTCGGTGCGGCCGCCGGGATCGTGCCCGCTGCCGCCCTGGTCGCCCTGGGGCTGGGTGGCGGGTCCGGCGGCGCGGTGCTCCGCCTGGCCGCAGCCGCGATGGTGTCGATGGGCCTGCTGTTCGCGCTGGCCACCGGCCTGGCCGGCCTGATCGAGCGGTACCCCGGGACCGGGCGGTGGGTCCGCGCGGGCACCCCGGTGACGCTGGCGGCCGCGGTCCTGCTCGGCGGCCTGGCCGCCTGGGCCGGGCTCGGGCGGCTGCCGTCCGCCGTGGCCGCCGTGGTGCTCTGGTCCGGCCCGTGGGGGTGGGCGGCCCAGCCGGTGATCGCCGTGGCCGGCCACGCCCTGCCCGCCAGCACCGTGCCCGCCAGCACCCGTGCCCGCCCAGCTTCGTGGCCGGGAACCCGGCGCCCTGGTGGCCGCTCGCCCTGGCGCTGCTCGCCGCGGCGGCGCTGGCCGCGCTGGCCTGCGCCGACCGGGCCGCGGCCGGGGTGCCCGCCGCCGCGCTGCGCGCCCGGGCCCGCACCCTCGGTGCGATGTCCGCGGCCGCGCTGAGCATGAACACCCGCGGTGTCGCGACCGCCTACACCGCGGCGGGCGGCGCCCGCCGCGCCCGTTTCCGCCTCCCGCCGCCGCGCCGGCGGGAGCTGGTGGTGCTCTGGCGGGACCTGCTCGCGCTGCTCCGGTCGCCCGCCCGGCTGGTGTCCGCGGTCCTCCTGGCGCTGCTGGCCGCCGCGCTCATCGCCGTGGCCGGCCACGGCCGCCCGGTGTCGCTCGTGCTGGTCGGCTCCGGCCTCAGCCTCGGCTACCTGGCCGCCGCCTGGCTGTGCGAGGGGGCCCGGCTGGACGCGGATGACCCGCGCCGGTCGGTGCCCCTGCCCTTCCGCTTCCAGACGCTGGCCTGGTGGCACGCGGGGGTGCCGTGCCTGGTGCTGCTCGCGGCCGCGGGAATCCCCGCCGCCGCGGTGTGCGTGGCCGCGGGCGATCTGCGCCCGCTCGCGCTGCTCGTGGTCACCGTCCCGGTGCTGGTCGGCGGGGCGCTGGTCAACGCCTTCCGGGGCAGCTTCTCCCCGTCCCTGTTCGTGGGGGTCGATACCCCGGTGGGCAACACCGCCGCGTTCAGCATCCTGTTCTGGTACGCGTGGGGCACGGTGCTCGCCGTGCTGCCGATGACCGTGCTGGTGTCCAGCGCGCTCCGCTCGCCGGGCCCCGCCCCGCTCGTCCGCGCCCTGGTGATCGGCGCCGGTCTCGCGGCCGGGCTGGGTGCCTACGCCGCGCGCCGCGCAGGGCGCCTCCGGGCCGGCTGACCCCGACCCGGCTGACCCTCGGCCGGCTGACCCCGGCCGGCCGACCCCGGAACCGGCTGAACCCCGAGTCGGCTGACCCCGGAACCGGCTAACTACGTACCGGCCAGTAACCAGCCGTTCACCTGCGCTTCTAGCCAGATGACCTTGGTTGGCGCCGGGCGGGACCTACGTCTCTGTGATCATGCTCCCCGCGCGGAGCAGGCTGGCAGAGGAGCAGGTGCCCGTCCCCGTGCGGCCGCCTGCCGGCAGGTCGAAAGGGGTTGCAATGTCAACCGCGACTCGCGGCCACATGCGGTGGCTGCCGCATCACGAAACTCCGCAACACGAAACTCCGCAACACGAAACTCCTCATCACGAAGCTCCTCATGATGAATCTCCGGGTCACGGATCTCCGCCGCCGGGAATGTCGCCGCGGAACCAGCAGAAGGCGCGGGCTCTCGGGCTGACGTCGGCGACCGGCCTGGTTATCGGCAGCATCATCGGGACCGGGGTGTTCACCATGCCGGCCGTGCTGGCCGGGGCCGGGACCAGCTCGCTGATCGTGCTGGCCGTCATCGCGCTCGGCGCCATGGTGCTGGCCATCCTGTTCGGCCAGCTGACCAAGCGGGTCCCCAACTCCGACGGCGGGCTGTACGCCTACGCCCGGTATGAGTTCGGCGACTTCGCCGGCTACCTCACCGGCTGGTGCTACTGGGTCCAGTGCTGGGCCGGCAACGCGGCCATCGTCGCGTCCTGGGTCTTCTACGTGGACGCCCTGTTCGGCCTCACGCACCCGTCGGGCATGACCAACTGGGGCATCGCCCTGCTGGGCCTGTGGGTCCCCGCCGCGGTGAACCTGGCCGGCGTGCGGCAGATGGCCTGGTTCCAGAACGTCACCGTGGTGCTCAAGTTCGTCCCGCTGCTGTTCGTCGGCGTCGTGGGCTGGTTCTTCGTGTCCAAGGGCAACTTCGGCGCGTTCAACGCCTCGGGCGGCAGCCTGTACTCCGCGATCGGCATCGCCGCCGGGGTGGCGCTGTTCTCCTTCATCGGCGTCGAGGTCGCGGCGATCACCGCCAAGCGGGTGAAGGACCCGCGCCGGAACGTGGGCCGTGCCTCCCTGCTCGGCACCGCGGCCAGCGCCCTGCGTGTACCTGGCCGTCGCCGCCGCCGTGATGGGCCTGGTCTCGCACCACGCCCTGGTCAACAACGGCGCGCCGTTCGTCACCGCGTTCAACACGATCTTCACCGGCGGTGCGTGGGCCGGGAAGCTGGTCGCCGCGCTGGCCGTCGTCTCCGGTATCGGGGCGCTGAACGGCTGGACGCTGGTCACCACCGAGGTGGCCCGGGCCGCCGCCAACGACGGGCTGTTCCCGAAGCCGTTCGCCTGGACCGACCGCAAGGACACCGCGTGGTTCGGCATCCTGGTCGCCGCGGCGCTGCCCTCGCTGCTCATGCTGTGGAGTTACACCACCGCCACCGGGCTGACCGTGTTCACCGAGCTGGTTGACCTCACCGTGGTCACCGTGGCCATCCCGTACCTGTTCTCGGCCTGCGCGCAGCTGACCTACCTGGTGTCCAGGCGCCGCCGGGTGCAGGGCTGGCTGCTGGCCAGGGACCTGGTGATCAGCGGGGCCAGCGTCCTGTTCTCGATGTGGGTCACGTTCGCGGCCGGCTACGCCGCCGTCTACGAGGCTCTGGTGGCCGTGCTGATCGGCGTCATCCTCTACGCGTTCCTCAAGGCCTGGCGGGAGCGTGACGGCCAGGTCGCGGCACCCGTGGAAGCCAGCCCCATCGAAGCCAGCCCCGGGACCAAGGGGGCAGCGCGATGACTGTGGGCGTCTATTCAGAGATCGGCCGGCTGCGGCAGGTCATCGTGCACCGGCCCGGGCTTGAACTGGCCCGGCTCACCCCGCAGAACATCCGCGGGCTGCTGTTCGACGACGTCATGTGGGCGCGGAAGGCCAAGGAAGAGCACGACGTGTTCACCGAGGTCCTGCGCGACAAGGGCGTGCGGGTGCACTACTTCGGGCAGCTGCTCGCGGATGTGCTCGAGGCCCCCGAGGGCCGCGCGTTCGTCCTCGACCGGGTCTGCACCCCGGAGGTCCTGGGCCCCGCGCTGGTGGACCCGGTGCGCCGCCTGTTCGAGGACCTGGACGGGCCCAGCCTGGCCGGGTACCTGGTCGGCGGCGTGCTCAAGGCCGACCTGGGCCCGCTGCGGGCCACCAGCCTGCGGTGGGACATGCTCCGCACGGACGACTTCGTCCTGCCGCCGCTGCCCAACCACCTGTTCCCGCGGGACAACTCCTGCTGGGTGTACGGGGGCGTGTCCATCAACCCGATGGCCAAGCCCGCCCGGCAGCGCGAGACCGTGCATATCCAGGCCATCTACCGCTACCACCCGCTGTTCAGGGCGGCCGATTTCGTCACGTTACTACGGTGCCGACGACGCCGGCCACCTGCCGGCCAGCATCGAGGGCGGCGACGTCCACGTGATCGGCGACCGGTCCGTCCTGATCGGCATGGGGGAGCGGACCACGCCGATGGCGGTGGAGATCCTGGCCCAGGCGCTGTTCGCCAGCGGGCAGGCCGACCAGGTGATCGCCGTGGAGCTGCCCCAGTCGCACGCGATGATGCACCTCGACACCGTGATGACCATGGTCAACCGGAGCACGTTCGTGCTCTATCCGTACTTCGACCGCGCGATGCGGTCCTGGACGGTCCGGCCCGGCGACGACCCGATGACGCTGCGGGTGAGCCAGAACGGGGACTTCTGGGCCGCGCTGGCCGCGGCGCTGAAGGTCGACGAGGTCACCGTGCTGGCCACGGACGAGGACGTCCGGGCCGCGGAGCGCGAGCAGTGGGACGATGGCACCAACTACCTGGCCGTGGCCCCCGGGGTCATCGTCGGCTACGACCGCAACGTCGCCACCAACACCATGCTGCGCAAGCATGGCATCGAGGTGGTGACCGTGCCCGGCGAGGAACTCGGCCGGGGCCGGGGCGGGCCGCGGTGCATGACCTGCCCGATCGAGCGTGACCCTGCCTAGCCGAGGAGCCGAGATGGACCTGCACGGACAGATCGACCTGCACGGGAGGAACCTCCTGAAGGAGATCGACTTCACCCCGGAGGAGTTCCTCTACCTGGTCGACCTGGGCGGCCGCCTGCGCGCTGAGAAGCGCGCGGGCGCCCTGGGCGGCCGGCTGGCCGGGCTCAACATCGCGCTGATCTTCGAGAAGGCCTCCACCAGGACCCGGTCGGCCTTCGAGGTGGCCGCGTACGACGAAGGCGCGCACGTCACCTATCTCGGGCCGGAGGGATCACACATCGGCGACAAGGAATCGATGAAGGACACGGCCCGGGTGCTGGGCCGCATGTACGACGGCATCGAGTACCGCGGGTTCGCCCAGGAATCCGCCGAGATCCTCGGCGAGTTCGCCGGGGTGCCGGTGTGGAACGGGCTGACCAACGAATGGCATCCCACCCAGATGCTGGCCGACGTGCTGACCATCCGTGATCACACGGCCGGGCCGCTCACCGGCGTGTCCTGGTGCTACCTGGGCGACGCCCGGAACAACACCGCCAACTCGCTGCTGGTGACCGGGGCCCTGCTGGGCATGGACACCCGGGTCTGCGCCCCGGCGCAGCTGCAGCCGTCCCCCGCGGTGCAGCGGATCGCCGCCGGGCTGGCCGCCCGCTCCGGCGCGGCGCTGACCGTGACCGAGGACGTGAAGGCCGCGGTCGCGGGCGCCGACTTCCTCTACACCGACGTGTGGCTGTCCATGGGAGAGCCGCCGGGGGAGTGGGACAAGCGGATCGACCTGCTGCTGGACTACCAGGTCAACGCGGATGTGCTGGCGGCGACGGGGAACCCGGCGGTCAAGTTCATGCACTGCCTGCCCGCCCTGCACAACCGGGACACCAGGGTCGGGGAGGAGATCTACCGGCGGCGCGGCCTGACCGCGCTGGAGGTCACCGAGGAGGTCTTCGAGTCCCCGGCTTCCGTGGTGTTCGACCAGGCCGAGAACCGGATGCACACGATCAAGGCGGCCATGGTCGCGACCCTGGGGAGGCAGCCGTGAAGGTGGTCGCCGCGCTGGGCGGGAACGCGCTCCTGGAGCGCGGCGAGCCGCCCGACTCCGACATCCAGGAATCGCACATCGCCCGCGCCGCGGCGGCGCTCAGCCCGCTGCTGCGCGAGCACGACGTGATCATCACGCACGGGAACGGCCCGCAGGTCGGCGTGCTCGCGGTGGAGAGCGCCGGTGACCCGTCGCTGTCCCACCCCTACCCGTTCGACGTGCTCGGGGCGCAGACGCAGGGCATGATCGGCTACTGGCTGGTGCAGGCCCTGGAGCGGGCCGCGATCCACGAGGCCGGGCGGCATGGTGTCCTGGAGCACGGCGCCGCGCACGGCGGCCGGGTGGCCAAGCCCGCGGTCTGCCTCATCTGCCGGACCCTGGTCAAGGCGGATGACCCCGCGTTCGCCGAGCCGTCCAAGTTCGTCGGCCCGGTCTACGACCAGGCCACGGCGTCCCGGCTGGCTGCGGCGCACGGGTGGGAGATGCACCGCGACGGGCGGGCCTGGCGGCGGGTGGTGCCGTCACCGGAGCCCGCCGGCCTGGTCGAGCTGGACATGATCAGGCTGCTGGCCAGCCGCGGCGTCACCGTCGTCTGCGCTGGCGGCGGAGGCATCCCGGTCGTGGCCGGCGAGGAGGGCGGGTTCCGCGGGGTCGAGGCGGTCGTGGACAAGGACCTCACCGCGGCGCTGCTGGCCCAGGAGATCGGCGCCGACGCCCTGCTGCTGCTGACCGACGTCGCGGCCGTCCAGGACGGCTACGGCACGGAGCATGCCCGGCCCATCCGCCGGGCCACCCCCGCCCACCTGCGGGGCCGGCTGCGGGCCGGGGCGTTCCCGGCCGGGTCGATGGGCCCCAAGGTCGAGGCGGCCTGCCGCTTCGCCGCGGCGACCGGCGGGATGGCCGCCATCGGCTGTCTCGACGATGCCCAGGCCCTGCTGGACGGCAGGGCCGGGGCGGCAAACGACGGTGCAGCAAACGACAATGCAGACGGGAGCATCATGAGTGACACAGGCAGCGGGCACCGCCCCCGGATCGTGGTGGGGGTGGACGGGTCGGCCGGGTCAGCGCACGCGCTGCGGTGGGCGGCCCGGCAGGCCCGGTACGACGGGGCCACGCTGGAGGCCGTCACCGCCTGGCAGTACCCGGCGTTCTTCGGCTGGGCCCCGGTCGGCGTGGACAGCGCCGACTTCGGCTCGATCGCCGAGAAGACGCTCCACGACGCGCTGAACGAGGTGTTCGGGACGGAGTGGCCGGACTGGGTGCAGGCGAAGGTGGTCGAGGGCTACCCGCCGAATGTCCTGGTCCAGGCGTCCGAAGGGGCGGACCTGCTGGTCGTGGGCAGCCGCGGGCACGCCGGGTTCGCCGACGCCCTGCTCGGCTCGGTCAGCACCTACTGCGTGCACCACGCGCACGGGCCGGTCACCGTCATCCGGCCGCCGCGCCGGTCTCACCACTGACGCCGCCCCGGGCCGGCCGCCTGCCGGCCCGGCCGGCGCCCAGCGGGTCCGCCCGCTCAGGGGCCGGTGCGCAGGGAGTAGTGGACGTCCAGGCGGTCGGCGGAACGGTTGGCGGTGATCGCCACGCTGTCACCGGGCAGCACCGCGTGATCGTCCACCACGGCCACCCCGGCCGCGGTGAAGCTGACCCGGTGGCTGAGCAGCGCGGGACTGCCCGCCGGGCGGCCCAGGAAACCAGCCTCGAGGGCCCCCAGGACGCACGGGCTGATCGTCTCCGCGGCCCGGGTGACCGCGAGCCCGTGCCCGGCCAGCACCGTGTACAGGCCGCGCCGGGCCAGCTCCGCCGGGTCGAGGCCAGCGGCCAGCGGCAGCGGCAGGTACGAGGTCTGCACGATGATGGGCCGGCCGCCGGCCAGCCGCAGCCGCCTCAGCTGCAGCACCTGGCCGGGGCCGCCGAGCCGGGCCCCGACCTGCTCCGGCGGGGTGCTGATCTCGGTGGCGAGCAGCCGCGTGCTGATCTCGGCTCCCTGCCCGGCCAGGTCCGCGGCGAAGCTGCGCAGGTGGCCCAGGTCGTACTCGTACCGGGCCGCCACGTACGTGCCGCTGCCGTGCCGGGCGGCGACCAGCCCCTCGTCGGCGAGCAGCTGCAGGGCCTGCCGCAGCGTCATGATGCTGACCCCGAACTCCCCGGCCAGGTCCCGCTGGGGCGGCAGGGAGCTGCCCGCGGGCCCACCGGCCGCTGGTGATCCGGTCGTGCAGCTCGGCGTAGATCCGCAGGTACTTCGGCTGCCGGTCCTCCGCGCTCCGCCGCGCGGCGCTGCCCCCCGGGGTGCTGAGGTCCACGTCCGCTCGGCCCCCCGCGGTGCTCTGGCCCACGCCCGCGCCGTTCACCGCGCCGCGTCGATCGCGGCCCGCAGGGCGCCGACCTCGCGCCCGACGTCGGCGATGGCCGCGCCGTCCAGGACCCGCCGCATGAGGGCGGACGCGACGATCACCCCGTCGGCGTGCCGGACGGCCGCGGCGGCCCGGGCCGGCGTGTCGATTCCGAAGCCGATCAGCACCGGCCGCGGGCCCTGCTTTTCCCTAACGGCTTTATCGCCCCTCTCCTCCGCCGCGGCCGCCAGCGCCTGGGCGGCCAGCGCCCACCGGCGCTCGTCGTCGCGCTCGCTCGCGTTCCCCGTGGTCGCCATCACGCTCATCACGTAGAGGAAACCACGGGTGAGGCCGGCGATGGCGCGCATCTGCGCGGGCGGTGTGGCGGGAGTGACCATCAGGGTGGCGTCGAGCCCGGCCGCGGCGGCCGCGGCGAGGTACCCGCCGGCCTCCCCGGCCGGGAGGTCGGGGATGATCGTCCCGCTGAAGCCGGCCTCGGCGAGCTGGCCGCAGTACCGTGCGATGCCCCGGCCGCAGGCGTGGTTGGCGTAGCTCATCGCGATCAGCGGCACCTCGCCGTCCCGGCCGGCCCGCGGCCGGGCCCGGCGCAGCTCGGCCAGGATCGTGGTGATGGTCGCACCGCGGCTGATCGCGGTAGCCGACGCCTGCTGGATGACCGGCCCGTCGACCATCGGGTCCGAGAACGGGAGCCCGATCTCGACCGCGTCCGCGCCGGCGTCGATCATCGCCGCCAGCAGGCCGGTCCAGTCGGCCCGGACCCCGGCGGTGACGTAGGTGACCAGGCTGGGCCGCCCGGCCGCGCGGGCCGAGTCCAGCGCCGCCTCAACCCTGTGCCCGGGCTGCCTCACGGCTGATCTCCTTCAGGGTGGCGGCGTCCTTGTCGCCGCGGCCGGACATGGTGATCAGGACGCCCGCCCCGGCGGGCAGGTCCCCGCGGCGCGCGGCGCGGGCCACCCACGCCACCGCGTGCGCGGACTCCAGCGCGGCCAGGATGCCCTCGGTCCGGGCACAGAGCCCGGCGGCCGCGACCGCCTCCTCGTCGGTCACCGTGTGGTACTCGGCGCGGCCGCACGAGGCCAGGTAGGCGTGCTCGGGCCCGACGCCCGGGTAGTCCAGCCCCGCCGAGACCGAGTGCGCCTCGGTGACCTGCCCGTGCTCGTCCTGCAGGACCGCGGACAGGAACCCGTGCAGGATGCCGGGGCGGCCGTGGCTGACCGCGGCGCCGCCCGCGGCCTCCACGCCGACCAGCCGGGCCGGGGTGTCCGCGAAGCCCGCGAACGTCCCCGCGGCGTTCGACCCGCCCCCCACGCACGCCACCACCACGTCCGGCAGGCCGGACGGCAGGAGTTCCGGCCGGGCGGCGCACTGGGCCCGGGCCTCGTCGCCGATGACCCGCTGGAACTCGCGGACCAGCCACGGATAGGGGTGCGGTCCGAGCACCGAGCCGATGCAGTAATGGGTGGTGTCCACGGTGGTGACCCAGTGCCGCAGCGCCTCGCTGGTGGCGTCCTTCAGCGTCCTCGACCCCGAGCGCACCGGCCGGACGGTGGCACCCAGCAGTTCCATCCGGAACACGTTGAGTTCCTGCCGGGCCATGTCCCGCTCGCCCATGTAGACGGTGCAGCCCAGGCCCAGGTGCGCGGCGACGGTGGCCGCGGCGACCCCGTGCTGGCCCGCCCCGGTCTCGGCGACCAGCTCGGTCTTGCCGAGCCGCCGGGCCAGCAGGCCCTGCCCCAGCACGTTGTTGATCTTGTGGCTGCCGGTGTGGGCCAGGTCTTCCCGCTTGAACAGCACGCGCACGCCGAGCTCGGCCGAGAGCCGCGGTGCGCCGCTGACCGGCGTGGGCCGTCCCGCGTAGTCACGGAGCAGGCTCTCCAGTTCGGCCCGGAAGCCGTCGTCCGCCCAGGCGGCGCGGAACTCACGCTCAAGCTCCTCGCACGCGGGCACCAGGGCCTCGGGCACGAACCGCCCGCCGAACGGCCCGAACCGGCCCGCTGCCCCCGGATCGCCCATGATGCCCCGTTCCGTGACCTTCATCAGTCCACCGCCTCCCTCACGACCCCGCCTCCATCCCGGCCTGCCTCGTCCCGGCCTGCCTCGTCCCGGCACGCCCTCAGCAGCGCACCGCTCCCGCCGGGGCCGGCCAGTCTTGCGAATTCTAGAGTTCTAGAACTCTAACACTTCGCGATGCGGTACGACCACGGGGCCGGGCGCGGCGGCGGGCGTGGGCGGACGGGGGGTTGGGGCGGAGGGTGCCGCCGGGTTGGGGGAGCGGACCGGAAAAGTCGCGAATGGGATCTTGTGCGCGTGCCGGGCCGCGGCGCATCATCAGCAGGCAGAAGCACAACGATCAGATCCTGATGAGCAGAGCCCTGACGAGCCCGGCCGCGAGCCGGCCGTCCGTGGGAGGTGCGAGCAATGGCCGCCAGCAACGAGACCGGGCCAGTGAGCCAGACCGGGCCAGCGAGCGAGCTGGCTGAGGCCGGGCCGCCGAAGCTGCACCGCAACCTCAGCGTCTGGGAGGCCATCGGCATCTCGCTGGCCCTGATGGCGCCCTCGATGGCGGCCAGCATCAACCCGCAGGGCACCGCGACGACGGTGGGCCGTGCGGTGCCGATCGCGTTCGCGCTCGCGTTCGTCGGGGTGCTGCTGGTCGCCTACACGTTCGTGCGGCTGACCCAGCGCTTCCACCACTCCGGGTCGGTGTACGGGTTCGTCGGCGCCACGCTCGGCCCGCGCGCCGGGGTCATCTCCGGCTGGGCGCTGACCGGCACGTACACGTTCTACGCCGTGGTCACCTCGATGGCCGGCGGCCGGTTCGCGGCCAACTTCCTGAACGCGCTCGGGGTCTGGAAGAACCCGCCGACCTGGTCCGGGTTCCTGCTCGGCGCGATCGGGATGCTGCTGGTCTGGTTCCTCGCGATCACCCCGGCCCGCGGCGGCACCCGCCTGCTGCTGGCCGCCGAGGCCATCACCGTGCTGCTGATCGTCATCGTGATCGTGATCGTGTTCGCCAAGCTGGCCGGGCACAGTGCCCCGCACGGGCTGGGCGTGGACTGGTCGGTGCTCAGCCTCCCGTCCGGCACGCCGCTGTCCACGATCTTCCTCGGCGTGGTGTTCGGCTTCCTGTCCTTCGCCGGGTTCGAGGCCGCGTCCACCCTCGGTGAGGAGACCCGGCGGCCCAGGCGGGACATCCCGCGGGCCATCCTGGGCGTGGCCATCTTCGGCGGCGTCTACTTCTTCGTGGTCACCGCAGTCGAGGTAATGGGCTTCGGGACCTCGGCCAAGGGCGTCACCGCCTTCATCAACTCCACGTCCCTGATCGGTGATCTGGGCACCAGCTACGTCGCGTCCTGGCTGGGCACGATCATCACGGCCGGCGCGATGATCTCGGCCTTCGGCTGCGCGCTCGCGTCCACGGTCGGCGCCTCCCGGCTCGCGTTCGCCATGGGCCGGGACGGCGTCCTGCCTGGGCGCTTCAGCCGTGTCTCGCCGCGGCGCCGTACCCCGACCGTCTCGACGGCGGCCGTGGCCCTGACCGTCTACGCCATCATCGCCTTCACCTGGTTCGTCCTGGGTGGCGATCCGTTCACCCTGTTCCTGGAGAGCGGGGTGATCGGGACGCTGATCCTGCTGGTGGTCTACATCCTGGCCACGATCGGCATGGTCCGCCTGGTGTTCTTCTCCGGGGATAGCAGCGTGCGGAGGTGGGAGCTGGTGATCCCGGTGCTGGGCATCATCGTGCTCGGCTACACCCTGTACCGGAACGTCTGGCCGCTGCCCACCGGAGTCAACTGGTGGGGGCCGTCGGTGGCCATCGCCTGGCTCGTGGTCGGGATCGTCTGGGTGCTGGCCCGGCCCGCCGCAACGCGGCGCGCAGGCGAGCTGCTGACCCAGGCCGAGGGCCTGGCCGCCCCGGACGCGTCGGACCCGGACCGGCTGTCCCGGCAGGGCGCCTAGGTGTTACGCCCCCGGGCGTCCACCGGCCACCGGTCCTCGACCCGCCCGTCCCGGACTACGTGCAGCTCGTCCACCAGGTTGACCACGGTGCAGACGTGGTTGGGGATCACGACAACCCGGTCGCCCACGGCGGGCCGCGGCCCGGCCCCGGTCACGGCCACCGCGTGGTGCTCCCACAGCCCGGTGACCGTGGCCTCCGGGAAGGCGGGCAGCAGGCCGTGCCCCGGCACCCAGGCCGGCCGGTCATAACCGAGCACCTTGGCCCCGGCGTCCAGCACGAAGCGGTCCGGGGCGGGGGTGCTGACCACCGTGGCCAGCACGGTCAGGGCCACCTCGTCCAGCGTGCAGCTGCCCAGGATGACCTGCTGCGCGTCGTTGAACGCGTACACCCCGGGCCGCAGCTCCGTCACCGGGCTGCCCCCGGCCGGGCCGGCCGCCTCGGGCGCGCTGGGCGTGGACCCGCCGCTGCGCACCGGGCAGGGCATCCCGGCGGCGGCCAGGCTGCCCGCCGCCGCGGACAGCGCGGCCGCCTCGTCGGCCGCCGCCTTCGCGGGCATGCCCGGCGCGTAGCTGTGCCCGGGGAACGTGAACACGCCGTCCACCGCCAGGCCCGCCCCGGCCGCCGCGGCCGCGATCCGGCCCGCCCCGCCGGGGGCCGCCCCGCTGCGGCGCAGCCCGCAGTCCACCTCGACCAGAACCCGGGGACCGTCGTGGCCCCGGACGGCCGCGGCCAGCTGGTGCACGGACGCCAGCGAATCCACGCCGGCCGCCAGCCGTACCCGCCCCGCGAGCGCGCGCAGCCGCGGCGCCCGCTCCCGGTCGGCCCACAGCGGATACGCAACGAAGATCTCGTCGAGGCCGGCGTCTGCGAAGACCTCAGCCTCGCCCAGGGTGGCCACGGACACGCCGAGGGCGCCGTGCCCGAGCTGGCGCCGGGCGATCGCGGCGGATTTGTGGGTCTTGACGTGGGGCCGCAACCCCAGTCCCCGGCGTGCGGCGCTGGCGGCCATCGCCCGCAGGTTCCCCTCGAGGCGGTCGTCGTCCACCAGGACAGCCGGGGTCATCACCGGCCCGCCGGGCGGCGTCCAGCTGCCCACCGGTTCAGCCGGGCTGCGCCGCGGAACCGCCCGCGGGCTCGTAGGACCACAGCTCGCTGGACACCCCGACCGGCGGCGGGGCCTGGCCGCCCTCGCGCTCGGCCTGCGAGCGGTGCCCGTGCCCGAACGAGGGGGAGTTCAGCCACGCGGCGAAGGACTCCTCGTCCCGCCACCGGGTGACGACCAGCCAGGTGGTCCGCTCGTCAGTGGGCTTGAGCAGCTCGAACCCCTCGAACCCGTCCTGGTTGTCCACGGCGCCGGCCCGGGCCGCGAAACGGCGGGCCAGCTCGTCCCCGCTGTCCGCCGGCACGGTGATCGCGTTGATCTTGATAACCGTCATAAACCCGATCATGCCAGCCTGGGGCGGGGACGGCCCGGCTGGGCGTGGCGCGCGCCGCCGGGCCACGGCCGGCGCTGGCGTGGCGCAGCCCCCCGCCAGCAGATTGCCGCCGATGCCCTTATCTTGGCCACCATGTCGCGTACCCGCATGTACCGCAACGGGATCCTCGAGGACGAGGGCTTCCCCGTCGCCAAGATCTCCGACTACCTGGCCGACCCGGCCGCGGTCGTCTGGTTCGACTTCTGCGAGCCGACCGCGGACGACCTGTCCTCGATCAGCGAGGAACTGGGGCTGCACCCGCTGGCGGTCGAGGACGCGGTGGCCGAGCACCAGCGCGCCAAGCTGGACCGCTACCAGAGCCATATCTTCGTCACCTCCTACGGGGTGAAGCTGAACACCGACAGCGGTGAGCTGGACATCGACGAGGTCGACGCGTTCGTCACCGACCGCGCGCTGGTCACGGTGCGGCGCAGCAAGGGCTTCGACATCGACGCGGTGGTCCGCCGCTGGGACGACTCACCGGACCTGGCCAAATGCGGGGTGGGGTTCCTGCTCTACGGCCTGCTCGACTACGTGGTGGACACCCATTTCGAGGCGGTCCAGGCGCTGGACACCCAGATCGAGACGCTCGAGGACCAGCTGTTCGACGAGAACCCGCGGGACACCGAGATGCAGCGCCGCACCTTCGAGCTGCGCAAGTCGCTGGTCGTGCTGCGGCGCGTGGTCCTGCCGATGCGCGAGGTGCTCAACTCGCTGCTGCGGCGTGACCTGCACGTGGTGGACGGCGAGATCATGCCGTACTTCCAGGACATCTACGATCACGTGCTCCGCGCGACCGAATGGACGGAGTCTCTCCGCGACCTGGTCACGACCATCCTGGAAACCCACCTCACGGTGCGCGGCAACCGGCTCAACGTGATCATGAAGCAGGTCACCAGCTGGGCCGCGATCATCGCCGTGCCGACCGCGGTCACCGGCTTTTACGGGCAGAATGTGCCGTATCCCGGTTTCGGCAAGATCGCGGGTTTCTGGACGTCCACACTGATCATGGTTGGCCTATCGCTGACCCTGTATGTGATCTTCCGCCGCAAAGACTGGCTTTAGCGCGCATGAGCGCAGCTAGAGGCCTACGTCCGCGGGGCGGATATCACCCGCTGAGGGCGTTCCGGGTGCCCGGGCTGTCACATAGGACAGGCGAAGGCGCACGACACGCCGGCGCAGCGGGAACCGGGTATGTCGGGAATGCGTTACAGCGGGCAGGCCGGGCGGCGAGGGATCCCGCGGGCCAATGGCGGGCATAGGGAACACGAGGGAGCGGAACGTGCAGACTCCAGGGTGGATGCGGCGGCCCACGGCGTCCCCGTCAGCGGGGGCCACGGGCGATAGCCCCGCGGACGCGCCCGCTCAGGACGGGGACGGCCAGGGCGGGGACAGCCAGGGCGGCAGCCCCGCGGCCGCGGACCCCGGGGCCGGGAACACGGCGCCCGGGTCCCGGCGGACCAAGATCCTCCTCGCCACGGGCGGCGTGGGTGTCCTCGTGGTCGCGGGCGCGACCATCGGGATCGTCGGCGCGTCCAGCTCCGCCGGGCACGCCACCACCGTCTCGGACCGCCAGTCCCACGGCGCCCAGGCCGCGGCCCCGCCGCTGCGGGTCGAGTCCGTGACCCAGGGCGGCGCGGTGACCCGCACCAACGGCGCCAGCCCGGTCCGGGTGACGCTGTCCGCCCCGCTGGCCGCCACCTCACCGCTGCCGGTCCTGCACCCCGCCACGCCCGGGACCTGGACGAAGGCGGGCACCACGCTGACGTTCACCCCGGCCACGCCGTTCTGGCCGGGCACCCGGGTGCGGGTCACCTTCCCGGCCGGCGGATCCGGGCTCCGCTCCGCCGCGGGCGGGGTGGTGGCCAAGACCGTGACCGAGCGGTTCACCACCCGGCACTGGTCGACCCTGCGGCTGAAGCAGATGCTCGCCCAGCTGGGCTACCTGCCGCTCAAGTGGGCCCCGCAGAACCCCAACGCGATGGAGCCGGACAACGTCCCCACCGAGCTGGCCGCCATGTACTCGCCGCAGGCGGGGGCCTTCACCTGGAAGAAGGGCTACCCGTCGGTCCTGACCAGCTTCTGGGGCGGCCAGTCCAGCCTGATCATGCAGGGGGCGATCCGGGCCTTCCAGGCCAACCACGGCCTCACCATGACCGGCGTGATGACCCCCGCCCTGTGGCGGGACGTGATCCGCGCCGCCGCGGCCAACAAGAAGAACCCCAACGGTTACACCTACGCCCTGGTCAGCAAGGCCAGCCCGGAGACGCTGACCGTGTGGCATAACGGGCGGGTCATCCTGCACACCCTGGCCAACACCGGCATCCCGGCCGCGCCCACCGCCGACGGCACCTTCCCGGTCTACCTGCGCTACCAGTTCCAGATCATGTCGGGCACCAACCCGGACGGCTCGCACTACGCCGACCCGGTGTCCTGGGTCGCCTACTTCAACGGCGGCGACGCGGTGCACTACTTCCCCCGTGGCTTCTACGGCGCGCCGCAGAGCCTGGGCTGCGTCGAGCTGCCGTACGCCCAGGCTCACTACGTGTGGCCCTACCTGACCTACGGCAGCCTCGTCACCGTCCGTTAGCGGGAGTCCCTGGAGCGGCCGGGGCGATATCGAGGCGCGGCTGCGGCCGCGCCTCGATAGCATCAGAGGCTGGGGCAATGGCCCCACTCGCCAGACGATCCAGGGAGCCCGCCGTGTCGGCCCAGCAGCTTCACATCACCCTCGCCGGTCGCGAGCACGTGGTGGACGCGGGCACTACGGCCGGTGACGCGCTCCGGCTGGGCGAGCCGGGCGGCGGCCCGGCGGGCCCCGGCTCCGCGGTGATCGCCGCGCGGGTCAGCGGCGAGCTGCGCGACCTGGCCGCGCCGCTGGCCGACGGTGATTCCGTCGAGCCGGTCGAGGTGGGCAGCGACGACGGCCGGGCGATCATGCGGCACTCCACCGCGCACGTGATGGCCCAGGCGGTCCAGGAGCTGTTCCCCGAGGCCAGGCTGGGCATCGGGCCGCCCGTGGAGAACGGCTTCTACTACGACTTCGACGTGCCCGAGCCGTTCAGCCCCGACGACCTCAAGGCCATCGAGCAGCGGATGCGCCAGATCGTGAAGCAGGGCCAGCGCTTCTCCCGGCGCGAGGTCAGCGACGACCAGGCCCGCGAGGAACTCGCCGGCGAGCCGTACAAGCTCGAGCTGATCGGGATCAAGGGCGGCCAGCCGACCTCCTCGGCAGCCGGGGCCCCGGTCGCACCCTCCGAGGTCAGCGTCGAGGAAGCCGTCGAGGTCGGCGGCAGCCAGCTCACCATCTACGACAACCTCGACCCGGCCACCGGCGAGGAATGCTGGAAGGACCTGTGCCGCGGGCCGCACGTGCCCACCACCCGGCAGATCCCGGCGTTCAAGCTGATGCGCTCCAGCGGCGCGTACTGGCGGGGGAGTGAGAAGAACCCCCAGCTGCAGCGGATCTACGGCACCGCCTGGGAGTCCCGGGAGGCGCAGGACGAGTACCTGAAGCTGCTCGCCGAGGCGGAACGCCGCGATCACCGGCGGCTGGGCGCGGAGCTGGACCTGTTCTCGTTCCCGGCCGAGATCGGCTCCGGGCTGCCGATTTTCCACCCCAAAGGCGCGATCATCCGCCAGGTGATGGAGGACTACTCACGCCGCCGCCACGAGGAAGCGGGTTACCTGTACGTCAACACCCCGCACGTGACCAAGGAACAGCTGTTCCAGACCTCGGGTCACCTCGGCTTCTACGCGGACGGCATGTTCCCGCCCCTGGAACTGGATGGCGCCAGGTACTACCTGAAGCCGATGAACTGCCCGATGCACGTGCTCATCTTCCAGTCGCGCGGGCGGTCCTACCGGGAGCTCCCGCTCCGGCTGTTCGAGTTCGGCACCGTGTACCGGTACGAGAAGTCCGGGGTGGTGCACGGGCTGACCCGGGCCCGCGGGTTCACCCAGGATGACTCGCACATCTTCTGCACCCCGGAGCAGCTCGCCCCGGAGCTGGCCTCGCTGCTGAACTTCGTGGTCGGCCTGCTCCGCGACTTCGGCCTGACCGAGTTCGAGGCCGAGCTGTCCACCCGGCCGGAGAAGTTCGTCGGGGAGCCCGCCGAGTGGGACGCGGCCGAGGCGGCGCTCAGGCACGCCCTGGACGCCTCGGGCCTGCCGTACACCGTGGCCGAGGGCGAGGGCGCGTTCTACGCCCCCAAGATCGACGTGCACGTGAAGGACGCGATCGGGCGCCGCTGGCAGCTGTCCACCCTCCAGGTGGACTTCCAGGAGCCCGGCCGGTTCGGGATCGAGTACCAGGCCCCCGACGGTTCCCGGCAGCGCCCCTACATGATCCACCGCGCGCTGTTCGGGTCGATCGAGCGGTTCTTCGGGATCCTGCTCGAGCACTACGCCGGGGCCTTCCCGCCGTGGCTGGCGCCGGTCCAGGTGACCGGCATCCCCATCACCGACGCGCACGTGCCCTACCTGGAGAAGGTCGCGGCCCAGCTGCGGGAGCAGGGCATCCGGGTCGAGGTGGACACCAGCGATGACCGGATGCAGAAGAAGATCCGGAACGCGCAGCGGCAGAAGGTGCCTTACATGCTGCTGGCCGGGGACGACGACGTGGCCAAGGGCGCGGTCTCGTTCCGGTTCCGCGACGGCGGGCAGCGCAACGGGGTCCCGGTCGCCGACGCCATCGCCGAGATCGTCAGCGCCGTCCAGCAGCGCATCCAGGTCTGACCACTCGATGACCGAGCCAACCCAGCCTGGCCTGTCCGAGCAGGACGGGGCCGGCATCCCGGACGGCTTCGCCCGGCTGTGGATGCCGCACCGGATGGCCTACATCAAGGGCGAGAACAAGCCGGCCGGGACCGACGAGGGCGATGGCTGCCCGTTCTGCCGGATCCCGGCGCTCAGCGACGAGGACGGCCTGATCGTGGCCCGCGGCCAGCTGGTCTACAGCGTCCTCAACCTGTACCCGTACAACGCCGGGCACCTGATGGTGCTGCCGTACCGGCACGTGGCCGACTACACCGACCTGGACGAGGCTGAGACCGCGGAGCTGGCCGTGCTCACCAAGCGGGCCATGACCGCGCTGCGCACCGCGTCCGGCGCGCAGGGCTTCAACATCGGCATGAACATGGGCTCGGTCGCGGGCGCGGGGATCGCGGCGCACCTGCACCAGCACGTGGTGCCCCGGTGGGGCGGGGACACCAACTTCATGCCCGTGGTCGGCCACACCCGCGTACTCCCTCAACTGCTGAGGGACACGAGAAAGCTCATAGCGGACGCCTGGCCCTGCTAGCCCGGGGGGGCGACCCCCTGGGCCCCCCGCCATTCGCGGGCTCGGCGGGAACACGCCTGCGGCGTGCCCCGCCTCGCCCGCAAATCAGCGTTGGCTGGCGTTCGCCCACGCCTTAGCTGGCGCGGGCGCGCCGCTTAATCCTCGGCCGCGCTCGCGGCCACCTTGTCGGCCAGGTGTGCTGGCAAAGGCTCGTAGCGCAGGTAGCTGCGGCTGAACGAGCCGGTACCGTGCGACATCGAGCGCAGGTCGATCGCGTAGCGGGTGATCTCCAGCTGCGGCACCTCGGCCTTGACCAGGGTCCGCCCGCCCGCCACCGGCTCGGTGCCGAGCACCCGGCCGCGCCGCGAGGACAGGTCGGACATGACCGCGCCCACGTAGTCGTCCGCGACCAGCACCGACAGCTCGTCGACCGGCTCCAGCAGCAGCACCTTCGCCTTGTCGGCGGCGTCCCGCAGGGCCAGCTTGCCGGCCTTCTGGAAGGCCATGTCGGAGGAGTCCACCGAGTGGGCCTTGCCGTCGAACAGGGTCACCTTGATGTCCACCATCGGGTAGCCGGCCAGCACCCCCTGCTCCAGCTGGGCGCGCACCCCCTTCTCCACCGACGGGATGAACTGGCGCGGCACCACGCCGCCGACGACCTTGTCCACGAACTGGAAGCCGGTGCCCGACGGGACCGGCTCCACCTCGATATGGCACACCCCGAACTCGCCGTGCCCGCCGGTCTGCTTGACGTTACGGCCCAGCCCCCGGGCTTTCCCGGCCACGGTCTCGCGCAGCGGGACCCGGAGCTGCTTGGTCTCCACGCCCACCCCGTACCGCGAGGACAGCCGGTCCAGCAGGAGGTCGGAATGGGCCTCACCCATGCACCAGAGCACGAGCTGGCGGGTCTCGGAGTTGTTCTCCATCCGCAGCGTCGGGTCCTCGGCAACCAGCCGGCCGATGGCCTGGGACATCTTGTCCTCGTCGGCCTTGGACTTGGCCGAGATGGCCACCGGGAGCAGCGGGTCGGGCATCGACCACGGCTCCATGAGCAGCGGGCTGTCCTTGTCGGACAGCGTGTCGCCGGTCTCTGCGCTGGTCAGCTTGGCCACGGCGCAGATGTCCCCGGCCACGCACTGCGGCACCGGGCGCTGCTGCTTGCCCAGCGGCGAGGTGAGCGCGCCGACCCGCTCGTCCATGTCGTGGTCGGCGTGGCCGCGCTCAGCCAGGCCATGCCCCGACACGTGCACCGGCGCGTCTGGCCGCAGCGTCCCGGAGAACACCCGGACCAGGCTGATCCGCCCGACATACGGATCGGACGTGGTCTTGACCACCTCGGCCAGCAGCCGCCCGTCGGGGTCGCAGGACAGCCCGGCCACCGCCTTGCCGTCCAGGGTGGTCACGCCGGGCAGCGGATGCTCGCCGGGGGCGGGGAAGGCCTGCGTCATGATCTCCAGCAGCTCGGCCAGGCCGATGCCCTGCAGGGCCGACGTGGTGAGCACCGGGTAGAAGCTGCCCCGGGCGACCGCCTTCTCCAGGTCCTCGATCAGCACCTTGGGATCGATGCTCTCCCCGGACAGGTAGCGCTCCATGAGGCTCTCGTCTTCGCTCTCCTGGATGACGCCCTCGATCAGCGAGCTGCGCAGCTCCTCGACCCGGTCCGCCTGATCCGGGTCGGGGTCCCGCTCGGTGCGCGTTCCGCCGGTGTAGTCGTAGTACCGCCCGGACAGCAGCCCGATGAGCCCGTCCACGGCCCCGGGGCCCGAGGTCACCGGCAGGTACAGCGGGGCGACCGAGTCGCCGAACGCGTCCTGGCAGGCCTGCAGGGCCTCGTCGAAGTCGGCCCGCTGGTGATCCAGCTTGGTGATGACCACGGCCCGGGGCATGCCGACGGAGGCACACTCCTCCCACAGCATCCGGGTCAGCCCGTCCACGCCGTCGGTGGCCGGCACGGTGAACAGCGCGGCGTCCGCGGCCCGCAGGCCCGCCCGCAGGTCGCCGGTGAAGTCGGCGTAGCCTGGGGTGTCGAGGAGGTTGACCTTGACCCCGGCGTGCACGACGGGCGCCAGGGTGAGGTTGATGGAACGTTGCTGCCGGACTTCCACCTCGTCGAAGTCGCTGACGGTGGAACCGTCCTCCACCCGTCCCGGGCGCGCGATCGCGCCCGTGCTGACGAGGAGAGCCTCCACCAGAGTTGTCTTCCCTGACCCGGAATGGCCGACCAGCGCGACATTCCGCACGCTGCCGGGCTGATCGGCCCCTGCTGTACCGCCTGTGGCGCTCGATCCTCTCCTGTCGGTCATGAGTACTCGCCTCCTACGACGCTGTTCGGCTGCCTCACAGCCAGCCTTTACCTGCTGGACACCCGACCACAAGCCCCCAGCCGGAATCGTCCCTCCTGTCCACTCCGCCAGTAGGATCGGACGGCCATGCTGAACGCTCTGAGACCCCTGTTCGCCCGCCTGCTGTCGCCGCTGGGCCGGGCGCTCGCGCGCACCCCGGTCACGCCGAACATGATCACGGCGGCCGGGACGATCGGCGTGGCCATCGGGGCGCTCTGGCTGTTCCCCACCGGCCACCTGTTCGCCGGGACCCTGGTGTGCTGGGGCTTCGCCATGTTCGACATGCTGGACGGCCTGCTGGCCAGGGTGAAAGGCGCCACCGGGCCCTGGGGGGCCTTCCTCGACTCGACCCTGGACCGGATCGGTGACGGGGCGGTCTTCAGCGGGCTGGCCATCTACCTGGCCCGGGACCATCAGCCCGTGCTGGCCTGCGTGGCGCTGTTCTGCCTGGTCGCCGGCGGGCTGGTGTCGTACGCCCGGGCCCGGGCCGAGGGGATAGGCGTGCGCGCCGACGTGGGCGTGGCCGAGCGTTCCGAGCGGCTGCTGGTCGTGCTGGTCGCGGCCGGGCTGACCGGGCTGGGCGTGCCGTTCGTCCTGCCCATCGGGCTGTGGCTGGTCGCGGCGGGCAGCGCGATCACGTTCGTGCAGCGTGTCCTGGTCGTGCACAAGGCCGTCGGGCCGGGTGCCGCACCCCAGGCCGCCGCCGCGCCGGGCGGCCCGCCGGGCGCCAGCGGGGACCCCGGCCCGGCGGCAGGTAACGGCGCCCCCGGTAAGGGCGCCCCCGGTGACGGCCCGGCGGCGGCGGTTCGCGACCCTGGTGATGGTGGCGCGCGAAAGGATGAGGCGTGACCTCGGTACGGGACCGGCTGACTGACGCCGCGTACGCCCTGGGCTGGACCCTGGTGTGCCGGGTCCCGGAATCCTGGGCCCGCGGCGCCTTCCGGTTCGGCGCCGACATCTTCTGGCGCCGCCAGGGACCCCAGGTCCAGGTGCTCGAGTCGAACCTGCGCCGGGTGACCGGCCCGTCCGTCACCGGCAAGGAACTGCGCGCGCTGTCCCGGCGGACCATGCGCTCCTACGCCCGCTACTGGCTGGAGTCGTTCCGGCTGCCCGTGCTGGGGCAGGACCGGATCCAGGCGGACATGCACGTGACCGGCGAGGAGAAGCTGCAGGGGAACCTGGCCGCGGGCCGCGGGGTGATCATCGCCCTGCCGCACACCGGCAACTACGAGCTGGCCGGCGTCTGGATCATCCACCGCGGGGTGGGGAAGTTCACCACGGTCGCCGAGCGGCTCAAGCCTGAGTCCCTGTTCCAGCGGTTCCTGGATTTCCGCCAGGGCCTCGGCATGGAGGTGCTCCCGGCCAGCGGCGGGGACAGCCGGTTCGGCGTGCTGGCCCAGCGGCTGCGGGCCGGGGGCCTGGTCTGCCTGGTCTCGGACCGGGACGTCACCGGCCGCGGCATCGAGGTGGAGTTCTTCGGGGAGAAGGCGCGGATGATGGCCGGCCCGGCCGCGCTGGCCGTGCAGACCGGGGCGGCGCTGCTGCCCACCACCTTGTGGTTCGACGGCGGCGGCTGGGGGGCCCGCATCTACGACGAGGTCCCGGTGCCGGAGGCCGGCACCCGCCGGGAGAAGGTCGCGGTCATGACCCAGGCGGTCGCCCGCGACTACGAGGACGGGATCCGGGCCCACCCGCAGGACTGGCACATGCTCCAGAAGGTCTTCGTCGCCGATCTTGACCCGGAACGGCTGGCCGCGGCGGACCGCGCGGCCCTCGGCGGGGACGAGACGGCCAGCGCGGCCCCCGCCGCCCCGGGCCCAGGCACGGCCGCCGGCACGGGCACGGGCGGCGGGCCGTGAGAGTCGGCATCGTCTGCCCCTACACCTGGGCCGTCCCCGGCGGGGTGCAGCAGCACATCCGGGACCTGGCCGAGGCGCTGATCGGGCTGGGGCACGAGGTGTCCGTGATCTCGCCCGCCGACGACGACACCCCGCTGCCGGCCTACCTGGTGCCCGCCGGCCGCGCGGTTCCCGTGCCCTACAACGGCTCGGTGGCCCGCCTGGCGTTCGGGTTCCTGTCCGCCAGCCGCGTCCGGCGGTGGGTCAAGGAGGGCGGCTTCGACGTCCTGCACGTGCACGAGCCGGCCGCGCCCAGCCTGTCCCTGCTGGCCTGCTGGGTGGCCGACGGGCCGATCGTGGCCACCGTGCACACCGCCACCCCGCGGTCCCGCGTCATGCACGCCGCCTACCCGGCCCTGCAGACCGCGCTGGAGAAGATCACCGGGCGGATCGCGGTCTCCGAGGCGGCCCGGACCACCCTGGTCGAGCACATGGGCGGGGACGCGGTGCTGATCCCGAACGGCGTGACCGTGAGCCGGTACGAGAAGGCCACCCCGCTGCCCGGCTGGCCCGGGGACGGCGGCGCGCTCGGCTTCCTCGGCCGGATGGACGAGCCCCGCAAGGGCCTGGACGTGCTGCTGCGCGCGTTCGCCGAGCTGGGCGCCCAGCGGCCGGGGCTGCGGCTGCTGATCGCCGGGCCCGGGGACACCGGCGACGTGCTGGCCAAGGTGCCCGCGCCGCTGCGCCCGCGGGTGATCCTGCTCGGCCAGGTCAGCGAGGAGGACAAGGCCCGCGTCTACCACTCCGTGGACGTGTTCTGCGCGCCGAACACCGGCGGTGAGAGCTTCGGCATCGTGCTCGCCGAGGCCATGGCGGCCGGCGCGCCGATCGTGGCCAGCGACCTCGACGCGTTCCGGCAGGTCCTGCGCGGCGGCCGGGCCGGCGAGCTGTTCGAGACCGGCGACCCGGCGGCGCTGGCCGCGGCCGCCGCCCGGCTGCTCGACGACCCCGGGCGCCGGGCCGCCCTGTCCCGGGCCGCATCCGAGGCGGTCCGCGCCTACGACTGGCCCGTGGTGGCCCGCGACGTGGTCCGGGTCTACGAGGCCGTGGTGGCCGCGTACGGCCAGGTGGGGGTGGCCCGGTGAGCCCGGCCCGCCGCACCCGGCGCGCCGCCGCCGCGCGGCGGGCGGGTAGTGGCCCATGCTGATCGACGTCATCCTCATCGCCGTGGCCGCCGTGCTCATCGGCGTCTACGTGTCCTGGCGGGCCGGCCGTCTCGACCGGCTGCACGCCCGGGTGGACAAGGCCCGGGCCGCGCTCGACGCCGCCCTGGTCCGGCGCAGCTCGGTGGCGCAGGAACTGGCCGCGTGCGGCCTCCTCGACCCGGCGACCAGCCTGCTGCTGGCCGGCGCCGCGCACGACGCGCGGGCGGCCGGGGAACCCAACGAGCTCGCCGAGAGCGACCTGACCCGGGCCCTGCGGGCGGTGCTCAGCCAGCCCGATTTCCGGGCCTCGCTGGACAGCCAGGGCAGCGCCGACGAGCTGCTCGCCGAGCTGGAAGCCGCCGCGCACCAGGTGTTCCTGGCCCGCAAGTTCTACAACGACGCGGTCGCCGCCACCCAGGCGGCCCGGCGCCGCTGGCTGGCCCGGGTCCTGGGGCTGGCCGGGGGCGCGCCGATGCCGGCGTTCTTCGAGATCGACGATGCGCTGGTCGTCGCGACCGGGGAGACGGGCGGCTCCGATATGCCGCATTTCGCCAGCTGACGGAGCGCCTACCATGGACCTAACACAACTCCGCCGATCCGAATGAGGTTCACCGTGTCACGCAGTACCGCATCCAGCCCCGCGAGCCCCACCCAGACCGGCACCGCGCGGGTCAAGCGGGGCATGGCGGACATGCTCAAGGGCGGCGTGATCATGGACGTGGTGACGCCGGAGCAGGCCAAGATCGCCGAGGATGCCGGGGCCGTCGCGGTGATGGCCCTGGAGCGGGTCCCGGCCGACATCCGCGCCCAGGGCGGCGTGGCCCGGATGAGCGACCCCGACATGATCGACGGGATCATCCAGGCCGTGTCCATCCCGGTCATGGCCAAGTGCCGGATCGGGCACTTCGCCGAGGCACAGGTCCTCCAGGCCATCGGCGTCGACTACATCGACGAGTCCGAGGTGCTGACCCCCGCCGACGAGGCCCACCACGTCAACAAGTGGGACTTCACGGTCCCGTTCGTCTGCGGCGCGACCAACCTGGGCGAGGCGCTCCGGCGGCTGGCCGAGGGCGCGGCCATGATCCGGTCGAAGGGCGAGGCGGGCACCGGCAACGTGGTGGAGGCCACCCGGCACATGCGCTCGATCACCCGCGCCATCCGCGGGCTCGGCACGCTGCCGGACGAGGAGCTCTTCGCGGCGGCCAAGGACCTGCAGGCCCCCTACGAGCTGGTCGCCGAGGTCGCCCGGCTGGGCAAGCTGCCGGTCGTGCTGTTCACCGCGGGCGGCATCGCCACCCCGGCGGACGCGGCCATGATGATGCAGCTCGGCGCCGACGGGGTGTTCGTCGGATCCGGGATCTTCAAGTCCGGTGACCCGGCCGCCCGCGCCGCCGCGATCGTGAAGGCCACCACCTTCCACGACGACCCCGACGTGGTGGCCAAGGTCTCCCGCGGGCTCGGTGAGCCCATGGTCGGGATCAGCACCGACACCCTGCCCCCCGCCGACCGTTACGCCAGCCGCGGCTGGTGACCCCGGGCCGCCGCCCCGCCCGGTCCTGGTGACCACGCCAGCGTCCTGACGCCGCGGACCGTCCCGGTTCCCTGTACCGTCCGTCGTCACCCTCCGTGGGGAGCGGCACATGTTCGAGAGGTTCACCGACCGGGCCCGCCGGGTCGTCGTCCTGGCCCAGGAAGAGGCCAGGAGACTCGATCACAACTACATCGGCACCGAGCACATCCTGCTCGGGTTGCTGCGTGACGGCGAGGGCGTGGCCGTGGAAGCCCTGGATGGCCTGGGCATCAGCCTGGAGGAGACCCGGGCCAAGGTCGAGGAGATCATCGGCCGCGGCTCGGATCAGCCGTCCGGGCACATCCCGTTCACGCCCCGGGCCAAGAAGGTCCTCGAGCTGTCGCTCCGCGAGGCGCTGGAGCTCGGGACCGACTACATCGGCACCGAGCACATCCTGCTCGGCCTCATCCGCGAGGGCCAGGGCGTGGCCGCGCAGGTGCTCGTCGATCTGGGTGCGGGCCTGGACCAGACCCGGGAGAAGGTCCTGGAGCTGATCCGCGGAGGCGGCGCGGAGGGCGAGCCGGCCAGCGAGCTGGAGGCCCGCCTGACCAGGATGGGGCCCGAGGTCCGTGTCGTGGGCTCACCCGCGCAGGTGTCGGAGATCATCGCCCGGCTCCGCTCGATCGACGGCCGGCTGGCCGCCGTGGAGCGGCATCTGGGGATCGGCAAGGCGGACCCGGAGGCGGGCTGAGCGCAGCCGGTGCGGGCGGCGGGAAGATCTGCCCTGTTCCGGGCGTTGCACCCGGACCGCTACGCTCGAAGCAGCCCCCCGTGCCCGGAAGGACCCGCCCGGAAGGACCCGCCATGCCCGACCTCATCCCCGCCAGCGCGGGGAGCCCGGCCGTGGGCGTGCTCTCCCTCCAGGGCGACGTGAACGAGCATGTCAGGGCGCTGGAGGCGGCCGGGGCCCGGCCGCTGCGGATCCGCAGGCCGGGCGAGCTCGACCAGGCCGACGGGCTGGTCATCCCGGGCGGGGAGTCCACCACGATCTGGAAGCTCGCCGAGATCTTCGAGCTGACCGAGCCGCTGCGCAAGCGGATCAGCGGCGGGATGCCGGTCTTCGGGTCCTGCGCGGGCATGATCATGCTGGCCGACCGGCTGCTGGACGGGATCGCGGGGCAGGAGACCTTCGGCGGCATCGACATGACCGTCCGGCGCAACGCGTTCGGCCGGCAGGTGGACTCGTTCGAGGCGGACATCCCGCTGGCCGGGGTACCCGGCCCGGCGCTGCGCGCGGTGTTCATCCGGGCGCCGTGGGTCGAGGACACCGGCCCGGATGTCGAGATACTCGGGGCTGACCCGGGCACCGGTAGGATCGTCGCGGTCCGGCAGGGCCCGGCGCTGGCCACCGCGTTCCACCCCGAGCTGACCGGCGACCTGCGGGTGCACAAGCTGTTTGTTGACATGGTGAGGGATCGGATATGAGCGGCCACTCCAAGTGGGCCACGACCAAGCACAAGAAGGCGGTCATCGACGCCAGGCGGGGCAAGCTCTTCGCCAAGCTGATCAAGAACGTCGAGGTGGCGGCGCGGACCGGGGGCGCGGACCCGGCCGGCAACCCCACCCTGTATGACGCCGTGCAGAAGGCCAAGAAGAACTCGGTGCCGAACGAGAACATCGACCGGGCCATCCGGCGCGGCGCGGGCCTGGAAGCCGGCGGCGCCGCGTACGAGAACATCGCCTACGAGGGGTACGCGCCCGGCGGGGTCGCGGTGCTCGTGGAGTGCC
The DNA here is from genome assembly GCA_963751175.1 of uncultured Actinomycetes bacterium. GTDB lineage: Bacteria > Actinomycetota > Actinomycetes > Streptosporangiales > Streptosporangiaceae > RYN-230. The sequence goes on along the minus strand of CAVVTM010000016.1, from coordinate 11,503 downwards.
TGACCGACAACCGGAACCGGGCCGCCGCCGACGTGCGGACCGCGCTCACCCGCAACGGCGGGTCCATGGCCGACCCCGGCTCGGTGTCCTACCTGTTCCACCGCAAGGGCGTGGTGATCGTGCCCAAGGCCAGCGAGGTCAGCGAGGACGACGTGCTCACCGCGGTGCTCGATGCGGGCGCCGAGGAGGTCAACGACCTGGGCGAGTCGTTCGAGGTGATCAGCGAGCCGCACGACCTGGTCGCCGTGCGCAGCGCGCTGCAGGACGCCGGGATCGAGTATGACTCCGCCGAGGCCGCGTTCCTGCCCACCGTCGAGGTGGAACTGGACGAAGAGCAGGCCAAGCGGGTGTTCCGGCTGATCGAGGCGATCGAGGACTCCGACGACGTGCAGGACGTCTACGCGAACTACTCAGTGTCCGACGAGGTCATGGAGAAGCTCGGCTGACACGTGGACATCAGGGAACTGGGTCCCGGTGACGACCCCGGTGCGCTGCTCGACCTGAGTGTCCGGGCCTTCGGGCCGATCGCGCGGGCTGACCATCCGCGCTGGCAGGAATCCAGCGGTGCCGCCATCGCGGCCCGCCGGTACCTGGGTGCCTTCGACGGCGGCCGGCTGCTGGCCGCCGCCCAGTACCACGACATGATCCAGTGGTGGCACGGCCGGCCGGTGCCGATGGCCGGGGTGGCCAACGTCATGGTGGCGCCCGAGGAACGCGGGCGGGGCACCGGCCGCACGCTGATGCGGGCGCTGCTCGGGCTGATCGGCGACCGCGGTTACCCGGTGTCCGCGCTCTACCCCGCCACCATGGCGCTGTACCGGTCGCTGGGCTGGGAGATCGCGGGCAGCCTGAGCCGCTTCGCGATCCCGTCCCACGCGCTCCGTTCGCTGGTCACCGCGGACGCGGCCGTGCCCGGGGACGACCCGCCGGAGCTGGCCGCACCGCCGGCCGGCCCGGATCCCGGGCTGCGCCGGGTCGGTCCCGGCGACGCCGCCGAGGTGCTCACCGTCACCGGCCGGGTGCACCAGGACCTGCGCGACTGCGGCCCGAACACCCGCGACGAGCCGACCGTGGCCCGCTGGCTCGGCGACGAGCACCGGTTCGCCTACCTGGCGCCGGACGGGTTCCTGGCCTACCGCTGGCAGCAGGGCAACGACGAGCTGCTGGTGGAACGGGCCGTGGCCAGCTCGGCCGCGGCCACCCGGGCCCTCTGGGGCGTGGTCGCCTCACATTCCTCCATAGCTCAAACTGTCCGGGCGGCGGCCGCACCCGCCGACCCGGTCCAGTGGCTGACCACCGACCCCGAGGTGCGGCTGACCGGCCGGACAGCCCTGGATGCTCCGGGTGGTGGACGCGCCGGCGGCCGTGGCCGCGCGGGGCTTCCCGGCCGGGGTCGGGCTGGCCGCCGTCCTCCGCCTGGCCGACCCGGACCGCCCCGGCCAGGACGGCTGGTGGGCGCTGGACGTGGGCGGCGGCAAGGGCACGCTCGCCCCGGCCGGGCCGGGCCCGGCCGCGCTGGCCCTCGGGCCGCGCGGGTTCGCCGCGCTGTACGCCGGCGTCCCGCTGGCCACGCTGCGCCGGGCCGGGCTGGCCGCCGGCGGTGACCCGGGCGCCGATGCGGCCCTGGACGCCGCGTTCGGCGCGGACGCGTTCATGCTCGAATTCTTCTGAGCCGCCCTGGGGGAGGGCCCGGGACGGTTCTCGTTATCTGCCCTGGCGAAGGGCACGGGCCGGCCCGCAGCCGCCGGGAATGCCGACACGCCGGGCAAGCTGGGCGCGCCGGGCCGCCCCGGCCGGTAGGGTCAGTCCCGACCGAACACGTGTTCGTGATAGCCCGGAGCGACGGGCCGGCCGGGATGGAGCGCACATGCGGGTGCTCGGCGTTGACCCGGGACTGACCCGGTGCGGGCTTGGCGTGGTGGAAGGCGCCCCCGGCAAGCCCCCCGGCCTGGTCGCCGCGGGCGTGGCGCGGACCGCGCCGACCGCGGACATCGGGGCCCGGCTGCTCGCCCTGGAGGTGGAGATCGACTCCTGGCTGGCGGAGCACCACCCGGACGCGGTGGCGGTGGAGCGCGTCTTCAGCCAGCACAACGTGCGCACCGTGATGGGCACCGCCCAGGCGGGCGCGGTGGCCATGCTGTGCGCGGCCCGGCGCGGCCTGCCGGTCGCGCTGCACACGCCGAGCGAGGTGAAGGCCGCGGTGACCGGGAGCGGGCGGGCCGACAAGGCCCAGGTGACCACCATGGTGATGCGGCTGCTCCGGCTGGCCGACCCGCCGAAGCCCGCGGACACGGCCGACGCCCTCGCCCTGGCCATCTGCCACCTGTGGCGCGGCCCCCAGACCCGGCTAGGAACCGCGGCGCTGCTAGCCCGGCAGGCCGCCGCCACCCCCCGGACGCACGCAGGAGGTCTGCGGTGATAGCCCATCTCGACGGGATCGTGTGCGCCATCGCCCCGGAGGGGGCGGTGATCGAGGTCGGCGGGGTCGGGCTGCTGGTGCAGGCCACGCCGGGCACGCTGGCCGCGCTGCGCACCGGCGAGCGGGCCCGGGTCGCCACCTCGCTGGTCGTCCGCGAGGACGCGCTGACCCTGTACGGGTTCGCCAGCGACGACGAGCGCGACGTGTTCGAGCTGGTGCAGACGGCCAGCGGGGTCGGCCCCCGGCTGGCCCTGGCCATGCTGGCCTCGTTCAGCCCGGACGGGCTGCGGCAGGCCATCGCGGCCGAGGACGTGGCCGCGCTGACCCGGGTGCCGGGCATCGGCCGCAAGGGCGCGCAGCGGATCGTGCTGGAGCTGGCGGGCAGGCTCGGCTCGCCCGCCGCCCCGGCCGGGATCATGGGGCCGCCGCCCGGCGCCGGGGCGGCCGCGGGCGGCGCCGCACTCTGGCGCGATCAGGTCCGGGCCGGCCTGGTCAACCTCGGCTGGCCCGCCCGCGACGCGGAGCAGGCCATCGCGGCCGTCGCCGCCGACCTGGGCGGCAGCCCCGCCGGGGACGTGGACGTGTCCGTCGCGCTGCGGGCCGCGCTGCGCAAGCTGAGCCGCACATGACCGGGCCGGGCCCCCGGCCGGGCCAGGGCGGCCACTCCGCGCACTCCGCCGCCGAGGACGCCGAGCGCGAGGCGCCGGGCCTGTCCGCCCTGGAAGAGCAGGCGCTGTCTGACGCGCAGCGGGAGGGGCTGGCCGCGGCCGAGCGGGACCGGCTCGTGTCGCCGCTGGCCGACGCGGACGAGCGGGTCATCGAGGGGGCGCTGCGGCCCAAGCGGCTGGCGCGAGGTCATCGGCCAGACCCGGGTCCGCGAGCAGCTGTCCCTGGTGCTGGAGGGCGCGCTGCGGCGCGGCCGGGCCCCCGACCACGTGCTGCTGTCCGGGCCGCCCGGGCTGGGCAAGACCACGTTCGCGATGATCATCGCCGCGGAGCTGGGCGCGCCGCTGCGGATCACCAGCGGGCCGGCCATCGAGCGCGCCGGTGACCTGGCCGCCATCCTGTCCACGCTGGGTGAGCGGGACGTGGTGTTCATCGACGAGATCCACCGGCTGGCCCGGCCCGCCGAGGAGATGCTCTACCTGGCCATGGAGGACTTCCGGGTCGACGTGGTGGTCGGGAAGGGGCCCGGCGCGACCGCGATCCCGCTGGAGATCGCCCCGTTCACCCTGGTCGGCGCGACCACCCGGGCCGGGCTGCTGCCCGCGCCGCTGCGCGACCGGTTCGGGTTCACCGCGCACCTGGACTTCTACGAGGCCGCCGAGCTGGAGGTCATCGTCCGCCGGTCGGCCGACCTGCTCGGGGTGGCGCTGCGCGACGACGGCGCGGACGAGATCGCCGGCCGGTCCCGCGGCACCCCCCGGATCGCCAACCGGCTGCTGCGCCGGGTCCGTGACTACGCGGAGGTCCGGGCCGACGGCGTGGTGACCCGGGACCTCGCCCGGGCCGCGCTGGAACTCTACGAGGTGGACGAGGAAGGCCTGGACCGGCTGGACCGCGCGGTCCTCAGCGCCCTCGTGACCCGGTTCGGCGGCGGCCCGGTCGGGCTGTCCACCCTCGCCGTGGCGGTCGGCGAGGAGGCCGAGACGGTCGAGGTGGTCGCCGAGCCGTTCCTGGTCCGCCGGGGCCTGATGGCCCGGACCCCGCGCGGGCGGGTGGCCACCCCCGCGGCCTGGCAGCACCTGGGGCTGCAGCCACCCGAGCCGCCTGGCCTGGCCCTGCCGGGCAGCCTGTTCGACTGACGCTCTGCTGGCCCGGGGGGACGACCCCCCGGGCCAGCGGAGAGCCGCAGCGCGCCTGCCCGCTTGCCGTTTGGTCGCGGGGATGTCACGATCAGTCGCCGGAAGCCGTAGCCTGTTGGTGCGCTGCCCGCGCGCCGCTACACTTCGGCAGTTGGTCAACCGCTGCCCGGATGGCCACGGATTTCCGGCCCCGCCGGCCCGATGGCCCGGCGCGCGGCCAGGCAGAGTACATCAACTGGAAGGAAGCCCCCGCGATGGGGAGTCACATGCATAATCTTGCGGCCACCAGCTCCGGCGGCGGGAGCTACACGTTCCTGATCGTCATCGTGGTCCTGTTCGGGCTGCTCTACTTCGTCATGATCAGGCCGCAGCGCAACCGGCAGCGGCAGGCCCAGCAGATGCAGAGCACGGTGCAGCCAGGTCAGCGCGTCCGCACCACCGCGGGCATGTACGCCACCGTGGTCGACGCCGATGACCAGGACGTGGTGCTCGAGGTGGCGCCCGGCGTGCACATGCGCTTCCTGCGCCGGGCCGTGATGGAGACCCTGCCCGACGACGACGGTGCGGCCGGCCCCGAGATGGCCAGCACCGACACCGCGGGAACCGACGCGGCGGACGGCACGTTCCCTGAGCACACCCCGGAGGACACGGCCGCCGGGAGCACCCCGGACGGCCCGGCGCCCGCCGAGCACCTCAACGGCTCCGCGCCGGGCAGCACGGCTCCGGGCACGACCGGCACGGGCAGCACCGCGGCCGACCACACCGCTCAGGACGAGCGCACCGCGGACTGACCGCCTGCCCCGCGCCCAGCGTCGGGCCGGGGGACACGCGAACCGAAGGACAGACGAGAATTGGCTCCCCCAAGCGGTAACGTCTCCCGGCCAGGCCGGGCGCTGGCCGGGCTGGCCGCGCTGATCGTGGTGCTGCTGCTGGCCATCGTGGGCGGGAACATCGGCTCACCCGGGCAGTGGGGCAAGGACTTCAAGGTCCACCTGGGCCTGGACCTGACCAGCGGCACCACGGTGGCGCTGAAGGCCAACGCGCCCAAGGGGGTGTCCAGCGCGCAGTTCGCGGCGGACATGACCCAGGCCAAGAACATCATGGCCAGCCGGGTGAACGGCGCGGGCTTCACCGAGGCCCAGGTCCAGCAGCAGGGCACCGACATCATCAACGTCGCGGTCCCCGGGGCCGGCAGCCAGAAGGTCGTGAACCTGGTCGGGACGACCGCCCAGCTGCTGTTCCGCCAGGTGATCCTGCAGGCACCGAACACGGGCGCCACGACCCCCGTCACCACGCCCACGCCGGCCCCGTCGGCCAGCGGGTCGGCGTCACCCACGCCGTCGGCCAGCGCGTCACCCACGGCGTCCGCGTCGGCCAGCTCGACCGCCAAGAGCGGCGCCCTGGGGCAGCTGGGGACAGGGGCGTCCAGCGGGGCCGGGGCGAAGGAGATGGCCAGCCGGTCCCGCAGCCTGACCGCGGTGCACGCGAGGGCGTCCGCCACCCCGTCGGCCTCCGCGTCCGCGAGCGCCTCGGCCGGCGCGACCCCGGCGCCCAGCGCGTCCGCCTCGCCGTCGGCCGGCGGCTCCGGCCTGTCCACGGTGGCGGGCGCCGCCGGTGACGCCAGCCTGGTCAGCCCGGCGGTGAAGGCCCAGTTCAACAAGCTGAACTGCGCCGACAAGAACTGGAAGAAACAGGTCGGCTACACCGCGCAGCAGTACAACACCGCGGGCGTCCAGACGGTCTCGTGCGGCACCCTGAACGGGGTGCGGTACAAGTTCGTGCTGGACAAGGCGGCGGTGCTGGGCAAGGACGTCACGTCGGCCAGCGCCACCCAGTCGACCTCCGCCGTCTACTGGCAGACCAACCTGAACTTCAACTCCGCGGGTGGCGCCGCCTTCGGCAAGGTCACCGAGCAGATGTTCAGCAAGTACGGCGTGAACTCGGTGCAGGACGAGCTGGCGGTCGTGCTGGACGGCAACGTGATCTCCTTCCCGGTCATCCAGGGTGCCATCCCCGGCGGGTCGGCCCAGATCACCGGGAACTTCAGCCAGGAAGAGGCGACCAACCTGGCCAACGTGCTGAACTACGGCGCGCTGCCGCTGACGTTCACCAAGCAGTCCGTCCAGTCGATCTCGCCGTCGCTGGGCAGCAACCAGCTGCACGCCGGGCTGATCGCCGGGGCCATCGGCCTGCTCCTGGTCGTGCTGTACTGCCTGCTGTACTACCGGGGCCTGGCCATCGTCGCCGTGTCCAGCCTGATCATCGCGGGCGTGCTGGTGTTCGAGTGCGTCATCCTGCTCGGCAAGTACCAGGGCTTCGCGCTGCAGCTGTCCGGCGTGGCCGGCCTCATCGTGGCCATCGGCATCACCGCGGACTCGTTCGTGGTCTTCTTCGAGCGATTGCGGGACGAGGTCCGCGACGGGCGGACCCTGCGGACCGCGGTGGAACGCGGCTGGAAGCGGGCCCGGCGCACGGTGCTGGTCTCCGACACCGTGTCGTTCCTGGCCGCGGCGCTGCTGTGGTACTTCTCGCTCGGTGAGGTCAAGGGCTTCGCGTTCACCCTCGGCCTGACCACGATCATCGACGTCGTCGTGGTGTTCCTGTTCACCAAGCCGATGATCACCCTGCTCGCCCGGACCAAGTTCTTCGGCCAGGGCCATCGCTTCTCCGGTCTCGATCCGGCCCGGCTGGGGGCACGGGCGCCGTGGCGATCCTCCCGGACCGCCCGCGTGCGCCCCGGCACCGCGGCGCCGGCGAAGGAGGCATGATGTCGCGCCTCGGCACCTTCGGCGGCCGCCTCTACCGCGGCGAGATCTCCTTCGACTTCGTGGGCCGCCAGAAGCTCTGGTACACGATCTCCGGCCTGATCCTGCTGCTCAGCCTGGTCGGCCTGTTCGGCCGCGGGCTGAACTTCACCGTGGACTTCAAGGGCGGGTCGGTCATCCAGTTCCCGGCCACCTCGGCGTCCTCGATCAGCCAGGTGCAGCGGGCCGTCTCCGGCACCGGCGACGGCCAGGGCGCCATCGTCCAGCACGTCGGCTCGGGCAGCAGCGCCACCTGGCAGGTGCAGACGGGCAAGCTGGACTACGCGCAGGGGCAGCAGGTCCAGTCCACGCTGTCGAAGGAACTGGGCATCCCGCAGAGCCAGATCAGCGTGAACTTCGTGGGTGCCAGCTGGGGCTCGCAGATCTCGCAGAAGGCCCTGCAGGCGCTGATCGCCTTCCTCATCGTGATCGTCATCTACCTGTCGATCGCGTTCGAATGGCGGATGGCCGTGGCCGCGCTGATCGCGCTGGTCCACGACATCGTGATCACCGTGGGCGTGTACGCGCTGGCCGGCTTCCCGGTCGCCCCCGCCACCGTGATCGGGCTGCTGACCATCCTCGGCTACTCGCTCTACGACACCGTGGTCGTCTTCGACAAGGTCCGGGAGAATACCGCCGGCCTGCTCGGGTCGGCCCGCAGCACCTACAGCCAGGCCGCCAACCTGGCCCTCAACCAGACCCTGGTCCGGTCCATCAACACCTCGATGATCGCGCTGCTGCCGGTGGCCGCGATCTTGTTCATCGGCGGCGGGCTGCTGGGCGCCGGGGAGCTGAACGACCTGGCCCTGGTGCTGTTCATCGGCATGCTGTCCGGCACCTACTCCTCCATCTGCATCGCCACCCCGGTGCTCGCGGACCTCAAGGAACGCGACCCCCAGTACAAGGCGCTGGCCAAGCGGGTGGCCCAGCGGGCCTCGGGCACCCGGGCCGCCCGCCGCGCCGCCGCGAAGGCGCCCACCGCCGCCGGTCTGGCCGGGGCAGGCGCCGGGGCGGGCGCGGCCGCGACCACGCTGGACAGCGACGACGGGGCCGACTCCGACGCGGACGTTCGCCGGCCAGGATCCGGACGACGCCGACGGCGACGGCGACGGCGCCAGGGGGCGCCGACAAGGTCACGGCGGGCCGGGCCGCCCGCCCGCCGGCCCCGGCGGCCGTCCCGGGCCGCGCCAGCAGCCGCGCCGGAACACCTCCGCGGCCAAGCGCCGCCCCGGCGGCAAGAAGAAGCGGCGTTAGATGCCGGCTGGCCAGAGCACGCCTGATGGGGCGCAGCCCGCAGGGCGTGGCTGGCGGGAGCACCGCCGGCGGGAGCACCGCGGACATCGCGGAGCTGATCCGGGCCCGGGTGCGGGACATCGCCGACTACCCGCAGCCCGGGGTGATGTTCAAGGACATCACCCCGTTGCTGGCCGACGGCGCCGCGCTCGCCGCGGTCGTGGGCGCGCTGTCCAGCGGCCACGACGGGGTGGACAAGGTGGCCGGGATCGAGGCCCGCGGGTTCATCCTGGCCGCATCCGTCGCCATCCAGCTGGGCGCCGGCTTCGTGCCGGTCCGCAAGCAGGGCAAACTGCCCGGCCCCACCTACGCGCAGAGCTACGACCTGGAGTACGGCAGCGCCACCATCGAGGTGCACCAGGACGCGTTCGCGCCGGGGGAACGGGTGCTGATCGTGGACGACGTGCTGGCCACCGGCGGCACCGGCGCGGCCACCGTGGAACTGGTCCGCAAGGCCGGTGCCGAGGTCGCCGGGATCGCGGTGATCATGGAACTGAGCTTCCTCGGCGGCCAGGCCCGGCTGCCCGGTGTCCCCCTCCGCTCCCTGCTGGTTGTGTGACGAGGCGCTGAGCTCGGCACTACCCGGATCTTCCGCCGATAGAATGGGGTCTTGGCGGACGTGAGGAGTGCCTGTGGCCGGTGACGTGGCAACGACCGGCGGTGCCGGAGCCGGGGTGACTCCTGCCCTCCCGGGCGAGGCCGTGCTCCCCCGCGCCGGGGCCACAGACGCTGACGCCACGGACACCGGGGCCACGGACACCGGGGCCGCCCAGGACACCGAGGTCACGGGCATGCGGCCGCTGGTCACGGAGGCGGCCAGCCCTGATCCCGCGGGCAGTGACCCGGCCAGCCCCGATGCCGCGGGCAGTGACCCGGCCAGCGGTGGCGCGGTGGAACCGGCCCCGCTGCGCCTGGGGTCCCGCTCGGCGAACGGCCGGAGCCCGGCCACCAGCCGGGGCACGGGCGCCGGGCGCGGCGCGGGATCGGGACGCGCCGCGCGCCGCCTGGCCCGGCTCGGCGCGACCCGTGGCGGTGGCATCAACCCCGTCCTCGAGCCGATGATCAAGACAGTGCGCGCGACCCACCCCAAGGCGGATGTCCGGCTCATCGAGCACGCCTACGACGTGGCCGCGCACTGGCACACCGGGCAGAAGCGCAAGAGTGGCGACCCGTACATCACCCACCCGCTCGCCGTGGCCACGATCCTCGCCGAGCTGGGCATGAACCACGAGACGCTGTGCGCGGCCCTGCTGCACGACACGGTGGAGGACACGGAGTACACCCTCGACGAGCTGCGGGCCGATTTCGGGGACGAGATCGCGGCCCTGGTGGACGGGGTCACCAAGCTGGACAAGGTCAAATACGGCAAGGTCGCCGAGGCCGAGACCGTGCGCAAGATGGTCGTCGCGATGTCCCGCGACATCCGCGTCCTGGTCATCAAGCTCGCCGACCGGCTGCACAACATGCGCACGCTGCGCTACCTGCCCCGGGAAAAGCAGGAGCGCAAGTCACGCGAGACCCTGGAGATCTTCGCGCCGCTGGCCCACCGGCTCGGCATGAACACGATCAAGTGGGAGCTGGAGGACCTGGCCTTCGCGACGCTGTACCCCAAGCGTTACGACGAGATCGCCAGGCTGGTCTCCGAGCGCGCCCCGCGCCGCGATGTCTTCCTCCAGGAGGTCATCGAGGACGTCTCCACCGACCTGCGCGAGGCCAAGGTCAAGGCGAGCGTGACCGGCCGCCCCAAGCACTACTACTCCGTCTACCAGAAGATGATCGCCCGCAACGTGGGCTTCGACGACATCTACGACCTGGTGGGCATCCGCGTCCTGGTGGACTCGGTGCGCGACTGCTACGCCGCGCTCGGCACGGTCCACGCCCGGTGGAACCCTGTTCCCGGGCGGTTCAAGGACTACATCGCGATGCCGAAGTTCAACATGTACCAGTCGCTGCACACGACCGTGATCGGCCCCGGCGGCAAGCCCGTCGAGCTGCAGATCAGGACCTGGGGCATGCACCGCCGCGCTGAGTACGGCGTCGCCGCGCACTGGAAGTACAAGGAAGAGGCGGCCGGTGCCGGCCGGCGGCCGCGGCGTCCGGGACGGCACCGGCGACATGGCCTGGCTGCGCCAGCTCGTGGACTGGCAGCGGGAGACGGCCGATCCGGCCGAGTTCCTGGAGTCGCTCCGCTTCGACCTCGGGGCGGCCGAGGTCTACGTGTTCACCCCGCGCGGCGAGGTCATCGCGCTGCCGCAGGGGGCCACGCCGGTGGACTTCGCCTACGCCATCCACACCGAGGTGGGGCACCGCACGATCGGGGCCCGCATCAACGGCCGCCTGGTGGCGCTGGAGAGCACGCTGGACAACGGCGACACCGTCGAGATCTTCACGTCCAAGGCCCAGGATGCCGGGCCGAGCCGTGACTGGCTGCAGTTCGTCAAGAGCGCCCGCGCCCGGAACAAGATCCGGCACTGGTTCTCCAAGGAGCGCCGGGAAGCGGCGACCGAGACCGGGAAGACCGCCATCGCGCGGGCCATGCGCAAGCACGGCCTGCCGCTGCAGCGCCTGGCCACCGGGGACGCGCTGCTGGCCATCGCGACCGAGCTGCACTACCCGGACCTGTCCGCGCTGTACGCGGCGGTGGGGGAGGGGCACGTCAGCGCGCAGTCGGTGGCGGCCAAGCTGGTCCAGTCGGCCGGCGGGATGGCCGGGGCCCAGGAAGACCTGGCCGAGGCCACGCTGCCGACCCGCCCGCCCGCGGCCCCGGCCGCCCGGTGATTCAGGTGTCGTGGTGGAAGGCGCCGCCGACGTGTGGGCGCGGCTGTCCAAGTGCTGCACCCCGGTACCCGGGGATGAGATCACCGGGTTCATCACCCGGGGCCACGGGGTCTCGGTGCACCGGGCCGACTGCCTGAACCTGCGCCACCTGCTCGACTCCCAGCCCGAGCGGCTGGTGGCGGTGCGCTGGTCGCCCGACCGAGGACTCGATGTTCCTGGTGGCCATCCAGGTGGAGGCGCTGGACCGGACCGGGCTGCTCTCGGATGTGACCCGGACCATCTCCGACCAGCACGTGAACATCCTGTCCGCCTCGGTCACCACGACCAGGGACCGGGTCGCGGTGAGCCGGTTCACGTTCGAGATGGGCGACCCGAAGCACCTCGGCCACGTGCTCCGCGCGGTC